>CAWEBT010000011.1:0-744741 GCA_963807335.1 uncultured Actinomycetota bacterium
CACGTGATGGCGCACGAGTCGTTCGAGGACGACGCCACCGCGGCCTACCTCAACGAGCACTTCGTCAGCATCAAGGTCGACCGCGAGGAGCGGCCCGACGTCGACGCGGTCTACATGACCGCGACGACCGCCCTGACCGGGCAGGGCGGCTGGCCGATGACGTGCGTGCTCGACCACGACGCGACGCCGTTCTTCGCCGGCACCTACTTCCCCGACCAGCCGCGGCACGGCCAGCCGTCGTTCCGCCAGGTGCTGGAGGCGCTCACCGACGCGTGGAACGACCGCGGCGACGACGTACGCCGTGCGGCCGACCAGATCCGTGCGCACCTGCGTCGCGAGTCTGCGATGACGCCTGGCCCGGTGGACGCCGACGTGCTCGAGCGGGCGCACACCGTCCTGTCGGGGGACTTCGACCACGAGTCGGGCGGGTTCGGCGGCGCGCCGAAGTTCCCGCCGAGCATGGTGCTGGAGTTCCTGCTGCGTCGAGGCGGCTCGCCGATGCTCGACGCGACCTGCGAGGTGATGGCGCGCGGCGGCATGTACGACCAGCTCGGCGGCGGCTTCGCGCGCTACGCCGTCGACCGCGACTGGGTCGTCCCGCACTTCGAGAAGATGCTCTACGACAACGCGTTGCTGCTCGGCGTCTACGCCAGGTGGGGTGGGCCGCTGGGGGAGCGGGTCGCCCGCGAGACCGCCGACTTCCTGCTGCGTGAGCTGCGCACCGACCAGGGCGGCTTCGCCTCCGCGCTGGACGCCGACAGCGAGGGTGTCGAGGGCAAGTTCTACGCCTGGACCCCCGCACAGCTGCTCGAGGTGCTCGGTCCCGACGACGCGGCGTGGGCGGGCGAGACGTTCGAGGTGACCGCGACCGGGACCTTCGAGCACGGCGCCTCGACGCTGCAGCTGCTCCGCGACCCCGATGACGCCCAGCGCTTCGTCCGGGTGCGCGACCGGCTGTTCGACGCGCGGGCCACGCGCATCCGCCCGGCCCGCGACGACAAGGTCGTCGCCGCCTGGAACGGGCTGGCCATCAGCAGTCTGTGCGCGGCGGGCCGGCTGCTGGATGTCGACGAGTACGTCGACGCGGCCCGCACCGCGGCGCGGCTGCTCGTCGACGTGCACCTCACCGACACCGGCCTGCGCAGGGTGTCGCGGGACGGTGTGGTCGGCCGGCACGCCGCGGTGCTCGAGGACCACGGCGCGCTGGCGCTCGGCCTCCTCGACCTGGCCGCGGCCACCGCCGAGCCGGAGTGGCTGGACGTGGCCGGCGACCTGCTGGAGGTGGCGCTGGGCGACTTCCGGGCCGACGACGGCGGCTTCCACGACACGGCCGCGGACGCGGAGGTCCTGGTGGCACGGCCCCGCGACCCGTCCGACAACGCCACCCCGTCCGGGCTCTCGTGCACGGTCCAGGCGCTGTCGACCTACGCCGCCCTCACCGGCTCAGGACGCCACCGTCAGGCCGCCGAGGAGGCCCTGGCGAGCGTGGCCACGCTGATGGAGCGGGCGCCGCGATTCGCCGGCTGGTCGCTCGCGGCCGCGCAGAGCATGCTCGACGGCCCGCTCGAGATCGCCGTCGTCGGGAGGCCGGGTGCGGCCAGGGACGCGCTGGCTGCTCGCGCGCTGCGCCGGGCCGGCGCGGTGGTCGTCGTCGCCGAGCCCGGCGTCGCGGGCATCCCGCTCCTCGAGGGTCGAGGTGAGGTGGACGGCGTGCCCGCGGCGTACGTCTGTCGCGCCATGGTCTGCGAGCGACCGGTCACCGACCCGGAGGAGCTCTTCAGCCCGTGAGCTCGCCCCACACCCGGAGCCGGGCCATCCCGCCGTCGGGGTAGACGTCGAGCCGTACGTGCGTGACCGGCCGGTCCTCGTCGACGAGGAAGCGGTGCCGGGTGTCGGGCTGGGAGGGCTGCTTCGGCACCAGGTCGAACCACTGGTCGGCCTCGGGGTCGGTGCCCCCCGAGAGCCGTACCCAGCCGGGCGCGTTGCCGAGGAAGTACGACGTGTCCAGCTCGACGTGGCGGACCACGCCCGCGCCCGCCAGCCGGAAGACCGCCCAGTCGTTGCCGTCGTCGCGCCGACGGGCGTTCTCCCAGCCCTCGCCCATGTGCTGGGCGCGGCCGGGCAGGATCAGCTTCTCGGCGGACCCGTAGAACGCGTCGGAGCAGGAGAGCAGCCCGCCACCGTTCTCGAGCGCGGCCAGGTCGATGGTGCCGGTGAGGAAGCGCGCGTCGGGGGCCGGGGTGCCGTGCACGCGGAACCGGGCCACGCCGCCGTCCGGGTGGAGGGTGAGCCGCACGTGCGTCCAGTCGCGCGGGTCGGACACCTGGTAGGAGTTCAGGGCACCGCCGGCGGCCGGGGACCGCGCCACGATCGGCTCCCAGTGCAGGTCGGCCAGCTCCGCGGCGGACGGGTAGCCGTCGACGGACGCGGCCTCGACCGAGACGTACGGCGGGTAGTTGCCCAGGAAGTGCGCCGTGTCGACGATGACGCCGTGGATCACGCCGGGCACGCCCAAGCGCACGATCGCCCAGTCCACCCCGGGATCTCGGCGTCGCCGGGTCTCCCAGCCGTCGTACTCCTTGCCCTTGTGGCCGAACGTCGTCACCGCCGCGGGGGGCCAGGGCTGGATCAGGTTCTCCCGGGCCGCGAAGAACTCGTCGTTGGCCGCGACCACGCTGCCCGCGAGGGCTCGCGAGGCAAGGTCGGGCAGCTCGGTGAAGTCGGTCATCGGCTTCCTCTCCTCAGCAGTCGTCCGGTCGGTACGTCGGCCACCCTGCCACCGATGACGACCGGCTGCCCGCGCAGCCAGACCCGGCGCACCACCCCGTAGAGCTCCAGGCCGGCGTACGGCGTCACGGGGTTGCGGTGGTGCAGCCGCGCGGGATCGACGGTGAACGTCTCGTCGGGAGCGAGCACGACGAGGTCGGCGTCGCGGCCGGTCTCGATCGCGCCCTTGGCCGGCAGGCCGACCAGGTCGGCCGGTGCGGCCGCCATCCAGCCCACCACGGTGTCGAGACCGACCCCCCGGGAGCGCGCCGCGGTCCAGGTGAGAGACAGCCCCAGCTGGAGGGACGCGACGCCGCCCCACGCGTCGCCGAAGTCGCCGGTGTCGAGGCACTTGAGGTCGACGGTCGAGGGGGAGTGGTCGGACACCACGCAGTCGACCAGGCCGTCGGTGAGCGCCTGCCAGAGCGCGTCGCGGTTGGCCGCGTCGCGGATGGGCGGGCAGCACTTGAACTCGGTGCGGCCGTCGGCGATCTGCTCCGCCGCGAGGGTCAGGTAGTGCGGGCAGGTCTCGACGGTGACGGCGACCCCGGCCGCGCGCGCCGCGGCGATCCGGCCGAGGGCGGCGGCGCTGGAGAGATGCAGCACGTGCACCCGGGCGCCGTGCCGGGCAGCCAGGTCGAGCAGCCCGGAGATCGCGACGTCCTCGGCCTCGTGCGGACGCGAGCCGACGAACCCGGCGTACGACGGCCCCTGGCAGGCGGGCGCGCCGGCGAGCACCGCTGCGTCCTCGGCGTGCACCACCAGCAGCCCCTCGACGGCGGCCACCTCGGCCAGGGCACGGTCGACTTCGGCCCAGGTCAGCGGGGGGAACTCGGGGACCCCGCTGTCGACGAGGAAGCACTTGAACCCGAAGACGCCCGCCTCGTGCAGGAGCCCGAGCCCGCCCAGCGATGACGGCACCGCCCCGCCCCAGAACCCCACGTCGACATGGACCTTGCCGCGTGCCGCCTCGCGCTTGACCTCGAGAGCGCCCACGTCGATGGTCGGCGGGATGCTGTTCAGGGGCATGTCGATCAGCGTGGTCACGCCTCCGGCCGCGGCGGCGCGGGTGGCGGAGGCGAAGCCCTCCCACTCGGTCCGGCCGGGCTCGTTGACGTGCACGTGGCTGTCGACCAGCCCGGGCAGCAGCACCTCGTCGTCAGCCAGGACGATCCGGTCGCGCGCGTCGACGGTGGCACCGGCCGGCAGCACGTCGGCGATCCGGCCGTCGGTCACGACGACCGTCGCCGCGCGCAGTCCGTCGCCGAGCAGGACGGTGCCGGTGAGCGCCAGGTCGGCCGTCACGGCGTCAGCCTCGTCGCAGGGCGAGGTCGTCGAGCCTGGCGACGGACGCCCCGGTCACGTCGGTGATCTCCGCGGGGGTCACCGCGCCGCAGAGCACGCCGCGGCGGAGGAACCCGGCCAGGGCCTGGGCGGTGGCCGGCTCGTCCGCGATCGTCCCGTCGCTGCCGGCGAGGTAGGCGCCGAGCCGGGAGCCGGCCCGGTCGAGGCCGGCCCGGAAGAACAGGAACGTCGCCAGGAACCGCGTCGGCAGCTGGGCTGGGTGGAGGTCCCACCCCTGGTAGAGGCCGCGCTCGAGCGACCGGCGTACCAGCCGGAAGTGCAGCGCCCAGCCGGCCCGGACCTGCTCCGCGGAGCCGATCGGGAGGATGTTCGTGGACCCGTCCGAGACGGGCACGCCGGTGCCCGCGGCGGCCAGCATCATCACGTTCTTGGCGTGGTCGGCCACCGGGTGGTCCATCGCCTGGTGCTCGGCGGCGATCCCGAGCGCCGCGCTGTAGTCGTAGGTGCCGAAGTGCAGTCCGTTGCAGCGCCCCTGCGCCGCGTGCACGAGCCGGGCGACGGTGGCCGTGCCGTCCGGTCCGAGCACCACCTGCGGCGTCTCCACCTGCACCTCGAAGCGCAGCAGCCCGCTCTCCAGCGAGTACGCCGCCTCCAGCCGCGCGCAGACCTCGACCATGGCGCGCACCTGCTCCACCGACGTGACCTTGGGCAGCGTCAGGCGGAAGCCGGCCGGCAACGGGGCCGACTCGAGCGCGGCGCCGAGGACCAGGTCCAGGGTGCGCAGGCCGCGACTGCGGGTGGGTGCCTCGAAGCACTTGAAGCGCACCCCCCAGTGGGGTGGCGGATCGGCTGCCACGGCCCGGACGGCGGCGACGGCGTGCGCGTCCTCCTCGTCGTCGCTGTGACCGCGGTAGCCGTCCTCGAGGTCGATCCGCAGGTCCTCGACGGGGTCGTTCTCCAGCTTGGCGAGCAGCAGCGGCCAGACCGCGGCCACCTGAGAAGGGTCGGCGCCAACGATCTCCGCGAGCGCGTCGGGGTCGGGGGCGTGCTGGTCGAGCGCGGCCCGCGCGACCGACCCGTAGCCGCCGACCAGGCCGGGCGTCACGCGGTCGGCCGGCACGTAGACCGTGTGCACCGGCTGGCGCGCGCCCGCGTCGCCGGGGTAGTCGCGGGCCAGCGCCTCGTCGGCGGGCGCCATGATCTGCTCGACCGCCGCCAGGTCGGCAGGCGTGAGCCTCATCGGGTGCCGGTCACGTCGTGCGGCCGGATCGGGACACGGCGCAGGTCCACGCCGGTGGCCGCGCGGATCGCGGCCGCGACGGCCGGCCCGGACGAGATGGTCGGCGCCTCGCCGACGCCCCGGAGACCGTACGGCGCGTGCGGGTCGGCGTACTCGAGAACCTCGATCGGCATCGGCGGCGTGTCCAGGATCGTGGGGATGAGGTAGTCGGTGAACGACGGGTTGGTGATCTTGCCGTCGACGATCTGGATCTCCTCCATCAGCGCCAGCCCCATGCCCTGGGTGCTGCCGCCCTGGATCTGACCGAGGACCGCCTGTGGGTTCATCGCCTTGCCGACGTCCTGGGTGCAGGCGAGCTCGACGACCTTCACCAGGCCGAGCTCGACGTCGACGTCGACGACCGCGCGGTGGGCGGAGAAGGCGTACTGGACGTGGGCGAGGCCCTGTCCCGTCTCTGGGTCGATGGGGTACGTCGGCCGGTGCCGCCACTCGACGGTGTCCTCGACGACGTCGTCGCCGAGCAAGGCGCCGAGGGAGATGTCCACGCCACCGCCGACCACCCTGCCCGCCACGAGCCGGAGGTCGTCGACGGGTACATCGAGCCGGTGGGCGGCCCGGATCAGCACCAGCCGCCGGACGCTCTCGCACGCGGCCTTCACCGCGCCGCCGGTGACGTAGGTCTGGCGGGACGCCGAGCTCGACCCGGCAGAGCCCACCTGGGTGTCCTTGGGGGCGACGACCACGTCCTCGACGCCGAGCTCGGTGCGGCAGATCTGCTGCTCGATGGTGATCAGCCCCTGGCCGACCTCGGCGGCGGCGGTGTGCACGGTGGCCACCGGCCGGCCGCCCACCACCTGGAGGAGGACCCGCGCAGTGGAGTAGTCGTCGAACCCCTCGGAGAAGCCGACGTTCTTGTAGGCGACCGCGTAGCCCACGCCGCGGCGTACGCCCTCGCCGTGGGTGGTGTTGGAGACACCGCCCGGCATCGTCCGCAGGTCGAGGGTGTCGGGGCCGCTGCCCGGCAGCGGCATCGCCTGCAACCGCTGCACCAGCTCGGCGACGGGTGCGGCGCTGTCGATGACCTGGCCGGTCGGTGCCTGCGAGCCCTCGTGGAAGCCGTTGCGGACCCGGATCTCGACCGGGTCGAGGCCGACCGCGTCGGCCAGCCGGTCCATGATCGCCTCGACCGCGAAGGCCGTCTGCACCGAGCCGAACCCGCGCATCGCGCCGCAGGGCGGGTTGTTGGTGTAGGCGCCGTAGCAGTCCACCTCGATGTTGGGGATCTCGTAGGGACCCAGCCCCATGGTGCCCGCGTTGCCGACGACCGCGGGTGTGCTCGACGCGTAGGCGCCGCCGTCGAGGTGGATAGTGGCCTTCGCGTAGACCAGCCGGCCGAGGTGGTCGGCGCCGTACTCGTAGTGCATCTTCGCGGGATGCCGGTGCACGTGGCCGAAGAACGACTCCTCGCGGTTGTAGACCATCTTCACCGGCTTGCCGGTGTGCAGGGCGAGCAGGCAGCCGTGCACGTGCATGGACAGGTCCTCGCGGCCACCGAACGCGCCACCCACCCCGGAGAGCTGCAGGCGTACGTCGTCCGGGCCACGACCGAGGGCGGAGCAGATCTGCCGCTGGTCGGCGTGCAGCCACTGGGTCGCGACGTAGAGGTCGACGCCGCCGACGTCGTCGGGTACGGCCAGCCCGGACTCCGGGCCGAGGAAGGCCTGGTCCTGCATGCCCACCTCGTAGTCGCCGGAGACGACCACCTCGGCGGACGGCTCGGCCTCGCCGGTGCGGATCTTGACGTGGCGGACCAGGTTGCCGTGCGGGTGCAGCCGGGGGCTGCCGGGCAGCAGCGCCTGCACGGCGTCGACCACCGGCTCGAGGACGTCGTACTCGACGCCGATCTTCTTCATGGCCTGCCGCGCGGTCTCGGGATGGTCGGCGGCGACCAGTGCGATCGGCTCGCCCTGGTAGCGCACCACGTCGATCGCGAGCACGGGCTGGTCCTGGTGCTCGAGGCCGTAGTGCTTCTCGCCGGGCACGTCGTCATGGGTGAGGACGGCGAACACGCCCGGCGTCGCCAGGGCCTCGCTGATGTCGACGCTGAGGATCCGCGCGGAGGGGTGCGGGCTGCGCAGCGTCACCCCCCACAGCATGTTGTCCATCCACAGGTCGCTGGCGTAGGCGAAGTCGCCGGTGACCTTCAGGTCGCCGTCGGGCCGCAGCGGGGACTCGCCGACGCCGCCCGGCGTCCGGGTCTCCTGCCGGTCGGGCCGGTCGAGGTCGGTGCTCGTCATCGGTCCACCGCCTTCCGGGCGAGGCGTTCGGACTCGCGGCGTACGTCGTGCGCGAGCTGCTCCTCGTCGACGGCGACCATCGTGTCGCGCCGCACCACGGGCCGGCCCTGCACCAGCAGCAGCTCGAGCGGTGGGGGCGTGCCGAGCACGAGGGCGGCGACCGGGTCCGCGATGCCCGCATGGGCCGCGGTGTCGACCCGCCACAGGGCGATGTCGGCCAGCTTGCCGGCCTCGAGCGAGCCGATCTGGTCGTCCCAGCCGAGCACCCGCGCGCCGCCGATGGTCGCGAGCTCCAGCCCGTCGCGCACGGTCAGCGCGGTCGGGCCGCCGGTGGCGCGGGCGAACAGCACGGAGTGGCGCAGCTCCTCGACCAGCGAGGCCGCCTCGTTGGACGCGGCGCCGTCGACGCCCAGCCCGACCGGGACGCCGGCCCGGCGCAGGTCGTGGGTGCGGCAGATGCCCGCACCCAGCCGGGCGTTGGACGACGGGCAGTGTGCGACGCCGGTGCCGGTGCGCGCGAGCGCGGCGAGGGCCGGGTCGTCGAAGTGGACGCCGTGGGCGAGCCAGACGTCGGGGCCGAGCCAGCCCAGCGACTCGACGTACTCGACGGGGGAGCAGCCGAACCGCTCCCGGCAGAAGGCGTCCTCGTCGGTGGTCTCGGCGAGGTGCGTGTGCAGCCGCACGCCCTTGTCCCGGGCGAGGAGCGCGGCCTGCTCGAGAAGGTCGCCGGTGACCGAGAACGGTGAGCAGGGTGCCACCCCGATCCGCAGCATCGAGTCGGGGGAGGCGTCGTGGTGGCGGTCGATGGCGTCGGCGGTGGCCGTGAGGATCGTGTCGAGCTCCTCGACCACGTGGTCCGGCGGCAGACCACCCTGGCTGTGGCCGAGGTCCATCGAACCCCGTGTCGGCAAGAAGCGCAGGCCGACGGTGCGTGCCGCCTCGATCTCGGCCGCCAGCAGGTCGCCGCCGTCGGCCGGGAAGACGTAGTGGTGGTCCATGGTCGTGGTGCAGCCGGTGCGTGCGAGCTGCACCAGCGCACCGGTCGCGCCGACCCGGGTGGAGTCCTCGTCTAGGCCCGCCCAGACCGGGTAGAGGGTGGTCAGCCACTCGAAGAGGGTGTGGTCGACGGCGGAGCCGCGGGTCAGCCACTGGTAGAGGTGGTGGTGGGTGTTCACCAGCCCGGGGGTGGCCAGGCAGCCGGTCCCGTCGACGTACGTCGCGTCCGCGAGGTCGCGCGGCGCCGGCCCCGCACCGACCGCGGTGATCCGGGCGTCGTCGACGACCACGTGTCCGACGGCGTGCTCGGAGCGATCGCGGTCCATGGTGACGACCGCGCAGCCGTCGATGACCAGGACGCTCATCGCATCCGCTCCGCAGCTCCGCCCGCCAGCCGCTCCGCAGCTCCGCCCGCCAGCCGCTCCGCAGCTAGGTGGACGGCGTCGATGATCTTCTCGTAGCCGGTGCAGCGGCACAGGTTGCCGGCCAGCGCCTCGCGGATCTCGGAGTCGTCCGGGTCGGGATCGCGGGCGAGCAGGTCGTGGGTGGCGACGAGCAGCCCGGGCGTGCAGAAGCCGCACTGGACGGCGCCCGCGTCGAGGAACGCCTGCTGCACCGGGTGCAGGACGTCGCCGGTGCCGAGCCCCTCCACGGTGTCGACCGCGCGACCGTCGGCCTGGCCCGCGGCGACCAGGCACGCACAGCAGGTGACGCCGTCGAGGTAGACCGTGCACGAGCCGCACTCGCCCTGCTCGCAGGCGTTCTTCGAGCCCGGCAGGCCCATCCGCTCGCGCAGCACGTAGAGGAGGCTCTCGCCCTCCCACACGTCGTCGGCCTGCCGCCGCTCGCCGTTGACGGTGATCGAGATCCGCATCAGTCGTCCCCCTTCTGGTGTGCCGTCCAGGCCCAGCCCAGGCAGCGGCGGGCCATCACGGAGAGCGCGTGCAGCCGGTACGCCGCGGTGCCGCGCACGTCGTCGATCGGGGCGGCCGCGGTCGCGACCAGGCGCCCGAACTCCTCGGCGACGGAGTCCGGCACGTCGCGCCGCGCCTCCCAGTCGAGGGCGTCGGACAAGAAGGCCTCCGCGTCGGTGGCGCGTCGTGGTGTCGGGGCGGCCGAGCCGATGCCGGTGCCGACCAGGCGCTGCTCGGGGTGCAGGGCCAGGCCGAACGCCGCGACGGCGATCACCATCGCGTTGCGGGTGCCGATCTTGCTGAACTGCTGCGGCCCGGACGCCGGCCGGATCCAGACGGCGCTGATCAGCTCGTCGGGGCGGCCGGCGTGCTTCTTCACGCCGGCGTAGAACTCGTGCGCGGGCACCCTTCGCGTGCCGGCGACCGAGGAGAGCTCGACCTCCGCGAAGGCCGCCAGCAGCGCTGGGTGGGTGTCGCCGGCGGGCGACGCCGCGCCGAGGTTGCCGCCGACCGTGCCGCGGTTGCGGATCTGTGGCGAGCCCACGGTCCGAGACGCCATCGCCAACCCGGGCAGGTGGTCGCCGAGCTCGTCGATCACGCGGGAGTAGCTGACACCGGCGCCCAGCCTGATCTCTCCGTCCATGCGCTCCCACGTGGCCAGCTCGGGCACGCGGGTGAGGTCCAGCAGCACGTCCGGGCGGTGCCGGTCGAAGTTGAGCTCGACCATCACGTCGGTGCCACCCATGATCGGCACGGCGTCCGGGTGCTCCGCCTTGGCGGCGAGGGCTTCGGCGAGACCCGTCGGCGAGAGGAACTCCATCAGCCTTCTCCGTCCCGCTGCACGGTCACCTCGATCAGTCCGTAGGGCCGATCGGTGACGTGGAAGACCTCGCCCGGGTTCTCCAGACCGAAGCAACCGAGGTCGGCTGCGTTGTGATGGATGTTCGGGGCCCTGAGCTCGATCGACTCCACATCGGGCGACCCCTCCAGGGCGGCTCTTCCCATCTCCCACAGCGACTGCTGGAGGGCGAGCGAGTGCACGTTCGCGAACCGGTCGAGCAGCGCTCCGCGCACGGCGCCGTACGACGTGTCCCAAGAGCTGCCGCGGTCGACCGCCGCGGGTGCGTAGGTCCAGGTCGCGGTCAGCGACGTGGCCAGGACCCGGTCGTGGGTGGGCGCGAGGGTCGTGTACTCGTCGACGAGGAAGCCGACGAACTCCGACCCGGTCGACTTCAAGATCACCAGGTCCTGCACGCCGCTGACGACCCGCGCGCCGCTCCCGTCGAGCCGCACCCGCGTCGTACGCACCTCGGGCCCGGTCTTGCGGAAGGCGTGGTCGTGGTCGCCCATCCGCTCCCAGCTGAACTCCTCGATGCGTACGTCGGCCCCGGTCACCGGCCCCACGTCGTCGACGAAGTGGTGAGCCAGGGCCAGCCCGAAGTCCTCGATCTGGTCGATCCCGACCGACTTGGCGAGCGCGAAGACGGTGTTCTTCTGGGTGTCGGTGGGCAGCACGTTGGCCTGGTCGCCCGTCAGGTGCGCGGCCGCGAAGTCGCCGGTGAGGGAGGTCGAGACGTTGAGGTCGCGCACGACGTGCCGCTCGGTGTCCCGGACGACCCGGAACACGCGCGTCTCGGACTTGCCGTAGTGGTTGGCGCCCAGCACGATCCCCATGTCAGCTCCCACGGTAGGTCGAGTAGCCGAACGGGCTGAGCAGCAGCGGGACGTGGAAGTGGGCGTCGCCGGTCACCGCGAAGGCGATCACCACCTCCGGGAAGAACGGGCTCTGCGCCGCGGTGTCGAAGCGCAGGCGGTACGTCGCCGCGTCGAGGTGGTCGGGTCCGAGGTCGGTGATGCGGCCGTCGGCGTCGGTGGTCCCGCTCGCGACGACGCCGTCGTCGCCCTCGAGGACCACCGCGATCCCGGCCGCCGGTCGGCCGGCGGCGGTGTCGAGCACGTGGGTGGTCACCTGGCTCACGCGATCAGTCCCTTGAGCCGGAGCAGGGCGATCTCGCGGAGCGCCGTGACGGTCTCCCGGCGCTCGGTGGCGTCGTCGTTGTCGAGCCGGCGCTCGAGCTCGGCCAGGATCTCGGCGCTGGTGCGCCCCGCCGCGCGGATCAGGAACACGTGGCCGAACCGCGCCTCGTACGCCGCGTTGGAGTCGCGCAGCGGGTCGGAATCCTCGGTCGCGACGCCCGCCTGCTCGGACCGCGACAGGCGAGCCTCGGCGTCGTCGCCGTCGCGCTGCTCGCCGATGCGCGGGTGGCGGGAGAGGGCAGCGGCGAGCTCGTCGGCGCCGAGGTCGAGAGCCGAGTCGTGGGCCTGGGTGGTCAGGGCCGCCTCGTCGGCGTACGGCCGACCGGCCACCAGCTCGTCCACCCACCGCTGCACGCCGAGGCAGCCGGAGACCAGGCTGCGCGCCTCGTCGTCCGGAAGGGCGTTGAAGTCGTCGACCTCCATCGGGTCACCCTAGTCACAGAACCTCGGGATCCGGTGGGATGAGCGGCTGCGGTGCGCTCGGTTCGCGTGGGTGTCGGTGGTTTCGCGGTATCTCGGCGGCGTGGTCGCCGTGGTCGTCCTGGTCGTCCTGGTCGTCCTGGTCGTCCTGGTCGTCCTGGTCGTCCTGGTCGTCGTGGTGTTGTCGGGTGGAGCGGTGAGTCAGGGTCGGTTCCAGGCTCGTCGACCGACCTCAGGTCACCACTGGGCGGGGCGTCGTCGGGTGAGCGGTGAGCCAGGGTCGCTTCCACGCCCGCCGACCGACCCCAGGTCACCGCTGGGCGGGGCGTCGGCCGGTGTCGTCGGGTGAGCGGTGAGCCAGGGTCGCTTCCAGGCCCGCCGACCGACCTCAGGTCACCGCTGGGCGGGGCGTGGCCGGTGTCGTCGGGTGAGCGGTGAGTCAGGGTCGCTTCCACGCTCGTCGACCGACCCCAGGTCACCGCTGGGCGGGGCGTGGCCGGTGTCGTCGGGTGAGCGGTGAGCCAGGGTCGCTTCCACGCCCGCCGACCGACCCCAGGTCACCGCTGGGCGGGAGTTGGCCAGCGGCAGGCCGCCGGGCCAGCGGCAGCCAGGGCCCAACAGCTAGCCCGCGAGCCCCATCTCGACCAGCAGCCGGGTCGCGAAGGCGTCGCTCGGCAGGTCACGCGAGACGAGGTCCATCCCGCTGTCGTACGCCACGGCGACGAGGGCGACGGCGGCCAGGCCGACGACCAACCCCTGCCAGCGCGCCGGCTCGCGATCGACGGCGACGCACCGAAGCCGTTCGAGCCAGCCGGCGATCGTCGCCGCGACGAGCGCACTGATGATGCTCGCCGCGGCGGCGCCCACGATCGTGCCGACCAGGCCGAGCCGGGTCGAGAGCGCGGCCGCCGTGGCGGCGGCGACGGAGCCACCGACCACGTGCGGCCAGGAGATCTGGATGGTCTTCGTTTTCTCGGACATCACCTGGACTGACGTCCGGGAGGCCCGGATGGTTGCCGAACGTGAGCAGGCACACGCCGCGCCTCAGGTGGCCCGGCTGGGTAACGTGCTGGTTCTGGCCCGAGCACTCGGCGCGGACCTGCCTCGACTGGGACGGCGCGAGCACGTCTCGGAACCGGAGTGAACCGATGAAGCGGCAGCTGCCCAGACGCCACGACCTGGCCCCTCTCCTGAAGTTCAAGAAGCCGGAGCTCTCGCCCAAGAAGCGTCGGCTGGAGCGGGCGCTGACGATCGACGACCTGCGGACCATCGCCAAGCGGCGTACGCCGAAACCAGCCTTCGACTACACCGACGGCGCGGCCGACGGCGAGGTCTCGCTCGCCCGCGCCCGGGAGGCGTTCGCCGACGTCCAGTTCAACCCGGCCATCCTGCGCGACGTGTCGAAGGTGGACACCTCCCGCGAGGTGCTCGGCCAGGGGGTGGCGCTGCCGTTCGGCATCGCCCCCACGGGCTTCACCCGGATGATGCAGGCCGAGGGTGAGATCGCCGGCGCGACCGCCGCCCGGGCCGCCGGCATCCCGTTCGCGCTCTCCACGATGGGGACCACGAGCATCGAGGACGTCGCCGCGGCGACACCCGGTGGGCGCAACTGGTTCCAGCTCTACATGTGGAAGGACCGCGAGCGGTCCATGGCGCTGGTCGACCGGGCGACGGCGGCCGGGTTCGACACCCTGCTGGTGACGGTGGACGTGCCGGTGGCCGGCGCGCGGCTCCGCGACGTGCGCAACGGCATGACGATCCCGCCCACCCTGTCGCCGCGCACCGTGGTCAACGCGATCCCACGGCCGGCGTGGTGGATCAACTTCCTCACCACCGAGCCGCTTGCGTTCGCGAGCCTGGACGCCTGGTCGGGCACGGTCGCCGACCTGCTCGACACGATGTTCGACCCGACGGTGACCTACCAGGACCTCGAGTGGATCCGCTCGCAGTGGCCCGGCAAGATCTCGGTGAAGGGGGTGCAGAGCGTCGACGACGCCCGCCGTCTCGCCGACGCGGGCGTCGACGCGATCGTGCTCTCCAACCACGGCGGCCGCCAGCTCGACCGGGCGCCCATCCCGTTCCACCTGCTCCCGCAGGTCGTCCGGGAGGTCGGCAGCGACCTCGAGGTGCACCTCGACACCGGCATCATGTCCGGCCAGGACGTCGTCGCCGCGATCGCGCACGGTGCGCACTTCACGATGATCGGCCGCGCCTACCTCTACGGGCTGATGGCCGGCGGCCGAGATGGGGTCGACCGCACCATCGAGATCCTCCAGGGCCAGATCGAGCGGACCATGCGGCTGCTCGGCGTGAGCTCGCTGGACGAGCTCGAGCCCCGGCACGTCACCGCCCTGCACCGGCTGTCCCCCCGCGGCTGAACCGCGGCTGGAGAGAGCCTCAGCGCAGTGCGTACGTCGCCATGGAGATGCCGACGTAGTGCGTGACGAAGGCCAGGATCGTGAAGGTGTGGAAGACCTCGTGGAAGCCGAACGTCTTGGGCGAGGGGTTGGGGAACTTCGTCCCGTAGATCACGCCGCCCACGGTGTAGAGGGCGCCACCCGCGACGACCAGGATGAGGAGGGTGGTGCCCACCTCCGGTCCGTAGTCCATCGCACCGGCGATGAACTCGCCCAGGAAGAAGATCGGCGCCCAGCCCAGCAGGATGTAGATCGGCGCATCGAGCCACCGGGGGGCGTTGCCCCAGAACACCTTGAGACCGACACCGAAGAGCGCGCCACCCCACGAGATGGCGAGCATGATCCACCGGTCGGCGCCGTCGAGCAGCAGCAACGCGAAGGGCGTCAGGGTGCCGGCGATCAGCATGAAGATGTTGGAGTGGTCGAACCGTCTGAGCAGCTCGTGCGTACGGGGTGACCAGTTGCCGCGGTGGTAGATCGCGGAGACGGTGAAGAGCACCAGCGCGGAGGCGGCGAAGACCGCCGATCCGATCCGCGTGGTGGCGTTGGGGGAGAGCGCGATCAGCACGACGCCGGAGGCCAGCGCCAGCGGTGCGACGACGGCGTGGGACCAGCCGCGCAGGCGGGGCTTGATCTCGGCGATCGCGTCACTGATCGCGCCTGCGGCATCGTCGACGCGCCCCTGGACGTCGTCGAGCCGGTGGCGCAGTGAGTCATTCATGCTTGCCAAGGTACGGCAGGGAACCTGGTGCGTCTCAAATTCGCGCGAGAGCGTCACCTCGCTCAGCGGACGTCGCGGGACACGGGCTTCGCAGGTGGGCAGACGGCTACGTCGACTGCCTCAGGGGAGCCACGACCCGATGTCCCGCAGCCTCCCGGCGAGCCGATCGTGGCCCGCGTCACGCCGCCCCGGTGTTCCTCTACCATCGAGCACGTGGCGAACTGGAAGGACGCGGTGCGGCGGGTGCTCTACCCCGCCTACGAGGCCCGCCTGGCACGCCGGCTCCCCACTGACCGGCTGCCCAAGCACGTGGGCGTCATGCTCGACGGCAACCGGCGCTGGGCCAAGGCGGTCGGCGCCGACACCGCGCACGGCTACCGCGCCGGTGCCGCGAACATCGAGCCGCTGCTCGGCTGGTGCGAGGAGGTCGGCGTCGAGGTGGTCACCTTGTGGCTGCTCTCCACCGACAACCTGAACCGGCCGCCGGACCAGCTCGAGGGCCTGCTCGGCATCATCGAGGGCGCCGTCGCCACCCTGGCCGAGCAGCGCCGGTGGCGGCTGCACCCGGTCGGGTCGCTCGACCTGCTGCCCGCCTCGACCGCCCGCAACCTCAAGGCCGCGGAGGAGGCCACCAGCGACGTCGACGGACTGCTCGTCAACGTCGCTGTGGGCTACGGCGGGCGGCGCGAGATCGCCGACGCCGTCCGTTCACTCCTGCAGGAGCACGCCACCCGGGGTACCTCCATCGAGGAGCTGGCCGAGACCCTCGACGTCGAGCACATCGCCGAGCACCTCTACACCAAGGGCCAGCCGGACCCCGACCTCGTGATCCGCACGTCGGGGGAGCAGCGCCTCGGCGGCTTCCTGCTCTGGCAGAGCGCCCAGAGCGAGTTCTACTTCTGCGAGGCCTACTGGCCCGACTTCCGGCGGGTCGACTTCCTGCGTGCCGTCCGGGCCTACGCCGAGCGCGAGCGCCGATTCGGCTCCTGAGCACGCCGTACCCCGTGGACCTGCGGTCTTCACCACGAGTTCGGGCGTGTTGCTGCGTTTCGGGGGTGCCCGGGCGTACGTTTTCTGCATCGGTGAGTGGGGAAGCTCGCCGCATCGGGAGGCCCGATCGTGAACGCTGACGACTACGCAGGACGCCACTGGGGGCAGCCGCTCCCACGCGTCCGGGGGAGCCGGCACTCCGGCTTTCGGGTCTCTTCCCACACACAGGGAAGCTCCCGGTCCGTCAGCGAGAACTAGGGCCGGGCGTCGAGTGAGCGCGCGGTGCCGTGAGGGTGAGAGTCGTGGCTGCCACCAATCAGGTCAAGCGCAGTTCGTCCCAGAACCGCACGTACGTCCTCGACACCAGCGTCCTGCTGGCCGACCCCGGTGCGATGCGCCGCTTCGCCGAGCACGAGGTTGTGCTTCCGGTGGTCGTGATCACCGAGCTGGAGGGCAAGCGGCACCACCCTGAGCTGGGCTTCTTCGCGCGCTCCGCGCTGCGGGCTCTCGACGAGCTGCGCATCCTCCACGGCCGGCTCGACGAGCCGGTCCCCGTCGGTGACGAGGGCGGGTCCATCCGGGTCGAGCTCAACCACACCGACCCCGGCTCGCTGCCCTCGGGCTTCCGCCTCGGCGACAACGACACCCGGATCCTCGCCGTGGCCAAGAACCTGGCCGACGAGGGCCGCCTGGTCACCCTCGTCTCCAAGGACATGCCGCTGCGCATCAAGGCCTCCGCCATCGGCCTGGACGCCGAGGAGTACCGCGCCGAGGCGATCAGCGACTCCGACACCGGCTACACCGGCATGGCCGAGATCGAGGTCGCCGCGGACGTGCTCGACGAGCTGTACGACGACGGCGTGGCCGACCTGGCGCAGGCCCGCGACCTGCCGTGCCACAACGGGTTGGTCCTGATCTCCGACCGCGGCACCGCCCTGGGCCGGGTCGGTCCGGACAAGCAGGTGCACCTGGTGCGCGGCGACCGTGAGGCGTTCGGCATCCACGGCCGGAGTGCCGAGCAGCGGATCGCCCTGGAGATGCTGCTCGACCCCGAGGTCGGCATCGTCTCCCTCGGTGGCCGCGCCGGCACCGGCAAGTCCGCGATGGCGCTGTGCGCGGGTCTCGAGGCGGTGATGGAGCGCGGACAGCACAAGAAGGTCGTGGTGTTCCGCCCGCTCTTCGCCGTCGGTGGTCAGGAGCTCGGCTACCTGCCGGGCTCGGAGAACGAGAAGATGTCGCCCTGGGCGCAGGCGGTGTTCGACACGCTGGGGGCGATGGCCGGCAAGGACGTCATCGACGAGGTGATGGACCGCGGCATGCTCGAGGTGCTGCCGCTGACCCACATCCGCGGGCGGTCGTTGCACGACTCGTTCGTCATCGTCGACGAGGCACAGTCGCTCGAGCGCAACGTGCTGCTGACGGTGCTGTCGCGGATCGGCGCCGGGTCCAAGGTCGTGCTCACCCACGACGTCGCGCAGCGCGACAACCTGCGGGTGGGCCGCCACGACGGCATCGTCGCGGTGATCGAGAAGCTCAAGGGGCACCCGCTGTTCGCCCACGTGACGCTGACCCGGTCCGAGCGCTCGCCGATCGCGGCCCTGGTCACCGAGATGCTGGAGAACGTCACGCTCTGAGCGATGCCGCGAGGCTCCTGCGGCGCGTGTGAACCGTGCGACGGATGGGACGAGATTCGCTAGCCCAGTTCCGCCGTTCGGTTTGCACGTCCCGCGGGGTTCATGCAAGGTGGCTCGTGACCGTTTCGTGATCTTTCCGCCCCGACGCCCCGGCGTCGGCCGCGATCGGTTCCCCCGCACGTTGCCGTCAATCCCCTGTGAGTGTCGTGTCTTCTACGAAGTACGTTCCGTCGCACCGCGCGCCCAGCGCCACCGCCGCGAACGCCCGCAAGCGTGCCGTCCGCACCACTGCCGCGCTGTCCGGCGCCGCCGTGGTCGCGACCGGTCTCAGCGTCGCGGCCGGTGTCCTCTCCGACAGCCCCGAGATCTCCCGTGCATCGTCCGAGCTGAGCGCCGCCGCCGGCGTCGAGCTCGACCAGGAGCAGCTCAACGCCCGCGCCGCCCGGGGCACCGTCTCGCGCTCCGACCGCCGCGAGGCGACCGACCCCGACAAGGTGGCCGCCCTGTCCGACACCGAGGGCATCGCGACCACCCGGACCGAGAACCTCGACGGCGCCGACCCGCGCGAGATCGGGCGCGCGCTGCTCTCCGAGTACGGCTTCGACGACTCGCAGTTCTCCTGCCTCGACTCGCTCTACGTCAGCGAGAGCAACTGGCGCGTCACCGCCGACAACCCGAGCTCGTCGGCGTACGGCATCCCGCAGGCGCTCACCGCGACCCACGACCTGCCGGCTGACTACATGACCTCCGCCGAGGCACAGATCCGCTGGGGCCTGGACTACATCGCCAGCCGGTACGGCACCCCGTGCAGCGCATGGGGCTTCAAGCAGGGCAACGGCTGGTACTGACCGGCCACGAGCCGGCCTGGGATCCCCGGATATCCGGGGATCCCTGCCGCCCGTGACGCGAACGGCACCCGCGACGGGGCAGATCCGGTGCTTTTGACGTCACGAAGGTCAGCGGGCCTCGAAGACCGTGACGTGGCCGGCGTACTCCCGCTCGCCCTCGAAAGCCGGGAGCCGACCCTCGAACCCTTCGCCGCACGAGTCCAGGTAGGCCTGGGCTGCCGCGTGGTCGGGGAAGACCGCGCGCGTCTCGAGGTCGTGACGGCGTACGTCGGCGAACCGGCGCCGCAGGACCGACTCGCCGGTCTCGCTGCTGAACTGGGTGACCTCCGGCTTGCCGCCCGCCTGGCCCCGCAGGTCGGCGAGGTGGTCGTTGCCGTTGGTGACCGCGACGAACGTGCCTCCCGGGCGGAGCACCCGGCGGACCTGGTTGAGCGCCCGCTCCAGGTCGCGCACGTGGTAGAGCATCCAGCCGGCGTACACGACGTCGAAGGCACCGTCCTCGAACGGCAGGTAGCAGATGTCGGCCTGGCGGGCGTCGACCCCACGCGCGGCGGTGAGCTCGACGAGGCGTGGCGAGTAGTCGGTCGCGATCAGCGTCACGCCGGGCAGCGCGTGGATCTGCTCGGCCATCACGCCGGTGCCGCAGCCGACCTCGAGCACGTGTGCGTTCCCGGCCAGGGCCCGGTCGATGGCACGCAGCGCCTCGGTGGACGGGTCGAGGCCGTCGGCGGTGGGTCGCCACACCGAGCGGCGGGTCTCCAGGTTGGCCTCGGTCGCGTACTGGTCGCGCACGTGTGCGGGGTCGTTGAGCTTCATGGGTGGGTCATGCCTTCCACGTCGAGTGCCTGGTCGAGCTGCGCCTCGGTGAGCTCGCCGCGCTCGACGTAGCCCAGCGCGATCACGGTCTCGCGGATCGTCGCGCCCTCGGCGAGTGCCTGCTTGGCGATCTTGGCGGCCGCCTCGTAGCCGATCAGCTTGTTGAGCGGGGTGACGACGGACGGCGAGGACTCGGCGTAGGTGCGCATCCGGGCGGCATCGGCGGTGATGCCGTCGACACAGCGCTCAGCGAGGAGGGTGGAGGCGGTGGCCAGGATGCGCACCGACTCGAGCAGGTTGCGGGCCAGCACCGGCATCATCACATTGAGCTCGAAGTTGCCGGCCGCGCCCGCCCACGCGACGGTCGCGTCGTTGCCGACGACCTGGGCGCACACCATCAGGGTCGCCTCGGGCAGCACCGGGTTGACCTTGCCGGGCATGATGCTCGAGCCGGGCTGGAGGTCGGGCAGGTGGATCTCGGCCAGCCCGGTCGTGGGGCCAGACGACATCCAGCGCAGGTCGTTGCAGATCTTGGTGAGCCCGACCGCGATCGTGCGCAGCACCCCGCTCAGCTCCACCAGGCTGTCGCGCGACCCCTGGGCCTCGAAGTGGTTGCGCGCCTCGGTGAACGGCTCGTCGGTGTCGGCGGCGATCGCCGCGATCACGGCGGCGGCGAAGCCGGGAGGCGTGTTGATGCCGGTGCCGACGGCGGTGCCGCCGAGCGGCAGCTCTCGCACGCGGGGGAGTACGGCGTCGAGCCGTTCCCGCGCGTAGCCGACCGTGGCGGCGTACCCACCGAACTCCTGGCCGAGCATCACCGGCGTGGCGTCCATCAGGTGCGTGCGCCCGGACTTCACCAGGCCCGCGAACTCCGCGGCCTTGGCGGACAGTGACGACTCCAGGGTCGACAGCGCGGGGACCAGGTCGCTGCGCACCGACAGGGCGGCGGCGATGTGGATCGCGGTCGGGAAGGTGTCGTTGCTGGACTGGGAGGCGTTGACGTGGTCGTTGGGGTGCACCTCGGTGCCGGCGCGGGCGGCCAGCGAGGCGAGCACCTCGTTCATGTTCATGTTGGTGCTCGTGCCGGACCCGGTCTGGAAGACGTCGATCGGGAACTCTGCGTCGTGGTCGCCGGCGACGACTGCCGCGGCCGCGTCGGCGATGGCCGCCGCGCGGTCGGCGCTGAGGACCTCGAGGTCGGCGTTCACCCGTGCAGCGGCGGCCTTGACCCGGGCGAGTGCGTGGATCAGGGCCGGCTCCTGGGCGGTGCCGCTGATCGGGAAGTTCTCGACGGCGCGCTGGGTCTGGGCCCGCCAGAGGGCGTTGGCGGGCACCTGGATCTCGCCCATGCTGTCGTGCTCGGTGCGGAAGTCGCTCACGGGCGTGAGGTTACCCTTGACATATTGGTAACAGATCGGTTACCAATAATGGGTGGACGCCTTCGCCGCAATCGCCGACCCGGTCCGCCGGGTGATCCTGGACCGCCTGGCCACCGGGCCCGTCCGGGTGGTCGACCTCGCGGCCACCCACGACATCAGCCGGCCCGCGATCAGCCGCCACCTCCGCGTCCTCGGCGACGCGGGGCTGGTGACCGCCGAGGACCGAGGGCGCGAGCGGCACTACCGGCTCGCACGCTCCGGGCTGGCCCCGGTGTCGGAATGGCTGGCCGGCCTCGACCCCGTCCCGCGGTTCGACGAATCGGCACTCGACGGCCTCGACCTCGAGGTCCGCCGCACGGTCCGTGGGCGCTCCAGCACCCCGCAGCGCACCCAGACAGAGGAGACGGCATGAACACCATCGGCCCGACCGCCACCGGCCGGCGAGACGACCGTGACGGCACGGCGTACGTCGTGTTCGAGCGCACGTTCCAGGCCCCGATCGCCGACGTCTGGGCGGCCGTGACCGAGCCGGAGCGCCTGGTGCGCTGGATCGGCACATGGGCCGGCGACCCGGCGAGCGGCGAGATCGCGTTCCGGATGACCGCCGAGGCCGACGACGCGCCCGAGGAGAAGGTCCTGATCGACGAGTGCGAGGCGCCCTCCCGCCTGGTGATGCGGTCGGCGCGACCCGATGACCACAGTCAGCTGTGGACCTGGCAGCTCGATCTCCGCGAGGCCGACGGGGTCACCACCCTCACCTTCGCCCAGGAGGTCTGCGACCTGACGCTGGCCGAGAGCGTCGGCCCGGGCTGGGACTACTACCTCGACCGGATGGTGGCGGCCGAGGCCGGTGCGGACCTGGCGGCGATCGACTTCGACGACTACTACCCGGCGTTCGCCGCGCACTACCGCGACGAGCTGTCCTGACGCGCGACATAGAGCCAGTAGGTCTCCGCGCGGCCCTGGAGGTCCACGTCGTAGTGCTGGGGCTCGACGTCGTCGAACACCTCGGTGAGGTTGCGCTCGAGCCCTGGCTCCTCGGTCGCCGACCAGATCACCACGGTCCCGCCGGGCCGGAGGATGCGGCGCAACATCGCCAGGAACGGTGGCTCGTAGATCGACGCGTTCGCGTCGTGCACGAGGTAGCCCGGTCCGTTGTCGACATCGAGGAGCACCAGGTCGTAGGACGCCTCGCGGGCCTCCGTCAGCGCCAGCGAGATGTCCGCGACGACCAGGTTGGCGCGGGCGTCCGCGATCACCTGGGCGCCGTGCCGGATGGTGCCGTCGCGCATCCAGCCGACGAGCGCCTCCTCGATCTCGACGACAGTGCACCGCTCGACGCGCTGGTCGGCGAGAACGGCCTGCAGCGTGAAGCCCAGGCCGAGGCCGCCGACGAGCACCTCGCGGGGGTCGGGCGAGAGCTCCAGCGCCACCGTCGCGAGCGCGACCTCCGAGGTGGTCTCGGCGCTGTCCATCACGAAGACGCCGTTGGCCCGAAGCTCGAGCACCTCGGGGCCCTGGTCCTCGCGGCGTGCGCGCAGCACGAGCTCGCCGCGCTCCGACTCGGCGCGTGCGAGCTCGTCATACGTGGGCACGGTCCAACGCTATGCCAGCCCAGTCTTCGTGTCGCGTGCGCGGCCCCGCTCGACGTGCAGCAGCCTGAGCACGCGACTGCGTCAGATTCGCGGGACCCCGAGAGCGATGAGGTCCTCCATGACGGCCCAGGGCTCGTGCCGGATCTCGTAGGCGCTGCAGGAGACGACCACCCGGCGAGCGGTCGTGAGCTTGCGGTTGCGCGCCCGGTCGGCCATCGCCTGCAGCACGTCGTCGTGGAAGCCGCCGTCGACCTCGAGCACGAGCGTGCGCCCGTCGGGCAGCTCCCACTCGCAGTCGGTGTAGCGGGTCCGTCCGCCCCGGTCGGTACGACGCGTCTGTCCGCGCGGCGGCGCGATCCCGAAGTCTCGGCAGGCCGATCGCACGTCCACCTCGGCCATGGAGTGCGCGCCGCCGGCCAGGTCGTCGAGCAGGCTGCGCAGGTGCCTGGCACGCCGCAGCGGTCGGAGGTCGTCGACCCAGCAGCGCAGGCGGTCGGGCGTGGACAGCCGCTGCTGCACGACGGCACTGACGGCACCCAGCGCCGTGCGCAGGTGCGGCTCGGTCGAGGCGAACAGCAGTACCGACGGCTCAACCCTCGCCACGGGCAGCTCGGAGCGTCGTTCGATCAGGAGTGCGTGCGAGCGCCGGGTCCGCACGAACCGGTAGCCGGGCAGCGGCTCGAAGCTCAGCGGGTTGTCGACCAGCACGGTGACATCATCTCGGTGCCACCCGCGCAGGCCGTGGTGCGCGGCGGCGCTCAGGCCGGCCACCATCGCGGTGGGGCCGCCGTGCAGCACGCCGAGCCAGAGCCGCTGGTCGGGCGAAAGCGGGCCGGTCGTCGTACCGAGGACCTCGTGACTGCGGTGGCACCAGCGCCCGATGCGGACGTGGTGGCGGACCTCGGCGTGCGTGACCCCGAGAGCGCGGAGCTGGCGCCAGGAGACCAGGCCGCTCTGCGCGGCCGCGAGGTGCTCCCAGACCCGTCCGCCCATGACCGGGGAGTCTTGCCGCTCGGACGGGCAGGCCGCGCGGCCTCTCCACAACTGCGCGGTCGCGTGCGCGGCCCCGCTCGACGTGCATCAGCCTGAGCACGCAACCCGGGGGCTACTCGGCGGAGCGCACCCGGATCCCCGTGATCGGCACCGTCACGGCGCCACCGGGGTCGGTGAAGAAGTCGTTGCCCTTGTCGTCGACGACGATGAACGCCGGGAAGTTCTCGACCTCGATCTTCCACACCGCCTCCATGCCGAGCTCCTCGTACTCCAGCACCGACACCGACCGGATGCAGTCCTGCGCCAGCCGGGCCGCCGGCCCGCCGATCGAGCCGAGGTAGAAGCCGCCGTGGGTGTCGCACGCCTCGGTGACCTGCTTGCTGCGGTTGCCCTTCGCCAGCATCACCATCGACCCGCCGGCGGCCTGGAACTGGTCGACGTAGGAGTCCATCCGGCCGGCGGTGGTCGGGCCGAAGGAGCCCGACGGCATGCCCTCGGGAGTCTTCGCCGGCCCGGCGTAGTAGACCGGGTGGTCGCGCAGGTACGCCGGCATCTCGTCGCCCGCGTCGAGCCGCTCCTTGATCTTGGCGTGCGCGATGTCGCGGGCCACGACCAGCGGCCCGGTCAGCGAGAGCCGGGTCTTCACGGGATGGCGGGACAGCTCGGCGAGGATCTCGGGCATCGGCTGGTTGAGGTCGATCTCCACGACCGCGCCACCGGCGATGTCGTGGGCCATGCCGGCGTCGGGCATGTAGTGCGCGGGGTCGGTCTCGAGCTGCTCGAGGAAGACGCCGTCGGCGGTGATCTTGCCGAGCGCCTGCCGGTCGGCCGAGCAGCTGACGGCGATGGCGACCGGGCAGGAGGCGCCGTGCCGGGGGAGGCGCACCACGCGCACGTCGTGGCAGAAGTACTTGCCGCCGAACTGCGCCCCGATCCCGAACGACTGGGTCAGCTCGAAGACCCTCTCCTCCAGCTCGACGTCGCGGAAGCCGTGCGCGCTCATCGAGCCCTCGGTCGGCAGGTTGTCGAGGTAGTGCGCCGACGCGTACTTGGCGGTCTTCAGCGCGAACTCCGCCGACGTGCCGCCGATGACGACGGCGAGGTGGTACGGCGGGCACGCCGCGGTGCCGAGCGAGCGGATCTTCTCGTCGAGGAAGGTCAGCAGCCGCTCGGGGTGGAGCACCGCCTTGGTCTCCTGGAACAGGAACGACTTGTTGGCCGAGCCGCCGCCCTTGGCCATGAAGAGGAACTTGTACTCGGGAGCGCCGTTCTTGTCCGGGACGGAGTAGAGCTCGATCTGGGCGGGCAGGTTGGTGCCGGTGTTCTTCTCGTCGTACGTCGTGAGTGGCGCGAGCTGCGAGTAGCGCAGGTTGAGCCGGGTGTAGGCGTCGTACACGCCCTTGCTGATCGCCTCGCCGTCGTCGACCCCGGTCAGCACGCCCTCGGACTTCTTGCCCATCACGATCGCGGTGCCGGTGTCCTGGCACATCGGCAGCACGCCGCCGGCGGAGATGTTGACGTTCTTGAGCAGGTCGAGCGCGACGAAGCGGTCGTTGCCCGACGACTCGGGGTCGTCGATGATCTTGCGCAGCTGGGCCAGGTGAGCGGGCCGCAGGTAGTGGCTGATGTCGTGCATCGCCTCCTCGGTCAGCCGCCGGATCGCGTCGGGGTCGACCTTGAGGAACGTCTGGCCGTCGGCCTCGAAGGTCGAGACGCCCTCAGTGGTGATGAGCCGGTACGGGGTGTCGTCGGCACCGATCGGCAGCAGGTCGGAGTAGCGGAACTCGGGCTCGGAGGCAGCGGTCACAGGCGTGAGATTACGCCGCAGTCACCCTGACGGCGGCCGGCAGGGGGAGCGGGCGTGCCTCCCGGCCGGGCCGGGCCGACGCACCGTGTATGTCGTGCTCTTGACGGTCGTTGGATACGGACCATACGTTTCCGGGTATGGAGCTGCTGCCGTCCGCCCATGCCGACTCGTTCTGTCGCGACCACCTGCCGCCGACCGACCAGTGGCCCGAGCTGACCTTCGGCCTGCCCGAGCTGCAGTACCCCGACCGGCTCAACTGCGCGACGGCGCTGCTCGACGACGTCATCGCCGTGCACGGCGCCGACCGGCCGTGCCTGCACTCGCCCGGCGCGGTCACCTGGACCTACGCCGACCTGCTGGCCGCCGCCAACCGGATCGCCCACGTGCTCGCGGAGGATCTCGGGATCGTGCCCGGCAACCGCGTGCTGCTGCGCGGGCCCAACAACCCGTGGCTGACCGCCTGCTGGTTCGGCGTGCTCAAGGCCGGTGGCGTGGTCGTCACCACGATGCCGTTGCTGCGCGCCGGCGAGCTGGCCACCATCCACGAGATCGCCCGGCTCGACCTGGCGCTGGTCGACGAGCGGTTCCTCGCCGGCACCGAGGGGCTGGCCGACGCCGGGGTCCCGGTCCTGGCGTTCGGTGGCGAGTCGGGGCTCGCCCCGCTGACGACCGGCAAGCCCGCCACGCACACCGACGTGGCCACCTCCTCGGACGACGTCGCGCTCCTCGCGTTCACGTCCGGCACCACGGGTCGCCCGAAGGCGACCATGCACTTCCACCGGGACGTGCTGGCGATCTGCGACACGTTCTCCCGGCACGTGCTGCGGCCCACGCCCGACGACGTGTTCACCGGCACCCCGCCGTACGCCTTCACGTTCGGGCTGGGCGGGGTGCTGCTGTTCCCGCTGCACGCGGGCGCGTCGACGGTGCTGGTCGAGAAGGCGACGCCGGTCGAGCTGGCCGCGATCATCGACGAGTTCGGGGTGACCACCTGCTTCACCGCGCCCACGGCGTACAAGGCGATGCTCGCCGCCGGCGCCGCGGTGCCATCGCTCACCACGGCCGTCTCGGCGGGCGAGCACCTGCCGGCCTCGGTCTGGCAGGCCTTCCTCGACGCGACCGGCGTGCGCATCATCGACGGCATCGGGGCCACCGAGATGCTGCACATCTTCGTCTCGGCCGCCGGGGACGACATCGTGCCCGGGGCCACCGGTCGCGCGGTGCCCGGCTACGTCGCGACCGTCCTCGACGAGCAGGGCGCCGAGGCGCCTCCCGGCGTGCCGGGCCGCCTGGCGGTGAAGGGCCCCACGGGGTGCCGCTACCTCGACGACGCGAGGCAGCGGGGGTACGTCCAGGACGGCTGGAACATCACCGGCGACACCTTCGTCCGCGACGAGGCCGGCTACTTCTTCTACCAGGCCCGCAGCGACGACATGATCATCTCCTCGGGCTACAACATCGCCGCGCCGGAGGTCGAGGAAGCGCTGCTCAAGCACCCGGACGTCGCGGAGTGTGCGGTCGTGGGGGTGCCCGACGAGGCTCGAGGCTCGCTGGTCAAGGCCTACGTCGTGCTGGTCGGGGACGTCGCCGGCGACGAGGCGAAGCGGCACGAGCTCCAGGACTTCGTGAAGTCCGAGATCGCGCCGTACAAGTACCCCCGCGCCCTCGAGTTCGTGGGTGCGCTGCCGCGGACGGCGACCGGCAAGCTGCAGCGGTTCCGGCTGCGCGACGCATCCTGAGCCATGGAGACACCCCCGCGCCGGCTGATCTTGTCGTTGTACGGCCTCTACGCGCGCGAGGACGGCGACTGGCTGTCGGTCGCCTCGCTCATCGCGCTGATGGGGGATCTCGGCGTCGACTCCGCCGCCGTGCGGTCGTCGGTCTCCCGGCTCAAGCGGCGCGAGGTGCTCGTCGCGTCGCGCCGCGACGGCCAGGCGGGCTACGCGCTCTCACCCGACGCGCTCGAGGTGCTGCGCGAGGGCGACCAGCGCATCTGGAGCCGGCCGCGCGCGAGCGCCGCCGACGGCTGGCTGGTGCTGGTCTTCTCGGTGCCGGAGGCCGAGCGCGAACGCCGCCACGCGCTGCGCTCCCTGCTCGCCGGACTCGGCTTCGGGACGGTCGCGCCGGGCGTGTGGGTCGCCCCGTCCACGGTGTACGACGCCGCCGTGCGCGCGCTCGAGCGCGCCGGCCTCACGGCGTACACCGAGTTCTTCCGCAGCGACTACCTCGGCGCCGGCGACGTCTCCGCGCGGATGCGCGAGTGGTGGGACCTCGATGCCCTGACCGCGCTGTACGCCGACTTCTGCGCCCAGTGGCGACCGATCGCCCGCAAGCGCAGCCGGCTCGCGCCGGAGCGGGCGTTCGCGACGTACGTCCCGATGCTGACCGCCTGGCGGCGGCTGCCGTACCTCGACCCGGGCCTGCCGCTCGAGCACCTGCCTGCCGACTGGCCGGGCATCGAGGCCGGGCACCTGTTCGCCGGCCTGGACGCGCGGCTGCGCGAGGACGCGCACACCCACGCCCGCGCCGTCGTCCGCGGGGCCGATCCGCTCCCTGACTGAGCCCTAACTGCCGCCCCGGTTGCCGGGGTAGTCCGGTGCAAATTTGTCGGCTCGAGCCCGCGGGACAGCAAATCTGCCCCGGACTACCCCGCCGCCCGGGACCACGAGGAGCGAGCTAGTCGGGCAGTACGGCGAAGCCCTGCACCTCGACCACGGCGTCGTGGTCCCAGAGCCGGGAGATCCCGATGCCGGCCATGGCGGGGTAGTCGGTGCCGATGAGGCGCTTCCAGACGCGGCCGATGTCGCGGGCGTGCGCGCGGTAGTCGTCCATGTCGACGATGTAGATCGTCAGCGAGGCCAGGTCGGCCGGGCTGCCGCCCGCCTCGGCGAGCGCGGTGAGCAGGTTGCCGAGCGCCTGCTCGAACTGCGCCACGACGCCACCCGGGACGATCGAGCCGTCCGACACCATCCCGGTCTGGCCGGCGAGGAAGACGGTCGTGCCGGTGGCGACCACGGCGTGCGAGAAGCCCGACGGGGCGGCGAGGGAGGCGGGATTGACGCGCTTCACGACTGGACCGCACCTCCGTCGACGTTGAGCCCCTGACCGTTGATCGCACCGTTGTCGACGCACAGCATGACCGCCGAGGCGACCTCGGTCGCGGTTACGAGCCGGCCGATGGGCTGGTTGTTGGCCAGGAGGGAACGGGCGTCCTCGGCCGTGCGTCCCGTGCCGGCGGAGATGTTGGCGACCGACTCGTCGGTCATCGGGGTGTCGACGTAGCCGGGGCACACCGCGTTGACGGTCACGCCGGTGCGGGCCACCTCGGAGGCTGCAGACCGGACCAGGCCGAGCACGCCGTGCTTGCTGGCGGTGTACGCCGCGATGCGGGCGCCGCCGGTCTTGCCGGCGATCGAGGAGATCACCACGACCCGGCCGCGGCGCGCCTCGGTCATGCTCGGCAGGGCCCGCCGCAGGCAGCGGAACGGCGCGGTGAGGTTGAGGTCGAGCATCCGCTGCCAGTCCTCGTCGGAGGTCTTCACGAGCGGCGCCGACATCGCTGCGCCGGCGTTGACCACGAGCACCTCGACCGGTCCCCACGCCGACTCGACAGCGGCGAACGCCGCCTCGAGCTGCTCGGGTGAGGTCACGTCGGTGGGCAGCACCATGGACTCGCCGGGAAGCGTCTCGGCGACCTTGCGCAGCGCCGACTCCGACCGGGCGACCAGGGCGACCCGGTGCCCGGCGGCGGACAGGGCCTCGGCGCAGGCCCGGCCGATGCCCTGCGAGGCGCCGGTGACCATCGCGACCGGACTCATCGGCCGGTCCACTCGGGCGGCCGCTTCGCGTTGAAGGCGGCGTGGAACTCGGCGTGGTCGCTGGTCGTCATCAGCAGCGCCTGGGTCATCGCGTCGAGCTCCATCGCGGCCCCCAGCGGCATGTCGAGCTCGCGGGTGATCAACGACTTGGTCTGGGCGTAGGCCAGGGTCGGGCCGTCGGCCAGCCGGCGGGCGAGAGCCGCGACCGCGTCGTCCAGCTCGTCGTCGGCGACCAGCCGGGACACCAGCCCGTAGCGGTCGGCCGTCTCGGCGTCGATCGTGTCGCCGAGCATCAGGAGCTCGGTGGCCCGGCCGGCCCCGACGAGCCGAGGCAGGAGGTACGCCGCGCCCATGTCGCCGCCGGAGAGGCCGACCTTGGTGAAGAGGAACGCGAAGCGGGCCGAGGTGGTGCAGACCCGGAAGTCACTGGCGATCGCGATGACCGACCCGGCACCGGCGGCGATGCCCTGGATGCCGGTGATGATCGGGATCGGGCACTCGCGCATGGCCTTGATGACGTCGCCGGTCATCCTGGTGAAGCCGATCAGGTCGCGCGGGTCCATCTTGATCAGCTCGCCGATGATCTCGTTGACGTCGCCGCCGCCGCAGAAGCCGCGGCCCTCGCCTCGGATCACGAGCACGTCGGTGTCGCCGCGGTGCGGGAGCTCGTGCAGCAGGTCGCGCAGGTCGGCGTACGACTCGAAGGTGAGCGGGTTCATCTTCTCGGGCCGGTCGAGGGTCACCGTCGCGACCCGGTCGGTCACCGTGAAGCGGAAGTGCCGCCAGTCCTCGGTGATCGGCACGCTGCCCCGGTATCGACTCACTGCTGTCCTCCCTGTTGGCGTGCTCGCACCAGCCCGCGGCCGATGATCGTGCGCTGCACCTCGGAGGCGCCCTCGTAGATGCGCGGCGCCCGGACCTCACGATAGAGCCGCTCGAGCAGGTGCCCCTTCTGCAGCCCGCGCGCGCCGTGCATCTGCACGGCCTGGTCGACCACCCACTGCGCCGACTCGGTGGCGAACAGCTTGGCCATCGCGGCGCTCTGGGTGATCTCGGCGGCCGGCGCCCCGCTGTCGTACGTCGTCGCGGCCGACCGCACGAGCAGCCGGCTGGCCTGGATGCGGGTGGCCATCTCGGCCAGGGTGTGCTCGACGGACTGCTGGCGGATGAGCAGGTCGCCGTACACCTCGCGGGTGAGCGCCCACTCCAGCGACGCGTCGAGCGCGGCCTGCGCCATGCCGACCGCGAACGCCCCGACGCTGGGCCGGAACAGGTCGAGGGTGCGCATGGCCACCGCGAAGCCGCGGTCGACCTCGCCGAGAACGTCCGCAGGTCCGACCCGGACGCCGTCGAACACCAGGCGGCCGATCGCGTGCGGCGCGACCATGTCGAGGCGCTCGCCGGAGAGCCCCTCGGCGTCGCCGGCCACCACGAAGGCGGTGACTCCGCGGGCGCCGGCACCCTCGGTGGTGCGCGCGAAGACGGCGTAGACGTCGGCGTCGGGGGCGTTGGAGATCCAGGTCTTCTCGCCGGACAGCCGCCAGCCGTCGCCGTCGCGGGTGGCGCGCAGCGCGAGCGCAGCCGCGTCGGACCCGGCCCCGGACTCGGACAGGGCGAACGCGGCCACGATGGTGCCGGCCACCACGCCGGGGATCCACCGGTCGACGACCTCCGGCGAGCCGGACTGCAGCAGCGGGTAGCTGCCGAGCCCCTGCAGCGCGAGCGCGGTCTCGGCCTCGGTCGTGACGGTCGCCAGGGTCTCGCGGAGCAGGCAGAGCTGGAGTGCGGCCGCGTCCCGCGGCGCCTCGTCGGGCGCACCGCCGAACAGTCCCCGCAGGAGGCCGTGCTCGCCGAGCAGCGCGAGCAGAGGCCGGTTGACGCCGCCGTGCACCGCGGGCACCGCGCTGAGGTGGTCGGTGGCGACGGAGCGGATCCGGTCGACGTACTGCTGCTGCTCCCCGGTGAGGCCACTCATGCGAGCGACGGTATTGCGCCTTGACAACTTCCGTCAAGAACGCAATATGTTGGGGACATGCGCATCGCGGTGATCGGTGGCGGCCCCGGCGGGCTCTACTTCAGTGCCCTGGCCAAGCAGCTCTCTGAGCAGCCCGGGCGTGAGCCCCACGAGATCACCGTCTGGGAGCGCAACGCCGCCGACGACACGTTCGGCTTCGGCGTCGTCTTCAGCGACGAGACCCTGGGCGGCATCGAGCACGCCGATCCGGAGATCTACGCGCTGATGCAGCGGGAGTTCGCGGTCTGGGACGACATCGACGTGCACTTCAAGGGCGAGGTCGTCACCAGCGGCGGCCACGGCTTCGCGGCGATGTCGCGCAAGCGGCTGCTCGAGATCCTGCAGGCCCGCTGCCTCGAGCTCGGCGTCACCATCCACTTCAGCGCCGAGGCGCCCGACGTGGACGAGCTGTCGCGCACCCACGACCTGGTGGTGGCGTGCGACGGTCTGGGTTCCGCCGTCCGCAACCGGCACGCCGACACGTTCCAGCCGACCCTCGACGTCCGCGACTGCCGCTACATCTGGCTCGGCACCGACAAGGTGTTCGACGCGTTCAAGTTCTACGTCGCCCAGACGCCGTACGGCGTGATGCAGATCCACGGCTACCCCTACGACGCGACCGGCAGCACGTTCATCGTCGAGATGACCTCGGCGGTCTGGGAGAGGGCCGGGTTCGCCGAGCTCGCCGACCGCACCTGGGCGCCGGGGGAGTCCGACGACGCCTCGGTCGCCAAGATCCGCGAGCTCTTCGCCGACGTGCTCGACGGGCACGAGGTGAAGGCCAACAACTCGCGCTGGATCAGCTTCACCACGGTCCGCAACCAGCACTGGGTGCACGACAACGTGGTGATCCTCGGCGACGCCGCGCACACCGCCCACTTCTCCATCGGCTCCGGCACGAAGCTGGCCATGGAGGACGCGCTCGCCCTGGCCGCCTGCGTGCACGAGGAGGCGGACCTCGGCCAGGCCCTGGCGACGTACGAGACCGAGCGCAAGGCGGTGGTCCTCTCCACCCAGCGCGCCGCGCAGGCCAGCCTCGAGTGGTTCGAGAACCTCGAGCAGTACGTCCACCAGGAGCCGCTGCAGTTCGCGTTCAACATCATGACCCGCAGCCGCCGGGTCACCTACGACAACCTCCGGCTCCGCGATCCGGAGTTCGTGGCGCGCTGTGACGAGTGGTACGCCGACCACGTCGGGAGCACCGACCAGTGCCCCCCGATGTTCCAGCCGGTCCGCCTCGGCGGGCTCGACCTGGTCAACCGCGTGGTCGTCTCCCCGATGGACATGTACGTCGCCGTCGACGGGCTGCCGTCCGACTTCCACCTCGTGCACCTCGGCGGCAAGGCCCTCGGTGGTGCCGGGCTCGTGATGACCGAGATGGTCTGCGTGTCGCCCGACGGCCGGATCACCCTGGGCTGCGCCGGCCTGTGGGACGACGAGCAGCAGGCGTCGTGGCGCCGCGTGACCGACTTCGTGCACACCAACTCCTCCGCCCGGATCGGCCTCCAGCTGGGCCACTCCGGCGGCAAGGGGTCGACCAAGCTGATGTGGGAGGGCATCGACCAGCCCCTCGACCAGGACAACTGGGAGGTCGTCGCTCCCTCGCCGGTGGCCTACCGCAAGGGCGTCAACCAGGTGCCGCGCGAGCTCACCCGCGCCGAGATGGACACCATCCGCGACGAGTTCGCCGAGTCCGCGCGACGCGGCGCCGAGGCCGGCTTCGACCTGCTCGAGCTGCACTGCGCCCACGGCTACCTGCTGTCGGCCTTCTTGTCCCCGGTCACCAACCGCCGCACCGACGCCTACGGCGGCGACGTCGAGGCGCGGCTGCGCTTCCCGCTCGAGGTGTTCACCGCGATCCGCGACGTGTGGCCGGCCGACCGGCCGATGACGGTGCGCATCTCCGCGACCGACTGGGTCGACGACGGGCAGAGCCTCGATGACGCGCTGCGGGTCGCCGAGGCGTTCGTCGAGGCCGGCGCCTCCGCCATCGACGTCTCCACCGGCCAGGTCACCGCGCGCGAGCGGCCGGAGTTCGGGCGGTCCTACCAGACGCCGTACGCCGACGCGATCCGCAACCGGCTCGGGGTGCCGACGATCGCGGTCGGCGTCATCTCCTCCTACGACGACGTGAACTCCATCCTGATGGCCGGTCGGGCCGACCTCTGCGCGATCGGCCGGGCGCACCTCTATGACCCGTCCTGGACGCTGCACGCCGCCGTCGAGCAGGACTACGACGGCCCCGGCGCCCCCTGGCCGCTGCCGTGGCGCGCCGGCCGGCGCAAGCCCCAGGGCGGCCGCACCGACGGTCCGAGGCCGCGGCTCGACCTGATCCGCGAGGGCGAGACGGGCACCCGGCACCGGCGCTGGCTTCCTGCCTGACGGGTGCCGGCTAGGACTACCCTGACGGCATGGGTGAGGGACGCGAACCGCACGAGATGCGCATCTCCGACGCCGACCGCCAGCGCGTCACCGAGGTGCTGCGCGAGGCCGCGGGCGACGGGCGGATCGACTTCGAGGAGCTCGACGAGCGGCTCGACGCCGCCTGGTCCGCGAAGACCTACGGCGACCTGGTCCCGTTGACGGTCGACCTGCCCGCCCATCCGCACGACGTGCTGCCTGCGCCGTCCTCAGCGCCCGCCCAGCGCCCCGGTGTCGGCGGACTCTCCGTGCCGACGTACAACACGTCGATCGCGATCATGAGCGCCATCGAACGGCGCGGCGCCTGGACCGTCGGTCCGAGCCACTCGGCCTTCGCGATGATGGGTGGCGTCGACCTGGACCTGCGCGAGGCGACCTTCTCCAGCCGCGAGACGGTGATCAACGCCAGCGCCTTCTGGGGCGGCATCGACATCATCGTCAACGCCCACACCCAGGTGATCGTCGAGGGCTTGGGCATCATGGGGGCCTTCGACCAGGGCCGCGACAAGGTGCCGGCCGAGATCACCGCCGACTCGCCGATCGTGCGGGTCCGCGGCTTCGCCCTGATGGGTGCGGTGACCGTGCAGCGCAAGGGGCCTCGGAGGCCGCCGCGCAACTTCCTGCGCGGCGGCCGCCGGTAGGCCCCTTGGTCTGGTCCTCGTGATCAGGCTTTCGGCTCCTCGGCCGCGTGCACCTGCTCACCCCGGTCTGCCATCTTCTCGGCCTTCGCCTTGGCCTCCGGGTCCTCGGCGCCGGGGATGCGACCGGCCTTCTCCCGGTCGACGGTGAGGTTCTCGCCGGTTGCCGGGTCGAAGAGGTGGATCTGCGTGGCGTCGATCCAGATCTCGGCCTCGTCGCCCTCGCTGATGGTGCTGGCCCCGTCGAGGCCGACGACCAGCTGGGTGCGCATCGACTCGCCGTCGAGGTCGCGCTCCAGCTCGTTGAGCTGCTTCTGCACCTCGGGCGGCGCCTCGAACGGGATGTAGGCGTACGCCTCGTTGCCGAGCCACTCGACCACGTCGACCGTGGCCCGGAACGTCGAGCCGGGCTTGCCGGAGTCGACCACCGACGCGTCCTCGAAGTGCTCAGGTCGGATGCCGGCGATGAGCAGGCCCTTGCCCTGGGCGTTCTTGGCCCGATCCTCGGGGATCGTGACGGTGCCGAACGGCAGCTTCACCGACGTGCCGTCGACCTCTGCCGGCACGAAGTTCATCGGCGGGGAGCCGATGAATCCCGCGACGAACAGGTTGCCCGGGTTGGTGTACAGCTCGCGTGGCGTCGCGAGCTGCTGCAGCACCCCGCGCTTGAGCACCGCGACCCGGTCGCCCAGCGTCATCGCCTCGGTCTGGTCGTGGGTGACGTAGACCGTGGTGATGCCCAGCCGCTTCTGCAGCCTCGAGATCTCGGTGCGCATCTGGCCGCGCAGCTTGGCGTCGAGGTTGGACAACGGCTCGTCGAACAAGAAGGCGTCGGCGTCGCGCACGATCGCCCGCCCCATCGCCACCCGCTGACGCTGACCGCCCGACAGGTTGCCGGGCTTGCGCTCCAGGTGCTCGTCGAGCTCCAGGGTCTTCGATGCCTTCCGCACCTTCTCGTCGATCTCGCTGTCGGGTGCGCCGGCGAGCCGGAGCGGGAAGGCGATGTTCTCGTAGACCGTGAGGTGCGGGTAGAGCGCGTAGTTCTGGAACACCATCGCGAGGTTGCGCTCGCGAGGCGCCAGGTCGTTGACCTGCTTCCCCCCGATGACCATGTCGCCCGAGGTGATGTCCTCGAGCCCCACGATCATGCGCAGCAGCGTGGACTTCCCGCAGCCCGACGGGCCGACGAGGATCATGAACTCCCCGTCGGCGACGTCGATGCTGACGTCGTTCACTGCGGGGAACCCGTCGCCGTACTTCTTGACGATGTTCTTCATGTCGATGGCAGCCATGAGCTCAACCCTTCACTGCGCCGGAGGTGAGGCCGGCAACGATCTTGCGCTGGAAAAGGAGGACGATGATGATCACCGGGATCGTGACGATCACGGAGGCCGTAGCCAGTTGTGAGTACGGCGGATTGAACGGGTCGGGCCCCACGAAGTAGGACATCTGGGCCGGCACCGTGCGCGACGCCGTCGTCGACGTGAGCGAGATCGCGAGCACGAACTCGTTCCAGGCGAAGAAGAACGTCAAGATCGCCGCCGTGAACACACCCGGTGCCGCGAGCGGCACGATGACCTTGCGGAAGGCCTGCCACGACGTGGCTCCGTCGACCTGGGCCGCCTGCTCCATCTCCCACGGGATCTCGCGGAAGAACGCCGAGAGCGTCCAGATCGCCAGCGGCAACGTGAACGTCATGTAGGGGATGATCAGGCCCGGCCAGGTGTTGAAGAGCCCCACCGTGCGCCACATGTCGAACAGCGGCCCGACGAGCGAGACCACCGGGAACATCGCGATGGCCAGCGCCATCGAGAGCACCACTCGCTTGCCCTTGAACTCCAGCCGCGCGATGGCGTACGCCGCGAGGGTCGCGAAGACGACCGACAGCAGCGTGGCGATCAGCGCGATGCCGAAGCTGTTGATCAGCGCCCGGGTGAAGTCGCCGTTCTCGAGGATCGCCCCGTAGTTCTCGAAGGTGAAGTCCTTCGGCAGGAACTGTGCGCTGCCCGCCGTGGTCTCGTCGAGCGACTTGAACGACAGCGAGATGATCCACGCCACCGGCAGCAGGCACCAGATCAGGATCGCCACGAAGCCGATCCAGGTGGAGATTCCGGTCTTGCCCTTCATCAGCCCTCACCCCTCGCCTGTGCCAGGTCGACCTTGAACAGCCGCACGATCCCGAAGGCCAAGAGCAGCACCGTCAAGAACAGCAACACCGAGAGCGCCGACCCCATCCCCAGCTGCATCTGTTCGATCACCTGTCGGTAGGTGAGGAACGACGAGGACTCGGTGTCCTGGGCGCCTCGCGTCATCACGAAGATGTTGTCGAAGATGCGGAAGGCGTCGAGCGCACGGAAGAGGACGGCGACCATGATCGCGGCGCGCATGTTGGGCAGGATCACCTTGAACAGCCGCTGGGTCCAGGTGGCTCCGTCGACCTCGGCGGCCTCGAGCATGTCCTCGGAGACCTGCGAGAGACCTGCCAGGAGCAGCAGTGCCATGAACGGCGTGGTCTTCCAGATCTCGGAGGCCATGATCGCGAACATGGCGTGCCAGTGGTCGCCGAACCAGTTGGTGTCGGAGGCGATCCACGGCATCCACGCGAACCACGAGTTCACGAAGCCGTTGTTGAGCGAGAAGGCGAACTGCCAGGCGAACGCGGAGACGACCGTGATGATGCCGTAGGGGATGAGGATCGAGGTCCGCATCAGCCCGCGGGCGATCATGATCTTGTGCATCACCATCGCGAAGGCGAAGCCGATGACCAGCTCGACCCCCACGGTGACGACCATGATCAGGACGGTGTTCCAGGTGTCCCGCCAGAAGAGCGAGTCCGTCAGGACCGTGACGTAGTTGCCCAACCCGATGAACTCGCGGTCGTCCGGGGTGGTCAGCCGGTAGCGGAACAACGACAGGTAGAGCGCCTGCAGCATCGGGTAGGCGGTGACCAGGATCATCAGGACGACCGCGGGGGCGACCAGGCGCTGGCCGAGACGGTTCTCGGCGATCGTCCGGTCGCTGTCGGGCATCTTGGTGGCCCGCTGTGTGTCTTTCTTGGAGTCTGGGGCGACGGCGGTGCTCACAGCAGCCTCCCTCCCTTCAGGATCTCGTCGATGAACTTCTGCGACTGCTGCGGGGTGTCGGAGTCGACGCTGCTCGGCGGGTGCCAGGTGCTCTGGAGCGCTGAGGAGATGTCACTCCAGTACGGCGTCACCGCGCGTGGTGCGGCCGCGTCGACGCTGTCCTCGAAGAGCTGCAACAGGTCGGCGGGGTAGATGTCCGCCAGCGGCGGGTACTCGTAACCTGCCGAGCTGGCCGGCATGTTGCCGGTGAGCTCCGCGTTGATGCCCTGGTTCTCCGGCTCGACCACGCAGGCGGCTGCCTTCAGGGCCAGCTCCTTGTTGTCGGAGCTGTCGCTCACGCCGATGCCGATGCCGCCGTACGGCGGGTGGGCCTCCTCGCCCTCGGCCGTGGCGGGATACATCGTGTAGCCGATGTCGTCGGCGACGTCGGGAGCACTCTCGTCGTAGTTGTGGAAGATGTAGGTCCAGTTGACGAGGAAGGCTCCGTCATCGGAGCCGAACGACGACCCGGCCGTGCCCTCGTTGGAGACCGACAGGTCGCTGGCCGCTGCATCGCTGGAGGCGAGCTTCTCGATGACTCCTGCGGCAGCGCGCCCCGCCTCGCTGTCCACGGTGATCGTGGCATCGGCGCCCTTCTCGGCGTCCTCGACGATGGTGCCGCCGGCACCGGCGATCAGGGCGTTGATCCAGACGGCGTAGCCCTCGTACTTGTTGGCCTGGACGCCGATCGTGCCGCCACCCTCCTCGGCGGCGGTGATGATCTGGTCCCACGTGACCGGCTTCGACATGTCGAGGCCGACCTGGTCGACGAACGACTTGCGGTACCAGAGCACCTGGGTGTTGGACCAGAACGGGAAGGCGACGATCTTGTCCTCCCACGTGGCCGCCGCCGTAGCCCCGTCGAACGACTGCTCGGCGAGCTTGTCCTGCATCTCCTGCGGGATCTCGGCCAGGAAGCCTGCGTTGGCGAACTCGGCCGTGTAGGGCGGGTCCAGGCTCATCAGGTCGATCGCCGGATCGCCCGCGGCCAGCCTGCGGGCCAGCTGGATGCGCTGCTGGCCGGCGTCTTGGGGGAGGACCTGGGTGGTGACGGTGTACTCGTCGGTGGAGCAGTTCTCGGCGACCTTCGCCTGGCCCCCGCTGTCGGGGTTGGTGTACCAGACGAGCTCGGGCTTTCCTGAGTCAGCGCCTGCTGAGCAAGCGGCCAGTCCTGCGGCGCAGGTGAGAGCCAGACTCGCCCCCACGATGCGCCGCCGCTTCCTCCGGGATGACTGTGAGGCACGCAACATGTGCTCCTCCCCCTTTTGTGGTGTAGGACACGTCTAGTCCTTGAGGAGTGGTTTGGCAACCGTCCTCTCCGAGGAGTGGAACGACGGAAACAGCGTCCCGGCCGGGTGGTGGGCACGCAGTAGGCATCGGGGCCGATCATCCGTAGTGTGACTCCCGTCACCTGCACAACCCACTTCACTACGGATCGTCCGGCACGTACCTGCCGGTGAAGGAGTTCAGTCATGGCAACAGTCAGGTTCGAGAAGGCCCAGCGCTGGTATCCGGGGGCCGACACGCCCGCGGTTCCGGGCATCGACCTCGAGATCAACGACGGCGAGTTCATGGTCCTCGTCGGCCCCTCGGGATGCGGCAAGTCGACCACCCTGCGGATGCTCGCCGGGCTCGAAGAGGTCAACGAGGGAAAGATCTTCATCGGCGACCGGGAGATCACGCACGTCGCGCCCAAGGACCGCGACATCGCGATGGTGTTCCAGAACTACGCGCTCTACCCGCACATGACAGTGGCCGAGAACATGGGCTTCGCCCTCAAGATGGCCAAGGTGCCCTCGGACGAGCAGAAGCGGCGCGTCGCGGACGCCGCCAAGATCCTGGGGCTGGAGGAGTTCCTCGAGCGCAAGCCCAAGGCCCTCTCCGGCGGCCAGCGCCAGCGCGTCGCCATGGGCCGAGCGATCGTCCGCAACCCGCAGGTCTTCTGCATGGACGAGCCGCTGTCCAACCTCGACGCCAAGATGCGCGTGCAGACCCGTACCGACATCGCCAAGCTCCAGGCCGACCTGGGGGTGACGACCGTCTACGTCACCCACGACCAGGTCGAGGCCATGACGATGGGCGACCGCGTCGCGGTGATGAAGGACGGTTACCTGCAGCAGGTCGACACCCCGCTCAACCTCTACGACAAGCCGGTCAACCTGTTCGTGGCCGGGTTCATCGGCTCGCCGCAGATGAACCTCATCGAGGCCCGGGCGGTCGACGGCAAGGCGCAGATCGGCAAGTACCTCGTGCCGGTCGACGAAACCGCGTCCAGGACGATGGCGGGCAACATCACCGTCGGCGTGCGGCCCGAGGCATGGCGCCTGGTCTCCGCCGAGGAGGGCGGCCTTCCCGTCCACGTCACCGTCGTCGAGGAGCTCGGCGCCGATGGGTTCGTCTACGGCACCTCCGACGTCGAGGGCGTGCCCAGCAACGTGATCGTCCGTGTGTCCGGCGGCCGCGACTCGGTGCGCAAGGGCCAGACCATCCACGTCACGACCGACCCGCACCACGTGCACGTGTTCGACACAGACACGGGCGCGCGTCTCTCCGAGTAGCACGCGACGTTCTGGGCAGGGCGGTGACTTCGGTCGCCGCCCTGCTGCGCGTCTCAGGCGCCGCGGCTCCGGTCCGCCGTACGACGGATCGCCTGGCCGATGGTGTCGAAGAGGTCCCGGGGCAGGTCGTGGCCCATGCCGTCGATGAGCAGCAGCTCCGCGCCGGGCAGGGCCGACGCGGTCGCTCGACCACCGGAGACGTGCACCATCCGGTCGGCCAGACCGTGCACCACCAGCGCGGGCACCCGCACGCCGCGCAGGCGCAGCGTGCGGTCGGGCTGGGTGATGACCGCCATCATCTGGCGCAGCACGCCGCTCGCGGAGAAGCCACGGTCGAACGTCTCCTCGGCCCGCATCCGGGCCTTCACCTTGTCCACCGGGAACGCGGGGGAGCCGATCATCGCCCACATCGCCGCACTCGACTCGAGGTAGGCCTCTCGCCCGCCGCCTCGGTTGCCGATCAGCGCCGGCATCAGCCGAGGGCTCAGCCAGCCGACCGTGCGACGGCCGGTCGTCGACATGATGCTGGTCAGCGACAGCACGCGCTCGCGACCGTCGATGGCCATCGTCTGCGCGATCATGCCGCCCATCGAGACGCCCGCGACATGGGCGGCGGGGATCCCGAGGTGGTCGAGCAGGCCGAACGCGTCGCGCGCCAGGTCGGCCATCGAGTACGGCGTCCGGACCCGGCGGCCGGTGAAGGCGCGCACCAGCTGACCGCGCGTGACGCGCGCGGCGATCTTCGAGGACCGTCCGGTGTCGCGGTTGTCGAAGCGGATGACGTAGAAGCCGTTCGCGGCCAGCCGCCGGCACAGCTCGGGGTCCCACCAGGTCATCGGCCCGCCGAGGCCCATGACGAGCAGCAGCGGCTCGTCGTCGGGCTGGCCGAAGGTCTGGTAGCAGAGCTCCACCCCCGGACTGACGGGCGCGAAGAGCTCCTCCGACATGGTGATGTCCGGCTGACGGGAGGAGGTCGAGGACATGGAAGCCAGTCAACACGATGACGGACACGGGCACACCGACTGGGCCCGTTTCCCGTCCTGGCGTGCGATCTGCGCCTAGTGTCGACAATTGTGGGCACCGGTGACAGTTCCTCGACGTTGGGCGACTTCCTTCGCCCCGAGGGATTCGCGCGCCCCGCTGCCGGCGCGGTGCTCCGTGAGGGCAGCGTCGTGATCGAGGTCGGCCGGTTCGCGCTGCGCCGGCTGGGGGAGGGTGGCGCTCGCCGTGTCACGCCGTACGCCGGCCGGTCGCCGTCTCGTGACCACGAACCCGTCGTGCTCGTGCCGGGCTTCCTCGCGGGCGACGGCACGCTGGCGATGATGGCCGGTGCGCTGCGGCGTACCGGGATCCGCACCTACCGATCGCAGATCCGGGCCAACGTCGGCTGCACCCTGGCCGCGGCCGACCAGCTCGAGGCGCGACTGGAGTCGGTGGTCGCCCGCCGCGGCACCAGGGTGCGCATCGTCGGGCACAGTCTCGGCGGGATGCTGGCGCGCGGTGTGGCCGCCCGTCGTCCCGACCTCGTCTCGGGCATCGTCACGATGGGCAGCCCGATGCTGGCGCCGGCCGCCCACCACATCTCGCTGACCGCGAGCGTCGACCTGCTCGTCCGGCTCAGCCGCGCCGGGGTGCGCGGGCTGATGGCGGAGGACTGCGTGTCGGGCGAGTGCGCCCGGCAGAGCTTCGCGGAGTGCCGGGCACCGCTGCCCGGCAGCGTCGACTTCACCGCGATCTGGTCGCCGCGAGACGGCATCGTCGACCCGCGTGCCTGCATCGACCCGCTGGCCCGTTCCGTTCAGGTGAACGCGTCGCACCTCGGGATGGCGTTCGACCCCCGCGTGATCGACGAGGTCGTCGCCGCGCTCACCCGTGGGCGGAAGGCGTCACTTGTCGAAGTCGATCGCGGAGAAATTGCGTAGCTTGCCGAGCTGGTGCTCGGAGGTGATGGATCGGATCGTGCCGCTGCGCGACCGCATCACCAGCGAGTCAGTCGTCGCGCCGTTGGCGCGGTAGCGCACGCCGCGCATCAGCTCGCCGTCGGTGATGCCGGTGGCCACGAAGAAGCAGTCGTCGCCCGTGACGAGGTCGTCGGTGGTGAGGATGTGGTCCTGGTCGAGGTTGTGGCCTGCGGCGATGGCCTTCTCCCGCTCGTCGTCGTCCTGGGGCCAGAGCCGGCCCTGGATGACTCCGCCCAGGCACTTCATGGCGCAGGCCGCGATGATCCCCTCGGGGGTGCCGCCGACCCCGAGCAGCAGGTCGATGCCGGTGTCCGGCCGGGCCGCCATGATCGCGCCAGCGACGTCGCCGTCGATGATGAACTTGATGCGCGCGCCGGTGGCGCGGATCTCGCTGACGAGCTCGTCGTGCCGGGGCCGGTCGAGCACGACGACGGTGACGTCCTCGGGACGCGAGCCCTTGGCCTTGGCGATCTGGTGGATGTTCTCGGCGACGGGGAGGCGGATGTCGACGACGCCGGCCGCCTCGGGTCCGGTGACCAGCTTCTCCATGTAGAACACGGCCGAGGGGTCGAACATCGTCCCGCGCGGAGCCACCGCCAGCACCGAGATGGCGTTGGACATGCCCTTGGCGGTGAGCGTGGTGCCGTCGATCGGGTCGACGGCGACGTCGCACTCGGGGCCGGTGCCGTCGCCGACCTTCTCGCCGTTGTAGAGCATGGGCGCGTTGTCCTTCTCGCCCTCGCCGATGACGACGGTGCCGTTCATCCCGATCGTCGAGATCATCACGCGCATGGCGTTGACCGCCACGCCGTCGGCGTCGTTCTTGTCACCCCGACCCACCCAGCGGCCGGCGGCCATGGCCGCTGCCTCGGTGACCCGCACCAGCTCGAGGGCCAGGTTGCGGTCCGGGGACTGGGGGGAGACGTTGAGGTCCTTGGGGCTCATGGCCGCATGGTAGCGCCGGTCGGCCGTTCGTCGAGTGCGGCGTAACGGCGTACGGACGTCGCCTTCACCGAGAGCCACACATCGCGACCGGGCGTCAGTCCGAGCTCGGTGGCCGCTGCCGGCGTCACATCGGCGATGAGATCGGGGTCGGCATGCACCAGGAGACGTACGGCGTCGCCGTGCGGCGACACGTCGGCGACCTTGCCCCGCCAGCGCAGGCGCGGGGAGCCGACCGGCTCGTCGAGGGAGACGGCCACCGCGTCGGGCGTGAAGCTCATCAGCTCGTCCTCGTGGCGCACCACGTTGAGGCCCACGAGCCGGGCGACGTGCTCGGTGCGGGGTCGCTGCGAGACCTCGGCAGGGGTGCCGACCTGGGCCACCTCGCCTTCATCCAGCACCACCACCTGGTCGGCCAGGGTCAGCGCGTCGATCGCGTGGTGGGTCACCAGCAGCGTGACGCCGTCGTAGGACGCGAGGTGACGGCCGAGCTCGATGCGCAGCGCCATCGCGACCTTGACGTCGAGACCGGTCAGCGGCTCGTCGAGCAGCAGCAGCCGTGGCCTGGTCGCGAGCGCGCGGGCGATGGCCACCCGCTGGGCCTGTCCGCCGGAGAGCCTCGGCGGCTTCGCGCCGGCGTGCTCACCGACGCCGAACCGGTCGAGCCAGCCCTGCGCGTCGGCGTCCGCCTCGGCCCGGGGTACGCCGCGCGCGCGGGGGCCGAAGGCGACGTTGTCGAGGGCGCTGAGGTGCGGGAAGAGCAGCTGGCCCTGGAAGACCAGCCCCACCTGCCGCTCGCGGGCCGGGATCGTCAGCAGGTCGGTGCCGTCGAGGCGGGCGTGACCCTGGGCCGGAGCGAGGCCGGCCAGGGCGCGCACCAGCGACGACTTGCCGGCGCCGTTGGGCCCGATGACGGCGACCACCTCGCCGGCGCGGGCGGTGAACGTCGCGCGCACCCGACCCGGGACCTCGACTCGGACCTCGAGGCCGGAGGCGCCGGGGTGTTCGCTCATGCGCTGGCCATCCGGGTGCCGAGCCAGCGGTCGCGCAGCGCGAGCAGCACGACCACCGAGACCAGCAGCATGACCAGGCTCAGGGCGAGCGCGGCGTCCTGGTCGGACTGGCGCTTGACGTAGATCAGGGTGGGCATGGTCTGCGTGGTTCCCGGGTAGTTGCCGTTGAAGGTGATCGTCGCGCCGAACTCTCCCAGCGAGCGCGCCCAGCCGAGGACCGCGCCGGCCACGATGCCGGGCAGGGCCAGCGGCACGGTGACCCGGCGGAAGGTGGTCCAGCGGGAGGCGCCGAGGGTGGCCGCCGCGGCGTCGTACTCGGGGTTGGTCGAGCGCAGCGCGCCCTCGATGCTGATCACGACGAAGGGCATGCAGACGAACACGTGGGCGAGGATCACGCCCCACGTCGTGAACGGGAAGCCGAAGCCGGTGGCCTCGAGGAGCGGCCTGCCGAGGAAGCCACTGCGGCCGAACGCCGTACGCAGGGCGACGCCGGCGACCACGGGCGGCAGCACCAGTGGCACGGTGACCAGCGCCCGGAGCACCCCGCGGCCGCGGAAGTCGACCCGCGCGAGCACCCAGGCGAGCGGCAGGCCGAGGAGCAGACAGACCGTGACGGCCACCGTGGAGGTGACCAGGGAGAGCCACAGGGCCTCGCGCAGCGGTTCGGACCGGAGCTGGCCGGGCAGGCCGGGCCAGTCGGTCGCGGCCACCATCGCGACCAGCGGGACCGTCAGCAGCAGCGTGGCCAGCGCGGCGGGCACGACGAGCAGGACCGGTGCGCGACCGAGGTTGTCCTTCATCGCGCGCTCACGGGCCGGTGAACCCGGCCTCGGCGAGCGCCGCCTGGCCGTCGTCGGAGAGCACGAAGTCGACCCACTTCCGGGCCAGGGAGGGGTTGTCGGCCTGCTCGAGCGTGGCCGTGAAGTACGACGTCAGCTGCTCCTCGGCGCCCGGGATCTCGACGGTGTCCACGCTGTCGCCGGCCGCGACCGCGTCGGTGACGTAGACCAGGCCCGCGTCGGCCTCCCCGGACGTCACCTTGTCGAGGGTGGAGCGCACGTCGTCCTCCAGGCTGACGGGCTCGGCAGTGATGCCGTTGGCCTCGAGCACGGCCACCGCGACGCGGCCGCACGGCACGTCGTCGGCGCAGCGGACCCAGGTCGCGCCGGCTAGGTCGGCGAGGCTGTCGATGCCGGTCGGGTTGCCGGGCGAGGTGACGATCGTCAGCACGTTGGACGCGAAGCTCGACACGTCGCCCGTGCTGCCGGCGTCCTCGGCCACCTGCATGGAGGCCTCGTCGGCGCTGGCGAGGACGTCGCCGGGCGCCCCGTCGGCCACCTGCGCGGCCAGGTCGGTGCTGGAGCCGAAGGAGAACGTGACGTCCGCGTCGTTGGCCGCCTCGAACTCGGTGGCCAGCTGCTCGAAGATGTCGGTCAGCGAGGCCGCGGCGAGCACGGTCAGCTCGCCGCCCCCGCTCCGGTCGTCGCCGTCGCTCGAGCAGCCGGCGAGGGCGCCGAGAGCCAGGACGAGGGCCAGGACGAGTGATTTGCCTGCAGCGGTCGGCTTCACGGCACCTCCACGACCACGTTGGTGGACTTCACCGACGCGAACGCGCGGACCCCCGGCTCGAGGCCGAGCTCGGTGGCGGCGTCGCTGCTCATCAGCGAGACGATCCGGTAGGGGCCGCAGACGAGCTCGACCTGGGCCATCACCGGGTCCTTGCGGACGGCGGTGACGATGCCCTCGAGCCGGTTGCGCGCGCTGACGGACGCTGCCCGGGTGCTCTCGCGGTCGGGGGAGTCGGCCAGTGACGCCGCGAGCTCGGCCAGCGCCGCCCCTTCGATGCGGGCGGGTCCGTCGCCCGCCAGGATCGGCAGCCGGCCACCGTCGACCCACCGCCGCACGGTGTCGTCGCTGACGCCCAGGAGGTTGGCTGCCTCCGCGATCCGGTAGGTGGTCACAGGGGCAGTGTTCCGCATCTGCGGTGATCTGTCTGCATGAGGCATCCGCGCATCGGGACGCGACCCGGCTCCCGACGGGCGCGCACCGGCCCCCTGAGAGGATGGCGGCGTGAGTCAACAGGGGGGTCGCTACCAGCGCTCGGCCGCGGGCATGGTCGGCGCGCTGATCGTGACGATGGCGGCGATCGCGGCCTTCGTCGCGTTTCGCGCCGTCAACCGCAACGACCTCGACGTCGACCCCGAGACGGTCGACTACCTCTCGGCCGTGGAGGCAGTCCAGGGTGTCGGTCGCGAGGTCGTCTACCCGGCGACGCTGCCCAGCGGCTGGCGGGTGACCAGCCTCGACTCGAGGCCCGGCGACCGACCCGTCTGGGGTCTGGGCATGCTCACCGACGACGGCGCGTTCGTCGGCGTACGCCAGGAGGACGACTCCGTCGACAACCTGGTCGAGATCTACGTCGACGAGGACGCCACCGAGGGCGACCCGCTGTCGGTGCCCGGCAGCCTCGCGACCTCGTGGTCGACGTGGACCGACGAGGGGGGCGATGTGGGCTACGCGACCGAGGTCGACGGCCAGTCGGTGCTCGTCTACGGCTCGGCCGGGGCGGCCGACGTACGCGAGATGGTCGACCTGCTGACCACGGAGCCCGTGCCTGCTGATTGAGCTGCCTTGCTCGCCAGGGGCTGGTGGCGTCTTGGGCGGTGAGTTGGGGTCGGTTTTGCGTGGTTGGACCGACCTTGTCTCACCGCTGCCGGTGGGCTGTCCCCGGGGCGGTGAGTTGGGGTCGGTTTCCGCGGCCCGAACCGACCTTGTCTCACCGCTGCCGGTGGCGCTGGGTCCGCGGCGGTGACCTGCGGTCGGTTTCCGCGGCCCGAACCGACCTTGTCTCACCGCTGCCGGTGGGCTGTCCCCGGGGCGGTGAGTTGGGGTCGGTTTCCGCGGCCCGAACCGGCCTTGTCTCACCGCTGCCGGTGGGCTGTCCCCGGGGCGGTGAGTTGGGGTCGGTTTCCGCGGCCCGAACCGACCTTGTCTCACCGCTGCACGCGGCGCCGGGTCCGCTGCGGTGACCTACGGTCGGTTTCCTGCACCAGAACCGACCGCCTCTCACCGCCGCACACGGCCGTCGTCCCCGGGCGGTGACCTACGGTCGCTTCCCCTGACCTGAACCGACCTTGTCTCACCGCTGCCGGGGCAGCGGGCCGCTCCGGGGCCGAGGCCGTACGCCGCGGCGGAATCGATGCCTAGCTCTCGTCGGCCTCGACGACCTCGTCGAGGCGCTTGCGGGCGCCGTCCAGCCAGGCCTGGCAGGCGGTGGCGAGCTTCTCGCCTCGCTCCCACAGAGCGAGGGACTCCTCGAGGGTGGTGCCGCCGGCCTCCAGGGTGCGGACCACCTCGACCAGCTGTTCGCGGGCGTCCTCGTAGGAGAGCTGGTCGGGTGCGACGGCCTTGTCAGCCATGGATGTCTCCCTCTGGTGAGTGGTCGAGCGCCTCGACCCGGTCGGTGGTGGCGTGCACGCGGCCGTCGGAGACCCGCACCGACACCGACCGGCCGGCGTCGAGGCCGGCGATCGACGAGACGACATGCCCGTCGGCGTCCTGGAGCACGGCGTAGCCGCGTTGGAGCGTCGCCAGCGGCGAGAGGCTCCGGGCGCGGGCCCGGTGGTGGTCGATGTCGTCGGCGGCCCGGTCGAGGCGGTGCGAGAGCGAGCGTCGGGCCCGCTCGCGCAACAGGGTGAGCTCGTCGCCACGGGCGTCGAGGAGGGTGCGCGGGTCGGCCAGCGCCGGCCGCGAGCGCAGCGTGTCGAGGCCACCCTGCTCGCCGTCGAGCCACTGGCGCAGCAGCGTGCGGATCCGGCCCCGGGCCCAGACGACGCCCTGGACCTCCTCCACGACGTCGGGCACGATGCGCCGGGCCGCGTCGGTCGGTGTCGACGCGCGTACGTCGGCCACCAGGTCGAGCAGCGGCTGGTCGGGCTCGTGGCCGATCGCCGAGACGACGGGCTTGGTCACCGCGTGCACGGCGCGGATCAGGCCCTCGTCGGAGAACGGGAGCAGGTCCTCGATGGAACCGCCGCCGCGGGCGATGACGATCACGTCGACATCGGGGTGTCGGTCGAGGCGTTCGACCGCCTCGATGACCTCGCTGGCCGACCGCGGGCCCTGCATCGCGGCGTACGCCACCTCGAAGCGCACCGCCGGCCAGCGGCGGGCGGCGTTGTCGATCACGTCGCGCTCGGCGGCGGACTTCGGCGCCGTGACCAGGCCGACGCAGGCGGGGAGGAAGGGCAGGGAGCGCTTGAGCTCGGGCGCGAAGAGCCCCTCGGCGGCCAGCAGCTGCCGGCGGCGCTCGAGACGCGCCAGCAGCTCGCCGAGCCCGACCATCCGGATCTCGCGGGCCTGCAGCGACAGGGTGCCGCGGTTGGGGTAGAACGACGCCTTCGCGTGGATGACCACACTGGCGCCCTCGACCAGCGGCGGGTCGAGGCTGTCGAGCAGGCTGCGGGCGCAGGTGACGGTCACCGAGATGTCGGCCACCGAGTCCCGCAGGGTCATGAACACGGTCTGCACGCCGGGCCGGCGGGTGACCTGCGCGATCTGGCCCTCGACCCACACGCTGCCCAGCCGGTCGATCCACGACGAGATCGCGCTGGCGATCTGGCGGACCGGCGCCGGCTGGGTCGGGGAGGTCTCGAGAGCCACGGCGGTGAGCCTACGGGTGGCCGCGGACAGCTCGCGGCGCACGGTCTCGACTTCGCTCGACCACGGCCCCCACCTAGACTCTGCGCATGACCGATCTGGGTGTGCCCGCCGTCCTCAGCCCCGATGAGGCCAAGGCCGTGCTGCTCGCCGCGCCCCGGGGCTACTGCGCCGGTGTCGACCGGGCCGTGATCACCGTGGAGAAGGCGCTGGACCTGTACGGCGCCCCGGTCTACGTGCGCAAGCAGATCGTGCACAACAAGCACGTCGTCTCCGACCTCGAGTCGCGTGGCGCGATCTTCGTCGAGGAGCTCGACGAGGTGCCCGAGGGCAAGACCGTGGTGTTCTCCGCCCACGGTGTCTCACCCGAGGTGCACCGCGAGGCCGAGACCCGCAGCCTCAAGACGATCGACGCGACCTGCCCGCTGGTGACCAAGGTCCACCACGAGGCCAAGCGGTTCGCCGCCGACGACTACGACATCCTGCTCATCGGCCACGAGGGCCACGAGGAGGTCGAGGGCACCGCCGGCGAGGCGCCCGAGCACATCCAGCTCGTGCAGTCGCCCAACGACGTCGCCGGCATCGTCGTGCGCGACCCGGCCAAGGTGGCCTGGCTCTCGCAGACCACGCTGTCGGTCGACGAGACGCTCGAGACGGTCGCCGCGATCCGCGAGCGGTTCCCGCTGCTGCTCGACCCGCCCAGCGACGACATCTGCTACGCCACCCAGAACCGTCAGCTCGCGGTCAAGGAGATCGCTCACGACGCCGACCTGGTGATCGTGGTCGGCTCCGGCAACTCCTCCAACTCCGTACGACTGGTCGAGGTCGCGCTCGAGGTCGGCGCCAAGGCGTCGTACCGCGTCGACGACGCCTCCGAGATCGACGAGGCGTGGCTCGACGGTGTCGAGAAGGTCAGCGTCACCTCGGGTGCGAGCGTCCCCGAGTCGCTCGTCGACGGCGTGCTCGCCTACCTCAGCGAGCGCGGCTACCCCGAGGCGCGGGCCGTGCACAGTGCGGAGGAGTCGTTGATCTTCGCCCTGCCGCCCGAGCTGCGTCGCGACCTCCGCCTCGCGCAACAGGCCTGAGGCCCGGACCCCATGGCTCGCTACGTCGACCTCCACCCCGAGAACCCGCAGCCGCGGCTGGTCGCCCAGGTCGTCGAGGCACTGCGCGACGATGCGCTGATGGCCTACCCCACCGACTCGGGCTACGCGCTTGGCTGCAAGCTCGGCAACCGGGACGGTCGCGACCGGATCCTGCGCATCCGCGAACTCGACGACGACCACCACTTCACCTTGATGTGCAAGGACTTCTCACAGCTCGGCCAGTTCGTGCACGTCGACAACTCCGCGTTCCGGACGATCAAGTCGGCGGTGCCGGGGCCCTACACGTTCATCCTGCCGGCCACCGGCGAGGTGCCACGGCGGCTGATGCACCCCAAGAAGCGGACGGTGGGGGTGCGCATCCCCGACCACGTCGTCGTGTGCGCGATCCTCGAGGAGCTCGGTGAGCCCATCCTCACCAGCACGCTGATCCTTCCCGGTGAGGACGAGGCCCGCACCGTGGGCTGGGAGATCAAGGAAGACCTCGATCACCAGGTCGACATCGTCGTCGAGGCGGGGGAGACGACCGCGAAGCCCACGACCGTCATCGACTGGTCGGAGGGCGTGCCGGTGGTGCTCAGGGTCGGGGCCGGGGACCCGGCTCGCTTCGAGTCCTGAACGCGAGCGTCGCCAGGCACAGGGCGTAGCCCGCCACGAGCGCCCCGCTGTGGTGGGCAAGCCCGGTGACGACGGCCTGGACGACGCCGTCGCGCGGGTGCGCGATCACCTCGGGCATGCTCAGCCCGATCATCGTGAAGATGCCGACCATCATCAGTGGCGGCAGGACCCCGACGGTGAAGAAGTCCCGGGTGCGCACGGCCAGCGCCAGCGTCAGGCAGACGACCACGAAGCACAGGTCGAAGAAGAGGGTGAGCTCGCCGACCAGCAGGACGTTGACCACCACGACGGTGAGCACGGCAGCGAGGCCGAGCGCCACGACCTGGCGTCCCGGCTCGACTCCCGTGACCGGGAAGGAGCGGGTCTGGCTCACACCGCCACCGTACGGCGGGGCTCAGGCTCCGCTCGCGCGCCGCGCCGTGGCATCACCCGGCTCGGGGTCCGGGCCGGCGCCCCACGAGAGGTCGAGGGCGTCGTCCAGCGGGTCGGCGTCGCGGCCGAGCGCGGTCAGGTCGCTGGCGAACTCCGCCGCCGCCAGGCTGCGCGGCGTCACCTCGACCTGGGCCGGCTCCTCGAGCGCGTCGTCGGTCACCCCGAGCTCGCTGAACTTTCGGGCGGTCACGAGCACCCGGCCCTCGATCGAGCCAACCGCCTGGTTGTAGGCGCCCACCGCGGCGCTCAGGGAACGGCCGAGCCGGGCCAGGTTGCCCCCCATGGTGGCGAGCCGCTCGTGGAGCTCGCGGCCTAGCCGCTGCACCTCGGCGGCCTGGTCGGCCAGCCGGTCGTGGGACCAGCCGTGGGCGACGGTGCGCAGCAGCGCGATGAGCGTGGTGGGGGTGGCGAGGATGACGCGTCGCTCGGCGGCGTACTCGAGCAGGTCGGTCTGCGCGTCCAGCGCCGCGGAGAGGAACGCCTCGGCCGGCACGAACATCACCACGAACTCCGGTGACTCGGGCAGCGCCCGCCAGTAGGCCTTGTCGGCCAGCGCGTTGACGTGGTTGCGCAGCTGTGCGGCGTGCCGGGCCAGGTGATGGACGCGCAGGTCGTCGTCCTCGGTGGCGGTGGCGTCGAGGAACGCGTCGAGCGGCACCTTGGCGTCGACGACGATGGATCGGCCGCCGGCCAGCCGCACGACCAGGTCGGGACGCAGCGCCCCGCCGACCAGCCGGGCCTGCTCGGTGAAGTCGCAGCGGTCGACCAGCCCGGCCAGCTCGACCGCGCGGCGCAGGTGCAGCTCGCCCCAGCGGCCGCGCACCTGGGGCTTGCGGAGCGCCGTGGAGAGCGAGGACGTCTCGCGGCGGAGCGTGTCGGTGGACAGCCGCATGCTGTCGACCTGGGCGTCGAAGTGGCCCTGCCACTGGGCGCGCTCCCGCTCGAGGTCGACGAGCTGGCGCTGCAGCCGGTCGAGACCGTGCGCGACGACGGCCTGGTCGGCAGCGCGCGCCTCGAGCGCCGCGTGCGCCACGCCGGTGCCGCGGCCGCGGGTCCAGAGGAGGCCGACGAGCACGCCAAGGGCGAGCCCGACCAGCAGGGTGAGGAACAGCGCCAGGATCTCCATGCCCCGACTATGACCGGCCCCACCGACAGTCGCGACGACGCCGGGTCAGTCGGCGAGGTCGACGACCACCGGCGCGTGGTCGGAGGCGCCCTTGCCGGCCCTCTCGTCGCGGTCGACGAACGCACCGGTGACCCGGCCCGCGAAGGACGGCGAGCCGAGCACGAAGTCGATGCGCAGGCCGCGGTTGCGCTCGAAGCGCTGGCGGTAGTAGTCCCAGTAGGTGTAGCTGTCCGGGCCCGGCGTGAACGGCCGGGCCGTGTCGACCCAGCCGTCGTCGAGGAACCCCTGGAAGGCGGCCCGCTCGGGTGGCGTCACGTGCGTGGAGTTCTTGAACTGGGCGGGGTCGAAGACGTCCTCGTCGGTCGGGCACACGTTCCAGTCGCCCACCATCGCGGCGTCCTCGCCCAGCCACCGGGCCGACTCGGCGCGCAGCCGCGCCAGCCAGTCGAGCTTGTAGAGGTAGTGCGGGTCGTCGGGCTTGCGCCCGTTCGGCACGTACACCGACCAGACGCGTACGCCGCCGCAGACGGCCCCGAGCGCGCGCGACTCGGGCGCCAGCGGCTCGCCGTACCCGGGCATGCCGTCGAAGCCCACCTGCACGTCGTCGAGGCCGATGCGGCTGATGATCGCGACGCCGTTCCACTGGTTGGTGCCGGCTGCCGCGACGTCGTACCCCAGCGACTGCAGACCCATCAGCGGGAGCTGGTCCTCGCGCGCCTTGGTCTCCTGCAGGGCGAGCACATCGACGTCGTGGCGCTGCAGGAATGCCTCCACGCGGTCGATGCGGGAGCGGAGGGAGTTGACGTTCCAGGTGGCGAGCCGCACTCGACAACCCTAACGATGGGGCTCGCATCCCCTAGCGTGGTCCCCATGCAGAAGCTTGCCGCCTGGGCGGTGCACGTCTACACCGCCGTCGGCTCGGTGCTCGCGCTCGCCATGGTGCACTACGCCTACCTCGGTGACGAGCAGACCGTGCTGTGGCTCTTCCTGGCCGCGATGTTCGTCGACGGCACCGACGGCTTCATGGCCCGGCACTTCCGGGTCAAGGAGCTGGTGCCGGAGTTCGACGGTGCGTTGCTCGACAACATCGTCGACTACCTGACCTACGCGTTCGCGCCGATGGTGCTGCTGTGGGCCAACGGCTACCTGCCCGACGGCCTGTGGGGCGGCATCGTCGTCTCGCTCCCGCTGGTGGCGTCGTGCTACCAGTTCTGCCGGTCCGACGCGAAGACCGACGACCACTTCTTCCTCGGCTTCCCCAGCTACTGGAACGTCGTGGCCTTCTACGTCGTCGTGGTCGGGATGTCGGTGAACGTCACGACCGTGCTGCTGCTCGCCTTCACCGTGCTGGTGTTCGTGCCCGTGAAGTACGTCTACCCCTCGCGCACCGAGGACCTGTGGTACCTCAACATGAGCTTCTCGGTCGCCTGGCTGGCCGTGTTCGGCGTCATCGTGGCTCAGTTGCCCGACCCGTCGACGGCGCTGATCGTGATCTCGCTGGCCTACCCGGTCTACTACGTCGCCGTGAGCCTGTGGCTCACTGCGAAGACCGCCCACCGCACCCACAAGCTCAACGCTGAGGGGCGTCCGTCGGACGAGGCAGCCACGCGCTGAGCAGGCCGGGGGTGGAGGTGTCGGCGAGCTCGATGGCCCAGGCCAGCGGCAGGTCGGTGATGCGGACGCTCTCGGCGCCCGCGGCGGTCGTCGCCACCAGCGTGGCCAGCCCGGCCCGGCGCTGGAACCACGTCTGGACGATGACCCAGCCGATGATGCCGTCGGCCTCCAGCACGGTCCGCCGACGCGTGGTGACGCCGTTCCCGGACACGAGGTGCGCCGGCGTGCGCGCATGCCCGAGGTGGCGGTACGCCGCCTCGCCCAGCACGGCGCCGAGACCCAGCAGCGCCACGGCGAGCGTGGCGGTCGCCCACCACGACAGGTCGTACACGAAGGTCGCCACCACGGCCGCCACCACCAGGAGCCCCGGCAGGTCGAGCGCCCGCAGGTGACTGCGGCGCCGGGCACGCGGCCCGTGCCGGCGCAGCGGTACGTCGATCGGCTCCGCTCCCGGGAGCGCGTCGGCCCCGACGCGACGAGCGACCTCGACCGGTGCGGGCGGCAGGATCTGGGTGACGCCGCCCTCGACGCCCGTCGCGAGCGTGGACAGCTCAGCGCCCCCGACCAGACGCAGCAGCAGCGGCTCGTCGAGCACCAACCCGCGGATGCGGCTCTCCTCGACGCTGATCGACCTCGTCGTGAACAGGCCGGCCGTGAGGTGCAGCGAGCGGTGCTCTCGGGTCAGTCGCATGCCGAACCACTGGATGACGTAGCCCCCGGTCGAGATGATCAGCCAGGTGACCAGCGCGCCCACGAACAGCGCCACCGCCACGAGCGGGATCGCGAACGAGACCACCCAGCGCCATCCGCTGGAGAGGTGGTCGCTGTCGAGGAACGGCAGGTTGTCGGCGAACTGCGACAACGCACCGAGCGCACCCGCCACGATGACGAGGCGCGACAGGCTGAACGGCGCGAAGCGCAGCCAGGACCAGTCGATGGTTGCCAGCACCTGGGGGTCGCGAGGCGGGTCGGGCGCGATGGGGACCATCTCGCCCGGCTGGTCGAGCGGGGTCGGGACCGCGGGGACCTCGCGCTCGGCCAGCAGCACCCGCCGCAACGCGGCCGCGTCGGTGTTGGCGATGGCCTCCAGCTTGATCCGGGTCTCGTCGACACCCGTGCCGATGCTGACGGTCGTCACGCCGAGGATCCGGTGCACCAGCGAGCTCTCGAGGTCGACGCTGCGCACCCGATCGAGGGGAGCGGTCACCTCCTGCTTGTTGATCAGGCCGGAGCGCCGCTCGAGCCGGGTCTCGGTGATCCGGTAGCGGATGGTCAGCCACGGCAGCAGGCCGATGAGCAGGGGCACCAAGATGATGGGCACCGACCACCACCACCGCATCCCACCCGACGTGCTGACGCCGAAGATCGCCACGACCGCAGGCACGAGGAACTGGCGCAGCGCGCGCAGGGGCCCGATCACCAGCAGCCGCGAGTCGAGGCGCTGCCACTCCGAGGTCACGTGGCGTCGCCGTCGCTGGCGCCCGTGATGGCGACGAGGTCGGCCACGACCCGCTTCGCCTCCTCCTGGTCGAGTCCGGCGATCGTCAGCGGCCCGGCCGCGGACGCGGTGGTGACCACCAGCGTCGAGAGCCTGAACAGGCGCATCAGCGCGCCCTGGTGGGAGTCGACGGTCTGCACCCGTGAAAGCGGGGCGATCCTCGTCTCGCGGGTGATCCAGCCGGACCGCGTGTGGATCGCGGTCTCGGTGACCTCCCAGCGGTGCACCCGGTAGCGGATGCTCGGCATCGTCGCGACGTACGCGACCTCGACGCCCACCAGGACGATCAGCCCGAGCGTCGCCCACCACGGCCTCCCGGAGTCGGCGAGCATCGGGATCGCGACGTACGCCGTCACCGCGAGGGCGATGAGGACCACCGCCCCGATGGTCGCGCCGAGCCGCCAGTAGGTCACGGCCCGAGGGCTCACCTGTCGGGCTGGCTCGCGCAGGTGCTTCTCGGCGGTCACGTCGGTCATGGCCAGAGCCTTGCAGAACCTGCAAGTTGTCGCATCGCACGAACCTGGCCCGTGTCAACGGTGGCGCCAGCCTGGTCTGGACCAGTTGTATCGAGGTCGTTCACAACTCTCGGGAGGAACTCACATGACACGAAGCAGAACCAGCAGGATCGCGGCCGTCATCGGGGCCGCCGCGTTGATGATGTCCTCCGTCCCGGCGGCCGATGCTTCCGTTGCACGGGACGACACTCCCTCGTTCTCGGAGTTCAAGGCGGCGACGTACCTCGACGGCGACGGCCAGTACATCGTGAACGGCGACGAGGCGCTCAGGGACGTCGGCACGCTCCGCGCCTACTACGACAAGATGGTCACCCCCAAGAAGAAGCAGGGCAACGACACCGGACTCGTCGTCAACACCAACGGCGGTGTCGACGACAAGTGGAGCGCCAGCCAGGCCCGGAACCTGACCTACTGCGTGAGCACCGGATTCGGGTCCAGCCACGGTGCCATCGTCTCGGCCATGGCGCAGGGCGCCGCGCTCTGGGAGAACGCCTCGTCCGGCGTCAACTACACCTACGTGCCGTCGGCCGACAGCAACTGCGTCACGAGCAACAACTCCGTGCTGTTCTCCGTCGAGCCGGTCGAGACGTCGCAGTACATCGCCCGGGCGTTCTTCCCGAGCAGCAGCGACTCCGTGCGCAACGTGCTGATCGACAACTCGATCTTCACGTCGGGGTCGTGGACCCCCGGCAACATCTTGGGCCACGAACTGGGCCACACCCTCGGCTTCCGGCACGAGCACACCCGGCCCGAGGCCGGCACCTGCTTCGAGGACAACAACTGGCGCCCGCTGACGCCGTACGACTCGGCGTCGATCATGCACTACCCCCAGTGCAACGGCTCCAGCTCGAACCTGACCTTCTCGGGCCCCGACGGGACGGGGGTGCGCGCGCTCTACGGCTCGTGATTTGCAAGTTGTTGCAGTGCAAATACATGGGGCTGCATTCTGCGGACAGGCCGCATCTCGTGGATCAGGCTGTACTCAGGTTCAACCGGAAGGGTCCCCCTTCCGAGGCCGCGGATCGTGACCCCATGCTCGATCCGCAGCTCGAGCTCCGGAACGACCCCGCGGACCCCCACTCCCGCGGGGTCGTTCGGCGTCCCGACCCTGCCTGACTTGGGCGTGATCGGGCGTGATTGGGTCCGCGGGTCGGCGCCGACCTAGACTCACCGCCCGTGGCACTCACCATCGGCATCGTTGGACTCCCCAACGCGGGCAAGTCGACCCTCTTCAACGCGTTGACCAAGAACGACGTCCTCGCGGCGAACTACCCGTTCGCGACCATCGAGCCGAACGTCGGCGTCGTCGGTGTCCCCGACGACCGGCTGCCGCAGCTCGCCGAGGTGTTCGGGTCGGCCAAGGTCTTGCCCGCGACCGTCGAGTTCGTCGACATCGCCGGCATCGTCCGCGGCGCCTCGGAAGGTGAGGGTCTTGGCAACAAGTTCCTCTCCCACATCCGCGAGTCGTCCGCGATCTGCCAGGTGACCCGGGTCTTCCGTGACGAGGACGTCACCCACGTCGACGGCGAGGTGAACCCGCGCAGCGACATCTCCACCATCGCCACCGAGCTGATCCTGGCCGATCTGCAGACCGTGGAGAAGGCCATCCCTCGGCTGGAGAAGGAGGCGCGCGGCAACAAGTCGCTCGCCGCCAACCTCGACGCCACCCGCGAGGCCCTCTCCGCGCTCGAGGGGGGTACGCCGATCAGCTCCACCAAGATCGACCGCTCGCTGATCCGCGAGCTGTCCCTGCTCACCGCGAAGCCGTTCATCTTCGTCTTCAACTGCGACGCCGACGAGCTGGCCGACGAGGCCCTCAAGGACCAGATGCGCGAGATCATCGCGCCCGCCGAGGCGATCTTCCTCGACGCCAAGTTCGAGTCCGAGCTGGTCGAGCTGGACGACGACGAGGAGGCGCGCGCGATGCTGGCCGAGATGGGCGTCGATGAGCCCGGCCTCGAGACCCTCGCCCGCGTCGGCTTCGACACCCTCGGCCTCCAGACGTACCTCACCGCGGGGCCCAAGGAGACGCGGGCCTGGACCATCAAGAAGGGCGCCACCGCCCCTGAGGCCGCCGGCGTCATCCACACCGACTTCCAGCGCGGCTTCATCAAGGCGGAGATCGTGTCCTTCGACGACCTGATGGCCGCCGGCTCCATGAGCAAGGCCAAGGAAGCCGGCAAGGTGCGCATGGAGGGCAAGGACTACGTCATGGCTGACGGCGACGTCGTGGAGTTCCGCTTCAACGTGTGAGCCGAGGCATGTCCGCACACCACCCAGCCGAGTCGGTCATCGATGACCACCGGGTCCGACGGCGGTCGGCGGGACGGGCATAGCCTGCCGAGCATGACGCGGCACGTGGACGAGGACCTGGCGGGCGCGGAGTTCCGCGAGTGCAACCTGAACAGCGCCCGTCTGATCGGCGTGGTCATGCAGGACGCCGTGATCGACGGGCTGGTGACCAACCTTGTCGTGAACGGCGTCGAGGTCATGGCGTACGTCGAGGCCGAGCTCGACCGTCGTCACCCGGTCCGCCGGCTCATCCGGTCCGACGACGTCGCCGACCTGCGCCGAGGGTGGCGGCAGCTGCGAGCCGATTGGGCGGCGACCGTGGCGCGCATGCGGGAGACGCCCGGCATCGAGCACGAGAGCGTGAACGACGAGTGGTCGGCCGTACAGACGCTGCGTCACCTGGTCTTCGTCCACGACTCGTGGTTCCGGCGCTGCTGCCTCGGGTCCACCGATCTGTTCACTCCGATGGGCCTGGGCATCGAGTCCGTGCCCGACCGTGAGGAGCAGGGGCTCGACCCGTCGGCGGACCCGACGCTCGACGAGGTGGTGGCGATCAGGGACGACCAGGCGACCGAGCTCGAGCACTGGCTGGACGCGGTGACCTCCGAGCAGCTCCAGGAGCCGGCACCGATCCCCGACAACGACAGGTGGCCGCCGTACGCACGCGGACGATCGCTGCGGCAGTGCCTGGGCACGCTGCTCGGCGAGGAGTTCGAGCACCACCGGTTCTGTGTGCGCGACCTCGAGCTCATCGAGTGATGGGAGCGCCCGCAAACGCAGTGCTGCTGGGAGACGAAGCGGCTGCCGGGATCAGCGCGCCTAGGTCCGGACCAGCACCTCGTCGAGCGGCTTGCGGTCGAGGGCTGGCACGGTCGCCCCGGGCGCGGGGTAGCCGACCGGGATGAGCAGGAACCCGCGCTCCTCGGCGGGGCGGCCCAGGATGTCGTTGAGGAAGCGCATCGGGCTCGGGGTGTGGGTGAGGGTGGACAGGCCGGCGATGTGGAGCGCGGCCAGCAGGAAGCCGACCGCGATGCCGACCGACTCCTTGACGTAGTAGGGGAGCGGTGAGTGCGGCCCACGGTGGACCTCGAAGACCGCGATCAGCGCGGGCGCGGTCTCCAGGAACGGCTTGTCGGCGTCGGTCGCGAGTGGTCCCAGCGCGGCAAGCCACTCCGGCGAGGCGCGCCGCGTGTAGAACTCGCGCTCCTCGGCCTCGGCCGCCGCACGCAGCCGCGCCCGCACCTCGGGATCGGTCACGATCACGAACCGCCACGGCTGCACGTGGGCGCCGCTGGGCGCCGTCGCGGCGACCCGGATCGCCTCCTCCAGCACCCCGTCCGGGATGGGCCTGTCGTCGAAGTCGCGAACCGAGCGCCGTCGCACCAGGTCGTCGGCGAACGCACTCACCCGTGCGAGAGCCTCCGTCTCCGGTACGCCGAGTCGGGGTGCCGCGACCCGGGGGAGGGAGGCCGGAGTGGTCATGGCCCCGAGGCTAACGCTGCGAGGCGCGCACGCTCCGCGCGACCGGCCCCCTAGGGTCGGTGCCATGGCTGACATGTGGGAAACGATCGCGAGCGAACGAGCCGCCCTGGCGGACGACCTCGCCGACCTCACGAGCGACCAGTGGGCGACACCGTCGCTCTGTTCGGGCTGGACCGTGCAGGAGGTGCTGGCGCACATGACGTCGACCGCGCACATCTCGCCGCCGACGTTCCTGCTCGGGCTGGCCGGCGCCGGATTCAACTTCCAGCGGTTCGCCCGCAACGGCATCGAAAGATGGAGCGGCGGCAGCCCGGCGCAGACGCTGCAGAGCTTCCGGGAGGTCCAGCACAGCCGGAAGCACCCCCCGGGGCCGAGCACCACGTGGTTGGGTGAGGCGCTCGTCCACGCCGAGGACATCCGGCGACCGCTCGGGATCCGGCACGCATACCCGCCGGAGGCGGTGCGCCAGGTGCTGGACTTCTACAAGGGCTCGAACGCTCTCATCGGCACCAAGCGCCGCATCGAGGGCGTCACCCTCAAGGCGACCGACTCGGACTGGACCCACGGCTCCGGGCCGGAGGTGCGGGGGCCGATGCTGTCGCTGCTGCTCGCCGGCACGGGCCGCCGGGCCGGTCTCGACGATCTGGACGGCGAGGGCTTGGCGACGCTGCGTGCGCGGGACTGATGCGTCGCACCGCGGACGCCGTCGACAGCGGAGCCCACTGATGCGACAGCGCAACCGCGTCCGCTTCGCGCCCTCCTGACCCGCCAGCGCTCCGGAAACCGGAAGCCGGGTGATCTGGTGGGTGCGGACGCGACGCCGCTGGAGGACGATGAGGCCATGCTCCTCTACAGGCGGACACCCTCGAGCCCAGTGCGTCGTGCGGTCACTGGAGCGGCCATCGCCTCGCTCCTGACGTGCGTCATGGCCGGCACCGCGTCGGCGGAGACGAAGAAGATCCGAGATGAATCCGGACCGGCTCTCCAGCGGGCCGCCAACGAGCTGGTGCGCGGCAAGGTGACGTACACAGCGACGCGCTCGGTCTGGGTCGCGAAGGTCAAGCGCCTGAGCAAGCGGAAGACGCGCGTCTTCGGCAGCATCTACTACGCGGACGGAAGCTCGGTCAAGGTCTTCGCGAAGTATCGGAAGGGCGAGCTCGTGACGTCGGGCCGGTTCTTCTCATCGGACGGCGCAACGCTCGATGTGCCGGTCGAGGCGACGTGGGACACGCGTCGCGACCGGGTGAAGATCACCCTCGACAACGTCCTTGCCGACCCCAAGCCGCTCAACAGACGGGCCGGCTTCGATGTCTACACAGTCACCAAGGGGTGGATGCACGGGCCGCACTGCGCCGTGACCGGCACCGGAGCCGTCACGCCGTGCAACGACGACTACGTCTTCGCCCGCCTGCGTCGGTGAGATCCACCGAGGCTGCCCGGCGCGCGCCGTCACGTCCTCCTCAGGCGCTTTCCCAGAGCCCGATCAGGTTGCCCTCGGGATCGGCGAAGTAGCCGGTGAAGCCCATGTCCCCGACGGCCATCCGCTCGACCACAGCCTTGCCGCCCGCCGCCTCGACGTCACGCAGCGCCTGATCGACGCTCGTCACGTCGATCACGACGGTGGGTGCCTTGCCCGGGAACTGCTCGCTGCGCTGGAACATGCCCCCATTGATGAAGCCCGGCTCCGTCGGGCCCTTTCCCGGGTCGGTCGGACCCGTCGTCACCATCGTGTAGTCCATCTCCGGCATGGTCATCGTCTGCCAGCCGAAGGCGTCCCGGTAGAAGTTCGCCGCCCGGTCAGCGTCGTCGAACGGGATCTCGAAGTGCACCACCTTGCCGTTCATGCTGCCTCCCCTTGGTGTGGTGTGAATCCTCCAGCAAACCGCGACCTCGGCAGTGCGTCAACGGATGGAGAAGGACTCGCTGCAGTGGGGGCCGCAGCGAGGAAGGGCCCGCACCTCTCGGTGCGGACCCCTGTCATGTGTGGCGCGTTCTCTGCTCCGGTCAGCCACCGATGGCGTTGCCGAAGAGGAAGCAGGTGCCGCCGTCTTCCCGCCAGCCGTACCAGACGCTGGCGACCTGATCCGTCGGCGAGGTGTACTCGGCATACCCGGTCCCCAGGTCCTGTCCCGAGGTCATCGTGAGCCCGACGGCCGACAGGTTGCTGGAGCCGTTCTCGTCGATGGTGTCACCCGTTGAGATGGACTGGAAGCGCAGCTTCCCGCCGTCGGCGGCACCGTTGATGGTCGGGATGCCGGCCGGGCACGTCGCCGTGACGAGGAACCCCGCGACGTTGACGAGCTCGACGGCGGCGCCGCCGGTGACGACCTGCTTGCTGAACTTCTTGACCTCCAGGTCACTGATCTTGCCGGCGTTGGCTGCGAACAGGGCGCTGGCCGCCGAGCCGGCGGTGCCCGCCGAGCCTGCGGTGACCGCCGAGCCTGCGGTGATCGCCGAGATCGCCGTTTGCGCGGAGGCCGCAGTCGATGCCGTGTCTGCGCTCTTGGCGTGCTTCACCGACAGGTTCGCCGCCTTCTTCTTGATCTGCTTGTTGGCCATCCTCTTGGCGATCTTGACGACCTGCTTCTTCTGGGCCTTGGTGAGGCCGCCTGCGGCCGCCTGTTTCTGCGACGGTGCAGCGAGCGCGGTGCCCCCCAGGACCAGGCAGAGAGCCAGCAGTGCCACCAGTACTCCGGCGTAGGAACGGTTGTTCGTGGATGTGGACATCGTGATGTCTCCTCCCGGCCGCGCCTTGTCGCGGCCCTGTGCACGGTTTTCCCACCCTCGTCTTCCCCCAGTGGACGCGCCAGACCCGGGTTGTTGCAGTTGTCTTCCGTTCTTGCGGCGAGGGTGCGGGTGACGGGCCGGGGCGTGCAGCCCCGGGCCTCGAGCGCCCAGCCACCTCCTGTCCACCGGTCGGCACCGCCGATAGCCTGTGCCGATGCCTCGCACCGCGGACGTCGTCGTCATCGGCGCCGGGGTCATCGGCTGCTCCGTTGCGCACGCCCTGGCCGGCCCGGACCGTTCGGTGCTGGTGGTCGATCGCAACTCCGGTCCTGGCCAGGGGTCGACCAGCGCCTCCTCGGCGATCATCCGCTTCAACTACTCGACGCTGGCCGGGGTGGCGACCGCCTGGGAGGCGCACTGGTCCTGGCTGGACTGGGAGGGGTTCCTCGGCGGTCCCGACGAGGACGGCTCGGCGGCGAGGTTCTGGCAGACCGGATCGCTGTGCCTCGACGCGCCTGCCCACGACCCGGCCAAGGTGCAGCGGCTCTTCGACCGGGTCGGGGTGCCGTACGACGTGCTCACCGCGGCGCAGATCCGGATGGCCTATCCCTGGCTGGATCCAGCCCGCCACTACCCGCCGAAGCCGGTCGGCAGCGAGGAGTTCTGGGACGAGCCTTCCGGGGAGATCGGCGGGTACGTCACCCCGGACTCCGGTTTCATCGACGACCCGTCGTACGCCGCCCACAACCTGGCGACGGCGGCGAAGCGGCGGGGGGTCCAGTTCCTGTTCCGGGCCACGGTCTCGGGGATCCGCCGCACGCACGACCGGGTGTCCGGGGTCGAGCTGAGCGACGGGACCGTCGTGGTCACGCCGGTGGTGGTCAACGTCTCCGGACCCAGCTCCGGCCACGTCAACGACCTGGCCGGCGTCTCCGAGGACTTCGCGGTCCACACCCGCCCGCTGCGGGTGGAGACGCACTCGGTGCCGGCGCCGCCCGGGTTCACCGTGGACGACCGGCCCGGACCGCTGGTCGCCGACGTCGACCTCGGCACCTACTTCCGCGGCACCCCGTCGGGCGGGCTGCTGGTCGGTGGGGCCGAGCCGGAGTGCGACCCGCTGGAGTGGCTGGCGGACCCCGACGACTACAACCCGTCGGTGACCCGGGCGGTCTACGAGACGCAGGTCTACCGTGCGGCGCGACGCCTGCCGGAGCTCGGCGTCCCGAGCACCCCCCGCGGCATCGCTGCGGTCTACGACGTGACAGACGACTGGATCCCGATCTACGACAAGACGGCTCTCCCGGGGTACTACGTCGCGATCGGCACCAGCGGCAACCAGTTCAAGAACGCGCCGTTGGTGGGCAGCTACCTGAAGGCGATCATCGACACCTGCGAGTCGGGGGTCGATCACGACGTGGCCCCGGCCAGTTTTCACCTGCCGCGATCGGGCATCGACCTCGACCTCTCGGCGTACAGTCGACGACGCCAGCCCAGCCCGGACAGCAGCAACACCGTCCTGGGCTGAGCGGCTCGCCGGTCAACCCGAGTGGGCAAGCACAGGTAGCGCGAACGGAGTACTCGTGAAGCAGACCCACTACCGGGCCGTGGTGATCGGTGGTGGTGTCGTCGGCGCCAGCGTGCTCTACCACCTGGCCAAGCTGGGGTGGAGCGACCTGCTCCTGATCGAGCGGTCCGAGCTGACCGCCGGTTCGACGTGGCACGCCGCGGCCGGCTTCCACACCCTCAACGGCGACCCCAACGTGGCCGCCCTGCAGAAGTACACGATCGATCTCTACGCCGAGCTCGAGGCGGAGACCGGCCAGTCCTGCGGCGTGCACATGACCGGCGGGATCAACCTGGCGGGGACCCCGGAACGCTGGGAGTGGCTCAAGTCGCAGTGGGCGATGTTCCAGACCATCGGCAACGAGACGGTGCGCCTGATCGAACCGGACGAGATCAAGGAGCTGTGCCCGATCGTCGACGTCGCCGGCATCCACGGCGGGATGTACGACACCTACGAAGGGCACCTGGACGCGTCGGGCACGACGTACGCCTACGCCGCCGCGGCCCGCAAGCGTGGTGCGGAGATCGTGCTGCACAACCGGGTCGTCGAGCTGCACCAGCGTCCCGGTGGCTGGAGCGTGGTCACCGAGCACGGCACGATCACGGCCGACCACGTGGTGAACGCGGGCGGGCTGTGGGCCCGCAAGGTGGGCCGGATGGCCGGGGTCGACCTGCCGGTGACGCCGATGGAGCACCACTACCTCGTGACCGAGACGATCCCCGAGGTCGCCGCCCACGACGGCGAGCTGCCGATGATGATGGACCTGGAGGGCTTCACCTACCTCCGGCAGGAGGGCCAGGGGCTGCTGCTCGGCGTCTACGAGCTGCAGCCGCAGCACTGGCACGTCGAGGGTGCTCCGTGGGACTTCGGGATGAGGCTGCTCAACCCCGACCTCGACCGGATCGGTCCCGAGCTGGAGACCGGCCTGTCGCGCTACCCGTGCCTGGAGAGGGCGGGCATCAAGACCTGGGTGAACGGCGCGTTCACCTTCACCCCGGACGGCAACCCGCTGGTCGGCCCGGTCGCCGGGCTGCCCGGGTTCTGGGTGGCGTGCGGCGTGATGGCGGGTTTCAGCCAGGGTGGCGGGGTCGGGCTGGCATTGGCGCAGTGGATGGTGGACGGCGAGCCGGAGCGTGACGTCTTCGGCATGGACGTGGCCCGCTACGGGTCGTTCGCCAGCGCCGACGGATACCTCACCGCCACCACCGGCCAGTTCTACCAGCGCCGGTTCGTGATGACGTACCCCAACGAGCAGCTCCCGGCCGGCCGGCCGCTGAAGGTGAGCGCGATCCACGAGCAGCTGGTCGACCAGGGTGCCCACTTCGCGGCCAACTGGGGCCTGGAGACGCCTCGGTACTTCGTCCCCGACGACCCGGACTTCGTGGAGACCCCGTCGCTGCGGCGCAGCAACGCCTTCGACATCGTGGCGGCTGAGGTGCACGCCACCCGGGAGGGGGTGGGGCTGCTGGACACCACTGCGTTCTCCCGCTACGAGGTCACGGGACCGGGGGCCAGGGCGTGGCTCGACCGGTTGCTGGCCGGCGTCATCCCGCAGCCGGGCCGGATCCGGTTGACCCCGATGCTCAGCGAGTCGGGGCGGCTGGCCGGTGACCTCACCACGACCTGCTGGGCCGAGGACGAGTTCTGGCTGATGGGCTCCTACTACCTGCGGGACTGGCACCTGCGCTGGTTCCGCGACCGCGTGCCGACCGACGGGACGGTCCGGATCGAGGACCTCTCCGACCGCATCGCCGGCGTCTCGTTGTCCGGCCCGCAGTCGCTGGACCTGTTGTCCCGTCTCGCCCCGGCCGCCGCTGATCTGCGCTGGCTGCACGCCAACGAGCTCGACCTCGGCCCCCATCGGGTGCGCGCGGGAAGGCTGAGCGTGACCGGGGAGCTGGGCTACGAGCTGAACGTGCCCGCGACCCAGCTGGCCGGGGTCTACCGCCTGCTGCGTGCAGCGGGTGACGGGCTGGGGGTCGTGCCGCTCGGCTACGAGGCGCTCGACAGGATGCGCCTGGAGAAGTCCTTCGGCATCTGGTCCCGCGAGTTCACCAGCGCCTACACGCCCGGGATGAGCGGGCTGGACCGGTTCGTGGCCTTCGACAAGCCGGCCTTCACGGGCCGCGACGCCGCCCTGCGAGAGCGGGACACGGGGGCGAAGCAGCTGCTGGTCACGCTCGCCGTCGACAGCACCGATGCCGACGCGATGACGTTCGACCCCATCTGGTCCGGCGCGTCGCGGGTGGGCTTCGTGACCTCCGGCGGCTACGGACACAGCGTGGGCACGAGCCTGGCCCTGGCGTACGTCGACCGCGCCTGCGCGCAGGTGGGCAGCGAGCTCGAGGTCCACGTCGTCGGGGAGCGGACGCCGGCGCGAGTCATCCCCGACAGTCCCCATGACCCGGCCGGCGCGCGTCCGCGCGGCCAGAGCGGCGGTAGCTGATGTTCCGCAACGAGATGGGCCACGTCGAGGTGCTGTCCCCGGAGGCGCTGGAGATCATCGAGGGCGGCTGGCGTCGACTGGTCAGCGAGATCGGGATCGAGTTCATGCACGACGAGGCCCTGAGCCTGCTCCGGGACGCCGGTCAACGGGTCGAGGGCGAGGTCGTGCACTTCGACCCGGACTGGGTCATGGAGCAGGTCGCCCTCGCCCCGAGCCAGTTCCACCTGCGAGCTCGCGATCCCCGCTACGACGTGACGATCGGCGGCACCAACATGGTGTTCGCGTCGGTCTCGGGGCCGCCGTTCTTCAGGATCGGCGACGAGCGGCGCGACGGCAAGCTGGCCGACTACGAGCTGATGGCCAAGCTGGTGCACTCCTTCCCGGAGCTCGACCTGGTGACGATGCCGGTGATCGAGCCCGACGACGCGCCCCTGGACTCCCGCCACCTGGACATGCTGCTCACCGCGACCAGGTCGACCTCCAAGCCGGTCTTCGGCTCAGCGCTGTCGACCGCCAACGCCGAGGACAGCATCGAGTTCGCGCGGATGGTGCATGCCGGGAAGGAGCTGTTCGTGCCGGCGAGCGCCGACGACCCCTGCCCGACGACGTCCATCATGACGATCGTCAACGTCAACTCCCCGCTCCGCTACGACGGCCGGATGCTCGAGGCCCTGCTGGCCTATGCCAAGGCGGGTCAGGCCGTCGTGGTGACCCCGTTCCTGCTGATGGGCGCGATGTCCCCGGTGACGGTCCCGGCGGCCCTGGCGCAGCAGACCGCGGAGGCGCTGACCGGGATCGCGCTGATGCAGCTGATCAAGCCCGGAGTGCCGTCGGTGATGGGCTCGTTCCTCTCCACCATCGACATGCAGTCGGGGTCACCGGCCTTCGGCGGGCCGGAGTCCGCGCAGGGGCTCTACGCGTCGGGTCAGCTGGCGCGGCGCTACGACCTGCCGTGGCGGGCTGGTGGCGGTGGTCTGACCTCGAGCCAGAGCGTCGACGCCCAGGCCGGCTACGAGTCGTTCAACACCCTGCAGGCCGCGTTCGGCGCGGGCGCGAGCCTCGTCGTACAAGCGGCAGGGTGGCTGGAGTCCGGGCTGGTCTCCAGCCCCGAGAAGCTCGTCCTCGACGTCGAGATCCTGCGCACGCTGCGCAGGCAGTTCACCCCGTTGGAGGTCGACGAGGAGTCGCTGGCCTTCGGGGCGCACGAGGAGGTCGGCCACGGGGGCCACTTCCTGGGTGCGGTGCACACCTTGGAGCGCTTCAGGGACTGCTTCTACCGGCCGCTGCTCAGCTCGACGGAGAACTTCGAGCGCTGGACCCGCAACGGCGCGCCTGACGCCGCCGCCCGGGCCGGAAGGATCTGGCGCTCCACCATCGACGCCTACGAGGCGCCCGCGCTCGACCCGGAGCTGGAGGCCCGGCTCACGGCCTACGTCGACCGACGCCGCAAGGAGCTGGGCGACTGACCGGCCCCCGTGCGCACGAGGGCCGCGGCGTCGAGGGCGGCTAGACGAGCAGCCGCCTACCCACCGGCGCGAGCAGGCACCGCGAGGCCAGCCCGACGGTGTGCCCGAGCATGGCGACCTGTCGGCGCGAGAGGTACGAGAAGTGCCGCAGCGCCCAGATGGTCTCCGCGGTCACCCAGGCCAGGTCGCGGGCCTTGTCGATGTTCCACGCGCTGACCAGGTGGACGAGCGGTCCGATCTCGTCGTCGACGTACGCCTCTATCTGGGTGAGGAAGGAGCGCCGGATGTCGCTCTCGACCGCGGCCAGCAGCGTGTTCACCGCCTCGTAGTCCCGATGGACGGCGCCCCGGCCCGGGGCAATGGCGCGGGCCTCGCAGGTCGCCACCAGCGCCAGCGGCAGGTCGTTCTCGATGTGGGCGTTCATGCCCGCCAGTGCGTACTGGATCGGGAAGATCCCGGCCGTGGCCCGCTCCTCGAAGAGGGGCGCCCAGGGCGAGGGGACCTTGCGGCCGGCGGCGGCGTCGTCGTACGCCGCGAGCCAGAGGCCCGCGAACCGCACGTCGAGCTCCTCCATGAAGGCCGGGTCCTTGAAGAAGCCGCCGGCCGCGAGCTCGGCTGCGACTCGCTCGGTCACGTGGAGGTACATCGCGTTGAAGATCGCGGCACCGTCGGTGGGCGGCAGCGCTGCGGCGATGGCGCGCTGCCGCGCGATCACCTCGGTCACTGTCTGGGGCGAGGTCGACATGTGCTCCACCACCTCCGGTCCGTGAGCACCGTACGCACCCCCAGTACACCAGTTCCGGCGCCCGGACGGCCCGGACGGCGCTGGTCCTCGCGCCGGCGGTCGCTTCGCCCTAGTCTCGGCGCATGAGCCACGACAGCGCGCAGGGCAGCCCCGACACAGGCAGCTTCACCCGGGTCCTGGGCAGGTGGGACGTCCTCGCGGTCGCCTTCGGGGCGATGATCGGCTTCGGCTGGATCGTCCTGACCGGTGGCTTCCTGCAGGACGCCGGGACGCTCGGCGCCGTGCTGGCCTTCGCCGTCGGCGGCGTGATCATGGCCCTCGTCGGCCTGACCTACGCCGAGCTGGTGTCGGCCATGCCGCACGCGGGAGGGGAGCACAACTACGTCCTGCGCGGCCTGGGCTCCCGCCCCGCCTTCGTCACCTCCTGGAGCCTGGTCTTCGGCTACATCTCGGTAGTCGCCTTCGAGGCCGTGGCGCTCCCGCAGACCATGCTGTACCTCGCGCCCGACATGCTGGCAGGACGGCTCTGGACCGTCGCCGACTACGACGTCTACGCGTCGTGGGTCGCGGTGGGTGTCCTGGGCGCGGTGCTGATCACCGCCCTCAACTACGTGGGGGTGCGGCCCGCGGCCGTGTTCCAGGCCGTCGCGGTGCTCTTCCTGCTCGGGGTCGGGGTGCTGCTCCTGGTGGGCTCCTTCGTCGGCGGCAGCACCGACAACATGCAGCCGCTGTTCGTCGGGGGAGTCGGGGGAGTCGTCGCCGTGCTGGTCGCCGTACCTTTCCTGTTCGTCGGGTTCGACGTGATCCCGCAGTCCGCCGGTGAGATCAACCTGCCGTTCCGGCAGATCGGCAAGCTCGTCGTGGTCTCCGTCCTGGCAGCGGCCGCGTTCTACATGCTCGTGATGGTCACGGTCGGGTCCTCCCTGCCGCAGGACGTGCTCGCCGAGGCCACCCTGCCCGCGGCCGCGGGGATGGCCGAGCTGTGGGGGAGCAGGACGTTCGGCAACATCCTCGTCATCGGCGGCATCGCCGGGATCCTCACCAGCTGGAACGGGTTCCTGCTCGGCGCCAGCCGTCTGCTGTACGCGATGGCGACCTCCGGGATGGTGCCGAAGTGGTTCGCGAAGGTGCACCCGAAGTACCGCACCCCGAGCAACGCGGTGCTCTTCATCGGCGGCCTGTCGGTGGTCGCGCCGCTCTTCGGTCGTCAGATGCTGGTGTGGCTGGTCGACGCGGGCGGCATCTCTATCGTCGTCGCCTTCCTGCTGGTGGCCGTGACGTTCCTGGTCCTGCGCCGCACCGAGCCCGACATGGAGCGGCCGTTCCGCGTCTCCCACGGCAAGACGGTCGGAATCGCCGCGGCGCTGCTGACCCTGGGCCTCGCCGTCCTCTACCTGCCGGGCATGCCGGCCGCGCTGATCTGGCCCTACGAGTGGGTGATCCTGGGCCTGTGGTGGGTGGCGGGTGTCGTCCTCGTCGCCCGGCTCCCGAAGGTCCCGGCAGGGGAGCACGCCGAGAAGGAGCTCGTGGCGGCGACGACGCCCGGACGCCGGCGCCGCTGACCTGACCTGCGCTCCCGGTCGGCAACGGCCGTCCGACGTGGACCGACTCGAGCTAGGGGAGTCGTCGTCGGGTGGGCATCTCGGGCGCTGGGGCAAGCTCCGGCTGGGTGTCGGGCGCGGTGCCGAGGCGGGCCGCGAGGCGGGTGGCCCACGGGCTGGCGGTGAGCCCGTGGGCGAAGACGCTCACGAGCACCGTCCAGATCGCGGTGTCGAAGATCAGCTCGGTCTGCGGGCTGTCCAGCTGCTCCAGCACGAGCAGCGCGAAGAGGATCGATGCCAGGCCGCGAGGACCGAACCAGCCCGCGAAGAAGCGGGTCTCGACCAGCGTGCGCGTGCCGGTGAGGGCGAGCACGACCGGCGCCATCCGGACGACGGTCAGACTGAGCGCGACGTAGCCCAGGATCTGCCAGGACACGGCCTCGAGCGCGGGCCCGGCGAGCACCGCGCCGAAGACGATGAACGTGATCGCGCTGAGGAGCTCTCCCTCGTCCTCGGTGAAGTCCTGGATGCCGCTGCAGTGCTCGCGGGCCAGATGACTGAACGCGAGTCCTGCGGTGAAGGCAGCGATGAAGCCGTTGCCTTCCACCAGCTCGGCACTCGCGAACGCGCCGGCTGCGATCGCGATGGTCGCCAGCTGCCGGTAGATGCCCTCGACCCGGTCCGCGACGGCCCGCAGGTTGAGCAGCCGCCCGCCGATGGCGCCCAGCCCCACGCCGAAGAGCAGACCGAACCCGATCTGCCGGGCCACGAACTCCCCCCACCCGGCGCCACCCGCCTCGGAGGCCGCGAGCGCGAGGGCGACCGTGACGATGGGCACCATCAGCCCGTCGTTGAGGCCGCTCTCGACGTTGAGCCCCTGGCGCAGTCGCACCGGTAGCCGCCGGTCGCTGACCACGGCCTGGCCCAGGGCCGCGTCGGTGGGGGTCAGCACGGCCGCGAGCAGCGCCGCCTCGGCCAGCGTGAAGGCGGGGAACAGCAGCCAGGCGGCGCCCGTGCCGAGGAGCAGCGTCAGCGGGAGACCGACGCCGAGCAGGCGTAGCGGGAAGCGGGACTCGGTCCGCAGCTTGCGCAGATCGATCCGGATCGCGTCCGTGAACAGCACCAGCACCAGCGTGGCCTCGATCAGGATCGAGACCGCCTCCCCTTCGAGGCCGAGGGCGAACCAGCCCAGCCCGGCGTCTCCCACGGCCAGCCCCACCGCCGTGAAGACCATCGGGGCGGTGACCGGCGACATGGAGAGCCGTCCCGAGACGAGCGCGAAGCCGTAGACGGCGGCCGCGATGACGAGGAGCTCGGTCACCTCAGCATGGTCGCATGTCAGCCCGCTGGCGGGCGGTGGCGCCCGACCACCGCCGCCGGACTCAGGCCCGCTGCATGTTGTCGAGCATGTGGTCGAGCACCTCGGTGTGCTCGAGCTTCGGGCTGAAGAGGATCACGTCGGCATCCTCGGTCACCCGGACGCTGTGACCGGCGGGCCAGTGGAAGACGTCCCCGCCGGTGCAGGTGTCCTGCGTGCCGTCGGTGAAGTCGACCACGAGGCTGCCGGAGAGGACGTAGCCCCAGTGCGGCGCGTGGCAGGCGTCGTCGGTCAGCCCGCGGAGCAACGGGGCGATGTCGGTCCCGGCGGCGAGCGAGAAGAACTCGCCGCTGATCGTCCCGTACCCGGTGGCGTCGCCGAACTCCGGCAGCTGGCGAGCGACGGCGCCCGGTACGTCGAACTTCACGGGAATGTCGTCCTTGAGGATGCGCATGATGATGATCCGTCCCTTCGTGGGGTGTCCTGACGACGACAAGGCGTGACAATCCGTGTCACGGTCGGAACAACACGCCGTTCTCGGCGAGGTCGTCTCGATCGGTGACAGACTTCGTCGGTGTCCGACCGATGAGAAGCCGGGGGTGGCCCGCCTGATGACCGAGCTTTCCGACGAGCCGGACCCGTTGGCTCCAGCGGAGCAGGCGGTCGCCCTGGCCCGCTGGTCGGAGGCCCTCGAGCTGCTGGATGCCCGGCCCGCGGCGGCCGCCGGCCCGGTGGGGCTGGAGCTGCGCGCCCGGGCGGCGTACGGAGCAGGCGACCCGGAGGCCGCGATCGGAGCCTGGGAGGCGCTGTACCACCTCCACCTCGACAGGGGCGAGCACGACGAGGCCGCCCGCGCCGCAGCCCTGGTCGCGATGTACCTGATGATCGACACCGGGCTGATGTCGCCGATCCGCGGCTGGCTCCGACGCGCCGAGCGGCTGATCGAGGACGGACCCGAGGTGCCGGTGCACGCCGTGGTCGCCATGGTGCGGGCCTACGAGCGCCTGTGGTGCGGCGACATGGCGGGGGCAGGAGAGAACGCCGAACGGGCGATCGAGCTGGGTCGGCGACACGGCTTCGCGCCGGGCGTGCTCATCGGGACCGTGGCGTCGGCGAGGCTGCGCATCTTCGAGGGCGACACCGAGCTGGGCATCGAGATGCTCGACGAGGTCGCGGTCAGCCTGGCGTCGGGCGAGGTCGACCACATGACCTCCGGGATGGCCTACTGCGAGCTGATCTGCGCGGCCCAGGGGCTGGCGTTGTACGACCGGGCCGACGAGTGGACCCGGGCCATGGAGCACTGGAGTCACGGTTCGGTGTTCGGGGGGTTCGGCGGGTTCGGCGGCCGCTGCCGGGTGCACCGCGCGGAGATGCTGCGCCTGACCGGTCCGTGCGACCGCGCCGAGGAGGAGGCGCTCGAGGCGTGCGAGGAGCTCCGTCCCTGGATGCGCCGGGAGTTCGGGTGGCCGCTGACCGAGCTCGGCAACATCCGCCTCCGGAAGGGTGACCTGGAAGGGTCCGAGGAGGCCTTCCTCGCCGCCCACCGCAACTCGTGGATGCCGCAGCCCGGGCTGGCGCTGCTGCGCCTGGTCCAGGGGGACGTCGAGACCGCGGCGATGCTGATCAAGGACGCGATCGAGAACCCGTTCGACGTGCCGTCCAAGGAGCGACCTCCCTACGGCGGGCTGCGCAGGGCGCCGCTGCTCGACGCACAGGTGGAGATCGCGGTGGCCGCCGGCGACGCCGAGACCGCGCGAGCAGCCGCGGACGAGCTGCGCTCGATCGCGGAGATGTTCGACAGCCGTGCCATCTCGGCGGCCGCGGCCCTCGCCCAGGGTCGGGCCGCGCTGGTCGAGGGTGACCTCGCGCGAGCGATCGTCGAGTGCGAACGCGCCCTGGTGTCGTGGATCGAGCTGGGCGCCCCGTTCGAGGCCGCCGTCGTCCGGATGACGCTGGGCCAGGCTCGCCAGGACGCGGGCAACGACGAGGGTGCCCGCATGGAGTGGGAGGCGGCCCGGGACGCCTTTGCCGAGTTCGGCGCCGCGGGCTGGGCCGAACGCGCCGCCCGGGCGTCGACCGGGCCGGCGACTGGGTCCGCGACGGCGCCGCGGACGTCGCCCGACGGCGTCTTCCGGTGCGCGGGCGACACCCGGACGATCAGCTTCGACGGACAGACGGTGCTTCTCCACGACCTGTTGGGATTCCGTTACCTCGAACGGCTCCTGGCCGAGCCGAACCGGGAGTTCCACGCCCTGGACCTGGTCGCGGTCGAGCGGGGCTCCCTGCCCGTCACGCCGCGCCACCGCGACACCGAGGCAGGTGAGCCGGACCAGGGAGATGCCGGGTGCCATCTCGACGAGCAGGCCCGGGAGGCCTATCGGCGCCGCCTGCGCGAGATAGACGAGGACATCGAGGACGCCACCGCAGCAGGTGACCTCGGACGGATCGCGCTCGCGCAGGACGACCGAGAGTTCCTGGTCAACGAGCTCTCCCGAGCCGTGGGGCTCGGTGGCCGACCTCGGCTCGCCCTGTCGACCTCGGAGCGGGCCCGGACGAGCGTCACCCGGTCCATCCGCTACGCCGTGGCACGCATCGGCGAGCACCACCCCGGCCTCGCCGAGCACCTCCAGCTGGCGCTCTCCACGGGCACCTACTGCGTCTACCAGCCCGACCCCAGGCTCCCCGCCCACTGGGAGGTCTGACCCGCGAGCACCACGTGCGACGCCGCGCATCGGGTCGCCCCGGGTACCTTCGTGAGGTGCCCACCTCCACCACCACGCCCGCACCACTCGCCACCCGGTTGAGCTCCGGCTCCTGGTGGTTCCGCTCCTCGGACGGGCGTCTCACGCTGTCGCAGTGGCCGAACCCGGCGCTGTCGGTCTGGCTGGTCGCGGTGGTCCTGGGGTGGTTCGACCTGTCGGCGACCCACGCGACGGCGGTCGACGGCGTACGTCACGGAGCGCTCATCGTGTGGGCTCTCGACGAGGTCGTCCGTGGCGCGAGCCCGTTCCGGCGAGTGCTCGGCGCGGTCGTCCTGGCCTTTCAGCTCGCGTCGCTCGTCCTCGGCTGAACGACCCGACCCCCGGTCAGGGGGTCACCTTGACGACGTTGGCGCTGGTCGCCGTCGTCTGGTTGCCGACGTTGTCGGAGACGACGTACTGGTACATGTAGCAGGAGCCGCTGCTCGGCACGACGTCGTTGTACGGCGACGACCCCGGGTTCGTGGCGACGGTCGCGAAGGCGCCGTAGGACCCGCAGGTGCTGCCGGTCAGGGTGGCCGCGGCGCGCTGCAGGAGCCGGGTGCCGACGCCGGAGCCGGCGTCGGTGCCCGTGGTGAAGGTGACGCTGACGGTGGTGTTCGTGGTGGTGGTGTCGGGGTAGGTCACCGACCCGACCGTCGGGGCGGTGTTGTCGATGGTCGGGGTGTAGGTGGGGCTGACGATGCCGAGATTGGCATTGTTGACGCCCGTGACGCTCCGTGCCCCAGGGGCAGCGGGTGCGCCGCTCCACGAGTAGGTGTTGACCCCGAAGGCACCCGGGGTCGAGGTCCAGTTGGTGCCGAAGGCGGGGAAGGTGTAGGCGCTGATTCCGGACTGGGCATCGACGGCGCCGGTGGCGGTGACGGTGAACGATCCGGTGGCGGCCAGGGAGCGGTAGAACACGGTGGCGCTGGAGCCGTCCCAGTAGGTGTTGTTGAAGGACCCGAAGGACCGGGAGGGCGCCGACGGCACGCTGGTGTCGACCTTGACGTCGCCGCTGGTGTAGGTCGTGGCGTAGCCCAGGTTGTCCCGGACGACGTACTGGTACCTCCAGCAGAACGCGGTGGTCGCCAGGGTGTTCGTGAACGGTGACGACGGGTCGGTGCCGTTGGTCACGGTGGCGAAGCTGCCGAAGGCGCCGCAGACGCCGTCGGCTCCACCGGTGGACGTCAACGGTGCCGAGGCTCGCTGGAGCAGGTTGTTGGTGGTGGCCACTCCACTGGGGTCGGTGCCGGCGCTGAAGGACAGGTTCACCGACGTGGAGGCCGCATAGGCCGAGCCGGTGCCGACCAGGCCGGTCGCGGTGATCGAGCCGCCGGTGGGCCCGGTGACGTCGGTGGAGACCTTGACGACGTTGGCGCTGGTCGTCGTGGCCTGGTTGCCGAGGTTGTCGGTCGTGACGTACTGGTACTGGTAGCAGGTGTCCATCACCAGCGTGTTGTCGGTGTAGCTGGTCCCGACGGGGTTGGTGGCGATGGTGGTGAAGCCGGTGATGGGGTCGCAGATTCCGTTCGTCAGTGGGGCCGAGGCACGTTGCAGGAGCTTCGAGGCGACACCCGACCCGGTGCCGTCGGTGACGGTCCCGAGGGTGACGTTGACGCTGGTGGTGGGGGTGCCGCCGTTGGGATAGGTCATGGTGCCGCCGGTGGGGGCGGTGATGTCCGCGGTCGGGGTGAACGTGCTGACGGCCGAGTTCAGGTTCGCGTTGTTGGTCGCGGTGATGCTCTTGGCCCCTGGAGCCGCTGGGGCGCTGCTCCACGAGTAGGTGTTCACGCCGAAGGCGCCCGGCGTCGAGGTCCAGTTGGTGCCGAGGGCCGGGAAGTTGTAGCTGGCGATCCCGGACTGGGCGTCGGTGGCTCCCGCGGTGACGGTGAACGACCCGCTGGCCGCGGAGGAGCGGTAGAACACGGTCGCGCTCGTGCCGTCCCAGTACACGTTGCTGAGCGATCCGAAGCCCCGCGTCGGTGTCGAGGGGACGGAGGTGTCGACCTTGACGTCGTTGCTCGTGTAGGTCGTGGTGTTGCCCAGGTTGTCCTTCACGACGTACTGGTAGCGCCAGCAGAACGCAGTGGTCGCAGTGTCCACCTTGGGGGAGACGGGGTCGGTGCCGCCGGTCACGGTGGCGAACGTGCCGAAGGTGCCACAGACGCCGTCGGCGCCACCGGTGGACGTCAATTGTGCCGAGGCCCGCTGCAGCAGGTTGCCGGTGGTGGCCGGGCCGTTGGCGTCGGTGCCCTTGTCCAGGGTGAGGCTCACCGACGTGGAGGCCGCGTACGTCGAGCCGGTGCCGACCAGGCCGGTCGCGGTGACGAGCCGCCGGTGGGACCGGTGACGTCGCTGGAGACCTTCACGACGCTGGTGCCGGTGACGCTGGCCTGGTTGCCGACCCTGTCGGTCGTGACGTACTGGTACTGGTAGCAGGTGTCCATCACGAGCGTGTTGTCGGTGTAGCTGGTCCCGACGGGGTTGGTGGCGATGGTGGTGAAGCCGGTGATGGGGTCGCAGATTCCGTTCGTCAGTGGGGCCGAGGCACGTTGCAGGAGCTTCGACGCGACCCCGGACCCGGTGCTGTCGGTGACGGTCCCGATGGTCACGGTGACCGAGGTGTTCGGGGTGGCGCCGTTCGAGTAGGCGGCCGTGCCGCCGGTCGGGGCGGTGGAGTCCGCGGTCGGGGTGAACGTGCTGACGGCGGAGTTCAGGTTCGCGTTGTTGGTCGCGGTGACGTTCTTGGCCCCTGGAGCCGCTGGGGCGCTGCTCCACGAGTAGGTGTTCACGCCGAGGGCGCCCGGGGTCGAGGTCCAGTTGGTGCCGAGGGCCGGGAAGGTGTAGCTGGCGACGCCGGACTGGGCGTCGGTGGAGGTCGCGGTAAGCGTGAACGATCCGGTGGGTGCGGTGGGGCGGTAGAACACGGACGCGCTCGCACCGTCCCAGTAGGTGCTGCCGGAGGTCTGGAAGGACCGGACCGGGGTCGACGGCACGCTGGTGTCGACCTTGACGTCGCTGCTGGTGTAGGTCGTGGTGTTGCCCAGGTCGTCCTTGACGAGGTACTGGTACCTCCAGCAGAACGCCGTGGTCGCCAAGGTGTTCGTGAATGGTGAGGACGGGTCGGTGCCACCGGTCACCAGCGCGTAGGTGCTGAAGTTGCCGCAGGCGCCGTCGGCGTTGCTGGTGGAGGTCAGCGGCGCCGAGGCCCGCTGCAACAGGTTTCCGCTCGGCGCAACCCCGCTCGGGTCGGTGCCCTTGTCCAGGGTGAGGCTCACCGACGTGGACGCCGCGTAGGCCGAGCCGGTGCCGACCAGGCCGTTCGCGGTGACGAACCCGCCTGACGGCCCCGTGACGTCGGAGGAGACCCGGACGGTGCTCGTGCCGACGTTCAGGCGCTGGTTGCCCACGTTGTCCGGGGTGTCGTACTGGTACTTGTAGCAGTTCCCCTCGGTCACCGAGTCGACGTACGGCGAGATCGTGGGGTTCGTCGCGACGGTGGTGAACCCGGACCACGAGCCGCATGTGCCGCCGGTCAGGGTGGCCGAGGCACGCTGCAGCAGCCGCGTGCCGAGACCCGATCCGCTGTCCGTGCCGGTGGTGAAGGCGATGTTCAGCGACGTGCTGGCGGTGGCGGTGTTCAGGTAGGTCACCGACCCTGCGGTCGGACTGATGTTGTCGACGGTCGGGGTGAACGTGGCGCTGGCTCCGGAGGTCCTGTTGGCGTGGTTGGTGGCCGTGATCGACTTGGCGCCCACCGTCTGGGGGGTCCCGCTCCACGAGTACGTCATCTCGTCGAGGTCCCCGGGTGTCGCGCTCCAGTTGGTGCCGAACGCGGCGGGGAAGTTGTAGCGGAGGACTCCCGAGGCGGGGTCAGAGGTGCTCGCGGTGACCGTAAAGGACCCGGACGGCGCGGCGGAGCGGTAGTAGACGAGAGAGCTGGTGCCGTTCCAGTAGGTGCTGCCGGAGGTCTGGAACGAGCGGGTCGGGGCACCGGGCGCGGTGGTGTCGACCCGGACCTCCCCACTGGTGTAGGTGGTGGAGTTGCCGAGCCTGTCCAGCACGACGTACTGGTAGAGGTAGCACCCGGTGACGAGCCCGGTGTCGACCTTCGTGGACGACGGGTCCGTGCCGCCGGTCACCGTCGCGAAGTCGCCGTATGTGCCGCAGACGCCGTCGGAGGTGCCGTCGGAGGTCAGGGTGGCGGCCGCACGCTGCAGCAGGTTGCCGGTGGTGGCCACCCCGCTCGCGTCGGTGCCCTTGACCAGCGTCAGGCTCGCCGACGTCGAGACGGTGTACGCGAAGCCGGTGCCTCCCAGCCCGGTGGCGGTCACCGATCCGCCGCTCGGCCCTTCGGAGTCGTCGACGAAGGACAGGGTCGTGGTCGTGGTGTTCTCCACGACGTCGTTGCCGGTGACGTCCTCGTCAGGAGCGCTGGAGGTGCCGGCATCCCAGCTGAACGGAGCCGAGACGAACGGTCCACCCGCGGGAGTCGACACCGTGGACGGCATGTGTGACCAGCCGCTCGACGAGCCGGTCAGGTCGGCGGTGGCGCTGGAGGCGGGGCCGGAGCCGGAGTCGCTCACGGCGTTGGTCAGCGTGAACGAGCCGGCGGCGATGCCGCGGTAGTAGACGGTGTCGCCGATCTTGACCGCGTCGCCGGTGACCTCGGACACGGTCAGCCCGTTGACCGGGGGAGTGGAGTCGACCCAGACCGGGTCGCTCATCGCGCTCTCGGGGCCGTGCCAGTTGGTGGAGAACAGCGGGGTCACCGAGTAGACCCAGTGACCTTCCGGAACGCTGTCCTCGGTGCACGTCAAGACGGTGAGCGTGCCCGTGCAGGCCGAGAGGAGTGGCTGGGAGGTCAGGGTGTCGGCGTCGTACCTCCGGACGACGTAGCCGTCGACGGGGCTGCCGTCGGACAGCGAGCGCTCCGCCCAGTCGACCGTGACCGAGCTGCCCCCCACCGCTGCGACCGGCGTGGCACCCTGGTCCACGGTCCCGGCGACGGCCGTCCCGCTGCCCCCCGGCACGGCATCGATGCTCCAGTACGCCCAGGCGCCCCCGGCGCCCAGCCCGCAGGCCAGGACGAGAACGACGAGTGCTCCCAGGACGTTGCGGCGGGCCCGGAGGCGTGCGCGGCTACGACCGTCCTGCGTCCCGGTCATGGACCGACCACCAGGTAGACGCTGAAGGTGGCGCCCTGGCAGGCGTTGGCGGCGTCGGTGTCCAGGTCCGCGGCGTCGGTCAGCGTCAACGACGTGGTCCCGTCCACGGCCCCGACGCGGCCTGGCACGGTCCAACCGGCACCGCCGTTGGACTGGGTGCTGAAGCTCAGCGTCGAGACGGCACAGTCCGAGTGGTCGGGGTCGACGGCGTACCCGTCGGTGCCCTGCCCGGTGTCCAGGCTCAGCGAGCCGATGTGCACAGCCGCTGCGTTCGGGTTCGTGACGGTGACCACGACGTCCGCGGTGCCGCCGGGGAACAGGGCCGTGACCGGCGTGCCCGTGGCCAGGCTGACGGGCAGGGTGTCCTCGGTCTCCGCCGAGCCCGATCCGGCAGCGGCCGCGCCCCAGTACGCGCCCGCTCCGCTCCCGAGGAGCGCGACGAAGACGGCGCCGAACCAGACCGCGGCCACGCCCCGCGCCGTCCGGGACCTCATGAGCTGGGAACCGTTCCCGAGGCGGTGTAGCCGAGCGCGAGCGAGGCGCCCTTGCAGCCGTCCTGGTTGACGGACCGGTCCTGCATGCCGACCTGCGGCCAGCTCGAGCTCGGGATGCCGAGCGCGCTGAGGGTGCTCGTCGCGCCGGCGGGAAGGAGGATCTCGCGGTCGCCTGCGACCTGCTCGACCGTGAAGTCCTCGACGCTGCACGGGTGGGCACTGTCCGCTGCTGGAGCGTTGACGTCGCGCACCACCACCTGGAGATCCGAGATGGTCATGACGGTGTCGTGGGAGTTGGTCAGGGCGAAGTCGATGGGGACACTCACGCCCGGCGAGATCGTGCCGGAGGCATCGCCGGCGATGCTGAACGCGACCAGGCTGGTCTGCACCTCGGTGGTGGCGCCACCGGAGAGGCTGTCGGGGGTGCGATCCGCGGGCGGACCGCCGCCCAGCACGCGCACCGCCACCACCACCACGACCGCCACCACGACCGCCACCACGACCGCCACCACAGCCGCCCCTGCCGCCCCGGCGCCGCCGACGGCAGCCGGCAGCATCAAGGGACGCGAGATCAGCTCGCCGATGCCTTTGATGCCCTTCATGGCGCGCTCCTTCTTCCCGATCCGCTGATCAGCTGACGGACTCGATCAGCTCGAGGTCGTCGTGTAGCCGATGGTGAGGACGGCGTTCTTGCAGGCGTCCTGGTTGCTGGCGGTGTCGTTGAAGGCGATGGTGAGGCCGGACCAGGAGCCCACGCCGGCTCCACCAGCCGGCACGTTGCCGCCGGCTCCGGGTGCCGAGGTGCCGATGACCGACGTGCCGCCGATGGTGTAGTCGGCGGCGGTACAGCCCGCGACCCCGGTGCTCGTGACGGTCGCCACGACGGTCTTGACGAACACGGGTCCCGCGTTCGGGTTGTCGAAGTTCCCGCTCAGCGCCTGCGGAGCCACTCCGGGACCCATGGCGGTGACCGAGCTGGTCTGGTTGATGGTGAGCGCGACGTTGGTGCCGGTCGTCGCGGAGCCGCTGCCGGCGCCGGTGCTGGTCCAGTAGGCGTAGGCGATGCCGCTGCCCACGATCAGCAGCAGAGTCAACGTCGCGATCGCGACGGGCCGCTTCTTGGTGAGCGCGCGCATGGGTTCCCCTCGGGTTCGGCGGCATGTCCCGGCATTGGTTCGCCCGCGAGTGCCATGTGGTACTTGAAAAGGAGATTAGGGCTTGCCTGGGTCTCGCGGGCGCGAATCGATATTTCGGTCGAGCGCCCGCTTGGCGGCGACAGTGTGATGGCGCACGGTCCTCGTCGCAGACCGACCGCGGATCTGTCTGTTCTGACCAGGCGGAGTGGCCCGATCGGGCTAGACGTATGGGCCGAGCGGACCACTGGCGAAGGGGTGAAGGTAAAGAAAGCGTCGTCTTGCTTCCACTCGCCGATGCCGCCGCCTATCTTGACGACTCAACGTGCCGACGCGGCACGGATCTATGGGGGCATCATGGGGAACAAGACTTGCTCGACGCGCCAGGGTTGGCGGCTGTCGGCCGCGCTGTTGCTGGGCCCGTTGGCCATCACGGCTGCCTCTTCCGGTGCCTCGACACTCTCGGCCGCGTCGCCCGAGCCGGGCGCTGCGGCGTCCCCGGCACTCGCCGGCCACGCCTTCCTCGGCAAGAAGTGGGGTGACGACACCACCAAGGAGGACGAGCAGGCTGCCAAGGCAACCGGGCGCTGGGAGGCCAAGGACGACCTGGGTTCCCTCTACTCCGCGGAGAAGTCGTTCGGCGCCCAGAGGGCCTGGCGCAAGTCGGACCGCCACAAGAGCAAGGTGACCGGGCGCGGCGTCGACGTCGCCCTGATCGACACCGGCGTGGCTCCCGTCAACGGCCTCGCCGCACCCGGCAAGGTCGTGAACGGGCCGGACCTGTCCTTCGAGAGCCAGCACGTCAACACCCGCTACCTCGATGGCTACGGCCACGGGACGCACATGGCCGGCATCATCGCCGGTCGCGACGGCGGCGTGGAAGCCGGCAAGGAGGACGACGACGAGCAGTTCGTCGGCATCGCCCCCGACGCCCGGATCGTCAACGTCAAGGTGGCCACCGCCGATGGCGGAGCAGACGTCAGCCAGATCATCGCGGCGATCGACTGGGTGGTTCAGCACCGCAACGACGCGGGCCTGAACATCCGGGTCATCAACCTCTCCTACGGCACCCACTCCACCCAGCCCTACACCATCGACCCGCTCGCCTACGCCGTGGAGAACGCCTGGCGCAAGGGCATCGTCGTGGTGGTCGCGGCCGGCAACGACGGCGCCGGCAACCAGCTCACCATGCCCGCCGCCGACCCGTATGCCATCGCCGTCGGCGCGGTGGACCACGTCGGCACGTCCTCGATGAAGGACGACATCACGGGGACGTTCACCAACTCCGGCACGGACTCCCGCCGACCCGACTTCCTCGCTCCGGGCAAGTCGGTGGTCTCGTTGCGCACGCCCGGTTCGTACGCCGATCGTGCCCACCCGGAGGGTCTGGTGACCGGAGACGCGGCCGAGCGGTTCTTCCGTGGCAGCGGCACCTCGCAGGCGACCGCGATGGTCAGCGGCGCCGCGGCCCTGCTGCTCCAGCAGCGACCCGAGCTCACCCCGGACCAGGTCAAGTACCTCCTCAAGTCGACCGCCGTACCTCTCAGGGGAACCGACCCCGTTCAGGGAGCCGGCGTCCTGGACGTCGAGCAGGCGCTCAAGGCGGACTCGCCGTCGGCGTCGACGGCCACCCAGAACTGGCCCGTCGCCACCGGCACCGGAACCCTGGAGGGCGCACGCGGAGACAGCCACGTCGCCGATCCCACCGACGGCACGGTCCTGACCGGTGAGGTCGACGCGATGGGCTCCCCGTGGGACGCCCGCTCCTGGCGCGAGGCCACTGCCGCCGGCAATGCCTGGACCGGAGGCACCTGGAACGGTCGCACCTGGTCGGGGTCCGACTGGTCCGGCAGCTCCTGGACCGCACGGTCCTGGCGTGACGCCACCTGGAGTGGCGCCTCGTGGGCCGGCGGCGCCTGGCAGGCGCGCAGCTGGCGCGGCGACACCTGGTCGTCCAGCGGCTGGTCGACCCTCGACATCAAGTCGCGGAGCTGGTCCGAGGACAGCTGGCGTGCCCGGTCATGGCGCGACACCTCGTCGATGCCCGACGGCGCCTGGTAGCAAGCCCGCTCGTCCGACTCACTGATCGCCCTCCCCGGATGCTCGTCATCGGGGGAGGGCGCAGTGCGTTCGGGCACCGAGCGGTCGCCCCGACATGAGGACCCGGGTGCGTGGCTACGGTGGCCTCCAGTCCGGTCGGCGTCCGCCTTGCTGGGTCACAGCGTGTGTTCCCGATGCGCAGGCAGGCCGCTAGAGGACCAGCTTCATCCGCGGGGCCTTCGTCAGGTGGAACCCGACGTTCTCGTAGATGCGCTGGCCGTCGGGTGTGGCGCTGAGATCCACCCGGTCCGCGTCGATCGACCGGGCCCACGCGATCACGTCCCGGACAAGCAGGGTTCCGTACCCCCTGCCGCGGTGCGCCGGCACGGTGATGACGTTCGCAAGCCGCACCGTTCGACCTCGACGACACTGCGGGTTGGGGACGCCGAGCTCCAGCGTGCCGATCGCCGTGGCCACGATGTGGCCATCGACCTCCACCACGGGGAAGTGAGCCGTGGTCCGATCGTCGACCGAGCGGGTGAACCACTCGTGCGCGTGCTGCTTCCAGGTGGTCGCTGGGGAGGTGTCGTCCTCGTCGAACACCAAGGACCACGCGAGGAGCAGCTGCGCCGCGTCAGCCTTCAGAGCGGCTCGTAGGCGAACCTCGGCGGGGGTGCTCATGTCGTCATGTTGCACCACGCCCAGGGCGCGGCTCATCTTCGGCGGCCATCGGCGGCGCTGGGGTCTATCGGCCCGGCCCACCCAGGCGACGCAGTCGGGTCACCGGGCGCAAGGCGTTGCTGCGACCAGCGGCGGAGCTGTGACCAGGGGGACCGAAAGGTCACGGCGGGTGACTACCTGTCATGGCCTCGCCGCTCCAGGTCCAGCCTCGCCAGGTGGCGCCGACCCACGCCGTACGCGCCGCCGAGGCCTTGGTCCAGGCGACCGAGTTCAAGGTGTTGCCGAAGATGTCGATCTGGCCTCGGGCCTCGGACATGCCGTCGTTGACGGGCAAGCTGCCCCGGGCTGCCTCCGGAGACCCTCGATCCGCCGGTCGGCGCAGATTCGCATATCGCGTACACGGCGGCGGGGGCAGACCTACTGTGAAGCCACGCAAGTGCTGCCCGGACGGAGATCGCCGATGACTGTTGACACGCGGGACGATCCCGCCGTGCCGAGAGTCGACGCTGCCCACCTGGCGTCCGCGCTCGATGCCGTGTCGGCCCTCGTCGTCGTGGCGGACCCGGCGACCGGCCAGGTGCTCCACGTCAACGCGATGGTGCGTCAAGTCCTCGGGTGGTGCGACGAGGAGCTGCTCGGCCATCGGTGGAAGGACCTCGTCGACACCGAGGAGCGGCGGTCCGTCGCGGCTGCCCTGACGACACCCGCCGGTCGCACGGTCGGGTTCGAGACTGCCATCGCCACCAGGGACGGTGGTCGACGCCGGGTCTTGTGGACGGCGGCCCTCAGTGGCGATGCGGCCTGCAGCGACCACCTCATGGTGTTCTCCGGCATCGACGTCAGCGCCGAGGGTGGGACCCACGGCCTGTTCAGCCACCTGCTCCGGGGAGCGGCCTCGCCGGCGCTTCTGGGCACCGACCCCCTGGGACGCGTCACCTTCTACAACTCCGCGGCGGAGCAGCTGCTCGGCCGGTCCGCGTCCACGATGCTCGGGAGGGACCTCACCCTCGACCTCTTCGAGCCCGCCGAGTTCGTGGAGCGGGCGGCGCGGCTCGGCGTTCCTGCCGACCTGGCGCTGCTCACCCGGGACCTGTCCTCCCTCGACCGGCGCCGCAGGAACCTCGACCTCGGAGAGCTCGACCGACGTCGGGCCCGAAGCGAGCCGGGTGAGCCGGACGCGTCGCCCGAGGGCGAGCGCCGAGGCGAGCGCCGGGGCGAGCGCCGAGGTGAGCGCCGGGGCGATCGCCGGGGCGAGCGCCGGGGCGAGGGCGTGGACGGCGGTGGTCGACGAGCGTCCCGCGCGCGGGACTGGACGATGATCCGTGGCCACGGTGAGCGCTTCACCGCGTCGCTGGTCGTGGTCCCGATGACTGGATCCGACGGTGAGCTGCTCGGCTACCTGGGAATCGCCGAGGACGTGACCGAGCAGCGGCGCAGTCGCAACCTGCTCGTGGCCGGCCTCGAGAAGGAGGCCCAGGCCGTCCGTCGCCTGCAGGAGCTGGACCGCGCCAAGAGCGACTTCGTGGCCACGGTCAGCCACGAGCTGCGCACCCCGATCACGAGCATCCTCGGCTACGTCGAGCTGCTCCTCGACGCGACGGCCAGCGACGACACCAGCCAGCGCCGAATGCTCCAGACCGTGCGCCGCAACGGCGATCGCCTGCGCGCCCTCGCGGACAACCTCCTGACGCTGTCGAGCTTCGAGGCGGGAGAGTTCTCGATGGACCGCGCGCACCTCGACCTCCGCGCCGTGGTGCGGCAGGCGCAGGAGGCCCTGCATCCCTTGCTCGCCGAACGTCGGCTCATGACGTCGTTCCGTGTCCCGGGCGACCCGGTGATGGTCGACGGTGACGGCGCCCACCTCGAGCGGGTGCTCTTCAACCTGCTCAGCAACGCCCTGAAGTTCACCGAGGACGGGGGGCGCGTCGAGTGCACCCTGTCGATCGAGGGCGAACGGGCGGTCATCGAGGTCACCGACACCGGTATCGGAATACCGGTGGCCGAGCAGGACCAGCTCTTCACGAAGTTCTTCAGGTCCTCGGCGGCCCAGAAGCGGGAGATCCAGGGCACCGGTATGGGCCTTGCCGTCGTCCAGACCATCGTGCTGCGGCACGACGGCGAGATCAGCGTGGACTCGTACGAGGGGCGAGGCACCACGGTGCGGGTGTCGCTGCCGCTGGTCGCGGGGCACACTGGGTCGACGGCCGTGCACGTCGAGGGGGAGAAGTGAACACCTGGAACCCCGGCGCCGGGGTCACCCCGGCCGGCGTACGACGACGCGGCGGGTCCTAGACATGGGCGACGACCAGGACACGAGCAGAACCGCTGAGCGCCGCGTGTGGCAGCTCTCGGCACTGATGGCCTTCGGCGCGGCGGCCCTCGTGGGCTTCCATGTCGAGCTGACGCCGAGTGACCTCGCCTGGCCGAGCATCGTCTGCCTGGCGCTGATCCCTGCCTTCGTGCTGGCCGAGATCGTGGTGATCCACCTGCCCGCGCAGCGCAGCTCGCACTCGCACACGTTGCGAGAGCTCCCCGCGATCACCGGCCTGACGTTCCTACCCTTCGGGGAGTACGTGCTGGCCTACGTCGTCGGCGGAGGCCTGGCGCTGCTGCTGTGGTCGCACCAGCGCGGGCTCAAGCTCGTGTTCAACGTCGCCATGTTCGCCCTGGAGGCCGCGCTCGGCGTCACCGTCTACATGCTGGTGCTGGGCGGAGGCGACCCGATCTCTCCGCTCGCCTGGGCGGCGGCTCTCGCAGCCGTGCTCGTCACCGACCTCATCTCGGCGTCCGCGGTCACCGCGGCCATCAGCCTGACCGAGGGTCGACTCGATCGCGAGGTGATGGGCGAGGCGCTCCGCTCCGGCGTCCCGGCAGCCGTCGTCAACACCTGCGTGGCGCTCCTGTTCGTCACGCTCGTCGTCGCGCGCCCGAGCTCCCTGCCCCTGCTCGGCGCGATCGTGGTCCTGCTGGTGCTGGGCTACCGCGTGTACGTCTCCCTGGCACGCGGCTATGCCCAGACCCAGCAGCTGTACGAGTTCGTCGAGGTGACCAGTCGCTCCACCGAGATCGAGGACGTGATCCCGGCGATCCTGGCCGAGAGCGCACGCCTCCTCAAGGCCGACCGGGCTCAGCTCGCCGTCGTGGAGAGCGCCGGGGTGCTCCGACTCGTGACGTGGGAGGCGGGCCAGGATCGCGAGGAGGAGGTCCCGCACCTCCAGGAGCTCGAGGACGCCTGGTGGGGCAGTGCGCTGACGGGCCCGTCCGTGCTGATGCCGAGCGACTCGGGCGCGGACGCGACGTCCGCGTCGGGCGACGCCCGGGACGGGATCGCCGTGGCGATGCGCGACGACACCGAGATCGTGGGCGTCCTGCACGTGTCCAACCGCTCGTTCGACGGGGAGACGTTCGGCCCGGAGGACCTCCGGCTCTTCGAGGCACTGGCGGCGCACGCCACCGTGGCGTTGAGCAAGGCTCGCGCCATCGAGCGGCTCAAGCGCGCCGCCGAGGAGCGGCAGTACGAGGCCATGCACGACCCGCTCACCGGTCTGCCCAACCGACGCGCGTTCACGCAGGCGGTCGAGGCGGCGATGGCACGCGGCCGTGAGGGCGCCGTCCTCCTGCTCGACCTCGACGACTTCAAGGACGTCAACGACACCCTCGGCCACACCGCCGGAGACGCCCTGCTGCGCGTCACGGGCACGCGACTCGACCAGGAGTCACCTGGCCTCGTGGCCCGGCTGGGAGGCGACGAGTTCGCCGTCCTGCTGGTCGACGGGGGTCTCGACGCCGCGGTGGAGGTCGCACACCGCCTGCGGGCCGCGGTGACCCTCCCGGTGCCGCTGAGCGACGTCGACCTGATCACGTCCGCGAGCTTCGGCGTGGCCGAGCTGGCGGGCAGTGCCCAGTCCAGCGACGACCTCCTGGCCCAGGCCGACGTCGCGATGTACGCCGCCAAGGAGGCCAGGACCGGGGTGGAGTCCTACCGCGCAGCCGACGGCGTCGCGATCGAACGCCGCCTCGTGCTCGCGGCCGACCTCGGCATCGCCCTGGAGCGAGGCGAGCTCGAGCTGTGGTTCCAACCGCAGGCGCGCCTGAGCGACGGGGGAGTCAGCGGCTTCGAGGCACTGCTGCGGTGGTCGCATCCCCAGTTCGGCTGGGTGCCGCCGCCCGAGGTCGTCGCCGTCGCGCAGCGAACCGGGCTCGTGCGCACCCTCACCGACTACATCCTCGACCAGGCGCTCAGCAGCCGGATGCGTTGGCACGACGCGGGCTTCGACCTGGAGGTGGCGGTCAACGTCACGCCGCGCGACATCGCCGACCTCACCCTCGTCAGGCGCGTCGAGCAGGCCCTGGTGGACACCGGCGTCCCGGCGAGCGCCTTGGTGATCGAGGTGACCGAGAGCGACGCCCTCGGCGACCCGGAGCGCTCGATGGTCGTGCTCAACGGGCTCGCCTCGCTCGGCATACGTCTCTCCGTCGACGACTTCGGCACCGGCTACTCGAGCCTCGCCTACCTCGAGCGGCTGCCGGTGCACGAGGTCAAGATCGACCAGAGCTTCGTGTTCCGCCTCGAGCGCGACGCGTCCGACTCCACCATCGTCCGTGCCACGGTGAACCTGGCCCACGACCTCGGTCTGCGGGTCGTCGCCGAAGGTGTCGAGAGCGAGGTGTCCCGGCGGCTGGTCGCCGAACTCGGCTGCGACGTCTACCAGGGGTACGGGCTGTCCCGACCGATCACCACGTCGGGCGTCCTCCCGTGGCTGCAGGCCATGGCCGTGCGGCGGCCGACGGACGGTCCCCACGTGGAGCGCTTCTACGCCGAGCAGGATCGCGGCACCGCCGCGGTGTGAGCCTGGCCGGTGGCCCGGCTCGGATCGGGCGGTCGGGGTGAACGTCGTCAGCCAGCGTCGATCAGCTGGGCGACGAGGGTCTCGTACAGCCACTGCTCGTACCGCGCGGAGCTCCAGTGGCATCCGTGCACGAGCAGGTTCCAGGTGTCGGGGTGGTTCAGCGTCCACAAGATGTCTGTGGCGGTGGTGGCGTCGAGTCTCTCTGTGAGTGCGCCGAGGACCGTCAGGCGGTCGGCCGCACCGCCGAGGACCTTGCGGAACTCGGTCTCGATCCGCTGCCACAGCTCAGCGATCGCCGGTTCGACCGCGGCCGCCTGCCGCACCGTCAGCATGACTGCGCCTGCGCGGTCCTTGACGACGCGCGACTGGTGAGTGAGGGCGTGCAGCAACGACAGGGGGTCGTCCTCCTCGAGCAGCTGGAGGTACCAGCCTCGCTCGACCACGGGAACCGGCTCGTGGTCGCCGCCGAGGCGGACATCCCACAAGGCGTGCAGCACGCCGGCCTTCGTGGCGAACGCAAGGTACACGGTCTTGAGGGAGACCCCGGCCGCCGCCGCGATGGTGGGCATGGAGGTGGCGGCGAAGCCGTCCTGCAGGAAGAGCCGCTCCGCCGCGTCCAGGATGTCGGCGCGCGTCTGCGCGGCCTGCTCCCTGCGCCGGGGCGAGTCGTAGCGACGTCGGGTCTTGACGGTCTCAGTCATTCGGCTACTCTAGCAATATAATGACTGCTCAGACCAAGTAGTGAAAGGAGATCGTGATGACAGTCAAGACGTCACCGGACCCGTTCGAGCAGGTGACTCAACGGGCCCGTCACATGTGGTCGCAGGGCGACTTCGCACGCGCGGGAGCCGAGCAGATCGTTGTGGGCGAGCTGTTGGCCCGGGCGCTCGACATCCATCCCGGCGAACGGGTGCTGGACGTCGCCGCGGGCTCCGGGAACGCGGCGCTGGCCGCGGCCCGTCGCGGTGCGCGGGTGACTGCGAGTGACTTCGTCCCCGGGCTCCTCGAGGTGGCGAGTCGCCGGGCCGGCGTTGAAGGGCTGGCGCTGGAGGTCCGTGAGGCGGACGCTCAGTCGCTCCCGTTCGACGACGGTGAGTTCGATGTCGTGGTGTCGACGTTCGGCGTCATGTTCGCCCCCGACCAGCACCGCGCCGCCGCCGAGCTGCTGCGGGTGTGCCGGCCGGGTGGACGGATCGGTCTGACCGCCTGGACCTCGCGCAGCGTCATGGCGGCCACCCAGGCCGTGGTCGGTCGGTTCGTTGCCTCCCCGCCGGTCCCCGGCCTGCGCAGCCCGATCGAGTGGGGCTCCGAGGCGCGAGTACGCGAGCTGCTCGGTTCCGAGAGCACCGCCCTGGACGCACAGCTTCTGTCGACCGACCTGTGCGGTGCGACGCCGGCGGACAGGGTGACCTTCAACCGAACCTTCGTTGGCCCGACCAAGACGGCCTTCGACCGGATCGATCCCGTCAGCCAAGCTGAGCTGGCTCGCGAGCTGGCCGAATGCCTCCAGAGGTTCAATCGTGCGGTTGACGGCAGCCTCGTGGCCCCCGCCGAGTACCTCCAGGTCACCGCGACCAAGGCAGGCTGACCCAACCCGCAGCCGCGGAGGGTTCCGCCATCGAACACCGGCTGTCGCGGCCGGAGCGCGGGGCGCTGTGACAGGCTGCTTCGAGAGGGCTCGCACGACCAGGCCCGCGTCGCAGTCCACCGAGGAGGACCCATGGAAGCCACCGGCGTCAACGAGACCAGCCTCACCTCACTCCGTCGCTGGAACCTCGGCCTCACGCTGCTGCACGGCGCGCAGGTGGTGCTGGTCCTGCTCCTGGCCAGCGACTTCGCCATCACCGTCACGTCGCAGTACCCGCAGGGCCCGCCCGGCACGCTGGCCCCGGCGCCCGAGGCCCTGTTCGACGTGCGGATCGGCGTAGCGATCGCCGCCTTCCTCGCACTGGCGGCGCTCGACCACCTGCTCACCGCCACCGTCCTCCGGAGCCCCTACGAGGCTGGGCTCCGCGCCGGGATCAATCGTTTCCGGTGGATCGAGTACTCCGTCAGCGCGACCATCATGATGCTGCTGATCGGCTTCTACAACGGGCTGACCGGCGTCACCGAGGTCATCTTGATCATCGGGGCGAACGTCGCGATGATCCTGTTCGGTTGGCTGCAGGAGTCGATGAACCCGCCCGGGCGGTCCAAGACGACGATGCTGCCGTTCTGGTTCGGCTGCATCGCGGGCGCGGCTCCCTGGGTGGCGGTCCTTGTGAACCTGGTCGGCGCCAGCGGCGGCTCGGACGGGGTCCCGGGCTTCGTCTACGGGATCGTGGGGTCGCTGTTCGTGTTCTTCATGAGCTTCGCGGTCAACCAGTGGCTGCAGTACCGCCAGGTCGGCCGCTGGGCGGACTACGCCTACGGCGAGAAGGTCTACCTGGTCCTCAGCCTGGTCGCGAAGTCCGCACTGGCCTGGCAGATCTTCGGTGGCTCGCTCGCCGGCTGAGCTCTTGTCCAGGGCTGCGGTCCAGGGCTGCTGGTTGCGCCCCGCTCCGGGCGCTATCCCCCATCTGAGGGAGTGCCCCGGCCGCCGGACCGTCCTACGGTGGGGGGCCGGCCAAGGAACCGACCACACCAACCGGAGGAACTGATGTCTCTGCAGACCCCGCTCATCCTCGGCCCCGGCGAGGGGGAGCACTGGCACTTCCTCAACACGTTGCAGAGCCTCAAGGTGGACGGCAAGCGCTCTGACGGCGCGATGACCGCCCTGGTCTTCGAGGGACCACGCGGCTTCGGACCTCCGCTGCACAGCCACGACATCGAGGACGAGCTCTTCCACGTCCTCGACGGCGAGGTCCGCTTCACCACCGGTGACATCGAGCGGTGGTCGGCGAGGGCGGCACCGTCTTCTTGCCCAAGCAGCGCCCGCACCAGTTCCAGGTGCTGTCGGCGACGGCCAGGGTCTTCCAGGTCACCACCCCTGCCCAGTTCGACGACTTCGTGCGCACCCTCGGCACCCCCGCCGACGAACCGGTGCTGCCCGAGCCGACCGAGGTCGACGGTGCCCGGGTGGCCGAGGTCTGCGCGCAGTTCCAGATCCAGGTGCTCGGCCCCCCGCCGCCGCCCCTGGACTGACCGGAGGCTCGTCAGCGCGAGGGGAACACCCGAGGCAGGTCGGAGGCGAGACCGGTGAACTCCGGCGCGCGCTTCTCGAGGAACGCCGCCACGCCCTCCTTGCCGTCGCCGATCGAGGTGTGGAACATCGCCAGCGAGTCCGACAGGTGTGCCTCGAGGGGATCGCCGACCGCGCCGTTGCGGTAGAGCAGCTGCTTGGCCAGGCCGAGCGCGACCGGCGAGCGACCGACCACGAACGACCGGGCCAGCTCGTACGCCGCGGGCAGCAGGTCGTCGGGCTCGTGCACCGAGCGGACCAGCCGGCCGGCCAGCGCCGCCTCGGCGGTGAGGATCTCGGCGGAGTAGACCCACTCCAGGGCCTGCTGGATGCCGACGATGCGCGGCAGGAACCAGCTGGAGCAGGCCTCCGGGACGATGCCGAGGCGACCGAAGACGAAGCCGATCTTGGCCTTCGTGGAGGCCAGCCGCAGGTCCATGCCCAGGGTCATCGTCGCGCCGATGCCGACCGCCGGCCCGTTGATCGCCGCGATGACCGGCTTGGGCAGCGCATGGATCGCGAGCGTCACGCGCCCGCCCGTGTCCCGCACGCCCTCGTCGTACGGCGCCTCGGTGAGGTGGTCGCGCAGGTCCTCCGGAGTCGGGCTGAGCGACTCGTCGAGACCGAAGACGTTGCCCGGCGCCGAGAGGTCCATGCCCGCGCAGAACGCGCGCCCGGCGCCGGTCACGACGACCGCCCGCACCGCGTCGTCGCGGGCATCGGTCAGGAAGACCCGCTCCAGCTCGCGGGCCATGGTGAGGTCGAACGCGTTGAGGCTCGCTGGCCGGTCCAGGGTGAGGGTCGCGATGCCGTCGCCGTCGACGTCCCAGCCCAGCGTCTCGTAGGCCCTGTCGTCGGTCATGTCAGGGCGTGCGACGCGAGCGTTCGCGACGGGCCTTGACCGAGGACACCGCCTGGTCGATGCGACGGCGGTTCTCGGGCTTGCGCGACTCGTCGTACAACTTCTTGGCGATGCCGATCACGGCGATCTTGCGTAAGAATCCCATGACAGGACCGTACCGATGTCGTCGACCGGCGGCCCCCGGCGGCCCGGGGACGGGTGATCTCGTGCGGGTGCTGTTCTCGTCGACGTGGGGCTACGGCCACATCTTTCCGATGCTGCCGCTGGCCCGGGCCTTCCGAGACGCCGGTCACGACGTGCTGTGGGCCACCAGCGCCGAGGCGACCGGGCACGTCGCGGCGGCCGGCCTGGACACGGCCCCGGCCGGTCTGACCGGCCCGGAGCTCCGCGCGGGAGTCGGCAGCGTGACGTCGCGCGCCGCCGAGGTCAGCCCACCCGACCGGGCGGCGTTCGTGTATCCGCGCATGTTCGGCGAGCTGCTCACGCCGCCCATGCTGGTGGATCTGCTGCCGCTGGCGCGGGACTGGCAGCCCGACCTGCTGATCCACGAGCACGGCGAGCTGGCCTCGCCGCTGGTCGGCGCCGTGCTGAGGATCCCGAGCGTGACGCACTCCTTCGGCGGAGCGATCCCGGCCGAGATCCTGACCTCCGCCGGTGAGCGACTGGCGCAGCTCTGGCGCGACCACGACGCCGAGCCCGCGCCGTACGCCGGCTGCTTCACCTCGACCTACCTCGACATCTGCCCCCCATCGGTCCAGTCGGTCGCCATCGACCACATCCCCGACGTGCAGGCGTTGCGACCGGTCACGCGGGCCCCGGGCGGGTCGGCCGACGAGGGTCCGCCTCTCGTCTACCTCACGCTCGGCACCGTCATGAACCACGCGCCGATCCTGTCGGCGGTGGCCACCGCCCTGGCGGCCATGCCGATCCGGCTGCTCGTCGCGGTCGGCCCGGACGGGGATCCCGCGGCGTTGGGGGAGCTGTCCGCCAACGCGCAGGTCGAGAGGTGGGTCGACCAGGCGCAGGTGCTGGAGCGCTGCACCGCAGTGGTGTCGCACGGTGGGTCGGGCACGTTCCTGGGGGCGCTCGCCGCCGGCCGGCCACAGCTCTGCCTGCCGTTGGCGGCCGACCAGTTCCGCAACGCCGCCGGAGGGGCCCGGTCGGGTGCGGCGCTGGTGTTGGCGCCGGGCGAGGTGGACCGGGACTCGGTCACCGCGGCGGTGACCCGACTGCTCAGCGAGGAGTCGTTCACCGACTCGGCCGGTGCGGTGGCAGCGGAGATCGAGAAGATGCCCTCGCCCATCGACGTGGTCGAGGTGCTCGCGCAGCAGTTCGGCGGGTCGTGACCCCGCCATTGGGCACAAACCGCACGAATGGGCGCCTGGCACCTGCGGTTTGGGACCAAACCGCAGGGTCGACCGACCGCGCCCCGCTCCGAGGCCGTTGCGGGCCGACCCGTCCAGACCTACGGTGACCTCGAGAGGTGGGACGCATGCACGAGCTGGCCATCGCGGAGAGCGTCGTGTCGACGGTGCTCGAACGCACCGGCGGCCCGGTGAGCGTGGTGCGGCTGCGCGTGGGCAGGCTCTCCGGAGTCGTGCCGGAGGCCCTGACGTTCTGCTTCGAGCTGGCCGCGGCGGGCACGGCCCTCGAGGGTGCGACGCTCGAGATCGAGGAGCTCGCCGGACTGGCGCACTGCCGCGACTGCGACATCGACTTCTCACTGCGTGACGCGTTCCTTCTGTGCGACTGCGGCAGCGCCGACGTGGAGCTGCTGTCGGGCCGCGAGCTCCAGGTGACCTCCGTGGAGGTGGCCTGACATGTGCACCACGTGCGGGTGTGGCGAGGCCGACGTGCGGGTGACCACGCCCGGCGCCACGGCCGAGACAGCCGGCCACGGGCACGGGCACGGCCATGACTCCGGGCACGGCCACGACCACGTGCACCTGGTGCCGGACGACGCGCTGCGCACCCACACCCTCGACCTCGAGGTGGCGGTGCTGGCCAAGAACGACGGGCTCGCGGCGCGCAACCGGGCTTGGCTGGCCGCCCGCGGCATCACCGCACTGAACCTGATGAGCTCGCCCGGCGCCGGCAAGACGACCCTGCTCGAACGCACCATCGCCGAGACCCACCGCGCGGTCAGCGTGATCGAGGGCGACCAGGAGACGCTGTTCGACGCCGAGCGCATCAGGGCCGCCGGCGCCCGGGCCGTGCAGGTGAACACCGGGGCCGGTTGCCACCTCGACGCCGCCATGGTGGGGCGCGCGCTCGAGCAGCTGCAGCCCGAGCGGGACAGCATCGTGTTCATCGAGAACGTCGGCAACCTGGTGTGCCCGGCCCTGTTCGACCTCGGTGAGCTGCGCAAGGTCGTGGTCATCTCGGTGACCGAGGGCGACGACAAGCCGCTGAAGTACCCCCACATGTTCGCCGCGGCCGACCTCGTCGTGGTCAACAAGACCGACCTTCTGCCGTACGTCGACTTCGACGTCGAGCGGCTCTCCGCGGACGCGCGGAAGCTCAACCCGGACGTCCAGGTGGTCCCGGTCTCGGCGAAGACCGGGGAGAACCTGGCCGCCTGGCTGTCCTGGCTCACCTGAATCGGTCAACTGCCCCGGCGAGCCTTGACAACGCGTTACACCTAGGACTCTGATGGTCGCTGGGAGTGACACAGGTCACAAAGACGACGACCTGCGAACCTACAGGGGACCGTGAGGGGCCTCGGAGAGCCGGCGCAGATGCCCACAGCCGAAGCAGTGAAGGCGGAACAAACTCTCATCCACGTCTTGTGGATCAACGCTGGCCTCAGCTGTGACGGTGACTCCGTCTCGCTGACCGCGGCCACGCAGCCGAGCATCGAGGAGATCGCCCTCGGCGCGTTGCCCGGGTTGCCACAGATCGCGGTGCACTGGCCGCTGATCGACTTCGAGTGCGGACCCCAGGGCGGGCAGGACGACTTCCTGGAGTGGTTCCACAAGGCCGATCGCGGCGAGCTCGAGCCGTTCGTGCTGGTGGTCGAGGGGTCCATCCCCAACGAGCAGCTGCACGACGAGGGCTACTGGTGCGGGTTCGGCAACAACCCCGAGACCGGACAGCCGATGACCACGAGCGAGTGGCTGGACCGGCTGGCGCCCAAGGCCACCGCGATCGTCGCCGTCGGCACCTGCGCGACGTACGGCGGGATCCACGCGATGGAGGGCAACCCGACCGGCGCGATGGGCGTGCCCGACTACCTCGGCTGGGGCTGGAAGTCGAAGGCCGACATCCCCATCGTCTGCGTCCCGGGGTGTCCGGCCCAGCCCGACAACATGGCCGAGACGCTGACCTACCTGCTCTACATGGCCACCGGCCAGGCGCCGATGATCCCCCTCGACGAGGCGCTGCGACCGACCTGGCTGTTCGGGCAGACCGTGCACGAGGGCTGCGACCGGGCCGGCTACTACGAGCAGGGCGACTTCGCCACCGAGTACGGCTCGCCCAAGTGCATCGTGAAGCTCGGTTGCTGGGGTCCCACGGTCAAGTGCAACGTGCCCAAGCGGGGCTGGATGAACGGCATGGGCGGCTGCCCCAACGTGGGCGGCATCTGCATCGGCTGCACGATGCCCGGGTTCCCCGACAAGTTCATGCCCTTCATGGACGAGCCACCGGGCGGCAAGCTCTCGACGACCACGGTCGGGCTCTACGGCAACACGATGCGGCGGCTCCGGCAGGTGACCACCGCGACGCTGGACAAGGAGCCGAAGTGGCGCAAGCCCGGCAAGCAGCTCACCACCGGCGCCAAGCGCACCTGGTAGTTCCGGCCCTTCCACCCACACCGCACACGACCGAGAGGCGGCGGGATGACGTCGACCATTCCATCACCCAGCAGCATGACCGAGGACGCGAACGGCCTGACCGAGATGGCGTGGGACCCGATCACCCGCATCGTCGGGAGCCTCGGGATCTACACCAAGATCGACTTCAAGCAGAAGACCGTCGTCGAGTGCAAGAGCACCAGCTCGATCTTCCGCGGCTACTCGATCTTCATGAAGGGCAAGGACCCGCGCGACGCCCACTTCATCACCAGCCGCATCTGCGGCATCTGCGGTGACAACCACGCGACCTGCTCGTGCTACGCCCAGAACATGGCGTACGGCGTGAAGCCGCCGCACCTCGGCGAGTGGATCGTCAACCTCGGCGAGGCCGCCGAGTACATGTTCGACCACAACATCTTCCAGGAGAACCTGGTCGGGGTGGACTACTGCGAGAAGATGGTCGCGGAGACCAACCCCGGAGTGCTCGAGCTGGCCAACGAGACCGAGGCCCCGAACGCGGAGGCCCACGGCTACCGCACCATCGGCGACATCATGCGGTCGCTGAACCCGTTCACCGGTGAGTTCTACCGCGAGGCCCTCCAGGTCAGTCGCTGGACGCGGGAGATGTTCTGCCTGATGGAGGGCCGGCACGTCCACCCATCCACCCTCTACCCGGGCGGCGTCGGCACCGTGGCGACGATCCAGCTGATGACCGACTACATCACCCGGCTGATGCGCTACGTCGAGTTCATGAAGAAGGTCGTGCCGATGCACGACGACCTCTTCGACTTCTTCTACCAGGCGCTGCCGGGCTACGAGGAGGTCGGCAACCGCCGGATCCTGCTGGCCTGCTGGGGTTCGTTCCAGGACCCCGAGCACTGCAACTTCGAGTACAAGGACATGACCAACTGGGGACGCAAGATGTACGTCACCCCCGGGGTGGTCGTGGACGGCAAGCTCGTCACGACCGACCTCGTGGAGATCAACCTCGGCATCCGCATCCTGCTCGGCTCGTCGTACTACGACGACTGGGAGGGCCAGGAGATGTTCGTCGACAAGGACCCCCTCGGCAACCCGGTCGACCGGCGGCACCCCTGGAACCAGCACACCAACCCGAAGCCGCAGAAGCGCGACCTCGACGACAAGTACAGCTGGGTGATGTCGCCGCGCTGGTTCGACGGCAAGGACTACCTCGCCCTCGACACCGGTGGCGGCCCGCTCGCGCGGCTGTGGTCGACGGCGCTCGCCGGGCTGGTCGACATCGGCTACGTGCAGTCGACGGGCGAGTCGGTGAGGATCAACCTGCCCAAGACCGCCCTCAAGGGCCCGGTCGAGCTGGAGTGGAAGATCCCGCAGTGGAGCAACACCATCGAGCGCAACCGGGCACGCACCTACTTCCAGGCGTACGCCGCGGCCTGCGCGCTGCACTTCGCGGAGAAGGCGCTGGTCGAGATCCGGGCCGGCCGCACCAAGACCTGGGAGAAGTTCACCGTGCCCGAGACGGGCATCGGCTGTGGCTTCACCGAGGCGGTGCGCGGTGTGCTGAGCCACCACATGGTGATCCGCGAGGGCAAGATCGCCAACTACCACCCGTACCCGCCCACCCCGTGGAACGCCAACCCGCGTGACTCCTACGGCACCCCGGGGCCCTACGAGGACGCGGTGCAGGGCCAGCCGATCTTCGAGGAGAACGACCGCGAGCACTTCAAGGGCATCGACATCATGCGCACCGTGCGCAGCTTCGACCCGTGCCTGCCGTGCGGCGTGCACATGTACCTGGGAGAGGGGCAGAAGCTCGAGCTGCTGCACTCGCCGACCCAGTCCGTCAGCGGGTAGCCATGGCGGACGTCGAGGGGGCCGAGCGGCTGCGGGCCACGGGCGAACGCATCGACGCACTGCTGGACGCCAGCGGCTCGGGGGGAGTGGTGGCGCGCGAGCGCGCCGAGGAGCTGGTCCGGCTCGTGGCCGACCTGTACGGCGCCGGGCTCGAGCGCGTCCTCGACATCACCTACGAGGCGGGCCACCTCACCGACGACGTGCTCGCCGCGCTGGCGGCCGACGACCTGGTGGCGAGCCTGCTGCTGGTGCACGGCCTGCACCCCTACGACGTCGGCCAGCGCGTCGAGCAGGCGCTCGAGAGCGTGCGGCCCTACCTCGGCTCGCACGGCGGTGACGTCGAGCTGCTCGACGTCACCGACGAGGGCACGGTGCGGCTGCGGCTGCTCGGCAGCTGCGACGGCTGCCCGTCGTCCTCGGTGACCCTCAAGCTCGCCGTCGAGGGTGCGATCGAGGCCGCCGCTCCCGAGATCACCGGCATCGAGGTGCAGGACGCCGAGCCGAGCGGAGCCGAGACGCTGATCCCCGTGTCCGCCCTGCGCTCCCGGCTCGACGAGACGCCGGAGCACGCCGTGTCCTGGGAGGCGCTCCCGGGCGTGGCCGATCTGGCGAACGGCGCGCTGACGACCGTCGAGGTCGGCGGTGCCGGTGTGCTGGTCTGCCGGCTCGGCGCCGAGCTGTTCGCCTACGCCAACCGCTGTGCCCGCTGCGAGGAGCTGCTCGACGGGGCCGCACTCTCGCGCCGGCTGGGTGCGGCCGTCGGTGAGGCGGTGCTGCGCTGCCCGGCCTGCCGCGCCCACTACGACGTACGCCGGGCCGGTGCCTGCCTCGACGACGAGTCGTTGCACCTCGTGCCCGTGCCCCTGCTCACCGATGGCGGCGTCACCTCGGTGGCGGTCGCCGTACCGGTCTCGGCATGAACGCGCGCGGCGGCTCCCCGCTCGCCTCGCTGCGCCGGATCGCCAGCACCCGGCCAGAGCCGGTGGTGGGGGAGCGGTGCGAGATGTGTGCCGCGACGATCGCCGAGGAGCACCAGCACGTCGTCAACCTGGAGAGCCGGGTGCTGATGTGCACGTGCCGGGGCTGCTACCTGCTGTTCACCGCCGAGCACGCCGAGCTGCGCTACCGCGCCGTCCCCGACCGCTACCTGTCGTTCCCCGACTTCGAGTTCGGCGCCCGCGAGTGGGACGAGCTCCAGATCCCGGTCGGGCTGGCGTTCTTGTTCAAGAACTCCGTCCAGGGTCGCATCATCGCCTTCTACCCCGGTCCCGCCGGCGCCACCGAGTCCGAGCTGCCGCTGGATGCCTGGTCACGCATCGTCGGGGCCAACGCGCAGCTCGACCACCTGCGCCCCGATGTCGAGGCGCTGCTGCTGCGCGGCGCCGATCGCGAGCACCCCGACTACACCGCGCACGTGGTGCCGATCGACGCCTGCTACGAGCTGGTCGGCCGCCTGCGCTCGTTGTGGCGCGGCTTCGACGGCGGCACCGAGGCGCGGGCCGCCATCGAGGAGTTCTTCGCGACGGTCGACCAGCGCAGCCGGCCGGCGCCGGCCGCCCCCGGGGCGGAGTCCGCATGAGCAGCTACGAGTTCTCGGTGGTCGACGTCTTCGCCGAGCCGTACGCCGCCGCTCCCCAGCTCACCGCCCGCCTGCGCATCCAGGAGACCAGCGGCGAGACGATCCACGCGATCGCGCTGCGCTGCCAGGTGCGCATCGAGCCTCAGCGCCGTCGCTACGAGGAGGCCGACGAGACCGGCCTGCGTGCGCTCTTCGGCGACCGGGACCGCTGGGTCGACACCCTCAAGCCGTTCTTGTGGATGCAGTGCAGCTCGATGGTCCAGGGGTTCACCGGCATCACCGAGGTCGACCTGGCGCTGCCGTGCACCTACGACTTCGAGGTCACCGGGTCGCGCTACCTGCACGCCGTCGGCGACGGCGACATCCCGATCGTCTTCCTGTTCTCCGGCACCGTCTTCACCAAGGGTGTCAACGGCTTCGGCGTGGTGCAGGTGCCCTGGGACTGCGAGGCCTCCTACCAGCTCCCGGTGCAGGTCTGGCAGCAGATGATCGCCTCCTACTACCCGAACACCGGTTGGATCCGCCTGGACCACGACGTGCTCAGCGCGCTGGCCGGCTTCAAGGCCCAGCACGGCCTGACCACGTGGGAGGAGACCGTGCAGAACCTGCTCGCGGCGTCCGGGGTGCAGCCATGAACGACCTAGACCACGTGCGCGCGATCGCCGACGCGGTGCTCTACGAGGGCTACCTGCTCTACCCCTACCGCGCCAGCTCGTCGAAGAACCAGTCCCGCTGGCAGTTCGGGGTCCTCGGACCGCCCCGTGCGTCCGCGGAGAGCTTCGCGGAGGATCCGGACCTGGCGTTCGAGTGCCTGCTCGCCCCCGCGGCCGGCCCGGCCACGGTCCGCCCGCACCTGCGCTTCCTCCAGCTCCAGGTGCGTTCGGTCGAGCAGTACGTCGCCGGCGAGCACGTGCCGGTCGCCGAGCTCGTGGTCGACGGGCTGTCCGTGCTCAGCTGGGAGGAGGCCGTCGAGTGCGAGGTCGCGCTGCCGGCCTACGACGTCAGCGGTCCGGCCGTCGTCACGCCGGTGGAGGTCGCTGGCGGCGAGGACGTGGAGCCGGTCGTCGACGCCTCGGGTGGGACCGTCGGCCGCATCGTGCGTCGCCGGCTCCCGTTGCGTGCGGAGGTCGGGCTGGACGCGCAGCCCGACGAGGGGTTCACCCGGCTCTCGGTGACGGTGACCAACACCCACCCCGGTGAGGTGCACGGCAAGGACGCCGCGATCGCGTCGTCGATGATCGGCACGCACGTGCTGCTGGTGGCCGACGGCGTCGACTTCGTCTCGCTGCTCGAGCCCCCCGACGCCGCGGTCGGGCCCGCCGGCCGGTGCACGCGGCGGCGGTGCTTCCCGGTGCTGGTGGGGCCGGTCGGGTCGACCGACGTGGTGATGGGCTCGCCGATCATCCTCTACGACCACCCCGAGATCGCCGAGCAGAGCGCGGGCGCCCTCTTCGACTCGACCGAGATCGACGAGATCCTCAGCCTGCGGGTGATGACGATGACCGACGCCGAGAAGGCAGAGGCCCGGGCCACCGACCCGCGTGCGGCGGCCATCATCGACCGCTGCGACCAGATGTCGCCCGAGACGTTGCGCGACCTCCACGGCGTGCTCCGCGACCCGCACCGGACCGCGAGCCCGGCGCCCGGGCCGGTCGGCACTCAGTTCGACACCGGTGGGGTCCCCTGGTGGGACCCGGCCGCCGACGAGAGCGTGCAGCCCGACACCGACAGCGTCGTCATCGACGGCGTGAGCGTGGCGCGGGGGAGCCTGGTGCGCGTGCACCCGTCGCGTCGGGCGGACGCCCAGGACCTCTTCTTCGCAGACCAGGTGGCCCGGGTCACCGCGGTGCTCTCCGACGTCGACGGGTCCACCCACGTCGCGCTCGTGCTCGTCGACGACCCCGCGGCCGACCTGCACGAGGAGGCGGGGCGCTACTTCTACTTCGCTCCCGATGAGCTCGAACCACTGGACCAGGCACGAGAGGAGAGTCACCCATGAGAACCGTTGGCCTGCTGACCACGATCGTCGGCGCCGGCATCGCTGCCCTCGCAGCCGTCGTCGGGGTCCGTTCGATCCCCGACATCAAGCGCTACCTCAAGATCCGCCAGATGTGACGCGTCTCGAAACGCACTGACGAAAGGGGCGAGATGGCGCGAGTGCTGGTGGCCGGCATCGGCAACCTCTTCTGCGGCGACGACGGGTTCGGTCCCGAGGTCGTCCGGCGGCTCGCCGCGTCCGGGGCCCTGCCCGAGCAGGTCCGTGCCGTCGACTACGGCATTCGCGGCATGCACCTGGCCTACGACCTGCTCGACGGCTACGACGCCCTCGTGATCGTCGACGCACTACCCGGAGAGGGCGCCCCCGGCACCCTCGATGTGCTCGAGGTGGGCGAGGGCGACCTCGGGGCGGGCTCGTTCGACCCGCACGAGATGGCCCCCGTCGCCGTCCTGGCCAGCCTGTCCGACCTGGGCGGCACCCTGCCACCGACGTACGTCGTGGGGTGCCGGCCGGGCGACCTCGACGACCGCATCGGGCTCTCCGACGAGGTCGAGGCCGCGGTGCCCCGGGCGGTCGAGACCGTGCTGGCCGTGCTCCGTGAGCGCGTGCCGGCGCTGGACGGGGCCGGCTGATGTGCCTCGGGATCCCCGGCCGGGTGGTGCGCGTCCTGGAGGGCAACGCCGGGATGCTCGCCCTCGTCGACGTGCTCGGCGCGCAGCGACCGGTCAACCTCGGGATGCTCGAGGACATGGCGGTCGAGCCGGGCGAGTGGGTGCTCATCCACATGGGCTTCGTCGTCGAGCGGGTCGACGAGTCGGCGGCGGAGAAGGCGATGACCGGCCTGGAGATGATGGGGCGCGCGCGTGACGATGATCCTGAGGAGGTCTCGCGTGCCTGACGAGCGGATCCGCAGCAGGTTCGAGGTCTCCGGCCTCGTGCAGGGCGTGGGCTTCCGTCCGTTCGTCTACGTCGGCGCGAGCGAGCTCGGCCTCACCGGCAGCGTCTCCAACTCGCCCTCCGGGGTGGTCGTCGAGGTCGAGGGCGAGCCGGGCGCGGTGGCCGAGCTGGCTCGGCGGCTGGCCCACGCCGCCCCGCCGCTGGCCGACGTCCAGCAGGTCAGCGAGACGCGCCAGCCACCACGCGGCGGCACCGGCTTCACGATCGAGGAGTCGGCCGGCGGTGAGGGTCGCACGTTGGCCTCGCCCGACGTCGCGACCTGTGACGACTGCCTGCGCGAGCTCGCCGACCCGGCCGACCGGCGGCACCGCCACCCCTTCATCACCTGCACCAACTGCGGCCCGCGCTTCACCGTCATCACCGCTCTGCCCTACGACCGAGCCGCGACCACCATGGCCGGCTTCGCCATGTGCGACGCCTGCCGCGGCGAGTACGACGACCCGGCGGACCGCCGCTTCCATGCCCAGCCGATCGCCTGTCCCGAGTGCGGACCGACTCTCGAGCTGGTCGGCGACGGGCCACGGGCGACAGGTGACGACGCCGTACGCCGTGCGCGTGACCTGATCGCCCGTGGCCTGGTGGTCGCCGTCAAGGGGCTGGGCGGCTACCACCTGGCCTGTGACGCCCGCAACGAGGCCGCCGTCGCGGAGCTGCGCCGCCGCAAGCAGCGGGGCGACAAGCCGTTCGCGGTGATGGTGCGCGACACAGAGGTTGCCGCCGGGCTGGTCGTCATGGACTCCGTCGAGCGCGGCCTGCTCACCGGCAACCGCAAGCCCATCGTCCTGCTCGGCCGGCTGGAGACGGGCCGGCTCGCGGCCTCGGTCGCGCCGGGCAACCCCGACCTCGGACTCATGCTGCCCTACACGCCGCTGCACGTCCTGCTGCTCGAGTCACCCGGCACCGACGCGCTCGTGATGACCTCCGGCAACGTCTCCGGTGAGCCGATCGTCACCGACGACGCCACCGCCTGCGAGCGACTGTCCTCGATCGCGGATGCCTGGCTGCGCCACGACCGCCCCATCCACGTGCCCTGCGACGACTCGGTCGCCCGTGTCGTCGGCGGCGCGGAGCTCCCGCTGCGGCGGTCGCGCGGCCATGCGCCGCTGCCGCTCGCCCTGCCGTTCGCCGTCGAGCCGGTGCTGGCGGTGGGTGCCGACCTCAAGAACACCTGTGCCCTGGCCTCCGGTCGCTACGCGTGGGTGAGCCAGCACATCGGCGACCTCGACGACCTCGCCACCCAGGCGGCGCTGACCGCGTCGGAGGCGCACCTCGAGGAGCTCACCGGGGTGCGGCCCGAGGCCATCGTCGCCGACGCGCACCCGGGCTACCGCTCCAGCCGCTGGGCGCGCGAACACGCCGAGGGCCGGGAGGTCCGCACCGTCCAGCACCACCACGCGCACGTGGCCTCGGTCATGGGGGAGCACGGGCTCGGCAGCGACGACACCGTCATCGGGGTGGCCTTCGACGGCACGGGCTACGGCACCGACGGGGCCATCTGGGGCGGTGAGGTCCTCGTCGCCGGCTACAAGTCGTTCCGGCGGGCTGCGCGGCTGGCCTACGTGCCGCTGGCCGGCGGCGACGCGAGCGTGCTCCGGCCCTACCGGATGGCCCTGGCGCACCTGTGGGCCGCCGGCATCGCCTGGGCCGACGACCTCCCGGCGTACGCCGCCTGCCCCGAGACCGAGCGCGGCGTGCTCGCCCACCAGCTGTCCACCGGCCTGGGGTGCGTGCCCACCTCGAGCATGGGACGCCTCTTCGACGCGGTGTCCTCGCTGGTCGGGGTCAGGCACACCGTCGACTACGAGGCCGAGGCGGCCATCGAGCTGGAGTCGCTGGCGCGCCAGGTGCCGGCCCCCGAGCCCTACCGTTTCGCGCTCACCGAGCCGGGCGGCGGGGGTGGCCCCTGGGTCGCCGAGCCGGCACCCGTCCTGCGCGCCGTCGTCGACGACGTACGCCGCGGTGTGCCGGCCGCCGACGTCGCGGCCCGCTTCCATGCCGGCGTCGCGACCCTCGTCGCCGACCTCGCCGACCACGAGCGCCGCCACACGGGCCTGGACGTGGTCGTGCTCGCCGGCGGGGTGTTCCAGAACACCGTGCTGCTCGAGAGCTCCACCCACCTGCTCGAGGACCGCGGCTTCACCGTCCTGCGCCCTCGGCTGCTCCCACCCCACGACGGGGGCATCGCCTTCGGACAGATCCTGGTCGGCTCGCTCGGCTGACCCCCACCCACAGCAAAGGAGAGCGCACATGTGTCTAGCAGTTCCAGGCCGCGTCCTGTCCGTCGAGGACCAGGACGGCACGACCATGGCGCAGGTCGACTTCGGTGGGCTCCGCAAGGAGGTGTGCCTGGCCTACATCCCCGACGTGCAGATCGGTGAGTACGTCATCGTGCACGTCGGCTTCGCGATCCAGCGGCTCGACGAGAGGTCGGCGCTGGACACGCTGGCCAACTTCGAGAAGCTCGGCATCCTCGAGGAAGAGTTCGGCGACGGCTTCGCCCTCGCCGAGCGACAGATCAACGAGCAGGCGGGAGAAGCACGATGAAGTACCTCGACGAGTTCAGCGACCCGGTCCTGGCCGGCAAGCTGGTCGACCAGATCCACGCAGTGACCACGCAGCCCTGGGCGATGATGGAGGTGTGCGGCGGTCAGACGCACTCGATCATCCGGCACGGCATCGACCAGCTGCTGCCCGAGGGCGTGGAGATGATCCACGGCCCGGGATGCCCGGTGTGCGTCACCCCGCTCGAGATCATCGACAAGGCCCTGGCGATCGCCGAGCAGCCCGGGGTCATCTTCTGCTCGTTCGGGGACATGCTCCGGGTGCCCGGCTCCAGCAAGGACCTGTTCTCGATCAAGAGCGCCGGTGGCGACGTGCGTGTCGTCTACAGCCCGCTCGATGCGCTCAAGCTCGCGCGCGACAACCCCGACCGGCAGGTCGTCTTCTTCGGCATCGGGTTCGAGACCACGGCGCCGGCCAACGCGATGACCGTCTACCAGGCGAAGCGGCAGAACATCCCCAACTTCTCGCTGCTCGTCTCGCACGTCCTGGTGCCCCCGGCCATCGCCGCGATCATGGAGTCCCCGAAGTGCCGGGTCCAGGCGTTCCTCGCCGCGGGGCACGTGTGCAGCGTGATGGGCACCTCCGAGTACCCCGCCCTCGCCGAGAAGTACCGCGTGCCGATCGTGGTCACCGGGTTCGAGCCGCTCGACATCCTCGAGGGCATCCGGCGCACGGTCACCCAGCTCGAGTCCGGTCGGCACGAGCTGGAGAACGCCTACTCCCGCGCGGTGACGGCCGAGGGGAACCTGCCGGCGATGGAGATGCTGCGCGACGTGTTCGAGGTGACCGACCGCACCTGGCGCGGCATCGGGATGATCCCGCAGAGCGGATGGAAGCTGTCCGAGCGCTACGCCGACTACGACGCGGAGACGCGGTTCTCCGTCACCGACATCCACACCGACGAGTCGGCGCTGTGCCGCTCGGGTGAGGTGCTCCAGGGCCTCATCAAGCCGCACGAGTGTGCGGCGTTCGGCAAGGAGTGCACGCCCCGCAAGCCGCTCGGCGCGACGATGGTGTCGTCCGAGGGTGCGTGCGCGGCGTACTACACCTACCGGCGGCTCGACCACCTGGAGCTCTCCGAGACCCGACTGGTGGACAGCCGATGAGCAACGACCTGGACTTCGAGGGCTGGGTCTGTCCGCTGCCGCTTCGCGACACTCCGACGATCGTGATGGGCCACGGTGGCGGCGGAGCGATGTCGGGGGAGCTGATCGAGCAGCTCTTCCTGCCGGCCTTCGGGGGCGCGGCACGTGCTGAGCTTGGTGACTCGGCGGTGCTGGAGGTGCCGGCCGGGCGGCTGGCGTTCTCGACGGACTCGTTCGTGGTGAAGCCGATGTTCTTCCCCGGCGGCTGCATCGGCGACCTCGCGGTCAACGGGACCGTCAACGACCTGGCCATGTCGGGCGCCACCCCGCTCTACCTCTCGACCGCGTTCATCCTGGCCGAGGGCACCCCGATGACCGACATCGGCCGCGTCGCGATGGCCATGGGCAAGGCGGCCGAGGTCGCGGGCGTGCAGCTGGTCACCGGCGACACCAAGGTCGTCGACAGCGGCAGCGGCGACGGCATCTTCATCAACACCGCCGGCATCGGCGTCATCCCCGACGGCATCGAGATCTCTCCGGCTCGGGCCCGGGTCGGCGACGTCGTCCTGGTCAGCGGTGACATCGGCGTGCACGGCATCGCGGTGATGAGCTGTCGCGAGGGGCTGGAGTTCGGGACGACCATCGAGAGCGACTGCGCACCGCTGCACGGCCTGGTGGCCGACATGCTGGCGACGGGGTTGGAGGTGCGCGTGCTGCGCGACCCGACCCGCGGGGGAGTGTCGGCCACCCTCAACGAGATCGCGAGGGCGTCCGGGGTCGGCGTCGAGCTGATCGAGAAGGACCTGCCGATCCCGCCCGAGGTGAAGGACGCCTGCGGCCTGCTCGGACTCGATCCGCTCCAGGTCGCCAACGAGGGGAAGCTGGTCGCGATCGTCGCTGCCGAGGACGCCGACGAGCTGCTGGCCGCGATGCGACAGCACCCGAGAGGTGCGGGCGCGCGCCTGATCGGCACCTGCGTCGCCGAGCACCCGCAGATGGTGGTGGCCCGCACCGGACTCGGCGGGACCCGCGTGGTCGACCTGCCGATCGGCGAGCAACTGCCAAGAATCTGTTGACGTGTCCGACGACGGGGCGCTGATGTTCGCGCGGTACGCCTATCCGCCCAACGAGCTCGGCTACTGCGGGCCGGCGGGCGCCGACCAGATGCTGGTGCCCGGCGCGTTGGCCGAGATCGAGTGGCGGGCCCGGCACTTCGACGGCGCCTGGACGTACCTCGAGTACCTCGCCGGGGTGACCGGCACCGACGACCCGCTGTCGGTCCCCGTCGTCGAGGCCTACTGGATCGGCAGCGACCTGCTCGACGCGGTCGACCCGGCCGCCCTCGTCGACCACCTCGTCGTGGCCTTCGACGGACAGCTCGGCGGGACGTGGCGGCAGTCGGCGGCCCGTGCGCAGGCGCACCACAGCTACCAGGTCTTCGAGGTCTATCCGTGGGCGGAGATGCTGCTCCGGGGCCTGCCGCCCGGCCCGGCGGTGTCGGTGCTGGACCGCTGCCGGATCCGCAGCGGCGTGGTCGACAACGTCGACGGCGAGTGGGTGACGGTGCTGACCAGGCTCCTGCGCTGGGACGGCACCGCCCTCGTGCAGTCGGACCCCGTCGACGAGCTCGCCCGGTGGTCTGTCGGTGGCCAGAGCCTGCTCGCCCGACCTTCCGTCGGGGACACGGTGGCGCTGCACTGGGACTGGGTGTGCGACGTCCTCACCTCCGACCAGGCCGCGCGCATCCAGCGGCTCGAGTCCCAGCAGCGGTCGGCCGTCGGGCTGGGCTCCTCCGGGTAGTGCGAGCATGACGGCCATGGACCTCGAGGCCGTACGACGCTCCTTCCCCGCGCTGGCGAGCGGGCTCGCCCGGTTCGACGGCGCCGGCGGCTCCCTGGTGCCGACCCCGGTGATCGAGGCGGTGGCCGGCGCGATGTCCGCGGGGATGTGCCAGCGTGGTGCGGTCTCGGCGCCCGACCGGCAGACCGAGGCCACCACGCTCGGAGCGCGCACGGCCGTGGCCCGGCTGCTCGGGGCGGACCCGCGCGGCATCGTCTTCGGTCGCTCGATGACCGCGCTGACCTTCGACCTCGCGCGCACGCTGTCGGCGGGCTGGGGTCCCGGCGACGAGGTGGTCGTGACCCGGCTCGACCACGACGCCAACATCAGGCCCTGGGTGACGGCGGCGGAGCGCGCGGGCGCGACCGTGCGCTGGCTCGACTTCGACCCCGAGACGGCCGAGCTCGACGACCTCCGGCCGCTGCTGGGCGGCCGTACCCGGCTGGTCGCCGTCACGGCGGCCTCCAACCTGCTCGGCACCCGCCCCGACGTGCCGAGGGTCGTGGACGCGGCACACGAGGTCGGTGCCCTGGTGCACGTCGACGCCGTCCATCTCGTGCCGCACGCACCGGTCGACGTGGCCGCCCTGGGCGCCGACTTCGTGGCGTGCTCGCCGTACAAGTTCTTCGGGCCGCACCTCGGTGTGCTCGCCGCCGCGCCGGAGCTGCTCGAGTCGCTGCACCCCGACAAGCTGCTGCCGTCGAGCGATGCGGTCCCGGAGCGGTTCGAGCTCGGCACGCTTCCCTACGAGCTGCTCGCGGGGGTGACGGCAGCCGTGGCGTTCATCGAGGCCCTGCCCGGTGGGATGGCCGGGGTCGAGGAGCACGAGGCCCGGCTCGTACGCCGCCTGCTGGACGGGCTCGCCGAGCTGCCGGGAGTCCGGGTGCACGGCCGGCCGGCCCGACGCACCCCCACGGTGCTGTTCAACGTCGAGGGCGTCCCCGCCGTCGAGGTGCAGCGACGGCTCGCGGTCGACGGGGTGGTCGTGCCGGCCGGCAGCTTCTACGCGCTGGAGGCCTCCCGGCACGCCGGCCTCGGCGACACCGGCGGCGTCCGGGCGAGCCTGTCGGCGTACACCGACGCCACCGATGTGGACCGGCTGCTCGCCGGCCTGGCCGCGATGACCGGCCCGGCCTGAGGCGAGCGCCTGCCCGGCCGGCAGCCCGCATCCGCCAGACTGTCCGCATGACGACGTCGCGCCCGATCGAGACCTGGCTCATCGACATGGACGGGGTGCTGGTCCACGAGGAGACCCCGATCCCCGGGGCGACCGACTTCGTCGAGGCGCTGAAGGCCTCCGGGCTGTCGTTCCTGGTGCTCACCAACAACTCGATCTTCACCCCGCGCGACCTCCGGGCCCGGCTGCTCGGCAGCGGCATCGACGTGCCGGAGCAGTCGATCTGGACGTCCGCGCTCGCGACCGCGCAGTTCCTCGACGACCAGCGACCCGGCGGCACGGCGTACGTCGTGGGGGAGGCCGGCATGACCACCGCACTGCACGAGATCGGCTACGTGATGACCGATCGCAACCCCGACTACGTCGTCCTGGGGGAGACCCGCACCTACTCGTTCGAGGCGATCACCAAGGCGATCCGGCTCATCGAGGGCGGGGCACGCTTCCTCGCCACCAACCCGGACCCGAGCGGCCCGAGCCCGCACGGCACGCTGCCCGCGACCGGATCGGTGGCCGCGCTGATCACCACCGCGACCGGCCGGGAGCCCTACTACATCGGCAAGCCCAACCCGCTGATGATGCGCAGCGCCCTTCGGCAGCTCGACGCGCACTCCGAGACGACGGTGATGGTCGGCGACCGGATGGACACCGACATCGTCAGCGGCCTGGAGGCCGGGCTCCGCACGATCCTCGTCCTCACCGGCTCCACCACGCCTGCGCAGGTCGAGCGGTTCCCCTACCGGCCCACGCTGGTGATCGAGTCGATCGCCGAGGTCGGCGACCTGCAGGTCGACTGGAGCTGAGCGACCCCCTACGAGGCGATGTCGGGGGTCGCGTCGGTGTCGGCGCGGGCGGCGTCGCGGGCGCGGTGGTCGGCGCGGCGGTCGACGAACTTGGTCGCCTGGATGTCGAGCGCCGCGAGGAACGCCGCGAGCTCCTCGCGGGCCTGCTCGCCCACGGGGCCGAAGTCGGTGCGGTCGAAGACGTTCCAGTGCCGCAGCACCGGCATGATCACCTCGTCGTGGTGCAGCCGGTTGTCGTAGATCCCGGCCTTGGCGATGATCATCGAGTTGCGCCGGAACCCGGCCATCGTGGCGCCGGGCATCTCGAACTTGATCACCTCGTCGGCGATCGCCCGCATGGTCTCGTCGGGGGCGATGTCGAGGGCCGCGGCGGCGATGTTGCGGTAGAAGACCATGTGCAGGTTCTCGTCCTTGGAGATGCGGGCGAGCAGCTTGTCGGCGATCGGGTCGTGGGTCACCTTGCCGGTGTTGCGGTGCGAGACGCGGGTCGCGAGCTCTTGGAAGGACACGTAGGCCACGGTCTCGAGGGGAGTCTTGTCGCCGGAGTCGTAGCCCGACGTCATGTAGTCCATCCGGGCCCGCTCCAGCTCGACCGGGTCGACGCCCCGGGTCACCACGAGGTAGTCGCGCAGCGCGACGCCGTGCCGGTTCTCCTCCGCGGTCCAGCGGCCGACCCAGGTGCCCCACGCGCCGTCCCGCCCGAAGCGGGTGGCGATCTCGCGGTGGTACGACGGCAGGTTGTCCTCGGTGAGCAGGTTGGTGAACATCGCGGCCCGGGCGGTCTCCGAGAGCTCGCTCTGCTCCGGCGCGTAGTCCTCGCCGCCGAGGAACGCGAAGTCGCGGCCCTTGCTCCACGGGACGTAGTCGTGGGGGTGCCACTCCTGCGCGAGCGCCAGGTGACGATCCAGGTTCTCGGCCACGACGGGCTCGAGCTCCTCCAACAGGCGGGATGAAGTGGTCACATCGGCTCCTCGGTGTCGGCTGCCCTTCGAGCGTACGCCTGTCGGGCCCGCTGACTAGGTTGAGTGCCATGGCGTCCCACCAACCGGCCTTCGTGCTCCACGACCATCGCCGGCCGAGCCCGCACTTCGACCTCCGCCTGGAGGAGGACGGTGTGCTGCGCTCGTGGGCGGTCCCGCGTGGCCTGCCGCCCACCAGCACGGAGGACCGCCTCGCCGTTGCGGTGGCCGACCACGACCTCGACCACCTGACCTTCGAGGACGAGCACAAGTCCATCGCGGACACCGGCTGGTGGGAGGACCTCGGCCGCACCGACCGCCGCCGGCTGTTCGTGCTGCACGGTCGTGAGGGATCGGTCCGCTACGCGCTCATCGACACCGGCAGGGACTGGCTGCTGCACCGGACCAAGGACCAGCCACCGCCCGCGTAGTCGCCGACCGCACTCCCGGCGAGACGTCCACGCGCCTGCGTGCAAGGTCCACGCGCCTGCGTCCAAGGTCACAGCGCCCAACTATTGGAACGATCCAATTGACCACGCACACTGGAGTCATGACTTCCTCCCCCCGCCTGTTCGACGAGCTCAACGCCCTGCACGCTTCGTACGTCGAGGCGGTCAACGCCGCCGTGGCGCACGACGACCTCGCCCTCGCCGAGGAGCTGGCCGGTCGCTACGACCGCGAGGCCATCTTGCTCATGGCCGAGCGCGAGGGCCGGCAAGACCTGCTGCCGCTGTTCGGCTTCATCGCGCCGCGCGACACCCCGCTGCGCCGGTTGACCCGGCGCCTGAGCACCTCCCGCGCCGCCTGACGGTCGTCATACTCGGGTCCATGCCCGACGCCCACTTCGCGCTCAAGAGGCTCGCCGAGGTCTACGACCCGCTCGACCCCGACCGCAGCGACCTCGACGCCTACGCCGCGATGGTCGACGAGTACGACGGGCGGTCGGTGCTCGACGTCGGCTGCGGCACCGGCACGTTCGCCTGCCTGCTGGCCGGGCGGGGGATCGACGTGGTCGGCGTGGATCCGGCAGCCGCCTCCCTCGACGTCGCGAGGGCCAAGGACGGCGCCGACCGGGTGACCTGGGTCGACGGCGACACCACGACCCTGCCACCCGATCTGCGCGTCGACCTGGCCTTCATGACCGCCAACGTGGCCCAGGTGTTCCTCACCGACGAGGCCTGGGACGCGACCCTCGGAGCGATCCACCGGTCACTGGGGCCGGGCGGCCGTCTCGTCTTCGAGACCCGCGTCCCCGCCCGCCGCGACTGGGAGAGCTGGACGCCCGAGCACACCCGCGCGACCACTCACATCGAAGGCGTCGGCCCGGTCGAGACGTGGCACGAGCTGCTCGACGTCGCCCTGCCTCTCGTCACGTTCCGGGTGACCATCCGGTTCGAGAGCGACGGCGAGCTGTTCACCTCCGAGTCGACGCTGCGCTTCCGCGAGCAGGCCGAGATCGAGAGCTCCCTGGCAGCCGCCGGCTTCGACGTCGAGGAGGTGCGCGACGCAACGGACCGGCCCGGCAAGGAGTGGGTCTACGTCGCGCGGGCACGCCCTACGCTCGCCCCATGACGATCGAGTGGGACGAGCACATCGCGGTCACTCCACGCGGTGGGGGCGCGTACGACGCCGAGCTGACCGACGGCTGGGTGGTCGGTGGTGGGGTCAACGGCGGCTACCTGCTCGCCACCATCGGCAACGCGATCAGCCTCGAGCTGCCCGCCAAGCCGGACCCGATCGCGATCAGCGCCCACTACCTGTCCGCGACCACCCCCGGCCCGGCGCAGGTGCGGACCCGCGTGCTCCGCGACGGCGGCTCGGTGGCCACCATCGCCGCCGACCTGGTGCAGGGCGACGCGACCCGCATCACCACGCTCGCGACGTACGGCCGGCTGGGCGAGCTGCCCGACGACGTGCGTACGACGGCTCTCGAGCCGCAGCTGCCTCCGCGTGACCAGTGCGTGCCCAACACGATGGCCCCCGCCGAGCTGCGCCGGGTCGCGCCGTTGATGGACCGCTTCGAGATGCTCTTCGACCCGGCGCACATCGGCTGGGCGGTGGGACAGCCGAGCGGCAACGGCGTCCTGCAGGCGTGGTTCCGACTGAACGGAAAGCGCGACCCCGACCCGATCGAGCTGCTGATGGTCTGCGACGCGTTGCCCCCTGTGACGTTCGACCTCGGCCTGCCCGGCTGGGCGCCGACGCTCGAGCTCACCGCCCACGTGCGCGCGGTGCCCGCGCCCGGGTGGCTCAAGGTGCGGCACGCCACCCGCAACATCGCCGGCGGCATGTTCGAGGAGGACTGCGAGGTCTGGGACTCCGCCGGCCGGCTCGTGGCGCAGGCCCGTCAGCTCGCCCGGCTCCCGCGCGGCTGAGTCAGTCGAACCACGAGCGGCGCATCGCGAACAGCCACCGTCGCCGCGGGTGCTCGCTGACCGACCACAGCTCGTCGGTCGAGGGCCAGTAGGCGAGGTCCTCGGGGCCCATCGGGGTGGCGAACCGGTGCCGCCGCAGGCTGCCCGGCTGACCGGCGTACACCGAGCCCGGCTTGAACGGACCCTCCGACACCGTCACGTGGTAGCGCCCGCCGGCGACCACGGCGCCCTGCATCCGGACGACGCCGCCGTCCTCGAGCCCGATCGGTCGCGAGCAGCCGTCCTCGTCGGTCGCGAGCAGCCACGTCTCCGGGTCGAGGTGGTAGCGCGCCAGCCGCGTCGAGGCGTCGCCGCGTCCGTACTCGCCGGCGATCATCGTCGGCGGCTCGCTGCGCCGGTCGAGCGAGAGGAACGAGTAGCGCAGCCGGCTGTGCCCGTCGTCGGTCTCGGCCCGGTAGCGGAACCGCACCGGCAGCACGTAGCGGTGGCCGTACGACGCCACGCGCTGCCCGTCGACTCCGAACTCGTCCCCGTGGTCGTCGTCGCCGGGCACCCGCATGATGTCGTCGAGCCGCACGGTCACGAAGCCCCGCGACGTGGCCGCGACGTGCAGGTAGGGACCGGCCCACACCACCCCACCCGCATGGATCCGCAGCGGCTCCAGCACCAGCGCGCCGTTCTCGTCGAGGCTCGGCACGACGAGCAGCACGTGGCGGTACCGCAACGTGTCGAGGTCGAGGAACGTCACCCGTGAGCCGTACGACGCCCCGTCGAGCTTCTTGGAGTACCAGGTCGTGACCAGCACCCGGCGGCCCGCGACGTCCTCGGTGTCGCTCGCGTCGGCGGAGGTGGAGATGCCCTGCGGCCACCAGCGCGGGTCGCGTCTGTCGTAGGCGTCCCAGGTGATCGCCCGCGACACCGCTCGACCCAGCAGCCGGCCGAGCAGCGACTTCCTCGCCCGCCACTTGAGGTCGTCGAGCACCCCGTCGAGGCCGACCCGGCCACCCAGGACCGCGGCCAGCGCGTCGATCTCGGCGACGTTCTCGTCGGTGCGCACCAGGTGCACGCCGAAGGCCGGCGCCTGGGTCGGTCGAGCGGAGTCGACATCCTCCTCGGACATGGCGGACACGTTAGTAGCGTGCTCCCGTGCAGACAGTGGTGGGCGCGGCGATCATCCGCGACGGACGGGTGCTGGCCGCGCGGCGTACCGCGCCGCCCGAGGCCGCCGGCCGTTGGGAGCTCCCGGGCGGGAAGGTGGAGCCCGGTGAGCACCGCGACGGCGCCCTGGTGCGTGAGATCCGGGAGGAGCTCGGGGTCACCGTGGCGGTGACCAGGTGGCTGGACCCGGTCGTGCCGATCACGGCGGCCTACGAGCTGCGCGTCGCGATCTGCCGCACCGGCGCAGGGGAGCCCGTGCCCACCGAGCACGACCGGGTGCGCTGGCTGGGCGTCGACGAGCTCGGCGACGTCGACTGGCTCGAGCCCGACCGGCCGTTCCTGGCCGGCGTGCGGAAGGCCCTGCTCGAGGAGATACTGGCCCGGTGAGAGGCATCTTCTTCGACGAGGACGACGCCCGGGCGGTCGCGAGGAGGCTGGTCGGTGCCGGCTTCGAGGCCACGGTCGCGCGCGAGCGGCTGGCCGGCGAGGACGACGACGAGGACCACCCGTGGGCGGTGCTCGGCGATGCCCCGGAGGTGGTGCTGGAGCTCCTCGTCGAGGAGTTCGACGGCTGGCTCGATGCCGAGGACGGCAGCCCCCCGCCGGCCGTCGTACCCCTGGACCTGCCGGCCGCCCCGCTCCGTGGGAAGCGGCCTCGCTAGACGTCGGTGCCCGTCAGTACGCTCGAGACCATGAGCGACACCCCTGCCCAGCGGCTCCTGCTCGTCCACGCCCACCCCGACGACGAGTCCATCGGCACCGGCGCCACCATGGCGACCTACGTCGACCGTGGCGACGGCGTCACGCTCGTGACGTGCACGTCCGGCGAGATGGGCGAGATCCTGGTGCCCGACTGGCAGCACATGGCCGCCGACAAGGACGACACCTTGGGCGAGCACCGTCGCGGCGAGCTCGAGACGGCGATGCGCAAGCTGGGCGTCACCGACCACCGGTGGCTCGGCGGGCCCGGCCACTTCCGCGACTCGGGCATGAAGTGGCACGAGGACGGCCATGCCATCGCCGCCGACGACACCCACGACAACGCCTTCGCCAACGCCGACCTGACCGAGGCCGCCGACCTCCTGGTGGAGGTCATCCGCGAGGTGCGTCCACAGGTGGTCGTGACCTACGACCAGTTCGGTGGCTACGGCCATCCCGACCACATCCAGGCCCACCGCGTCGCGATGTACGCCGTCCAGCTGGCCGCCGTGTCGTCCTACCGGCTCGACCTGGGCGAGCCCCACGAGGCCGCCAAGGTCTACTGGACCGCGTTGAGCGAGCGCCGGATGCGCGAGAGCCTGCGCAAGCTCCGCGACGACGGCGACACCGAGACCTTCAAGGGGATGGAGCCCGACGGCGAGCTCGGCCCGTTCGTCACGGCCGATGAGCTGCTCACCGCCCGGGTCGACGGCTCGGCAGCCGTCGATCGCAAGATGGCGGCGCTCGCCGCCCACCGTTCCCAGGTCGAGCCGGACGGGTTCTTCTTCTCCGGCGCCGAGAGCGGGCACGCCTTCTGGGGCGATGAGTACTTCCGCCTCGCCAAGGGCGCCCCCGGCCCGCTCGGCGAGGACGGCCTCGAGACGGATCTCTTCGCGGGCTTGTGACGAGCGGGGCGAGGACGTCGCGCCTGCTGGCACTCCCGGTGCTCGTGCTGGGTGCGACCACGGCGTACGCCGCCGTGCTGCTGCACTCGCGCTGGTGGGGGCTGGCCCTCGGGCTGGCCGCGTGTGCCTGCCTCCTGTTGGCACTGCCCGGCCGCTGGTGGGCCAGGCTCGCCTTCGCGCTCGGCTGGGTGGCGGTGGTGGGGCGGGCGTCGGTGCCTCGCGCCGAGGGCGACTACCTGGTCGCCGCCGACGCCCCCGGCTACACGTTGCTGGTCGCCACGCTGGTCGTGCTGATCGGGTCGCTCGTGACGCTCGGCCGGCCACCAAGACAGCCCCGCGTCGATCGGGGGAATGACCCACCCCCCGCCTAGACTCGCGGGCGTGTTCGAGACCCAGCCGGCCGTTTCCAAGGAGAAGGCAGGAGCCCGCGTAGTCACGCTGCTCCTGCTCGGTCTCGTCGTGCTCGCGGGCGGCGCCTACGCGTTCGCCCACGAGATGGCCGGGGACAAGGTGCCCCGTGGCACCACGGTGTCCGGGGTCGACATCGGCGGTCAGCGGCAGGACCGCGCGGCCGCCGCGCTCGAGCAGGGGCTCGCCCCGCGGACGGGTGCGCCGATCAGCGTCAGCATCAACGGCCAGACGCGGACCGTCATGCCGGCCGAGGCCGGGCTCGCCGTCGACTACGACGCGTCGGTCGTCGACGCCGGTGGCGGCGACAGCTGGTCTCCCGCCCGGCTCTGGGACTACTACACCGGCGGCGACGAGCTCGAGGCGAAGGTCACCGTCGACGAGACCGCGATGACCACCCTGGTCGACTCGCTCGGCGCCGAGGTCGGTGCCGAGGCCCGCGAGGGCCAGGTGAGGTTCAAGGGTGGCGAGGTCAAGACGCGCAAGCCACGGGCCGGGACCGGCCTGGACCCGACCGCCGTGCGCGGGGCGCTCACCAGCGCCTACCTCGCCGAGGGCGCCACCGCCGAGCTCGACCTGGTCGACGTCCAGCCAGAGATCGACGAGGCAGACGTGCAGCAGGCGCTGACGACGTTCGCCAACCCGGCGGTCTCCGAGCCGGTCACCCTCGCCTTCGACACCTCCTCGATCAAGCTGCTGCCGCGCAACTACACCAAGGTGCTGTCGATGGAGCCCGCCGACGGCGTGCTCGTGCCGCAGGTGGACGCCGCGAAGCTGGCCAGTCTCGTGCAGACCCGGGTCGGTGCGGCCGACGCCCCCGTCGACGCCACCGTCGCGCTGGTGGGCGGCAAGCCCAAGGTGATCCCCGCCAAGCCCGGCGTCAGCTTCGACCAGGCCCAGATCGACGCCGCGTTCCTGGGGCTCGTCGCGGCCCCGCCCGGCCAGCGCACCCTGTCGGTGCCCGCGACGGTCGCCCAGCCCGAGTTCACCACCAAGATGGCCCGCCAGCTCAAGATCAAGGAGCAGGTCTCGACGTTCACGACGTACTACCCCTATGCCGAGTACCGCAACATCAACATCGGCCGGGCCGCCGAGCTCGTCGACGGCACCGTGCTCAAGCCCGGCGAGACGTTCTCGCTCAACGACGTCGTCGGCGAGCGCACCGCGGAGAACGGCTTCACCGAGGGCTTCATCATCAGCAACGGCGTCTTCAAGGAGGACCTCGGCGGCGGCGTCTCCCAGATGGCCACCACGACGTTCAACGCGATGTTCTTCGCGGGGCTCAAGGACATCGAGCACAAGCCGCACAGCTTCTACATCGACCGCTACCCGGTCGGGCGGGAGGCCACCGTGGCCTGGGGCGCGATCGACCTGAAGTTCCAGAACGACACGCCGTACGGCGTGCTCGTCCACGCCAAGGTCACCCCCGCCACCACCGGCTCCTCGGGCGTGGTGACGGTCAGCATGTACTCCACCAAGACCTGGGACATCACCACCACCACGTCCGACCGCTACAACCGCACCCCGGAGAAGACCCGCACCCTCTCGACCGAGGACTGCTACCCCAACAGCGGGTACGGCGGCTTCGACGTCGACGTGAAGCGGTTCTTCCGCAAGCCCGGGGAGAGCGCCCTGGACCACACCGAGAACTTCCGCACGACCTACACCCCCTCGGACACGGTGATCTGCAAGCCGCCGCCGGAGAAGCCGGCGCCGTAGCGCCACCGCCGCCTCGGCGTTGAACCGCATGCGCCGACTGACGAGCCTCCGTGCCGCGATGCTCCTCGCGGGTGGCCTGCTGAGCCTGGATCGAGCGGGCCGGGTCTTGCGTCTACTCGCTCGACCACGGCCACCGCGCGACCGGCCCGATCGAGGAGTCCGCGGCCCGGCTGTCTTCGTTCGTCGACCGGGTGCTGGACGCCACGGGTGAAGTGAAGGTGAGCCTGGTCGGGCACTCCCAGGGCGGCATGATGCCGCGCTACTACCTCAAGTTCCTCGGGGGAGCGGCCAAGGACGACGACCTGGTCGGGCTCGCGCCGTCCAACCACGGCACCTACAGCTCCGCGCTGCTCGCCCCGAGCGCGGCGTTCTGCCACTCCTGCACCCAGCAGGCCGCCGACTCGCCGTTCCTCGCCGCGCTGAACGCCGGCGACGAGACGCCCGGCGAGGTCAGCTACACCAACGTCGTCACCCGTCACGACCTCGTGGTCAACCCGTACCCTCTTGGGCTACCTGGCCGCAGGCCCGCAGGTCACCAACGTGACCCTGCAGGACCGCTGCCCGCTCGACCTCGCCGATCACCTGCAGATCCCGCAGGACGGGCCGGCCATCGCGTGGACCCTCGACGCGCTGACCCGGCCCGGCCCTGCGGATGCGACCCTCCGGCCGTCCTGCCTGCCCTGACCCCTCTGCCCTGACTCCTACGGCGCCAGCCGGTTGAGGTCGCGCGGGAACAGCGTGACCTCCCGGATGTTCGTGGCCTCTACCAGCCGTGCCACCCAGCGCTCCAGGCCGATCGCGAAGCCACCGTGCGGCGGGATGCCGCGCCGGAACGCCTCGACGTACGACGCGTAGGGCGCGTACGGGTAGCCGCGCTGCTCCAGCGTGGCGACGTAGTCGGCGTACCGGTGCAGGCGCTGCGCGCCGCTGACCAGCTCGAGTCCCCGGAAGATCAGGTCGAAGCTGCGCGACCAGTGCGGCTCGTCGGGGTCGGGGTGGCTGTAGAACGCCCGGCTGGCGGTCGGGTAGCCCTCCACGACCACGAAGTCGCTGCCGTGCTCGCGCATCGCCCACTCGCCCAGGGCGCGTTCGTGCGCGGGGTTGAGGTCGGGCTCGTCGGCCGGGGCGCCGGCGATCTCGAGCGCCTCCCGGAAGTGCAGCACCGGGAGCTCGGCGGGCACCTCGGGCACCGTGATGGCGAGCCGCTCGACGGCGTCGCCCGCGCGCTCGTGGATGCCCGCCACCATGCCGGCGATGGTGTCGCGCAGGCACGCGACCACGTCGTGGTGGTCGCGGATGAAGCCGAGCTCGACGTCGAGAGAGACGTACTCCGCGAGGTGGCGCACCGTGTCGTGCGGCTCGGCGCGGAACACCGGCCCGACCTCGTAGACGCGCTCGAAGACGCCCACCAGCTGCTGCTTGTAGAACTGCGGGCTCTGCGCGAGGTACGCCGAGCGGCCGAAGTAGTCGACCTCGAAGACGTTCGCGCCACTCTCGGTGGCCGACTCGACGAGCTTGGGGGAGTGCACCTCGGTGAACCCCGTGGCGTCGAGGGACGCGCGGAAGCCGTGCAGCGACGCGGCCGCCAGCTCCCACTTCGCGCGTTGCGCCGGGTGCCGCCACGTGGTGGCGGCGTGGTCGAGCAACGTCGGCAGGCCGGCGTCCAGGGTCGGCCGCCAGAGCTCCACAGCCGGGGTGTCGGCCGGCTCGCTCAGCGCGGTCACGGTCGCCTCGGTGACCTCGATCCCGCCCGGCGCCTGGGCGTTGGCCGTGGCCACGCCGTGCACCTCGATCGGCGTCTCCTCCGGCGGCACCGCGGTGCCAGCGGGCAGCACGACCTGCGCCAGTCCAGCCCGGTCGCGGACGACCAGGAACGTGACCCGCGCCAGCTCGCGGCGCCGGTGCACCCAGCCCTGCAGCAGGACGCCCGAGCCCGGCTCGGCCGTGGGCAGGGCGGTGGTGAGAATGCGTTGTCGACTCATGACTGCCTCCAGTGACTGCTCGGATCGGCTCCTCGCAGCTCGACCGGAGGCTGACGGCCCGCCATGCGTCTCAGGCCGCCCCGGTGTCGCGCTTCGGAGCCTGGCCCTGGAGGTGTGGGCGGGGGCAAGGTCGCGGTGCCACCACACCTTCGCCGGAACGGCTCCGGCCTCTCGTCGGTACGCCGGACGCGCGGGCCACGCTGCGCGAGGATCGTCAGTCCTCAGCGTGGAACCGGGGGAATCGTGGCACGACGCGCCGCGGGCCGCCAACTCCTTTCCGGCCGTACGCTGCCCCCGTGCTCGTCCACTTCCGCCTGACGGTCCCCACCGACCTCGCCGACGCCGTCCGCGACGTCTTGCTGACCCACGACTGCGCCATCAACGTCACGGTGCAGCCAGGCGCCGTGGCCAGGCCCGTCGGTGACCTGCTCGAGTGCGACGCCGCCCGCGAGGGCGCCGAGTCCCTGCTGGGCGCGCTCAAGGACCTCGGCCTCGACGACCGGGGCGGCATCGTGCTCACCACCCCGACCGGCACACCCTTCCGGGCGGCCCGCGAGCTGGAGGCGAACGCCCCAGGGCACCCCGACGACGCGGTGATCTGGGAGGCGGTCGAGGCGAAGGCCCGCGACGGCGCCGTGCCGACGCTGTCGTTCCTCGTCTTCCTGGTCCTGGCGGTGGTGCTCGCCGCGATCGCGGTGATCACGGACTCCTCGGTGCTGGTCATCGGCGCCATGGTCGTCGGACCGGAGTTCGCCGCGATCGGCTCGGCCTGCGCCGGCATCGCGCTCGGTCGCTGGGCCCTGGTCGGTCGCAGCCTGCGTCTGCTCGTCCTCTCGTTCGCGTTCGCGGTGGCCGTGGTCGCCGTGCTCGCCCTGGTGGCCTCGGCGACCGGCATGCTCACCGCCGACGACGTGACCCGTCCCCGGCCCAACACCGGCTTCATCTGGCACCCCGACCGCTGGTCGTTCGTGGTGGCGCTCGTCGCCGGTGCCGCGGGTGCCCTGGCGCTGGCCATCGAGCGCACGGCCACGATGGTCGGGGTCTTCATCAGCGTGACGACGGTGCCGGCAGCGGGCAACCTCGCGCTCGGGATCGCGGTGTGGGACGGCGCCGAGATCACCGGGTCGCTGACCCAGCTCGGCCTCAACATCGTCGGCATGGTGCTCGCCGGCACCCTCGTGCTGATGCTGGCCCGAGCCGCGTGGCCGGCGCTGATGGCCGCGGCCGAGCGAGCGTTCGGTCGCTAGGGCGCGACGAGGTACCGGGTCGTGTGGTGGGTGGCGAACCCGAGCCGCTCGTACCGCGCGATCGCTGCGTCGTTGCCGGTCTCGACGTGCAGCCAGGCCGTCGTGGCGCCGCGCGAGGCGGCCCAGTCGAGCAGCTCCGCGACCACGACGGTCGCCAGCCCGAGGCGCCGGTGGGAGGCATCGACGTCGATCGAGTACACGCCCACCCAGTCGCCGTCCAGCGCGGCCCGACCGCGCGCCGTACCGCCGCCGAGGGTGACCTCGAGCCGGCTGCCCTGCTCCATGTAACGCGGAGTCATGTCGACTGGGACACCCGCAGACCGGGCTCCCAGTCGAGCTGACTCCGCGTTACATGCGCGCAGGGCCCGCGACACCGAGGCCAGCTGGCAGTGCGCCTCCCCGCTGCCCAGCGAGCGCCAGCCCAGCGACAGCAGCGCGCCCTCGACCTCGCCGTCCGCCTCCACCTGGGCCAGCGCCGGCCGATCGTGGCCGGCGTAGAAGGCCCGCACCCGCTCCGCGGCGTCCGCCGGCGGCACACCGGGGGAGCCCATCGCCAGCACCGAGTTGGCCCGCCGCCGCAACCGGCCGTCGTACGGCGGGGCGACGCGCAGCACCCAGTCGCCCAGCGGCTCGGCGACCAGGTCGTCCCACAGCGAGGCGACGTGGCGCTGCGCCTCGAGCGGGGACACCCGGTGCCGCACCGACGGTCGCGGCGGCACCGGCTTGCCGCTGACGATGTCGGTCAGCGCGATGGTCACCGGCGGCCCGGCCTCGGGCTGCACCACGCACTCGTCCGACGTCCAGGAGACGCAGACGCCCAGCAGATCGGTGAGGGCCGGCCCGCCCGAGGGCCCGGTCTCGCCCGGCAGCACCCGGCGGACGACGACGCGCTGGCCGACGACATGCGGACCCAGTCCACGCGGGCGGTGTCGGGACTCTTCGGGCATGGCGGGATACTAGGCTGGCAGCAGCACAACGCCCCGCCCCTCAGGAGGATCTGGTGACCTACGTCATCGCCCAGCCGTGCGTCGACCTCAAGGACCGCGCCTGCGTCGACGAATGCCCCGTCGACTGCATCTACGAGGGCAAGCGGATGCTCTACATCCACCCCGACGAGTGCGTCGACTGCGGCGCCTGCGAGCCGGTGTGCCCGGTCGAGGCGATCTTCTACGAGGACGACACCCCGGAGGAGTGGAAGGACTACTACACCGCCAACGTGGCGTTCTTCGAGGACCTCGGCTCGCCCGGTGGCGCGGCCAAGATGGGCGAGATCGACAAGGATCACCCGCTCATCGAGGCTCTGCCGCCGCAGCCGCACGACGAGTGACCGTCTCGGGTCGGCTCCCTGACTTTCCCTGGGACTCCCTGACCCAGCACGCCACGCGTGCCCGGGCGCACCCCGACGGCATCGTCGACCTGTCGATCGGCACCCCGGTCGACCCGACGCCGGACGTCGTCCGGCAGGCACTGGCCGACGCGGCTGACGCGCCCGGCTACCCGACCACGCTCGGCACCCCGGGGCTCCGGCAGGCGGCGATCGACTGGCTGGGCCGCCGGTTCGGCGTCACCGGGCTGGGCCTCGACGGCGTGCTGCCGTTGGTGGGCTCCAAGGAGTTCATCGCCTCGGTGGCGGTGCACCTGGGCATCGGCCCCGGCGACCTGGTCGTCCAGCCCCAGCTCGCCTACCCCACCTACGAGGTCGGGGCCGCGCTCGCCGGCGCCCGCATCCTCGCCGCCGACTCGCTGACCGCGATCGGTCCGGAGACTCCGAGGCTGCTCTGGCTGAACTCGCCCTCCAACCCCACCGGCAGGGTGTTGCCGCCCGACCACCTGCGCAAGGTCGTCGACTGGTGCCGGGACCGGGGCACCCTGCTCATCTCCGACGAGTGCTACATCGAGAGCGTCTGGGAGGGCGAGGGCGTCAGCGTCCTGCACCCCGACATCTCCGGTGGCTCGCACGACGGTGTCCTCGCGGTGCACTCGCTCTCCAAGCGCTCCAACCTGGCGGGCTACCGCTGCGCCTTCGTGGCCGGCGACCCGGCGGTGGTCGGCGAGCTCCTCGCGGTCCGCAAGAACCTCGGACTGATGATGCCCGCGCCCCAGCAGGCCGCGATGGTCGCCGCCCTCGACGACGACGAGCACGTGGAACGGCAGCATGCGACGTACGCCGCACGCCGGGCGCGGCTACGACCGGCCCTCGAGTCGGCCGGCTTCCGCATCGACCACTCGGAGGGCTCGCTGTATCTCTGGGCGACCCGCGACGAGGACTGCTGGCAGACCGTCGCCGACCTGGCCGACCGGGGCATCCTGGTCGCGCCCGGGTCGTTCTACGGGCCCACCGGCGCCCGGCACGTCAGGGTGGCGCTGACCGCCACCGACGAGCGCATCGGCACCGCCGTGGCCCGGTTGACGGCCTGACCGGGAGCTCAGTCGGAGTCGGGTGCTCGCGGGTTCGCCCGGCCGATCGTTGCGCGCGACCCGCCCAGCGAGATCGTCAACCAGTGCTCAACGATGCGCCACCCGTGAGCCGAGGGCGTGCATCTTGCGAACAGGGGAGAGAGCGACCGGGATGGTGGCGATCGCCATGACCAGGGCGCCGACGAGGCCGGCAGAAGGCGCACCGATACCGGTGATGACCAGGCCGGCGATGAGGGCACCGATCGCGAGGGCGCCCCAAGAGAGCAGACGGTAGGCGGCGTTGAGACGCCCCCGGAGCTCGGGTTCGGTGAGCAGTTGCCGCACCGTCACCGCCTGGGAGTTCGCCACTCCGATCCCGAAGCCGGAGAGCAGGTAGGCGGCGGCGAGGCCGGCGAGCGCCGGGTGGGTGTGCGTGCCCAGCGTGAACGCGCCCACGACTGGTGCGGTGTTCCCGACCACGAGGGCTCCGATGAGTGACCTCCCGTAGCCGAACCGCCGGGTGAGTCGAGCGCTGATGGCGCTGCCCAGGAAGGCGCCGATCCCGCCGGACATCAAGACCAAGCCGAGGAGCAACGGTCCGCTCGAGAACTCCCGCACGATGACGACGGTGACCGCGAGCGTGAAGACCTCGTTGCCCAGGTTCCAGATCGTTGCCTCCATGGAGAGCGCTCTGAGCGACTTGTCCCGCAACAGCGTTGTGATGCCGAGCCGGGCAGCGCGTAGCTGGGACTCATGGTGTTCCGGCGCTGGCGCCGGCTCCTGGATGTCGGCGCGGCTGATGAGCAGGGCGGACGCGACGAAGCCGAGCGCATTCAGCACGACGGCGAACGGCGCGGTCAGGAGCTGGACCAGGAGGCCGCCGGCACCCGAGCCACCGACGCCGACGGCGGACTGGGTCGCGGTCACCTTGGCGTTGGCGTCGGGCAGCTGTTCTTCGGAGACCACCAGTGGCAACAGCGAGAAGTCCGCCAGCGTGTAGAGGACTCCGAACGTTCCGACGACCAGCGATCCCACGACGAGAGATGGGATGTTGAGCACGTCGCCGATGGCCAGGGCGGCGATCGCCAGCAACACGGTCGCACGACCCAGGTCGGCGGCGACCATGAGCGGACGACGGCGTCGCCGGTCGACCAGGACGCCGAGCCACATGGTGGCCACGAGGTAGGGCGCGAAGGTTGCGATTCGCACCCACGACAGCTCTTGTGCGCTGGCGCCCAGGGTCGTCAGGGCCAGGACCGGCAGAGCGAGCTCGCCGATCTCTGTGCCGAGTGTCGAGAACAGTCCCGCCGCCCAAAGTCGGCGGAACTGTGGCACGCGCCATGCATTGGTGGCCGAGTCCACGCGCTTATCGTTGCAGAATCTGACCTGGGGCTGCGACCCCGCAGACCCGGTGACCCGCGAGACGCACGCCTAGCGGCAGGCGGCCGGACCCTTCTCGAACCCGGTGCAGCCGCCCTTGCTCGCCTCGCCCTTGAACTCGTCCTTGCCCTGGCCGCCGCTCACGGTGTCGTTGCCGCCGACGATGGTCACCCGGTCGTTGCCCGGACCCAGGTCGATGGTGTCGTCGCCCAGGATCGCGTCGCTGGCCTCCGCCTCGGGGTCTGCGTCGTCGTTGACGATGTCGTCGCCTCCGAGGGTGTCGATCGTGTCGTTCCCGCCGAAGCCGAAGACCACGTCGTCGCCGGCACTGCCGCTGATGATGTCGTCGTACTTGGAGCCCCGCACGATCCACCTGCCGGCGACCAGGGTGTCGTTGCCGTCACCGGCGGCCGTGAGCGCGGCCAGGTCGATCGAGACGCCGGACGTCGCGGTCACGAAGCTCACGATGTCGGGCGCGTCGGTGGCCTCGGCGCCGTCCCCGGCGCCCTCCAGCGTGTCGTCGCCCTCGCCGCCGAGCAGGACGTCGGGGACCTCGAAGCCGTCGCGGATGAGGTTGGCGCCACCGACGAGGCGGTCGTTGCCCGCGTCGCCGGAGATCACGTCGCTGTCGTCGCCGCCGTAGAGCACGTCGTCGCCGTCGCCGCCACGCAGCAGGTCCTCGCCCGCGCCGCCGCAGATCACGTCGTTGCCGGCGCCGCCGTCGATGACATCGCCACCTGCGCCGCCGTCGATGACGTCGTCACCGTCGGTGCCCTCGAGGTCGTCGTCGCCGTCGGTGCCGGTGATGGTGGGCGTCGCGCACGCCTCCGCCGACGTGGTCGCGGCCAGTGCGGCGGCGGTGTCGACGCTCGGTGTCGTGGAGGCGTTGCTGCTCCCGGTGGCCACTGCCTCGTCGACGCCCGCGTCGTCGCCGCAGGCCGCGAGCGCGAAGAACGTCACGGCCGCGACGATGCCGGTGAGCCGGATCCTGCTGGTGCGCTTGGTCATGCCAACCCCCGTGCTAGTCGTGCACGTCGACGTGGATGTGGTCCCTGTGCTCAAGGATCTTACGGTCTCCGCTCGACGATGTCGGCACGTTGTAGTCGGTCCAGCCCTCGTCGGACCGTGATCCGGCGTGCCAGATGCGGTCGTCGAAGATCAGCGTGTTGACGTTCAGGCGGGACGCCTGGGCCATCAGGTAGGCGGCCATCGCCCAGCCCCGCTTGCGGTTGTCGGCGTTGATCGGCCGCACGAACACGTCGATCGCGCGACCCTCGTAGTGCGCCGACCCGGCCATGTGTCCCGAGTTCACGCCGCCCGGCTGGAACCCGCCCAGCGACTGCTCGCCGAAGGCGGCCACGAGGTCCTTGCGCACCTTGGCGGCCCGGCGGGTCAGGCCTCCGGCGTCGAGGCGTGCCGAGGCGGCGTCGTCGGGCTCGCCGACCACGCACGAGAAGGCGCGCGGGGAGTTGCCGGTCAGGGCTGAGGCGAGCACCCGCGCGTCGGCCTCGTGGTCGGCGTACGCCTCGGGGAAACCGGAGCGCTGCACGGCCTGCGCGGCCTCCGTGACCCGCATCGTGTCGTAGCCGTCGATGCCGATCAGGCCGTCGTAGAAGGCGTTGATGGAGTAGTACGGGTCGAGCACCTGCTCCTCGGTGCCCCAGCCCTGGGAGGGGCGCTGCTGGAACAGCCCCAGGGAGTCGCGGTCGCCGTGCTCGATGTTGCGCAGCTTCGACTCCTGGTACGCCGTGGCGAGGGCGATCGTGGCCGCGCGGGCGGGCAGGCCCCGCCTGACGGAGATCGCCGTGATCAGCGCGGCGTTCTCGGCCTGCTCGATGCTGATCTCGACGGTGCTGCCCTGCACGGTCGCCGTGCAGCTCTCCCTGGCCGGAATCAGGTCGATGCCTCGGTTGACGAGCACTCCGACCGCGGCGAACACCACGACCACCGCCAGGCCGAGCACGGCCCAGCGCGCCACCCGGGGCATGTCAGTCGTTGGCGTGCAGCGCGGCGTTGAGGACGATGCCGTCGCGGTGCCAGGCCACGGCCTCGATGGTGCCGGACACGGAGTTGCGCCGGAAGAGCACGTTGCTGGCACCCGAGAGGTCGAGGGCCTTGACGACCTTCGGCTTGTTGTCGATGTCGCGGATGGTCACCTTGGTCCCGGCGGTGACGTAGAGGCCGGCCTCGACGACGCAGTCGTTGCCCAGGGCGATGCCGATGCCGGAGTTGGCGCCGAGCAGGCAGCGCTCGCCGATCGACACCACCTGGGTGCCGCCGCCCGAGAGCGTGCCCATGATCGACGAGCCGCCGCCGATGTCGGAGCCGTTGCCGACCACGACACCGGCGGTGATGCGGCCCTCGACCATCGACGTGCCGAGCGTGCCGGCGTTGAAGTTGACGAAGCCCTCGTGCATGACGGTCGTGCCCTCGGCCAGGTGGGCGCCGAGGCGCACCCGGTCGGCGTCGGCGATGCGGACCCCGCTCGGCACGACGTAGTCGGTCATCCTCGGGAACTTGTCGACGCCGAAGACCTGCACCGGTCCGTCGGCCCGCAGCGTCAGCCGGATGTCCTCGAAGCCGTCGACCGGTGCGGGGCCGCGGTTGGTCCACACGACGTTGGCGAGGGTGCCGAACAGGCCGTCGAGGTTGAGCCCGTGCGGCCGAACGAGGCGGTGCGAGAGCAGGTGCAGGCGAAGGTAGGCGTCGCTGGCGTCCTTCGGAGCCTCCGCGAGGTCGATCGCGACCTGGACGACCTCGGTGCGCACCCGGCGCTCCGGGAAGTCGCGGGCCGCGGCGACCAAGGGGTCCGGGGCGGTCGCGTCACCGGCGTCGCCGAGGGCGGGCGACGGGAACCAGGTGTCCAGGACCGTGCCCTCGGAGCTCCCGGAGGTGACCACGGTGGCCAGCCCGAAACCCCAGGCGCGGGTCTGCTGAGTCGTCTCTGAGGCTGTCGTCACCCGACCAGCCTACGGAGCGGTGCCGAGGAGCCCGCCCCAGCCCTGCGAGACGTTGCCGGCTCAGCGGTTGCGGCGCACGATGTCGGCGTTGAGCGCGGCCGCGAAGCCGTTCCACAGGGCGTACGGCGTGAGCATCACCGCCGCGGTCCGGTCGACCCGTCCGACGCGTCGCACGAGGTCGAGCGTCGACGCCTCCAGCACGGCCACCTCGGCCAGCGCCAGGCCGGGCCGCTGGGCGGTGAAGAACAGCCAGCTCCAGCCGGTGTTCAGCCCCAGGTTGATCCACAGGGCGCGCTCGATCTCGCGGGCCTCCTGCTCGTCGGCCCGGTCGATGGCCCGCGCGGCCGCGACGGCGATGGCGGCGTACAGACCGGTCCACACCGGCCCGAACACCGCACCCGGCGGCTGCCAGTCGGGTTTGTCCAGCGAGCGGTACCAGCGCGACGTGGGCTTGGTGCCGATCCCGCCCGCGACGGCGGTGATCGTGACGGCGGCGGCGGTGCGGAGCAGTGACCGGGACATGTCGTCGATCTTGGCACTGCTCCCCGAACGGCCTACTGACCCGTGCGCCCGTCGATGCACTCGCGCAGCAGGTCGGCGTGCCCCATGTGGCGGGCGTACTCCTCGACGAGGTGCACCAGGACGTCGCGCACCACGCAGGGATCACCGCCGACGTACGTCGTCGCGTCGGGGTCGAGGGTGGCCTCGACCTCGCGGGCGTGCGCGACCTCGGCGCGCCAGGTCTGCCAGGCCTCCTCGACGACCGCGTCGTCGCCGACCGCGCCGTTGAAGTCGAGGTCGCGGTCCTCCTGGGTGCGGTAGAGCAGCGGCAGGTCGGACCGGCCCTCGAAGACCCGGCGGGTCCAGGAGTGCTCGACCCGGGCCAGGTGCCGCACGAGTCCGAGGAGGGACATCGTCGACGGTGGCACCGACCGCGTGGCGAGCTGTTCGGCGTCGAGTCCCTCGCACTTCATCTCCAACGTCGTGCGGTAGCGGTCGAGGTACTCCAGCAGGACGCCCTTCTCGCCGCTGGCACCCTCGGCGGCATCGCGGGGGTCGTCTTGGGGGTCGACCCACATGTCGGGGTGCGTTCGCTCGCTCATGGGCTACACCCAAGCGAACGCGCCACGGGCAGGGCAACCTGGTTCGCCACTTGGAGCGCTGGTCATGATGGGGCCGTGAACACGCCACGACTCATCACCACCGCCGCACCGCGTGACCCCGAGGGCGTCGTGCTGGTGCTGCACGGCGGTGCCCGGCGCGAGGGCCGGCCGATGGTCAGCCCCACGCAGCTCTCCGTGCTGCGCATGGTCCCGGTCGCGCAGCGGGTGGCGCGGGTCGGGCGCGGCCGGCTCGCCGTCCACCGCCTGCTGAACACCGCACGCGGCTGGGACGCGGACAACACCCCGGTGGCCGACGTCGACTGGGCACTCGAGCAGCTGGCCGAACGCCACGGGCCACTGCCCGTGGGCCTGGTCGGGCACTCGCTCGGCGGCCGCGCGGCGATCCTGGGCGGCCACCACGAGCCCGTCCGCAGCGTGGTGGCCCTCAACCCGTGGGTCTACCCGACCGACGACAACGACCTCGCCGGGCGCCGGGTGCTGGTGGTGCACGGCCTCGCGGACCGCATCGCCCCGGCCGCGCACGCGGCCGGGGTGGCGCGCCGGCTGGCGTCGCGGACCTCGGTCGGGTTCGTCGAGATCGAGGAGGGCAAGCACGCCATGCTGCGGCACGGCGGCCGCTTCGAGCGGTACGCCGCGGAGTTCACCGCGGCCGTGCTGCTGGGCGCCGAGGGACGCAGCCTGTCGGCGCCGGTGGCGGCCGTGCTCGACGGGTCGGAGCGGGTCAGCGGCTGAGGCTCATGCCTCGGGGGAGAACACCTCGTCGACGCCCACGTCGAACAGCCGGGCGATCCGGAAGGCCAGCGACAGCCGCGGATCGAAGTGGCCCTTCTCGATGGAGATGACCGTCTGGCGGCTCACCCCCAGCGCGTCGGCGCACTCGGCCTGGGAGAGGCCGGCCCGGTCGCGCAGGTCCTTGAGGGTGTTGTGCATCAGCCCTCCCGTCGCTGCACGATGACGTAGCGGGCCGAGACGTCGACCATGGCCACCACGACGAAGGCCACGGTGGGCACGGCGGCTGCGCCCAGGACAGCGGTGGCGGTGGTCGCGAGGCCGAGGACGAGCAGCAGGTCGAGGAAGGCCCCGCTGGTGGCCTGGGTGATCCACTGCATCTCGACGGACTCCTCGTCGTGCGCGGGCCGGTTGTCCTGGTCGCGCAGGAGCGCCACCAGGCCGATCCAGACCGGCAGCGTCATCACACCGAAGGTGACGAAGCGGAGCCCGTCTCCCGGGCCTGCCTGAGCCCAGGCCGCCACGCCGCCGGTGACGGCTGCGAGGCCGACGCCGACGAGGAAGGCGACGAGCCAGCGGGTACGGATCTCGGTCATGGGTCCTCCTGTGCGTGATGTCTGACTTGTTTGACATATGCTGGCGGGGGCAGGGCGTGATGTCAAGTTTCTTTGACACACGTTTCTGATTGGCGCCGGTCGTGCACGGCGCCGTACCCTGCTGGCACAGGCGTTCGAGCCGTCATCAGCGGCAAGCCTCCGGAAGAACAGGTCGAGGTGACCTCAGTAGACCCGGACGGGTTGGCCCGTCACAGCCGTGATGAAGCGGTCACCCTCCGGGGTGGCAAGCGAGGTGGTACCGCGGCAGTGATGTCGTCCTCGTGGAGCAGGACCCCACGACGGACGACGACCGCAGGAGCCGCACATGACCTACCCCAAGGTCTCCCACACCGACGCGACCCGGGTGCCGAGCGCGCCGTCGTTCCCGACGATCGAGGAAGGCGTCCTCGCCTACTGGAAGGACGACAGCACCTTCCAGGCCTCCGTCGACCAGCGCGACGCCGGCACCGACGGTGACAACGAGTTCGTCTTCTACGACGGCCCGCCGTTCGCCAACGGCCTGCCGCACTACGGCCACCTGCTCACCGGCTACGTCAAGGACGTCGTGCCGCGCTACCAGACGATGCGCGGCAAGCGCGTCGAGCGCCGCTTCGGCTGGGACACCCACGGCCTGCCCGCCGAGCTCGAGGCGATGCGTCAGCTCGGCATCAAGACCACCGACGAGATCCTCGACATGGGCATCGAGAAGTTCAACGACGCCTGCCGGGCCTCGGTCATGCAGTACACCGGCGACTGGCGCGAGTACGTCACCCGCCAGGCGCGCTGGGTCGACTTCGACAACGACTACCGCACGATGAACCCCGACTACATGGAGTCGGTGATGTGGGCGTTCTCGCAGCTGCACGAGAAGGGCCTGGTCTACGAGGGCTTCCGCGTGCTGCCCTACTGCTGGAACGACGAGACGCCGCTGTCCAACCACGAGCTGCGGATGGACGACGACGTCTACCAGCAGCGCAACGACCCGGCCGTGACCGTGGGCTGCCGCCTCGAGACCGGCGAGCTCGCGCTCGTGTGGACGACCACGCCGTGGACGCTGCCGTCCAACCTCGCGATCATGGTCGGCGAGGAGATCGACTACGTCGTCGTCGCATCGTCCGCCTCGGGGCGGCCCGAGCGCTACGTGATCGCCGAGGCCAGGCTCGCGTCGTACGCCCGTGAGCTCACCGACGACGGTGTCGAGGACGTCACCGAGCAGATCGTCGGCCGGCTGACCGGTGCCGAGCTGGCGGGCCGCTCCTACACCCCACCGTTCTCCTACTACCTCGGCCACGAGAACGCCTTCCGGGTCGTGACCGCCGAGTTCGTCACCACGACCGACGGCTCCGGGCTGGTGCACACCGCCGGCGCCTTCGGTGAGGACGACAAGATCGTCACCGACCGCGCGGGCATCGAGCCGGTCATGCCGGTCGGCAAGGACGGACGCTTCACCCACCCGGTCGACGACTACGCCGGCATGCTCGTCTTCGACGCCAACCTCCCGATCATCGACCACCTGAAGGCGGCCACCCGTGCCGACGCCGGTGCCGAGACCGGCGCCGTGACGGCGGGCACCGTGCTGCTGCGTCGCGAGTCCTACGAGCACTCCTACCCGCACTGCTGGCGCTGCCGCGAGCCCCTGATCTACAAGGGGGTCTCGTCGTGGTTCGTCGAGGTCACCAAGATCAAGGAGCGGATGCTCGCGCTGAACGAGGAGATCCGCTGGGTCCCCGACCACATCCAGCACGGCCAGTTCGGCAAGTGGCTGGAGAACGCCCGCGACTGGTCGATCACCCGCAACCGCTTCTGGGGCAGCCCGGTCCCGGTCTGGAAGAGCGACGACCCGGCGTACCCCCGCATCGACGTGTACGGCTCGTTCGCCGACCTCGAGCGCGACTTCGGCGTCGAGGTGACCGACCTGCACCGCCCGTACGTCGACGACCTGGTCCGGCCCAACCCCGACGACCCGACGGGTGCCTCGATGATGCGGCGCGTCCCGGACGTGCTCGACGTGTGGTTCGACTCGGGCTCGATGAGCTTCGCCCAGGTGCACTACCCGTTCGAGAACGCCGACTGGTTCGAGCACCACTTCCCGGGCGACTTCATCGTCGAGTACATCGGCCAGACGCGCGGCTGGTTCTACACGATGCACGTGCTGGCCACCGCGCTCTTCGACAAGCCCGCCTTCGAGGCCTGCGTCAGCCACGGCATCGTGCTCGGCTCCGACGGCAACAAGATGAGCAAGTCGCTGCGCAACTACCCCGACGTCAACGAGGTCTTCGACCGCGACGGCGCCGACGCGATGCGCTGGTTCCTGATGTCGTCGCCGATCCTGCGCGGCGGCAACCTCGTCGTCACCGAGCGGGGCATCCGCGACTCGGTGCGCCAGGTGATGATCCCGCTCTGGAACAGCTGGTACTTCTTCACCCTCTACGCCAACGCCGCCGGCTACACGGCCAGGAGGTCGACGAGCTCCACCGACCCGCTGGACCGCTACCTGCTGGCCAAGACCCGTCAGTACGTCGAGCAGACGACCGCCCAGCACGACGCCCTCGACATCGCGGGGGTCTGCGACTCCATGCGGTCCTTCCTCGACGTGCTGAGCAACTGGTACATCCGGCGCTCTCGCTCGCGCTTCTGGGCCACCGACGGGGTGGTCGACGAGGGTGCGTTCGACACGCTCCACACCGTGCTGGAGACGGTCTGCCGGGTGGCGGCGCCGCTGCTGCCGCTGACCACGGAGGAGATCTGGCGCGGCCTCACCGGCGAGCGCTCGGTGCACCTGACCGACTGGCCGGCCGCCGACGAGCTGCCCGACGACACCGCCCTGGTCTCGGCGATGGACCTGGTCCGCGACGTCTGCTCGGCCGCCTCGGCGCTGCGCAAGGGCGCCGGGCTGCGCAACCGGCTGCCGCTGGCGTCGCTGACCGTCGTCGCGCCGGGCGCGACCCTGGCCGGCTTCGAGGGGATCGTCGCCGACGAGCTCAACCTCAAGGCCGTGCGGCTGGTCGACGCGGAGTCCGCCGAGGCCGCGTCGTACGCCGTGGAGCAGCGGCTCGTCGTGCACGCCCGCGCTGCCGGCCCACGGCTGGGCAAGGACGTCCAGCTCGCGATCAAGGGCTCCAAGAGCGGCGACTGGTCGCTGTCCGAGGACGGCACCGTCACCGCCGGCGGCCTCGTGCTCGCCGAGGGCGAGTTCACCCTGGAGACCGTGGCCGGCGCCGACGAGGGCACCGCGATCGGGATGCTCCCGCAGGGCGGCTTCGTGGTGCTCGACACCGACGTCACGCCCGAGCTCGCCGCGGAGGGGCTCGCCCGCGACGTCGTCCGCGCCGTCCAGCAGGCCCGCAAGGACGCCGGCCTCGACGTCTCCGACCGCATCTCGCTCGCGCTCGCGGGCTCCGAGACGGTCGCCGAGGCACTGCTCACCCACCAGGCGCTGGTGGCCGGCGAGACCCTCGCGACGTCGTACGACGTGGTGTGCGGTGCGACCGGGGACGCGCCCGTGCTCGTCGGTGAGGGCGAGCAGGTGGGGATCACGGTCGAACGGGCCTGACAGGATGCAGGCATGACCGCACTCGACCTCGCCGCCGATGCCGTCACGCTGACCGAGCAGCTCGTCAACATCGAGTCGGTCAGCCGTGACGAGCACGCCATCGCCGACGCCGTCGAGGCGGCGCTGCGCACCCTCGACCACCTGACCGTGTCCCGGCACGGCAACACCGTGGTGGCGCGCACCGACCTGGGGTACGGCGAGCGCGTCGTGATCGCGGGGCACCTCGACACCGTGCCGCTCAACGACAACCTGCCGGCCCGTCGCGAGAGCACTCCCGACGGCGAGATCCTGCACGGCCTGGGCACCTGCGACATGAAGGGCGGCGACGCGGTCATGCTGCGCATCGCCGCGACGGTGCCGGCGCCCAACCGCGACGTCACGTTCATCTTCTACGAGGCCGAGGAGATCGACGCCGAGTTCAACGGCCTGTACCTGCTCAGCCAGAGCCACCCAGAGCTGATGACCGCCGACTTCGCCATCCTCATGGAGCCGAGCAACGCGATCGTCGAGGCGGGCTGCCAGGGCACGATGCGGATCGACGTGCGCACCCACGGCGAGCGGTCGCACTCGGCGCGCAGCTGGCGCGGGGTCAACGCGATCCACGCCGCGAGCGGTGTCCTCGACCGGCTCAACGCCTACGAGGCGCGCAAGCCGGTCATCGACGGGCTGGAGTACCACGAAGGGCTCAACGCGGTGTTCATCCGCGGTGGCGTCGCCGGCAACGTGCTGCCCGACGAGTGCGTGGTCGAGGTCAACTTCCGCTTCGCCCCCGACCGGTCGGGCGAGGACGCCACGGCGTTCGTCCGCGAGTTCTTCGAGGGCTACGACATCGAGATCACCGACCTCGCGCCCGGTGCCCTGCCCGGGCTCGACCGGCCGGCCGCAAAGGCCTTCGTCGAGGCGGTCGGCGGCGAGGTGAACCCCAAGTTCGGCTGGACCGACGTGGCGCGCTTCAGCAGCGTGGGTGTGCCCGCGGTCAACTTCGGGCCGGGCGACCCGATGTTCGCCCACAAGCAGGACGAGCACGTGCCGACCGCGCACATCGTTCGGTGCGAGGAGCAGCTGAGGGCCTGGCTCACCGACTCGGGGGATGACGACTGATGGCGATCGACAAGGGCGAGCACGACCAGTCCGACGACCCCGTGGCCCCGCCTCGCGTTCCGGTCGGCAAGGGCACCACCGACCAGCGGCTGCTCAACTCCCGCGGGCCCACCGACTGGGTGCACACCGACACCTGGCGCGTGCTGCGCATCCAGGCCGAGTTCGTGGAGGGCTTCGGTGCGCTCGCCGAGCTCGGACCCGCGATCGCGGTCTTCGGCTCGGCGCGCACCCCGTCCGACCATGCCGACTACGCCCTCGCCGAGAAGATCGGCGGCAAGCTGGCCGAGGCCGGGTTCGCGGTCATCACCGGTGGCGGCCCCGGCACCATGGAGGCCGCCAACAAGGGTGCGAGCGAGCGCGACGGCGTGAGCGTCGGTCTCGGCATCGAGCTGCCCTTCGAGGCCGGGCTCAACCGGTGGGTCGACAAGGGCATCAACTTCCGCTACTTCTTCGCGCGCAAGACCATGTTCGTCAAGTACTCCCAGGGCTTCGTGGTGCTGCCCGGCGGGCTGGGCACCCTCGACGAGCTCTTCGAGGCGATGACGCTGGTGCAGACCCAGAAGGTCACGTCCTTCCCGGTGGTGCTGATCGGTGTCGACTACTGGTCGGGGCTCATCGCCTGGCTGCGCGACACCGCGCTGGCCGAGGGCAAGATCAACGAGGTCGACCTCGACATGCTCGTCCTCACCGACGACGTCGACCTGGCCGTCGACCTGATGGTGCGCGCCCGCGAGGGCAGCCACCCCACCCCGCCCGCCGAACGAGCCGAGTAGCCCATGACCTGGCTGTTCGCGATCCTGATCGTGCTGGCGATGGGCGGTGTCGCCGTCGCGGCGTCCGGGCGCATCGTCACGATGCCCGAGACGTACGACGACCGTCCCGACGCCCGTGTCCCCGCCGGTGAGCTCTCCGGCGACGACCTGCGGCGCGTGCGCTTCTCCCTCGGCGTCCGCGGCTACCGGATGTCCGAGGTCGACACCCTGCTGTCCCGGCTGGCCGACCAGCTCGACGCCGCGGGGGCCGAGACCGCGCAGGACCCGGCGGAGCCGCGCGAGGACACGGCGACGAACACCGACGAACATGGCCATCGCGCGGCCGACTGAGGCACACTGCCCTCCGTGTCCACCGAAGTCGTCATCTACATCCTGACCGCCCTCGCCGGCGTGGTCGTCGTGCTCACCCGGCTGCGCCTGCGCCGGGACGAGGGCGGCGCCGGCCAGTTCCGTGTCAGCAGCCCGCTCCTGAACGTCCACACCGTCGCGGGTGCGCTGGCTCTGGTCCTGTGGGTGCTCTTCCTCGCCTTCCCGGAGGACACCGTCCCGGGCGACCCGGTCGTGGGCATCGTCGCGCTGGCGCTGTGGTGGATCGTCGCGGCCGCCGGCCTACTCGTGCTGCTGCGCTGGTTGCCGTCGCGCGGGAAGCACTCCGTGGCGGCCGCCGAGGACACCTGGAGCGACGGGCCGGGCCTCTCCGTGCTCGCCCATGTCGGCATGGTCGTCGGGGTGCTGGTGTTCACCTGGGGCTACCTCACCTCGGCGGTCTGAGCCGTGCGCAGGACGCTTGCCGCCCTCTGCGGCCTCGTTGTCCCACTCGCCGTCGCCCCCGTGCTGGCCCCCGCCGCGCAGGGCTCCGAGGCCGACGCCAGGCCCGCGGTGATCGAGCGCCGCGTCATCGGTCGCTCGGTGCAGGGCCGACCGATCGTGGCCTGGCACCTCGGAGAGCCGGGCAAGCGCCGCATCGTGCTCATCTCCAGCATGCACGGCAACGAGCACGCCACCACGCAGATCCTCGCCGCGCTGCGCGACGGCCGTCGCCACGTGCGGGGGATCGACCTGTGGGTGGTCCCGACGTACAACCCCGACGGGGTCGCCCGCCGCACCCGCCGCAACGCGCACGGGGTCGACCTCAACCGCAACTACCCGTACCGCTGGGCGGACCTCGACGGCAACTACGAGTCCGGTCCCCGAGCGGGCTCCGAGCCCGAGACCCGGGCGATGATGGCGTTCCTGACCGAGGTCGCGCCGCGCCGGGTGATCAGCTTCCACCAGCCGCTCAACGGCGTCGACACCGACACCAAGGACGCCGGCTTCGCACGTCGTCTGGCGCGCCGGCTGAAGCTGCCCAGGACGCGGCTCGACTGCGGCGGCCTGTGCCACGGCACCATGACGATGTGGTTCAACGCGAAGTTCCGAGGCTCCGCGCTGACCGTCGAGTACGCCGCCCGCCCGGGCCGGCACCGGCTCCGCGTCGCGGCTCCGCGTCAGCTGCTCGACGTGCTCGGTGCGCGACGCAGCAAGCGACCTCCGGCCGGGCTGTAACGGACCGTCCGCTCGGCGTTCACCGCGCCGTCACCGCCCCTCGAACACCGGCTTCTGCTTGGCCACGAAGGACTCGACCGCGGCCGAGTGGTCGCGGGTCGCGCCGGTGCGCGTCATCATCTCGCTCTCGAAGGCGAGCGACTCGGTGAACGAGTGCTCGGCGCTGTAGGCGACCGCCGAGCGGATCGACGCGTACGCGACGGTCGGGCCCGACGCGAGCCGCCCGGCCAGGTCGGAGGTGGTCGCAGCCAGGTCGGCGGCGGGCACGACGCGGCCGGCCAGCCCGAGGCGCCGGGACTCCTCGGCGTCGACCGTCGAGGGGAAGTAGAGGAGCTCGAGGGCCTTCTCGCGTCCGACCAGGCGGGGGAGCGTCCAGCTCGACCCGGTGTCGCACGACAGCGCGACCCCGGCGAAGGCGAAGTTGAACCCCGCGGTGTCGGCCATGATCCGCAGGTCGCAGGCGAGCGCCAGGCTGGCGCCCGCCCCCGCGGCCACGCCGTTGACCGCGGCGATCACCGGCTTCTGCATGGTCGCGAGCGCGGTGACGATGGGGTTGTAGTGCTCGTCGACCGTCGAGAACAGCACGTCGCTCGACGCGCTCTGGAGGATCGTGATGTGCTCCTTGAGGTCCTGCCCGACGCAGAAGGCGCGACCGCTGCCGGTGAGCACCACGCAGCGCACCGCGGCGTCGTCGGCCACCGCATGGACGGCATCACGCAGGGCGACCTTGGTCGCGATGTCGAGGCTGTTCATGGCCTCGGGCCGGTTGAGGGTGATGGTGGCGACGCCGTCGGCGACGTCGACGAGAACGGGGTCAGCGGTCATGGCGGCAGTCTGCCGCAACCGTCGTCAGCTCTCCGCGAGGGTGCGGGCCACGAACCGTTCGGAACCGGCCTGCAGGCGGTCGGCCGCCTCTGTGAAGAACACGGACGCTGCCCGCCCCGGCCAGTCGGGCGGCAACAGCTCGTCGGGGAGTCCCGGGTCCTCGAAGAGGAACTTGCGCCACTCGTGCACGAGGTGGAACCTCGCCGCGAAAGCCGCCTCGTCGGGGTCGTCGTGCCCGGCCAGGTGTTGCTCGATCTCGGCCTCGGCGCTCTCGTGCCAGGTGGCGTACGCCGTGGCGAGACGCTCGAGGTCCCAGGCGGTCGAGGGACCGCTGGGGGGTGAGAAGTCCCGCGCCACCGCCGTGGTCGCCCGGGCGCCGGCGCGGTCGAGGGCCGCGTCGAGCTCGCGCCGTACGAACGGGCTGACCCAGACCAGGTCTGCCATCTCGGCGTAGCCGAGGAACGACAGCTCGCGCTGCACCCGCGCCCGTGCGGACCGGTCGATCGGTGAGCTGACGAAGACGAGCTGCCAGCTGTGGTCCCAGGCGCGGGTCGAGAGCCGGTAGATGCGCTCGCGCGCCGCGTCGAGGCGCGCGATGGCCTGACCGGTGGCGGCATAGCCCCGGGCCCCCGACACCGTCACCGGCTCCAGCCAGCCCTGGCTGACCATCCGCGAGATCGCCGTGCGCACCGCAGGAGCGGCGATGCCGGTCGGTGCCAGCAACCGGACCAACCCCGCCACCGAGGACCTGTTGTCGCGCTGGGAGAGCACGTCGCCGTAGACGTCGAAGAGAGCAGACCGAGCGTGCATACGAGGAGTCTGCCAGCCGAACCTGCCTACCTGTGGTCCCGGTCACTGCATCGATGAGGAATAATGACGGCGACACGTCGTCGGGGTGGAGTCCTTCTGTCCCGACGTGCCATTCGGCAGTAGCACGGCAGCCTGGGCTGCAACGAGGGAAGAGGTGTGCAGATGGCGGCCATGAAGCCGAGGACGGGCGACGGACCGCTGGAGGTCACCAAGGAGGGGCGCGGCATCGTGATGCGCGTACCGCTCGAGGGTGGTGGCCGCCTCGTGGTCGAGCTCAACGCCGAAGAGGCCGGGGCGCTCGCTGATGCCCTGCGGGCCGTCGTCGGCTGATCGTGACGTCGACCCCCACCCTCCCGCCCCAGGTCTCGCCGCCTGAGTTCGCCATCAGCCCGCTCGCCCCGCACGAGATCGGCGGGGTCGAGGTCTGGGCCTTCCCGGTCCTGCCCGGTGACGGCGACGGCGTCCTGCTCGGGCCCGGGGCGGACGAGGCCTCCGAGGCCCTCGGCATCGACCTGCTGGCCGCGCTCGACGGGGCTCGCGCCAGCGGCAAGACCGGCGAGGTGACCTCGGTCCCCGTCGTCGCCGACGACGTGCGCCAGGTGCTGCTGGTCGGTGTCGGGGCACAGACGCGCGACGACTTCCGGCGGGCCGGTGCCACGCTGGCCCGCGCCACCAAGGACCGCGCCAGCGTTGCCACCACCATCGCCACGATCGCGCCCGAGGGTGGGCTCGAGGCGTTCGTGGTCGGGGCCATGCTGGGCTCGTTCGGGTTCCACTGGCGCTCGCAGGGCCCCAAGGAGCTGCCGGTGGCCCGCATCGCACTCGCCGGCCACGTCGACGCCGACGTCGCCCCGGGTCTCGAGCGCGCGATCGCCATCGGTGGCGCCGGCTGGCGCGCGCGGATGCTCGCGACCGTGCCGGCCAACCTCAAGAACCCGCCCTGGCTCGCCGACCAGGCCGTCGAGATCGCCCACCAGGCAGGCCTCAAGGTCGAGGTCTGGGACGAGAAGCGCCTCGCCGCCGACGGCTTCGGTGGCATCCTCGGTGTCGGCCAGGCCTCGGCGACGCCGCCGCGGCTGATCCGGCTCGACTACACACCGGCCGAGAACGGCCGCAAGGCCCGCCATGTCGTGCTGGTCGGCAAGGGCATCACGTTCGACTCGGGCGGCCTCGACATCAAGCCCGGCGAGGGCATGGTCGCGATGAAGCGCGACATGACCGGCGGCGCCGTCGTGCTCGCGACCATGGCCGCGCTCGCTGCCGTCGGCTGCCCCTTGCGCGTCACCGGGCTGATCGCCGCGGCCGAGAACGCCGTCTCCGGCAACGCTCTGCGCCCCGGCGACGTCATCAGGCACTACGGCGGCCGCACGAGCGAGGTCAACAACACCGACGCCGAGGGCCGCCTGGTCATGGCCGACGCCCTCGCGTACGCCGTCGACAAGCTCGACCCCGACGTGCTCGTCGACATCGCCACCCTCACCGGCGCCGTCAAGGTCGCCCTGGGCCAGGGCACGGGCGGGTTCTTCGCCAGCAACGAGGCGTTGGCCGGCTCGATCGACGCCGCCGGCCACGACTCCGGTGAGCGCCTCTGGCGCTTCCCGCTGGCTGCCGACTACGAGGAGCTGCTCGCCTCCAAGATCGCCGACGCCGACAACGCGCCCGGCGGCCCGGGCGCGATCACCGCGGCCCTGTTCCTCCAGCACTTCACCGGCGGCCTGCCGTGGGCGCACCTCGACGTCGCCTCGGTGGGTGACGCGCCGGCCGAGAAGTTCGAGTGGACGGCCGGCCCGACCGGGTTCGGCGCACGCGTCCTGCTCACCTGGCTCGGGCAGGACGACCCGCTGGCCGGGATCGGGTGAAGGGCCTGACCGTCCGCTGGTCGCTCGCCGACGCGCCCGCGGGCGTCGAGGCCGAGCTCGCGTCGTACGTCGCGGAGACCTCGCACGCCCGCTTCACCGGCATGTCCGGGCTGCACCACAAGACGTGGCGGGTGCGCCCGGGGGAGTGGTTCGAGGGCTGCTACGTCTTCGTGTCCGACGCGGCGCGCACAGCGTTCCAGGAGACGTTCGCCGCCGGCGCAGCCGATGCCCCTGGGTCCAGGATCGTCGGCGCGGCACCCGTCCTCATCGAGGCCTGCGACATCGTTGCCGTCGCCGAAGGCTCGGACGGCTTCAGCGCCCAGGCGTCGTTCGGCTGAGGCTCAGGCCTCGTGGCCGGCCCACTCCTTCTTGGCCAGCAGCAGGCCGTCGCCGACGGGCAGCAGCACCGGCACGAGCGACTCGTGCTCGGCGATCTCCTTGCCGAGGTCGCGGATGCTGACGGTCTCCTCGTCGCGCTGGGCCGCGTCGGCGACCCGGTCGTGCCACAGGGCGTTGTCGAAGGCCACCACGCCACCGGGACGGAGCAACCTCAGCGCCTCCTTGAGGTAGGCGGAGTACTCGCGCTTGTCGCCGTCGCAGAAGACCAGGTCGTAGTGTCCGTCGGTCAGCCGTGGCAGCACGTCGAGGGCGGCGCCGGAGATGGTGCGGGCGCGCTGGGCCGGGATGCCGCCGTCGGCGAAGGTCTCCTTGGCGAGCCGCTGGTGCTCGGCCTCGATGTCGACCGTGGTCAGCACGCCGTCGGGTCGCATGCCGCGCAGCAGCCACAGGCCCGAGACGCCGGTGCCGGTGCCGATCTCGACCACGGCGCGCGCCTCGAGCACGGCCGCGAGGAAGCGCAGCGCGGCCCCGCCGCCGGCGCCGATCGGCGCGACGCCGACCTCCTCCGCGCGGGCACGGGCAGCCGCCAGGACGTCGTCCTCGGCCACGAAGTTCTCGGCGTAGGACCAGCTCGCGGGCTTGATCGGCGTGGTGATGATGGCCTCCAGGGTCGGGCGGTTCGCGCGGGCGTCGACAGCGGCACGACCCTATCGCGAACCGGGACGCTGGTAACCGCACGGGAACAGTGCGGACGCGCGGCTCGTTGTGACCTTCACGAGGGGTTCTCCGGTGAATCCGAGCGAGTTCACAGGTTCCTCTCAGCCCAGTTCCCTAGCGTCAGGGTGTCATCTTGTTCGGTCCAGCGCCTCGGAGGTCCCGCGGCACCCAGGAGGCTCCCGTGGCTGCCGACGTACCCCCGCAGGTCGACGGCTCCGGCCCGACCGAGGTGCCCACGTGGGACGAGATCGTCGAGCGGCACTCCGATCGCGTCTTCCGCCTCGCCTACCGGCTGACCGGCAACCGGCACGACGCCGAGGACCTCACGCAGGAGGTGTTCGTGCGCGTCTTCCGCTCGCTCGACACCTACACGCCCGGCACGTTCGAGGGCTGGTTGCACCGGATCACCACCAACCTCTTCCTCGACTCCGCCCGCCGCAAGCAGCGCATCCGCTTCGACGCGCTCTCCGACGAGCGCGCCAGCCGGCTGACGAGCGGTGAGGCGACGCCCGACATCGCCTACGCCGACACGACCTTCGACGACGACATCGAACGCGCGCTCTCGACGCTGCCCCCCGACTTCCGGGCCGCGGTCGTGCTGTGTGACGTGGAGGGACTGTCCTACGAGGAGATCGCGCAGATCATGGACGCCAAGCTCGGCACCGTCCGGTCGCGCATCCACCGCGGCCGCGCCATGCTGCGCGACGCCCTCGCGCACCGTGCTCCGGTCGACGGCCGCCAGCGGTACGCCGGCCCCGCCACGGGACCGATCCAGGTCATGGGGCACTCCTCATGATGGTGCCGGTCATGGGTCACCTCGGCACGCGCGTGAGCGCGCTCCTCGACGGGCGGCTGCCAGCGGCCGAGGAGGACCGCTGGTGGGAGCACGTCCACGGTTGCCACCCGTGCCGTGACCTGGTCGAGCGTGAGGGCATGGTCAAGACGCGCCTGGCCGGGCTGTCGCTGGGGGAGGCCGCTGCTCCGGACCGGCTCAAGGACTCCCTGCTCATGGCTCGCCCGCTCGCCCCCCCGCGTCCACCCGAGCTTCTCGACCCGGCCGGCCCGCGGCGTACCTCCCACGGACTTGGTGGCGGCTTCGTCGGCGGAGTCATCGGCAGCGGCGCCGTCGGGGTCGCCGTCGTCGGCGTCCTCGCGCTCGGTGCCGGGCCCGCGAACGCGCCCCAGATGGAGCGCCGGGCCCCCGTGACGAGCCTGCGGCTGCCCACGCCGACAGCCACGCCGGTCGGCGGTTCGGCCACCGACACCGCGCGACCATCGACCAGAATCGTGCGACCCGGGACCATCCGCGAGAAGATGGGTCCGTGAACGACAACGACCCTGGCCACCAGGACGGCGAGCTCGACGCCGAGCGCGCCAACGACGCCGGGTCTCCGGCCGACACCGAGCCCACGCAGCCCCTCCACCGTGAGAGCCTCGGCGACCGGCCCTCGGGCTGGGTGCCGCCCTCCCAGCCGTACGACGCGCCTGCTGCTCCGCCTCGCGTCGACCAGGACGACGTCGACACCGGCATGCTCGGTCCGGTGCCCGGCTTCGGCCGCCCTGCCCAGGTGGGCCCGCCCACCCCGTCGCCGATCCCGCCCCAGCACACGCCCCACTGGGGCCCGTCCGCCAGCCAGTACGCCGGCCCGCAGGGCGGCTACGGGACCACCCCGATGCTCGCGGTCGACCGGCTCGAGCGGGAGCCGTCCGGTCGGGTTCCCGGCTGGCTGTGGCCGGCCGTCGCCGGTCTCGCGCTCATCATCGGTCTCGGCGGCGGTGCCCTCGGCGCCGTGGCGATCGACCGACTCGGCGACGACGGCAACACCATCAGCGGTGGCCTCAGCTCCGTCGACACCCGCACCGACGCACCGCTCGACCCGACGGAGGGCTCCGTGGCCGCCGTCGCGCAGGAGCTGCTGCCCAGCACCGTCCAGATCATCGCCGAGTTCGAGGGCAAGGAAGCCGGCGCGACCGGGTCCGGGTTCGTGCTCGACCGGCAGGGGCACGTGATCACCAACAACCACGTGGTCGCCAGCGCCGCTCAGGACGGCGGCCAGATCGAGGTCGTCGACCTCGACGGCAACTCCTACCCGGCCACCGTGGTGGGGCGCAGCGCTGTCTACGACCTCGCCGTGCTCCTCGTGAAGGACGCCACCAACCTTCAGCCGGCCGCCCTGGGTGCGTCGCTCGCCCTGCGGGTCGGCGACCCGGTGGTCGCGTTCGGCTCGCCGCTCGGGCTGAGCCAGACGGTGACCGCCGGCATCGTGTCCGCGCTCAACCGCCCGGTGACGACGGGGGCGTCGGGTGACGGGTCGTCGTACATCAACGCGGTGCAGACCGACGCGGCGATCAACCCCGGCAACTCGGGTGGTCCGCTGGTCAACCTCAGTGGGCAGGTCGTCGGCGTCAACTCCGCCATCGCCACCACGGGTGGGGGTCTGGCGGGGGAGTCCGGCAACATCGGCGTCGGCTTCGCGATCCCGATCGAGCAGGTCCGCGTGACGGCCGACCAGATCCTGAAGACCGGTGAGGCTCGCTACCCGGTGATCGGTGCGCAGGTGCAGACCGGCGGGCAGACCACCGAGGGGGCCCGCATCGACAAGGTCAACGACGGCACCCCGGCCGAGGCCGCCGGCCTGCTCGAGAACGACCTCATCGTCGCCGTCGACGGCAAGCGGGTGACCGACGGCATCTCGCTGATCGTGTCGATCCGCACGCACCAGCCCGGGGAGACGCTCGAGTTCACGATCGTGCGCAACGGTCAGCGGCGTGACGTGAAGGTCACCTTGGACTCCGAGGTCGGCTAGCGCGGGCGCGCTACTACTCCTCGACCGCGCGGGAGGCCTCGGCCTCGACGAAGGGGTGCTGGTCCACGAAGTCTCGGGTCTGGGCATACATCTGCTCGATGAAGGTCTCGAGCTGGGCCGCCTCGACGCGCCACTGGCCGCGCCCCCCGATCTTGATGGCCGAGAGCTCTCCGCGCCGGACGAGGGCGTAGACCTGCGCGCTCGAGGTGTTGAGCACCTCGGCGACGTCGGCGAGCGTGAGGAAACGGGGGGTGCCGGCCATCCCCCCATCGTGCCACCCCGGCGGTCCGGTTCCGCGGCACGTCCCCGCTGCTGTGGACAACCCGCTGTCGCGGTGCGCCTCGGCGTTGCATGATGTCCGGGTGACTCTCGGGAAGAACGACTCACTGTCTGCTGTCCGGGCCCAGCCTCCTGGGTGGCGCGATCCTCGCCTGTGGATCGGCGTCGCCATCGTCGCCGCCTCCGTCGTGGCCGGCGCCCGCATCGTCGGTGGTGCCGACGACTCGGTCGCGGTGTGGGAGGTCGCGGGTGACCTGGCTCCCGGGCTCGCCGTCGACGAGAGCGTCCTGGAGCCATCCAGGGTGCGCTTCGCCGATCCCGTCGACGCCGGGCGCTACCTGCCCGTCGCCGACGAGCTGCCCGCCGACCTGGTGCTGACCCGTGGGGTCGGCGACGGCGAGCTGCTGCCTCGCGCCGCTCTCGGCACCGCCGACGACGCCGGCACGGTCGCCCTGTCGGTCTCGGTGCCCGGCGCCAAGGTGCCGACCTCGGTCGGCCCGGGCTCGCGCGTCGACGTGTGGATCGTCCCCGGCACCGGTGCCGACGACAAGGCCACCGCCGTGCTCGCGGTCGAGGACGTCTCGGTCATCGAGAGTCCCGCCGGGTCGTCCGAGTTCGGCTCGGCATCAAGCGACCGGCAGCTGGTGCTCGGCATCCCCGACGACACCGACCTCTCCGAGCTGATCCTCGCCAGTGGCACCGGCCGGGTGATGCTGGTCGGCCGGGGCTGACGATGATCTGCGTCCTGCTGCTCGCGTCGGGTGCGGCCTGGGAGTCGGCGGCGCTCGAGTCGCTCTCCGCCGCCTCCGGCGTCGTCGTGCTCAAGCGCTGCGTCGACGTCGACGACCTGCTGGCCTCGGCCGGCAACGGCCAGGCCCAGGTCGTGGTGCTCTCCCTCGACGCACCCGGGCTCGACGCCTCGGCGGTCACCCACCTGCGCCGCCAGGCCGTGCGGCCGGTCGCCGTGGTCACCGACCCCGAGCACGACGACACGGTCGCCCGTGCGGCCCGGCTCGACATCTCGACGCTGGTGCCGGTCTCTGCCCTCGGCTCGCTGGCCGAGTCGGTGTCGACCGTCGAGGACCTCGCCGACACCCACCTCCCGGTCGAGCCCGTCGCGCCGGCGGTCTCCGGCACGCATCGCGTCGTCGCCGTGTGGGGGCCGGCCGGGGCGCCCGGTCGCACCACCGTCGCGACAGCGGTGGCCGCCCAGCTCTCGCGCCGGCAGGCCGCGACGCTGCTCGTCGACGCCGACCCGTGGGCGGGCGCCGTGGCCCAGCACCTCGGCATCCTCGACGAGGTCTCAGGTGTGCTGTCCGCGGCCCGGCTGTCGGGCAGCGGTCAGCTCCGGGAGCGGTTCACGAGCGTACGCCGCGCGGTCGACGACCAGCTCAGCGTGCTGACCGGCCTGCCGCGCGCCGACCGGTGGGTCGAGGTCCGCTCCGGCGCCGTCACCGACATCCTCGAGCTCGGTCGCGAGGAGTCGCACGTCGTGGTCGACACGGGGTTCAGCCTCGAGCAGCACCCCGGCTCCGACTTCGGCAGCGCTCCGGCCCGCAACACGATGACCCTGGAGGCGATCGAGTCCGCCGACGAGATCCTGGTCGTCGGGTCCGCCGACCCGGTCGGGTTGTCGCGGCTGGCGCGCGGTCTGGTGGACCTGCGCGACCTCACGGGTGGGTTGCCGGTGCGGGTCGCGGTCAACCGGATGCGACCGAGCCTGGGCTGGTCGGAGAAGGACATCGCCGGCATGGTCGAGGGCTTCGCCCGCATCTCGGGGCTGCACTTCCTGCCCGACGACCGGACCGGCGTCGACCGGGCGCTTGTCGCCGGGCGCAGCCTCGCCGAGCTGGCCGACAGCGCCCTGACCCGTGCCGTGGGTGGCCTGGTGGATGCGATGTTCCCCGCCACGATGGCCGCCGCAGGGGATCGACCGACCGGTTTCAGGCGGCGAACAACAAGAAGAGCCCGCCGACGGTGAACCCGACCATCGTGAAGAGCAGCGGCAGCTGACCGGTGAGCGCATGTCGCGACGGCAGCAGCCGGATCGCCCGGTCGTGCGCGGCGATGACACCGAGCACGTGGCCCACCACGACCCCGACGACCTTGCTGTTGGCCAGGAAGGTCGGGTGGAACGACAGCCAGTAGTTCACCGACCAGTTCCCGGTGCCGAGCACGTTGTCGCCGCGTGAGAGCGGGTCGCTCATCAAGATGACCGTGGTCTGGCCGAACTCCACGAAGTAGGTCAGGTAGTGGGCGAAGAAGTAGCCCACGACGATCGGCACGATCGAGTGCGCGAAGAGCGAGGGCAGTTCGCCGCGCCGGGTGCCGCCGTGGATGCCGGTGGCCATGGTGCCGACGGCGAAGAGCGCACCCACGACGACGCAGAACGCCAGCAGGGCGAGGTTGTCGAGCACCGTGGGCCCGATCGAGCTCGACTGGACGTAGCGGACCCACCGGCTGGAGTCCTTGAAGGAGTCGAAGGCCGTCGAGCCGAACAGCACCGCCAGCACGGCGACCAGACCCGGAGCGGCCACCACGGTGTCGAGGTTGGCCAGCGGAGCGCGGACGACGAGCAGCCCCGGGCCGGTGTCGCCCGAGGTGTGCCGCCGTCCCCACACCGACAGCTTCGACACGAGGGTCGAGAACACCTCGAACGGGTCGCCGAAGGCGTAGAAGCGGTTGCCGAACAGGGCGCCGCCGATGAGCATCGCGGCGAGGTAGCCGGCGAACCACAGACGTACCGGGCCGAGCTCGGTGGAGTACGGGTAGACGAGCTCGAGCCAGACGAAGGCGAACAACCCCACGGCGGCGGGCCAGTAGCCGAGGCGGCGGGGGTAGGCGTACATCCCCGTCTCCGCGTCGGAGCCGGCCAGGCGCGCGAAGCCGGCGTTGATCGTGCGGACCGGGCTGATCGTCTTCCAGACGGGGCCCAGCAGGAGGGAGGCGGGGATCAGTCCGACCCAGAGCAGCACGTAGAACATGCCGAAGAACGGGTTGATGAGCAGGTCCTTGCCGCCCACGGCCACCAGCAGCGTGTAGGCGAGCAGCAGCATGCCGAGGGCGCGGGCGGCCGGGCCGAACCACCGGGAGTCGACGAGGCCCTGCATCCGCGGCGCCGGCCGGCCCGAGGTGGCCGCGTCGAAGCGTGGCGTGCGCCAGGCCAGGGCCAGGACCGTGAACGAGATGGTGAGCGCTGCGACGGCGCCCGCGATCGCCAGCTCGGGCGAGATCGGCAGGTCCTTGGCCCCGCCGATGCCGTGCGCGAGGGTGCTGCGGTCCACCTCAGCGGACTTCGAGCTGGAGGATGGTGAGCTCCAGCGTGTGCGACTCGACCTCGACGACCCCCGGCGTGTCGATCGTCAGCTCGAGCGTGGTCTCGCCCTCGTCGTACTCGAACTCCTGCTCCGGCGTCGAGTGGACGTGGATCTCGCCGGGCGCGTCGGCGGTGACGATGAGCGTCAACGGCACGTCCTTCGCGACCTGGATGCGCTCGCCGTTGGGCTCGACGGTGTCACCCGAGAACGTGACGTCGACCGACGAGACGACGTCGCCGGCCGGCTCGTCCGCGGACGTCGAGTCGTCGGAACAACCGGTCAGGGCGACTACGGCCAGGAAGAGGCCCAGCAGTGCCATCGTGGTGCGGCGCATCGTCGTACAACTCCTCGTCGTCTGGCGGTCCACCACCGGTGGGCCCGCGAGCTTCACTTCCAACGTCTGTCAGAATCCCACGAGACGGCAAACCGAACCGACACCGGTCGGGACACCACTGCGGACGAGGGGACAGATGACCGAGCGGCTGCGCCCTCGCGACCTGGCCTTCCTGGCCACCGAGTCGCCGACCACGCCGATGCACAACGCCACCCTCGAGATCTTCGACCCCGCCGAGAGCGAGTTCGACTACCAGCGCCTGGTCGAGCTGATCGGCGACCGGATGGCGTTCGTCCCCCGCTACCGGCAACGGCTCCAGGCCGTGCCCGGCCGGTTGGCGAACCCCGTCTGGGTCGACGACCCGGACTTCGACCCTGCCTACCACGTACGCCGTTCCGCGCTGCCGCGGCCGGGCAGCCTCGACCAGCTGCGCGAGCTCACGGCGCGGATCATCTCGCGCCCCCTCGACCGGCACCGGCCGCTGTGGGAGGTCTACTTCGTCGAGGGGCTCTCCGGCGGCCGCGTGGCCGTGCTCTCCAAGTCCCACCAGATCCTCGTCGACGGCGTGCGCACCGTCGACCTCGGACAGGTGCTCCTCGACGACTCGCCCGACGCCAAGACGCTGGGCCACGACGAGTGGCAGGCCCGCTCGCGGCCGACGCCCGGATCGCTGGTCGTCGACGCGCTCACCGAGTCGGTGCAGGACCCGTTCACCGTGCTCAACACGGTGCGCACCAACGTCGGGTCCGCCCTGCGGACGGCCGAGCAGACGATCAACCGGGTCAGCACCGTCGCCGGCGCCCTCTCGAACCGCCGGCAGGTCCCGGAGTCGCCGGTCAACGGGGTGCTCTCCCAGCAGCGCCGTTTCGTCACGGTCGACACCGACCTCAAGGACTACCAGCGGATCCGGCGGGTGCACGGCGGCACGGTCAACGACGTCATCCTGGCCACCGTCACCGGAGCGCTGCGTGGCTGGCTGATGGCCCGCGCCGAGTCGATGGGTGGCCTCAAGCGGCTCAAGGCGATCGTGCCGATGTCGGTGATCGACGACGAGCTGGAGGCCACCTCCCTCGGCACCCAGATCGCCGGGCACGAGGTCAACCTGCCCATCGGCGAGGCCAGTGCTGTCGTCCGGCTGCACCAGGTGTCCTACAGCTTCCACGCCCACGGTGAGACGAGCAGAGCAGTGGGTGCCCAGCGGCTGGCCGGCATCGCCGGGTTCGCCCCCACGACGTTCCACGCGCTCGGGTCCCGGGTCGCGTCCCAGGAGCTGCGCCGGGGCTTCCACCTCTCGGTCACCAACGTGCCCGGCCCACAGTTCCCCCTGTACGCCGCGGGAGCTCGGATGCTCGAGAGCTACCCCGCCCACCCGCTGCTCCCCGGCCATGCGCTGGCGATCGGCGTGACGTCGTACGACGGCCGGGTGTTCTACGGCATCACCACCGACCGGGACCTCGTGCCCGACGCCGACGTGCTCGGCCAGTGCGTCGTCGAGGCGCTCGACGAGCTCTCCGACTCCGCCAGCCCGGCCCGGCAGCGCGCGCCACGGGGCCGCAAGAAGGTCTCGACCCCGAAGGTCTCGACCCCGAGGGACAAGGCGTGAGCACCCGCGGCTACCTCCCGGCCACCTTGGACCTGCTGGGTCACTGGCAGGCGGCGGCCGCCGTCCCGGCGTCGGCCGAGCGGGTCGTCGCGGACGGCGAGGACGAGGAGTCCGAGTACGCCGCCCTGATGACGGCCGCCGACCTGTCCGCCGCCCTGCTCGACGGGCCGGGCCGCCGCTGCGTGCTCGTCGTCGAGACGAGCGGTGCCGACGAGGGCGAGATCGCCTGGCGCGAGGTGGTCGCCGTGCACGTCGACACCCACGACGGCGCCGACCCCGACGACGACCTCGCGTGGTTCGCCGTTCAGGAGATCCCGCACCTCCTGTGAGCAGGCCGACCCACAGGTGACGCACAGGTGGCGCCCCGGTGGCTCCCATCCCGCCGCACCACAGTGGTCCTGACCCTGACGAACCGGGAGGACCCCATGAACGACAACCCGCAACCACCGAGTGGATCCCGCTGGGAGCACTCGCAGGACGACGAGCCCACCGCCGAGCACGCCGAGCAGCCCGACGCCTCCGAGCCAGAGGCCGCGGCCGAGTCCACGACCGAGCCGGCACCCGTCGCGGAGCCGGCCGGGCGGTGGCCCTGGGGCAGCCCGGGCAGCCCCCGGCGCAGGCCCGGCCGGGCGGCGCTCCTGGTCGGGGGCGGCGCCCTGGGCCTGGCCCTGGTCGCCGGCACCGGCGGCTACGCCCTCGGGCACGCGACCGGCGACGGTGACCGGGGCCGCGAGGTGAGCCGTACCGGTGGGGACGACGGCCGCGGTGGCTGGGACGGCCACGGCCGCGGCCACGGTGGCCTCCAGCCCGAACAGACGCAGCCCGACCAGACGCAGCCCGACCAGACGCAGCCCGACGAGGATGCGGGCGCCGAGGACGGCGCCACCACCGGCTCAGTGACATGAGCACCCTGACGGCGTCCCGACACCTGGGGCGTCCCGGGTCGGACCTCGGCGAGCCGGCCCGGCGCGCTCGGCTGGACGCCGTCGTACGTCAGGCGGCCGGCTCGGCCCTCTGGCTCTCGCTGCTGCTGGTCACCTACTGGTGGGTGGCCGACGGCGGCGTGCGCGACCTCGGCAGCCTCGCCGGCGGGCTCACCTCCGCGGGTCGGCTGGCCGGGCTGGTCGCGGCCCTGCTGATGCTCGTGCAGACGCTGATGATGGCGCGGCTGCCCCTCCTCGAGAAGGCGTTCGGTCAGGACCGGCTGGCTCGCCAGCACCGGCTGATCGGCTTCACCTCGTTCAACTTCATGCTCGCCCACATCGGGCTCATCGTGTGGGGGTACGCCGCCGGCGACCTGCTGGCGACGCCGGCGACGACCTGGAACCTCGTGGTCGACTACCCCGGCATGCTGCTCGCCGTCGGGGGCACCGTGTGCCTGTTCATGGTGGTGCTGACCAGTGTCCGCGCGGCCCGGCGCCGGTTGCGCTACGAGTCCTGGCACCTGCTGCACCTCTACGCCTACCTCGGTGTCGGCCTCGCCCTGCCCCACCAGCTGTGGAGCGGTCAGTCGTTCGTCGGCTCCCCGCTGCGCACGGCGTTCTGGTGGGGGCTGTGGATCGCCGCGGCGGTCTCCGTCCTGGGCTGGCGGGTCGGTCGGCCGGCCTGGACCAACCTCCGCCACCGGCTGCGCGTCACCTCGGTGGTGCGCGAGGCCCACGACGTGGTCTCGGTCTACGTGACCGGTCGGCGGCTCGACCTGCTGCGCGTCGAGGCGGGCCAGTTCTTCACCTGGCGCTTCCTCGGGCGGCCGGGCTGGACCCGCGCCAACCCCTTCTCGCTCTCGGCCGCACCGGACGGCACCAGCCTGCGGATCACGGTCAAGGTCGCCGGTGACGGCAGCGCCTCGCTGGCCGCGCTCCGGCCCGGTACGCGGGTACTGGTCGAAGGGCCGCACGGCCGGCTCAGCCCGCGGGCGCGGTACCGTCGCAAGGTCGCCTTCCTGGGCGCCGGCGTGGGCATGGCGCCGTTGCGGGCGCTCGCGGAGGGGCTGGCCTACCAGCCGGGGGAGGCCGTGCTGCTGCACCGCTTCACCGACCAGCCGCTGTTCCGCCGCGAGCTGGAACTGATCTCCGCCGAGCGTGGCCTTCAGGTGGTGGAGCTGGGTGGGCGGCGTCGCGGCCCCGACTCGTGGCTCGGGCCCGGTGCGGGCCCTGTCGACGACGCCGCAGCGCTGCTCCACCTCGTCCCCGACCTCGCCGAGCGCGACGTCTTCGTCTGCGGCCCCCCGGCCTGGACCGACGCCGTACGACGCGCGACCACGGCCGTCGGCCTGCCGGCCGAACACCTCCACATCGAGACCTTCCGGTGGTGACCCGATGAGACGCATCGTGACCTGGTTCCTGTCCACGTTCTCCGTGGTGTTGCTGATGTTCGGCTACCACACGTCGACCAGCGGGTCGACGACCGCGCAGCCGACCCAGCCCGGCTACCGCTCGGGCACGGTCGCGGGGGCGGCCCCGTCGGGCGGCGCCGGCTCAGGGGCCGTCACGTCTTCCGGCGGCGACACCGTGACCGGCTCGACCGCCCAGACCCGGTGGGGCCCGGTGCAGGTCCAGCTCACGGTGGCCGGCAGCGCCATCACCGGCGTGGAGGTGCTGCAGTACCCCAGCGGCAACCGACGCGACGACCAGATCAACAGCTACGCCCTGCCGATCCTGGTGCAGGCGACCATGGACGCCCAGGGCAGCAACATCGACATGGTCAGTGGCGCGACGGTGACCAGCGCTGGCTACGCGGAGTCGCTCCAGTCGGCCCTCGACCAGGCCGGGCTGTGAGCGCCGGGTTGCTCGACCGCCACGTCGAGCACGTCATGGGGATGCCGGTGAGCCTCGCGCTGCGGGGGCGCCACGCGGGCACCCGGCTCGGGCTGGACGCCTGGGCGCAGGCAGCGGCCACGCTCCACGACGTGGACCGGGTGTTCAGCACCTACCGCCTCGACTCCGAGGTGTCCCGGCTCGATCGCGGCGAGATCGGGCTCGTGGACTGCGTCCCCGAGGTGGCGGAGGTGCTGGCGATCGGTGAGCGGGCCAGACGCGAGTCCGGCGGAGCGTTCGACGTCGTACGACAGGATGCGAGCGGCCGCAGGGTGCTCGACCCGAGCGGCGTCGTGAAGGGCTGGGCGGTCCAGCGGGCGGCCCGTGTGCTGCGCCTGCTCGACGACACCGACTTCTGCCTCTCCGCAGGCGGCGACATGGTCTGCCACGTCGCCGACGACGGTCGGCCGGCCTGGCGGGTCGGGATCGAGGATCCTGCCGACCCAGGGCGTATCCGCGCCGTCGTCCCGGTCCGGCACGGTGCCGTCGCGACCTCCGGGCTCGCCCACCGGGGCGCCCACGTCGTGGACGCGCGCACCGGGTCGGTGCCGAGGCTGGTGGCCTCGGTGACCGTGATCGGTGCCGACCTCGTGTGGGCCGACATCGACGCCACGGCGGCGCTGGCCCTCGACGGGGACGCGCCCCGCTGGCTCGCGACCCGGCCGGAGCGTGCGGCCCTGGTCCTCTGGGCCGACGGGAGGACCGAGACCATCGGTGCGGCCCGCTGAACATCGGATCACTGCCGACTCGGCCCCCGGGACCTCAGGTCGCTACTCTCGCAGGCATGGACGCAGTCACTACCCCGCCGGTTCCCGTCAACGAGCCGAACCTCACCTACGCACCGGGCAGCCCCGAACGGGACGCCCTCGTGGTGGAGCTCGACAAGCTGGAGCGCAAGCAGCACACGCTTCGGGCCCACATCAACGGCCGCAAGCGCAACGGCGGCGGCGCCGAGATCAAGGTCGTGCAGCCGCACGACCACCAGCACGTGCTCGGCACCATGAAGAACTCCACCACCAAGGACGCCGAGGCCGCCGTCAAGGCCGCCAAGGACGCCGCCCTGCCGTGGCAGCGGATGCCCTTCGACGACAAGTGCGCGATCATCCTCAAGGCCGCCGACCTGCTCGCCGGTCCTTGGCGCCAGCGCATCAACGCCGCGACCATGCTCGGCCAGTCGAAGACCGCCTACCAGGCCGAGATCGACGCGGCCTGCGAGCTCATCGACTTCTGGCGCTTCAACGTGCACTACGCCAAGCAGATCCACCACGACCAGCCGATCGCCAACAGCCCCGGCATCTGGAACCGCACCGACCACCGGCCGCTCGAGGGCTTCGTCTACGCGATCACCCCGTTCAACTTCACCGCGATCGCCGGCAACCTGCCGACCGCCCCCGCGCTGATGGGCAACACGGTCATCTGGAAGCCGTCGCCGACCCAGCAGCTCGCGGCCAGCCTCACGATGGAGCTCCTCGAGGAGGCCGGCATGCCGCCCGGCGTCATCAACATGCTCCCCGGTGACGGTCTCGACGTCTCCAAGGTGGCGCTGACGCACCCCGACCTGGCCGGCGTGCACTTCACCGGTTCGACGCCGACGTTCCACCACCTCTGGAAGACCATCGGCGCCAACATCGACCAGTACCGCTCCTACCCGCGCATCGTCGGCGAGACCGGGGGCAAGGACTTCATCGTCGCGCACCCCAGCGCCGACCCGGACGTCGTCCGCGTCGCGATGATCCGCGGTGCCTTCGAGTTCCAGGGCCAGAAGTGCTCCGCAGCCTCGCGGGCGTACGTCGCGAAGTCGGTGTGGGACAAGCTGAAGGACCAGTTCCTGGCCGAGGTCGAGGACCTCTCCATGGGTGACGTCACCGACTTCTCGAACTTCATGGGCGCCGTGATCGACGACCGGGCGTTCGCCAAGCACAAGAAGGCGCTGGCCCGGGTCGCCCGCAACAAGCACCTCACCATCGCTGCCGGCGGCCAGACCGACGACTCGGTGGGCTACTTCGTCCGCCCGACCGTGGTCGTGTCGACCGACCCGACCGACCAGATGTTCTCCGACGAGTACTTCGGACCGATCCTGGCCGTGCACGTCTACGACGACGCCAAGTTCGAGCAGGTCGTCGCGCAGATGGAGAGCTTCGCGCCGTACGCGCTCACCGGCGCGATCATCGCCCAGGACCGCAGCGCCATCGCCTGGGCGGGTAGCGAGCTGCGCTTCGCGGCCGGCAACTTCTACATCAACGACAAGCCGACCGGCGCGGTCGTCGGGCAGCAGCCCTTCGGCGGCGGCCGCGCCTCGGGCACCAACGACAAGGCTGGCGCCGCGATCAACCTGCTGCGCTGGACCAGCCCGCGGTCGATCAAGGAGACGTTCGTCCCACCGAAGGACTACCGCTACCCGTACATGGGCTGAGGCTCCGAGACGCACGAGACCCCGCCCGGGACCTTCCGGGCGGGGTCTTCGCGTGTGTGCGTCAGCGGGTGAGGAACGGGTAGTCCGTGTAGCCCTCTGCGCCGCCGGTGTAGAACGTGTCCGGGTTCGGCTCGTTCAGCTCCGCGCCGGTCGCCCAGCGCTCCGGCAGGTCCGGGTTGGCCAGGAACAGCCGCCCCACGGCGACCGCGTCGGCCAGGTCCTTGTCCAGGATCTCCTGGGCGGACTCACGGGTCGTCACCTCGCCGAAGCCGTCGTTGGCGATGAGCACGCCGCCGAAGGCCGCGCGCAGGTCCTGCACCAGCTCGAGCTTCGGGTCGGCCAGCACGCTGAGGTAGGCCAGCCCGAGGGGCGCGATGCCCTCGATGAGCGCGGCGTACGTCGCCGCCACGTCGGCCGGGTCCTCCTCGGTCGCGCCCAGGATGTTGTGGGCGGGGGAGATCCGGATGCCGACCTTCTCGGCGCCGATCGCCGCCACGACGGCCCGGGTGACCTCGATGGCGAAGCGGGCGCGGTTGGCGGGCGAGCCGCCGTACTCGTCGGTGCGCTCGTTGGAGCCGGGCGCCAGGAACTGGTGGATGAGGTAGCCGTTGGCCGCGTGGACCTCGACGCCGTCCAGGCCGGCCTCGACGGCGTTCCTGGCGGCCGTGACGTACTCCTGCACGGCGACGGGGATCTCGTCGAGCTCGAGGGCGCGGGGGACCGGGAAGGGCTTCGGACCGCTGGGGGTGAACATCTCGCCGGTCGCGGCGAGGGCGCTGGGGGCGATGATCTCCTGGCCGCCGGTGTTGTCGGGGTGGGAGACGCGGCCGGCGTGCATCAGCTGGGCGACGATGCGGCCGCCCTTCGCGTGCACCGCGTCGGTCACGCGGCGCCAGCCGGCCACCTGCTCGGCGGAGTGGAAGCCGGGCGTGGTCAGGTAGCCCTGTCCCCGGGCGCTGGGCTGGCTGCCCTCGGTGATGATCAGGCCGGCGGACGCGCGCTGGGCGTAGTACTCAACGGCGAGGTCGCCGGGCACTCCCTGGGAGTCGGCACGGTTGCGGGTCAGGGGCGCCATGACCAGACGGTTGGGCAGCTCCCAGCTCTTGACGGTCAGGGCCTCGAACAGATCAGGCATGCGTGACTCCTCCAGTGGAATTGGTTGAACGTTGGATCAACCAGGGGAGGAGTGCCGAACATTCCCGGAGCGCGCCACAATGGAGCGCGATGAACATCACGCTGCTCCACCTGGGGGCCCTGCACCCCGTCGAGCAGGCGCTCACGATCGCGCTCGCGTTCGGCCCGTTCGTGCTGCTCGGGATCGTGATCTGGGTACGCCGCCGCCAAGACGCCGCAGCCGACGACGCTGCCGCCGCCGCCGCGGATCAGGACAGGTAGTCGCGTCCGACCCGGTTCTCGGCCCGGAGCGCCTTGAGCATCAGGTCCGCGATGACTCCCTCGATCTTGCCGCCGATGAGCGGGATGCCGACCTTGATCGTCAGGTCGACGGTCTCGGTGGTGACGCCGCCGGACTCCGCGAGCGTGATCGTGCCCGACATCTCGCTCGGCTTGCCGGGGATGGCGACTTCGAGCTGTGCGTGGTCCGCGGTCGACCACTGCTCGTCCTGCACGATCTGGATCTCGTCGCCGACGAACTTGACCACGAACGACGGGAGGCCTCTGGCGGCCTGCACCTGGTCGACGCGCACGTGCATGCCCGCCCCGGCCCCCTCGACCGTCACGTCGTGACGCAGGACGCGCTGCGCGTCGCAGACCCGCTCACGGAAGGCCGGGTCGGCGACCATTGCCGCCACCTCGGCCAGTGGTGCGTCGTAGGTCAGTTCGTGGGTCAGTCGTTTGCTCATGGCCGACATCATGGTGCATACCGATTGGTAGCCACCCGCGTTGTGTCGCCCGTGTGATGAGTCCTAGGGTCGACGTGTGCCCACCACCCTCGAGGATGACAAGGCCGAACTGATCGCCAGAGCGACAGACGTCGCTCACGGGAGCAAGGGCACCGGTGGCCCCCCTCACGAGATCGTCGGTTCGCTGCTGCGGGCCTACTACCGCCACGTCGCGCCCGAGGACGTCATCGAGCGCAGCGACGCCGACATGTACGGCGCGCTGGCCAGCCACTACAAGCTGGCCGAGACCCGGCCGCAGGGCCGGGCGAACCTACGCGTCACCACACCCGGTCTCTCCGACGCCGGCTGGTCGGCCGGCGGGCACTCCGTGGTCGAGATCGTCACCGACGACATGCCGTTCCTCGTCGACTCCGTGACCATGGAGCTCGGCCGGCTGCAGCGCAACGTGCACGCCGTCATCCACCCGCAGTTCCAGGTGACGCGAGACATCACCGGCAACCTCGAGGGCGTCCGGGCCGTCGAGGAGGGCGAGGTGGCACCCGACGACCTGGCGGTCGCCGAGTCGTGGATGCACATCGAGATCGACCGGATCACCGACGACGCGGACGCCGCGCAGATCGAGGAGTCGCTGGGCAAGGTCCTCCAGGACGTCCGTGAGTCGGTCGAGGACTGGGAGAAGATGCAGGCCCAGGTCACGGCCATCGTCGACGAGCTGAACGAATCCCCGCCGCCGTTGTCCGAGGACGAGCTCACCCAGAGCCGCGATCTCCTGACGTGGCTCGCGGCCGACCACTTCACCTTCTTGGGCTACCGCGAGTACCGGCTCGAGGACGAGGGCGACGACGTCCTGCTGCGCGCCGTGCCCGGCACCGGGCTCGGGATCCTGCGGGCCGACCAGGACATGTCCACGTCGTTCGGCAAGCTGCCCGCGCTGGTCAAGGCCAAGGCGCGCGAGAAGACCCTGCTCGTGCTCGCCAAGGCCAACTCCCGGGCGACCGTGCACCGGCCGGCGTACCTCGACTACGTCGGGATCAAGAAGTTCGACGCCAACGGCGAGGTCGTGGGCGAGCGCCGCTTCCTGGGTCTCTTCTCCAGCGGCGCCTACACCGAGTCGCTCACCCGCATCCCGCTGCTGAGGGAGAAGGCCGCCGAGGTCCAGCGGATGGCCGGCTTCGACCCGCGCAGCCACGCCGGCAAGGCGTTGATGGACACCCTCGAGAACTACCCGCGCGACGAGCTGTTCCACACCCCCGTCGACGAGCTCGCGCCGATCGCCGAGAACGTCATGTACGCCGGAGAGCGCCGCCAGCTGCGGGCGTTCGTGCGCCGCGACACCTACGGCCGCTACGTCTCCGTGCTGGTCTACCTGCCCCGCGACCGCTACAACACCGGGGTGCGCGAGCGCTTCGCCGAGATCCTCCAGGACCGTCTCGGCGGTGAGTCCGTGGAGTTCACCGCCCGCGTCAACGAGTCGTCGACCGCACGGGTGCACTTCGTCGTGCATCCCCCCAAGGGCGGCCAGATCGGCGACATCGACACCAGTGACATCGAGCGTCGGCTGGCGGCCGCCTCGCGGTCCTGGCGAGACGACTTCACCGCCGCCGTCATCGGGGAGTACGGCGACGAGCGCGGCTCGCGGCTCGGCCGCTCCTACCTCGAGTCGTTCCCCGAGGCCTACAAGGAGGACTTCAGCCCGGCCACCGCCTCCGCGGACCTGGGCCGGCTGGAGGCCATCGAGGGTGACAGCGGCCTCGACATCGCGCTCTACGCCCACGTCGACGCCGGCCGGGGTGAGGCCAGGCTCAAGGTCTTCCGCATCGGGTCGCCGCTCTCCCTCTCGCAGGTGCTGCCGATGCTCTCGTCGATGGGTGTCGAGGTCGTCGATGAGCGACCCTACGAGCTGACCGCCCTGCCTCGCGAGACCTACATCTACGAGTTCGGGCTGCGCTACGGCCGCGAGCTGCCCGCCCCGGCTCGCAAGCTCTTCGTCGACGCGCTGCGGGCGGTCTGGGAGGGCTTCAACGAGATCGACGGCTTCAACTCGCTGGTGCTCGGTGCCGGTCTGACCTGGCGCCAGGCCACCGTGCTGCGCGCCTACGCGAAGTACATGCGGCAGGGCAACTCGCCCTTCGCCCTCGACTACATCGAGGGCGCGCTGCGCGGGAACGTCGACATCACCCGCCGGCTGGTGCAGCTCTTCGAGGCCCGCTTCGACCCCGGCAAGGACAACCTGCCGGCCGACGCCGAGGCCCGCGTCGCGCTCGTCGACGCCGTGCAGGAGAAGCTGGCCAAGGCCCTCGACGACGTCGTCAGCCTCGACCACGACCGCATCCTGCGCTCCTACCTGACGCACATCAACGCGACCCTGCGCACCAACTACTTCCAGCCCGACGGCGACGGCGGCGTGCACACCTACATGTCGTTCAAGATGGAGCCGTCGGCGATCCCGGACCTGCCCGAGCCGCGGCCCAAGTACGAGATCTTCGTCTACAGCCCGCGGGTCGAGGGCGTCCACCTGCGCTTCGGTTCGGTGGCCCGGGGCGGCCTGCGCTGGTCCGACCGGCGCGACGACTTCCGCACCGAGGTGCTCGGCCTGGTCAAGGCGCAGATGGTGAAGAACACCGTGATCGTGCCGGTCGGCGCCAAGGGTGGGTTCTTCGCCAAGCACCTGCCGGACTCCTCGGACCGCGATGCCTGGCTGGCCGAGGGCGTGGCCTGCTACAAGACGTTCATCTGCGGCCTGCTCGACGTGACCGACAACCTCGTGGACGGTGAGACGGTGCCGGCACCCGGCGTCGTCCGCCACGACGGTGACGACTCCTACCTGGTCGTCGCCGCTGACAAGGGCACCGCGACGTTCTCGGACATCGCCAACGGGATGGCCCTCGACTACGGCTTCTGGCTCGGTGACGCCTTCGCCTCCGGCGGCTCGGTCGGCTACGACCACAAGGCCATGGGCATCACCGCGCGCGGTGCGTGGGTCTCGGTCCAGCGGCACTTCCGCGAACGAGGCATCGACTGCCAGAACGAGGACTTCACCGCGGTCGGCATCGGTGACATGTCGGGCGACGTCTTCGGCAACGGCATGCTCTGCTCGGAGCACACCCGGCTGGTCGCGGCGTTCGACCACCGCGACATCTTCATCGACCCCGCGCCCGACGCCGCGTCGTCGTACGTCGAGCGCAAGCGGCTCTTCGACCTGCCCCGCTCGAGCTGGCGGGACTACGACACGAGCCTGATCTCAGAGGGCGGCGGCGTGTACAGCCGCAGCCTGAAGTCGATCGCGCTCAACAAGGCGATGCGCTCCGCCCTCGGCATCGCCGGCGACGTCGAGAGCATGACGCCCGCGGAGCTGATGAAGGCGATCCTGCTGGCACCGGTCGACCTGCTCTGGAACGGCGGTATCGGCACCTACGTCAAGGCCTCCGAGGAGACACACGCCGACGCGGGTGACAAGGCCAACGACGCCATCCGCGTCGATGGCGGCGACCTGCGCGCCCAGTGCGTCGGTGAGGGCGGCAATCTGGGTCTCACCCAGCTCGGCCGCATCGAGTACGTCCGGTCGGCGCGCCGCGGTCACGGTGGCCGGATGAACACCGACTTCATCGACAACTCCGCCGGTGTGGACACCTCCGACCACGAGGTGAACATCAAGATCCTCCTCGACAAGGTCGTCGCGGACGGTGACCTGACCGGCAAGCAGCGCAACACCCTGCTCGCCGACATGACCGATCAGGTCGCCGAGCTGGTGCTCCGCGACAACTACGAGCAGAACCTCGCGCTGGCCAACGCCGCGGCCAACGCTCCTGGGCTGCTGCACGTGCACGAGGACTGGATGAAGACGCTCGAACGCCGCGGGGTGCTCAACCGGGAGCTCGAGGGGCTCCCGACCACCCGCCAGGTCCGCAGGCGCCTCGACCGAGGCGACGGGCTGTCCGTGCCGGAGCTGTCGGTGCTGCTCGCCTGGACCAAGATCGTGCTCGCCGAAGACCTGTTGGCCTCCGACCTGCCCGAGGACCCGTTCCTGCGCGCCGACCTCTTCGCCTACTTCCCGGAGCAGATGCGCCAGGGCTACCGCCCCCAGATGCTCGACCACCCGCTGCGTCGCGAGATCGTGGTGACCCAGGTGGTCAACGACCTCGTCAACGGGGCCGGCATGACGTTCTGGCCGCGACTGGCCGGCGAGACCGGTGCCAGCGCTGCGGACCTCACGCGCGCCAACTTCGTGGCGCGCGAGATCTTCGGGTCGCTCCAGATGCGCGACGAGCTCAAGTCCTACGACAACGTCCTGCCTGCGGCCGTGCAGACCCGGATGCGCATCGAGATGCGCACCCTGGTCGAGCGGGCCACGCGGTGGCTGGTCAACAACCGGCGCCCGCCGCTCGACAGCGAGGCGACCGTCACGGCGTTCGAGGTGAAGGTGCAGAAGGTGATGACCGAGCTGCCCGACCTGATGAGCGGCCGCGAGCTCGGTGCGTTCGTCGAGCGTCGTGACGCGCTGGTGGCCGACGGGGTGCCGGAGGACTTCGCGACCAGGGTCGCCGTGCTGTCGCCGTCGTACGCGCTGCTGAACGTCGTCGAGACCGCCGACCGGGAGGACATCGACCCGGCCGAGGTGGCCCGCGTGCACTTCGCGCTGGGGGAGAGACTGGGTCTTCCGGCGCTGGTCAGCCGCATCATCGCCCTGCCGCGCGACGACCGCTGGCAGACGATGGCGCGGGCCGCGCTCCGCGACGACCTCTACGCCGTGCACGCCCAGCTCACCGGCCAGGTGTTGCACGCGACGACCGGCTCCGAGTCGGCCCCGGCCCGGGTCGCCACGTGGGAGGACGCCGATCCCGACCAGGTCGGACGGTCCTCGGCGACGCTCGAGGAGATCTGCTCCGACGACAACCCGGACCTGGCGCGCATGTCGGTAGGTCTGCGGGTGGTCCGCGCGCTGCTCGCCACCGGGTGACGCGTTGTCGCTAGCCTCGTCCGTATGGGAGCCATCGAGGTCGTCGACCTCACCAAGGCCTACGGGGAGCTGCGCGCGGTCGACGGGGTGAGCTTCGAGGTCGCCGAGGGTGAGTTCTTCGGCATCCTCGGCCCCAACGGTGCGGGCAAGACCACCACGCTGGAGATGATCGAGGGCCTCCGGAGGCCGGATACCGGGACCGTGACCGTGCTGGGCGAGAAGCCCTGGCCCCGCAACCCGCGCCTGCTGCCACGGATGGGCGTGCAGCTCCAGGCGTCCTCGTTCTTCGAGCGGCTCACGACCCGCGAGCAGATCCACACCTTCGCCGCCCTGTACGGCGTCTCGCCGGGGCGCGGCGACGACTGGCTCGAACGCGTGGGACTGGTCGACAAGGTCGGCTCCCGGGTGGAGGACCTGTCCGGGGGCCAGCTGCAGCGGCTCTCGATCGCCTGCGCGCTGGTGACCGATCCCGAGGTGGTGTTCCTCGACGAGCCGACCGCCTCGCTCGACCCGCAGGCCCGGCGCAACCTGTGGGACCTGCTCTCGGGCCTCAACGACTCCGGCCGAACCGTCGTGCTCACCACGCACTACATGGACGAGGCCGAGGCGCTCTGCGACCGCGTCGCGATCATGGACCACGGCAAGGTGCTGAGGCTCGACACGCCCCGTCAGCTCATCCGGTCGCTCGACGCGCCGACCCGGATCACGGTGGCCGCGGGACAGCTCCACGAGGTGGAGGCCGGGTCGATCCCGGGCGTCGAGAAGGTGCACACCGAGATCGACGGACTGGTGCTCACCACCCGAGCGCCCGCCGTCGTGCTCACCAGGCTGGCCGAGGGGGGACACCTCGACGGGATCGCGGTGGCCGCCGGCACCCTCGAGGACGTCTTCCTCGACGTGACCGGTCGGGAGTACCGAGCGTGAGCGCGTTCCTGGCCCTCGCGAAGGCGATCACCAAGGGCTTCCTGCGCGACCGGACGTCGGTCTTCTTCGCCGTCATCTTCCCGCTGATGTTCCTTGTTCTCTTCGGCGGCATCTTCAGCGACCCGGGCCAGACGAAGGTCGAGCTCATCGAGGTCGGCCGGGTCAGCCTCGTCGACGACCTGCCGGCGGGGGCGAAGGAGGCCTTCGAGGAGACCTTCGACGTCACGCGGACCGACGACCTCTCGTCGGCCATCGACGAGGTCCGCAGGGGCGACGCCGACGTGGCCGTGCAGATGGTCGGCGACACGCTCGTCGCGCACTTCACGCAGACCGACCAGGTGAAGGCCGCGATCACGCAGGGCACGCTGCGGTCGTTCGTCGACGCCAGCAACGTCGCGGTGTCGGGGGAGCCGCCGACCTACGGCTTCGAGGCGCGAGCCGTCGAGGACGACTCGCTGCGCTCCATCCAGTTCGTCACCCCGGGGCTGCTCGGCTGGGCGGTCGCGATGAGCGCGTCGTTCGGTGCGGCCGCCACCCTCAACGGCTGGCGCAACACCAAGCTGCTGCGCCGGTTGCAGCTCTCGCCGGTCGCCACCACCACCGTGGTGGCGGCCCGAGTCGTGGTCACCATCGCGATCGCACTGGGGCAGATGGCGATCTTCCTCGGTCTCGGTGCGGCCGCGTTCGGGCTCAAGCTCACCGGTGCCTGGCCGGCGGCGATCCCGCTGCTGGTCGTCGGCACGCTGTGCTTCATGGCCATCGGCCTGCTCGCCGGAGCCGTGGCGAAGTCGACCGAGGGCGCAGTCAACATGGCCAACTTCATCGTGCTGCCGATGGCGTTCCTGAGCGGGTCCTTCTTCCCGCTCGACGGCGCCCCGCAGTGGCTGCAGATCGTCTCGAGGTGCCTGCCGCTGCGGTGGCTCAACGACGGCATGCTCGACGTGATGGTGCGCGGCGAGCCGGCCACGGCGATCGCGCTGCCCCTCGCGGTGCTCGCCGGCTTCGCCGTCGTCGTGACCCTGCTGGCTGCCCGGTTCTTCAGGTGGGAGACGACCTAGAGGCCCGTCTCGCAAGTTCGCGTGCGCTTCGCGCACCCGAGGCACGCACCCTGAGCACACCAACCGGTCAACAACTTCCGAGACGCACCGCTAGGGCGACCGCCGCGCTCGAACGGGTCAGTGCAGCTCGACCGTCTCCGCGGGTGCGACCGCGGGCAGCGTCCGCGAAGCGGCGACCGCCACCAGCATCAGCACCGCGACCAGGGCGAGCGTCGCCTGGAACGCGGGCGCGAAGACCTCCGCCGGCAGCCGCGACGTGGAGCGCTCGGCAACTGCGAAGAACACCGTGCCCAAGACGGCGACACCGATCGCGTTGGCGAGCTGGGTCGTGGTGTTGAACAGGCCCGACGCGGACCCGGCGAGCTCGACCGGGACGTCCGCCACGGTGAACATGCCGATCGGCGCCACCATCAGCCCGAACCCGGCTCCGGTGGCGACGAAGCCGGGGATGAACATCCAGAACGTGGTGTCCGGGGTGGCGAGCTGCACCGTCACGGCGAGGACGATGGCGCCGGCGGCGAGGGTGAGTGCACCCAGCTGGAGCACCCTGCGGCCGATCTTCGGAGCCAGGACGACGACACCGAAGCCGGCCATGGCCGCAGTGGTCACCGCGAAGGGGATCCCGGTCAGACCGGCCTTGAGCACCGACCAGCCCAGACCAGCCTGCAGGTAGATCGTCTGGGCCAGGAAGTAGGCGCCCATCGACACGAACAGCAGCAGCAGCACCGCCGAGCCGCCTGCGAACGAGCGCTCCCGGTAGAGGCTGAGCGCGACCAGCGGCTCGCGGCCGGCTGCCTCTGCGCGACGCTGGCCGGTCACGAAGCGGGCGAGCAGCAGCCCACCGACCACGATCAGCGCGAACACCCAGGCCGGCCAGCCCTGCTCGCGGCCCATGGTCAGCGGGTACAGCACGGCCAGCAGGCCGCCGGCCAGCAGGAGGACACCCACCGGGTCGAGATCGGGCCGGGCCGAGGAGCGCGACTCGGGGACGAACCGCAGCGCGGCGTACAACGCGAGGAAGCCGACCGGGACGTTGACCAGGAAGATCGCGCGCCATCCGGTGCCGGCGATGTCGGCCTCGGTGAGGACGGCGCCCAGCACCGGCCCCGCGACCGTGGCGATGCCGGCGAGCCCGGTGAAGGCACCCATCGCCTTCGCGCGCTCCGCGGGCGCGTACATGACCTGGATGTTCGACATCACCTGCGGGATCATGGCGGCCGCACCGAGACCCTGCAGCGCTCGGAAGGCGACCAGCGTCTCGGCGTCGGGTGCGAGACCGCACGCGGCCGACATCGCGATGAAGCCGACCAGGCCCCCGACGAAGAGGCGGCGACGGCCGAACGCGTCACCGAGCCGTGAGCCGGTGATCAGGGCCACCGCGAAGGCGAGTGGGTAGGCCGCCACCATCCATTGCAGCTGTGAGCCCGAGGCGCCGAGGTCGGCCTCGATGCTGGGCAGCGAGACATTGACGATGGTGGTGTCGATGAGCTCCATGGTGGAGGCGAGCAGCAGGCTGACGAGTGCTGCGGTGCGCGCGCGTCCTGCGAGGGGTGCGTCGGCTGCGACGCGAGCTCCGGGGCCCTCTTCGAGCGGAGGGGTGTCGACGGCGGTGGTCATGTTGGCTCCTCGAGTGGTTGCTTGATGTGCCTCCGACGCTACGGATCCATCCGGTCACTTCTTGACCGGTATCTGTGGCAATCTGGATCCATGGCCAACACCAGCTCCCGCATGCTGCGCCTGCTGTCGTTGCTGCAGACCCACCGCTTCTGGGCGGGCACCGAGCTCGCCGGGCGCCTCGAGGTCTCGGAGCGCACGCTGCGTCGCGACATCGAGCGACTGCGCGACCTCGGTTATCCCGTCAGGTCCAACCGCGGGGTCGAGGGCGGCTACCAGCTCGGGCGGGGCGGCTCGATGCCCCCGCTGGTCGTCGACGAGGACGAGGCGATCGCGATGGTCGTCGCCCTCGGCGGCACGGCGAGCGGAACGAGCGGCTCGTTGTCCGAGGCGTCGCTCTCGGCACTGGCCAAGGTGGTGCAGGTGCTGCCGACCCGGCTCCGCCGCCGGGCCGAGGCGCTGCGCGCCGCCACCGTCGACTCGCCCTTCTCCCCGGCGCCCGAGGTCGAGGCCGGGGTGTTGAGTGCGGTCGCGCAGGCCGTGCGGGACCGCGAGCGGCTCCGGTTCGGCTACACCGCCAAGGGTGGCAGCGCCCCCGGCGAGGACCTGCGCAGGCACGTCGAGCCGCACCGGCTGGTGACGGTGGGCCGCAAGTGGTACCTCCTCGGCTACGACCTCGACCGTCAGGACTGGCGGTCGTTCCGGATGGACCGCCTGCGCGACCCCGAGGGCACCCGGGCTGTCTTCCGCCCTCGCGAGATCCCGGGCGGCGACGCCGCGGAGTACGTCAAACGGGGGCTCTCCCGGGGGGAGGCCCTGCGTCTGGTCGTCACCGTCGAGGCGACCAGGGCGCACGTGAGCCAGCGAATCGGGCCGTGGGCCACGATCACGGCGTCCGACGAGACCTCCTGCCGGTTGGAGATCGAGGCGAACGACGTCCGCTGGGCGGCGTTCGGGGTGGCCATGCTCGAGGCGCCGGTGACGATCGAGTCCGCGCCCGCCGAGATGGTCGGGACCCTCGACGCGTGGTCGGCCCGGCTCGCCGCGGCGGCCGCCACCGCGCCGGCCTGACACTCGACAGGGGGCGGTCGACGTCAGCCGAGGAGGTGCTGGGCCACGACCGGCGCCACCACCGTGGCCTTGACCAGATGCGTCTGGCCGGGCAGGGTCTGGAGCCGCCCGTCGGGGAGCGCGGCGGCGACGGCGGCCGCCGCGTTCTGCAGGTATGCCGGTGACTTGCCGCCCGCGATCACCAGCGTCGGTGTCGTGCTGGCGGCGTACAGGCCGTCGGGCAGAGGCCGCCCCTGCTGGTGCTCCAGCACGATGGCGTAGTCGTGGGGCAGGGTGTGCGCGATGCCGGTCAGCTTCTTCCACATCGGGAGCAGGCCCATCACGGCGAGCATCGGTCGAGGCATCCCGACGAGCCGCAGGAAGAGCCGGACCGCCTCGCCGCGCCGGTCGGCGTCGACGAGGGCCTGCGTGCGCTCGGGCAGGTCGACGTCGGTCGGGGCGCGGGTGTCGTCGACGACGAACGGCGCCTCGTAGGCGACCAGCCGCTCGATCGGCAGTCCGGCGGCCGCGCCCGCGAGCGCGAGGGCGGCCCCGGAGGAGGCGCCGAAGACGTGGGCGGAGCCGCCGGCGGCACCGATGACGGCGGCCAGGTCCTCGATCTCCCGCTGCGGGGCGTACGAGGACGCACCGGGGTCGCTCTCTCCGCGACCGCGCCGGTCGTAGGCGTGCACGGCGAAGCGGCCCGCCAGGGCGGCGGCCAGGTCACGCGCCGGACCCAGCGAGCGCTGGCACAGCGCGCCGTCGATGATGACGAGCGCCGGCCCGGTGCCGGTGACGTCGTAGGCGATGCGGGTGCCGTCGGTCGAGACGGCCAGCCGCGTCTCGCTGGGCGTCCTCTCGGTCGTGCGCCTGGTGCTGGTGGTCATGTCTGCTCCCTGGTCGGTGTCGGGGTGGCTTCAGCAGTCCGTCGAACGGCTGGCCCGGGCTTCGACATCGCGATCAGGAGTTCTCCACCGCGCGGCGCGTCAGCAGGGCGCGTTCTCGGGCGTTCTCGGTCAGGCCGGCTGCCTGCCTGAACGCCGTCGCGGCCTCGGCGCGGCGGCCCGCGCGCTCGAGCAGGTCACCGCGGACGCTCGGCAGCAGGTGGGAGCCGGCCAGCGCCGTGGACCCACCGTCGGCCGTCAGTGCGTCGAGCACGGCCAGCCCGGCGTCGGGTCCGAACGCGCGTCCGTGCGCGACGGCCCGGTTGACCTCGACCACCGGGCCGGGAGCGGCGGCGGCCAGGGCGTCGTACCACCCGGCGATCCGCCGCCAGTCGGTGTCGGCCGCGCCGCGAGCCGCCCGCGCGTGGCAGGCGGCGATGTGTGCCTGCAAGGTCAGGGGACCGACCGGTCGGCCACGGCTCCGGCTGACCGCCGTGGCCCGGTCGAGCGCCGCCAGGCCGCGACGGATGAGCAGGCGGTCCCAGCGGGTGCGGTCCTGGTGCTCGAGCAGCACGGGTGATCCGTCCCTGGCGGTGCGGGCGGGCAGTCGCGAGGCCTGGAGCTCGAGCAGCGCCTGCAGCCCGTGGGTGTCCGGCTCGGAGGGCTCGAGGGCTGCCAGCATCCGGGCCAGCCGGATGCCCTCGTGGCAGAGGTCCGGACGCAGCCAGTCGTCGCCGGCGGTCGCGGTGTAGCCCTCGTTGTAGATCAGGTAGACGACCGCCATCACGTCGTCGAGCCGGTGCGTGCGCTCGGTGCCGGTCGGCAGGTCGAACGACACCCCGGCGGTGGCGAGCGTCTTCTTGGCGCGCGAGATGCGCTGCGCGACCGCGCTCTCCTGGGCGAGGAAGGCGCGGGCGATCTCCGCGGTGCTCAGGCCGCCCACGAGGCGCAGCGTGAGCGCCGCCCGGCTGTCGGGGGAGAGCGCCGGGTGACAGGTCAAGAAGACCAGGCGGAGCACGTCGTCCTCGATGTGGTCGACGGCGGAGTCGAGATCGGGCACGGTCGCCTCCTCGAGCGTGTGGCCCAGGAGGGCGGTCTTCTCGCGCAGGGTCGCGTTGCGGCGGAACTGGTCGATGGCGCGGCGCTTGGCCACCGACATCAGCCAGCCGCCGGGGTTGGTGGGCACGCCCTCGACGGGCCACTGCTCCAGGGCGGCCACCAGGGCGTCCTGGGCGAGGTCCTCGGCGAGGGCCACGTCGCGGGTCATCCGCACGAGGGCGGCGACGAGCCGGGTCGACTCGCGCCGCCACACGGCGGTGACGGCACCGGTCACCCGGTCGTCGTCGGAGAGGCGTGGAGCCTCAGGCACGCGGTGGGCCGTCTGCGGGCCCGGCGATCCTGCGCACGTGGACCGAGCCCTCCCACTCGGGCCAGTGCTCCTGGTGCAGCGAGGCCATCAGCCGCCCCTGCTCGCGGGCCTCGTCGTCGTCGCGCACCTCGATGATGGCGTAGCCACCGACGACCTCCTTGGCCTCGGCGAACGGGCCGTCGGTCGTGGTCACCTGGCCACCCCGGACGACGTACTCCGTGCTGGCGTCGGTCGACCAGAGCCCGCCCGCGTCGACGAGGACGCCGCTGGCGAACCCCTCACGCATCGCCTCGTCCATCGCCTTCACGAGTGCCGGTGCGGGCTCGCCGACGTCCTCACGCATGTTGACGAAAACCATGTAGCGCATCGCCGTACTCCCTGTCGTAGGTGGGTGCTGTCGGGGGTACGTCGAACGGCTGGGGACCCCTTCGACATCGGCCGCCCGGTGATCTCAGCTGGCCTTCTTCTTCGCCGGCGCCTTCTTGGCCGCCTTCTTGGCCACCTTCGTGTCTGGGGTCTTCCGCGCCGCGGTCTTCTTGGCGGCCGTCTTCTTCGCCGGCTTGCTCGTCGCGGAGTCGTCGGAGTCGTCGTCGGCGGAGTCGTCGGACTCGCCACGGGCGCTCTTGGCGGCGGCCACCGACTTCTGCAGGGCGGCGAGCAGGTCGACGACCTCGCCCGACGACTTGGTGGACGTCGCGGTCCTCCTGACCTCGCCACCCTCGATCTTGGCGGCCACCAGCGCCTCGACGGCCCCGGCGTAGTCGTCCTCGAACTCGGTGGGGTCGAAGTCGCCGGCCAGGGTCTCGACGAGCATGTGCGCCATCTTGACCTCGGCGTCCTTGACCTCGCCGACATCGACCGAGAAGTCGGGTTGCCGGACCTCGTCGGGCCACATCATCGTCTGCATGACGATCACGTCGTCGCGCACGCGCAGCACGGCGATCGACGTGCGCTGGCGGAGCGCGACGGTGACCACGGCCATCCGGTCGGCGTCGACGAGCGCCTGGCGGAGCAGGGCGTAGGGCTTGGCGCCGGTGGCCTCGGGCTCGAGGTAGTAGCTCTTCTCGAAGAGCATCGCGTCGATCTGCTCGGTCGGCACGAACTTCTCGACCGCGATCTCTCGGGAGGACGCCGACGGCAGCTCGGCCAGGTCGTCGTCGCTGAGGATGACCATCTCGCCGTCCTCGGTCTCGTACCCCTTGGCGATGTCGGCGTAGGCGACCTCCTCGCCGTCGATCGCGCAGACGCGTTGGTACTTGATCCGGCCGCCGTCCTTGGCGTGCACCTGTCGGAACGAGACGTCGTGGGACTCGGTGGCGGCGTACAGCTTCACCGGCACCGACACCAGGCCGAAGGACACACTGCCCTTCCAGATCGCGCGCATGCTCATACCTCCATCGATCGGTCAGGCCGGACGTGTCAGGTCAGTATCGCCGGACAGCCCACGTCGCCGCACCTGTCAGTAGCGCTCGACGACGCCGGACCGGGCGGGCGGGTCGTAGGGCTCCGGCCAGAAGTCGTCGACCGCGGTGACGAGCCCATCGTCGCCGAAGGTGAAGAAGCTGATGCCGGTCACGGTCTGGCTGTCGACGGTGAAGTCGAGCCAGCTGACGCCGCTCCGCTCGTCGGCCACGACCCGGCGCAGCGCGAGGTGCCAGTCGCCGGGGTAGTCGGCGTTGAAGCGCACGACGTGGTCGCGCCCGATCACTCGTTCGCGGGTCTGCGGCACGTCGTAGACGACGTCGGGGGAGAGGACCGCTGCGAAGCCCGCCCAGTCACGGGCCTCGGCACACTGCCAGTAGCGACGGATCGTCTGCTCGTGCTCGTTCATGGCGCAAGCCTTGCAGATCCCGCCGACACGCTGGCGGAGCGCTACGGAGCGTTCGGCATGATGAGCCCATGCCGCCGCTGCGTCCCATGCTCGCCACCAAGGGCGACCACGTGCCTCCCGGCGACGCCTGGCTGCACGAGGTGAAGTGGGACGGCGTCCGCATCCTGCTCGACACCGACCCGGCTGCCGCTGCCGGGGTGCGCATGTACAGCCGCAACGGCAACGACGTCACGCCCGCGTGGCCGGAGCTCAGCGCGTCGCCACTGGGCGACCGCGACCTCCTGATCGACGGTGAGGTGATCGCCCTCAACGACCGCGGCCTGCCCGACTTCCGGGTGCTCCAGCACCGCATGCACCTGCGCAACCGCCAGGAGGTCGCCCGGCTGGCCACGACCATCCCGGCGACGTACATGGTCTTCGACCTCCTCCGGCTCGACGGCCGCGACCTCAGCGACCTCCCCCTCGAGGAGCGCCGCGACCTGCTCGCCGGGCTCGACCTGGCGGAGACGCGCTGGCAGGTCCCCGCGGCGTACGACGACGGGGCGATGCTGTTCGACGCGACTCTCCAGCAGGGTCTCGAGGGCGTGGTCAGCAAGCGCCGCGACTCGCGCTACGAGTTCGGCACCCGCAGCCCGCACTGGCGCAAGCTCGCGCACCGTCACCGCGGCTCCTTCGTGGTCGGCGGCTGGCGGCCGCAGGTCGGCACGACCGACCGGCTGGCGGCGCTGCTCGTGGGGGAGCCGACAGCCGACGGGCTGATGTACCGAGGCCGGGTCGGCAGCGGCATCTCCGGTGCGACCGCCCGCCGGCTCGCCGAGCTGCTGGCTCCGCTGACGCGCACCGACAGCCCGTTCGACGACGAGGTGCCGCGCGTCGACGCGACCGGGACCACCTGGGTCGACCCCGTCGTCGTGGTGGACGTCGACACCCATGGCCTGGGCTACGAGCGGCTCCGGCAGCCGTCGTACCAGGGCGTGCGCACCGACCTCCGACCCGACGACCTGGGTGGCACCACATGACCGAGCTCCAGGTCGAGGTGGAGGGCCGCACCCTCAAGATCAGCAACCTCCAGAAGGTGCTCTACCCGCGCACCGGCACGACCAAGGGCGAGGTGCTCAACTACTACGCGCAGGTGTCGGGCGTGCTGCTGCCGCACGTGCGCGACCGCTGCGTGACGCGGATCCGGTGGCCGCACGGCGTGGCCGACAAGAGCTTCTTCGAGAAGAACGCGCCGGCCGGCACCCCCAGCTGGGTACGCACGGCCAAGGTGCCGACGACCGGCTCGCGCGCCAAGGACAGCACGTCGGACACCCTCGTCTTCCCGATCATCGACGATCTCGCGACGCTGACCTGGCTGGTCAACCTGGCCGCGCTCGAGCTGCACGTGCACCAGTGGACGGTCACCAGGGCCGGGGTGCCCCGCAAGCCCGACCGGATCGTCATCGACCTCGACCCCGGCGAGCCGGCCAGCCTCCACGAGTGCAGCCAGGTGGCGCTGCTGGTGCGCGACAAGCTCTCCGAGCGTGGCCTCGAGGCGAGGCCGGTGACCAGCGGGAGCAAGGGCCTGCACCTGTACGCCGCGGTGCCGCGCAGCCGCGGCAGCGACGGCACGACTGCGCTGGCCAAGGAGGTCGCCGAGGAGCTCCAGGCGGAGCACCCCAAGCTGGTCACGGCCACCATGACCAAGGCACGGCGGGGCGGCAAGGTGTTCCTCGACTGGTCGCAGAACGCGGGCAGCAAGACGACCGTGTCGCCGTACTCCCTGCGCGGGCGCGAGGTGCCCACCGTGGCGACGCCGCTGACCTGGGCCGAGGTCGAGCAGGGGGCCGACGACCCGTTGGGGCTCGAGCAGTTCCGCTTCGAGCAGGTGCTCGAGCGCGTGGCCGACCACGGCGACCTGTTCGGCTGACCGCCCTGCTGTTACCCGACCGTTGACGGCGCGTCGCTCTGGCGTGGGCAGTGCGTGCACGAGCGATCCGTAGCGTGGGCGTCGTCGATGTGAGAGACGACTGCGGGGGGCACGATGGGTACGGAGGCGTCTGGGGCGATACGTTCGCGCCTATGCTGCAACCCATGGGCCATCACGTGGTCCTCGTCGAGGACGAGGAAGACATCGCCTTCCCGCTCGTCCGCACTCTCCAGGGAGAGGGTCACGACGTCACCTGGCTCGACTCCGGTGCCCGGGTCCTCGATCACGTCCGTGGCCGCGTCGTCGACCTGGTCATCCTCGACCTCGGCCTGCCCGACATGGACGGCCTCGACGTCTGCCGCCAGCTTCGCGAGCAGGGCTTCGAGGGCGGCATCATGATCGTCACCGCCCGGGCCGGCGAGCTGGACCGCGTCGTGGGGCTCGACTACGGCGCCGACGACTACCTCTCCAAGCCGTTCGGCCTGGCGGAGCTCCAGGCCCGCGTGCGTGCGCTGCTGCGCCGGAGCCTGCCGCGCGAGGTGCTGCGCACCGGGCACGCCATGCCTCCCGCGCTCGGGCTGAGCATCGACGAGGGCGCCCGTCGGGTGCGCCTCGACGATCGCGAGATCGCGCTGACCACCAAGGAGTTCGACGTCCTCGCGCTCCTGGCCAGCCAGCGGGATCAGGTGGTCTCCCGCGACCAGCTGATGAGCGACGTCTGGGACCAGAACTGGTTCGGCTCCACCAAGACCCTCGACGTCACCATCGGTCGACTGCGTCAGAAGCTCGAGGATGCCGGCGCGACCGAGCGGGTCGTCGCCGTTCGGGGCGTCGGGTTCCGCCTCGAGAGCCCCGACGATGCGTGAGCGGCTGACCATTGCGTTCGTTGCCCTGGCTGTCGTGGTGCTCCTCGTGGCCGGGGTCGTCCGCGCGTTCACCCTGCGCGACCTGATCCAGGAGCGCGAGGCCGCCTCCCTCACCCGCTCGGCGCAGCTGATCGCGGCGGCCGTCACCAGCGCCGAGGCCAACGGCGACCCGGTGACGACGTCGTCCCTCGCGCCGATGACCGCCGAGAGCACGTCGGTCGTCGTCGAGCGGACGGGACTGCCGGACGTCGTGTCGATCGGGACCGGGTACGACGTCGCTCAGCAGGACGCCGACACGGTCGGTCGCGAGAGCATCGGCGAGACGATGGTGACGGTCCGCCAGTCCGGCACGGTCATCTCGGACCTGGTGGGGCGCAACATGGGCGCCTTGGCCGCACTGCTGCTGATGCTGCTGCTCTTCGCGGGGGCGGTCGGCTTCGTGCTCGCCGGCTACCTCTCGCGTCCGTTCGTCGCGCTCGCCGAGAGCGCCGAGGCGCTCGGTCGCGGCCGCTTCGACCTGGAGCTGACGAAGTCGACGATCCCGGAGGCCGTGGCCATCGCCACGTCGCTGATGGCCAGCTCGGTCCGGCTCGAGGACTCCATCAAACGTGACCGTGCCTTCTTCCACCACGCCTCCCACGTGCTGCGCACCCCGCTGACCGGCATGCGGCTCGAGCTGGAGGAGCTGTCGATGCGCAACGACCTGGGCGACGACGTACGCCGGACCGCGGCCCGCTGCGTCGGCGAGGTGCAGCGCCTCGACGGCGTGGTCGACGACCTGCTCGAGTTCGCCCGCGGGCGCAGCCTCGTGGCCGGCGCCGAGATCAGCCTGGCCGCGCTCGGCTCCCGCATCGCCCAGCACTGGCGCGACCGGTTGCCCGAGACCATCGAGGTGCGCGCGTACGTCGACGGTGGCGGCGACGCACGACTCACCCCGGGGCCGGTCGAGCAGTTGCTCGACCACGTCCTGGCCGACGTCACCGCGACAGCCGCCGGTCCGGTGAGCCTGCGGTTCGCCGGTCAGCCCGAGCACGTCCGGATCCGGATCGAGGGTGGTCGGGCCCGCAGCGGCTCCAAGGCCAACGACCGCACCGGCGCCGACTCAGCCAAGGCGATGGTCGAGGCGCTGGGCGGCCGGCTCTCCGGCGAGGTGCTCAGCGAGGCCGGCGTCGAGATCCTGCTTCCGCGACGCTGATTCTGTTACCCAACGGTGGACCCGCCGTGGGACGGGCGTGCACAGGTGCGGCCTAGATTTGCAAGGTCAGCAACGCACCTGCACGTGACCCCCCGGAGCACGACTGTGAGCATCGAGATCAGCCTGAAGCGGCGTCGCCGCGTCAGCCGCACCCGGCGGGTGGCGGTCAACGTGCTGTGCCTCGTCGTGCTGCTCGTGGCTCTCGGCTTCATCCTGCCGGCCGCGTTCGGGTTCTCGCGCTACGTGATCACCGGCAGCTCGATGGCGGGCGCCTATGACCGTGGCTCGGTGGTGTTCGAGCAGACCGTCCCGGTCTCCGAGCTCGAGGTCGGCGACACGATCTCCTACATCCCGCCGCCCGAGTCGGGCGTCACCACCCTGGTCACCCACCGGATCGTCAGCATCAACGGTGACGAGTTCCGCACCAAGGGCGACGCCAACGCCGCGCCAGACCCGTGGACGTTCAAGCTCAACACGGCCACGCAACCGCGTGTGGTCGCCTCCATCCCCTACGTCGGCTACGCGTTCATCGCGCTGACCGACCGGGCCACCCGCATCGTCGTCATCGGTGTGCCGGCGGCCATCATCGCCCTGATGAGCGTCAGCGAGCTCTTCGGCACCCAGCGTCGCCGCACCCGCCGGCCCAAGAGCGCCGTCAGCAGGCCGGTCACCGGCGCTGCCCCGGTCGACGACGCGGAGGTCCCGGCCGCCCGCACGTCTCGGCAGTCGTCGGCGTCGCACCTCCACCGCGGCGCCTGAGCCGCACCCTCCGGGCGCCAGCCGCGCTGCCGCGATCGCCGGCTCGCTGGCCCGATCGTCCAGGTCGCCCGCACGCCGCGGCGATCACCCGCGGCGCCTGAGCCGTGCCCAGAGGTCACCCAGAGGTCATCCAGAGGTCACCTAGAAATCGTCACCGGCCCCGTCTCACTGCCCGAACGTTGCCGGGCGGAACAGGAGACAGGGCCGGATGGCTTCGTCACGCATGGGGTCGCGACGAAGCAGACTGGACAGAGCCAAGGGTAGGCATCGCGCTGGTGCGGGGCATGCCCCATATGAGGGAGCATGTCGACCCACTTCGAGCGGCAGCGGCCCGGATGTGCGGGCCCTGGGCTGCGGCCTAGGAGCTGCGCGGTGCGTGCCAGGTGGCGTGGTGCGCCAGCCCGACCGCAGCCAGCTGCGAGGTGACCTCGAGCTTGGAGAGGATCGACTTCACCTGGGTCCGGACCGTCGCCTCCGACACCGTGCTGCGCGAGGCGATGTCGCGGACCTGGTGACCCTCCATGAGCATGCCCAGCACCTCGGACTCGCGGGGCGTGAGTCGGCCCAGGCGGTCCTGGAGCTCCTGGACCTCCTTGCGCTCGTCCTGCCAGAAGCGCACCAGCTCGTCGCGCTCCTCCGCCGTGGTGACGGTCCGGCCCTCGGAGATGCGGCGGATGGTGGCCAGGATGTCGTTGAGCGGCCCGATCTTCGGCAGCACCTTGCGCGCGCCGTACCTCATGCACAGGCCCCAGCGGGCCCGGTCGGTGCTTCCGGTGACGACCACGACGGCGGTGCCGGCCCGGGTGGCCGGCTCGATGAGCGCGGACCCGTCGGCATTGCCGAGGTCGAGGTCGAGCAGCAAGACGTTGGGCTTGTAGCGCAGCACGCTCGGGAGCAGGGTGCTGGCGTTGTGCAAGTCCTTGGGCAGCGGGATGCGACGCACCTCGTGACCCTCGAGCTCGAGCGCTATCTGCAGCGACTCGGCGAACAGGGCATGGTCGTCGACCAAGCAGACGCGTGTTCCCTGTGTGCGCATGATCGAACCTCCCCCTGGGATCAAAGACGTTGTTCCCACCTGGGCGCATGCTACGGGGTCTGGAGCCCCGCGCGTCGCCGAACCGCCCCGCTGAGCCCACGTGTGTCGGTGCCCCACGGCCCGCCCATGCCCCACACTGGCGCTCGTGCCAGCTCCGAACACGCCCGCTCCGCCTCCCATCGTCGCGGTCTGCGCCCACAGCCGACTGGTGGGGGAGGCCCTCGCCGCTGCCCTCGAGACGCGGGGGATGTCCATCGCGCACGCCGAGTTCCCGTCCAGCCGGGCCGCCCACCTCTCGATGCGCCGGCGGCTCGCCGGCAGCGGCGCCACCGCTGGCCTGGTGGTCGCCGACCTCGACGACCTCGCTCAGTGGCGCGACGTGCTGACCCTCGTCGAGGACGCCCGGCTGCCCTGGGTGGTTGTCACCGGTTCGTCGGACCAGGTGCGTTGGGGGGCCCTGCTCGACCTCGGCTGCCTGGGCATCGTGCCGCTGGTCGAGGGGCTCGACACCCTCACCGACGCCCTTCGGGCGGTCCGTCGGCGCGCGTTCGGCATGCCGGAGGCCGCCCGTGAGCGGGCCCTGAACACCTGGCGGCTCCTGCCCGAGGAGCAGCGCGACCTCGTCCGCCGCATCACCGCCCTGTCCGACCGCGAGTGGACCGTCCTCGAAGGCCTCCAGGCGGGCCTGTCGCTGCACGAGATCGCCACCCGGGCCGACATCAGCGAGGGGACGGTGCGCAGCCAGATGCGGACCATCCGTCAGAAGCTCAACGTGTCCTCGCAGCTCGCCGCCGTCGCGGCGTACCAGCAGACGCTCGACCTGACCGGAGACTCCACCACCTCGTAGCGGCCACCGCAGTGGATGCCGGACTGGTGCGGAACCAGACCACGCCCCCCGGCAGGGCCCGCATCTGGTCCGGCATGGTCTAGCGTGCCGCCATGATCGCCGGTGACCAGGAGACGCGCGAGGCGGTCCTGCTGGTTCGCTTCGTAGAGATCCCGGACCTGGATCTGGGCTCGGCCGGGTTCCTGCTGGGCGGGCTGGAGGACGCGCTGGCCCTGCTGTGGGTGGCTGAGTGGCTCAGGGAGGGTCCGAGTCCCGCCGGCGTGTTCCCCCTCGCCGACGCGCCGTCGCCGGTGATCTCCCGGTTGACGGTCACCAGCGCCCTGGAGGTGGCTGTCGGCGTTCCCGGTGGCCTGGTCGTGGCCCAGGAGTCGGTCGTCTTGTTCCAGAGCGTCCATCGCGGTCGGGGCACGAAGTCGCGACAAGACCTGATCGCCTCGGCGAGCAGGCTGCTGCGCCAGCAGCTGCAGCGGGAGGCCCCGGCTCCGGGCACGCCCGCCACGCCCGCCGATGGAGCGATCAGGCGTGCCTCGGAGGCCATCGCGTTGCTCGACTGGTTCGAGGTCGTCGACGAGGACGAAGCAGACTGACCTTCCGCGTGGGGAATCCCGATCCAGCGGGATCACGGGAGGCGACGGCGACCACGAGCACCGCGAAGCCTCCGATGAGGGCCCAGGCAAGACGTACCCCGGCGCCCCCCGACCCGTCGGACGGGACGAAGACGGCAGTCGGCAAGAAGAGCTCGGCGATGAGCGCACCGATGCCGAGCAGCCCGACGACCGGGGCCACCAGGCCGCCGGGCTCGCCCTCCCCGCGAGCGGCCAGCACGGCAGTGGCGGCCACCGCCACCAGGCACAGGACCGCCAGCTCTGCGCTCGCCTGACCCACCGGTGGCAGGGAGTCCTGCCACCGCAGCACACCCAGGACCACCGCCCAGGCCGCAGCGAGCAGGGTGACTCCCGAGAGCAGACGCGGCAGGCGGCGCCGCCACACGCGCACCGGCGTCACGGTGGTCAGCGCGACCGCCGCGTCGTCGAGCAGGTAGGCGGCTCCACCGGCGAGCAGGAGCTCGGAGATCAGCACCGCGAGTCGCGGCACGCCGGCATCTCGCTGGGCGACGCCGGCGATCACCATCAAGACGACGGCCGCGGCCGCCGATCCGGCCAGCGGTCGCGGCGGTCGCGTGCTCATGACACCGCGAGCAGGAAGGAGCCGACGGCGCCGAGGGTGAGGACGGCGCCCGCGGTGACCAGCGGGCGTCGGTGCCCGGGATCGCGAAGCAGCGCCGCGACGACGGCCAGGCCGCACAGGCACAGCAGATAGAGCAGCGCCCAGATCGGCTCGATGCCGGGCACGAAGCTGGACCGCACGATCGGGCCGTCCCCGTCGTTCACGTACTCGTCGACCAGCACCGGCCAGGCCGACAGCAGTCGCCACGGGCTGGAGGCCGCGCTCGGGAGCGCGGTCAGGAACACGAGGGTGACGACCCCGATGAGCGCCGACCCCCGAAACGGCGCCCATCGGGCCACGGCCACCCCGAGCAACGGTCCGCCCAGGGCTGCCACCGGCCCCAACGCGATCAGGGTGGCCAGCACGTCGATGGCGGGGTCGTCGCGGAACCACGCGACGTGGGCGGTGACCGGGTCGCCGACCGGCGTCCAGAGGGCGGCGGTCACCAGCATGAAGACCGCCACCGCCACACCGGCGGCGGCCGGGACCAGGCAGGCAAGGCACAGGGCCAGCGTGCGCTGCTGTCGACCCACGGGCGTGGTCCCGGCGAGGTCGCGGGTGCGCTGCAGGGAGGTGGTGAGGCGGTGCGCGACGATGAACCCGAAGACGCCGATGAGGAAGGCGATCAACAAGGTGCCGGTCATCGGGTTGGCGTCGAGCTGCTGTTGCCAGACCACCGCGACCATCGGGATCAGCATGAGGACGATCCCGAGGAGGAAGAGCGGATGCCGGGCGAAGCGCCTCGCCTCCGTGCGGGCCAGTGCAGGCAGCGCCGACCAGTCGCCCTCGGTCGGTGCCGCGGGGTGCGGCGAGATCGTGGTGCTCATGACGCTGCCTCCATCTCGTTGTCGAGAGCGGTGTCCCCGACCAACAGCAGGTAGGCGTCCTCCAGGGCCGGCTCGATGAGCTCGGCCGACGGAGGCGGATTGCCGACGTTGCGGAACCGGCCGCTGCCGGTGCGCCAGGCGTGCTGGGCCGCCGGGTCGCGCGCGTCCGCCATCCAGACCCGGCCGACAGCCTGCCCGACCAGCTCGGTCACCGCACCGTCGAAGAGGATGCGGCCGCCGTCGAGGACCACCACCCGCTCGCACAGCGCGGCGACGTCCTCGGTCTGGTGGGTGGAGATGACCACCGTGGCCGTCTCCCCGACTCGGCCGACCACGTCGCGCAGCCGCCCGCGCTGGGCCGGGTCGAGACCGGCGGTCGGCTCGTCGAGCACCAGCAGGTCGGGGTGCCCGAGCAATGCCTGGGCGAGCACGACCCGACGCCGCTGTCCACCGGACAGGGAGTTGACCCGCTTGGTGGCGACATCGGTGAGACCGACCAGGTCCACGACGCGGCGCACCTCGTCGTGGCGGACCGCGACATCGCTCCACTCCTTGAGGATCGCCAGGTAGTCGATGAACGCGAACGCCGTGAAGCCCCGGGGGAAGCCGGTGTCCTGCGGCACGTAGCCGAGGCGGCGGCGTACGGCGACCTGCCCGGCGGACGTCGTCGGGTCCTGCCCGAGGATCCGCACCGAGCCGCTGTCGGCAGCGAGCGCGGTGGCCAGGATCCGCAGCATCGTGGTCTTGCCGGCGCCGTTGGGGCCGAGCAGCCCGATGACGCCCGGCGTGAGGGAGAGATCGACGTCGGAGAGTGCGCGCACGTGGCCGTAGGACTTGACCACGCCGGTGAGCGTGACTGTGTTCATGACTGCCTTCCCAGGTGTTCGAAGGACGGTTGACGTACGGCCAGGGCGGCGACGGCAACCAGCGTGAGAGCGGTGAAGACGAGCTGCATGGTCGGCTCGACCACCTCGACCGGGCCGCTCAACCGAGAGACGAGGACCACCGCCACCGACCAGCAGGCCGCAATGGTCGCGGCCGTGGCCGTGGCGCCGAAGACGGGCGCGAGGAGGAGGATCAGGGCCACTCCCGCGGCGGCGGGGGTCAGCCAGGCCACCCCCACCCAGTCCGGCCCGGGAAGCACCAGACCGGCGAGCAGAGTGATCGGGAGGGAGGTGGCGAGCACTCCGGCGGTGCGCAGCAGGAGCATGCGGAAGGCGGGGTACGGCGTGACCGTCACCAGCTCGTGGCACGGATCCGCATCGCCACCGAACGAGGCCGCCACGCCCGCCACCGGCGCGAGCGGCGCGACGATGAGGAACAGGGTCAGGCCGACCTCCCCGGCGAAGATGGCCGCCAGCCCGGCGAAGAGCGTGACCGTGAGCAGTCCGAGCAGCCACGCGCCCCGGAAGGCAGGAACGGCCGCCAGCAGCCGAGCCGCGTCCCGGGGGACGCCGAGCCAGGTCATCAGCCGTTCGACCGCGCCGGCCCGCGGCGCCTCGACGTGGTCCCGGATCGCGGTCCACGCCGCGTCGACGACCTGGTGGGACATCAGCGCCCCGAGCCGGACCCGGCACGCCGTGCAGTCGACCAGGTGCGCCTCGACGGAGGCGCCGACGACCGTGAGCGGATGCCCGTCGGCGTACGCCCGCAGCGTCGCCTCGTCGAGGTGCCACGTGGGTGTGCTCTGCGGGCTCATGCCAGCTCCTCCCTCATCGTCGCCCGGGCCCTCTGCAGCCGGGACTTCACGGTGCCGCGCGGGATGCCGAGCAGCACGGCGGCCTCGCGGGTGGACAGCCCGTCCAGGACGGTCAGCTGCAGCACGACTCGCAGCTCCGGCGAGATCCTGGCCATCGCGCTCCCGACATCGACGTTCTCGAGCCGCAGCAAGACCCGCTCCTCGGCCGAGATGTCCGCGACGTCGCTCTCGAGGAGTGCGGGCCCGAGGCGGAAGCCGGCACGCTTGCGGAGCCGGCTGATCAGCCGGCGGATGGCGATGCCCCACAGCCAGGCCGGGACCTCGCCGTCGCCGCGGAAGCGGGCCGCGCCGTCCCAGGCAGCGATGAAGGTGTCCTGGAGCACGTCGCACACCGCGTCACGGTCGGCGCACCGGCGTGCCAGCCGGGCCGAGATCCACAGGGCGTGCCGGTCGTAGAGCTCGCGGAGGGCGCCCTCGTCCCTCCCGGCCATCGCGCGGAGCAGGTCGGCATCCGTGAGATCACACGTAGCCATACAAGGACTGTCGCACCGCGGGTCCCGAACGGACCACGAGTGGGCGCACAAATCTGTCGGCGCCCGTCGAGGAGCTGCACATCGATCCGTACCCGGGCGTGTCGTCCGTTGGAAGAACCGCCAATCCCACACCGTTCATCGCCCACTCCTCTACCCTTGGGCTGGGACGAGCTGCGTCCCGGCACGTGGTCCCGGGGAGAGAGTGGGTGGCGCCGGGAGATGCGCACGTCCAGTTCCAGCAGCGCAGTGGCGCTGTCGGACGCGCCCGATCCGGATGCCCACGACGTCGTAGCGGACGTCGGTCGTGGCGCCAACGGCCGCGTGTCGTGGCTGTACTTGATCGCCGGCGGCCTCGCAATCGTCCTCTACCTCGTGGCGCCTGTGCTCGCCGGCAACGCGTGGCTGTTCAAGCTGGTCGGGCTGTCGGTGCCGGTGGCGCTGGCGCTCGGCGTCGCGTGGTACCGGCCCAGGCCCGTGCTGCCCTGGGCGCTGTTCGTCGCGGCCCAGCTGCTGTTCCTCGTCGGCGACGTCCTCTACTACACCTTCGACCCGGCCTTCCCGTCGGTCGGCGACGGGTTCTACCTCGCCTACTACCCCCTGCTGGCAGCCGGCCTGTTCCTGCTGATCCGGGCCCGCAACCCGGAGAGCGACTCGGCCAGCCTGCTCGACGCCCTGATCATCACGGTCGGCTTCGGGCTGCTCTCCTGGGTGTTCCTGATCCAGCCGTACACCCACTTCGGCGACGAGTCCATGCTGTCGCGGATCGTCTCGATGTCCTACCCGACCATGGACATGCTGCTGCTGGCGGTGATCGCGCGGATGGTCTTCGGGAACGGCACCCGGCCACGCGCCCTGAACCTGATGGCCGCCAGCGTCTTGTTCCTGATCATCACCGACGCGGCCTACGTCGCCATCGAGCTGAACGGCAGCTACGACGCCGGGGGCCTGCTCGACGCCGGCTGGATGGCCACCTACGTCCTGTGGGGCGCGGCCGCCCTCCATCCGTCGATGCGCGACCTGTCGGTGCGGGCCCCCGCGGCCGGCGCCTCCCTGAGCGGGAAGCGCGTCTGGCTGCTGGCGGCGGCGACCCTGATCGCCCCGGCGACCCTGGTGGTCGACAGCCTGTGGCCCGTCGACGGCTTCAGCGTCCCGGTGTCGGCGTCGGTCTCGGCGGTGCTCTTCGTCCTCGTGCTCTTCCGCATGCTGGGACTGCTGTCGAGCCTGCGTGATGCCGTCGGCCGGCACCAGCGTGCGGAGCGACGCGAACGCATCCTGCGCCGGGCCGCCACCTCCCTGACCGCCGCCACCGACCGCGAGCAGATCCGCCGAGCCGGGGTCAACGGAGCCCGCGACCTCGTGCGGGGCCTGGCCGACATCCGCATCTGCGTGGAGATGTACGACGACCGCGAGCCGCAGGACGACGTCACGACCGCGTTGGTCGACTCGGTCGTGGTGCCCCTCGCCACCCAGGCGGCCCGCTACGGCCGGCTCCTGGTGTCGGGCTCGGCGCCGGTGCCCACGGACGTCGTGGACGGGTTGCACACCCTCGGCGCCCAGGTGGCGCTGGCCCTCGAGAGCGCGGCGCTCACCGACGGCCTCACCCGGCAGCGCAGCGAGTCACGGGTCGGCGCGCTGGTCCAGAACTCCTCCGACGTGATCATGGTGCTCGACGACCAGCTGGTGATCCGCTACGTGACCCCGTCGATGACCCGGGTGATGGGCCACGAGGCTCGCGACGTGCTCGGCGTGCCCCTGCTGTCGCTGATGGACCCGTCCGAGCGCGCCGCGGTGACGGATTTCTACGCCATCCTCCAGGAGCGTGCCCCCGAGAGCGCCCGGGCCGAGTGGCGGATGCGCTGCGGCGACGGGCACTACACCGACGTCGAGACGGTCAGCGCCGACCTGCTGCGACACCCGAGCGTCAATGGCATCGTGGTGACCGCCCGCGACATCTCCGAACGCAAGACCCTCGAGGCCGGGCTCCAGCGACACATCCTCAAGCTCGAGGAGCTCGACCGGCTCCGCAGCGACTTCGTGGCCACGGTCTCCCACGAGCTGCGCACGCCGCTGACGAGCATCATCGGTGAGGTCGAGATGATCGAGGACGGCGACTACGGCGTCGTCTCCTCCCGTCAGTCGCACAGCCTGGAGGTCATCGGCCGCAACAGCGAGCGGCTGCTCAAGCTCATCGAGGACCTCCTGACGCTGAACCACGTGGAGACCGGCGCGGTGGCCCCTCGCCGCGAGCCGACCCCCGTCCGACAGCTCCTCGACGGCGTGCGCAGCCAGGTGGAGCGGGCGGCCACGGCGAAGTCGGTCGAGCTGACCCTCACCTGCAACGAGGGCGTCGACACCGTCGACGTGGACCGCGAACAGCTCGACCGGGCGCTGTTGAACCTGCTCACGAACGCCGTGAAGTTCACCCCCTCGGGCGGCACCGTGGCCCTGGAGGCGCAGCGCGTGGCCGCCGACCTCGTCATCACCGTCGCCGACACGGGCGTCGGGATCCCCCAGGACGAGCAGGACGGGCTCTTCACCCGCTTCTTCCGCTCCTCGGTCGCCACCGACCTGGCCATCCCCGGGACGGGGCTCGGCCTCGTGATCGTCAAGCAGATCGTCGAGGAGCACGGCGGCACCATCGCCATCGCCTCCGCCCCGGACGAGGGCACGACCGTGACCGTCACCATCCCTGCCGACGACCACCCCGGTCTCCGGACCGACGCCGCCTGAGTCGACAGCCGTCTGCTCCGGGCCGGCACGGGCTCCTCGAGACCGCCCTCCGCGATCTCCCTGGTCTTGACGAGATCGAGGGATAGGAACACTCTCGAAACAGGTAGGCGTGAAGTGCGTGCATCATCAGCCGGCTCGGGCAGTGCCGCAGCCTGAGTGTCGGCGATCCGGCGCGGCGTTGGCAGTGCAGGCGGGGTGGTAGCGATGGCCCGTGGGACGAACGAGAAGAAGTCGCCTCTCAAGCGCGTGTGGGTTCAGAACGTCGACGTGAACGCGCGCGTCCTGGAAGCCCGGTTGAAGGCCGCCCGTGCGCGTCGCGAGCGAGAGTCGCGTGCTGTCCACGAGGAGCTGTACGTATCGGTTGGAGAGCTGCTGAAGGCCGCTCGCAAGGCGGCTACCCGCAAGGACCCGGTGCCTGGACGGGTGGCCAACTGGTGGCGCGGCACCCTCATCGAGGCGGCGTACCAGAACCTGCACGCGGCCGAGGCTCTCATCGTCGAGCTGTACGACCGCGACGAGATCGAGGCCGAGGTGCCGGAGGCGCTGGCGAGGGTGGAGGCCTCACTCGCGCGCGACGACCCCCGCCGACGGGCCGTGGTCGACCTGGCCAACGGGGACACGCCCACGAGCCTGGACCAGGCGCGCGCCGAGCTGCGCAAGGCCATCGAGGTCGGCCACGCCGCAGCCGATCACGAGCACTCGAGGTTGCGGAACTTCCGCAACGCCGTCCTCATCGCGGTAGCCCTGACCACCGTGCTGGTGGCCGGATTCACCTGGTACGTGTGGGTCAACCCGACGGCGGTGCCGTTCTGCTTCACGCCCGCGCCCGAGCCGACTCGGACTGCCATGCTGGTGTGCCCGACGGCGGAGTACACAGCGGACGTGGAGGGAGCCCTTCCGACGTCCAGCGACGTCATCGTGGTGGCGATGCTGGGCCTGCTGGGCGGGGCCCTGGCGGCCGCGGTCTCGATCAAGAACCTGTCCGGCACCTCGACGCCCTACGACGTGCCTTTCGCGCTGGCCGCCCTCAAGCTGCCGCTCGGAACGCTCACCGCGATCGGCGGGCTGCTGGCACTGCGCGGGGAGTTCATCCCGGGCCTGAGCGAGCTCGACTCCCAGGGCCAGATCCTGGCGTACGCCCTTGTCCTCGGGTACGCCCAGCAGCTGCTGACCGGCCTGATCGACAAGCAGGCCGACCACCTGCTCTCCGCGTCTCCGGGCAAGGACACGCACGTCGACCGCCCGCAACGCGAAGCAGCCGGGCACCCGAGCCTGGGGACCAGGGCGAAGGGCGAGCAACCAGCGGAACGTCCTGCTACCGGGTCCGAGGCGACAAGCGGTGCAGCGAGCGCGGATTCGTAGCGCCGGCTCCCAGCCCCTGCGGTCACTCCACCCCGCGCCGGCTCTGTGTCCGCCGGCTCCGGGCCCGCCAGCTTCTTGTCGACCCAGGTCGTTCCGGCCGTTCCAGGGGTGGCCTCCAGGATGCTCGATGGCGCACGCGTCGTCACGGACTGAGAGCACTCACGGGACTACTCCGGATCGGGGCTGGGACTCGCGTTGATGCTCGCGAGGTCCGCCGGTGAGTAGCAGACCTGGGTGGTCGCCTGGAACGGCGCGTCGAAACCGGCTGCGATCGCTTCCAGGGTGGTCCCGTAGACCTTCAGCGCCTTGACCTGTGCCGGGCGGTTGTCGCTGTCGATCCCGACGAGCAGGCGTCCGACGTCGGACGCGAACCCGCCGTACGTCTCCTGGGCGCTGGTCATGGCCCCCACGCACTCCGCGGGGAACTCCCGCTGGGTCAACGTTCCGAACTCGGACGCCAGTTCCGTGAGCGCGACCTCGAGAGGATCGAGCAGGGCGTGCCAGCACGTCCGCCAGGCCTGGTAGCTCCGGTCCCCGGCCAGGTTGCAGGCCTTCATGCTCTTCGCTGATCGCGCCTTCGCACCCGCTCGCTGGACCTCGCTCGCCACCGCGTTGATCGAATCCGTATCGGCCAGGACGAAGAAGGTCCCAGGCTCGGGCTGGTCCGACTCCAGGGTGGCCGGGCCCGTGGCGTCCGCGGCGGCGCCGGTGCTCTCACTGTCGGTTCCCTCCGCCGACCCGCAGGCCGTGAGCGACAGCGCGATACACAGCAGGAGCGCGGCCAGAGGATGCGACATGACTGAAGAGTGGCCCGTGCACCGGGTTGCGTCAATGACCGAATAGACCAGTCGCTCGACCTGCGGCGACCGGCGCCCCAGCGCACAAGGAGGCAGCCATGACCGGGGTGACGATCCGCGGGTTCCGGCCCGGCTCCCAGCCGGTGCGGTCACTCCACCCCGCGCCAGCTCCGTGCTCGCCAGCTCCGTGCCCGCCAGCTCCGTGCCTCCCAGTTGTCGCCGCGCCAGGAGCGTGCCTCCCACTTGTCCTCGGAGAAGGGGTAGGACTCCCAGGGCACACCGGCCCACGAGAGACCGGACCAGGTGGCGGCCTGCAGCTTCTTGTCGACCCAGGTCGTTCCGGTCCAGGTGCGGCCGTTCCAGTTGCCACCGGTCCAGCTGCTGCCCCTGGCCTGCGAAGTCATCCAGGCCTTGGCGTTCCAGCGCGAGCCGAGCGCGTCGACCTCCCCGACCAGGGCCTCGCCGGTGAAGGGGGTGACCACGTGCTCCCCGGCCCGGGTGGCCTCCAGGGTGCCCAGTCCGCTCGAGTACTGACGAGGAGCGGGCGCCGAGGGCAGGAGCAGCGCGAGGCGTGCGAAGGAGATCGCGTCGTCGATCGAGATCACGCCCCGGCCCTGGGCCGGGTCGAGGCTCACCAGTGGCTGAGCGGTCCGCATCAGGATCGCCTTGGCCTGGTCGGGGGTGAGGCTCGGACGCGCCTCGAAGAGCAGGGCTGCAGCACCTGACGTGGCCGCAGCCGCCTGCGAGGTGCCGCTGCCGCGGAAGTAGCGCTGCGCGCGGTCGCCCAGCACCAGACCCTCCGGGTGCAGCTGGTCGACGAAGGACCCTGGCACGCGCAGTGAGACCACCGACTTGCCCGGGGCCAGCAAATCAGGCCGCCGCTCGCGATCCCCGCTGTTGGAGAACGAGGCGACCCTGTCGTCGAGGCCGAGGGCGGTGCCGTTGTGGTCCGCTGCGCCCACCGCAAGCACGTGCGGGTCGATGGCGGGCATGAGCAGGGGCTGACCGGCGCCGTCGTTGCCCCCGGACGCCACGACCAGGATGCCCTTGCGCCAGGCGTTCTCGACGGCGGCGGCGAGCGGATCCACCTGCCACGGTTGGGTCGAGGCGCTGCCGTAGGCGAGGTTGAGCACCCGCACGTTCATGCCCTGGTCGCGGCGATGAGCGACCACCCAGTCGATGGCGGCGATGACCTGGGACACGTCGGCGCCCCCGTCGCCGGTGGCCACCTTGAGGCTGAGCAGCTCCGCGTCGGGGGCCACGCCCGCGAACTTGTCGGGGGAGGGGGCGCGGGGGTCGAAGCCGGCGTCGCGGCCGGCGATGATGGCGGCCATGTGGGTGCCGTGCCCGAATCCGTCGAGGTAGCGGGTGCCCGCGCGCTGGCCCTCGAAGGACAGGTCGGGCCCGTCGACGACCTTGTCGGCATCGTCCAGCCCGGGCACCGGCGCCACGCCGGTGTCGATCAGGGCAACGGTGACGCCGCGTCCGGTGATGCCGCTGCGCCAGGCGCGCTGAGCGCCGATCCGCTTGGTCAGCGAGAACAGCGAGCCCTGGTCCCGGGCGCCGTCCCACCCGCCGTTGACGACTGCGCGTTCACCCGTTCCGCTGTCGTCGTCCCCCCACAAGGTGTCGCCGAGAGCGCCGCGGGTGGTGAGCCCGGAGAGCACCCCACCCACCAGGCCGTCGCCGGAGAGCAGGCCACCGACCAGGCCGCCGCCCGAGAGGAGTCGGTCATCGTTCGCACTCACGGGCGAGGCCGCGCCGGACGTGACGCCGGCTGCCAATGTCGCCGCCAGCAGGCTGGCCGCTACCCGCTTCCACGTTGTGCTCGCCATGACGACCCCACTCATCATCGTTGCGGGCGGCCACTCCGCCTCACGTGCAGGATGCTCCTCCGTGCTCTCACGCGGGGGCGAACACCCGAGATCGGGCAACCGGGCTAGCCGACCTTCCGTAGCTCTTGACGCACCGGCCCGGCGTCGCGCGTTGCGCACTGCGAGCCGGTCGGGAAGGTAAAGGTTCTCCACAGGCGCCGGTCGACCGGTGTTGCCGGGCGCGCGTTTCGCGTAACTTGACGCGCAGGAACCTCACTCGGGACAGGGACCTTCATGACACTGACGCACCCTCATGCGGGTCACGGCGCCCACGTCGACCTGATCGAACGGCTCGACGGCGAAGTGCGCTCGATCGTGCGCAGCGACGGGGTCGACCCGCAGCGCGACGCCCACCTCGTACGCCGCATCGCCGAGCGCGTGGTCCGCGACCACGACGAGCGGTCGCTGACCGGTGCGGTCGCGCCGGTGCCCGACGCCGACGCGGTGGTCGGCGAGCTGGTCGCCCGGGTGGCCGGCTTCGGTCCGCTCCAGCCGTTCCTCGACGACCCGAGTGTCGAGGAGGTCTGGATCAATGATCCGAGCCGGGTGTTCGTCGCGCGCAACGGCCGCCACGAGCTGACCAACCTGGTGCTCTCGCCGGCGGTGGTGCGTGAGCTGGTGGAGCGGATGCTGAAGACGAGCGGCCGGCGCATCGACATCAGCCAGCCGTTCGTCGACGCGATGCTGCCCGAGGGCCACCGGCTCCATGTCGTGCTCGAGGGCATCAGCCGGGGCTTCTCGGCGGTCAACATCCGCAAGTTCCGGATCCAGGCCGCCCAGCTCACCCAGCTTGTCGAGCTCGGCAGCCTCACGCCGGCGGCCGCGTCGTTCCTCGACGCGTGTGTGCGGGCCGGCCTCAACATCCTCGTCGCCGGTGGCACACAAGCCGGCAAGACGACGATGCTGAACTGTCTCGCCGCCGCCATCCCCGGCGGTGACCGGGTGATCAGCGCCGAGGAGGTCTTCGAGCTCCGCTTCCCGCACCCCGACTGGGTGCCGATGCAGACCCGGCAGGCCGGCCTCGAGGGCACCGGTGAGGTCGCCCTGCGCGATCTCGTCAAGGAGGCCCTGCGCATGCGACCCAGCCGCGTCATCGTCGGCGAGGTGCGCTCCGAGGAGTGCCTCGACCTGCTCCTCGCCCTCAACGCCGGACTGCCGGGCATGTGCACCCTGCACGCCAACAGCGCTCGCGAGGCGTTGGTCAAGATGTGCACGCTGCCGTTGCTGGCGGGCGAGAACATCTCGGCACGCTTCGTGGTGCCCACCGTCGCGGCGTCGGTCGACATCGTCGTGCACCTCGGCATCGACACCTCGGGCGTACGCCGCACCAACGAGATCGTCGCGGTGCCCGGCCGGGTCGAGAGCGACACGATCGAGGTCGAGCCGATCTTCAACCGCACCCAAGGTGAGCTGCGCTGGGTCGGCGGCATGCCGCACCGTCTGGAGCGCTTCGAGCGGCTCGGCATCGACGTGCACCGCATCCTGGACGGTGGCCGCTGATGGGCGCTCTGCTCGGGCTGGGCCTCGGCATCGGGTCGCTGCTGATCTGGTCGGCGTTCTTCCTGCCACGCCAGCCGAGGGCTGCTGATCGGCTCGGCAACCGGGGTGAGCAGCTGCTGGCGCGAGCCGGCCTCGGTGACGTGTCGGCGACCAGCCTGGCTGCGTTGTGCGCGGTGCTGGGCATGGTCGCGTTCGTCGTCGTGCAGGCGGTCACGAGGGCGGCTCCGGTCGCGGTCTGCTTCGCGCTGATGGCCGGCTACCTGCCCATCGGTGTGCTGAAGGCGCGGGTGCGCAGGCGGCAGGCCGAGTTCGCCGAGGTGTGGCCCGACGCGGTCGACAACCTCGCCTCCGGCGTACGCGCCGGGTTGTCCCTGCCCGAGGCGGTGTCGTCGCTGGCCACCAACGGCCCCGAGCCGCTGCGGCCGGACTTCGACCAGTTCGCGCTGGACTACCAGGTCACCGGCCGCTTCGACGAGTCCCTCGAACGACTCAAGCAGCGGCTCGCCGATCCGGTCGGCGACCGGGTCGTCGAAGGCCTGCGCATCGCCCGCGAGGTGGGCGGTGGCGAGCTGGGCAGGCTGCTGCGCAACCTGTCGGGCTACCTGCGCGACGAGGCCCGGACCCGCTCCGAGCTCGAGTCACGACAGGCCTGGACCGTGAACGGTGCTCGGCTGGCGGTGGCCGCGCCCTGGGTGGTGCTGCTGTTCATGTCGTTCCAGGGTGACGTGATCCGGCGCTACGCCACGGTCGGCGGCGCGCTCGTGCTCGGCGTCGGCGGCGCCGTCTGCGTGGTCGCCTACGCGGCGATGATGCGCATCGGCCGGCTGCCGGTCGAACAGAGGATCCTCCGGTGACGCCGACCATGCTGGGCGTGGTGCTCGGCGGCACCATGGCGGGCGGGGTACTGCTGGTCCTGACGCGGGTTCTCGTCATCCGCCGCACCCAGCTGGCGATCCGGGTGCTGCCCTACGTCCGCGACCTGCCGCAGGTCGGCCGGGTGCCGGCCCTGCGGGTCGTCTCGTCCTCCCCGGCCGCGGCGGCTGCCGGGGTGTTCGGGCCGCCGATGCGCTCGGCCGCCGACCTGGTCGAGAAGGTGCTCGGCGGCTCGCGGTCGATCGAGCGCCGGCTCCAGCGGGCGCGGATCCGCAAGAGCGTGCACGAGTTCCGCATCGACCAGGTGGTCTGGGGGCTCGTCGGCTTCGGGATCGGTGCCGCCTACGGCCTGATCAAGGCCCTCGGCGGGGGCATCAACCCCGTCCTGGCGCTGATCATCTGTCTGCTCGGCTTCGCGGCCGGGGTGATCGCGCGCGACAACCGGTTGTCGACCCAGGCCACCCACCGCGAGCGCCGGGTCGTCGCCGAGTTCCCCACCATCGCCGAGCTCCTCGCGCTGGCGGTCGCGGCGGGGGAGAGCCCGGTGGCGGCGCTCGACCGCGTCGTACGCCGCAGCCAGGGGGAGCTGTCGGCCGACCTCGCCGACGTGCTGGCCCGGGTGCGCACGGGTGAGCCGGCGAGTGTCGCCTTCGATGGTCTCGCCGCCTCGACCGGACTCCCGTTGGTGGCGCGCTTCGCCAGCGGGGTCGCGGTCGCAGTCGAGCGAGGCACGCCGCTGGCCGACGTGCTGCACGCCCAGGCCGCCGACGTCCGCGAGGCCGGCCGGCGCGAGCTGATCGAGAGCGCGGCCCGCAAGGAGGTCTTCATGATGGCGCCCGTGGTGTTCCTCGTGCTGCCGATCACGATCGTCTTCGCGTTCTACCCAGGCGCCATCGGCCTCAACCTGACCACGCCATGACCACCGCACCGAACACCGAGGGGGAGACATGAACGACCCGATCGCAGGCTGGCTGCGCGGCTACCACCGCCTGTGCGCGGCGGTCACCGCACCGCACGTGCGCGACGAACGAGGTGACGTCCCGGGCTGGGTGATGATCACCGTGATGACGGCAGCCCTGGTCGCCGTCATCTGGGGCGTGGCCGACGAGCAGCTGACGAACCTGCTCACCGAGGCCCTCAACAGCGTGGGCATCAACTAGTGGCGCACGCCCCGCGCCGCGACCAGTGCGGGGCAGCGGTCGTCGACTTCGTCTTCGTCCTGGTCCTGCTGCTGCCGCTCTTCCTCGGCATCCTCCAGCTCGCACTGGTGCTGCACGTCCGCAACACCCTGGCCTCGGCCGCGGCCGAGGGAGCCCGGGCTGCCGCGACCCTGGGCTCGACCACGGAGGACGGACAGCAGAAGGCGAGGGAGCAGATCGACGGCGCCCTGTCAGACCGGTTCGCCCAGGACATCCGCATCGACCACGTGGTCATCGAGGGTGCCCCCGCCTACCGGGTGACCATCCGGGCCGAGGTGCCGCCGCTGGGGCTGGGCGGACCAGGGGTGCCGCTCCAGGTCAGCGGCAACGCGATCATCGAGCAGGGGCCGGGAGTCGTCCCGTGAGCCACCGCCGGGACGAACGCGGCAGCGGGCTGGTGGAGTTCGTCTGGCTCGGCGTCATCCTGATCGTTCCGCTGGTCTGGGTCGTCCTCTCCGTCTTCGAGGTGCAACGCGGGGCCTTCGCCGTCAGCGCGGCCGCTCGCGCCGCCGGCCGGGCCTACGCCCTGGCACCCGACGACCAGGTGGGCCTGCAACGTGCCAGGGCAGTGGCCGCGCTGACGCTGAAGGACCAGGGCTCACCAGGGATGACGCCCCACCTCGAGGTGGCGTGCTCACCCCAGCCGCCGTGCCACCGGGGCACGTCGGTGATCACCGTGACCGTCACGTCGGGCGTCGACCTGCCGCTGCTGCCCGAGCTCGTCGGCGGCGACAGGCCGAGCTTCGCGCTGTCCTCGAGTCACCGGGTGCCGGTCGGCCAGTACGTCGAGGCCGGCACCGTCGACGCAGGGGAGGAGCCTGATGAGGAGGCGACGTGACGAGCGCGGCTCCACGATCCCGCTGATCGTCGGGCTCGCGTTCTTCCTGGTCATGGGGATCGTGGTGGTCACCGACGCCTCCGCGGCGTACCTCCAACGCCAGGGACTGGACACCCTGGCCGACGGTGCCGCGCTGCGGGGCGCGGACCTCGGCTCGGTCGGCACCTACGAGAACGGCATCCCCGACGACCGTCTCGCCCAGCTGGAGAGCCAGGTCGACCAGGCGGTTGCGGCGTACCTCGCGGACTCCGGCGCCTACGAGAAGTACCCCGGCATCACCCACAGCTCGGACGTCGACGAGGCCGCGGCCAAGGTGACGGTGCGGCTGGTCGCGCCCCTCGACCTGCCGCTCACCATCCCCGGCTCGCCCGACCGGCCCACGGTCGCCGCCACCGGCACGGCCGCGGTCACCGTGCTGCGCTGAGCTCGTCCTCCAGCGCCAGCAGGGCCTGCTCCACCACCTCGGTGGGGGCGGGGTGGATCCAGTACTGGCTGCGGGCCAGCCCGGCCACCGGCAGCCCGAGGCTCATCGCGCTCACGAGCAGCTGCACCAGGGTCGCGGCCTGCGGGCCGATCAGGTGCGCGCCGACCAGGAGCCCGGTCGAGCGGTCGGCGACCAGCTTGCAGAACCAGCCCTCGTCGTCGGCGCGCAGCGCCCAGCCGTAGGCGATGTCGGCGTACTCGCGGGTCGCGACCGCGACGTCGATGCCCCGCTCCCGGGCCTCGGCCTCGGTGAGCCCGACCGACGCGACCTGGGGCGAGGTGAAGACCGCGGCAGGCACGTGGCGGTGGTCGGTCTCGACCAGGTCGTCGGGGTGGAGGAGGTTGTGCTGCACGACGCGGGCCTCGTGGTTGGCCACGTGCTTGAGCGGGTGGTCGGTGGAGAGGTCGCCCAGCGCCCACACGCCCTCGGCGGTGGTGCGCTGGTGGGCGTCGACGACGACCCGGCCCTCGTCGTCGACCTCGACGCCGGCGCTCTCGAGGCCGAGCCCGTCGGAGTTGGGGCGACGGCCGACGGAGACCAGCAGGGTGTCGACGGTGACGGGGTCGCCCCGGTCGAGGTGCATCGTGATCGCGTCGCCGTCCCGGCTGAACCGCTCGACCGACGTGCCGGTGCGCACGTCCCACTGCTGGGAGGCGTGCTCGGTGAAGAGCCGGGCGACGTCGGCGTCCTGGTTGGTCAGCAGGGTGTCCTCGGTCTCGATCTGCACCACCGTGGAGCCGAGGGAGGCGAAGACGTGGGCGAGCTCGCAGCCGACGTAGCCGCCGCCGAGGATGCCGATGGTCCCGGGCAGCTTCTCGAGGTGCATGACGGTGTCGGTCGTGTGGTGCTCCACGTCGGCGAGCCCGGGCAGGTCCGGCACCACAGGGCGACCGCCCGCCGCCAGCACGACCCGGTCGGCGGTCACCTCCACCTCGCCCCCGTCCTCCAGCGCCACCCGCAGGGTGCGCGGCCCGGTGAACGTGGCCGTGCCCATCAGGGCGTCGACGTTGGCGTGCCGCTCGCGCGACTCCCGGCCCTCGCGGGCCGACGCGTGGGTGCGCCCGAAGATCCGGTCGCGGAGTTCGGCCCACGCCACCCCGTCGTACGACGTGCGCACGTCGAGGCGCGGACCCTCGGCCGCGGCGCGGGCCACGTCGGCCGGGACCACGAACATCTTCGAGGGGATGCAGCCCCGGTTGAGGCAGGTGCCGCCGTAGAGGCTGCGCTCGATGATGGCCACCCGCCACGACGCGAAGCGGTCGTCGACCACCGTGTTGCCGGACCCCGTGCCGATCACGACGAGGTCGTAGTGCTTCGGGCCGCCCATGTGGCGAGATGCTAGTGGTGATCTCTCGCGATCCGGCACAACCAAATCGCATTTCGGTGCGTCTCACTGCCGACCTGTCATCGAAGAGATGACGCCTCCGTGGGACAGCCCACGACCAAGACGAGGGAGACACCCATGCGACGCGTAGCCGCCGTGACCGCCGTACTGATCGCCGCAGGCCTGTTGGCGCCCGCCACCAGCGCCGGGGCCAAGACGGCCGAGGCCGCCAAGGCCACCTGGAAGGTGACCGCCTCGATCAACACCGCAAAGATCGTGGCGGGCGAGGGCAAGATCGTCGTCCGCGGTCGCGTCAAGCCGTCCGCCGCCGGCCGGAAGGTCGTGCTCGAGCAGCGCCTGGAGAAGCAGAGGCGCTGGGCCAAGAGCGGCACGACCCGGGTCAAGAGGAACGGCAGGTTCAAGGTGACCGACCGTCCCGAGGCTGGTGGCGTGCGGGAGTACCGCGTGGCCAAGCCGGGCACGGACGGGCGCAAGAAGGGCTACAGCAAGACGATGCAGGTCACCGTCTTCGCCTGGCAGGACCTCACCAGCTCCTTCGCCGGGCCACGCGCCGAGGCGATCGTCACGGCGACGAGCATCGGGACCAAGGCCTACGGCCAGAGCATCGTCCAGAGCACGCCGGGCACCCCCGGCTACGCCGAGTTCACCCTCGGACGCCTGTGCACCTCGCTGGAGGCGACGTACGCCCTGACCGACACCTCCGAGACCGGCAGCACCGGTGGGGTGCAGGTGCTGGCCGATGGTGCGACGCGCTACTCGGCACTGATGGGCGTCGGGACGGTCACCGATCCGGCGATCGACCTGACCAACGTCTACCGCCTCCGGTTCGACCTCGACTCGAGCGCTACGCCCAACGGCTTCGCCGCAGTCGGCACGCCGCGGGTGCTTTGCGCGAAGTAGCCATCGGGTTCCGTCCGGGCAGGGTCGCGGGACCTGCCCGGGCGGGCCGCGCCGCGCCGCGGTCGGTCCCGTAGTGTTGCCGCTTGTGGCAGGCACCGACTTCGACGCAGAGATCAAGACGCTTCAGGCGACCATGAAGACGATCGGTCAGGTCCTCGACCTCGACGAGATGCGCCGCGAGATCGCCGACCTCAGCGAGCAGGTCGCCGCGCCCGACCTGTGGGACAACCAGGACAACGCGACCCGGGTCACCGGTCGCCTCTCCACGATCCAGGGCGAGCTCGACAAGTTCACCGGCCTCGAGTCCCGCATCGAGGACCTCGCGATCATGGTCGAGATGGCCACCGAGGAGGGCGACGCCGCCACCCTCGAGGACTCCGAGCGCGAGCTCCTGCGGATCAAGAAGTCCGTCGAGTCGCTCGAGATCCGCACCCTCCTCAACGGCGAGTACGACGTCCGCGAAGCGCTGGTCAGCATCCGCTCGGGCGCCGGGGGAGTGGACGCCGCCGACTTCGCCGAGATGCTGATGCGGATGTACACCCGCTGGGCCGAGCAGCACAACTACCCCGTCGAGGTCTACGAGACGTCGTACGCCGAGGAGGCCGGCCTCAAGTCGGCGACGTTCGCGATCCACGCGCCGTACGCCTACGGCACGCTCTCCGTCGAGGCCGGCACCCACCGGCTGGTGCGGATCAGCCCGTTCGACAACCAGGGCCGCCGGCAGACCAGCTTCGCCGCCGTCGAGGTGGTGCCGGTGCTCGAGCAGACCGACGAGATCGACATCCCCGACGAGGACATCCGCACCGACGTCTACCGCTCCGGCGGCCCCGGCGGCCAGTCGGTCAACACCACCGACTCCGCGGTGCGGCTGACCCACATCCCCACCGGCACCGTCGTGTCCTGCCAGAACGAGAAGAGCCAGCTGCAGAACAAGGCCAGCGCCATGGCGGTGCTCAAGGCCAAGCTGCTGGCGCTCAAGAAGGCCGAGGAGAAGGCCCACCTCGACGGCATGCGCGGCGACGTCCAGGCGTCGTGGGGCGACCAGATGCGCAACTACGTGCTGAACCCGTACCAGATCGTCAAGGACCTGCGCACCGGCTACGAGAGCGGCAACCCCAGCTCGGTCTTCGACGGCGACCTCGACCCGTTCATCGAGGCCGGGATCCGCTGGCGCCGCGGCGCCGAGCGCGCCGAGGCGTAGACCGCACGCGGTGGTGTCATAGGGTCCCCGGGACACCCGCCACTCTCGGAGGTTCTCGTGGACCCGACTCCCATCTCACCGGCGTACGGCGCCGGCGTCCTGCTCGCCATCGCCGCCGCCGCGGTCATGGTGCTGCTGCTCCTGATCATCCGGTTCAAGGTGCACGCCTTCGTGGCGCTGGTCCTGGTCAGCGTGCTGACCGCGCTGGCCACGCAGATCCCGCTTGCCGACGTCGCGTCGGTGACGACGTACTTCTTCGGCAAGACGCTGGGCACCGTCGCCCTGCTGGTCGGTCTCGGGGCCATGATCGGCCGGCTCCTCGAGGTGACCGGCGGCGCGCAGGTGCTCGCCGACACCCTGATCAACGCGTTCGGTGAGAAGCGGGCCCCGCTCGCGCTGGGCGTCGCGGCCCTGCTGTTCGGCTTCCCGATCTTCTTCGACGCCGGCCTCGTGGTCTTCCTGCCGATCATCTTCTCGGTCGCCAAGCGCTTCGGCGGCTCGGTGCTGGTCTACGCGCTGCCGGCTGCGGGCGCGTTCGCGGCGATGCACGCCGTCGTCCCGCCCCACCCCGGCCCGGTCACCGCGGCCACCGAGCTCGGGGCCAGCATCGGCCTCACCCTGCTCATCGGCGCCCCCGTCGCCGTCCTCGCGTGGTACGTCGGCGTCTACCTCTTCACGAAGTACTACGCCGGCCGGATCCACGTCCCGATCGACGACAGCCTGCTCACCGGCCGCAGGCCCGGCGAGGACGAGAAGGAGCGCACCGGCACGCTGCCGAGCTTCGGGCTGGTGCTCCTCGTGCTGCTCCTCCCGTTGCTCCTCATCGCCCTCAACACCGTCCTGACGACGCTGGTGCAGAGCGGCACCCTGACGGAGGCCTCGTGGATCGACGCGCTCGTCTTCATCGGCCAGACGCCGATCGCCCTGCTGATCACGCTGCTCTTCGCGACGTACGCGCTCGGCACGAAGGAGCGCTCGGCCGCGCAGATCGAGACGATCCTCAACGACGCCCTGGCCCCGATCTGCGCGATCATCCTGATCACCGGCGCCGGCGGCATGTTCGGCGGCGTGCTGCGCCACAGCGGCATCGGCGAGGCGCTCTCGGACTCCCTCGCCGACCTGGGTCTCCCGCTGGTGATCTCCGCGTTCGTCATCGCGACCCTGCTGCGGGTGGCGCAGGGCTCGGCCACCGTCGCCCTGACGACCACCGCCGGCCTGCTCAGCGCCGGCGCCGCGTCGGCCGACCTGTCGTCGGTCGACCTGGTCGCCATGGTGCTGGCCATCGCGGCCGGGGCCACCGTGCTCTCGCACGTCAACGACTCGGGCTTCTGGCTGGTGAGCCGGTTCTTCGGGATGGACGTCAAGACCACCCTGCGCACCTGGACGCTGATGGAGACGACCCTGGGCCTGTCGATCTTCGTGCTGTCCCTGGTGCTCTGGTACGCCACCCCATGAGCGGCGACCGCCCGGTCCGGCACCTGGTCTTCATGGGGGTCTCCGGGTCGGGCAAGTCGACCGTCGCGCTGGCCGTCGACGCGCACCTCGGGTGGGAGTTCGCCGAGGGCGACGACTTCCACCCGTCGTCCAACGTCGAGAAGATGTCGGCCGGGATCCCCCTCGACGACGAGGACCGGCGGCCGTGGCTGGAGTCGCTGGCCGCGTGGACCCGCGAGCACGACCGCGCCCGCCGGTCCACGATCGTGAGCTGCTCGGCCCTGCGGCGTACCTATCGCGACATCCTGCGCACGGGGGGCGAGCACACCTTCTTCGTCCACCTGCACGGCGACCCGGGGCTGATGTTCGAGCGGATGGGCGAGCGCGACCACTTCATGCCTGCGTCGCTCCTCGAGTCGCAGCTCGCCACCCTCGAGATGCTCGCCGACGACGAGGACGGCATGGTCGTCGACATCGCCGATCCGCCCGCCCTGATCGCCGCGCAGGTGCTGCTGCGGCTCCGGCTCACCAGCGGACGCGCACCGGGCCGCGCGGATCCCTGAATCCTCAGGGTGACCGCGTAACCTCGGCTCACGTGATTCGCTTCGAGAAGGTGACCAAGACCTACCCCGGCCACGCCCACTCAGCACTCGACCAGGTGAGCGTCGACGTCGAGAAGGGCGAGTTCGTCTTCCTGGTCGGTTCCTCGGGGTCCGGCAAGTCGACCTTCCTGCGCCTGGTGCTGCGGGAGTACCGCCCCACCAGCGGCCGTGTCTACGTCGCCGGCAAGGAGATCAACCGCCTCGCCAGCTGGAAGGTGCCGCGGCTGCGCCGCGACATCGGCACGGTCTTCCAGGACTTCCGGCTGCTCGGCAACAAGACCGTCACCGAGAACGTCGCGTTCGCCCTCCAGGTCATCGGCCGGTCGCGCAGCGACATCAACGCCCTGGTGCCCGAGACGCTCGAGATGGTGGGCCTCGAGGGCAAGGGGGAGCGGATGCCCGACGAGCTCTCCGGTGGCGAGCAGCAGCGCGTCGCCATCGCCCGGGCGTTCGTCAACCGGCCCAAGATCCTCATCGCCGACGAGCCCACCGGAAACCTCGACCCCACCACCTCGGTCGGGATCATGAAGCTGCTCGACCGCATCAACCGCACCGGCACCACCGTGGTGATGGCCACCCACGACGCCGGCATCGTCGACCAGATGCGCAAGCGCGTCATCGAGCTCGAGGACGGTCACGTCATCCGTGACCAGGCCCAGGGCGCCTACGGGTTCCAGAACTGAATCGAGAGTCTTCTCCCATGCAGCTTCGCTACGTCTTCACCGAGCTCGGCCAGGGCCTGCGCCGCAACCTGTCGATGCACATCGCGGTGATCTTGACCCTCTTCGTCTCGCTGACCCTGGTCGGCCTCGGTGTGCTCCTGAACCAGCAGGCCGCCAAGGCCGCTGACCACTGGGGCAGCCAGCTCCAGATCACCGTGTGGCTGTGCAAGGCCCAGGACGACAACCCGGCCTGCACCGGCGAGGTCAGCGAGGCCCAGCGCTCCGCCATCGCCACCGTGGTCCGGGACAACCCGGAGGTCGCGGGCTTCCACACCGAGACCAAGGAAGAGGCGTTCGAGAAGGTCAAGGAGCTCCTCGGGCCCGAGAAGTTCGAGGGCAACAACCCGGCCGCCACGGCGGAGGACATGCCCGAGTCGGTGTGGATCGAGCTGCAGGACCCCCAGGAGTACGAAGGCATCACCAGCGCCGTACGCGGGCTCGACGGGGTGTCCGGCATCCGCGACATGCGTCAGACCCTCAAGCCGATCTACGGCGCCATCAACCTGTTGCAGGTCAGCGCGTTCGTCACCTCGGTCGTGCTGGTGATCGCGGCGCTGCTGCTGGTCGCCAACACCATCCGGCTGGCGGCCTTCGCGCGCCGCAAGGAGATCAGCATCATGCGGCTGGTGGGCGCCTCGACGCTCTACATCACCCTGCCGTTCCTGCTCGAGGCGCTGGTCACCGCCCTGATCGGCGTCGCGCTGGCCGCGGGCGCCCTGGGCGCGTTCATGTACTTCGGCATCCACGAGCGGGCGACCGACCAGCTGAAGTTCATCCCGTGGATCGGCGCCGACCAGTACGTCGTGGCTCTGGGTGCCGTCGCGGTCCTCGGTCCGGTCCTCACGCTGCTTCCGACACTCGTGCTGACCCGCAAATACATCAAAGTCTGATCGCCAGCGGTTACGGTCACGATGTTCACTTCCCCGAACACCTAAGGCAGACCGGTGCGTCTCTTCCCCCGTACCGCCCGCCGACGCATGTCCGCTGCGCTTGTCGTGGCGGTGCTTGCCGTCGGCGCGCTGAGTGCCCCCTTCGCGAGCGCTGACGACCTCAAGGACAAGCAGAAGGCCGCCAAGCAGGACATCCAGCACGCCAAGAAGGACCTGGACGAGTCGAGCACCCAGATGGCCAGGGCGCGGGCCCGGCTCCAGCAGGCACGCACCCAGCTCTCCGCCGCCGAGGTGGCCCTCGCTACCGCGCAGGGCAAGGTGAGCGTGGCGCAGGAGCGCGACGCCGAGATGCAGCTCGCGCTGACCGACGCCGAGGCGAAGCTGGCCGCGGCGAGCGCCGACCTGGAGGCCGGCCGCGCGGACATGCACACCCAGCAGGATCACGTCGCCTCGACGATCTCCTCGATCTACGAGCAGGGCGACCCCGAGCTGCTCGCCTTCGCGGCCCTGCTCGACTCTCAGACCGCCGCCGACCTGACCCGCTCCAACGAGGCCCGCAACGCGATCGTCGGCCGCGAGACCCGTGCCTACCAGGAGCTGCACGCCGCCAAGGTGCTCTTCGCCGTCCGCGAGAACCAGGTCGAGGCCGCCAAGGAGGCGGTGTCCGCCAAGCGTGACGAGGCGGCCGCACACCTCGCCGACATGGAGCAGCTCGAGGCCGAGGCCGCCTCCGCCGAGGAGTCGGTCGCCGCCCTCGTCGGCGCGCGCCGTACGGCGGAGAACCAGGCCAGCGCCGCCCGGGCCGCCGACGTCCGGGCGCTCAACCGGGCCAAGAAGGAGGGGGAGCGGATCGCCGAGATGCTGCGCAAGCGCGCGGCTGCCGCCCTCCGCCGGGCCCGCGCCGCCGCCGCCCGCGTCAACGCCCAGTCGGGTCCGCCGATGAGCAGCGGCGGCTTCCTCACCCCGCCCGCCCACGGGTCGATCACCTCGCCCTTCGGCTACCGCACCCACCCGATCTACAAGTACTACGGCCTGCACGACGGTGCCGACTTCGGTGCCGACTGCGGCTCCCCGCTGTACGCCGCCGCGGACGGCAAGGTCATCTCGGCCTACGCGAGCAGCGTGTACGGAAACCGGATGATCATCGACAACGGGGTCGCCGCGGGCGTCGGCCTGGCCACGATCTACAACCACGCCACCCGCTACACGGTCTCCACCGGCCAGCAGGTCAAGCGCGGCCAGGTCATCGGGTACGTCGGCGACACCGGTTGGTCGACCGGCTGCCACCTGCACTTCACGGTGATGGCCAACGGCCGGGCCGTCGACCCGCAGAACTGGCTGTAGCTCCGCGTCCGAGGCTCGAGGTTCCGCCGTGCACAGCCGCACCGGTGTCATGCTGCCTCCATGGGCGAAGAGCCGGAGCGTGAACCGCCACTCGGCGGGCGCAGCGTGGTGCTGATCGAGGACTTCTGCCGCAGTGCCGGGCTGGATCAGGTCACCGTGGCGCACCTGCTGAGGACGGAGCTCTGCGAAACCGCCCTGTGGCGTGACGAGGAGCTGACACGCCCGTTCGGCATCTTCGACGACCTGCTGCCATCGCGGGAGGCTCTCGCCGCCCTGGCGCTCCCCGTCAGCGACGGGTGCGCGCACCTCACCGGCGGGAAACCGGATTGCCCCTCCTGAGAGGATGGCGCCATGGCACGTGAGCAGGGGACCAAGCCGGTCGCGCAGAACAGGAAGGCGCGCCACGACTACCACATCGAGGACACCTGGGAGGCGGGGCTCGTCCTGGTCGGCACCGAGGTGAAGTCGTTGCGGGCCGGTCGCGCGTCCCTGGTCGACGGCTTCGCCGAGGTCGACGGTGGCGAGGTGTGGCTGCACGGCGTGCACATCCCGGAGTACTCCCAGGGCACCTGGACCAACCACACCGCTCGCCGCAAGCGCAAGCTGCTCCTCAACAAGGCCGAGATCCACAAGATCGAGCGCAAGCTCAGCGACCAGGGCTACACGCTGGTGCCGCTGAACCTCTACTTCAAGGACGGCCGCGCCAAGGTCGAGATCGCGCTGGCGAAGGGCAAGAAGTCCTACGACAAGCGCCACTCGCTCGCTGAGCGGCAGGCCAACCGGGAGAAGGAGCAGGCCGTCCAGCGGCGCCTCAAGGGCATCACCGACTGATGCCGCTCGAGATCGTCGACCGGCTCGGGCTGCCGGGGATCTTCGACATCCACACGCACTTCCTGCCACCTCGGGTGATGGCGAAGGTGCGGGCCCAGTTCGACGCGGCCGGGCCGCTCATCGGCCGGCCCTGGCCGATCGAGTACCGCGACGACGACGAGACCCTCGTCGAGACGCTGCGCTCCTTCGGGGTCCGGCACTTCACCGCGCTGCCCTACGCCCACAGGCCCGCGATGGCGGAGTTCCTCAACGACTGGGCGTTCGGCTTCGCAGCACGCACGCCCGGTGCGCTGCGCTGCTCGACGTTCTTCCCCGAGCCCGGCGTCGCCGCCTACGTCGAGGCGCGCCTCGCCGCGGGCGTCGAGGTCTGGAAGCTGCACGTCCAGGTGGGCGCCATCGACGTCACCGACCCGCTGCTCGACGCCGCGTGGGGCCTGATCGCCGAGGCCGGCACCCCGGTGGTGCTGCACGCCGGCAGCGGCCCGGTCGCCACGGCGTACACGGGTCCGGCGCCGGTCGCGGCGCTGCTCGAGCGGCACCGCGACCTATGCCTGGTGATCGCCCACGCCGGCGCCCCGGAGTACGCCGAGTTCCTGGCCCTGGCCGAGCGCTACCCGCGCGTGCACCTCGACACCACGATGGTGTTCACCGACTTCTTCGCCGACGTGGGTGCGCCGTTCCCCGAGGCGCTGCTGCCGCGGCTGCGCGACCTGGGGGAGAAGGTGCTGCTCGGCTCGGACTTCCCGAACATCCCCTACCCCTACGTCACCCAGACCGACGGGCTGGAGGCGCTGGGCCTCGGCGACGAGTGGCTGCGCGGGGTGCTCTGGGACAACGCGTCGCGGCTCCTGCCCCGGCACTAGGGGTTCTGGACGCCGAGCGCCCGGGACATCAGCTCCCGGCGGCTCCGGATCCCGGCGCGGTCGAAGACCGACTTGAGGTGGTCCTGCACGGTGTGCGGCGAGACGCTCATCCGTTCGGCGACCCCCTTGGTGTCGAGCCCGTCGGCCAGCAGCCCGACCAGCGTGGTCTCCCGCGGCGTCAGCCCGTGGGTGCGGGTGAAGAGGTCCAGCCGGTCCAGCGGCGCGGTCTCCTCCAGCGTCACCGCGATCGGGGCGGACCCGTCGGCGGCGTTCAGGCGCGTCGCCCGCGCGGTGATCCAGCGTCCGCGTGCGAGGTGCACGCGGGCCAGCGCCGGGTGGTCGTCGACGCCCCGCTCGAGCGCGAGCAGCTGGGCGGCGACGTTCAGGACCACGGCCGGCACCGGTGGACGGCCCGAGGACGGCGGCAGCAGGGTGCTCAACCAGCGCTCGGCCGTCGCGGTGTCACCGATGACGTGCAGGTCGTCGTCGACGAGCAGGACCCCCGGTCCGTGGTGCGCGCCGGGTCGGAGCGGCACCTGCGAGAAGGTCGCCGCCTGGCACTGCCGCAGCGCCGTCGTCAGCGGGCCCCGGGTCCGCTGCAACAGGGCCAGGTGGGTGTCGTCGAAGATGCCCTCCTCGCGCCACAGGTCGAGGAAGGCCCACGTGCCGTGCCGGTCGGCGTACACGACCGACGCGACGTCCGTGGCGTACGGCGCGGTCGCGGTGCGCCAGTCCGTGGCCACCTCCTGGGGGAGGCCGCTGAGCCGGGCCGGTGCGTCCAGGCTCGTCCACCGGTGCTCCGCGGTGAGGTACCTCGCCCGCACCAGCCCCGGCAGGGCACCGAGGTCGGGCACCTCGGCGAACGGCGCCGAGCCCACGGTCGTGACCGGGTCGGTCAGCACCCACACGTGCCAGCGGAAGCCCAGGACCGGCCGGAGCGCCTCCAGGACGCGTTCGCGCAACGAGGTGGCATCGTCCGCCGCGTCGCACAGACGTCGGACGGCAGCCTCCGCTCGGCGTGGATCCGGCCGCATCATGAACCGACGCTAGACCCCACATCGGTGGGATGGGAACAGGCTTCGAGCCGTCCTACCGTCGCGGCATGACGACCCTCCACATCGAGCACCCGATCACCGACTACGACACCTGGAAGGGTGCCTTCGACCGGTTCGCGGACCTGCGCCGCGACGCCGGCGTACGGTCCCACCGCATCCGCCGACCGGTGGACGACGAGCACTACGTCGTCATCGACCTCGACTTCGCCGACCGGGAGCCGGCCGCCCGGTTCCTCGAGCTCCTGACCCTGCGCGTCTGGGCGGTGAAGGAGAACTCGCCGGCGCTGGCCGGGGATCCCCAGGCCCGGGTGCTGGAGACGGTCGAGAGCAGCGGGGATGCCTCTGGGCTCCCGCAGAACTAGACCTCTCGGCCCTCCTTCCGGCTTCCGCCCCGTCACGGTCGTTGAATACCTAATCTTCGGTACGGCGGCACTCGCCCCACGTGGGACGAGGCCGCTGCGCAGCCAGTCCACGGCCAAGGGCGCCACCTATGCCGACAGCACGATGCCGAAGCCGGAGCACCCCCGTGAGCCCTACTCGACCGACACCGCTCGTCCGCGCCACCGGCCTCGCCGCGCTGGCCATCGTGGCTGCGGTGACGAGCCTCTCCGTCGTCGTGCCCGTCGCCACGGCCGTGCCCCGCTGCTCGCCCAAGTTCACGGAGGCCGGCATGGCCGTCGACCTGGTGGACCGCCGCTCCGAGGTGCCCGCCCAGAAGGCAGGCGCCCGGGTGACGGCCGCGGTCCGCTCCGCGGTCGGCGACGAGCTCAAGGCGGACCGCGCGGGTGAGCTCACCGAGAGCGATGGCGGTCTGTGGCTGGACACCTGCGGCCAGGCCTTCTACGTCGATCCGTCGTCACCGGCCACAGGGGAGCCGGCGAAGGCGGAGGGTGCGGCGACCCAGTCCGTCGACCAGCAGCTGTTCCCGCTGGCCGACACCTTCGAGCTCAGCTCGCGTCCAGGCAGCTCGCGCACGATCTACCTGGACTTCAACGGTCACACGCTGTCCGGGACCGCGTGGAACGGCACGAACGGCTGGGGGTCGACGGTCGCGTTGAGCGCCTACGACTTCGAGGGTGGCGCGAGCACGTTCACGGATGCCGAGCGCATCAACATCCAGAACATCTGGGCCACCGTCACCGAGGACTACGCGCCCTTCGACGTCAACGTCACCACGGCCGACCCGGGGGTCGCGGCCATCACGCGTGACGGCGCCGCAGACGGCATCTACGGCACGCGCACGGCCATCACCAACGACGTGACCGGGCAGACCAGCTGCGGCTGCGGGGGGTTCGCCTACGTCGGGGTGTTCAACAACCCCAACTCCCACGCCTACTACCAGCCAGCCATCGTGTTCACCCGCGGTGTGGGGTACGGCGCCAAGTCCATCTCCGAGGCGGTGAGCCATGAGGTGGGGCACAACCTCGCCCTGGTCCACCAGGGAGTCGCCGGAGGCCCCGGCTACTACGGCGGTCACGGCTCGTGGGCGCCCATCATGGGAGCCAGCTACTACAAGCCGATCTCGCAGTGGGCACACGGTGAGTACGCCAACGCCAGCTCGAGCCAGGACGAGCTCGCCACCATCACCTCGACCGGTCTGAGCTACGCCGGCGACGACCACGGCAACGATGTGGCGGGCGCGACGGTCCTGACGGGTCCGCTGTCGGTCGGCGTCGCCGAGTCGGGCGTCATCGGCTCGCCCGCGGACGTGGACACCTTCGCCCTCACGACGGCCAGCCCCGGCGACCTGACCGCGGCGGCCTCGCCGGCGGCGGTCGGCGCCGACCTCGACATCCGGCTGACCGTGACCGACGCCGGCGGCAACGTCCTGGCCGACGTCGACCCTGTCTCCACGAGCAGCTTCGGGGACCGGGCCGACAACCTCGGCGCTCAGGTCACGCTGGCCGGAGTTCCCGCGGGCACCTACTACGTGACCCTCGACGGGGTCGGTGCACGCAACTCGGCCACCGACGGGTACTCGGACTACGGCTCCATGGGGCACTACGACCTCGACGTCTCGACCGTCGCCTCCGACGCCCCGGTGATCACCAGCGCGACACCCGGTGAGGTCACCGTCGGAGTCGACTACCGGCACGTCTTCTCCGCCAGCGCAGCCGGCGGGCCGCTGACGTGGGTCCTCACCGGAGCCCTCCCGAACGGCATCGTCTTCGACGCCGCGACCGGCGTCCTCTCTGGGCGGTCCACCGTCAAGGGCGCCTTCCCCGTCGAGATCACGGTCTCCGACGCCCATGACCGGGGGTCGTCTCGGAGCTACGTGCTCCGGTCGGCGTCCAAGCTGGCGGCCGGCGCCCTGGTCGCGCGCGTGCCGGCGGCCACCGGCTCCGCCTACACGGGTCAGCTTTCCGCCACGGGTGGCACGGAGCCGTTCCGGTGGGCGGCGACCGTCAAGCCTGCCTGGGCGAGCGTCTCCACGACCGGTGTCGTCAGCGGCTCGCCCACCGCAGCCGGGCCGGACCCGTTCAGGATCCGGGTGACCGACGCGGCGGGACGCACCGCGACGCGGGACTACATCGTCAACGTGACCGGTCCCCTGGTCGTTCGCGACCTCGGCGGCCGGCTCGGGAGCACCGTCGGAGGCACCGCCGTCGCGGGCCTGCGCTTCTCGTTCCCACTGCCGACGTACGGCGGCCGGCCGGCGTACAGGGTCATCGCGAGCACGGCCCCGACCGGAGTGACGGTGTCGGCCACCGGCATGGTCTCCGGACTCCTGCCCGCGCCCGGCACCTACCCGTTGAGCGTCACGGTGCGGGACTCGCTCGGGGCCCAGGTCACCAAGGCGCTCTCGCTGCGCGCGGTCGCTCCGCTCGTCCTCGAGGGCAGCGCACCGGGGGCGACGCTCGGTCGAGCCTTCACGGCGACGTTCGCCCCCAGTGGCGGCGCATCGCCGTACTCCGTCGTCGCCACCACTGTCCCGGCCGGGCTGGCGTTCAACCCGGCCAGTGGCGTCCTCTCGGGCGTGCCCTCAACGCTGTCGACCTCGTCGTTCGCGACGTTCGTGGTCACGGACAGTGCCGGCCGGGTCATCGCCCGCCGGGTCCGACTTCCAGTGGCTGCGCCCTGACAGCCACCACGACGATGTTGCCGCGGCCTCTACCGGACTCGCGTCCGGGTCGCCTCCGCCGGCACCATCTCGGGGAAGCCGACGACGTGGGCACGGGGACGTACCTGCTCAAGATCGCCCAGCGGGGAATGGCAGTCGTGCTGCCGGGGTTGGACCGCGTAGAGTGATCCGACACAACTCAAGAGGGGCTGATCGGTTTCGACTTGGGACGTTAGTTCCAGGAGAAGCGGGTCGAGAAGCCAGCGTCATCTCGTAAACGATCGCTGGAAAACACAGTTGCCAACTCTAATCGCAACGACTTCGCTCTCGCTGCCTGAGCAGTGATCGAAGGGTCTGACCGGGCATCTGTCCTCGTCCCGGACCCAGGCCTCATCTAGAGGACTTGCTGGTCACTTCCTGCCAGGAGGAGTGACCGGGACTTTTTCCTGGCTGAGCCTGTCGGCGACGTGTCTGTGCGAGCGCCGGGGCCGAGAAAAGCGACAACACAGACTGCACCCGGAGAAGACCTGGTTCGACGCTCGAGGACGCGGGTTCGATTCCCGCCAGCTCCACGCCGATCCGGTGAGACCACCGAGATCCAGCCCTTTTGAACGAGAGCCGCCCCGACATCGTCGGGGCGGCTCTCGTGTCTGTGCCCGTGGTCGCGTCAGTCGCCGCCCCCGCCACCTCCGCCGCCATCGCCCCCGAATCCGCCCCCACCGTCGAATCCGCCTCCGTAGCCACCGAGGTCGTGGCCGGGGTCAGGCACGCCCATGTCGGAGCTCGACCAGCCCCCGGGGTCGCTCCAGGCGCCGACGTCGGCGGTCCCGAGAGCGGCTGCGCCCCCACCCATGACGAAGAGCATCGTGAGCTGGTCACTCCTGACGCGACCGGAGTCGACCAGCTCGCCGTACCAGCCGAGGGCCCAGGGCTGGTACGTCGGCCCAGCGGCGAACCAGGGCACGCGCCGGTTGCCGAGTCGCACCAGCCGGACGCCGGGCTCCTCGCCGGCCGTCAGGCGCTCGGCGTCACGGAAGCACACCGGGATGTCGCGCTCGACGCCCATCGGTGGGGACCACACGACGTCCGTGGTGGCCGGCCCGTGGGCCGGGTCGAAGAAGCACGGCGGCCGGCGCTCGGGGGGCGGCAACCCGTCGCGACCCGCCAGCACGCATGCGTAGGCGTACCTACCGTTCTCCAGGCGCCTCGCGACGTCGGTCACGTCCCCGGGCGCCGCGGCCGTGGCCAGCGCTCCCTTGGCCTCCTCGTAGGCGTCCAGGGCCCGCTGGTAGTCGTCTCGCATCGTGGGGTCGAGAGGGGTGGTGATCGTCTCCTCGTGGAGGACGATCAGCTCCTCGCCGAACCGGGTGACGTCTTCGTCGGCCAGCTTGCGGTTCAGGCGCAGCATCTCGGCGTCACGCAGGCGCTGCCGGCGACGCTGAGCGATCGCCCGGCGGGCCGGGATCACCGCTGCGCCCGCAGCGGCCACGGCGAGGAGACTCACGAGGACCTCGACGTCCATCCGACAACGGTACTCCGGACCACGCGTCCGCGCGCGGGTCGCCGGACCCGGCCTGCACATCCGTCAGTGGCGTGCGGTGACGTCCGGTGGCGCGAGTGGTGCGACCCGGGCGTCGCGTCGGCCGGATCGGGCGAGCGCGTCGGCGATGAAGCCGTCCGCCTTCAGTCCCTCGACGAAGGCGCGGAGGAACGTGATCGTGTCGGCGCTCCGTGAGCGGGTGGTGCCCACCGCCTGCTGGATCTCCATGAACGCCGGCTCGAGGACGCGGAGGTCGAGACGCGTGGCCGCGAAGTCGAGCACCGGCTGCCGGATGCCGGCGCCCGCCTCGAGCCGCTCGTCGGCGAACACGGTCGTGCCCTCGGCGCCGCGGACGACCTCGGCGTGCCGCAGGGTGCGGCTGAGGAACAGGTCGTAGGCCGATCCCTCCTTGACCCCGATCCGGTTGCCCGGCCGATCGACGTCGTAGGCCGTGGTGGCCGGCGAAGCCTCGGGCACCACGAACACGCCCTCGATGACGGCGTACGGCGCGGTGAACGCGACGCGCGCCTCGCGCGCCGGGTCGACGGCGAGGAAGCAGATGTCGGCCCGACCTTCGACCATGGTCACGAAGGAATCCCGGGCGGCGCCGAAGCAGCTGAGCTCGACCGGGATGCCGAGCCGGGCGCCGAGCCGGCGGGCGATGTCGACGGTGACACCACTCGGCTGGGCGGCCGACCCCTGGGCAAGCACCGGGTTGCCGAGGTTGATCGAGGCACGCAGGGTCCCGGTGGGGGCGAGGTCGGTGACGAGGTCCACGGCACGCATGGTGCCACGCGGGCGTGCCCGCGTGGCACCGTGCTCAGCGAAGCCCCGGGATCCTGATCAGGGCGAGCTGTCCGCCCTCGCGCTTGTAGGTGAAATCGGGCTGGCCGTCGCCGTTGTTGTCGTCGCCGGGTGCCTGCTCCACCCACAGCGTGTGGGCCTGGACGGTGACGAGGAACGCGCCGGGGCCGAAGGCCGCAGACGCGTCGACGATCCCGGACGACTCCCACGCTCCCCAGTTGCCGGGTGCCCGGCCGTCCACGTCGGTCGGTCCGCCGTCGGCGGACTGGTCGACCTTGGCGATGACGTCGGGCGTGCCCGAGAACGGCACGAACCACAGCCGGCCCGTAGTGGCGTTCGCGGCGGGGTCCCCGACCGCGAACTGCTGGCTGGAGCCCGGGTCCTCGGTGATCAGCAGGCCAGTCTTCGTGGACTCGAGGTTGTCGGGCTGGTGCACCTCGTCCAGCGTCTTCACCGGGTTGTCGTCGCCCTCGACCATGACGGTCAGCGACGTCACCTTCTTGGGGTTCTTCTTGTCCAGCACCATCCGCCAGATCCGGCCGTTGGTCGAGCGGAACGGCGTGTCCAGGCTCTGGTCGACGCGGCGACCCCGGCCCGAGTCGGCCAGGTAGACGATGTTGTGCTTGCCGTGGCGCTTGTCGTAGGCGATGTCCTCGACGCGCACGAACTGGAAGACGCCGTTCAGGTCGCTCCAGTGCTCCAGCACCCACTGCGGGCCGTCGATGCCGGTCGGCGTCGTCAGCCGCAGGTCGGTCTGCCAGGAGCCGTCGTTGGGCGGGGCGGGGTAGCCCACGTCGGCGGCCTTGAGCGTGCTGCCGTCGGGGTTCTTGCCGGTGGCGATGCGCTTGGGCACCTTGATGAAGTGACCCTTGACGTCGGTCCCGTCACCGGGCAGCACGTCGTAGTAGTTCTCGACGCCCTCGGTGTCGGACACGAACGCCCACAGGTCGCCCTTGTCCTTCATCAGCGATCGGGAGTTCTTCGCGATGTAGGAGTACAGCTGCGACTGGGCGGGTGCCCCTCCGCCGTCGGCGACGGCCGAGATCGGCCCGCTGGTGAAGGTGTCGTCGCCGGAGATCACGACCGGGCCGCGGTAGCCCGGGATGGGCACGGCGTTCTCGTGGTTGTGCCGGCCCATGCCGTAGATCGGGACGTGCTTGCCGCTCTTCACGTCCAGCGCCACGACCAGGCCGGCCTCCTCCTCGTCCGGGCTGCCCGGGACCGGGGGCCAGGAGTCCTCCGCGCGGTAGACGTAGTCCGGGGACTCCTCGCTGAGCAACAGGGTCGGCCGGTTGAAGCCCTCGCGCCGGGTGGCGAGGTAGTTGGAGCAGAACCGCTGGTAGCCGTCGCTGCTCTCGATCACCATCTCGCCGCTCAGGGTGCCGCCCTCGCGGTCCAGCACCAGGCGGCTCACCTGCGCGTTGTCGAAGTCGTTCTCGCCGGCCGCCGAGGGCGCGGTGGCCGAGTAGGGGAAGGGGATCTTGCCGGTCTCGTGGTTGACGAACACCTCGGTCTTGCCGTGCTTGCCGGGCAGGAGCGCGATCCCGTCGGGGATCGCCTCGAAGCGGTAGCCACCGGGGAGCTGGTCACCGACCGTGAGCAGAGGTGTCACCTCGACGCCGGACCGGACTGGCGTCAGCATGGCTGCCTGGGTCGTGCGGAAGCCGTCTCGGTGGTGGTGATGGTCGTCGTGTGCCGCCGCCGCCGTGACGCTGCTGAGCGCCAGTGCCGCGGTTGCTGCCGCTGTCCCGAGAGTCCTGGATCGTGCCATCTCGCCACCTTCTTCCCGACCGACCGGACTTCGATGTCTAGCAGAGCCGGGCGCTGTCGGTCCAGAGGTGCAGCCCCTCCTGTTTCGCGGCTTCTCGACACCCTCGCGAACCCTTGCCGACCGGGTCTCCTCGGACGTCGGCAGCGCCCGTTGTACGGTCGCGCGATGAGCCGACGATTCCTGGTACGCCGCACCGTCGCGCGGGTGGCCCTGCGAGCCGCTCGCTGGCGGACGGTGGGCACGGTCCCGTCACGCAGCGTGCTGGTCGGCGCACCGCACACGTCCAACTGGGACTGGGTGCTCACCATGCTGCTGGCATGGAGCTACCGGATCCAGATCCGGCTCCTGGTCAAGCAGGAGCTCTTCCGCGGCCCGCTCGGCCCGCTGCTCCGGGCCACTGGTGCGGTCCGGCTGGACCGCTCGAACCCGGGCGCGACCATCCGAGCCCTCCTGGCCGAGGCCGAGGGGGACGAGCCCTTCGTGCTGGGCATCGCGGCCGAGGGCACCCGGAGCAAGGGTGAGTTCTGGAAGTCGGGCTTCTACCGGATCGCCCAGCAGAGCGGGCTGCCGATCACGCTGGCGTTCCTCGACGCCCCCTCACGCACCGTGGGCTGGGGCCCGACCTTCGAGCCGAGCGGCGACGTGCGCGCCGACATGGACCGGATTCGCGAGTTCTACGCCGACAAGACCGGCTTCCACCCCGAGTCGGCCACCGTCCCCCGCCTGCGCGAGGAGCCCGGAGCCTAGCCGCGCCCGGCAGCGGGCAGCGCGGGCAGATACCCAATTGCGGGTGCGACGGCCGTGCCTCGTCACGGCTACGTTCGCAGAGCCGGGACGACCCCGGACTCACGTGCATGGGGGGTGTGCGCATGCGGGGCGCCTACCTTCCACCGGTCCTGGCCGTCGCACTCCTAGCGGCTCTCGCGGCCGCACCGACTGTCCCCGATCGCCGAGACCACCCGGCCGGCACCCCGGTCCCGGCAGGGACCGCAGCGCCGCCCGCCCAGGCCGGCCACGACGAGCCGCAGGTCCCTGTGCCGCCGAAGGTGTTCGGGACCCCGACCACCCCGGCGAAGCCCTTGCGCACGGGCACCTCCGACGCGTCCCTGCGTCTCGTCGTCGACGACGTCATCGCCGGTCGGTTCGTGTCCCCGGACAGCGCCGTGGTCGCGGACGGCAACGTGCGGGTCGAGGTCATCGGCACGAACGGCCCGGCGGCGAGGGCAGCCGTCGAAGGCCTCGGCGGAGAGGTGCTCGCCCGGTTCGAAAACCTGGTGCTGGCCGACGTGCCGGCCGCCAGGATGGGGGAGCTCGAGGCGAGCGATGGCGTGGCGACCGTCCGGCTGCCGCTGCCGATCACCGGTCCCGGCGGCGCGCCGGCGACCCAGTCGCCGACGGCGCAGACCGCCCGCGACGTCCTCGCCAGGAAGTCGGGCGCCTACGGCACCGAGATCTTGGCCCACACCGGGGTCGTCGCCTGGCACGCCGCCGGTCAGACCGGGCAGGGCATCAAGGTCGGCATCATCGACAGCTTCGACGGCGCCACGTGGGACGCCGCCCGCGCGGCCGGTGAGGTCCCGGCCTTCGCCGGTGGCTTCTGCCTCGACCAGAACCAGAGCTGCGGAGCCGGCGGGGCGGACTTCTGGAAGGGCGACAGGCACGGCGTCGCCGTCGCCGAGGTGATCCACGACATGGCGCCCTCCGCAGCGATCTACCTGGTCAGCGCCAGCACCACCACCGACCTGCGCCAGGCGATCGACTACCTGGCCGACCAGGGCGTCCGCATCATCACGCGCTCGCTCGGCGGCCGCTTCGACGGCCCGGGCAACGGCACCGGAGCGATGGCCGCGACCATCGCCTACGCCGAGTCGCGCGGCATCGCCTGGTTCAACTCGGCAGGCAACGCCGCCGGCAACGAGACCCGGGTCGGGGGCTACTTCCGCTCCGGCTGGGTGGACCCCGACGGCGACGGCTACATGAACTTCCCCAACGGGTCGCCGTACCTGGCGTTCAACTGCTCCTTCATCTACGGACTGCGGTGGAGCGACTGGGGCGTCAACCGCACCGACTACGACATCTTCATCTTCGAGGAGCCGGGGGGCGCGCTGCTCGCTCAGGCCGTCGACGACCAGCAGGGCACCGCCGAACCGCTCGAGCACTTCTACTCGCCGACCTGCACCGGCACGGACGTCGACTACGCCGTGATCCAGCTGGCCCAGGGCGGCAACGGGACGGTCGGGGACGTCCTCGAGATCCTGGTCAACGCCGGCGTGTCCTACTCGTCGAACCCGTACAGCGTCAACCAGCCCGCCGGTGACACGTCCTCCTCCGGCGCCGCCGCCATCGGCGCCGTCGACCCCGTCGGCGGTGCGACCATCGCGCCGTACAGCTCCCAGGGCCCCACCAACGACGGGCGTACCAAGCCCGACTTCAGCGCCGCCTCCGGCATGACCAGCCTCAGCTACGCGAACGAGACGAGCGGACGCTTCACCGGGACGAGCGCCGCCACCCCCGTGGCTGCGGGCGCCGCCGCGGTCATGCTGGGAGCCTCTCCCGGCTGGACCCCCGGCCAGCTCGTGTCGTACCTCCGGGGTCAGGTCGTCGATCGCGGCGCCGCCGGGCCGGACAACGCGTTCGGGTCCGGGGAGCTGCGCCTGGCCCCGCCGGTGGTGCCCACGACCGCGCCGGCGGCCGTGACCGCTCCGGGTCGGGTGGGCCGTCTGCGTGTCAGCGGCCGACCGGCCGACCGCACCCGCATCGTCCGCTGGCAACCGCCCGCCGTGACCGGCGGTGCGGCCATCAGCAGGTACGCGATCCGGGTCTACTCCGGCAAGAAGCGGGTCTACAAGGGCTCCTACAGCGCCTCCGTCCGCGGCGTGAAGCTCAAGAGGTCCAGGCTCCGCGCCGGCAAGAACGTCGTCTTCGTGGCGTCCTCCAACGGCACCGCCTACGGTCCGTGGGCCACCGCCCGCTTCCGCGTCCGCAAGTAGGCGTCCCTACCGAGTGCACCTAGCCCGAGGCGTGCGCCACGTGCGTGCGTGCCGTCGGTCGGGCCTCGAGCCGCTCCGGCTCGATGGGCAGCCCGCAGACCTCGCACGTGCCGTAGCTGCCGTCGGCCAGCCGGGCCAGGGCGGCATCGATCTCGGCCACCCGCGCGCGTGCCTGCTGGGCCAGGGCGCCGACCTGGGACCGCTCGAAGGCGATCGTGGCACCCTCGGGGTCGTGCTCGTCATCGGCGTTGGTGTCGCGTGAGGACGCCACGACCTCGTCGAACTGCTCGGTCAGGGTCGCCAGCTGCTGCAACGCGTGCGAGCGCAGGTCTTCGAGCGAACGGCGGGGATCGGGCACCCTGAGTTTCTACCAAGCCCGGACAACGCCGTGTGTGAGCATGGGCCATGCTCCGTGGCCTGCTCGTGCTGACGATGTCCGTGGTGCTGTTCCCGGTGGCTGCCGCCGCCGGTGCGGCCGTGGCCACGATCACCACGCTCACCGGCACCGCGGTGCGTGCGGGGGAGCCGAGCACGCTGACCATCACGGTCGCCGGGGCGGACTCGACCCCCGTGCCCGGGGCGGTCGTGACGGTCGAGCGAGTGACGGCCGGCGCGTGGTCCCCGGTCGGCCAGGTCGTCACCGACGCGCAGGGACACGCCGTCCTCGCCGCCGAGCTCGCCCGGACGGCGCCGGACAACGTCTTCCGCGCGTCCTACGCCGGCGACGTGACGTACGCCCCCTCCGGCTCGGGTGAGGTCGGCGTCGCCCTGGTGCAACGGGCGAGCACCCTCACGCTGACCGCGCCGCGCCGGGTCGTCGACGAGCGGACCGTGCGGGTGGTCGTCGGCTGGCGAGCCGACCCGGGGGAGGGAGTGACCGGACCGGTGGAGGTCCAGCAGCGCCGCAACGGACGCTGGGTGGCCCTGGCGACGCTCGCCACCGACCCGACCGGACAGGCGACGCTGACCTACGCGCCCCGGGACGACGTCACCCTGCGCGCCGTCGCCCCGGCCCTGGACTGGGTGGTGGGCGCCACGTCGGCGTCACGGAAGATCGACAACCGGCCACCGGGGCGACCCGTCCGGCTGCCGGCCGCCGCACCGGCTCCGCGCGTCAGGCTGCCCGCCCAGGAGCCTGCCGAGGGCGCCGGCGCCAACGCCGTGGTCTCGTCGATCCCGGACCCCGTGTGGGACCGGATGACGGGCGTGACGTGGCACGCCGGCTGCCCGGTCGGTCGACCGGGTCTGCGGCTGCTCCGCATCAACTACTGGGGCTACGACGGCTACCGCCACCGCGGCGAGCTGGTCGTCAACGCCGGGGCCGCCGGGCAGTTCGTCGGCGCGCTGAGCGAGATGTACCGACGCCGGCTGCCGATCCGCTCGATGTACCGCGTGGACCGCTTCGGCTGGTCCGCACGGTTGCGCGGAGGCGACGACTACTCGTCGATGGCGAGCGGCAACACCTCGGCGTTCAACTGCCGCGACGTCGTCAACCGGCCGGGGGTCCGCTCGCCGCACGCCTACGGCCGGTCGCTCGACCTCAACACGTGGGAGAACCCCTACCGCTCGGCCACCGGCCTGGTGCCGAACGCCTGGTGGCAGTCCCGCAGCGACCCGCGCGTGGCATGGCGGTCGGGCAGCCACGTGGTGGTCCGGCTGATGCGGAGCCACGGCTTCAGCTGGACCTACGGCACCGGCGACACCCAGCACTTCGACGCCCGCGGGGCGAGCGGTCGGGTCGTCCACGAGCTCGCGTGCGCGACGGGCTGCCACTGAGCGACCCGACCCGGCCCGACCCGGCTCGCGTCGTCGTACGCTCGCGTCGTGACGCCGTTCTGGATCAGCGCCCTCATCGACGTACCCGCCGACGACCAGGCCCGGGCGGCCGTCTTCTGGAGCGCGGTGACCGGGCTGCGCCCCTCCGAGCCGCGTGGCAGCATCGGCGAGTTCACCACGCTGCTGCCCGAGGACGGTGACGCCTTCCTCCGGCTGCAGCGCGTCGGGGCCGGCCCGACCCGCCTCCACCTCGACCTGCACGTCGAGCGGCCACGTGCCGCCGCGGACGCGGCCATTGCGGACGGCGCCCGGGAGGTCGCCGAACGACACGACTGCGTCGTGCTGACCTCGCCCGGAGGCCTGCCGTTCTGCTTCGTCAGCAGCCCCGCCGGCCGGCGGCCGCGCACGCCCACCCGGCCCGGTGGACACTCGAGTCTCGTCGACCAGGTCTGCCTCGACGTCGTGCCCGCGGCGTACGACGCGGAGCTGGCGTTCTGGGCGGCCACGACCGGCTTCCCGCTCGACGCCCACCAGCGACACCCCGAGTTCATGCTCCTCGAGGGACCCGACGACCAGCCGCTGCAGCTGCTGGTCCAGCGACTCGACGAGGGACACGGAGCGACCTCCGCCCACTTCGACCTCGGCACCTCCCCGGGTGGCCGGCCCGCCGAGGTGGCCCGGCACGTGGCGCTCGGCGCGACGGTGCTGCGCGAGCACGCGAGCTGGACGGTCCTGACCGACCCGGCCGGGATGACCTACTGCATCACCGGGCACGAGGTGCGTTGATGGGCTGCGTCTTCTGCGCCATCGTCGCCGGCGAGGCCGACGCCGAACGAGTGATCGAGGACGACGACTTCGTGGGCTTCCTCGACACCCGACCACTGTTCCCCGGCCACGTGCTGCTGGTGCCTCGCGAGCACGTGGTGACCCTGCCCGACCTGCCGGCTCCGCTGCGCGACCCGTTCGTCGCCCTCGGCCAGCGGCTCTGCACCGCGATGGTCGAGGGCCTCGGCGCCCAGGGCTCGTTCGTGGCGATCAACAACACCGTGTCGCAGTCGGTGCCGCACCTGCACCTGCACGTGGTCCCGCGCACGAAGGGCGACGGCCTGCGAGGCTTCTTCTGGCCCCGCGCGAAGTACGCCGCGGGGGAGGCCGCGACCTACGCGGAGAGCCTGCGGTCGGCCCTCTGAACGGGCTCGGCCACCGGTCGCAGCCACGGCCGCCCGCCGGAGAAGTTGCCGGTGCCGATCGCTGCCACATAGACCGCGACGATGCCCAGCGCGGTGCCGGCGATCGCGTCGACGAAGAAGTGCCAGCCCAGGTAGACCGTCGACAGCACGGTGAGGGCGAGGAAGACATGGCTGGTGACGAGGAGCCAGCGCGGCAGCCGGATCAGGTGGGCCATCAGCACCATGGTCACCGTGATCGCGACGTGCAACGACGCGAACGCGGCGATCGTCTGCACCGCGTTGGTCGCCGACGGCCCGGAGAGCACCTCGATGCGGTCGCCCATCATCGACTCCTGCAGGCCCGTCACCATCGTGTCGGGCAGGGACGTGAAGTCCTGCGGCGACGAGTAGATCGGCCCCAGTGACGGCATCGCGAAGTACGTCGCGACACCCAGGGCCCAGTCGACGGCGACGGCAGTGACGTACCACGAGCCGGCGGCGCGGTGCCGGGTCCACACCAGGGCGACCGCAAGGGTGATCGGCACCAGCACGATCCAGGCGACGTAGACGAGCGACATCAGCTCGGCCGCCCAGGTGGTGCCGAGCACGTTGTGCAGGACCTTGGCCGGGTCGTGGCCCAGCCACAGGGTGCGGTCGAGCGAGGCGAGCTCGCTGTCCCAGAGCCGGTCGTTGACGAAGGGGACATAGCTCTTGAGGTTGCGGAACGCCGCGTAGCAGGCGTACCAGGTGATGACGCCGCCCAGGGCGAAGAAGAGCTGGGTGCGGTCCCAACGGTCCCGGGTCACCGTGGCGATCGACTGCCGCCGGGCGATCGCCCGCGGGACCACGTCGAGCATGAGGGCGCCGACGACGATCAGCGGGAGCCGGACGTAGGTCGGCACCACGACGCCGTCCGGGTCGCGGATGGGCAGGCTCCAGCCGCCCGAGACCGCGGCCATGGCGACGACCATGGCGGCTGCCAGGACACCGGCGAAGCGAAAATCAGGCCTACCCACCAGACCAGCGTAAGCCGTCAGCGGTCTAGGGTGTGACCCGGTTTTGCCCGGGCGCCGCTGCGCGCCTCCCACAACGTGTCAGGAGTCACCATGGGTCGCTTTGACGGACGCATCGCCGTTGTCACGGGAGCCGCACGCGGCATCGGGTTCGGCACTGCCCAGCGCTTCGCCGAGGAGGGCGCCAAGGTCGCGATCCTCGACCTCGACGAGTCCTCGGCCGCGCAGGCCGCGGGCCGGCTGGGCGAGGGCCACGTCGGCATCGGCTGCGACGTCAGCGACGGCGCCAGCGTCGACGCCGCGGTGGACCGCGTCGTCAGCGAGCTCGGCGGCATCCACATCCTGGTCAACAACGCCGGGGTCACCCGCGACAACCTCCTGTTCAAGATGACCGAGGAGGACTGGGACCTCGTCATGGGCGTGCACCTCAAGGGCGCCTTCTTGATGACCAAGGCGGCCCAGAAGCACTTCGTCGCCCAGAAGTACGGCAAGATCGTCAACCTCTCGAGCGTCTCCGCGCTGGGCAACCGCGGCCAGGCCAACTACGCCGCCGCCAAGATGGGCATCCAGGGGTTCACCCGCACCCTCGGCATCGAGCTCGGCCCCTACGGCGTCAACGCCAACGCGATCGCCCCCGGCTTCATCGCCACCGAGATGACCGACGCGACCGCCGCCCGGCTGGGCATCCCGGTCGACGAGTTCCGGGCCAGGACCGCCGAGCGCAACCCGGTCAAGCGGGTCGGCTTCCCCGAGGACATCGCAGCCGCGGCCGCGTTCCTCTGCAGCGACGAGGCGTCGTACATCACCGGCCAGACGCTGTACGTCGACGGCGGCGCGAAGCTCGTCAGCTGACCCCTCCGCCCTTTGCCGGCGGGCGCGGCGTGCGCCCGGTGGAGACTGTTCGGCGATGGGCTCGTAAAGTCGTGCCCTGTGACGACCCATCCGACCTATGACCAGCTCTTCGGCCTGCCTGCCTACGTCGAACAGCCCGTGCCGATGCCGTTCGAGGACATGAACGGCCATCTCAACGTCCGTCACTACCTCGGCATCGCGAGCGAGGGTCTCGACGAGTCGCTGGTCGGGCTGGGCATCCCGCAGAACTGGCCGATCAGCGCCGGGCACGCCTGCTTCTCGGCTGAGCACCACTGCACCTACCTGACCGAGCTGCGCACCGGGGACATGATGTCGGCGCGGGTCCGGCTGCTCGGGCGCTCCGAGCGCGCGGCGCACGCGCTGGTCTACCTCCTCGACGAGACGCACCAGCAGCTCAGCTACGTCATGGAGGAGATCTTCCTGCACATCGACATGACCACGAGGCGCACGGCGCCGTGGCCCGAGGACGTCGCCGCCAACATCGACCGCCGGGTCTCCGAGGACGCCGAGCTGCCGTTCCCGGCCGCGCTCTCCGGCTGCCTGTCGCTGCGCTGACCGACCGCTCGCGGACGGCAGTCCGGTCGCGCCGCGGGGTGGGAGATGCTTGTCACGCTCGCGCTTGAACGAGACCCGCGACTTGGACTTCGACGCCTCGTCGCGTCTACCGTGCACGGTTGAATCACCGTCCGCGGGTACGCCGAGTCCTGCCCCACCGCGCGACGACCCCCGAGACATCACGAGGGGCAGGAGTGGGGGACCCACAGGTTCCACGCCGGTTCCGCAGCGCGATCGCGGACGGCTCGGGGTGAAGTCACCATGTGACGGAGCACTTTCCAGCTCCAACCCGACAGCTCACCTCACAGGCGTGGGAAAGGACTACAACCATGCCTGCGATCACTCGCATGCTGCGCTTCGGCGCGCTCCTCACGCTCTCTGTCGGCCTGGTCCTGGGCACCCACACCCAGGTCAGTGAGGCCTCCTCCGGCAAGTCGAACGGCTCCTCGATCTCCAAGCGCGTCAAGGTGCAGCGCCTGGTGAAGAAGAAGGTCCACCGTGCGGAGAAGATCGCCCTCGCCCAGCGCGGGGACGCCTACTCCTACGGGTCGGCCGGACCCGGCGCCTTCGACTGCTCCGGCCTGATCTACTACTCGTTCCGCAAGGCCGGCCTGGCCATGCCTCGCACCTCGTCGGCGCAGGCCGGTCACGTTCGCCGGATCCCCAAGTCGAAGCTCCGCCGCGGCGACCTGATGTTCTTCACCGGCAGCGGCGGCGTCTACCACGCCGGCATCTTCGTCGGCCGCGGCAAGCGCGGTGCGGTGAAGATGCTGCATTCGTCAAGGCCGGGACGGCCTGTGCAGATCGACGTACCGTGGACCAGCAGCTGGTTCGCGGGCACGATGCGTCGCGCCTGACGACCGGCTGACGCCGGTGAGCCTCGGGCGCGCCTTCCCTTGCGTGGGAGGGTGCGCCCGCACACTTGCCGGTAGCAACCAGCACCTCGGCTAGGAGTCCCCTTGCACCTTCCCCTGCGCACCACGGCCGCGTCCCGGGTGGGCGTCGCGCTCGTCGCGCTCGCCACCACGTCGTTGCTCCTGGCCGGTTGCGGCGACAAGGAGACCACGGGCGACCCGGCTGCGGCCGCGCCGGGAGCGGAGGCCGGCGAGACCGCCGAGGAGGCGGCCGCGCCGGCGACCTGGCCGCTCACGGGCCTGCCCGTCGCCGAGGGGGCCGCCGTCGACCTCAAGCGCCCGGTGCTGGTCACCAAGATGGACAACACCGAGAGCAGCGCGCCCCAGCTCGGGCTCAGCAAGGCCGACATGGTGGTGGAGGAGCTCGTCGAGGGTGGCGCCACGCGGCTGGCGGCCTTCTACTACTCGCGGCTGCCCGAGGTCGTCGGTCCGGTCCGCTCGATGCGGGCCAGCGACATCGGCATCGTCTCGGCGGTCGACGCCGACATCATCACCTCCGGTGCGGCCGGGGTGACGATCGGCCGCATCCAGGACGCCGGCATCACGTTCTTCCAGGAGGGTGCCAAGGGCTTCTTCCGCGAGGGCAGCCGCTACGCGCCGTACAACCTGATGGCGCGGCCCAAGGAGGTCGCCTCGGTGATCAAGCAGAAGGCGGCTCGTCCCGACGACTACTTCACCTTCGGCGACGCCGCGGACCTGCCCAAGGGGCAGAAGGCCACCAGCCTCTCCGCCTTCTTCGGCGGCATGCACACCACCAACTGGGCCTACGCCAACAACGGGTACGTCAACCAGAACACCTACGCCGCACAGGGCGACGAGTTCCCGGCCGACACGGTGCTCGTGCTGCGCGCGGAGGTCGGCGACGCCGGCTACCGCGACCCGGCCGGCAACTTCGTCCCGGAGACCAAGTTCGAGGGCAGCGGTGCGGCCCTGCTGTTCCACGGTGGCCGCGTCGTGAAGGGCACCTGGCAGAAGGACGGCGTCGGGGGAGCCCTGCGGCTGAAGACCAAGAAGGGCGCCTCCCTCACGGTGCCTGCCGGCCGGACGTGGGTCGAGCTGGTGCCCGACGACGCCAACAACGGTCGCGTCACCTACGCGAAGTAGCGCCCACCCATGCCGGATCGGGTCGATGTTGGCCGCAAGTCCGCACGGCGAGTGCTGCCTCGGGCATGATGACGCCATGATCGAGGTCGCCGCCGGCTCCCTGCTGGTGGCCACCCCTGCGCTCGTGGACCCGAACTTCGCCGAGACCGTCGTGCTGCTGCTCGACGTCAACGAGGACGGCTGCCTGGGCGTCGTGCTGAACCGCCCGTCGCCGGTGCTGGTCGCCGAGGTGCTGGCCGACTGGCGCGACATCGTCGCCGAGCCCGAGGTGCTGTTCCGGGGCGGCCCGGTCAACCCCGACGGAGCGCTGGCCGTGGGCCTGCTCGCCGACAGCTCCGACGTGCCGGTCGGCTTCCGAGGCATCTTCGACGACCTGGGCGTGGTCGACCTCGACACCCCGCTCGAGCTCGTCGACGGCTCGCTCGCCGGGCTGCGGATCTATGCGGGCTACTCCGGCTGGGGCGCCGGACAGGTGCAGCAGGAGATCGCCTCAGGCGACTGGTACGTCGTCCCGGCGGTGGTCTCCGACGTGTTCCGGCCCGATTCGTCCGAGCTCAGGCGCGATGTCCTCCGCCGGCAGCCGGGTGAGATCGCCTGGCTCTCGACGCGCCCGCTGGACCCGGATCTGAACTGACCTAGACTGGTCCGATCATGACGACGATTGGCTTCTCGCCCGGCACCGACACCATCGAGGACACCCGCACCGTCCCGACCGACGACGGCGACCACGAGCGGTTCTCGCACTACGTCCCCAAGGACAAGCTGACCGAGGCGATGGTCATGGGCACGCCGGTGATCGCGCTGTGCGGCAAGGTCTGGGTGCCGAGTCGAGCCCCCGAGAAGTACCCCGTCTGTCCTGACTGCAAGGAGATCTGGGAGTCGATGAAGCCCGGCGGCAAGGGCAAGGGCGACGGCGACAAGGGCAACAGGGGCCCCGAGGCGTGACGGGACGGCACGAAGCCGTTCCCCCCGATGGTTCCGCGGCCCTGACTCCTGCCCTGCCGATCTCGCCGGCCTGGCCCGACCGCGCTGCCTGGGGCACCGCCCCCTCGCTGCGCGCCTGGCAGAACGCCGCCATGACGCAGTACGTCGAGCAGTCGCCGCGCGACTTCCTCGCGGTCGCGACGCCGGGTGCCGGCAAGACGACGTTCGCCCTCACCGTCGCCGCCGAGCTGCTCGGGCGGCGCATCGTCGACCGGATCACGATCGTCGCCCCGACCGAGCACCTCAAGGTGCAGTGGGCCGAGGCGGCTGCCCGGGTCGGCCTGCCGATCGACCCGACGTACTCCGCGGGCAGGGGCAAGACGTCGGGTGACTACGTCGGCATCGCCGTCACCTACGCAGGTGTCGCGGTCAACCCGCTGGCCATGCGCATCCGCACCGAGAACTTCAAGACGCTGGTGATCCTCGACGAGGTCCACCACGCGGGTGACGCGCTCTCGTGGGGCGAGGGGGTGCGCGAGGCCTTCCAGCCGGCCACCCGCCGGCTCGCGCTGACCGGCACGCCGTTCCGCTCTGACATCAACCCGATCCCCTTCGTCACCTATGCGCCCGGCCCAGACGGCGTCCCGCGCTCGGCCGCCGACTTCACCTACGGCTACGCGCACGCCCTGGCCGACAAGGTCGTGCGCCCGGTGCTGTTCATGGCCTACTCCGGCGAGATGAGCTGGCGCACCAGCGCGGGCGACGAGGTCGCCGCCCGGCTGGGGGAGCCGCTCACCAGGGACATGACCGCGCACGCGTTGCGCACCGCGCTCGACCCGGCCGGCTCGTGGATGCCGGCGGTGCTCGCCGCAGCCGACAAGCGGCTCTCCGAGGTGCGCCGCCACATGCCCGACGCCGGCGGACTGGTCATCGCCAGCGACCAGGACACCGCGCGTGCCTACGCAGCGCTGCTGAAGAAGATCTCCGGCGAGGCGCCCGTCGTGGTCGTCTCCGACGAGAAGGCCTCCTCGAAGAAGATCGCCGCGTTCACCGAGTCCGAGGCCCGCTGGATGGTCGCCGTACGCATGGTCTCGGAGGGTGTCGACGTGCCCCGGCTCGCGGTCGGCGTGTGGGCCACCACCACCGGCACCCCGCTGTTCTTCGCGCAGGCCGTCGGCCGGTTCGTGCGAGCGCGGGCCCGCGGCGAGACCGCGTCGGTGTTCTTGCCGTCGGTGCCGCACCTGCTGGGCTACGCCTCCGAGATGGAGGTCGAGCGCGACCACGTGCTCGGCCGCCGCATCACCGACGAGGGCGACATCTTCGCTGCCGAGAACGCCCTGCTCGCCCAGGCCCAGGCCGGCGAGGGCGCGTCCGACGAGCTCGACGGCCTGTCGTTCGAGGCGCTCGGCTCCACCGCGTCGTTCGACCACGTGCTCTACGACGGCGCCACGTTCGGCCACTCGGGCGAGGTGCACGCCGGCTCGGAGGAGGAGATGGACTTCCTCGGCATCCCCGGCCTGCTCGAGCCCGACCAGGTGCGCGACCTGCTGCACTCCCGGCAGAGTGAGCGGGCCGCGCGCCAGAAGGCCGCCCCGGCCCCCGACACGGTCGCGGAGGTGTCCACGCACGAGCAGCTCGCCGTGCTCCGTCGCGAGCTCAACGGCCTCGTGGGCGCGTGGTTCCACCGCACCGGACAACCGCACGGCGTCACCCATGCCGCGCTGCGCAAGCAGTGCGGCGGCCCGGCGGCCGCCGTGGCGACCGCCGATCAGCTGCACGCGCGCATCGACGCGGTGCGCGAGTGGGCGGTCCGCAAGAGCTCCTGACCGGCCGTGGCGGGACGGCGGGTCCAACGGCGTCGACTGCGGCTAACCTGAGTCATGGCCGCAGAGACCTCGCAGACCCTGGATCGGGGCTTGCGGGTGCTCAAGGTGCTCGCCGAGACACACGCCGGCCTGACGGTCACCGAGCTCGCCGCCGAGCTGGCGGTCAACCGCACGGTCGTCTACCGGCTGGTCGCGACGCTCGAGCAGCACGGTCTGGTGCGTCGTGACTCCCGGTCGCGGCTGCACGTCGGCCTCGGGGTGCTGCACCTGGCCTCCGCCGTGCAGCCGGTGCTGCGCGACCAGGCGGCCCCGGTGCTGCGGCAGCTGGCCGAGACCCTGGGCTGCACCGCCCACCTGACGGTGGCCGACGGCGACGAGGCCCTGGCGCTGGCCGTCGTCGAGCCGTCGTGGACCGACTTCCACGTCTCCTACCGGGTCGGCGCCCGGCACCCGCTCACCCAGGGGGCGGCCGGCAAGGCGATCCTGATGGGCCGCGTCGGCGACAGTGCGCCGTACGTCGTGACCAACGGCGAGCTGCAGTCGGGCGCTCACGGCCTGGCCGCACCGGTGCGGGGGGTCGACGGGCTCGAGGCCTCCGTCGGCATCGTCACCCTGGGCGGCGCCATCGACGACGCCCTGGTCTCTCCCCGCGTGCTCGCGGCCGCCCACGACATCGCCGAACGGCTGCGCTGAGCACTAGCCGGAGGCCGACCGCGCCAGCGGCAGCACCCGGTGGCCGATCTGGCTGGCCAGCGCGATCACCGTGGTCGAGCGGTCGATGGTGTGGTCGGTCAGCACCTGGTCGATGACCCGCTGAAGGTCGGTGTTGGAGCGAGCGACCACCCGCACCCACATGTCGCCGTCGCCGGTGATCGTGAACGCCTCCAGCACCTCCGGGATCTTGGCCAGGTGCGCCGCAACGGCGTGGTGGCCGCCGCTCTCGGCCGAGCCCTGCCGGATCTCGAGGGTGAGGAAGGCCATCACCGGGAAGCCGAGCGCGGCGGGGGAGAGGTCGGGACCCCAGCCGGTGATGACTCCGGTGGCGCTGAGCTTGTCGAGGCGCGCCTGCACCGTGCCCCGGGCGACCCCCAGCCGGCGGGACGCCTCGAGAACACCGATGCGCGGCTCGATGGCGAAGAGATCGATCAACCTGGCGTCAAGATCGTCCATGGAGGCCTCGAATAGTAGTCAGAGTGTGCAGTGTTTCGGCGTACTGTTGCACATTCTGCGCTCCCAGGACATGGTACGACCATGACCACCGAGATCGCCTCCACCGGCGGAGCCCTGACTGTTGACGAGATGAAGGCCGACCTGACGCTGGAGCAGCTGCGCCAGCTCGTCGGTCTCGTGGAGTACGACGCCGAGCAGGACAAGTTCCCGGTCACCGGCTGGGACGCCATCTGCTTCGTGGTCGGCAACGCGACCCAGGCCGCGCACTACTACGCGAGCACCTGGGGCATGGAGCTGATCGCCTACTCCGGTCCCGAGAACGGCAACCGCGACCACAAGTCCTTCGTGATGAAGTCCGGCTCGATCAAGTTCGTGCTCAACGGCGCCGTCAGTCCCGACAGCCCGTTGATCGCCCACCACGCCAAGCACGGCGACGGCGTCGTCGACATCGCCCTCGAGGTGCCCGACGTCGACCAGTGCATCAAGCAGGCCCGCGCCGCCGGCGCGACGGTCGTGCGTGAGCCCGAGACGGTCACCGACGAGCACGGCTCGGTGCGCATCGCCGCGATCGCGACGTACGGCGAGACCCGGCACACGCTGGTGCAGCGCCACGACGCCGCAGGCGACGGCCAGACCTACGCCGGTCCCTACCTGCCCGGCTACACCGCCAAGGCCCCGCGCTGGACCAAGCGCGACGGTGAGCCCAAGCGCCTCTTCCAGGCCCTCGACCACATCGTCGGCAACGTCGAGCTCGGCAAGATGGACGAGTGGGTGACGTTCTACAACTCGGTCATGGGCTTCGCGAACATGGCGGAGTTCATCGGCGACGACATCGCCACCGACTACTCCGCGCTGATGAGCAAGGTCGTCGCGAACGGCAACCACCGGGTGAAGTTCCCCCTCAACGAGCCCGCGATCGCCAAGAAGCGCTCGCAGATCGACGAGTACCTCGACTTCTACAACGGGCCCGGCGCCCAGCACCTCGCGCTCGCCACCGGCGACATCCTGACCTCCGTCGACGCGCTGCGCGCCAACGGCGTGGAGTTCCTCGACACCCCCGACTCCTACTACGAGGACCCCGCCCTGCGCGAGCGCATCGGTGAGGTGCGGGTGCCGATCGAGGAGCTGCAGAAGCGCAAGATCCTCGTCGACCGCGACGAGGACGGCTACCTGCTGCAGATCTTCACCAAGCCGCTGGGCGACCGGCCGACGGTGTTCTTCGAGCTCATCGAGCGGCACGGCTCGCTCGGTTTCGGCAAGGGCAACTTCAAGGCGCTCTTCCAGGCGATCGAGCGCGAGCAGGACGTCCGCGGCAACCTCTGAGCCCGGCTGGCCGACCCCCGTGTCGGCGACCTGCGGCACAATGCGCGGATGCCGACGTACGTCGCGTTCCTGCGAGCCATCAACCTGGGTGCCAGGCGCAAGTTCCCCAAGGACGACCTCAAGCGGGTCGCCGAGTCGATCGGCGCCACGGCGGTCGAGACGCACCTCAACACCGGCAACCTCCTGCTGACGACGGCGATGCGCTCGCCGGCGAGGGTCGAGGCCGCCCTGGAGAAGGCGTTCGCGGCCGACCGTGGGTTCGAGGTGCCGACCATGGTGTTCACGACCGCCGAGCTGGTCGCGATCGCCGGTGCCGCCGACCGGCTCCGCGCAGAGCTCGGGGAGCCGCACGCGCACTACATCTCGCTGTTCAAGGCGGCCCCCGATGCGGCGGCCGTCTCGGCGGTGCAGGCGCTGCGGCTCGACGGCGAGGTGGTGCGGGTCGTCGACCGTGCCGCCCACGTGCTGCTGCAGCGCCAGTTCCACGAGAGCCGGGTGCTGGGCCGCAACGAGTTCAAGGCCCTCGGTGAGGGCACCGCCCGCAACGTGACCGTGATCCGCGCGCTCGCCACCAAGTGGGGCGGGTGAGCCCGGTCGTCAGCCCCCGCTGGCCGGCAGCGGCTCGAGCATGACCGTCGGGTGGTCGCGGGCCACGGTGTGGGCGCGCCAGGTGTCGGCGAACAACGCCAGGTGGGTGCCGTCGGCCCGGCTGAGCACCTCGACGCCGCGGACCCCCTTCAGCGCCTCGACGCCCGCGTCGTCGGTGCGGCGGGCCACCGAGTAGTCCAGGTGGTCGAGCTTGATGGCCGCGCCGAACTCGCTCTGCATGCGTGCCGTCACGACCTCGAACTGCATCGGCCCGACCGCGGCCAGCACCGGGCTCTGGTCGCCGCGCAGGTCCGAGCGCAGCACCTGGACCACGCCCTCCTGGTCCATCTGCTCGATGCCGCGGCGGAACTGCTTGTAGCGGCCGGTGTCGGCGGCCCGCGCCGACACGAAGTGCTCGGGGGCGAAGCTGGCGATCGGCGGGAAGCGGACCGCCGGACCGGCGTAGATCGTGTCGCCGACCCGCAGCGCGTTGGCGTTGACCAGGCCGACGATGTCGCCGGGGAACGCCTGCTCGACCGATGACCGGTCCCGTCCGAAGACGGCCTGGGCGTACTTCGTGGCGAAGGGCTTCCCGGTGTCGCCGTGCTGGACCACCATGCCCCGCTCGAAGACGCCGGAGCAGACCCGGGCATAGGCGAGCCGGTCGCGGTGCGCGGAGTCCATGCCGGACTGCACCTTGAACACGAACGCGCTGAAGTCGTCGTCGACCGTGCGCGCGCCGCCGTCCACGTCGGGGGTCGGTCCGGGCGGCGGAGCGAGCTCGACCAGCACGTGGAGCAGCTGGGACACCCCGAAGTTGAGGAGGGCGGAGGCGAAGAGCACCGGGGTCGTCGAGCCGGACAAGAAGGTGTCCTGGTCGTGGTCGGCACCGTCCATCGTGAGCAGGTCGTGCTCCTCGACGGCGGTGGTCCAGGCCTCGGCGGCGACCTCGTGCGCCCGGGACGCGGGGATCCGCTCCTCGGGGGCGCGCGTGGCGCCGCCCGCGGTGCGCGTGTAGTGGATGAGGTCGCCCGTGCGACGGTCCAGCACGCCGCGGAACTCGCGGGCACTGCCGACCGGCCAGGTCAGCGGGGTGGGCCGCAGGCCGATCTCCTTCTGGATCTCGTCCATGAGCTGGAGGGGGTCGAGCCCGGGCCGGTCCCACTTGTTGATGACCGTGATCACCGGGATGCCCCGCTGGGCGCACACCCGGAAGAGCTTGAGGGTCTGCGGCTCGAGGCCCTTGGCGGCGTCCACCAGCATCACCGCGGAGTCGACCGCCGAGAGCACCCGGTAGGTGTCCTCGGAGAAGTCCGCGTGGCCGGGGGTGTCGACCAGGTTGACGACATGGCCGTCGTACTCGAACTGCAGGGCTGCGGAGGTGATCGAGATGCCGCGAGCGCGCTCCATCTCCATCCAGTCCGAGACCGTGCCCCGGCGTCCGGCCTTGCCGTGCACGGCACCGGCCTCGGAGATCGTCCGGGCGTGCAGGGCCAGCGCCTCGGTCAGCGTCGACTTGCCCGCGTCCGGGTGGCTGATCACCGCGAAGGTACGCCGCGGGCGGGCGTCGGTCGAGATGGTCACCCTGAGAGCCTACGGTTCGCCTGTGCTCCACCGGTCCGGGGGCTTGACGTGGAACAGCGAGACCTGTGTGATCGACCACGGTCCACCAGTCGTCCATTCTCGGGAGACGTCATGTCCCAGCACCCCGCCCCGCCAGCCACCCGCCGGACCGTCCTCGCCGGATCCGCGGCCCTCGCCGCCGCGGGCTACGCCGCTCCGGCCCAGGCGCACCGCGGCGGCCACGGCCACGGGCATCGCCATGACCGGACCCGGCTGACGGTGCTCGGCACCACCGACCTGCACGGCAACGTCTTCAACTGGGACTACTTCAAGAACGCCGAGTTCGACAACACCGCGCACGACGACATCGGCGTCGCCAAGGTCGCGACCCTCGTGTCCGCGATGCGCCGCGAACGCCGGGGGGAGCCGACCCTCCTGCTCGATGCCGGCGACACGATCCAGGGCACCCCGCTGGCCTACTACTACGCACGCGTCGAGCCGATCACCGAGGGCGCCAAGCACCCGATGGCGCTGGCCATGAACCTGATGGACTACGACGCCGCCGCGCTCGGCAACCACGAGTTCAACTACGGCATCGACACGCTGCGCGCCTACGAGGAGCAGCTCAACTTCCCCCTGCTCGGTGCCAACGCCGTCGACGCCCACACCAAGCGCCCCGTCTTCCCGCCGTACGTCATCAGGAGGTTCAAGCCGCGCCACGGTCCGCACGTCAAGGTCGGCATCCTCGGCCTGACCAACCCGGGCATCGCCATCTGGGACAAGGCCAACGTGGAGGGCCGCATGGAGTTCCCCGGCCTGGTCGAGCAGGCGAGCCGGTTCGTGCCCGAGATGCGGCGCCGCGGTTGCGACGTGGTGATCGTCGCCGCCCACAGCGGCGCCGACACCAGCTCGTCGTACGGCGACGAGCTGCCGCCCGAGAACGCCTCCTCGCTGATCGCGGCCGAGGTGCCGGGCATCGACGCGATCCTCGTCGGCCACGCCCACAAGGAGATCCCGCAGCGCTACGTCCGCAACACCACGACGGGTCGCGACGTGCTGCTGTGCGAGCCGCTCTACTGGGGCATGCGGCTGGCGGTCATGGACCTCGAGCTGCAGCGCCGTCGCGGCGGCTGGCGCGTCGTCGCAGCCACCTCGCAGACCCTCAGCTCCAACCTCGTCGCCGAGCGCCGCGACGTCGCCCGGGCGGTGCGCCGCCAGCACGACACGGTGGTCGCCTACGTCAACTCGGTCATCGGCACCTCCGCCACCGCGCTCTCCGCCGCTCGGGCCGTCGTCGAGGACGTCCCGATCATCGACTTCATCCAGTACGTCCAGGCGGACGCGGTGAAGACCGCCACCGGGGGCACCCTGCCGGTGCTGTCGATCGCCGCGCCCTTCAACCGGTCGGCGTCGTTCCCGGCGGGGGAGGTGACCTACCGCGACGTCGCCGGCCTCTACATCTACGACAACACACTCCTGGGGATCCAGGTGACCGGCGCCCAGGTGAAGGACTACCTCGAGCACTCCGCCCGCTACTTCAAGCAGGTGTCCGGGCCCGGGCCGTTCACCATGGACCAGGTGACCAACGCGGTCACGCCGACGGCGCCGGGCGGCACGCCCGACTACAACTTCGACTCGGTCGCGGGCCTCGACGCCGACCTGACCTACGACATCGACATCGCCCAGCCCCCGGGCTCACGGATCACCGGCCTTGCGTACGACGGCGCACCCGTCGCCGCCGACCAGCAGTTCGCGCTGGCCATCAACAACTACCGCCAGAGCGGCGGCGGTGGCTTCCCGCACGTAGCGGCGGCGCCGGTGCTGTACAACGCGCAGGTCGAGATCCGGCAGCTGCTCATCGACTGGGTGACGGCCAACGGCACCATCGACCCGGCCGGCTTCGCCTCGACGGACTGGCAGCTCACCTCGGGCGGCCAGCCGATCGTGGTGACCTGAGTCAGAGCACCTTGGAGAGGAACTCCTGGGTGCGCTTGTGCTGGGGGTCGCCCAGCACCTCGGTCGGGTCGCCCTCCTCGACGATGATCCCGCCGTCCATGAAGACCAGCTTGTGGCCGACCTCGCGGGCGAAGCCCATCTCGTGGGTGACGACCATCATCGTCATGCCCTCGGAGGCGAGGTCCTTCATGACCTCGAGCACGTCACCGACCAGCTCGGGGTCGAGGGCGGACGTGGGCTCGTCGAACAGCATCATGTCGGGATCCATCGACAGCGAGCGCGCGATGGCGACCCGCTGCTGCTGGCCGCCCGAGAGGTGCGCAGGGTAGGCGCCCTCCCGGTCGGCGAGGCCGACCTTCTCGAGGTTTGCCCGGGCGACCTCGACCGCCTCGTCCTTGCTGCGCTTCTTGACCCGCTGCTGAGCGATGCAGAGGTTCTGCAGCACCGACATGTGCGGGAACAGGTTGAACTGCTGGAAGACCATGCCGATCCGCGAGCGCACCTGGTCGAGGTCGGTCTCGGGGTCGGTGATGTCGATGCCCTCGACGATGATCTGACCCGACGTGGGCTCCTCGAGCCGGTTCACGCAGCGCAGCAGCGTCGACTTGCCCGAGCCGGACGGGCCGATGACACACACGACCTCGCTCTCGTCGACGTGGAAGTTGATGCCCGTCAGGACCTGGTTGGCACCGAAGTACTTGTGCAGGTCCTTGATCTCGATCGCCGGTGTGCTCATCGGGCCCTCCGTTGACGTCTCTCGAGCCACGACACCAGCTGGGTCAACGGCAAGGTGATGATGAGGTAGAGCATGGCCGCCTGGACCAGGCTGGTCGAGGTCCCGGCGGTGGGGCCACTGGCCAGGAAGTCACGAGCCAGCGTGGTGAGCTCGCGCTGGCTGGCCGCGAAGCCAAGGACGAACAGCAGCGCCGTGTCCTTGATCAGCAGCACGAACTCGTTCGTCAGCGGCGGGATCACGATCCGGAATGCCTGGGGCAGCACGATGCTGAGGTTGGTGCGCCCGGCGCTCATGCCCAGTGACCTCGCCGCCTCGGCCTGCCCCGGCGGGACCGCCTGGATGCCCGCCCGGATGGTCTCGGCCATGTAGGCGCCCGCGACCAGCACGAGACCGAGCACGCCGGCGCCCACAGTGCCGCCCGGGGGCGTCCACTGGAAGGCGATCGGGATGCCGAAGGCCATGAAGAGGATGACCAGCAGGGACGGCAGGCCGCGGAACAGCTCGACGTACGCCGTGGCCAGCCAGCGGTAGGGACCCAGCGGAGACAGCTTCATCAGGGCCAGGACCAGCGCCAGGGCCAGACCGAGGAAGAACGCGATCGCGGTGTAGATCAGCGTGTTCTTCACGCCGACCGTGATCAGCACCTTCCAGGTGTCCCACGAGCTGAACCCGTCGGGGGCGAAGAAGTTCGCCTTGATCGTGGTCCAGTCGGCAGCGAGGACGAGCAGCAGCACCAGCCCAAGCAGGACCGCGTAGAGCGTGGCCTGGTTGAGCTGGCGCCGCGTGGATCGCTTCATGTCACTCCGTGGTGGCGAAGTAGGTGTTGTAGATCTCGTCGTAGGTGCCGTCGTCGCGCATCGTGGTCAGCTGCTCGTTGACCGCGTCGACCAGGTCGGTGTTGCCCTTCTTCATGGCCAGGCCGTACTGCTCGTCGGTCGTGTAGGTCTCGACGACGGTGAAGCCGCCGTCCTTCTGGTGGTCGAGGTTGACCGGGAGGTCCTGGAGGAGGGCGTCGACCTGGCCGGCCTTGATCGCCTGGAACATCTCGGCGTCTGACGGGAAGGCCACGATCTTGGCGTCGGGCGCGTTCTCCTCGGTGTAGGCCTTGCCGGTGGTGCCCTGCTGGACGCCCACCTTCTTGCCCGTGAGGCCGGCGATGTCGGCGATGTCGGAGCCCTCCGGCACCAGCAGCGACTGCTCCGAGTCGTAGTAGCCGTCGGAGAAGTCGAGCGCCTTCGCGCGGTCCTCGGTGATCGTCATGGCGCTGGCGGCCAGGTCGCACTGTCCGGCGTTGAGGGCCTGCCCGCTCTGGAGGGCGTCGAAGGACGAGTCCTTGACGGCCAGGTCGAGCTCGAGGCCGTCGGCGACGGCCTGGACGACGTCGATGTCGAAGCCCTTGAAGCCCGAGTCGGAGCTGGAGTCGAAGTCCTCGAAGGGCGGGTACGGCACGTCGGAGCAGACGGTCAGCTTGCCCGAGGAGATGACTGGCACCCCGGAGGCGGTCTCCCCTGAGTCGTCGGAGCCGCAACCGGCAAGGGAGAGGGCAAGGAGGGAGGCGGCAACCGCCGTCAGAGTGCGCTTCATGTGGGGCACCCTATATGGGCCAGATCACAGTCCAGATGACAGGCCAGATCACAGTCCGAGGAAGTTGGGCCCGCGCTTGTCGGAGAAGGCGGCCATGCCTTCGGCCACGTCGTCGGTGCTGAGCAGGACCGTCTGACCGGTTCGTTCGCGCTCCAGCGCGTCCTCGAGGTGAGACAGCGTGGCCGCGTTGACGGCCTTCTTCGTCGCCGCGAACGCCAACGGCGGGCCGGCCGCGAGTCGTCCGGCGATGTCGACGACGGCCGCAGCGAAGTCGGCATCCGGCACGACGTGGCTGACCAGGCCCGCGGCGTACGCCTCGGGTGCGGGGAGCGCCTCGCCCAGGAGCGCCATCCGCATCGCGCGGGCCCGGCCGACGGCGGCAGCGACGGTCACCGACGAGCCGCCGTCAGGCATCAGGCCGACCCTGCTGTAGGCCAGCAGGAAGCGAGCCGACTCCGTGGCGACGGCCAGGTCGGCGGCGAAGGCGATCGCCGCGCCCACGCCGGCCGCGACGCCGTTGACGGCGGCGACCACGGGCTTGTCGAGCTGGGTGATGGCCCGGATGATGCGGTTCGCGCGATCCAGGGCGGTGACGTCGAAACGCTCGTGGGCGTGGGAGCCGCCGATGTCGGCGCCGGTGCAGAAGGCGTCGCCGGTGCCGGTCAGCACGACGACCCGGATCTCCTCATGGCCGCGGACGTCCTCGAGCTCGACCGCGAGACCGTCGGAGAGGGTGTGGTCGAGCGCGTTGCCGACCTCGGGCCGGTTGAGCACCAGCCAGAGCACGCCGTCCTCGAGCCTGCGTTCCAGGTCAGCCAACGGAGACCCCGGCCTCCGCCAGCTCGACCAGGGCCGATGCGGTGCTCTCCGGGGCCACGCCCGCACACAGGCCGGTCAGCAGGCGGGTGGCGAAGCCCGCGGCGACGGCGTCGAGCGCGGTGGCGCGGACGCAGTGGTCGGTGGCGATGCCGCACACGTCGACATCGGTGACCCCGCGCTCGCGCAGCCAGTCGGTGAGCGTCGTGCCGTCGAGCGTGCGCCCCTCGAACCCGCTGTAGGCCGCGGCGTGCTCCCCCTTGAGGAAGACGGCGTCGAACGGCTGCGGGTCGAGGTTGGGGTGGAAGGCCACGCCCTCGGTGCCGACCCGGCAGTGCACGGGCCACGAGTCCTTGTAGTCGGGGCTGGACGACCAGTGCTCGCCCGGGTCGACGTGGTGGTCCTTGGTGGCCACCACGTGTGCGTAGCCGCCGTCGGCTCCGCCGGCCGACGCTTGTGATCGCTCGTGCAGCACTGCTGAGATGTCGGCCGCGACGCGTGCTCCGCCGGGCACGGGCAGGGACCCGCCCTCGCAGAAGTCGTTCTGTACGTCGACGACGATCAGGGCGCGCATGCACCGAGGTTACCCAGATCCGGCCGCGCCGGAGCGGCGTAGGGTCGCGTCATGCACCGCAGCCGGATCGGGATCGTGCTGGTCGACCACCCCGCCTCGTCGTACGACGCCGCTGGCGCCTTCTGGGCCGGTGCCACCGGATCGACCCTCGAGCCCGAGGACGAGACCTACTCCTCGGTCACGGCGCTTCCGGGCGGGATGAAGCTCGAGGCGCAGCGCCTCGGCGACCGGACCGCGGCCCGGATCCACCTCGACATCGAGACCGACGACGTGCCGGCCGAGGTGGCTCGCGTCGTGGCCATCGGCGCGAACGTCGTGCAGGAGCGCGAGGGCTACGTCGTCCTCAACGACCCCGGCGGGCTGGTCTTCTGCGTGGTGCCGGTGCAGACCGGCGACGACTTCGACCGGCACGCCCGCACCTGGCCCTAGGTGCTGGAGGTCGGTCCACCACGCCGGGGCTCAACCGCAGGTGGGGTCGCCGACGTGCGCGTAGTGGTCGAGGACGGCCTGCGCCCGCTGCTGCTGGTACCGCTCGCTCAGGAACATGTCGTCATTGGCGTGCCACCAACGGCGGATCAGACCAATCCACCTGAACAGCGCCATGGTGGCCTCCTGGTTTCAGTATGCGTCTCCGGGCCATGCCGCGCGGGGCTGCGCCGGACCAGTTGTGTCCCTCTGCGCGGGCCAGTGGAAGCGCCTCACTCCTGGTGGATCGTCGGGATGACCGCCTCGCCCCGGCTCATCTGCTGGGCCGCCAGCGGCAGCTCCGCACGGGCGCCGGCGTGCCGGGCGCGGGCGTCGTCGAGCGGCTCGCGGCCCACCACCTTGCCGGCGGCGACCAGCGGCACGAGCAGCGAGCGGTCGTCGCCGTCGTCGACGGGAGCCGTGCCGATGCCGACCACTTCGGCCTCGGCGACCCCGCGGCTGTTGCGCCGGCGAAGGGCGTACTTGCGTCCGCCGATCGAGAGCTTGTCGGTGCTCCTCTTGGCCACCGAGACCATCTCGCCGCCTTCTCCCTCGCGGGAGACGAGCTTGTAGACGAAGCCGCAGGTCGGGTGGCCCGAGCCGACGACGAGCTGGGTCCCGACGCCGTACCCGTCGACCGGTGCCGCGGCGAGCGCCGCGATGGCGAACTCGTCGAGGTCGCTGGTGACCACGATGCGGGTGCTGGTGGCGCCGAGCCCGTCGAGCTGCGCCCGCACCCGGTGCGCCAGCTCGCCCAGGTCGCCCGAGTCGATGCGCACCGCGCCCAGCTCGGGGCCTGCGATCTCGACGCCGAGGCGGACGGCCTCGGCGATGTCGTAGGTGTCCACCAGCAGGGTCGTGCCCCGGCCGAGCGACTCCACCTGCGCGGTGAAGGCGTCCTTCTCGGTGTCGTGCAGGAGGGTGAACGAGTGTGCCGACGTGCCCTTCGTCGGGACGCCGTACCGCTGCCGCGCGGCCAGGTTGGAGGTCGCCTCGAAGCCACAGATGTACGCCGCCCGCGCAGCCGCCACCGCGGCCTCCTCGTGCGTCCGGCGCGAACCCATCTCGATGCACGGCCGTCCGTGGGCAGCCTGGGTCATCCGTGAGGCGGCCGAGGCGATCGCCGAGTCGTGGTTGTAGATGGACAGGAACAGCGTCTCGAGCAGCACCGCCTCGGCGAACGTCGACTCGACCACCACCAGCGGCGAGTAGGGCAGGTAGACCTCGCCCTCGGCGTAGCCCCAGATGTCGCCGGTGAACTCGTAGTCGGCGAGCCAGGCCAGCGTCCGCTCGTCGACCACCCGGCTCTCGCGGAGGACGCCGATCGCCTCGTCGTCGAAACGGAACGCCTCGAAGGCGTCGAGCGCGCGACCCACGCCGGCGACGACGCCGTACCGACGACCCTCGGGAAGGCGGCGCGCGAAGAGCTCGAACACCGAGCGGCGCTCGGCGGTGCCCGCGTGCAGCGCGGCCTGGAGCATGGTGAGCTCGTAGTGGTCGGTGAGCAGGGCCGTCGAGTGCAACACGTCGTCAGACTAGAGGTGTGCCACGATGGCGGCGTGTCAGCCGCCAGCCCAGTCGAGGTCGATCCGACCCTGACGCCCGACGAGATCACCTTCCTCGCGAAGCCGTGGGTCACGATCGTGTGGAACGACCCGGTCAACCTGATGTCCTACGTCGCCTACGTCTTCCAGAAGTACTTCGGCTACAGCGCGGCCAAGGCCGAGAAGCTGATGATGGAGGTGCACGAGGAGGGGCGCTCGGTGGTCAGCACCGGCACCCGCGAGGAGATGGAGCGCGACGTGCAGGCGATGCACGAGTACGGGTTGTGGGCGACGATGGAAAAGAGCACATGAGCGCGAGGGTGCAGTGAACGGGTTCGAGCGGCACCGCAAGAGCGGCGCGATCATCGCCAACCTGTCCGGCTTCGAGGCGGACCTGTTGCGGTCCCTGGCCGCGCAGATCGTCGAGCTGCTGCGCAACGAGGCGGCGGTGCCGTCGGACACGCGGGACCCGTTCGAGGCGATGATGGACTTCTCGGGCCCGACCTCCGAGCCCGAGGACCCGGTGCTGAAGCGGCTCTTCCCGTCGGCCTACCTCGACGACGACGAGGCCTCCTCGGAGTTCCGGCGCTTCACCGAGGGCACCCTCCGCGACGGCAAGGCCAACGCCGCCAGCGCGATCATCGACGCCCTCGAGGAGGCGGGACTGCCGCCGCTCCTCGAGGAGGAGGGCCTGATGATCGACGTCGAGCTCGACGAGGAGACCGCCCAGAGGTGGCTGCGGTCCTTCACCGACATCCGACTCGCGATCGCGACCCGGCTCGACATCGAGGACGGCGACGAGGAGTACTGGTACGCCCTGCCGGAGGACGATCCGCGCGCCCAGGCCCACGACATCTACGAGTGGGTGGGCTGGTTGCAGGAGACGCTCGTGGCGGCACTGGTCGCATGAGCCCGATCCCGGACTTCGTGGTCGAGCTGCGCGACCTCGTGGGTGACCACGAGCTGTGGATGCCGGCCGTCACCGCCGTCGTACGACGAGATCTCGAGGTCCTGCTCGTGCGGCGCTCCGACAACGGCAACTGGACGCCGATCACCGGCATCCTCGACCCGGGCGAGGAGCCGGCCGCAGCGGCGGTGCGGGAGGCGCTCGAGGAGGCCTGCGTCGAGATCCGCGTCGACCGGCTCGCCTCGATCTCCAGCGGCCACCGGGTCACGCACGTCAACGGCGACCGCGCGGTCTACCTGGACCTCACCTTCGCCTGCACCTGGCTCTCGGGCGAGGCCCGCGTCGGCGACGACGAGTCGGTGGAGGTGCGCTGGTGCCCGGTGTCCGAGCTCCCCGACATGCCGGCGCGCCTGCGCCAGCGGATCGACGACGTGCTGGCCGCCGAGGAGCGGACCCGCTTCCGGCTCTAGCCGGAGTGCGTGGTCACGCCGTACTGCGTGCGCGTCGCCAGCGCCCAGCGCGCGGCCGGCACCGAGGCCAGCGAGGTCACGACCATGATCGCGGCCAGCATCAGCCAGCCGCGCTCGCCCTGCTCGACGCAGAAGAAGGCGACCACGGGCGGCCCGATCACCGCCATCACCGAGAACCCGAGACCCGCGAAGCCCTGGTACTGGCCCTGGCGCTCGTGCGGGGCCAGCCCCATCTGGAGGCTCCACTGACCGCCCGAGCCGATCATCTCGCCGACCACGTGCACCAGTGACCCCACGACCAGGACGGCGATCACGAACCACAGCGACCCGCGGTCGGCCAGCCCCACGACCACGAATCCGGCAGCGATGAACCAGCCGCCCCTCACCATCGCCTTCGCGCCGGCCTCGACCGAGTCGGCCCCACGCGACAGCCGTACCTGGAAGAGCGCGACCATCACGGTGTTGAGGAGCAGCAAGACCGCGACCATCACCGTCGGCGCCTGCGTGCGCTCGGAGATGTAGAGCGCGAGGCCCAGCTCCATCACGAAGAAGTGCAGGTTGAAGACCCCGGTGATCGCGATGATCACCACGAACGGCAGGTCACGCAGCACGGCCAGGCGGGGTTCGCCGGCCGAGCGCTGGTACGCCGGCAGGTGAGGGAGCCGCGTGCAGTTCCACGCGGCGAAGCCGGTGAAGAGGGCGTTCAGCACGAACACCGCGACGTAGGCCCAGGTCTCGTCGATCACGAGCGCGGCACCGCCGAACACGGAGCCGAGGGCGATCGCGGTGTTGGTGACCGCGCGCAGGTAGGCCTTGAAGAGAACACCGCGGCCGCCGGTCGCCAGCTGGGCGATCACCCCCTGGTTGACCGCGCCGGCCGAGCGCTCGAAGAGCGCGAGGAGCGTGAGCAGGACCGCCAGCATCCACGGGGTGGTGGCGAGCACGGGGGGTGCGCTGAACAGGGCGGCGCCGGCCATGAAGACGACCAGCACCTCGCGCGGCCCGCGGCTGTCACCGAGATGGCCGGCCGGCACCTGCACGAAGATCCCGGCGAAGGCCGCGACCGAGAGCGCGAGCGCGACCTCGGTCGCGGTGAAACCCACGTGCCGGGTGAAGTAGAGCGCGCTCGTGGTCATCACGGCGCCGGTGCCGAACCGGTTTGCGAACGATCCGGTCGCGAGCACCCGCAGGTCGCGGTCGTAGGGAACGCCCCACCTGGTCAGTGGCGTGGAGCCGTACGTGGTCATGAGCGGATCCCCCCGAGTGTCTTGATGTCGAGATATATCTCATGCATCGGGAGGTCGGCAAGTCGTTCTCACTCGCTCAGCGAGACGGGCCCGGTCCCGGGTGAGCCCCGACCTAGGCTGGCGGCGTGCTGACCATCGACCAGGCGACGTACGACGCGATCGTCGCTCACGCCCGCCGCGACCATCCCGACGAGGCGTGCGGCATCGTCGCCGGCCCGGAGGGCAGCGACCGGGCGGAGCGGCTGGTCGAGATGGTGAACGCCGCGGGCAGCCCGACGTTCTACGAGTTCGACTCAACCGACCTGCTCCGGCTCTACCGCGAGATGGACGACAACGACGAGGAACCAGTGGTCGTCTACCACTCCCACACGGCCACCGAGGCCTACCCGAGCCGTACCGACATCGGGCTCGCGAGCGAGCCGAACGCGCACTACGTGCTGGTCAGCACCCGCGAGCACGGGAATAACGACGGCCCTGTGGAGTTCAGGTCATACAGAATCAAAGACGGCACCGTGACCGAGGAAGAGGTCGTCGTCGTCCCCGAGCTGGAAGCGAGCACCCCCTGATGGCCATCGAGGTCCGGATCCCCACCATCCTGCGCCCCTACACCGGCGGCGAGAAGGCTGTGAACGCCGACGGCGACACCCTCGCCAAGCTGATCGCCGACCTCGAGTCGTCCTATCCCGGGATCGCCGACCGCCTCCTCGAACAGGCCGACAAGGGCGGCGACCTGCGTCGCTTCGTCAACGTCTACATCAACGACGAGGACGTCCGGTTCATCGGCGGCCTCGAGGCCGGCCTGAGCGACGGCGACCAGGTCGTCGTCCTGCCCGCAGTCGCGGGCGGCTGCTGACCCTGCCGGGGTCGTAGGCTCCCTGCATGGAGCCGAGCAGATGAGGCGCACGTTCGTCATCGTCGATGGAGAGAACATCGACGCCACGCTCGGCAACTCGCTGCTCGGCCGGCGGCCGCTGCCCGAGGAGCGGCCGCGCTGGGAGCGCGTCACCGACTACGCGCAGAAGCTCTGGGACCAGCCGGTCACCGGGCTGTTCTTCCTCAACGCCTCGAGCGGCCAGCTGCCGGCGAACTTCGTCCAGGCCCTGCTGGCCATGGGCTACCGGCCGATCCCGCTGGCCGGACGCAGCGACGAGAAGGTCGTCGACATCGGCATCCAGCGCACCCTCGACGCGCTGGTCGGCCACGACGACGCGGACCTGCTGCTGTGCACCCACGACGCCGACTTCGTCGACCACGTCGAGCGCCTCATGGGGGCCGGCCGCAAGGTCGGGCTGGTGGCGCTGCGCGAGTACGCCAGCACCGCCTTCGACGCGATCGACCTGACGGTCCACGACCTCGAGGACGACATCGGCGCCTTCAACGTGCCGCTGCCTCGGGTGCGGATCATCGCCCTCGATGATTTCGACCCCGAGCGCTTCCTGCGCTGACCGCAGACGCCGGCGCGGACTCGGGCCGGGCCGTGACCGCCGGGATGTCATGCTGGACCGATGCGCTACGACGACCTGCTCCAGTCCGTCGGCAACACGCCCCTGGTCGGGCTGCCGCGGCTCTCGCCGACCGCCGACGTGCGGCTCTGGGCGAAGCTCGAGGACCGCAACCCGACCGGCTCCATCAAGGACCGCCCGGCGTTGAAGATGATCGAGATGGCCGAGAAGGACGGCGTGCTGCGTCCCGGCTGCACGATCCTCGAGCCGACCTCCGGCAACACCGGCATCTCGCTGGCGATGGCCGCCAAGCTCAAGGGCTACCGGCTGGTCTGCGTGATGCCCGAGAACACCTCGCAGGAGCGCCGCCAGCTGCTGAACATGTGGGGCGCCGAGATCGTCTCCTCGCCGGCGGCCGGTGGCTCCAACGAGGCCGTGCGGGTGGCCAAGAAGATGGCCGACGAGCACCCCGACTGGGTGATGCTCTACCAGTACGGCAACCCCGCCAACGCCCTCGCGCACGAGGAGGGCACGGCGCCCGAGGTGCTCGCCGACCTGCCCGAGATCACCCACTTCGTCGCGGGCCTCGGCACCACGGGCACCCTGATGGGCGCCTCGCGCTACTTCCGGCGGGCGAAGCCCGATGTCCGCATCGTGGCCGCCGAGCCCCGCTACGGCGAGCTGGTCTACGGCCTGCGCAACCTCGACGAGGGCTTCGTGCCCGAGCTCTACGACGCGTCGCTGATAGACGCGCGCTTCTCGGTCGGCCCGCGCGACGCCGTACGCCGGGTGCGCGAGCTCCTGGAGCTCGAGGGCATCTTCGCCGGCATCTCGACCGGCGCGATCCTGCACGCCGCGCTCGGCCAGGCCGCGAAGGCGGTCAAGGCGGGCGAGCGGGCCGACATCGCGTTCGTGGTGTGCGACGGCGGCTGGAAGTACCTCTCCACCGGTGCCTACGAGGGCACCGTCGACGAGGCGGAGGAACGCCTCGACGGCCAGCTCTGGGCCTAGTGGTTCTGGGCCTAGTCTGTCGCTCGTGCGACTTAACCCACTGCGACTGAACCCACTGCGACTGGTCCCCCTGCTCCTGACCGCCACCCTGCTCGTCCCGGTCCCGGCCCTGGCCGGCCCGGCGCCCGCACAGGAGCAGGTGGTCCCACTGGCCAACACCGAGCGCCCGAAGGCCCGCGGGGCCGCCCGCTTCACCCGCACGCTCCGCGCGCACCCCGGTCGCTGGACCCCGCAACGCACCACGACGACCTACCAGTGGCTGCGCGACGGGCGCCCCATCAAGGGGGCGACCGGCCGACGCTACGAGCTGGCCCCCCGCGACGTCGGCACCAAGGTGCGCGTCGTCGTGACCGCTGCGGCAGACGGCTACGAGCCGTCGACCGCGTGGTCCCGGCCCCGCCGGGTCAAGTACCGCGTCGACCAGCGCCGCGTCGTGAGGTACCACGTCGAGACGCGCGGCCGGGTCACGGCGAGCATGAAGGAGTTCCGCCGTCAGGCGCAGCAGACCTTCGACGACCCGCGTGGCTGGCGCAACGGCGGCGTGGAGTTCCGCCGGGTCGCCCGCGGAGGCGCCTTCACGCTGGTGCTGGCCGAGGCGTCGTGGCTGCCGCGGATGAGCGGCACGTGCAGCGCCACGTGGAGCTGTCGCGTGGGTCGCTACGTGATCATCAACCAGGCCCGCTGGCTCGGTGCGTCACCGGCGTGGAACGCCGCCAACCGGTCGGTGCGCGACTACCGGCACCTGGTCGTGAACCACGAGACCGGACACTGGCTCGGCCACGGCCACGCCGGGTGCCCCGGCAACGGTCAGCTCGCGCCGGTGATGATGCAGCAGTCCAAGGGCACCGGTGGCTGCCGGTTCAACCCGTGGCCGCGTCGCGGCGAGCTGTGAGGTTGCTCGCTGCTCAGCGGGCGTAGACGCTCAGGTCCTGGGCCGCGTCGTGCTCGCTGCCCTCGACGGCCGGCAGCCCGAAGAGTGACGTGACGAGGTTGGCGACGTCGCCGTTGCGCACGGGCTGGGCGCCGGCGTACGTCGGCCGACCGCGGCGCGGGCTGCGGTAGTCCGGGTTCAGGGCGTACAGGTTCTTGGCCGCCGGGACGCCGGCGCCGCGCACGATGAACGGGATGCGGTAGTTGGCGTACCGGTTTGCGATGTCGTGGCGGAGACCCTTGCCGCCGTGGTCGGCGGTGACCATCAGCACCAGGCCCTTGCTCAGCGTGGGGTCGGCGTCGATGGCGGCGACCACCTTGCCCAGCCGGCGGTCGGTCCGCTTCACGGTCTTGAGGTAGCGCGCCGACATGAAGCCGTGCGCGTGGCCGGCCGCGTCCGGCGCCGAGAGGTGGAGGAAGCGGTAGGCCCGCGGGGTGGCCAGGTCGGCGATCAGGTGGCGCACCAGGGCACCGTTGCCGAGGGTGATGTCGACCTTGTCGATGTCGGTCGGCCAGGACCGCTGCCACAGCGAGAACTTGGTCTTGCTGGCGAAGAGTGCCGAGCCGAGCCCGTTGTCCTTGAGCACCGAGAAGACCGAGGACACCGGGTGGCCTGCTGCCTCCTGAACGGTCCCGGGGCTCAGCCGCTCGTCGTTCCAGGTGACGCCGTGGCCGCCCTTGGCGGCCGTGATGCGACGCCCGGTGACCATGCCCGTGTGGTTGGGCAGGGTGACCGTCATCTCGTACTCGGTCCGCGCGTTCAGCGTCGAGGCGCCCTCGTCGATGAGCCGGTGCAGCGTGGGCGTGCCTGCGCGGCCGAGGACCTTCAACGCCTTCGGGTTGAGGCCGTCGAGCGAGACGGTCAGCACCGACGTCGGGACCGGGACCGGCGAGCGTCCCGAGACCGGCGTCCCGGCTGGAGCGGGGACCGACGCCGATGTCAGCGCGACGGTCGGCTCGCGATCGGCACCGTTGGCGCAGGCCGCACCCGCCACGAGGGCGAAGGCGGTCACGGCGGTGGCAAGGACGAGTGGGCGACGGCGCCGAGCTGAGGTCACCAAGGCAGGGTAGACGCAGATCGGCGCGGGCGAGCGCATAAGCGCGTGACCTGCGTCGCCATGCCCCACCAGGCGGCTCCCCGTGCCCTAGCCTGTGCCTCGTGCCAGCCGTGACCGCCGACGCTCCGATCGGCATCTTCGACTCCGGCTTCGGTGGACTCACCGTCGCCAGGTCGGTCATCGACCAGCTTCCGCACGAGTCGATCGTCTACCTCGGGGACACCGCCCGGCAGCCCTACGGCGCGAAGCCCATCGGCGAGGTCCGCGAGTACGCCCTCGAGTGCCTCGACCACCTCGTCGAGCAGGGCGTCAAGGCCCTGGTCATCGCGTGCAACTCCGCCAGCGCCGCGATGCTGCGCGACGCCCGTGAGCGTTACGACGTGCCGGTCGTCGAGGTGATCCTGCCGGCCACGCGGCGCGCGGTCGCGGCCACCCGCACCGGCCACATCGGCGTGATCTGCACCCGCGCGACCGCCGAGTCCCTCGCGTACGACGACGCGTTCGCCGCCGCCCCGCACATGACGCTGACGACCCGCGCCTGCCCGCGCTTCGTCGACTTCGTGGAGGCGGGGGTCACCAGCGGCGACGAGCTGATGGCCGCCGCGCACGACTACCTCGACCCGCTCGTCGCCGACGGCGTCGACACCCTGATCCTGGGCTGCACCCACTACCCGCTGCTGACCGGCGTCATCTCCTACGTCATGGGGGACCGGGTCACCCTGGTCAGCTCGGCCGAGGAGTGCGCGAAGGACGTCTACCAGCTGCTCGTGCGCCACGACCTGATGAGCGGCCCCGGCGATCCGTCGTACACGTTCGTGACGACGGGCAGTCCCGACGAGTTCGAGACGATCGGGCGCCGGTTCCTCGGCCCGGAGCTGCACGCCGCCCACCAGTACGCCGGGGGCGGCGCATGAGGCTGACCGTCGTCGGCTGCTCGGGGTCCTACCCCGGCCCCGACTCACCGGCCAGCTGCTACCTGATCGAGAGTGAGCACGAGGGGCGCACCTGGCGCCTGGTCATGGACCTGGGCAACGGCGCGCTGGGCGCCCTCCACCGGTACGCCGACCCGCTCTCGATCGATGCCGTGCTGCTGAGCCACCTGCACGCCGACCACTGCCTGGACCTCTGCGGCTACCACGTGCTGCGCCGCTACCACCCCAACGGCCCCCAGCCGCGGATCCCGGTCTGGGGCCCCGACGGCACGGCCCACCGGATGGCGCGCGCCTACGACCTGCCCCTCGACCCCGGCATGACCGAGGAGTTCGACTTCCGGGTCTGGAACGGCTCGACGAGCATCGGCCCGTTCACCGTCGAGGCGATCGGGGTCGACCACCCGGTGCCGGCGTTCGGGCTGCGCGTCAGCGACGGCGACCGGGTGATCGCCTACAGCGGGGACACCGGGCCGTGCGCGGGCCTCGACGAGGTGGCCCGGGGGGCTGACCTGTTCCTCGCGGAGGCGTCGTTCCAGGAGTGTGACGACAACCCGCCGTCGATCCACCTCACCGGCGCCGATTGCGGCGCGAGCGCGACGCGGTCGGGCGCCAAGCGGCTGGTGCTCACCCACGTGCCGCCGTGGCACGACCGGCAGGTGGTGCTCGACGAGGCGACGGCGGCGTACGCCGGCCCGATCGAGCTGGCTGTCCCCGGAGCGGTCTACGACCTCTCCGCGACGCACCGCTGACCGATAACCGGTTGAGCGTGGAGTCCCCGGGTGCTTTGCTGATCGGGCGGCGCCCGAGCGCGCCGCAACCCGTCCCAGCCCCGGCCGAGAGGTAACCCGATGCGAGCAGCTCCGATGTCCAGGCCACACACCTTCTGGGACACGGAGCAGCATGCACGTACTCAACCTGGGGATCCTGGCGCACGTCGACGCCGGTAAGACCTCCCTGACCGAACGACTCCTGTACCTCGCGGGCGTCGTCGACGAACCCGGCAGCGTCGATGCCGGGAGCACGTTCACCGACTCGCTCGCGCTCGAGCGCAGGCGCGGCATCACGATCCGCTCGGCCGTGGTGTCCTTCGAGGTCGGCGGCGTCACCGTCAACCTCATCGACACCCCGGGGCACCCCGACTTCATCGCCGAGGTCGAGCGGGTCCTCGGCGTGCTCGACGGCGTGGTCCTCGTCATCTCGTCGGTCGAGGGCGTGCAGGCCCAGACCCGGGTGCTGATGCGCACCCTGCAGCGGCTGGCCATCCCCACCGTGCTGTTCGCCAACAAGATCGACCGCCGCGGGTCACGCCGTGACGACCTGGTCGGGGAGATCCGGCACCGGCTCACCCCGGACGTCGTCGATCTCCACAGCGCGAGCGACACCGAGCTCCTGGACCTGCTGAGCCGGCACGACGATGGTCTGCTGGCCGACTACGTCGCCGGGAGGCCCATCGATCGGGCGCGTCTCCTGGCGGCCCTGGCCGAGCAGACGCACCGGGCTCGCGTGCATCCGCTGCTGTTCGGCTCCGCGACCACCGGTGCGGGCGTCGAAGCGCTGTTCGGGCAGCTGACCACGTTGCTGCCGGTGGCCCGCGAGCGTCCCGACGGCCCGCCGCAGGGCACGGTCTTCAAGATCGAGCGCGGCCCCACGGGAGAGAAGCTGGCGTGGGTGCGGATGGTCGGCGGCACGCTGCACACCCGGGACCGGCTGCACCTCGGCGACGGGGACGAGGACCGGGTCACCGGCATCCACCTCGCCGAGGACGGCGAGACCCACACCGTCGATGCGCTGGTCGGGGGTCGCATCGGCCGACTGAGCGGTCTCACCCACGCGCGGATCGGTGATCCGGTGGGGGAGTGCGCGGGGCGGGCCGGCCCCAGCTTCGCGCCGCCCGTGCTCGAGACGGTGGTGACGCCGCTCGACGAGGCGGACCGCGGAGCGCTGCACGCCGCGCTGGTGCAGGTCACCGACCAGGATCCGATGCTGGGGCTGCGTCGCCACGAGCTCACCGGGGAGCTGGCGGTGAGCCTGTACGGCGAGGTGCAGAAGGAGGTGCTCGCGACCACGCTGGCCGAGGAGTACGGCGTGCCGGCCGGCTTCGCGCCCACGACCCCGGTCTGCATCGAGGCTGTCGTGGGCATCGCCGAGCACGCCGAACGCATCGACGACGAGGACAACCCGTTCATCGCGGGCGTCGGGCTGCGCATCGAGCCGGCCCCGGTCGGCTGGGGGGTGGAGTTCGGTCTCGGCGTCGAGCGCGGGTCGATGCCGGCCGCCTTCTTCACCGCGATCGAGGACGGGGTCCGGGGGCTCCTCGCCGAGGGCGGCGTCCACGGCTGGCCGGTGCCGGACTGCCGCGTGACCCTGACGTCGTCGCAGTACTACCCCCGGCAGAGCCACGCCCACGGCACCTTCGACAAGAGCATGTGCACCACCGCCGGTGACTTCCGCGCGATGGCTCCACTGGTGCTGATGACGGCTCTGCTCGAGGCCGGCACGCTCGTCCACGAGCCGGTGCACGCGTTTCGTGCCGAGGTGCCCGTCGACGTCGTGGGCCAGGTCCTGGCCGCGGTCGCCCGGCTGCGCGGTGTGCCGGGCGCCTCGACGGTGCGTGGGGACGTGGCCCACCTGCGAGGAGAGGTGCCCGCGGTCGCGGTGCACCGGCTGCAGCAGCAGCTGCCCGGTCTGACGCGGGGGGAGGCCCTGCTCGAGTCGGCCTTCAGCCACCACCGGACCGTGGCCGGCGGGCCGGTCCCGGAGCGGCCGCGGCGGGACGACGACCCCCGGCACCGGCGGACGTACCTGCTCGCGGTGTGCCCGCGCGTGGGGCGGGCGCCGGGGTGACCGTGCCTCGGACCGGGCCTCAGACCTCGCCGGCGTCGTGCACGCAGATCGCGATCTGCACCCGGTTGGTGGCGCCCAGCTTCTCGAACACCCGTGACACGTGCGCCTTGACCGTCGGCACGGAGAGGTGCAGCTCACCGGCGATCTCGGCGTTGCTCAGGCCGCGTCCCACGGCCACCGCCACCTGGCGCTCGCGGTCGGTGAGCAGGGCCAGGCGCTTCTCCGCGTGCGCGCCGCGGGAGTCGGACCGGTTGCTGCGGAGCCGGTCGACGACGGTGCGGGTGGCGGTGGGGGAGAGCATCGCCTCGCCGTCGGCCACCTTCCGGATCGCCTCGACGATGGCCGCCGGCGGTGTGTCCTTCATCAGGAAGCCGTCGGCGCCGGCCTCGAGCGCGCCCACGACGTAGTCGTCGGCGTCGAACGTGGTCAGCACGATGACCCGCGGGGGCTTCGGTCGTTCGTGCAGCAGCCGGGTGGCGTCGAGGCCGTTGAGCACAGGCATCCGGATGTCCATCAGCACGACGTCCGGCGAGAGCGCGTCGACCTGGCTGATCCCCACCCGGCCGTCGGCTGCCTCACCGACGACCTTGAGGTCGGGCAGCCCGCCGAGCATCAGGCTGAGCGCCGAGCGCACCAGGGGGTCGTCGTCGACGATCAGGACCCGGGTCACGGGCTTCGCGGGCGCTGCCGCCGGGACGGTCACGCCGCCCACGGTATCCAGCCGTGCAGGACGAACGCCGCGCCCTCACGCCGGTGCTCGAGCCGGCCGCCACTCAGGAGGGTGCGTTCGGACAGGCCGATCAGTCCCAGTCCGGACGTGGGGCTGACGCCGGGGCCGAAGCCCAGTGGATTGCGCAGGACCACGTCGACCCCGGAGTCGGGAGCACCGCTGACCTCGACGGTGACGAGGGCGCCGGGCGCATGCTTGCGGGCGTTGGTGAGGCCCTCCTGGACGATCCGGTAGAGCGTCCGGCCGACGCTCTCGGGGGGCGCCTGACCGGTGATGCGGTCGGTGTACTCCACCTGCATGCCGAGGGCGCGTGCCTCGGCGACGAGGTCCGCCAGGTCGTCGTACGTCGGCTGCGGCTGGCGGGTCAGCTGGCCCGCCTCGTCGCGCAGCACGCCGAGCACCCCGCGCAGGTCGGTGAGCGCGGCGGTGGCGTGGCCGTGGATCTCGGCGATGCCGCTACGCAGGGCGTCCGCGTCGAGGTCGGCGCGGAAGGCCAGCGCCCCGGAGTGCATGGAGATCTGCGAGATGCGGTGCGCGAGGACGTCGTGCATCTCCCGGGCGATGCGCGCGCGCTCGTTGCCCCGGGCCTGCTCGCTGCGCAGCTCCTGCTCGGCCTCGACCCGGACGGCACGGTTCTCGAGGGCCCACATCAGCTCCCGCCGCGAGCCGATGTACATGCCCCAGCCCATCATGCCGATCGTGAACACCGTGCTGAACGTGAACGTGAGCCAGGCCGGTTCGTCGTTGGTGGAGGGCTGCATCTCGGTGTAGCCCTGGGTGGCGGCGATTCCGAGGACGCCGACCAGGGCGATCGGCATCAGGGCCCGGCGGGTCGCCAGCGACACGCCGGCGAGCGTGGCCGGCCCGGCGGCGATTCCGGAGAGCAGCGACATCAAGGTGAGGGCCACGGCGACCGGGAGTGGCCACCGGCGGCGCCAGAAGACCAGGAGGTAGGAGAGGACACCGAGGAAGAGGTCGAACACCAGCAGCACGTGCCGGTCCGCGAACTGGCCCGGAGCGACGGGAACCCACACCACGAGCGATATCGCCACGCACAGCGCCGTGCGCCACGCATGGGAGTACCACCCCAGCGGGGGCTGGTACTGCTCCGGTCTAGGCTCGTCCACCTGCAAAGGCTAGGCGCACACGTGCGGTGTGACAGCCGTCCCGGGGACCGGGCGACCCCCTACGAAAGTCTGGTGCGGCGAGCCCCGGGACGGATGCGCCGCCCGATCGCGCTGCGCCAGACTGCTCGACATGATCACCGTCGAAGGTCTCTCCAAGTCGTACGGACGCTTCCTCGCGGTCGATGACGTCAGCTTCGTCTGCCAGCCCGGCCGCGTGACCGGCTTCCTCGGCCCCAACGGCGCCGGCAAGACGACCACGATGCGCATCATGGTGGGCCTCACCACGGCCTCCGCGGGCCGGGTGACCATCGGCGGTCACCTCTACCAGGACATCCCCAACCCGGGCCGCCACGTCGGCGTGCTGCTCGACGCGTCGGCCCAGCACGCCGGGCGCACCGGCCGCGAGATCCTCAGCATCGGCGCCGAGACGATGGGCCTGCCGTCGGCTCGGGTCGACGAGATGCTCGAGCTGGTCTCGCTCGACAAGACCGAGGCCAAGCGCCGGCTGCGCAACTACTCGCTCGGCATGAAGCAGCGTCTCGGCATCGCCCACGCGCTGCTCGGCGACCCGTCGGTGCTGATCCTCGACGAGCCCGCCAACGGACTCGACCCGGCCGGCATCCGCTGGATGCGCGGGCTCCTCAAGGGCTACGCGGACCGGGGCGGCACGGTGCTGCTCTCCAGCCACCTGCTCAACGAGGTCGAGCTGATCGCCGACGAGATGATCCTGATCGGCCGGGGCAAGATCGTGGCCCGGGGCGACAAGGAGTCGCTGCTGGCAGGCGCCGGTCACAAGAGCACCAACGTCACGTCGCTCGACAACGCCCGGCTGGCCGAGGCCCTGGAGCACAAGGGGTACGCCGTGACTCCGGCCGGTCAGGGCCTGAAGGTCGAGGCCACCCCGGTCGACGTCGGCCGAGTGGCCGCCGACCACACCATCGTCCTGACCGACCTGCGCGCTGCCGACGGTGCCCTCGAGGACCTCTTCCTCGAGCTCACGTCCGACAGCCAGCGCGACGTACTCCCCGAAGGAGCCAAGGCATGAGCGACACCGCTGTCCCCTCGACGATCGACCTCGCGTCGACCCCGCAGGTCCCGATGAGCCGGCTGGCCAAGGTGGAGCTCCGCAAGGCGGTCGACACCCGCGCGGGCCGCTGGTTCGTCGTGTCGATCCTGGCCCTGGTGCTTGTCGTCGAGGTCATCTACGCCTTCGCGGCGCCGGACGACGCCAAGGACTACGGCGACTTCCTGAGCGTCGCCGGCGGCGTGCTGGGCTACTTCGTGCCGATCCTCATCATCATGCTCGTCACCAGCGAGGCCAGCCAGCGCAACGGACTGGTGACCTTCACGCTGGAGCCCCGTCGGTCGCGGGTCGTGGTGGCCAAGTTCATCGCCGGGTTCGCGCTCGCGGTCGCCGTGATGGTGCTGGCTGCCCTGATCGCGGTCATCGGCACTCTCTTCGGATCGGTCAGCGGAGCGTCTCCCGAGTGGACCGCCGACGGCAACCTGATCTTCAACGGCTTCGTGCTCGCCAACGCGATCGGGGTCCTCATCGGCTTCGCGATCGCCACGTTGATCATGAACACCCCGGCGGCGATCGTCGGCTACTTCGTGTACAGCCTGATCCTGCCCATCGCGTCTGGGATCCTGGGCGCCCTCAGCTCGGGGTTCGAGAAGGTCGCGCCGTGGATCGAGTTCAACACCGCCCAGACGCCGCTCTTCACGGGCGACTACACCCCCAGCGGTCAGGAGTGGGCACAGATCGCGACCTCCGGCACCATCTGGCTGGTCATCCCGCTGATCCTGGGCATCGTGCGGCTGCTGCGCATCGAGTTCAAGTAGCGGTCAGCACCCACGGTCTGCCCTTCTCGGGGGAGGGGGGCGGGTGCCGGGTCCGGACAACCCACGTGGGTGACCGGGCCCGGTCCACATTTCGGGGTGTGCCGGCCGCCCGACCTAGGATCGCGACCATGACTGAGACCCGCCTCGACGGCCGCGCCGACGACCAGCTTCGCGACATCAAGATCACCCGCAACTGGCTCGACCACGCCGCCGGCTCGGTGCTCGTGGAGTTCGGCCGCACCCGCGTCCTGTGTGCCGCCTCGGCGTCGGCCGGCGTGCCGCGCTGGCGCAAGGGCTCGGGCCTCGGCTGGGTCACCGCCGAGTACGCGATGCTCCCCGCGTCGACCAACACCCGCTCCGACCGCGAGTCCGTCAAGGGCCGCATCGGTGGCCGCACCCACGAGATCTCCCGCCTCATCGGTCGCTCGCTGCGCGCCGTCATCGACTACAAGGCCCTGGGTGAGAACACCATCCAGCTCGACTGCGACGTGCTCCAGGCCGACGGCGGGACGCGCACGGCAGCCATCACCGGTGCCTACGTCGCCCTCGCCGACGCGATCGCCCACCTGCGCGAGGCGGGGTCGCTGACCGGCGAGCCGCTGACGGGCTCGGTCGCCGCGGTCAGCGTCGGGATCATCGACGGCGCGCCGCGGCTCGACCTGCCCTACGAGGAGGATGTCCGCGCAGAGACCGACATGAACATCGTGATGACCGGTGCCGGCGGCTTCGTCGAGGTGCAGGGCACCGCCGAGGGTGCGGTCTTCTCACGTGCGGAGCTCGACGCGCTGCTCGCGCTGGGGGAGAAGGGCTGCGCCGACCTGACCCGCATGCAGAGCGAAGCGCTGGCCCAGTGAGCCCAGTGCCCGGGTCTGGCCCCGTCCAGGTGTTCCTGGCCTCCCGCAACGCCAAGAAGCTGGCCGAGATGCAGCGCATCCTCGCCGAGCACGCGCCGGGCATCGAGGTCGTCGGCCTCGACGACGTGCCGACGTACGACGAGCCGGTCGAGGACCAGCCCGACTTCGAGGGCAACGCGCTGCTCAAGGCGCGTGCCGGTCTCAGGGCCACGGGTCTGCCGACGATGGCCGACGACAGCGGGCTGTGCGTCGACGCGCTCAACGGCATGCCCGGCGTGCTCTCGGCGCGGTGGTCGGGCAAGCCCGGTGCTGACAGGAAGGGTGCGGACGCCCGCAACAACGCGCTGCTCCTCGACCAGCTCGCCGACGTGCCGGCCGGCAGACGCAGCGCGCACTTCGTCTGCGCCGTCGCCTTCTGCCACCCCGACGGCACCGAGCTCGTCGTGCACGGCCGGATGGACGGTCGCATCATCGGCGAGGTGCGGGGCACGGGCGGCTTCGGCTACGACGTGCTCTTCGTCGCAGACGGCCACGACGTCACCACCGCCGAGCTTGGGGTCGCCGAGAAGGACGCCATCTCCCACCGGGGCAGGGCTCTGCGCGAGATCGTCCCTCAGGTGGCGTCCGTGCTCGCACCCGCCGGCTGACCCACGCGCCTGCTGATGAAGGCGCCCCAGGCGCCCGCCAGGAAGAACATCAGCAACGAGTAGACCGCGGCGGGCACCGAGATCTCGGTGCTGTCGAGCACCTCCACGGCGACGAAGATGGCCAGGGTGCCGTTGTGCACGCCGATCTCCATTGATGACGCGATCGACTGCGCAGCGGTGACGCCGAAGGCCCGCGGCACGACGTACCCCACGACCAGGCTGATCACGCAGAAGAGGGCGGCGACGAGGCCGACGTCGGCGAGGTAGTCGCCCAGGTTCTCCAGCTGGTCGAGCAGGATCCCGACGATGAGCACGGCGAGGATCACCGCCGACCCGATGCGCACGGGGCGGTCCATGCGGGCCGCGAAGGCCGGGTTGCGGCTGCGCACCAGCATGCCGATCGCGACGGGGACCAGGACCAGGGCGAAGACCTTGACGATCTCGCCGAACGGCATCGACACGTCGTCGCCCCGGTCGTAGTACGCGATGACCAGCCCGGTGATCAGGGGCAGCGTCACGATCGAGATGAGCGAGTTGATCGCGGTCAGCGTGATGTTGAGGGCGACGTCGCCGCGGAAGAGGTGGCTGAACAGGTTTGCGGTCGTGCCTCCCGGCGACGCGGCCAGCAGCATCATGCCGATGCCGAGCAGCGGGCTCAGGTCGAAGGCGAGCACCAGGCCGAAGCACACCGCCGGCAGCACCGCGAGCTGGCAGGCCAGCGCCACCGCCACCGCCTTCGGGTGCGTGCCGACGCGGCGGAAGTCGTCGAGCCGCAGGCCGAGGCCGAGCCCGAACATGATGATCCCGAGAGCGATCGGCAGCCCGACGGTGGTGAGTGCGGAGTCCATGACCGGACCCTAGTGGTGGATGCGGTGCGCTCGGAGAGATTCGAACTCTCACTGTCCAGGACCTAAACCTGGTGCCTCTACCTGTTGGGCTACGAGCGCTCGTGGCACGAGCCTAGGGGAGCGCCTCGCGGAACGGGTCAGTCGAGCCCGAGGTCCCGACGCAACTTGGCGACGTGACCGGTGGCCTTCACGTTGTACTGCGCCACGGCGACCTTGCCCTCCGGGTCGACCACGATCGTCGAGCGGATGACCCCCTCGACGACCTTGCCGTAGAGCTTCTTCTCGCCGAACGCGGCGTACGCGTCGAGGGTGGCCCGGTCGGGGTCGGACAGCAGGGTGATCGTCAGGCCGTCGCGCTCGCGGAACCTGGCGAGCTTCTCCGGCTGGTCGGGGGAGATGCCGAGGACCTCGTAACCCGCGCCCTGGAGGGACGACAGCGAGTCGGTGAAGTCGCACGCCTGCGTGGTGCAACCGGGCGTCATCGCGGCCGGGTAGAAGTAGACGATCACCGAGCGGCCACGCAGGTCGGAGAGCGTGACCGTCTCGCCGGCGTCGGAGGTGAGCGTGAAGTCGGGGGCGGTGTCGCCGACGGTGAGGCGTTCGGTCATTCGAGACTCCTGTGACCCGGGGGATGTTGTTGCAAGCGAGTTGCAATAGGGTGGGATGCAGTACGGATCGATCACCGCAGAACCTACCGAGCGGAGGACGCCACTCGTGCACGTGCCCGACGGTTTCCTCGACGCCCCGACCTCGATCGCGACAGGGGTGGTGGCCGCCTCCGCGCTCGCCGTGGCCCTCCGCGGCGCCCGTCGTGAGCTCGATGACAAGACCGCGCCGATGGCTGGCCTGGTGGCCACCTTCGTGTTCGCCGGTCAGATGATGAACTTCCCGGTGGGCGCCGGCACGAGCGGGCACCTCCTCGGCGGCGCGCTCGCCGCCGTGCTCGTCGGACCGTTCACCGCTGTGCTCTGCATCAGCGTGGTGCTGCTCGTGCAGGCGCTGCTGATGGCCGACGGCGGCATCACCGCCATCGGCACCAACATCACGCTGATGGCACTGGTCGGCGTCGTGGTCGGCTGGGGCGTCTTCGTGGTCCTGCGCACGCTGCTGCCCAAGCGGGTCGCCTTCGTCGCCCCGGCGGCCGCGGTGGGCGCCCTGGTCAGCGTGCCCGTCGCCGCGGCCGTGTTCAGCGCCCTGTTCGTCCTCGGCGGCACCGTGCCCGTCGACGGCGGCGCGGTGCTCGTCGCGATGGTGGGGTGGCACGTCGTCATCGGGATCGGGGAGGCGGTCATCACCGGCCTGGTGATCGGCAGCGTGGTCGCCGTCCGCCCCGACCTCGTCCACGGCGCCCGGCCGCTCCTCGCCCACCGCGAGCTCGAGATCCGCCGACCGGGAGTGGCCTCATGAGACTCAAGGCCTTCCTGCTGACCGGCCTCGTCGTCACCCTGCTGATCGCGGGCGTGGCCAGCTACTACGCCAGCAGCCATCCCGATGGCCTCGAGCACGTCGCCGCCGAGGCGGGGTTCCTCGACAGCGGGACCGACGAGGGTGCCGACGCGCCTCTGGCCGGCTACCAGGCGAAGGGCGTGGACGACCCACGACTGGCCGGGGGACTGGCCGGCGTGCTCGGCGCGCTGAGCGTGCTGGTCATCGGCGGGGGACTGTTCTGGGTCATCCGTCGTCGCATCCCCGACGAGGAGTCGGCGCCCACCCAGCACGCCGACGGCCGCTGAGATGGGCGCCGGACACGGCCACCGCCTGCACTTCCACGGCCACAGCCCCATCCACCGCGCCCCGGCGCACCTCAAGCTCGTGGCGCTCGTGTCGTTCATGCTCGTCGTGGTCGCCACGCCCCGGCAGTGGTACCCCGTCTTCGCCGGCTATCTCGTCGTCCTGCTCGTCGTGGTGGCGGTCTCGCAGGTGCCGTTCGGCTACCTCTTCAAGCGGATGGTCATCGAGGTGCCGTTCCTCCTCTTCGCGCTGCTCGTACCGTTCGTCTCGCACGGTCCCAAGGTCGACGTGCTCGGCCTCCAGGTGTCCGAGCCCGGCCTGCTGGCGGCGTTCGCCCTCGTCACCAAGGGCAGCCTGGGGGTGCTCGCGTCCCTCACCCTCGCGGCCACCACGGAGCCCGACGACCTGCTGCGCGGTCTCCAGCGGCTGCACATGCCCGCCCTGATCGTGGCGATCATGGGCTTCATGGTCCGCTACCTCGACGTCGTGACCGGCGATCTCGCCCGGATGACCACGGCGATGCGCTCGCGTGGCTGCGACCCGCGCTCGCCCCGGCACTGGCCGACGCTGGCCCGGTCGCTGGGCGCGTTGTTCATCCGCTCCTACGAACGCGGCGAGCGCGTCCACCTCGCGATGCTCTCGCGCGGGTACGACGGCACCCTGCCCGACGTGCGGAGCGCGCCGTGAGCACCCCGACGCTCGACGTCCAGGGCCTGGCCTACGCCTACCCAGACGGCCACCAGGCCCTCTTCGGCGTGGACCTGCACGTGCACAGCGGCGAGCGGGTGGCCCTGCTCGGTCCCAACGGCGCCGGCAAGACCACGCTGGTGCTGCACCTCAACGGCATCCTCACCGCCGGCGCGGGCACGGTGGCGGTGAACGGCCTGCCGGTCGAGCGGAAGAACCTCCAGGAGATCCGGCGGCGGGTGGGCATCGTCTTCCAGGACCCCGATGACCAGCTCTTCCTCGGCACCGTGCGGCAGGACGTCGCGTTCGGCCCGGCCAACCAGGGGGTGCGCGGCGCCGAGCTCGACCGGCGCGTGCTGGCCGCCCTCGACCTGGTCGGCATGGCCGACTTCGTCGACCGTCCGCCGCACCACCTCTCGTTCGGTCAGCGGCGCCGGGTCGCGGTCGCGACCGTGCTCGCGATGGAACCCGAGATCCTGGTGCTCGACGAGCCCAGCTCCAACCTCGACCCCGCCTCCCGCCGAGAGCTGGCAGACATCCTGCGCGGCCTCGACGTCACGGTGCTGATGGTCACCCACGACCTGCCGTACGCGCTCGAGCTCTGCCCGCGGTCGGTGGTGCTCAGTGACGGCGTCGTGGTCGCCGACGGCACGACGTACGACGTGCTGACCGACGATGAGCTGATGCGCGCGCACCGGCTGGAGCTCCCCTTCGGATTCGATCCGCGACGCATTGATAGCCTGCCCGGGTGAGCAATGACATGAGCTCCCTCGAGCGCGAGATCGAGGCGGCCCGCGAGAGCCTGGCCAGCACCATCGACCAGCTTGTCCACCGGGCGAGTCCGAAGACCATCATCGGCCGGCAGATCTATGCCACCAAGGCCCACTTCGTGGACATGGAGACGGGCCAGCCGCGCACCGACAACATCCTGAAGGTCGCCGGTGGCGTGGTGGGCGCCGTCGTCGTGTTCGCGGTGCTGCGCAAGATCACCCGCTGACGCAGCGGCCCTCCATGTCTGAGAAGTCGCCGATCAAGATGCTGCACGACCGGATCATGGTCGAGCAGGACCGCGAGGCCGGCGAACGCCGATCCGCCGGTGGCATCGTCATCCCCGCCACCGCAGCGATGGGCGCCCGGCGGCTCGCCTGGTCGCGCGTGGTCGCGACCGGACCGCACGCCCGCGCCGTCGAGATCGGTGACCGGGTGCTGTTCGACCCCGAGGACAAGGCCGAGGTCGAGGTCCAGGGGGAGGTGTACGTCGTCATGCGTGAGCGCGACGTGCACGCCGTGTCCGCCGGCCGCCTCGATGCCGAGTCCACCGGCCTGTACCTCTGATCCAGGCGGCCCTACGGCCGCTGCGCGGGTCACTGTCGCTGCGCGAGCCGGCGCTCGAGGCTGGCGACCTTGTCCTCGAGCACCATGACCCGGCCGACCCCGGCGAGGTTGAGCCCCTCCGCGAGCAGCTCGCGGATGCGGTTGAGGCGCTCGATGTCGTCGGGGCTGTAGAGCCGGCTGCCACCGTCGGTGCGGCCCGGCTCGACCAGGCCGTGGCGTTCGTAGACACGCAGGTTCTGGATCCCCATCGAGACCATGTCGGCCGCGACCGAGATCGCGAAGACCCCTTGGGCTCGTTCGCCCATCTCCACACCCACCTGGTTGCCGTGCTTCTACGGGACTTGACCACATCTGCTGGTTTGAGTATAACAAACCTGTATTCACCAATACAGGTTGTGGGTCCGCTTCGAAGACCCACCCGACCCTGAACCAGGAGGACAGTGATGCTGCTTCGAAACACCGACCCGTTCCGCGACCTCGACCGCCTGACCCAGCAGATCCTCGGCACCACCAACCGTCCGATGGTGATGCCGATGGATGCCTGGCGTCAGGGCGACCGCTTCGTGATCGAGTTCGACCTGCCGGGCGTCAGCAAGGACAGCGTCGAGCTCGACGTCGAGCGCAACGTGCTGACCGTGCGTGCCGAGCGGATGGCCAACAACGGCGACTGGGAGCCGCTGGCGTCCGAGCGCCCGCGCGGGATGTACAGCCGCCAGCTCGTGCTGGGCGACAACCTCGACCTGGACCAGATCGAGGCGACGTACGCCGAGGGCGTGCTGCGCCTGGTCGTGCCGGTGGCCGAGAAGGCCAAGCCCCGCAAGATCGAGATCACCACCGCCAGCGGCTCCGACGAGCGCACGGCGATCAACGCCTAGCTCGCTCGGCGCACCCAGGCCCCGACGGGGGGAGGTGCGAGAGCCCGACCCTCACGCAGCGCGTCGCGGCTCTCGCACCCACCGGGGGGAGCGCTGGAAACGACGCTGGAAACGACAGAGGGCCAGGCACCTTGCGGTGCCTGGCCCTCTGGTCTGTACGCCATCAGGGACTTGAACCCCGAACCCGCTGATTAAGAGTCAGCTGCTCTGCCAATTGAGCTAATGGCGCGTGCTGTGAAGCGAGGGCAACGTTACCAGCGGGCGTCAGGAGAGAAAAATCGGGCTGGACTACCGCGCCGCGAGCACTGCCTGCGCGGCGTTGTGGCCGCCGAGACCCGACACCGCCCCGCCGCGTCGGGCGCCGGCGCCGCAGAGCAGGACCGACGGGGACGCGGTCTGCACGCCCCACTGCTGGGCGGGGGAGTCGAGCCGCGCGCGGTTGGACGCCCAGGGCCAGTCGAGGTCGCCGTGGAAGATGTGGCCGCCGGGCATGGCGAGGTCGGCCTCGATGTCCTGGGGGATCTTCGCCTCCAGGCACGGCCGGCCGTCGGCGTCGGTGGCCAGGCAGTCACCGATGGGCTCGGCGAGGTGCGCGTTGATCGAGGCGAGCGCGCGCTCGACGGCCAGCGCCTTCGCACCCTCCCGGTCGTCCTCGAAGAGCGCCGCCGGCGTGTGCAGGCCGAAGTAGGTCAGGGTGTGCGCCGCCGTCTCGGCCAGCTCGCCCAGGATCGAGGGGTCGGTCAGGGAGTGGCAGTAGACCTCGCCCGGGAGGACGGCCGGCATCCGGCCGGCGGCCGCATCGGCGTACGCCGCCTCGAGCTGTGAGTAGTCCTCGTCGAGGTGCAGCGTGCCCGCGAAGGCCAGCCGCGGGTCGAACCCGGACCTGAGCTGCGGCAGCCGATCGAGCAGGAGGTTGATCTTGAGCTGCGAGCCCTGCGGCTTGGTCTCGGGCTCCTCGGGCTCGCCGAGCAGGATCTTCAGCACCCACGGGGCGACGTTGGCCAGGACGTGCCGCCCGGTGACCGTGTGCGACCCGCTGCCGTCGTGCCAGGTCACCTCCGACTCGTCGTCGCCCGCTGAGATCGCGCCGACACCCGCCGAGGTGATGATCTCGACGCCCGCCTGCACAGCGGCCTTCGCCAGCGCGTCGGTGACCGCGCCCATGCCGCCGACCGGCACCCGCCACTCGCCGGTGCCGTTGCCGATCAGGTGGTAGAGGAAGCAGCGGTTCTGCGCCAGGGAGGGGTCGTGCATCGAGGCGAACGTGCCGATGAGCGCGTCCGTGGCGACCACGCCGCGCACGGTGTCGTCCTGGAAGCGCTCCTCGATGGTCTCGCCGAGCGGCCGCTGGACGATGTCTCGCCAGATCCGGGCGTCGACGGAGGAGGCCAGCTCACGCTCGGTCGGCAGCGGCTTCATCAGGGTCGGCGCCACTGCGGTGGCCAGGCCGGCCACCTCTTCGTAGAACGTCCGCCACGCGTCGTACTCCGCGTCGCCACCGGTCAGCGCCGCGAACGACTCGCGCGTGCGCTCACCCTCCGGGCGCTCGACGAGCAGCCCGCCCGGCAACCCGTCGCGGACGAACGGCGTGTACGACGCGGTCGTGCGGGGTGCCAGGGAGATGTCGAGGCCGAGCTCGCGCACGAGCTGCTCGGGCATCAGGGAGACGAGGTAGGAGTAGCGGGAGAGCCGCGCGGGCTGGCCGGCGAAGGCCTGTGCCGAGACGGCTGCGCCGCCGGTGTGCCCGAGTCGCTCGAGGACGAGGACGGAGAGCCCGGCCTGGGCGAGATAGGTCGCCGCGACCAGTCCGTTGTGGCCGCCGCCGACTACCACAACGTCGTACCTGCTTTGGGCGGAAGTCATCGGATCAACCTAATGCAGGGGATGTTTGCCCACTTCCGCCGCGCGGTGCACGGGTAGGCCATAATCTCGTTTTTTCGGGCTCAGGCGGAGCCGCTACTGATCGAGCCCGGGTTCGGGCGGAAAGGGGAGTCGGTGTGAAGTCTCGGGACCTCGCTCTGCTGACTCTGATGGCGGTCGTGGGATCCGGCACCGTCATGATGGTGCCCGACGGCACCCACGCCGGCGAGATGTGGCCGACAGGCCTCGCCGCCGGTGTCCTCCTGCTCAACGCGCGCACCCGCTGGGCCGAGCTCGGCCTGCTGCTCTTCCTCGTCAGCGTCGTCGCGATGACCCTGGCGGGCCGGGCGCCGCTGATGGCGGCCGGCTGGTCGCTCGGCATCACTCTCGGTGCCCTCGTGGTCGCCGAGGTGCTGACCGATCGGGGGACCCGCACGCCGCGGCTGCGCAACAACCGCGACCTGTCTCGTTTCTGTGCCGCCATCTTCACCGGTTCGGTGATCGGGAGCGGGTTCGCGGCGATCACGGGGGTGCTGCTGGAGCATGATCGGGCCGGTGTGCTCGCCGTGGCCACGCTGCTGGCGCACCTGATCGGCTACGCCATCGTCCTGCCGTTCTTCATGGTCGTGTCCCGGCACCGCGCGAGCAGCTCGCGGATCGAGCGCGTCCTGCAGGCCGGTGCGCTCGCCGGGGTGATGGTCCTCGTCTTCGGCATCTTCGTCGAGAAGCCGATGATGGCCTTCCTCGTGGTGCCCGTGCTGTCGTGGTGCGCGGTGCGCAACTCGATGCGGGTCACGCTCCTGCAGCTGCTGGTCCTCGGCGCTGCGGCGGTGGGTCTCAGCCGCGTGGGCATCGGTCCCTTCGCCGGCCTGGAGGAGGTCTCCAACCACTACGACACCGTGATCGTGGCGCTCGACTTCTTCCTGCTGGCCTGCGTCGCCTCCACCCTGCCCAGCGCCGTGTCCGTCGCCATGCAGCGCGACGTCAGCCACGAGGCATCGGCCGAGCGGGACCGCCTGCACAGCCTGGTCGGGAGCACCCGCGGGATCGCGATCATCGGCACCGACGCCGACGGCCTGATCAACCTCTTCAACCCGGGTGCCGAGCAGCTGCTCGGCTACCGCGCCGAGGATGTCCTCGGAGCGACCACGGCGATCTTCCACCGGCAGGAGGAGTTCCAGCGTCTCGCGCGGCTGCTCGACACCGATCCGAACCACCGGTCGCTGGGCGTCGCGCTCCGCGAGCCGGAGCATGCCGGCACCGAGGTCGAGTTCGTCACCAAGGACGGCGACCTGCGGGTGCACAAGATGACCCTGGCCCGGATCATCGACGCCGACGGCAACGTCACCGGACATGTCAGCACCGCCGAGGACGTCACCGAGCGGGTGCGGGCGCACACCGCCCTCACCGAGGCCCTCGAGACCGAGCGCGAGGCCGTCGATCGGTTGCAGCAGGTCGACCAGCTCAAGGACATCTTCGTCTCCAGCGTCAGCCACGAGCTGCGCACCCCGATCACGAGCATCCTGGGCTACCTCGAGATCCTCGAGGAGGGCGGCTTCGGGCCGCTCAACAGCGCCCAGACCAACGCCCTGACCCGCGTCGCGGGCAACAGTGAGCGTCTGCTCGCCCTCATCGACGACCTGCTCCTGCTCAGCCAGGTGCAAGACGGCGTCCTCGAGACCAAGTCGGTCGACTGCGACCTGGGCGCCGTCGTGCTCGCGGCAGCGAACGTCGTCGCGCCGGCGTGCGAGACCACGGGAAAGGCGTTCGGCATCGACGTGCCGTCGACGCCGACCCCGTTCATCGGCGACCGTGCCCAGCTCGAGCGCGCGGTGATCAACCTGCTCAGCAACGCCGTGAAGTTCACCCCGTCCGGCGGCCGGGTCGACGTGTCGCTGCGCAGCGACGCCGATGTCGCGATCATCTCGGTGCGCGACACCGGCGTGGGCATCGCGCACAGTGAGCAGCCGCAGGTCTTCAAGCGCTTCTTCCGCTCGGCGGTGGCCTTCGAGATGGCGATCCAGGGCAGCGGGCTCGGGCTCTCGATCACCCAGGCGATCGCCGCGAGCCACAACGGTTACGTGGAGTTCGAGTCGACTCCGGGCGTGGGCAGCGAGTTCCGGCTGGTCTTCCCGCAGCGGGTGTTCGACGAGGCGCACAAGCACGTGAACGTCGGCTGACCGGCGTACTCCCACGAGTCGCAACCACCCACCACGAGCACAGAAGGCCCCCGGCTGCTGCCGGGGGCCTTCTCCTTGGGGTGAACGACGGGACTTGAACCCGCGACATCCGCGACCACAACGCGGCGCTCTACCAGCTGAGCTACGCCCACCACGAAGCCCCGACAACGTCGGGGCCGCGACAAAAAGTATAGAGGTACTACGCGGTGTTATCCGCATCGGGGCCGAGCCCGGTGATGGAGCCGCCGTGCCGTGCCGCGATCTCCTTGGCGAGCGTGCTGTCCGGGCCGGGCGGAGGCACGAAGACGGCCTCGCGGTAGTAGCGCAGCTCCTCGATGCTCTCCTGGATGTCGGCCAGCGCGCGGTGGTTGCCGCGCTTGGCCGGCGAGGAGAAGTAGGCACGGGGGTACCAGCGGCGGGAGAGCTCCTTGATCGAGGAGACGTCGACGTTGCGGTAGTGCAGGAAGCCCTCGAGTCCGGGCATGTCCCGCGCCAGGAAGGCCCGGTCCGTCGCGACGGTGTTGCCGGCGAGGGGCGGGCGGCTGCCGTCGGGGCAGTGCTCCCTGATGTAGTCGAGCACCTGCTTCTCGGCGTCGGCCATCTCGAGGCCCTCGTCGAGCTCGACGAGCAGCCCGGACGTCTCGTGCATCGACCGCACGAAGTCGATCATCTGGTCGAGCGCGGCCGCCGGCGGCTTGACGATCACGTCGATGCCGTCGCCGAGGACGTTGAGGTCGAAGTCGGTGACCAGGGCCGCGACCTCGATGAGGGCGTCGGCCTGCAGGTCGAGCCCGGTCATCTCGCAGTCGATCCACACAAGTCGCTCATTCACGGATCGCACCCTACTGGCCGCGAGGGTCCGCCGGGTCACCGCTGTCCCGCCCCGGTTCAGGATCGCCTCAGGTGCTCGACCTAAGGTGGTCGGTGTGATGTCGGTGTGATGCAGTGGCTCGGTCTCGTGGCGCGCCTCGTGACCGGTGGGGTCTGGCTGGTCGCCGGTGCGCTGAAGCTGCCCGAGCCTGCCGAGAGCGTCCGTGCCGTGCGTGCCTACGACCTCCTCCCCGAGTCCGTGGTGCCGACCGTGGGGCACCTCCTGCCGGTCCTGGAGGTCGTCGTCGGGCTGTGCCTGGTGCTGGGCGTGCTGACCCGCGTGACCGCGGCCGTCTCGGCGCTGCTCTTCCTCGCCTTCGTGATCGGCATCGCCTCGGCGTGGGCGCGCGGCCTGGAGATCGAGTGCGGCTGCTTCGGCGGTGGTGGCGCGAAGGCGGGTGCGTCGAGCGAGTACCCGCTGGAGATCGCGCGCGACCTCGGACTCCTCCTGGTGTCCTGCTGGCTCGTGGTCCTGTCCCGGACGCGACTCGCACTCGACAACTACCTGTTCCGCGCCGTACAGGAGAGGATTGACTGATGTCGAAGAAGAAGGCTCAGGAGAACAGGACTTCCCGCGCCGCCGAGGTGATGCGCACCCGAGCGGCCGCCGAGCGACGTCGACGCGTGCTCGTCATCGCAGTCGTCGCGGGCGTGCTCGTGCTCGCTGTGGTGGTGGGCCTGGTCATCCAGGCCCAGCGGGACACGACCGGTGAGGTCGGAACCTCTCCCGAGGGTGCCTCGGACTCCTACGGCCTGGTGCTCGGCGAGGACGACGCGCCGCACTCGGTGGTGATCTACGAGGACTTCATCTGCCCCGCGTGCGGCGAGTTCGAGCGGCTCACGAACACCGGCCTGGCCGACGCGGTCGAGGCTGGTCGGACGCAGGTCGAGTACCGGCCCCTGGACTTCCTCTCCCGCTTCGGCGACTACTCGCAGCGCTCTGCCAACGCCTTCGCCGTCGTGCTGGACACCGCGGGGCCCGAGGTGGCCAAGAGCTTCCATGACGCGCTCTTCGCCGAGCAGCCGTCCGAGGAGGGCCCGTTCCCTTCGGATTCTGACCTCGTGCGGATGGCCGTCGAGGCCGGGGCGGACGAGTCGGCGGTCACCTCCGGCATCGAGGACCTGGCCTTCGAGCAGTGGGTCGCGAACGGCACCGAGCAGGCGTCCAAGGACGGTGTCGTCAGCACGCCCACCGTGGAGCTGGACGGCGATCCGGTGCCGGGCGAGACCCTCGGCGACATGGCCGCCAACCTGCTGTCGGGCCTGGGCTGATGCAGGTCGAGCGGGTCCAGAAGTGGGTGATCTCCACCCTCGTCCTGACGACCGCCGGGCACTTCGCCGCCGGGCTGGTGATCCTCGCCAACAGCGTCGATAGGCCGGGTGCCTTCCCGGTGCTGCTCACCGTCGCCAGCATCGTCTGCCTGCTCGCGATCGTGGGCGTGCGGGTGCTGAACCAGATCTCGCTCCTGACACCGTGGCTGGTCTTCGCAGCCATCCCCGTCGCCGCCGGTTTCTACTTCTCCTGATCGCGCTGCAACACTCCGGCGATGAGCCTCTCCGCCTTCATCGCCGGTCTGCCCAAGGCCGAGCTGCACGTCCACCACGTCGGGTCCGCCTCGGAGCGGATCGTCGGTGAGCTCGCCGAACGCCACCCCGGCACGGTGCCGGCCGATCCCGACGAGCTCCGCCGGTTCTACGAGTTCCGCGACTTCGGGCACTTCATCGAGGTCTACCTCGCGGTGGTGGACCTGATCCGGACCCCCGAGGACGTGCGGATGCTGACCTACGAGGTCGCCCGAGAGATGGCCACGACCCAGCAGGTCCGGTACGCCGAGCTCACCTGCACGCCGTACACCTCGGTGCGCCCGCACGAGGACGGCGTCGGCATGGCGATCGAGGCCTACACCGAGGCCATCGAGGACGCGCGAATCGCCGCCGAGCGCGACTTCGGCCTGGTGCTGCGCTGGATCTACGACATCCCGGGGGAGGCGGGCATCCCGGCCGCCGACGCGACGCTCGACTACGCGGTCAACCACCGGCCCGAGGGCCTCATCGGCTTCGGTCTCGGTGGGCCCGAGATCGGCGTGCCGCGGCCCCAGTTCCAGCCGCACTTCACCACTGCGCGCGCCTCCGGGCTCAAGTCGGTGCCGCACGCCGGCGAGACGACGGGGCCGCAGACCGTGTGGGACGCCATCAACCTGCTCGGCGCCGAGCGGATCGGGCACGGCACGTCGTCGAGCCTGGACCCCGCCCTGATGTCGCACCTGGCCGAGACCGGGATCGTGCTGGAGGTCTGCCCCTCGTCGAACATCGCGACCCGCGCGGTGGCGACGCTGGCCGAGCACCCGATCGTCGCCTTCCGCGACGCCGGCGTCACGATCACCGTCAACTCCGACGACCCGCCGATGTTCGGCACCACCCTCAACGGCGAGTACGAGATCGCCGCCGGACTGCTCGGGCTCGACCAGACCGGCGTCGCGGAGCTGTCGCGTGCGGCGGTGCGGGCGTCGTACGCGCCCGACGACGTCAAGGCCGCGATCATCGGCGAGATCGACGGGTACGTCGCGGCCAACCGCCTCTGACCGGTGGGCGGGGCAACGCAAAGGCCCCGCGAGCTCATACTTCGCGGGGCCGATCCCATTGGACCGCGCCCCGCTGCGATTTCGGTGGAGGTGCGGGCGTGTCGCGCTAGTCGTCGGCCAGACGTCGTCGGCCAGACGTCGTCGGCCAGACGTCGTCGGCCAGCCGTGGTGCCCCCGGGTGGATTCGAACCACCGACCGGCGGATTAGAAGGCCGCTGCTCTATCCACTGAGCTACGGGGGCGTGTGGGTCGGCAACACAGTCGGGAGAGACGTCGAGACGACAACTGTGTTTCTCACCCGGGGAGAAGTATGACGCATCCGCCCCGCGCTCCGGTGCGCCGACGGGTACGGATCGCGGGATCGGCAGCCGTCAGCTCGCGGCGGCGACGTGCCGGTTCAGCGGGTGAGCCCCACGGACTCGACCGCTGCGGCAGAGGTGAGGTCCGAGCGTCGGGCGGGGTGCTGGGCGTAGTGCTCGATCACCCTGGTGAGCTCGTCGGGGCTCCACCCCTGGCTCAGGAGTTTGACCACGCCGATCTCCTTCCGGTCGTCCTTCGGGATGACCACCAGCACCGGCTGCCACTTCGGCACCGCCTGCGCACCGTCGATCTCGCCCCAGGACAGACGGCGGACCGTGCCCCAGCCTGTCGGCAGCACCAGTCCCTCGGGGGTCAGCCTGATCCGGAAGGTGTCCGCGCCGCGGAGCAACAACCAGAGCGCCGCGGCCAGGCCGGCGACCAGGGCGAGTGACCCGACGACCACCATGGGGCCGTTGTCGTCCTGGACGGCCACCGGGAGCAGCACCGAGCCGAGCGTCACCGCGAGCAGGGCCTGCCGCACCGCGTAGCCGCGGCGCAACGGCAGAGCCACCCCGCCGTCGACCTCCTCGACCGGGCCGGGGGTACGCCGACTGGGCAGCATCGCGGTCACGCCCAGCACGCCCAGGACGGTGAGCTGCAGTCCGAGCAGGGTCGGGAACCAGCTCTCGTCGTCACCGTCGCCGAGGGCGAACAGCCCGGCCACGAGGAAGAACAGGCCCACGCCGGCCAACATCGCGATGAGACCGACCACCAGAAATCGGGAGGAGGACCGGGGGTAGGTCGCGTCGTTGCTCATCAGAACCATCCCGTGACGGTGTCCCAGCCGTCTGATGCCAGGTCCTTCGTATCGTCCCACCTGTCACCGACCCAGTCGTCCACCGGCTCGGTGAAGTCGTCGGGCAGGGCGTCCCAGCCCTCGGTGACCGCCCAGCTGACTCCGGCTCCGACGGCCACCGCCCCAGCCACGACCACGACGGTCGGCACGCTGACGGGTGCCGTGGCGATCACCAGGGCGGTGACTCCGGCTCCCGCCGCCACCGCGACGAGGCCTCCGCCGGGAGACTCGCCCTCGAGCGCCTGGTAGGTGTCCCAGGCGGCCCCGACCGGACCGAGGATCCTGCCGCCCCTGCCTGCCCAGTCGGCGTACCTGTTGAGATCCCTGATCCGACCGGGGGCGTCCGGGGCGTTCCCCCTCGCCCGCCGGGCCGGGTTGCCCGACCTCCTGGCGTCCCTGAGCTCCTTGGCCTGGGCGCGCAGGGCGTCGGTCTTGTTCAGCAGGCTGCGTTCCCCCAGCGTGAGGCCGAAGGCGATGCCGAGGTTGCCGACGTTCTCGCGCACGAACGTGGCGAGCTTGTCGACGTCCGGCGCCTCGAGAGCCTCGGCAGCCGGCTCGAGGTTGGACTCGACCCACTCCACGAAGTTCGACCACTCGAGCTCGACGTCGCCGAGAATGCGGTTGTAGAGCTCGATCTTGTCCACCGCAGCCTGGAAGGTCCCCATGTCGTCGTTGAAGCGCGTCATGTCGTCGTCGGGCGCGTCCAGGGCAGGCGGTGTCGGAGCAACGGCGTCGGGCGGAGTCGAGATGACGGTGCCGACGACGCTGAGGCCACCGCCGCGGGCCTCGTCGCGCAGCGCCTTCATCCGGTCCTGTGCCTGCTTCAGCCGAGCGCTGTAGGCCTCGATCTTGCCGGCCGCGGTCTCGATCCGATCCACGTGCGCGTCGGAGACCCTGATGATGTCCTTGGCATAGCCGACGTACGCCGTGCCGGAGCGTCCCTCCCAGTGCCGTTCCGCCGTCCGCTTGGCGGCGACCACGTCCGAGCTGGCGTTGTCGACCTGGGTCCTCAACGAGTCGCGAAGCCACGTCGCGGCACTGTCGAGGCTGGTCGTGCTCCCCTTCACCTCGGTCTCGATCACTCGACGGTCACCTCCATGGCGTCGAAGCCGGAAGCGACCTGGTCGTCGGTGGTTCCCAGCTCCTGACCGACCGCGCGGACCTGCGCGGCGGCCGCTTCGTTGACCAGGGCGATGTCGTCGGCGGTGGCGACCACGGCAGCGATGATCGCCAGCACGTCGGCGGTGCCGTGACCGCCGTCCACGGCGGTGGGCACGCTGCCGGCCAGCCCGGTGATGCCCGCGGCCGCGTCCTCGTGCAGCTCGGCCAGCTGTTCCTCGGTCTCCTCGCTCAGCTGGATCGTCACGGAGCCGTCTCCTCGATCCGCAGCTCGGCCGGCATCGGGATGTCGAGGTAGGCCACGTCGAAGTGCTTGAGGGCCCTGAGCTCCTCGATCTCCTCGGTCTTCCAGAGCACCCAGGGGTGTCCCTGGCCACAGGCCGCGATGAAGCGGTCCAGGGCCGTGTACCCCATCAGGGCGACCCTGCCGTCGGCGAGCTGGGCCATCATCACCTCCTCGACCTGTCCCTCGGAGTCGAGTCGGCAGGGGAGGTAGGCCACCGGCGGCTGCAGGGCGGCCGGCACGGGCGGCGGGCTGACTTCGGTCATGGCAGTTTTCTACCCCATCCGGGTCGAGGGAAACCTACCGGTGGTCCGGGGTCAGATGCCGCCACCGGCGCCGCCCCCCGTGCCCCCAGGAGGGAATCGGTTGGCCGCGACCACCTTGCGGCTGTACCTGCCGCACCGTCCGCATTCCTGCCAGCGAGCATCGGCGTTCACCCGGGTCACCCAGGTGTGGAGACCGACCCAGCAGCGGATCGGTCTCCCCTGATCGCGTTGTCCCATCGTCGGCCTCTCGTCTCGTCGGGCGCGAAACGTATCGCCCGGTGCGGTGGCTTGGCGATGGTCCCCGGTCGCGAGATATCCGTAGGACTGCGGATGCCCCCGCGCCGGCCGCGGCATCAGACTCGGGTCCACGCCACCGCCCGGGAGACAGATGATGCACACGACCCTCAGCCGCAGCGCTCACGTCGACCAGCTCGAGGCCGAGCTGCGCGACGCCCGCTGCTGCGACGAGCTCCGCCGCTGCGTCGACTGCCGGGCAAAGATCACCGAGATCCGGGCCGCCCGCCGAGACACGCTGATCCATACGCTCGCCATCGTGCGGCCGCGCCGCCTGGGCAGGTAGGCAGCAACCGAGGCGCCACCTGAGGCGGGCCTCTCCGGCCGGCCGCGTGAGCGCCCGACCCGAGGGCAGCCTCGCGCTCAGTCGCAGGTGTCGCAGACCCCGGTCGAGGGCAGCACCATGAAGCAGGTCGGGCAGAGGGGAGCGGGTGCCGGCTCGGGCTTGCGGGGGGTCGTACGACGCGCGGCCGGCGCGGCCGCACTCCTCGGCCGGCTCGTGCCGGGCCTGCTGGTGCCGGCCGCCCGGCGTGCCGGCTGGGCTCGAGGCGGCAGGGCCGGCTCACCGCCGCCCGGCGGCAGCTCGGCCCCGTGCACCCGGTAGCAGTCGAGGCGTTCCTCGGCCGCGTGCTGCTCCGCGTCGGTGATCGTGTCGCCGCGCACGGTCGTCACGGTGTCGGCGTACCAGTCGCTCATCCGGCCGTCGGGGCCCACGCAGAGCGCGCCGAGCAGCGGCTCGCGCCGGCTCACACACGCCTTCGCGACGCGGTAGAGCACGTCGCCGAGCCACAGGCCGGCGGCCTGCCGGTTGCGGATGCGGGTGCGCTGCTGCACCGCATCGGCGAGCTCGGCGACGGTGATGACGGCGCGGTACTCGGCTGCGGTGTCAGCCAGGACGTGCCGGGCAGCCAGGGCCCAGGTCTCCCGGGCGGTCTCGATGTCGAGCGTGCGGGCTTCGATCCAGGCGACTTCATCCACGGTCTGAACCTAGTTGACTCAGTGGCCGACGCGCGCGGGGCCCGGGGCGCCGGTCTGGTCGCGAGTGGTGGCTAGCGTGGGCGGCATGTACGACGGCGACGACTTCTACTGCGACGTGGCGATCCCGCGGACCGAGGCGCTCCACGTGATCCACGAGTCCGACGAGGTGCTGGCCTTCCACCACACCCGGCCGTCGTGGCCGCTGCACGTGGTCGTCGTGCCCAAGCGCCACATCGCCTCCTTCACCACGATCAGCAGTGCCGACGAGGCAGTGGTGCGGGAGCTGTTCGCGGTGGTGCAGCGGACCGCGCGGGAGGTCGAGGTGGAGCGGGGCGAGGCGGCGATCCTGACGAACCTCGGCCGTTACCAGGACTCCAAGCACCTGCACGTCCACGTGCACGCCGGGCAGGGCCGGCAGGCGTGACCCGGGAGCGCCGTCAGCGGGAGAGAAGCAGCAGCACCTCGTAGTGCCGGGTCTGCGGGAACATGTCGAGCAGCACCGCCTCGACCGGCCGCAGTGACGGCATCAGCGCCAGGTCACGGGCCAGCGACTCGGCGTTGCAGCTCGAGTAGACGACGTGCCGCACGCCGGAGCCCTCGAGCCAGGTCGCCAGCTCGGGCCCGACACCCCGACGAGGCGGGTTCACGATCACCACCTCCGGCGGGCTCGCCGCACCTGCCGCGTACGCCGTGGCGTCGGCGGCGACGAACGTCACGCCGGTCCGTCCCGACTCGGCGGCGGTGAGGGCTGCGGACTCGACGGCCGACGCGCTCACCTCGATGCCGGTCACCTCCCGGTCCGGTGCCGCGCAGTGGAGTGCGAAGCCGCCGACGCCGCAGTAGAGGTCCCAGATGGAGGCCGGCGCGAGCGCGGCCACCCACTCGGCGGCCTGCCGGTAGAGCGACGTGGCCACCGCGGTGTTGGTCTGGAAGAAGGACTGCGGCTGCAGGTGCAGGTCGAGGTCGCCGACGCCCATCGTCAGCGTCTGCGCCGCGGTCAGCACGATCTCGCGCTCGCCCTCAAGCACCGCCTTGTGCTCCGGCTGGAGGTTCACCGAGACCACCGACACCTGCGGCAGGTCGTCGAGCAGCACCTGCAGGTGCTTGCGCAGGCGCGTCACCGGCTCCTGCGACCGCGTCACGAAGCGCACCATCAGCTCGCCGGACGACGCCTCGGTGACCAGGAGGTGCTTGAGCTCGCCCTGCCGGGTCGCCACGTCGTACGGCGTCAGCCGGGCCGTCGTGATGAAGGCGGCGAGCACCGGCAGCGCGGCCTGGAGGCCGGGGGAGTGCAGGCCGCAGTCGCGCAGGTCGACACCGTCGCCCGACGGGTCGAGGATCCCGATCGTCGGTGCGTCGACGGTGCCCCCTACGACCATCTTGGCCTTGTTGCGGAACGCCGACTCCGGGCCGGTCACCGGCGGGAGCCACCTCAGCCCGGGCGAGGCGACCAGGGAGCGACAGTGCTGCTCCTTGCCGCCCACCTGGTCGGCGTACCCGACCTCGAGCAGGGTGCACGACCGACACCGGTGGGCGTCGTAGTGGGCGCAGTCCATGGGTCAGCCGCGCAGGCGGCCCATCCACTCCTCGACGTCCGCCGACGTGCGCGGGAGCGCGTCGGAGAGGTTGCGGTAGCCGTCGGCCGTGACGAGGATGTCGTCCTCGATGCGGATGCCGATGCCGCGCAGCTCCTCGGGGACGAGCAGGTCGTCCTCCTGGAAGTACAGGCCGGGCTCGACGGTCAGCACCATGCCCTCGGCGAGGTCGCCCTTGGGGTAGACGTCGGCCGACGCGCGGCCACAGTCGTGCACGTCCATGCCGAGCATGTGCGAGGTGCCGTGCAGCGTCCACCGCGCGTAGACCTTGGACTCCGGGTCGAGCGCCTCCTCGGCCGAGACCGGCAGCAGGGACATCGCCTCCAGCCCGTGCGCCAGCACGTCCATGGCGGCGGTGTGGGCGGCGAGGAACGGCACGCCGGGGCGGACCGCCTCGATGCCGGCCTGCTGGGCGGCGTGGACGAGGTCGTAGAGGTCGCGCTGCACGCTGGTGAACCGTCCGTTGACCGGCAGGGTGCGCGTGACGTCGGCGGTGTAGAGGTTGTTGCCCTCGACGCCCATGTCGAGCAGCACCAGCTCGCCCGGCGTGATGGGGCCGGTGTTGTCGATCCAGTGCAGCGTGGTGGCGTGGCGTCCGCCGCCGACGATGGAGTCGTAGCCGATGTCGTTGCCCATGGCGCGGGCCCGGCGGAAGAACGTGCCCTCCAGCCAGCGCTCACCGAACTCCAGCACGCGGTCCCACTCGCGGACCGAGTCCTCGAAGCCGAGGGTGGTGATGTCGCACGCCTCCTGGAGCTCGGCCACCTCCCAGTCGTCCTTGCGCAGCCGCATCTCCGAGGCCACGCGCGCGAGCTCGTCGTCGCGCGAGGAGTCGCCGGAGACCAGGCCGTCGACCTTGGCGTCGAGGCCACGAAGCACCCGGGTCTTGCCCGAGCCCGACAGTGCGTCGGGCAGGTCGTCGATGTGCCTGACCGGGATGCCCAGCGAGTCGGAGATCTCCTTGACCGACGGGCGCCGGCCGGCCCAGAGCTCGCCGTACTGCCGGTCGCGGAAGAACTCGTCGGTGTCGCGCGACGAGCGGGGCCGGGCGTAGAGCACCGACTCGCCGCCGTCGAGGACGAGCACCGCGTCGCTGGTCTGGTTGCCGCTGAAGTAGGTGTGCGCGGTGTCGGACCGGAAGCGGTAGTCGGTGTCGTTGGAGCGCACCTTGAACGTGCCCGCAGGCAGCACGAGTCGCTCACCGGGGAACGCCTCGGCCAGTCGGGCGCGCCGGGCCTCGGCGTACGAGGTGATCGGGTGCGCCGGCATGTCGAGCTCGCGCTCGCCCCAGCCGGTGCGCATGAAGGCGGCGTACGCCGCGGGCACCGCCGGGTCGTGCGACTCGGTGCGCACCTCGTCGGTGACGGTTGCGCCGGTCTCGGTGGTCGGTTCGCTGGCGGCCTGTGGTGTCTGGTCGGTCACACAGGGCACTCTACGCGCTGCCCGGACCTGCCTCAGAGCCGCTCGGATAGGCTTCGGCGCATGGTCGCGTACCGTCGAGAGACCCGTCGAGACGGTGTCGCCTTCACCGTCGTCGTCACGGTGCTGTCCCTCGCCGGGGCCCTCGCGATGAGCCTGGTGATCGCGCTGTCCGGGGCGCCCGGGTCGCTCCTGCTGGCGACCGCCCTGGCCGCCCTGCCGGTCGGTCCGCTGGTCGGCTGCTTCCTGTGGCTCGACCGCTACGAGCCCGAGCCGCGCAGCCTGCTCGTCGCGGGCCTGGTCTGGGGTGCCGTCGTGGCGACCGCTGCAGCGCTGGTGCTGCAGGGCGTCGGCGGTTGGATCGGTGGCTTCGACCGCTTGAACATGCTGGCCGTGGTGGCGCCGGTGACCGAGGAGGCCACCAAGGGCCTCTTCCTGCTCCTGCTGCTGTGGTGGCGCCGGCACGAGCTCGACGGCGTGCTCGACGGCATCGTCTACGCCGGGATGGTCGGGATCGGCTTCGCCTTCACCGAGAACATCCTCTATCTCGCTGCCGCCTACAACGGCACCGACGGGATCGGTCCGGGCGGCACCGAGGCGCTGACGGGCACGTTCATCGTGCGCGGCCTGGTGAGCCCGTTCGCGCACCCGCTCTTCACCGCCTTCACCGGCATCGGTGTCGGACTCGCGGTCGCGAGCCGCACGGGCCTCGGGCGCTGGCTCTTCCCGCTGGTGGGCTACGCCATCGCGGTGGCCGCGCACGGGATGTGGAACTCCGCGACACTCGGCAGCGTCGACGACTTCGCGACGGTCTACCTCACGCTGATGGCACCGCTCCTCGTGGCCCTGATGGCATTCGCTGTGTGGCGCCGGCGCTCCGAGAGGGTCATGCTCAGCGCCGCCCTCCACGACGCCGCCCGCCGGGGCCTCCTGCCGGAGACCGACATCCCCTGGCTGGTCGGTCTCAGCGCCCGTCAGGCCAGCCGTCTGCACGCCCGCCAGGTCGGCGGTGCGGCCGGTGAACGAGCCATGCGCGACTACCAGCAGGCGGCCGTGCAGCTGGGCTTCCTGCATCATCGGTACCTTCGAGGCACGCCGCCGCCCGACTTCGAGGCACGCGGACAGCATTACGTCGACCGGCTGGGCGCGGTTCGTCCCTACATCTCCTTCCCTGGACAGGTGGTACCCACCCGATGAGCGAGACCCCTCGCCCCGAGGCACGACCAGGGTCCACCGACCGGTCGGGCGGTGACCAGGCCAGCACCCGCATGCTGACGGCGCTGGTCCGGTTGCGCGGCGCCCTGCAGGAGATCGGCCTGCCGTTGGAGATCCCGGGGGTGGACGTCCAGCGGCAGTCGCAGCAGGAGATGGTCGACCAGCTCGAGGACTACGTCATCCCCCGGTTGATGACCATCGAGGCCCCGATGCTCGCCGTGGTCGGCGGGTCGACCGGCGCCGGCAAGTCGACGCTGGTCAACTCGCTCGTGGGTCGGCGGGTGACCGAGCCCGGGGTGCTCCGCCCGACGACGCGGTCGCCGGTGCTGGTGCACAACCCGGCCGACGCCCACTGGTTCGGCCAGGACCGGCTGCTGCCCGATCTCGAGCGGGTCACGAGCTCGACCAACGACCCCGAGGCACTGCAGCTGGTCGCCTCCGACGAGATCCCGCCCGGCCTCGCCATCCTCGACGCGCCGGACATCGACTCGGTCGAGGAGCGCAACCGCACCCTGGCCGCCCAGCTTCTTGCGGCCGCCGACCTGTGGCTGTTCGTCACCTCCGCGGCGCGCTACGCCGACCAGGTGCCGTGGGACTTCCTGCGCCAGGCCGCCGAACGCTCCGCCGCCGTCGCCATCGTGCTCGACCGGACCCCGCCGGAGGCGGTCGAGACCGTCTCCACCCACCTCGCCCGGATGCTCGCCAGCCGTGGCCTCAAGGACTCGCCGCTGTTCACGGTCATCGAGGGCGGCGTCGACGACGACGGCCTGCTGCCCGCCGGATCGGTGGCCGACATCCGGGGCTGGCTCGAGTCGCTCGCCGCCGACGCCGACGCCCGCACCGCCGTCGTCAAGCAGACCCTGGACGGCGCGATCCGCAACCTCACGCGTCGTACCCACCCGGTGGCGGACGCGGCGACCGAGCAGTCCCAGGCCGTCCGCCGGCTGCGCGAGGACGCCGACAAGGCCTACGACGCGGGCATCGCCGAGATCGTGGCGGCCTCCGAGGACGGCACGCTGCTGCGGGGCGAGGTGCTCGCCCGCTGGCAGGAGTTCGTCGGCACCGGCGAGCTGCTGAAGTCCCTCGAGCACCGGGTGGGCTGGATCCGCGACCGCATCGTCAACGCCGTGCGCGGGAAGCCGCAGCAGGCCGAGCGCGTGACCGTGGCCGTCGAGTCGGGGCTCGAGAGCCTGATCCTCGAGCACGCCGAGGCGGCTGCCGAGCGGGCCGAGGGCTCTTGGCAGTCGATGGCGTCCGGGCAGGCCCTGCTGGCCGGTGCCGGCGAGGACCTCGGTCGTGCCTCCCGCGACTTCCGCCGCCAGGCTGAGCGCACCGTCCGCGACTGGCAGTCCGGGGTGCTCGACATGGTCCGAGCCGAGGGGGCCGACAAGCGCTCCACCGCGCGGTTCCTCGCGTTCGGTGTCAACGGGCTGTCGGTCGCCTTGATGGTCGTGGTCTTCGCGCACACCGCCGGCGTGACCGGCGCCGAGGCCGGCATCGCCGGGGGCTCCGCGGTGCTCGGGCAGAAGCTGCTCGAGGCCGTCTTCGGCGACCAGGCCGTGCGTGCGCTCGCCGAGCGGGCCCGCAAGGACCTCGAGCGCCGCGTCCGCGAGCTGCTGGAGGCCGAACGCCGCCGCTACCTCGACCTTCTCGACGCGCTCCAGGTGTCGGTCGATGCCCCCGAGGGGTTGCGCGAGGCCTCACGGCGGGTCGACGACCTGCGCTTCGCGGCCCAGCGCAAGGGCTCGACACTCGACCAGCCGGGAGACCAGGAAGCGGGAGGATCGGCCCGCGACCAATAGGCTGGGTGAGTCAATGACGGACCGCCGCCGAGGGAGACCATGACCTCCGTGCTCGAGGGAGCCAAGAAGCTGGTGACCCGCAGTTCCGACATCGGGACGCGCATCACCGGACTCGAGCAGGCCGTCACGGCCTCACGAGGTCGCCTGGACGACGCTGTCGTCGAGGAGGCCAGCGACGTCGCCGGCCGGGCCGCGAGCCGGCTGAGGCTCTCCGCCGACCACACCGTGGTGGCGATCGCCGGGGCCACCGGCTCCGGCAAGTCGTCGACGTTCAACGCACTGACCGAGCTCGAGCTCTCGGCGGTCGGCGTACGCCGCCCCACCACGTCCTGGGCGAGCGCCTGTGTCTGGGGGCGCGAGGGGGCCACCGAGCTCCTCGAGTGGCTCGGCATCCCCTCGCGGCACCAGGTGACCCGCGACTCGCTGCTCTCCAGCGGTCGTGAGGACAACCGGCTCCAGGGCGTCGTCCTGCTCGACCTGCCCGACCACGACTCCACCGAGGTGTCGCACCACCTCGAGGTCGACCGGCTGGTCCAGCTGGCCGACACGCTGGTGTGGGTGCTCGACCCGCAGAAGTACGCCGACGCGGCGGTCCACGACCGCTACCTCAAGCCGCTGGCCAACCACCAGGAAGTGGTGCTGGTCGTGCTCAACCAGCTCGACCTGGTGCCCGAGGGCCGTCGCGAGGCGATGCTCGACGACGTACGCCGCCTGCTCGCCGACGACGGGCTGGCCGGGGTCCCGGTGCTGGGGTTGAGTGCCCGGGAGGGCTGGGGCGTCGACGAGCTCCGCACCGAGATCGCCCGGCGGGTCTCCGCCAAGAAGGCCACCCGGCAGCGGCTCGAGGCCGACCTCAAGGGTGCGGCCACGAAGCTCCAGGAGGCCACCGGCGAGGGCAAGGTGCGCGGCCTGGCCAAGGACCGCGTGGCCGCGCTCGACGATGCGTTCGCCGAGGCCGCAGGCGTGCCCACCGTGGTGAAGGCGGTCGAGGACTCCACCCGTCTTCGTGCCAACCGCGCCACCGGCTGGCCGGTCACCTCGTGGCTCTCCAGGCTCAAGCCCGACCCGCTCAAGCGACTCCACCTCGACCTCGGCAGTGAGGGCAAGGTGCTCACCGGCACGGCACGCACGTCGATGCCGCCGGTCACGCAGGTGCAACGGGCCCGCGTCGACACCGAGGTGCGCGCGCTGGCCGACCAGGTGTCGGACGGACTGGCGCGGCCCTGGGCGAGCGCCGTACGCCGGGCGTCGACCGCCCGCCTCGACGACCTGGGCGACCGGCTCGACAAGGCGCTGGCCGGAACCGACCTCGGCACCTCCAAGATCCCGGTCTGGGCCGGTCTGGTGCGGATGCTGCAGTGGCTGCTGATCCTCACCGCCCTCGGCGGCGCGATCTGGCTCGGACTGCTGGCGTTCGGCTCCTACCTGCAGATCAAGAACGTGCCGACGCCCGAGGTGGCCGGCTTCGCGCTGCCGACGCTGCTGCTCCTCGGTGGGGTGCTGGCCGGTGTGCTGCTGGCGCTGGCCTGTCGCGTGCTGGTGGGTCTCACCGCCCGTGGGCGAGCTCGCGCCGCCGACCGGGAGCTCCGCGGGGCGATCTCCGAGGTCTCCCGGGAACTGGTCGTGGAGCCGGTCGAGGCCGAGCTCGCGGCGTACTCCTCGGCCCGGTCCGGGCTCGACGCCGCCCTGCGCTGACTTCTGACGGGCCGCGAACCGTCCACAGGGACCGCGTCCTCGCGGTCGTCCACAGGCCGCCCGTGTCGTCGGCACCGCCGTCGGCGGTCGTCCGGAGTCTGGTTGCGGCGACGCAGCCGCGTCGCTCGACCACGATGCGACAGAGGACACCCGATGAACGACACCTTGATCACCTTCGCCGGCTGGGTCGGCGGCAACGTCGAGCTCGCGCACACCACCACCGGCACCCCAGTGGCGACGCTGCGTGTCGGCAGCACCCCGCGCCGCCTCAAGGACGGCGCGTGGGAGGACCAGGAGACGATCTGGTACTCCGTCAAGGCCTGGCGCACGCTCGCCGACAACGTCGCGGCCAGCGTCCGGCGCGGGGAGCCGGTGCTGGTCACCGGCCGACTGGTGGCCGAGACCTGGGACCGACCGGACGGCACCACCGCCACCCGGCACGTCGTCGTGGCCACCGCGATCGGCCACGACCTGTCACGAGGGCGCGCCGTGTTCAGCCGGGCACCGCGGCCCCAGCCGGTCGAGCACACCGTCGAGCAGGCGGTCGAGCAGCCCGGCGAGGAGGTGCGCCAGGAGTCCGCGGCGTGAGTGCCCTCAGCCCCAGAGCAGGGTGTGGCGTTCCAACCGGCGCCCGGATGAGCGCGAGCTGGCCTTGCACTCGTCCGTGGTGAGGATCTTGTTCGGGCTCATCCACCCTTGGGAGGGCTTGTGCAGCACCCACCCTGCGCCGAGAGTGACGGCCGCGTGCTGGAGCAGACCGTCCGGGGAGCGCCAGACGAGCACCGTGCCGGGCTCGTCGTCGCGCCCACCCGGCCTGGTCTTCTCTGCCAGCCAGCCCTCGAACGGCTCCCGCTGCATCCAGACCGTGTCGGCACCGGTGACCCCGGCTGCGGCCATGACAGTCCCGAAGCAGTTGGGTCCGCTCGCGGTGGCGAACGTCCCGGCGAGCCTCCGTGCATCGGGAAGGGTGCGGGCCGCTGAGCTCCAGAGGTGCTCCGGGACCTCGTCGTGTCGGCTGGCGCGCCGACCGTCCTCGATGTAGTCCCGCAGCACCACCTCCTCGCAGCCGTTCAGCAGCGACGGCCACCAGACGAACCGATGGCCGTCGGCCTGCTCCCGGGCGGCCTCACCCACGACCGACAGCCAGGCCCGGACGGTCGGGACGAGCTCACGATCGAAGGTGCGCTGGGCACGCACCAGCGCGGCCCTGCGGGCTCTGGGCAGGGCCATGAACCGGGTCTCGCTCAGCCAGACGTGCCGCAGCCCGCTCGGGAGGTCGTAGAGGCAGTAGGTGTCACGAAGCTCGTCCGACAGGGAGGTGCCGTCGGCTCCCTCGCCCACCTCGGAGGCGAGCTCTACGCCGGCGAGGAAGGGCTGGACCGCGGGGCTGAACCACCGCACCCACCTCTCGACGAGGCCGTCGGCGACATCGATGTTCAAGACACGCACCGGGCGATGCTAGCGGCCCGGACAGACCGAACAAGCGGTCACAGCGCGGAGGCGCTCCCACTGGTGACGCTGCAGGTGACGGGTTCGGGCTCATCGTATTTCGGTTGGCGGCTCCGGCAGGTCCGCGTAGCGTGCGGGTCGTGAAGCTGCCCTGAGCCGACCAGCCGCCGTGAGCGGCCCGTCCGACTTCCAGGGACTCCCATGTCTTCGACTCCTGCTGCACGCCGCCCAGCCACCGTGACCCTCGGTGCCGTCGGCGTCGCCTTCGGCGCGCGCACCCTCTTCGCCGGGCTCGACCTGGTGCTGGCGCCGGGCGACGTCACCGCCGTCGTCGGCGTCAACGGCTCCGGCAAGTCCACCCTGATGCGCACCATCGTCGGGGAGCTGCCCGTCGACTCCGGCACGATCCGGGTGGCGCCGCCGGACGCGACGACGGCCTGGCTGCCCCAGGTGGTGCCCGACGGCTCCGAGTCGCTGGTGCACTACGTGCGTCGACGTACGGGCGTCGCCGAGGCCGACGAACGCCTCGAGTCGACGGCGACCGCCCTCGCCGACGGTGAGGCTGGGGCCGACGACGCCTACGCCGACGCGCTCGAACGCTGGCTCGCACTCGGGGCCGCCGACCTCGCCGAGCGCCTGCCCGGGGTAGCGAGCCGGGTCGGGCTCGACGTCGAGCCGGACCGGCCACTCGGCACGCTCTCGGGTGGCCAGGTCGCCCGAGCCGCCCTGGTCGCCGTGCTGCTCAGCCAGTACGACGTGCTGCTGCTCGACGAGCCCACCAACAACCTCGACAGTCATGGGCTCGCGCTCATGGCCGACCACGTGTCCTCGCACGAGGGTCCGGTGCTGCTCGCCAGCCACGACCGGGCCTTCCTCGACCGGGTGGTCACCTCGGTGGTCGAGCTGGACCTGCACCAGCAGGCGATCGCGCACCACCCCGGCGGTTGGTCGCACTACGTTGCCGCCAAGGAGGCGGCCCGTGCCCGGGCCAGGGCCGACTACGAGCGCTACGCCGACGCCCGCGACTCGTTGGTCGGACGGGCCCGCCAGCGGCACGAGTGGGCCGACAAGGGCCGGCGGGCCGTCAAGCGTGGAGGCGAGCCAGACAAGAACCTGCGCGAGCGTGACCGGGCGCGCGCAGACCGGCAGGACGCCAAGGGGGCCCGGCTCCGCCACGCGGTCGACCGGCTGGAGGTCGTCGAGCAGCCGCGCAAGGAGTGGCAGCTGAGGTACCGGCTCACCTCCGGCTCGCCGTCGACCGATGTGGTCGCCACCCTCACCGACGCGGTCGTGCGCCGTGGCGACTTCACCCTGGGGCCGCTGACCCTCGCGGTCGGCCGCGCCGACCGGATCGCCCTGCTGGGCGAGAACGGCAGCGGCAAGTCCACGATGCTGGCCGCCCTGCTGGGCGAGGTGGCGCTCCATGCGGGTCGACGTGCGCTCGGGGCCCGGGTCACGCTCGGCGTCCTCGATCAGGAACGACGGCTGACCGACACCCTCGACCCGGTCGCCGAGATCGTCCAGCGGGAGCTGGGCGACGTACCACCGGGGGAGGTGCGCACCCTGCTCGCGAAGTTCGGTCTCGGGCCGGCGCATGTCGACCGACCGGCCCGAGACCTGAGCATGGGGGAGCGCACGCGCGCGTCGATGGCCGTCTTCCAGGGCCGCGCGGTCAACACCCTGGTGCTCGACGAGCCCACCAACCACCTCGACGTCGCGGGCATCGAGCAGCTCGAGGCGGCGGTCTCGGCCTACGACGGCACGGTGCTCGTGGTGAGCCACGACGAGCGCTTCCTCGACGCGGTCGGGATCACCCACGAATGGCGCTTCGGCGACGGTCGGGTCCGCATCGTCGAGCGTTGAGCGATGCGGGACCCGACGGCCTGCGCAGGTAGGGTTCCGGCCATGGCTGAGTACGTATACACCCTGCGCAATGTGCGCAAGGCCCACGGCGACAAGGTCGTCCTCGACAACGTCACCCTCTCGTTCCTGCACGGCGCCAAGATCGGTGTCGTCGGCCCCAACGGCACCGGCAAGTCGTCACTGCTGAAGATCATGGCGGGTCTCGACCACGCCAACAACGGTGACGCGATCCTCGACCCCGGTGCGACGGTCGGCATGCTCCAGCAGGAGCCGCCGCTGAGCGAGGGCAAGACGGTCCTGGAGAACGTCGAGGAGGCGGTCTCCGAGATCAAGGGCAAGCTCGACCGCTACAACGCGATCTCCGAGGAGATGGCCAACCCCGACGCGGACTTCGACACGCTGCTCGCCGAGATGGGCGACCTGCAGACCGACCTGGACCACGCGAACGCCTGGGACCTCGACAGCCGGCTCGACCAGGCCATGGACGCCCTGCGCTGCCCGCCGCCCGAGATGCTCGTCGACACCCTGTCGGGTGGCGAGCGCCGCCGGGTCGCACTGTGCAAGCTGCTGCTCCAGCAGCCCAGCCTGCTGCTCCTCGACGAGCCCACCAACCACCTCGACGCCGAGTCGGTGCAGTGGCTCGAGGGCCACCTGGCGTCGTACCCCGGTGCCGTCCTCGCCGTCACCCACGACCGGTACTTCCTCGACAACGTCGCCTCGTGGATCCTCGAGCTGGACCGTGGCCAGGCGCACCCCTACGAGGGCAACTACACGACATACCTGGAGACCAAGCAGGGCCGCCTCAAGATCGAGGGCCAGAAGGACGCCAAGCGCGCCAAGATGCTCGAGCGCGAGCTCGAGTGGGTGCGGTCCAACGCCAAGGCCCGCCAGACGAAGAGCAAGTCGCGGCTGGCGCGCTACGAGGAGATGGCGGCCGACGCCGACCGGATGCGCAAGATCGACACCTCCGAGATCAACATCCCGGCGGGTCCGCGACTCGGCGACATCGTGCTCGAGGCACACGACCTCGACAAGGGCTTCGACGACCGGACCCTGATCCACGACCTGAACTTCTCGCTCCCGCGTGCCGGCATCGTCGGTGTCATCGGACCCAACGGCGTCGGCAAGACCACGCTGTTCCGGATGATCACCGGCGAGGAGAAGCCCGACACCGGCGAGCTCAAGGTCGGCACCACGGTGAAGATCTCCTACGTCGACCAGAGCCGCGGCGGCATCGACCCCCAGAAGAACGTCTGGGAGGTCGTCTCCGACGGGCTCGACTTCATCAAGGTCGCCAACTTCGAGATGAACTCGCGCGCGTACGTCGCCTCGTTCGGCTTCAAGGGCCCCGACCAGCAGAAGAAGGCCGGGGTGCTCTCCGGTGGTGAGCGCAACCGCCTGAACCTGGCGCTGACGCTGAAGATGGGCGGCAACATGCTGCTCCTCGACGAGCCCACCAACGACCTCGACGTCGAGACGCTGCAGTCGCTCGAGGACGCGCTCCTGGACTTCCCCGGCTGTGCCGTGGTCACCTCGCACGACCGGTGGTTCCTCGACCGGGTCGCCACCCACATCCTGGCCTGGGAGGGCGACGCCGAGGACCCCGCCAACTGGTTCTGGTTCGAGGGCAACTTCGCGGCCTACGAGGAGAACAAGATCGAGCGGCTCGGCATCGAGGCCGCGCGCCCGCACCGGGTCACCCACCGGCGGCTCACGCGCGACTGACCTTGCGCCGAGACCGCAGGATTGGTCAGAGACCGCACTCCTCGGCGCCGAAAACCTGCGGTTTGGGACCAAACCGCAGGTTTGGTGCCGGCGTGCCGGCCGGCGCGTGCGCTACCTGAGCTCCATCTCCGGATGGGCTGCGATGAGGTGGTCGGCGACGGCGTTCAGCACCCGTCCGATGGCCTCGAGGTCCTCGGGCTCGGCGAGGTCGACCAGGTTCTCGCGCACGCCGTCGACGTGTGCGTGCGCGGCCTTCTCGAGCAGCGCGAAGCCGGCGTCGGTCATGGTGGCGACGATGCCGCGTCCGTCGTCGGGGGACGGTGCGCGGGTGACGTAGCCCGCCCTCTCCATCCGGTCGATCGTGTGGGTGACCCGGCTCCGGCTGTGGGCGAGTGCGTCGGCGAGCTGGGCCATCCGCATGCGTCGACCCGGCCGCTCCGAGAGCCGCACGAGGATCTCGTACTCGACCAGCGACAGGTTGTGGGCGCGCCGCAGGTCGTCGTCGAGGCGGCCCATGAGCAGCGTGTTGCCGAGGATCCAGGCTCGCCAGATCTGTTGCTGCGACTCGTCGAGCCAACGGGTCGGAGCGGGCAGTGGCGTGACGTTGTCCGACATGGCGATCCTCAGAGACGCTCGAGGATGAGGGCCATGCCCTGGCCGCCGCCGACGCACATGGTGATGAGCCCGGTGGTCTTGTCGTGCCACTCGAGGCTGTTGAGCATCGTGTTCTGAAGGCGGGCCCCGGTCATGCCGAACGGGTGGCCGACCGCGATCGCACCGCCGTTGACGTTGAGCCGGTCGAGGTCGATGCCGAGATCCTGGTACGACGGCACGACCTGCGCGGCGAAGGCCTCGTTGATCTCGACCAGATCGATGTCGCCGATGCTCATGTTGGCGTGGGCCAGGGCGCGCCTGGTCGCCTCGACCGGGCCGAGGCCCATGATCTCGGGCGAGAGGGCGGAGACGCCCGTCGACACGATGCGGGCGAGCGGGGTGAGCCCCAGCTCGGCGGCCTTGGTGTCGGACATGATCACCACGGCCGCGGCACCGTCGTTGAGGGCGCAGCAGTTGCCCGCGGTCACCACGCCGTCGGGACGGAAGACCGGCTTGAGGTCCTTGATGCCGTCGTAGGTGACCCCGGCACGTGGGCCGTCGTCGGTGCTGACGACGGTGCCGTCGGGGGTGGTGACGGGCGTGATCTCGCGGGCCCAGAAGCCGTCGTTGATCGCCTTCTCGGCGAGGTTCTGCGACCGGACGCCGAACTCGTCGAGCTCCTGGCGCGAGAGACCGCGCAGCTTCGCGACGTTCTCGGCGGTCTGGCCCATCGCGATGTACGCGTCGGGGAGCGTGTCGTCCTCGCGGGGGTCGTGCCAGTCGACGCCGCCCTCGGCGGTCTTCGCGGTCCGCGCGTCGGCGTCGGCGAAGCGCGGGTTCTGCGTCTCCGGCCAGTGGTCGGAGGTGCCCTTGCGGAAGCGCGAGACCATCTCCACCCCGGCAGAGACGAACACGTCGCCCTCGCCGGCCTTGATGGCGTGGAACGCCATCCGCGTGGTCTGCACCGACGAGGCGCAGTAGCGGGTGATGGTGGCGCCCGGAACGTCGTCCATGCCGTTGAGCACGTTGACGATGCGGCCCATGTTGTAGCCCGACTCGCCCCCGGGCAGCCCGCAGCCCAGGTAGAGGTCGTCGACCGTGTTGCGGTCGAGACCAGACACCTTGTCGAGCGCCGTCTTCACGATGAAGGCCGTGAGGTCGTCTGGCCGGAGGTCCTTGAGCGACCCCTTGTTCGCGCGGCCGATGGGTGAGCGGGCCACGGAAACGATGACTGCCTCGGGCATGACAACTCCGATCTGGAAGGACGGTGGTGACGCGTTGGTCACCCTAGACGGTGGCTGTGAAGCATCGTTGAGGGAGGCGAGGACCTGGGTGAGCGAACGCTGGAGGTACGCCGAACGCTGGCGAGGCGACTTCAGGAGCCCGGCCAGCAGCGCACCGTCGAGCGCGGCCACGACGGTCTCGACGAGCTGCTTGCGCGCCGTCGCCGGCAGCGCCGAGAGCTCCTCGTCGCCCACCGACTCCAAGGTGAGCTCGAGCCGAGCCACCAACCGGTCGCGGTCGCGCAGCCAGCGCCGGAAGAGGTCGCCGGTCAGCTCCACGGCCCGGACGGGGTCGCCCTGGCATCCGCTCAGGCCTGTCGACAGGGCCTCCACGTCGGTGGCGTGCTGGCCGACGACGTGCTCGGCAAGATCCGTCTCCTCCGTCGCGAGTCGATCCCGACGTACTACGGCCGGCTCATCGGGCAGCACTGAGAACGGACGCCGACGCACGAATCGGCCGAGTCTGGGAGCATCGATACGTGCGCCACGTCTACGAGTGCCCGATGCGTTGGGCCGACCTGGATCTGCTGGGTCACGTCAACAACGTCGTCTACGTCGACTACCTCCAGGAGGCGCGGGTCGACATGATCCGCAAGCACGTGCCGGAGACCCGCCCCGAGGGCGCCGAGCTCACGGAGGGAGTCGTCGTGGTGCGGCACGAGGTCACCTACCTCGCGCCGTTGCCCTTCCGCTTCCGCCCGATCCACATCGAGTGCTGGGTCACCGAGCTCCGGGCCGCCTCGTTCACCATGGGCTACGAGGTGTTCGACGAGGACGAGGACGGCCGCAGGACCACCTACGCGCGGGCCACGACGGTGCTGACGCCGTACGTCTTCGCGACCGAACGTCCTCGCCGCCTCAGTGACCCGGAGCGGGAGATCCTCACCCGCTTCCTCGAACCCGCGGAGAAGCGCCCGCGCCAGAGGCTGGACCCGCCTCCGGAGCACACCCGCGCGCACTATCCGCTGCACGTGCGCTTCTCGGACGTCGACGTCTACGGGCACGTCAACAACGTGAAGTACTTCGAGTACTTCCAGGAGTCCCGCATCCAGATGCTCTCCGAGCTCACCGCCGGTCTGGACAGCGAGCACGAGCCGGTGGGGGTCGTCGTCGCGCAGACCGACGTCGACTACCGCGTGCCGATCCTCTTTCGCGAGGAGCCGTACGACGTGTGGGCCCACATCGCCCATGTCGGCACGAAGTCGTTCACCCTCGAGTCGGAGATCCGCGACGGCGAGACCCTGCTCTCGCGGGCCCGCGTCGTGGTCGTGTTCTTCGACGCCGGGACCCAGCGCTCCACGGAGCCGTCGGCGGAGTACCGCGCGAGGCTCACTCCAGCGAGTTGACCATGAACTGTGCGGCGTGGGTGACGTAGTCCCAGAACTGCTCGTCCTGCTCGGGGGTCAGCTTGGCGGCGTCCAGACCGGCTCGGAAGTGCAGCAGCCAGCGGTCCTTCGCCAGCGGGGTGACCGCGAACGGGGCGTGCCGCATCCGCAGCCGCGGGTGCCCGCGGGCCTCGGAGTAGGTGGTCGGACCGCCCCAGTACTGGATGAGGAACAGCCTGAACCGGTCTGAGGCTGGTTGCAGGTCCTGCTCCGGGTAGAGCGGCCGCAGCACGTCGTCGGTGGCCACCCCCGCGTAGAACGTGTCGACGATCGTGCGGAACGTCGGTTCGCCACCGATCTGGTCGTAGAAGCTCAGCTCGGAGTCAGGGGAGGACATGATGCGCCCCATTGTGCCTGCCTGCCGATCACGGCTTGTCCTCGGGCACGGCCTCGGCGGCCACGGGCCGGATCTGCTGGTCGAGGCGGGAGACCGACCAGTGCGGCATCTGGATGCCCTCGTGGTCGAAGCGGGCCTTGATCCGCTCGCGCATCGCCCGGGCGACCGCCCACTGCTCCATCGGCGCGGTCTTGAGCGTGACCCGGACGTTGACGGCCTCGGCGGTCATCGACTCCACGCCCCAGATCTCGGGCTCCTCGATGACCAGCCCCTTGAACTCGTCGTCCTCCCACAGGTCGTGGGCGACGTCCTTGATCACCCGGCGCACCCGTGCCAGGTCCTCGCCGTAGCCGACCGCGACGTCCAGCACGGTGCGCGCCCAGTTCTGGCTCATGTTGCCGACCCGTACGACCTCGCCGTTGCGGACGTACCAGACCGTGCCGTTGACGTCGCGCAGGCGGGTCACCCGCAGGCTCACCGCCTCGACGGTCCCGTTGGCCTCGCCGAGGTCGACCACGTCACCCACGCCGTACTGGTCCTCGACCATCATGAAGATGCCGGAGAGGTAGTCCTTGACCAGGCTCTGGGCGCCGAAGCCGAGCGCGACGCCGATGATGCCGGCACTGGCGATGATGGGCGCGATGTTCACGCCGATCTCACTCAGCACCATGGTCGTGAACACCGCGAACACGACCCCGCTGATGATGCTCTTCAACAGGCTGCCCAGAGTCCTCGCGCGCTGCACGCGCCGCGTGGAAGTGACGACGTCGTGCGACTGCTCGCTGCTGCGGCCCAGCGTGGTCCTCGGACCGATCACGCTCGCCAGTCGGTCGGGCACCATGCCGTCCTCGGCGCGCCGCACCACCCGGTCGACGAGCCGGTGCAGGAGCCAGCCGATGACGAGGCCGAGGAGGATCAGGCCGACGATGGCCAGCGGCGCCCCGATGAGCACGTCGGCCACCTCGGCCGCCTGCTCGCTCCCGGTCAGGTCGCGTACCCAGCCGCAGACGATCTCGTCGCACGTGCTGCTGGGCAGCTCGGTCAGGGCCAGGGTGAGGTCGGGCATGGCGCCCAGTATGGCCACCGGCCGGGCACTGAGCCGACTTGACCCGGTGCATGCGCGAGCTGCGACGGCGAGCCGATATCCTGACCCCGTGACCACGCAGACCTCGTCCACCCACAGGATCGCCCGCCGCGTCTCCGTGACCGTCGGCGGCCTCGCCATGGTTGTGCTGACCGCGCAGCCGGCTCGCGCAGACATCCCCGAGGGGTGGTCCGACCCGGACTCCGTCTCGGCGCTGCATGCGCTCTTGCTGCTGGGTGGTGTGCCGCTGCTGCTGTTCCTGCTGATCTCCCTCGCCGTCTACGTGCCGGCCCTGGCCCGGGGCGAGCGGATCGCCCCCGGCGCAGCGCCGATCGACGACGAGTGGTTCGGGGGCCCGCGCACGGGCACCGCCGAGCTGACCGGCCGTCACGCAGACCTCGGTCACGAGAAGGAGACGGGTGGGGCAAGTGGCAGCTGGTGAGCTGAGCGCGCGTCAGCGCGCCGAGATCGACAAGGCGATCCGCTCCGCTGAGCAGACCTGTCGTTTCGAGTTCTCGGTGTTCCGGGGCGTCGCCCAGGGCAGTCCCGCCGAGCACGCCCGGTCCCTCCACGCCGCACTGGTGGCGCCGTCACGCAGCGTGCTGATCCTCGTCGACCCGACGGTGCGCGCCCTCGAGGTCGTCACCGGGTCCGACGTCCGTCGCCACCTGCCCGACCGTGAGGTCGAGCTCGCGGTGATGGCCATGCAGACGGCCTTCGCCGAGGGCGACGAGATCGGCGGGCTCAAGCGTGGCATCTCGCTGCTGGCCGAGCACGCCGTACCCCAGCAGACCCTGCACGCCGAGGTCTGAACCTCAGCTCGCGTCCTTCTTGCGCGCGGTCAGCGCCCGAGCCATGTCGGCACGGCCTTCCTTCACGTAGCGCTTGGCCGCGGGATTCGCCGGCGAGGTCGCGAGCCAGCCGTCGACCTCGGCCAGCGTCTCGGAGGAGATCAACGGCATCGGGAACATCAGCTCCAGCGCCGTGGACGCGCGCTGCACGCCCTTCTCCTCCCAGATCGTGTCGGCCACCGCGAGGTACTTCTCGAGGTACGGCGCGAGCAGGTCGCCCTGGCTGGCCACCGGGAAGGCCCCGGCGATCTGGCGCTGGGTCTCGTTGGGCACGTCGTCGCGCTCGATCGCGTCGTGCCACGCCTGGGCCTTGGCCTCGGGCGTCGGACGGACCGTGAGCGCCATCGCGGCGTGCTCCTGGCCGGAGATGGTGTTGTCACGCGCCAGCTCCTCCTGGATGCGGGCCGCGTCCGCGCGTCCGTTGACCGACAGGCCGGTCAACAGCGTCCAGCGCAGGTCGGTGTCGACCTCGAGGCCGGGCACGGTCACCGAGCCGTCGAGCAGGCTCTCGATGAAGTCGAGACCCTCGTCGGAGTGCGCGGCGGAGGAGTAGGCCCGCATGAAGGCCAGCTGGTGGTCGGACTTCGGCTCCGCGGCCTCGAGGAGGTCGCGCAGCCCCCGCTCCCACGTCGCCTTGAGCTCGTCGCGGTGCTCGGGGGCGGCGAAGTAGTGCACAGCGGTGCGGGCGTAGACCGGCAGCCGGCTGACCGCGGTGAGGTCGGTCTCGGTGCCGATGCCGCGCAGCACGAGGGCCACGAAGTCGGTGGCCCGGGTCTCGGCGTCGCGGGTCATGTCCCAGGTGGCGCCCCAGAGAAGGGCGCGAGCCAGCGAGTCCTCGACCTTGTCGATGTTCTCGATGACGGTCTTCAGCGACCGCTCGTCGAGCCGGATCTTGGCGTAGGTGAGGTCGCCGTCGTTGAGCAGCACGAGGTCCGGCTGGGCGTGGCCGACGAGCTCATCGATCGTGGTCGACTCACCGTCGATGTCGACCTCGACCCGGTGGCGCAGCGACAGCCTGCCGTCGACCACGTCGTAGAGGCCGATGCCGATGCGGTGGCGGCGGATCGTCGGGAACTCCGGCGCCGCGCTCTGGGCCACGACGAACGACGAGAAGCAGCCCGCGTCGTCGACCTCGAAGACCGGGGACAGCGTGTTGACACCCGCGGTCTGCAGCCACTCCTTGGCCCACGAGTCGAGCTCGCGGCCCGAGGCCTTCTCGAGCGCGCTGAGCAGGTCGGAGAACTCGGAGTTGCCGAACGCGTGGGTCTTGAAATAGGCCCGGAGGCCCTCCATGAACGGGTCGAGACCGACCCAGGCGACGAGCTGCTTGAGGGTCGAGGCGCCCTTGGCGTAGGTGATGCCGTCGAAGTTGACCTCGACCGCCTCGAGGTCGTAGTTGTCGGCCGCGATCGGGTGCGTCGAGGGCAGCTGGTCTTGGCGGTAGGCCCAGTTCTTGCGGGCGTTGGTGAAGCCGGTCCAGGCTTCGGTGTACTTGGAGCCGACGACCATCGCGTGGTGGGAGGCCCACTCGGCGAAGGACTCGTTGAGCCAGAGGTCGTCCCACCAGCGCATGGTGACGAGATCGCCGAACCACATGTGGGCCATCTCGTGCAGGATCGTGTTGGCCCGCTGCTCGTAGAAGGCGTGGACCTGGCGGGAGCGGGGGAGGTACTCGTCGCGGAACGTCACGCAGCCGGCGTTCTCCATCGCACCCATGTTGTACTCGGGGACGTAGAGCTGGTCGTACTTGCCGAACGGGTAGGGGTAGTCGAAGGCCGTCTCGAAGTAGTCGAAGCCCTGCCTCGTGACCTCGAGCAGCTCCTCGACGTCGAGGTGCTGCTTGAGCGACTGGCGGCAGTAGTGGCCGAGGCTGATCTCGCCGAACTTGCCGGAGTACGAGTCGATGACCTCGTGGTACTCGCCGGCGACCAGGGCGGTGATGTAGGTCGACATCCGCTCGGTGGGCGGGAAGTTCCACAGGGCCTTGCCATCGCCCAGGGGCTCGGGCTCGGGGGTCGGCGCGTTGGAGACGACCTTCCAGTGCTCCGGCGCGGTGACGTTGAACGTGAAGGAGGACTTCAGGTCCGGCTGCTCGAACGTCGCGTAGACGCGCCGGGCGTCCGGGACCTCGAACTGGCTGTAGAGGTAGACGCGATCGTCGGCGGGGTCGACGAACCGGTGCAGGCCCTCGCCGGTCCGGCTGTAGGCGCAGTCGGCGCGGACGACCAGCGTGTTCTCGGCTGCCAGCCGGTCCAGCTGGATGCGGCTGTCGGCGTAGACGCTCACCGGGTCGAGCGAACGCCCGTTCAGGGTGATGTCGTGGACCGTCGCGCCGACCAGGTCGACGAAGGTCGCGGCGCCCGGCTCCCGAGCGGTGAACTCGATCGTGGTCGTCGACGCGAAGGTCGACGCACCGGTCGTCAGGTCCAGATCGATCGTGTAGGACTCGATCTCGAGCAGTTCGGCCCGGGCCGCTGCTTCGTCGCGATGAAGATTGGTGCCACTCATGTCGCGCATCCTCTCACCTGGTTCGCAGGCGGAAGAAACCGGTACAGGTGACCGATCGGGGAGGGTCGCAGTCCGTCTCTCGGCCGGTCGACCGTCGGCTTTGGAGCGCTGCTGTTCACTGCGCCTGTGACGAATGCCGACTTCTGGTTCGACCCGCTCTGCCCGTTCGCCTGGATCACCTCCCGGTGGATCCTCGAGGTGGAGCAGGTGCGCGACATCAAGGTGCAGTGGCACGTCATGAGCCTGTCGTACCTCAACCAGGACAAGGACATCCCCGACGACTACCGCAGGATGCTCGAGCCCGGCTGGGGCCCGGTCCGGGTCTGCATGGCCGCCGAGCACAAGCACGGCAGGGAGGCGCTGCTTCCGCTCTACACGGCGATGGGCAGGCGCATCCACCAGGACGGCGCACCGCTCGACCGCGAGATGATCGCGGCGGCGCTGGCAGAAGCCGGCCTCGAGCCGGACCTGGCCGACGCCATGGACGACTCGACGTACGACGATGCCGTGGCGCGATCGCACCACGAGGGCATGGACCAGGTCGGTGACGACGTGGGCACGCCGACCATCGCGATCGAGGGCAGCGCCTTCTTCGGCCCGGTGCTGGGCAAGATCCCGCGCGGCGAGGAGGCCGGCCTGCTGTGGGACGGCTGCGTGGCCGTGGCCAAGGTGCCGTACTTCTTCGAGCTCAAGCGCTCCCGCAGCGGCGAGCTCGACTTCAGCTGACCCGACTCAGCTGCTGGCGGTCGCCGCCGAGGTGGCGGCGGTGATCGCGGCGGTGGTGGCGGCCACCGACGCCGCGATGGCGTCCTTGACGGCCTTCGCAGCCCAGGCGCCCTCCGAGATCGCCTTGGCGCGTGCCTTCACCTCACTGGCCGGCATGCCCCGACGATCGATCACCCGGTGTGCCTGGCCGATGGCGTGCAGGAGGGCGATGAGAGCTCCGGTGCGCTCGTCGGGCGTCACGCCCTGGACCAGGCTGGCCTCGATCGCGCGGCGGAGGGCCTGCTCGTGCGTCGAGTCGACGCTGGGCCAGGTGGTGCGGGGGAAGAGCCCGAGGATCCTGCCGTCGCGTCGCTCGAGGATGCCTCGCTGCTCGAGGCGTGCGGTCAGGGTCTCCTTGAGGCCCTTGCCGAGCCGGTTGACGAGGTCCTCGGCTGCGCGTTCCCTCTCGTTGACCAGCGCCAGCGCGTCGACCAGCACAGGATCGGCCGGTCTGGCGCCGGCGCTGACGCGTACCTTCGCGGTCCGCCAGAAGGCCTCCTTGGCGCCCACCTCGACGGCGCCGGTGAGAGCCAGCTCCATGAGCACGGCGCCGCCCAGGATCGGCTGCGGGTAGGAGGCGGCGGTCAGGGTGCCCTTGTCGTCGTCGAGCAGGAGCAGCAGCAGGTCCTCGGCGATCAGCGAGCTCATGTTCCGACCATAGGTCCGGCGAGCTGCCCTCGGCGAGGGCCTCATAGGATCGCCCGCATGAGCAAGGTCTTGTCAGCTGTCGCCTGGCCGTACGCCAACGGTCCGCGTCACATCGGTCACGTGGCCGGGTTCGGCGTGCCCTCCGACGTCTTCAGCCGCTACATGCGGATGGCCGGGCACGACGTGCTGATGGTCTCGGGCACCGACGAGCACGGCACCCCGATCCTGATCGCGGCCGACGAGGCCGGCATCGCGCCCCAGGAGCTCGCCGACCGCAACCACCGGCTGATCGCCGAGGACCTGGTAGCGCTCGGCTGCAGCTATGACCTCTACACCCGCACCACGACGCGCAACCACCACTCGGTGGTGCAGGCGATGTTCAAGGGCGTGCACGACAACGGCTACTTCCTCGAGCAGACGACGTACGGCGCGGTCTCACCGTCGACCGGGCGCACCCTGCCGGACCGCTACATCGAGGGCACCTGCCCCATCTGCGGGTACGACGGCGCGCGCGGCGACCAGTGCGACAACTGCGGCAACCAGCTCGACCCGCAGGACCTGAAGAACCCGGTCTCGCGCATCAACGGCGAGACGCCCGAGTTCGTGGAGACCCAGCACTTCTTCCTCGACCTGCCCGCGCTGGCCGAGGCGCTGGGGGAGTGGCTCGACGAGCGGGAGTCCACCGGCACATGGCGCCCCAACGTCATCAAGTTCAGCCAGAACATCCTCAAGGAGATCCGGCCGCGCGCGATGACCCGCGACATCGACTGGGGCATCTCGGTCCCCCTGGACGGATGGCGCGACGACCCGACGAAGAAGCTCTACGTCTGGTTCGACGCGGTCATCGGCTACCTGTCCGCCTCGATCGAGTGGGCCCGCCGCAGCGGCAAACCCGAGGCCTGGCGTGACTGGTGGAACGACCCCGAGGCGTTGTCCTACTACTTCATGGGCAAGGACAACATCACCTTCCACAGCCAGATCTGGCCGGCCGAGCTGCTGGCCTACAACGGCCGGGGCGACAAGGGCGGCGCCGCCCACGAGCTCGGCGTGCTCAACCTGCCCAGCGAGGTGGTCAGCTCGGAGTTCCTGACGATGGAGGGCAGGAAGTTCTCGTCGTCGAAGAAGGTCGTCATCTACGTCCGCGACCTGCTCGACCGCTACCAGCCCGACGCGTTCCGCTACTTCGTGGCGGCCGCCGGCCCGGAGAACCAGGACGCCGACTTCACCTGGGCCGAGTTCGTGCAGCGCACCAACTCCGAGCTCGTTGCCGGCTGGGGCAACCTGGTCAACCGCACCGCCACCCTGATCGCCAAGAACTTCGGCGAGATCCCGGCGGCCGGTCCCCTCGCCGCGGACGACGAGGCCGTCCTCGCGGCCGCCCTGGCCGCCTTCGACAACGTCGGCGACCTCATCGGCCGCAACCGGATGCGGCAGGCGATGGCCGAGGCGATGCGCGCGGTCGGCGAGGTGAACAAGTACGTCTCCGACACCGAGCCGTGGAAGCTGGCCAAGGACGCGGCCGACCGCGAACGTCTCGGCACCATCTTGTGGGTCACCGCGCAGTGCGTGAGCGACCTCAACACCGTGCTCTCGCCGTTCCTGCCGTTCTCGGCCAACGCCGTCGACCGGGTGTTCGGAGGCTCCGGCGACGTGCAGCCCATGCCCCGCATCGAGGAGGTCGACGACCTCGACGGTGGAGCGGGCTACCCGATCATCACCGGCTCGTACGTCGACGCGCGTGCTTGGCGGCGTACGCCTCTCGTGGTCGGCACGCCCGTGGAGAAGCCGGTGCCGGTCTTCGTCAAGCTCGACCCGGCCGTGGTCGACGAGGAGCTCGCGCGGCTCGCGGACTGACCCGTGGACGGCCACCGGATCACCGTCCACTTCCACCCCGACTGGCCGTTCCGCAACGGCCTGGTCGTGGACTCGCTGGCCCGTGACGGCGTGTACCTGTCGCAGTTCGCCACCGCGACCTCCAACGGTGGACTGACCGCGCACCCCGGGGGTGACCGGTGGAGATGGGAGAGCCGCCTCTTCGAGGGCCGCTACGACGCGGCGGAGCCCGCCGCCCGCCCGATCTACGGCGCCCTGGACGACCGTCGCGATCCCTACGGAGCCAGCCCACGCTTCGGCTCGGCGTACCTCCGGTTGCGCCCCGACGTCACCGAGCGGGCGTCGTTCTGCTTCCCGGACTCGGTCTTCGAGCCCGACCTGGTCGCCGGCCCCGACCGGCTCGCCTCACTGGTCGCCCTGCGTGAGGAGGCTGGTCACGACGCCCTCGACGACTACGTCGAGGCGCACGTGCACGGAGGTCTTCGCATCGACCGGGACGTGGAGGCGCTGGTGCTCGACCCGTGCTTCCGCGGCACCGCCGTGGACGCGGCCGCGGACCGGATGGGCTGCCCCGTGGAGTGGCACCCGGGCTACTCCGTGCTCGCGCCCCGCCTGGACGAGACCTATCGCGGACCGGAGCCCGTCGCTCTGGCCACGTCCTTGGGCGAGGTGCTGACGCCCCGCGTGGTGGGGGAAGCCGCTAGGGCTGGTGGGCACGACCCACAGTCGCTCAAGAAGGTCTGGCACCTGTTGGCGCGCTTCGGCCGGTGCTCTCGTCGGCGAGGGACCGGATCGACGGCACCTGAGCCACGGCGTTGACGATCACCGAGAAGACCAGCAGCGCGATCGCCGCGTCGTGGTGGCCCGCCGCCCACAGGGCCCAGCACGCCAGCGCGAACACCAGCACCTTGACCACCGGTCGCACCGCGCGCCCGCCGTACGGCGCCTTCGGCGAGGCGAACGCCCACCACACGGCGACGACCAGGACCGGCGCGAGCACCGCCCCGGCGACGCCGAACGCGTGCTCGCCCCCGATGCCGGCCGCGACCGCGGCGAGCACCTCGTCGAGGAAGACCAGGGCGAGAACCAGCCAGCCGAACGGGCGCACGGCACCATTCTGCCTAGGGTGGCGCCATGACCGCACAGATGCACCTGCCCAGGTTCTTCGTGAGGCAGCGGCTGACCCTGATGGTGAACCGCTACGAGGTCTTCGCGCCGGCTCCCGACGGTGACTACGGCGAGCTGATGGCCTTCGCCGAGCAGAAGCGCTTCGCGTTCAAGGAGCAGGTCACGTTCTTCACCGACCCGTCGCGCGCCAGGCCGGTGTTCGGGTTCAAGGCGCGGGCGGTCATCGACCTCCACTCCGGCTACGACGTCACCGACGAGACGGGGGCGCCGCTGGGCTTCTTCCGCAAGGACTTCGGGGCCAGCCTGCTGCGCTCGACGTTCCACCTGGAGGGTCCGGGCTACTCCGGCACCGGTCAGGAGCGCAACGTGGCGATCGCAGTGATCCGCCGGTTCACCGACTTCGGCTTCCTGCCCATCCACTTCGACTTCGTCGGCCACGACGGCGCCCTGCTCATCTCGGTCACCCGTCAGATCAGCCTCCGGGACCGCTACGTCGTCGACGTCCCCGACCCGCGGGTCGACTTCCGGCTGGCCGCCTCGGTCGCGGTCGCCATGGACGCCTTGATGTCTCGCTGACCGCGGCCGACCCCCACGTTTGGTCCCAAACCGCAGCAATCCAGCCCGGAATCCTGCGGTTTGGTCCCAAACCGCAGCAATCCGGCCCGCAATCCCGCGAGCGCCCGACGCGGCCCGCCCCGCACGACCGGCCCCCGCCGGATGGAACAATCGCCCCATGCGCGTTCACCTGGGTTCCGACCACGCCGGCCTCGAGCTCAAGGAGCACCTCACCAACTGGTTGCTCGACCACGGCCACGAAGCGGTCGACCACGGCCCGTTCGTCTACGACGCCGTCGACGACTACCCCGTCTTCTGCCTCCGTGCGGCGGAGGCCGTCGCCGCTGAGCGGGCCGCCGGCGATGGTTCCTTCGGCGTCGTCATCGGCGGGTCCGGCAACGGCGAGCAGATGGCGGCCAACAAGGTGGCCGGCGTGCGTGCCGCCCTGGCGTGGTCCGACGAGACCGCCAGCCTGGCCCGCGAGCACAACGACGCCAACGTCCTCAGCGTCGGTGGCCGGATGCACTCGGTCGACGAGATGACCCGGTTCGTCCAGGTCTTTCTCGAGACCGACTTCAGCGGCGACGAGCGGCACGTACGACGCATCGGCCAGCTCGCGACGTACGAGACCGACGGGACGCTGCCGCCGCTTCCCGAGTCGGCGCTCGGCGTCTCCCAGGGCCGCGATGCCTGAGGGTCACACCCTCAGGAAGCTGGCCGACGACCTCGCTGCGGCGTTCGTCGACTCGAACGTGCGGGTCAGCAGCCCGCAGGGCCGGTTCGAGGCCGACGCCGCGACGCTCGACGGTTCGCTGCTCGTCGGCGCCGACTCGGCCGGCAAGCACCTGTTCGTGGAGTTCGCGGGGGAGCGCTTCTTGCACGTCCACCTCGGCCTCATCGGCTCGTTCGACGTGCACACCGGTGTCGACGAGGTGCCCCCGCCGGTGGGACAGGTGCGGGTCCGGATCGTGGGGCGCGCCGCCTACGCCGACCTTCGCGGCGCCACCCAGTGCGACCTGATCGGCCTGGACAGCCGGGACCTGATCATCGGTCGGCTCGGGCCCGACCCGTTGCGCCCGGACGCCGACCCCGGCCGGGCGTGGCGACGCATCGCGAAGAGCCACCGGCCGATCGGCGACCTCCTGATGGACCAGGAGGTGCTGGCCGGTGTCGGCAACGTCTACCGCGCGGAGGTGCTGTTCCGGCACCGCATGCACCCGCTCCGACCCGGTCGGACCCTGCGCCGCGGTCAGTTCCAGGCGATCTGGGACGACCTCGTCGAGCTGATGGCCGAGGGAGTGCGCACCGGCCGCATCGACACCGTCCGGCCCGAACACACCCCCGAGGCCATGGGACGCCCGCCCCGGCGCGATGACCACGGAGGCGAGGTCTACGTCTACCGGCGCACCGGACAGCCGTGCCTGGTCTGTGGCACGGCGGTCCGCACCGACGTGCTGGTGGGGCGCAACCTGTTCTGGTGCGCACAATGTCAACGCAGGTTCAGGTCGCGGGCCGTAGGCTCCACGCAGGCGGATCGAGGGACGACATGACTGGCGACGGTGGATCGGGCTGGCTGGGCGCGAAGCGGCTGGTGCGTCGGCGCTGGCAGGTCTTCCACCGGGTCGAAGGTGCGCACCACGTCGGCTGGCTCGTGGTGGCCACCCTGCTCATGACCGCGGTGATCATCGCCTTCCCCGACTACGCACCGCTGCTGCTGCTCGTCTTGCCGCTCATCCTCTCCAGCGTCCTGCTCGGGCCCAGGCAGCTGCCCTGGTTCGTGGTGTTCGTGCTTCTCTTCGTGATGATCGCGCTGACCAACCAGCCCGTCTACGACGTGAAGGTCGTGATCGCGGTCATGACGATCTTCGGTCTCGGCCTGATCGTGCTCCTCGGCTCCTTCCGGCGTTCGCGACTCGGTGTCGCGGGGATGCTGGGCGAGTCGATGTTCGTCGACCTGCGCGACCGCATCCTCAAGCAGGGCAGGATCCCGGACCTGCCCTCAGGCTGGTACGTCAGCAGCGAGCTCCGCTCGGCCGGCGGTACGGCGTTCGCCGGCGACTTCGTGGTCGCCTCCAGGTCGCCCTCGGGTGATCGGCTCGACATCGCCGTCGTCGACGTCTCCGGCAAGGGCGAGCAGGCCGGCACCCGGGCGCTGCTCCTCTCGGGCGCCTTCGGCGGGTTGATGGGCGCGCTCCCGCGCGAGCAGTTCCTGCCGGCCGCCAACAACTACCTGCTCCGCCAGGACTGGGAGGAGGGCTTCGCGAGCGCGATCCACTTCTCCCTCGACCTGCTCAGCGGCGACTTCGTGGTCCGCTCCGCCGGTCACCCGCCCGCCGTCCGGATGTCCGCCGGCACCGGCAAGTGGTCGGTGCTGCCCAGCTCGGGCCCGCTGCTCGGCCTCATCGACGACGCCGAGTTCGAGGCCGTGGCCGGCTCGATGAGCCGGGGGGACGCGATCATGCTGTACACCGACGGACTCGTGGAGTCGCGCGGACGAGACATCTCCTCGGGCATCGACAAGATGATCGGGCAGGCCGAGCGCGTTCTGCGCGGAGACTTCCGCGACGGGGCCGTGCGGCTCATCGACACCCTGGGCTCGGCCGACGACGACCGCGCCCTGCTGCTGGTGCACCGGCGCTGATCGAGCGGCTCGGGCAGACGCCTCGGTTGGGGTCCACCCGGGTGTGTGTGGCACCATGAACCCGCTTGAATTGTTCACGGGTGCGTCGCCCTGCGAGGTTCTCGCAGGCGGAGTGCCCGGGCATGCGGATGTAGCTCAATGGTAGAGCTCCAGTCTTCCAAACTGATTACGCGGGTTCGATTCCCGTCATCCGCTCCAAGGCTGGTTCCGACCCCCGTCGGACCCGACTTGGCGGGGCGTAGCGTAGTGGCTAGCGCGCCTGCTTTGGGAGCAGGAGATCGCAGGTTCGAGTCCTGTCGCCCCGACAGTTCCGAAGACTTTCATGCTCACCCACCGATAGGAGAACACCTGTGAAGAGCGCCGTCGAGACCTTGAGCCCGACTCGGGCCAAGCTGACCGTCGAGGTGCCCTTCGAGGAGCTCAAGCCGAGCCTCGACGCGGCGTACACGAAGATCGCCTCCCAGATCAACGTCCCCGGCTTCCGCCGCGGCAAGGTGCCGCCGGCCGTGATCGACCGTCAGGTCGGCCGGGGCGCGGTCCTCGACGAGGCGATCAACGAGGTGCTGCCCCAGAAGTACATCGAAGCGCTCAAGGAGAACTCGCTCGAGCCGCTGGCCCAGCCCGAGATCGAGGTGACCAGGTTCGAGGACAACGAGACCCTCGAGTTCACCGCCGAGGTCGACGTCAAGCCCGACTTCGACGTGCCGGCCTACGACGGCATCGTGGCCGAGGTCGAGGACATCGTCGTGACCGACGCGGATGTCGAGGACCAGGTCCAGGCGCTCCGCGAGCGCTTCGGCACCCTCGTCGACGTCGAGCGCGCGGCCGCCGACGGTGACTTCGTGACGCTCGACCTCGCAGCAGCCGTCGACGGCGAGACCGTCGAGGGCGGCGAGGTGGCCGGCATGTCCTACAAGGTCGGCCGCGGTGGCATGCTCGACGGCCTCGACGAGGCGCTCGTCGGCATGGCCTCCGGCGACTCCAAGACCTTCCCGTCGCAGCTGGTCGGTGGCGACCTGCTCGGCCAGGACGTCGAGGTGACCGTCACGGTGACCGCCGTCCAGGAGCAGGAGCTGCCCGAGGTCGACGACGAGTTCGCCCAGCTGGCCTCCGAGTTCGACACCGCGGACGAGCTCACCGCCGACGTGCGCGAGCGTCTCGGCCGGGGCAAGCGTCTCGAGCAGGCTGCCGCCGCCCGTGACGCCGTGCTCGAGGCCCTGCTCGAGAAGACCGAGATCCCGCTGCCCGAGAGCCTCGTCACCGACGAGCTCAACTCGCGCCGCGCGAACGTCGAGCAGCAGATCGTCCAGGCCGGCCTGACGATGGAGAAGTACCTCGAGGACGAGGGCCAGACCCAGGAGGAGTTCGAGGCGGACCTCGAGCGCCGGGTCCGAGACGCCGTCGCCGCCCAGTTCATCCTCGACGCCGTGGCGAAGAAGGAAGAGCTCGGGGTCGAGCAGGAGGATCTCTCCTCGCACCTCGTGCGTCGCGCCCAGCAGTCCGGTCAGGACCCGCAGGAGTTCGCGAACCACATGTTCGAGCACAACCACATCCCGGAGCTCGTGCAGGAGATCCTGCGCGGCAAGGCGCTCGCGACCATCGTCGAGTCGGCGACCGTCACCGACGCCTCGGGCAACCCGGTCGAGCTGAAGAACCTGCGTCCCGACGGCACCGTCGGCGAGCCGGAGGCGGAGGCCGTCGAGGCCCAGCCCACCGAGGAGCCCGTCGAGGAGCCTGCCGAGGCCTGATCCACCCCGTTCCACCCGTCGACCCGTCGCACCTCGTGCGGCGGGTCGGTGTCATTTGCGGGGTCAGCCCTCGGCCACGACCACCCGCACGGGCTGGTCGGCGTTGTTGGTGAAGCCGCCGCGGTTCCAGTCCGGCTCGACGCGCTGGACGCGGCCGGAGGCGTCGTGGGCCAGGGCGCGCAGCAGGTGCTCCCCGGGGGTGGCCTCCCAGGGTGCGGTGAAGGCCCGCCAGGCCCATCGTCCCCGGTCGGCGCCGAGCTCGGCGTCGCGCCAGGTCACGCCGCCGTCGGTGCTCACCTCCACGCGCTCGACCGGGCGCCCAGCCAGACCAGGCGCGGCCCCGCAGGACCGTGGGACCGGGTCGTACGACGCGGGTGCGCGTCATGAAGTCGGGGAAGCCCGGTGGCTGGAGCAGCGCCCGGGGCTCGATGCGGGTGACCGGCTCGCCCTCCTCGCCGGTCTCCTGCCGGAGCCGGTAGGCCCGGTTCTGGAAGCCGTCGAAGGACTCGGTGACCGCCGTGATCCGGCACAGCCACTTGACGTTGCCCATGCCGTACCAGCCCGGGACCACCACCCGCACCGGGAAGCCGTGCTGGACGGGCAGCGGAGCGCCGTTCATCTCGTAGGCCACCAGGGCCTCGGAGGCGGCGACCTCGGCCAGCGACAGGCCTCGCTGGTAGTCCTGCTCGGTGCCGCGCTCGATGCCGTGGTCGAGGCCCGTGAACACCACGTCGACCGCCTCGTCGACCACGCCGACCTCCTCGAGCAGGTCGGCGAGCGGGACGCCGGTCCAGTCGGCCGTGCCGACCGCGCCGTTGAGCCAGGGCTGGCTCAGCGGCCGCGGCAGCAGCGTGGCCCGCCCGTTGCCAGCGCACTCCATGGTCGCCCGCACGGTGCGCGACCCCATCGCGCGCAGGGCAGGGAGGTCGAGGGTGCGCGGCCGCTCGACCGCGCCCTCGATGTCGAGCCGCCACGTGTCCGGGTCCACCTCGGGGATGTCGAAGTGGGTGAGCACGTAGTGGGAGCCCGCGGGGGTCACGTCGTCGCGGAGGAGCTCCATCGGCAGCGCGTGGTTGCGGGAGGCCAGGCGGAGCTCGTCGAGCGTGATGCCCTCACCGGGCTCGGCAAGCCGGCTCGGGTTGCGCAGGGGGTCAGGTCCGTCGCTCATCTGTCCAGCATCGCACTGACGACGGGCGCGTTGAGTGAACGACTGTGCACCATTGACCTACGATCGGGCCATGCGCACCGAACCCGGGTTGGCCGACGCCCTCTCGCTGGCCTGCCAGGTCGTCGAGGAGGTCGTGCTCGACAGCGCCCGGGACACCCACCTGGCCGTCGTCGACCGGGTGCACGGCCTGCTGGGACCCCCCGGCGCGTCGAGCGGCGCCACCCACCGAGCGGTGGCCGGCGCGGCCTACTCCGGGTTCTCCGTCGCGCTCCAGGCCGTCTCGTGGGGGTTCGGCACGGCGGCCGAGCGCGGGGTCGGCCCGCTGCTGGAGTCCGGCCGGCGCAGCCGACGGGTGCGGGCGATCGCCGGCGGCCTCATCGGCGACCGGCTCGAGCGCGAGCGGCCGCGGCTGGCCATCACGATGGCGGTGCGCGCGCACGACGCCGACGTGCCCCTGGACCCGGTCGCGCTGGCCGAGGCTTTTCCGGCGGCAGCCGGTCGGATCGTGGTGTTCCTGCACGGCTGGTGCGAGAGCGACGAGCAGTGGGGGCGTCGCCGAGAGCCCCGGGGCTCGACGTACGGCGAGGACCTGGCCGCCGACGGGTGGACGCCGGTGCTCCTGCGCGCCAACTCCGGGCTGTCGGTGCGCCGCAACGGCGCCGAGCTGGCCGGCCTGCTGGAGGGGCTGGTCGACGCGTGGCCGGTGCCGGTCGAGCGGATCGCCCTGGTCGGTCACTCGATGGGCGGTCTCGTCATCCGGGCGGCGGGTGCCGTGCGCGGCGGGCACCGCTGGCCCGGCCTGCTGACGGACGTGGTCACGCTGGGCACCCCACACCTCGGTGCGCCGCTGGCCGGCGGGGTGCAGCGGGGGAGCGGGCTGCTCGGCCGCGTGCCCGAGGTGGCCGCGCTGGGCCGGATCCTCGACCAGCGGGCCGAGAGCGTCGCTGACCTGGTCGGCGGGCTCGACGAGGACTGCGCGGCGCTCCCGGGGGTGCGCTACCGGCTGGTCTCGGCCACGCTCAAGGCGTCACCGAGGCACCCGGTCAGCGGGTTCCTCGGCGACGTGCTGGTGCGCCAGCCGTCGGCGTACGGCCGCGACCGGCGGGGCCGCGACCTCTTCCCCGGTGCCGAGGTGCTGCACATCCACGGCGACCACTTCGCCCTGCTCAACCACGAGGCGATCGCCTCGGCGCTGCGCCGCTGGCTGGCCTGACTACATCTCCTCGTGCGAGTCCGGGTCGCCACCGAAGAGCCGCCCGGCGGGCCGGCCCAACGCCGTGATGGCGGCCATCTCGTCGTCGGTCAGCTCGAAACCGAACACGTCGAGGTTCTCGCGCTGCCGGGCCGGCGACGCCGACTTCGGGATGGGTACGGCGCCCAGCTGGACCTGCCAGCGCAAGATCACCTGGCCCGGCTGCACCCCGTGCGCAGCGGCCGCAGTCGCCACCGGCGGCTCGGCGAACGGTGCCTGGCGCTTGCCCAGGGGACTCCACGACTCGGTCCGGATCCCGAGCCCCGCGTTCACCGCCCTCATCTCGACCTGCGGGAAGTAGGGGTGCAGCTCGATCTGGTTGACCGCCGGCGTCACCCCGGTCTCCTCGATGATCCGCCGCAGGTGCTCGGCGGTGAAGTTGGAGACGCCGATGCTGCGCACCAGCCCGTCCTCCTGGAGGGCGACGAGGGCGCGCCACGCGTCGGCGTACCTGCCCTCGGAGGGGTTGGGCCAGTGGATGAGGTGCAGGTCGAGGTGGTCGAGGCCCAACCGCTCGAGCGACTCGTGGGTGGAGCGGATCGTGTCGTCGTACGCGTGGTGGCGACCGGGGATCTTGCTGCACACCAGCAGCTCGTCGCGGGGGACCCCGGCCCGCCGGATGGCCTCGCCGACCTCGGCCTCGTTGCCGTAGTTGACCGCGGTGTCGATCAGGCGGTAGCCGCACTCGATCGCGGCGGCGATCGCGGTGATGCCGTCGTCGCCCCGGAGCGGGTAGGTGCCGAAGCCGATCGCGGGCAGCGCCCGACCGTCGTTGAGCGTGTGGGTGGGGATCTCCATGACGACCACGCTAGACGAGCCGGCAGGTGCGGAGCCTCCCGCCGGCCCGCCTTGTGCGCTCTCGGCGAACACCGGGTCACATCGCGTGGAAGTGTCCGGCCTTCCGGCTAGGGTCGGCGACGTGAACCAGAACTCCAACGCTTCCGAGATGAACGGTGGCCAGTCGTCCTACGGCCTCGACGACCACATCTACCAGCGACTCCTGCGCGAGCGGATCGTGTTCCTCGGCTCCGAGGTCCGCGAGCAGAACGCCAACGCGATCTGCGCTCAGCTGCTGCTGCTCTCGGCCGAGGACCCCGACGCCGACATCTTCTTGCACATCAACTCACCCGGTGGGTCCGTGGATGCCGGCATGGCGATCTACGACACCATGAACTACATCCCCAACGACGTCGCGACCGTCGGCATGGGTCTGGCCGCGTCGATGGGCCAGTTCCTGCTCTGCGCCGGCACCAAGGGCAAGCGCTACGCCCTGCCGCACGCGCGGATCATGATGCACCAGCCGTCGTCCGGCATGGGTGGCTCAGCCTCCGACATCAAGATCCAGGCCCAGCAGTCGCTGCACATCAAGAAGGTGCTGCTCGAGCTGATCTCCAAGCACACCGGCCAGGAGCTCGAGCAGGTCATCGCCGACGCCGACCGCGACCGGTGGTTCACCGCTGACCAGGCGCTCGAGTACGGCCTGGTCGACAAGGTGATCACCAGTGCCCGCGAGGCAGCCGACCAGGGCCGTCCGGCCCGCACCTCCGACGCCGACACTGCTGCCAAGAAGGACTGACATGAACTACTACATCCCCCAGTGGGAGGAGCGGACGTCCTACGGCTTCCGCCGCATCGACCCCTACGCCAAGCTGTTCGAGGAGCGCATCATCTTCCTCGGGTCGCCGATCTCCGACGACGTGGCCAACGCCGTCATGGCGCAGCTGCTGTGCCTCGAGACGATGAACCCCGACCAGGACATCAGCATCTACATCAACAGCCCCGGCGGCTCGTTCACCGCGCTGACGGCGATCTACGACACGATGCGCTTCATCAAGCCCGACGTGCAGACCGTCTGCCTGGGCCAGGCGGCCTCGGCCGCCGCGATCCTGCTCGCCGCCGGCACCCCCGGCAAGCGGCTGGCGCTGCCCAACAGCCGGATCCTGATCCACCAGCCCTACACCGAGGGCACGTTCGGCCAGACCTCCGACATCGAGATCCAGGCCAACGAGATCCTGCGCATGCGTGAGCTCCTCGAGAAGATGATCTCCGACCACAGCGGCAAGGACATCGAGCAGGTCAGCCGCGACATCGAGCGCGACAAGATCCTGACCGCCGAGCAGGCCGTCGAGTACGGCCTGATCGACGCCGTCCTCGAGCCGCGCTCGGGCGTCGCCTCGCTCGCCTGAGCGACGCGGCCGCATGGTTTGGACGAGGCTTCGTGTCCGGCCCCGCTCAGGGGTCGGCACGGGGTACCGTCTAGGAGTTTGCAGCACGACTGTCGGGGTTGTCCCGGCCGGACCGGAGGAATGATCACTCGTGGCTCGAATTGGTGATGGCGGCGACCTGCTGAAGTGCAACTTCTGCGGGAAGAGCCAGAAGCAGGTCAAGAAGCTCATCGCCGGGCCGAACGTCTACATCTGCGACGAGTGCATCGAGCTCTGCAACGAGATCATCGAGGAGGAGCTCGCCGAGGGCACCGAGCTCGGACTCGAGGAGCTGCCCAAGCCGCGCGAGATCTTCGAGTTCCTCAACGCCTACGTCATCGGCCAGGAGCACGCGAAGAAGACGCTGGCCGTGGCGGTCTACAACCACTACAAGCGGGTCCAGGCCGGGCTGACCCTCGCGAGCGGCAAGCACACCAAGGACGACACGGTCGAGGTCTCCAAGTCCAACATCTTGGTGATCGGCCCGACCGGCTGCGGCAAGACCTACCTCGCCCAGACCCTGGCTCGGATGCTCAACGTGCCGTTCGCGATCGCCGACGCCACCGCGCTCACCGAGGCCGGCTACGTCGGTGAGGACGTCGAGAACATCCTGCTCAAGCTGATCCAGGCCGCCGACTACGACGTCAAGAAGGCCGAGACCGGCATCATCTACATCGACGAGATCGACAAGGTCGCGCGCAAGGCCGAGAACCCCTCCATCACCCGTGACGTCTCCGGTGAGGGTGTCCAGCAGGCGTTGCTGAAGATGCTCGAGGGCACCACCGCCTCGGTGCCGCCGCAGGGCGGCCGCAAGCACCCGCACCAGGAGTTCATCCAGATCGACACCACCAACATCTTGTTCATCGTGGGCGGCGCATTCTCAGGGCTCGAGCACATCGTCGAGCAGCGGGTCGGCAAGAAGTCGCTCGGCTTCACCGCCGAGGTGCGTGGCCAGGCCGAACGCGACGCCGAGGACATGATGGCGCTGGTCCGCCCGGAGGACCTCACCAAGTTCGGCCTGATCCCCGAGTTCATCGGGCGGCTGCCCCTGATCGCCAGCGTCAGCAAGCTCGACAACCAGGCGCTCGTGCAGATCCTCACCGAGCCCCGCAACGCCCTGGTCAAGCAGTACCAGCGCCTCTTCGACATGGATGGCGTCGAGCTCGAGTTCGACGAGGGCGCCATCGCGTCGATCGCCGACAAGGCACTCGAGCGGGGCACCGGCGCCCGTGGCCTCCGCGCGATCATCGAGGAGGTGCTGCTCTCGGTGATGTACGACGTGCCGTCGCGCACCGACATCGCCAAGGTCATCGTGACCCGTGAGGTCGTCGAGGACGGCGTCTCCCCGACCATGGTGCCGCGCGAGTCCGAGGCCAAGAAGAAGAAGAGCGCCTGACCGCCGGCTCCACGCACCCGACAGGTTCCTGCATGAGACCCGAGTCCGCGGAGGACTTCCACGCCCGCGTCCTGGCGGCTGCCGGGCCCGACGGGAGACTGCCCGTGGCCGTCGAGGAGATGCCCGGTTGGGACATCTTCCCCTTCGAGCTCGACTCGCTCCGCCTCAAGCCGGTCCAGCCGCTGGCCGACGAGGAACCGCCGCGCCGGGGCGAGGACGCGGCGGAGTGCCACTGCGCGCACGAGCCGTCGGCCGAGCACGCCCAGTCGGTCGCCTGGAGCAACGAGCGCTGGAAGCTCACCCTCAACACGGACATGCGGCTGCCGGTCGCGCTCAACCTCGTCCCGCGCGCCCACTGCGACCTGCCGACCGTCCCCGACGCGCTGGCGGCCGAGATGGGCACGCTGATCGTGGCCGTGTCGGCCGCGGTCGAGGCGCTGCCGAGCGTCGGCCGGGTGCAGCTGGCCAAGTACGGCGACGGCGGTGCCCACCTGCACCTGTTCTTCTTCGGCCGGCCGGCGCGGATGCTGCAGCTTCGCGGCTCGCCGCTGCTCGACTGGGAGGAGAACCTGCCAGAGGTGCCCCTCGAGGTGCTGCGTGCCAACGCCGAGCACGTCTCGGCGCACCTGGTCGCGCGCGTCGGCGGCTCGGGACCCGCCTGGGTGACTACTCCGGCCTAGTCACATCTAGTCATTTCGCGCCGGGAACCCCGTTCGTCGACCGTCGTGCCCGACACTGGTCTAGAGGTCTTCTGGGGAGGAGAGCGCCAATGAGTGTCGAGCACAGGCGTCCGCTGTACGCATTCGCGGTCCTGGTCATCGTCTGTGGCCTGTTCCTGGGTCACGCCGTGCGATCGGACGCCCTCGATGGTGTCCTCCGCGCCGCGACACCGAGCGCGCCGGCCGACGGCTCCGCCCAGCCCGATCGGGTCGTGATCGCGGAGCCACAGCCGGCTCCGGACGCTGCCGCCCACGTCGACCCCCCGGCCACGCCCGTCGCCCCGGCCGCACGCCGCGCGCCCCGGCCGCAGCCCGGTCAGGCATCGACCACGAAGGTCACCCGCGCCGCCGCTGCCGCCAAGGTCGAGGGCAGCCAGCCGGCCCGGACGCCTGCCGCCGACACGAGCGGGGACCCGGCCGACACCGCCGTCGGCCAGCCGCCCACGAACTCGGTGCCCCCGGTCATCGCCACTCCCCGCGCGGACGACTCCACCGAACGTTCCACCCGCGATACCCGGTGGGCGAGCCACAAGCCCGCCAACGCCGCTGAGAAGCCGGCCAAGGAAGTCGCCAAGAGTGGCCACTGGCAGAACTGGCAGGCCCCTTCGTTGGCCGTGCGCTTCGCCAGGCACGTTGCCAACGCGGCGAAGTACGCAGAGCGGCGCGACAGCGAGGCCGAGCAGGCAGACCCGGACGACGAGCAGGCAGACCCGGACGACGAGCAGGCCGACCCGGACGGCACGCGAGAGTCCCAGGGCCACGACGACGACTGACGGCCAGTACCCACCGAAGGACCACAGGGACCACTGACGGGTGGGGCGGGCGGAGCAGATCAGCCTGCTCGCCGTACGCCAGGAGCCACCCTCTCCACTCCCAACGTATAGCGCACCCCGGGGCTTGCGGCAAGGCCCCGTCGGTGCCGCAGAATCACCGGCTGTGGACCAGTTGACGACCAGCGCGTTCGCGCTGCCGACCGACCTCGCGGCCAAGGCCGACCCGGCGCTGATCGACGCCGACGAGAGACACTTCAGGGCCGTCGCGGAGAGCGTGGAGCGGTCGATCGCCGAACTGTCCCTCCGACTCGACAACGAGCGACGCGCACCAGGGGGGACGGGGCAGGAGGCGATGGACCGGGACCTGGAGATCCACCGGCTCAGCGGACGCCTCCGTGCGCTACGCCGGTTCGGGCTGGATCTTTGCCTCGGGCGCGTGGTCGGCACCGACGACCCCGAGCCCGTGTACGTCGGCAGGGTCGGGCTCACCGACAGCTCTGGTGGTCGGCTGCTCATCGACTGGCGCTCGCCGGCGGCCGAGCCGTTCTTCGGAGCGACCCATGCCAACCCGATGGGTCTGACGAGCCGGCGACGGTATCGCTGGACCGGGGGCCGGATCAGCGACTACTGGGACGAGGTCTTCACCTCCGACGGCTTCGAGGGGCACGCCGCCCTCGACGACCAGTCGGCCTTCATCGCCAGCCTGGGCGGCAGCCGCTCGCCCCGGATGCGCGACGTCTTGAGCACCATCGCGTCCGATCAGGACGCCATCATCCGAGCCGGGTCCCGAGGTGCGCTCGTCGTCGACGGCGGGCCGGGCACCGGCAAGACCGTCGTCGCCCTGCACCGTACGGCGTACCTGCTGTACTCGGACCCGCGGCTGGGTCACAGCCGCGGCGGGGTCCTGTTCGTCGGGCCGCACCAGCCCTACCTCGCCTATGTCGCCGACGTGCTCCCCAGCCTGGGCGAGGAGGGGGTGCAGACCTGCACCCTGCGCGACCTCGTGCCGGGTGGAGCAACCGCCGCGGTCGAGACCGACCCCGAGGTGGTGCGCCTCAAGTCGTCGGCCCAGATGGTCAAGGCGATCGAGGCGGCGGCCCGGATCTACGAGGAGCCGCCGGACCGGGGGATGGAGATCGAGACGGCGTGGGCCGACCTCTGGCTCAGCTCCGACGAGTGGGCCGAGGCATTCGCCGCGCCCGCGCCCGGCACCCCGCACAACGAGGCCCGTGACGAGGTCTGGGAGGAGCTGCTCACGATCCTGGTGGACAAGCACGGCGGTGGCGACGATGTCCCGGAGGACCTGCTGCGCCGCTCGATCGCCGGGAGCCCGGACCTGGTCGAGACCTTCACACGCGCGTGGCCGCTGCTGGAGCCGACCGACCTGGTCGGAGACCTGTGGGACGTGCCCGCCTACCTGCGACACTGCGCGCCGTGGCTCGCGCCCGACGAGGTGAGGCTGCTGCAGCGGACCGACGCGCACGCCTGGACGGTGAGCGACCTCCCGCTGCTCGACGCGGCCCGGCAACGCCTCGGCGATCCCGCATCCTCACTCCGCAGGCGTCGCCATGAGGCAGCCGTGGCGGCCGAACGTCGGCGGATGGACCGGGTGGTCGAGGACCTGCTCCAGCTCGACGACGAGGACGGCATGCTCGCGCAGTTGCGCCAGCAGGGTCTCCGTGACGCCCTCGTCGACGACGGCGCCCTGCCCGGCGCCGGGACGGACCTGCTCGCGGGCCCGTTCGCGCACGTGGTCGTGGACGAGGCCCAGGAGCTCACCGACGCCGAGTGGCAGATGTTGATGCTGCGCTGTCCGTCCCGGAGCTTCACGATCGTGGGGGACCGGGCCCAGGCCAGGCACGGGTTCACGGAGTCGTGGCACGAGCGCCTCGACCGGGTCGGGCTCGACCGGATCAGCCAGGCCTCCCTGAGCATCAACTATCGGACGCCGGCAGAGGTCATGGCGGAGGCGGAGCCGGTCATCCGGGCCGTGCTCCCGGACGTCAACGTGCCGAGGTCCATCCGCAGCAGCGGGGTCCCGGTCACGCAGGGATCGGTCGCAGAGCTGGGCTCGTTCCTCGAGACCTGGCTCGACGCGCACGCCGAAGGGGTCGCGTGCGTCATCGGCGCACCCGCGTTCGAGGCGACCTCCCGGGTCCGGTCACTGACCCCGGAGATGTCGAAGGGGCTCGAGTTCGACCTGGTGGTGCTCGTCGACCCCGAGGACTTCGGCACGGGCATCGAGGGCGCGGTCGACCGCTACGTCGCGATGACCCGAGCCACCCAGCGTCTGGTCATCCTCACGAGTCCGTGAGCCGGAGAGGGCGGTCAGTCGGTCGGCGCCAGCTCGGCCGTCACCGTCAGCTCGCCGACCTGGTCGTCGACGGTGAAGACCAGGTCGCCGACGATCCTGCCGGTACGACGCAGGTCGGACTCCGCCTGCTCCGCGGCACGCACCAGGGCCTCCGGGCCGGAGATCTCGACGCGCGACAGCTCGGCCCGCATCGAGACCTTGGCCTGCGACTTGGCACCGCGGATGCCGGTCAGCGCGGTGGCGACGGCGTCGACCAGACCGGCGTCGGCGGCGGCTGCGGCGCCGAGGTCGACCACGGTCGGCCAGGCCTGGGTGTGGATCGAGCCGTCCTGCCACCAGGACCACACCTCTTCGGTGACGTACGGCAGGAACGGCGCGAGCAACCGGAGCTGGGTGTGCAGGGCGATCGCCAGGGTGGCCTTCGCCGACGCGGTCGCGGGGCTGTCGTCGGCGTACGCGCGCTCCTTGACGAGCTCGAGGTAGTCGTCGCAGAACTCCCAGAAGAACTTCTCGGTGACCTCGAGCGCGGTGGTGTAGTCGTAGGCCTCGAACGCTTCCGTGGCCCGCGTGACGACGTTGGCGAGCCGGCCGAGCAGCGCGCAGTCGATCGGCTCGCTGACGGCGAACGTCTCGCGGGTCGTCGCGCCCACGTTGAGGACGTACTTGCTCGCGTTGAGCAGCTTCATGGCGAGCCGGCGGCCGACCTTCATCTGGGTCTCGTCGAACGGCGAGTCCATGCCGGGCCGGGCCAGGGCCGCGCGCCACCGGACGGCGTCGGCGCCGAACTTGTCGAGGATGTCGGTGGGCACGACGACGTTGCCCTTGGACTTCGACATCTTCTTGCGGTCGGGGTCGAGGATGAAGCCGGAGATCAGGGCGTGCGTCCACGGGGCGGTCTGCTGCTCGAGGTGCGAGCGGACGACCCTGGAGAACAGCCAGGTGCGGATGATGTCGTGCGCCTGGGTGCACAGGTCCATCGGGAAGACCCGCGCGAAGAGGTCCTCGTCGATCGTCCAGCCGCCGGCGATCTGCGGCGTGAGCGACGACGTGGCCCAGGTGTCCATCACGTCGGGGTCGCCGACGAAGCCGCCGGGGCGGCCGCGCTGGGCCTGGTCGTAGCCGTCGGGCGCGTCGGTCGAGGGGTCGATCGGCAGCTGGTTCTCGCGGGGGAGCAGCGGGTGCGCGTAGTCGGGCTCCCCCTGGTCGTCGAGGGGGTACCAGACCGGGAACGGGACGCCGAAGAAGCGCTGCCGCGAGATCAGCCAGTCACCGTTGAGGCCACTCACCCAGTTGTCGTAGCGGTGCTTCATGTGGCTGGGCACCCAGGTGATCTCGTCGCCCCGGTCGAGCATCTCCTGACGGACGTCGGCGTCGCGGCCGCCGTTGGCGAGGTACCACTGGCGGGTCGACACGATCTCGAGGGGCTTGTCGCCCTTCTCGTAGAAGTTGGCCATCCGCTGGGTCGGCTTGGGCTCGCCGTCGAGGTCGCCGGACGTGCGCAGCTTCTCGACCATGGCCTCGCGGGCACTGAACGTCGTCTTGCCGGCCAGGTCGGCCCACTCGGTGGCCGCAGAGTCGCCGGAGAGCCACTCGGGGACCTCGCGGTGCAGCCGACCGTCGCGGCCGATGACCGTGCGCACGGGAAGCTGCAGCTCGCGCCACCAGGTGACGTCGGTCAGGTCACCGAAGGTGCAGCACATGGCGATGCCGGCGCCCTTGTCGGGCTCGGCCAAGGGGTGCGCGACGACGGGGATCTCGACGCCGAAGATCGGGGACGTCACGGTGGTGCCGAACAACGGCTGGTAGCGCTCGTCGTCGGGGTGCGCGATCAGCGCGACCACGGCGGGGATCAGCTCGGGGCGGGTCGTCTCGATGTGCAGCGGCTGCCCGTCCGGACGGTGGAACGCCACCCGGTGGTAGGCGCCGGGGTACTCGCGGGCCTCGAGCTCGGCCTGGGCGACGGCCGACTGGAAGGTGACGTCCCACAGGGTCGGCGCCTCCTGCAGGTAGGCCTCGCCGCGGGCGAAGTTGCGCAGGAACGCACGCTGGCTCACGGCCTGCGACTTCGGACCGATCGTCGTGTAGTGCTGCGACCAGTCGACCGACAGTCCGAGCCGGCGCCACAGGGTCTCGAAGACCTGCTCGTCCTCGAGCACGAGCTGCTCGCACAGCTCGACGAAGTTGGGCCGGCTGATCGGGACCTGCTTCTTGGCGTCCGGCTTCTCTGGCGGCGTGAAGTCGGCTTCGTGGGGCAGGGTCGGGTCGCAACGCACGCCGTAGTAGTTCTGCACCCGGCGCTCGGTCGGCAGGCCGTTGTCGTCCCAGCCCATCGGGTAGAACACGCTCTTGCCCGTCATCCGCTGGTAACGCGCGATGAGGTCGGGGTGGGTGTAGGAGAAGACGTGTCCGACGTGCAGGCTGCCGCTCACGGTGGGGGGCGGTGTGTCGATGGAGAAGACGTTCTCGCGCGGCTGGGTGCGGTCGAACGCGTAGGTGTCGTCGGCCTTCCACCGCGCCGCCCACTTGTCCTCGAGGCCTTCGAGCGCCGGCTTGTCCGGTACGTCGACGACACGCACGGGCGGCGTCGTCGGGGACAGGTCGGGGCTCTCGGTCTGCGTCATGGGCGCAGTTTATGGCGGCGGGCGTTCCGCCCCTAACCGACTATTCGGTGGCCCGGTCCGGGGTGCGGCACTACCGTCCGGCCATGGCGACGCTGACGTTCTTCGACGACCCCCGAGACTTCCTCGCCCGAGCCGACGAGCACCTGCGCCGGGAACCGGTCGTCAACACCGTCGTGGCGACGTACTCCGAGCGCCTCGCCACCGAGATCGAGGAGGGCGTCTACCCCGAGCGCGTCGACCATCCGCGCTGGTGGGTGGTGGTCACCGACGAGGCAGGGGAGATCGTGGGGGCGGGGATGCGCACGGCGCCGTTCCGGCCGCACCCGCCGTTCCTGCTGGCGATGCCGGACGAGGCCGCGGTCGAGCTGGCGCGGGTGCTGCACGCCCGGGGCGAGCCGCTCGGTGGCGTCAACGGAGTGCTGCCCGGCACCCGCCTGTGCGCGGAGGAGTCGGCGCGGCTGGCCGGCGGCAGCGCCGAGGTCGCGATCCACACCCGGCTGTTCGAGCTCGACGAGGTCGTGCCGCCGCGCTGGGCAGCCGGATCGCTGCGTCAGGCGACGCTCGACGACGCGGGGCTCGCGCTGGTCTGGTTCCAGGAGTTCATGCGGGCGGCGGACGCACAGGCCGGCCGAGAGCCCGGCAGCGGTCACGACGAGGTCGAGACCATCGAGGGCATCCGCCGGCGGATCGAGATGGACAGCATCTGGTTCTGGGAGGACGAGGCAGGGGAGCGGGTGCACATGACCGGGGCCAACCCGCCGTCGTACGGCGCGGCTCGGGTGGGCCCGGTCTACACCCCGGTCGAGCACCGTGGTCGCGGCTATGCCAGCTCCGCGGTGGCCCGGATCTCCCAGCTGATCCTCGACGGCGGCAACACGCCGTGCCTGTTCACCGACCAGGCGAACCCCACGTCCAACGGGATCTATCAGGCGCTCGGCTACCGTCCCGTCGTGGACATGACCAACATGGCCATCCACACCTGAGCACCGGAGGCCCACATGACCGAGCACACCCACTCGCACGGACCCGACGTGCTCGACGGCCTGAAGATCCCCTCGCGGGACCTGCGACGGCTGATCCCCGACGTCTACGCGGGGTACGTCGAGATGTCGCGGGCGGCGATGACCGACGGCGCACTCGACGTGAAGGCCAAGGAGCTGATCGCGCTGGCGATCGCCGTCGGCAAGCAGTGCGACGGCTGCATGGCCGCGCATGCCCGCGGTGCCGCCAAGGCCGGGGCGACCGACGGCGAGGTGGCCGAGGCGATCGGCGTCGCGATCATGATGAGCGGGGGACCGGGCACGGTCTACGGCCCGCGGGCTCTCGCGGCCTTCCGCGAGTTCAAGGCTCAGGCCGCCGACGCCTAGACTCGACCCAACATGAGTGAGACCCCCGTACCCCGCCTGTCAGAGACCTACTCCGAGGTCGAGGACGCCCTGCTGTCGCGCTGGCCGGAGTCCAGGCTCGAGCCCTCCCTCGACCGGATCGAGGCGTTCACCGAGCTGCTCGGCGACCCCCAGCGCTCGTTCCGGGTCATCCACCTGACCGGCACCAACGGCAAGACCTCGACGTCGCGGATGATCGACACCCTGCTGCGGGCGCTCGACCTGCGCACCGGCCGGTTCACCAGCCCGCACCTGGAGAAGGTCTCCGAGCGCATCAGCATCGACGGGGAGCCCCTCGACGACGAGGAGTTCGTCCGCGCGTTCAACGACATCGCGGCGTTCACCCATCTGGTTGACGCGGAGCAGGCCCATCCGCTGTCGTTCTTCGAGACCGTCGTCGGCATGGCCTACGCGGCGTTCGCCGACGCACCCGTCGAGGTCGCCGTCGTCGAGGTGGGCATGGGTGGCAGCTGGGACGCCACCAACGTGGCCGACGCCGACGTGGCGGTGGTCCTACCCATCTCCGTCGACCACGCCAAGTACCTCGGCGAGACGCCGGCCGTGATCGCCCTGGAGAAGGCCGGCATCATCAAGGCGGGCTCGATCGTCGTGTCCGCCCACCAGCCGCCCGAGGTGGCCGAGGTGCTGGTCCGTCGTGCTCTCGAGGTCGGGGCCACGATCGCCCGCGAGGGCGCGGAGTTCGGCGTCACGTCCCGGGTGCCGGCCGTCGGCGGCCAGGTCGTCTCCCTGCAGGGCCTCCGCAGGACCTACGACGAGGTCTTCATCCCGCTCTACGGTGCGCACCAGGCCCAGAACGCGGCGATCGCGCTGGCAGCCGTCGAGGCCTTCGCCGGTGACGCGATCCTGGACGACGACATCGTGCGTGCCGCCTTCGCCGAGGTGACCTCACCCGGTCGCCTCGAGGTGATCCGCCGCAGCCCGACGATCGTGCTCGACGCGGCCCACAACCCGCACGGAGCCGAGGCGACGGCAGCCGCGCTGGAGGACTCCTTCGCCTTCGACCCGCTCATCGGTGTGATGGGCGTGATGGCCGACAAGGACTACGAGGGACTGCTCGGCGCGTTCGAGCCGCACCTCGCGCATCTCATCTGCACCCAGAACTCCACCCCCCGCGCCATGCCCGCTGCCGAGCTCGGCCGGGTCGCCCGCGAGGTCTTCGGGGAGGACCGGGTCACCGTCGTGCCGTCGCTGTCGGACGCCATCGACCAGGCCGCCGCGCTCGCCGAGGCGGGCGAGGCCTTCGGCGACGCGTTCGGCGCCGGGGCCGTGCTGGTCACCGGCTCGGTCGTCACTGTCGGGGAGGCCCGGACGATGCTGGTTCGGCGGGCGGCCGGAGGGCGTCGGCGATGAGCGACGGTCAGGCCGCACCGATGCCTGCCCCGCCGAACACCGAGCGCTCCCCCCGCCGGGGCATGTGCGCCGCCGTGCTCTGCCTCGAGGCGATCACGCTCGGGCTGACCACCCCGGTGCTGATCTCGATCGCCGACGTGTCGGTGGCCCTCGCGCTGTCGCTCGGGCTCGGCCTCGCGGTCGCGTGCCTGCTGCTCGCCGGCATGCTGCGTGCCGAATGGGCCTACGCCCTCGGCTGGGTGGTCCAGGTCGGTGCGGTCGCGCTCGGCTTCTGGGTGCCGATGATGTTCTTCCTCGGTGGCGTCTTCGCGCTGCTGTGGGGCACCGCCGACTTCCTCGGCCGCAAGATCGAGCGCGAACGGGCCGCGGCGTACGCCGCCTTCGCGGAGCGCGAGCAGACCGGCTGACCGGTCGCGCTAGGCTCCGCCGCATGACTCAGCGCACGCTCGTCCTGCTCAAGCCCGACACCGTCAAGCGGGGGCTCGTGGGCAACGTCCTCGGCCGCTTCGAGGCCAAGGGCCTGACGATCGTGGCCATGGAGCACCGCACGATCGACGCCGCCCAGGCCGACCGGCACTACGCCGAGCACGTCGACCGCGACTTCTACCCGCCGCTGCGGACCTTCGTCACCAGCGGGCCGCTCGTCGCACTCGTGCTCGAGGGCGACGAGGCGATCGAGGTCGTGCGGGCCCTCAACGGCGCCACCGACGGTCGCAAGGCCGCGCCCGGCACGATCCGCGGCGACCTGAGCCTCTCCAACCGCGAGAACCTCGTGCACGGGTCCGACAGCCCGGAGTCGGCCGAGCGCGAGATCGCCCTGTGGTTCCCGGGTCTCGCCTGAGACGTCCGCTCCTCGCCGCCGCAGGCTGACGCGACGCCGCGCTGCGGGTCGAGGCGGGCGTGGTCGAGGGCGGTGGTCCCGGCCGCAGCGGCTTCGCGGTTGGCCGAACGGTTGATCAACCACCGACCGGTTCGCGTTGGTGCTCGGCGGACGCCTGGGCCTGCGCGGGGCTGCCCGACCGCTCGCGGCAGGCAGGAGGACACGCAGACGCCCACCCGACGCCCGACCGTCGGGCAACCAGCGCCTGTCGCTGGGGCGTGTCTCCCCTGAACCAGGCGGTGCGCTACCTACGCTGAGCGCGGGTCGAGCAAACCTCATGCGACCCACCCTCCCCTCTGATTCCGAGTGGCGCCGGCCACCGGGGGCCCTACCAGCGAGGCAGCGCATGGCGAACAGCTTCATCGGCCGCGACATGGCCGTGGACCTCGGCACTGCCAACACGCTCGTCTACGTGCGCGGCAAGGGCGTGGTGCTCGACGAGCCGAGCGTCGTGGCGATCAACGAGAGCACCGGCGAGGTCCTGGCCGTCGGCCACGAGGCGAAGCGGATGATCGGGCGCACCCCCGACAACATCACCGCCATCCGGCCGCTCAAGGACGGCGTCATCGCCGACTTCGACGCGACCGAGCAGATGCTGCGGTACTTCATCCAGCAGGTGCACCGGCGCCGGTACTTCGCCAAGCCGCGGATGGTCATCTGCGTGCCCAGCGGCATCACCGCCGTCGAGCAGCGGGCGGTCAAGGAGGCCGGCTACCAGGCCGGCGCCCGACGGGTCTACATCGTCGAGGAGCCCATGGCCGCTGCCATCGGGGCCGGGCTGCCCGTCCACGAGGCCACCGGCAACATGGTGGTAGACGTCGGTGGCGGGACCACCGAGGTGGCCGTCATCTCCCTCGGCGGCATCGTCACGAGCATGTCGATCCGCACCGCCGGGGACGACATCGACCAGGCGATCATCGCGTGGATGAAGAAGGAGTACTCCCTGATGCTGGGGGAGCGCACCGCCGAGGAGATGAAGATGACCCTCGGCTCGGCCTTCCCGCTGCCCACCGAGCCCGAGGCGGAGATCCGGGGCCGCGACATGGTCTCCGGCCTGCCGCGCACCGTCGTGGTCTCGAGCGCCGAGCTGCGCCAGGCCATCGAGGAGCCGCTGCACAGCATCGTCGACGCCGTCCGCGCCACCCTCGACCAGACCCCGCCCGAGCTGGCCGGCGACATCATGGACCGCGGCATCGTCCTCACCGGCGGTGGCGCGCTGCTCCGCGGGCTCGACGAGCGGCTCCGGCACGAGACGGGCATGCCTGTGCACATCGCCGAGGAGCCGTTGTCCTCGGTCGCCCTCGGTGCCGGTCGCTGCGTGGAGGAGTTCGAGGCGCTCCAGCAGGTGCTCGTCTCGGACCCGCGGAGGTACTGATGCGCGGCTACGGGGGCGGCAGGCAAGGGCACGGTGAACGCCGCTGGCGCGGGCTCGACCGGCTCGACGACCGATCGCGGCCGCCGCGGTCGCTGCTGGTCGCGCTGGTGCTCGCCTCGGTCACCATGATGACCCTGGACCACCAGGTCGACGACGGGTCGCCCGTCGAGTCGGCACGCCGGGCGGTCGGCGAGGCGTTCGGCCCCGTCGAGTCGTTCACCAGTGGCGTCGTCCGCCCGTTCACGGCGGTGCCGAGCTGGTTCCACTCCAAGACCTCGCTGCGCTCCGACCTCCGTGACCTCGAGGCCGAGAACGCCGCGCTGCGGGAGCAGGTCGCGACCTCGGGCTTCGACCGCAACCGGCTCGCCGAGCTCGAGGGCCTGACCCGCAGCGCGGACGACCTGGGCCGATCGTTGGTGCCCGCACGCGTCGTGGCCTACGGCTCCTCGCAGTCCTTCAGCAACACCGTCACCATCGACGCCGGCTCGGCTGCCGGCGTCCGCCCCGACATGACCGTGCTCAACAACGACGGCCTGGTCGGCCGGGTGCTGCGCGTGACGAGCACCACCGCCACCGTGCTGCTCGTCCTCGACGCGGAGTCCGTGGTGGGCGGTCGCCTCGGCGACAGCATGGAGCTCGGCTTCCTGCACGGCCGCGGCGAGCTCGGCCAGGACGGCCGGCTCGACCTCGAGCTGGTCGACGAGCAGAGCGTGCCCGCGACCGGTGAGACCGTCGTGTCGTGGGGCAGCGACGGCGCCGGGCCCTACATCTCCGGGGTGCCCATCGGCACCGTCACCGACGTCTACACCAGCCTGCGTGACTCCTCCCAGCGCGCCGAGATCGACCCGTACGTCGACTTCAGCTCGCTCGACGTCGTGGGCGTGGTGGTGCCCTTCGGCAGCTCCAGCGACCGCGCCGTGGTCGAGGCCGACGGGAGCGTCGGATGAGAATTCTGCGCGTGCTCACCGGCATCGCCGCCATCGTGGTGGCGCTCGTGCTCCAGGTCTCGCTGTTCCCGCACCTCGCCCTGCCGTGGATGGGTCACGGGGTCGTCCCCAACCTCGTGCTGCTCGTGGTCGTCGCGGCCGCGCTGACCCGCGGGGCGTCGTTCGCGATGCTGCTCGCCTTCGCCGGCGGCGTCGCCCTCGACCTCGCCCCGCCGGCCGACCACCTGGCCGGCAGGTGGGCGCTGGCCCTCGTCGTGGTCGCGTACGTCGCCTCACGGGTCCGCACCGACAACCGCCCGTCCACCACGGCGATCGTCGGCACCGTCGCGGTCTCGTCGTTCGTCGGCACGTCCGTGTTCGCCCTCAGCGGGCTGCTGCTGCGCGACCCGGTGCTGTCGGTTCCAGACCTGCTGCAGGTCATCCTCGTCGCGCTGGTGTGGGACGTGCTGCTCACGCCGTTCGTGCTGCCGGTGATGATGCGGATGTTCCAGGCCGTCGCACCGCAGGGGGCCACTGCCTGATGGCCGTCTCGGGGGCGCAGAGGAGCAGGTTGCGGCTGCTCGTCGTGCAGGCGCTCGTCTTCTCGCTCTTCGCCACCCTGTTCGTCCGGCTCTACTACCTCCAGGTGGTCGGGGGCGAGGACTACCAGGCCAAGGCCGCCGACCAGTCCGTTCGCGACATCGTGGTGCAGCCGCAGCGCGGCCTGATCGTCGACGACCAGGGCCGCCCGCTGGTGACCAACCGGATGTCGTGGGTGATCTCGGTCGACCGCACCCTGGTCGGCAAGCTCGCGCCCGAGGAGCGCGAGGAGCTGCTCACCCGCGTGGGCGAGGTGGTGGGCCAGCCGGCCGAGGAGGTCGGCGGTCGGCTCACCAACTGCGGGGCGGCCGGCAGTGTGGCCGGCGTCTGCTGGAACGGCTCGCCCTACCAGCCCGTGCCTGTCGCCGCCGACGTCGACCAGCAGGTCGCGCTCCGCGTGCTCGAGCAGCCGGAGGACTACCCCGGCGTGCTCGCCGAGCAGCAGAGCGTGCGCGCCTACCCACGTCCCTTCGGCGTCAACCTCGCCCACGTCGTCGGCTACCTCAGCCCGATCACCGAGCCCGAGTTCGACCAGGCCCGCGACCGTGACGACCTGTCGCTCAACGGTGCCTCGTCGGTGGGCCGGGCCGGTGTCGAGAAGGAGTACGACGCGTGGCTGCGCGGCATGCCCGGCTACCGGCGGGTCGCGGTCGACTCGATGGGCCGCGTGCTGGGGGACGACTCCACGATCGAGAGCGAGCCGGGCGACACCCTGGTCACCTCGATCGACGCCAAGGTGCAGGCCGTGGTGGAGAAGCAGCTCGCTGAGCGCATCGCCATCCAGCGCGCCACGGTCGACCCCGTCACCGGCCGCCGCTACGCAGCCGACTCCGGGGCCGCCGTCGTGATGGAGGCGCGCACCGGTCGCATCGTCGCGATGGCCAGCCAGCCGACGTACGACCCCGACGTGTGGACCGGTGGCATCTCCGAGAAGGAGCTCGAGCGGCTCTACTCCACGAAGGCCGGGACGCCGCTGCTGTCTCGCGCCACGCAGGGCCAGTTCGCCCCCGGCTCGACGTGGAAGCCGTTCATGACGGCCGGCGCGCTGACCAACGGCTACACCGAGGACACCCGTCTCGACTGCTCCTCGGGCTTCCAGGTCGGCAACCGGACGTTCAAGAACTACGAGTCCTCCGCCGCCGGGTCGATCGGCTTCGCCAAGGCCCTCGAGATCTCGTGCAACACGTTCTTCTACCGGGTCGGCTACGACTACTGGCGACGGTTCGGCAGCGACGTGGCCGACGTGAAGGCCAAGGACCCGCTCGTGGAGGAGGCCCAGGAGTTCGGCTTCGGAGCCGAGACCGGCATCGACGTCCCGGGCGAGGCGCCCGGCCGGATCGCCGACCGGGCCTGGAAGCTCTCCTACTTCGAGTCCCAGAAGGACTACTACTGCGGCCTGGCCGCGAAGCCGCAGAATGCCAAGACGAGCGACTTCGTCTACAAGTTCGCCCGCGAGTTCTGCATCGAGGGCTACGCCTACCGGGCCGGGGACGCCGTCAACTTCGCCATCGGCCAGGGCGACACCATCATCACGCCGCTGCAGCTCGCTCGCGCCTACGGTGCCATCGCCAACGGCGGCACCCTGTGGGAGCCCCGCATCGGCAAGGCGGTCGTCAGCCCGTCCGGTGAGCTGATCCGTCGCATCCCGACCAAGAGGGCCGCCAAGGTCGACGTGCCCGAGAAGACCCTGGACTTCATCGACGCGGCGCTCCAGGGCGTGTCCCGCCAGGGCACCATGGCCTGGAAGCTCGGCGGCTTCCCCCTCGACCAGGTGAAGATCCGCGCGAAGACGGGCTCGGCCGAGGTCTACGGCAAGCAGTCGACCGGCTGGGTCGCGTCGTACACCAAGGACTACGTGGTGGTGATGATGATCAGTCAGGGCGGCACCGGGTCCGGCAGCGTCGGCGACGCCGTCCGCAAGATCTACGAGGCGTTGTACGGCATCGACGGCGAGACCGTAGACCCTGCGAACGCCGCGATCCCCGGCACCGTCGCACCGCACCGGCTGCCGGCGTTCGGTGACGACGGCTCGATCCTGCCTCCGGCCCTCAAGCGCGAGGACGGCGACTGATGACCCGCACCCGCTCCACCAACCTCAAGGCGCCCGGTCTCGACTGGCTGCTGCTCGGAGCCGTGCTGGCGCTGATCGTGCTCGGCACGCTGCTGGTGTGGTCGGCCACCTCGGCTCGCGATGCGCTCACCGGCGGTGACCCCGCGGCCTACCTCACCAAGGAGCTCGTCAACGTCGCCATCGGTCTCGTGCTGATGGTGATGGTGATCGCGACGGACCACCGGTGGGTGCGGATCCTGGCTCCGCTGGTCTACCTCGCCTCGGTCGGCGGTCTCGTCTTCGTGCTCATCGCCGGCACGACGATCCACGGCTCGCGCTCCTGGCTGCAGCTCGGCGGCCTGTCGATCCAGCCGTCCGAGTTCGCCAAGCTGGCCGTGGCCATCGGGATGGCGCTCCTCGTGGCCGAGCGCGCCGAGGGCAAGTGGCGCCGATCGATCGGGTCGGTCGACGTGATCGGGATGCTCGTCATCGCCGCCGTGCCCGCCGTGCTCATCCTCCTGCAGCCCGACCTCGGCACCATGCTCGTGCTGGCCGCCACCGTCTTCGGCGTGCTGGCGATCTCCGGCGCCCCGCGGCGCTGGCTGGCCGGCCTGTTCGTCGGCGCCGTGGCCGCGGCCGCCGTGGCGGTGTCCGCGGGCGTCCTCAAGGAGTACCAGGTGGCGCGCTTCATGGCGTTCACCAACCCGGAGCTGGACCCTCGGGGCGCCGGCTACAACGTCGAGCAGGCGCGCATCGCCATCGGCAACGGCGGCACCTTCGGGCAGGGTCTCTTCGACGGTTCGCAGACCCAGTCGGGCTTCGTGCCCGAGCAGCACACCGACTTCATCTTCACCGTCGCGGGCGAGGAGCTCGGCCTCCTCGGCGCCGGCCTGGTGGTCGTCCTCCTCGGCATCGTCGTGTGGCGGGCGCTGGCCATCGCCACCGCCACCGACGACCTGTTCGGCCGGGTGGCCGCCGCCGGCATCGCCTGCTGGTTCGGCTTCCAGGCGTTCCAGAACATCGGCATGTGCCTGGGCATCATGCCGGTCACCGGCGTGCCGCTCCCGTTCGTGTCGTACGGCGGCTCGTCGATGTTCGCGGGCATGCTGGCCGTCGGGCTGCTGCAGAACATCCACCTGCGCTCGAAGACCACCCAGCCGACGCGGTTCCCGACCGGCCTCCGTGCGTCGAGCCAGGGGCTCGTCAGCCGCTGAGCCGCCGGGCCGGTGGGCCGGATCAGTGCGCCGGCGTCGACCCGTTCTGGGCCGGACCGCGGCGGGGCAGCGTGAACGTGAACGTCGACCCGCCGTCGGGATTGTTGTGCGCCGAGATGACGCCGCCGTGCCGGGTCACGATGCGCCGGCACAGCGCCAGGCCGAGGCCGGTGCCGGCGATGACGCCGTTGTGGTTGTCGGCGCGGTGGAACTCCTCGAAGATCTGCTTCTCCTCGCCGGCGGGGATGCCCTGGCCGCGGTCGGAGACCTCGATGCGCACCCAGCCCGGCTCTGCGTCGCTGCTGGAGGTGATGCACACCTGGGCGGGCGCGCCGGGGACGGCGTACTTGACGGCGTTGTTGATCAGGTTCGCCAGCACCTGGCGGGTCATCGCGTGGTCGGCCTGGACGACGTGCGGAGCGTCGATCGCGAACTCGGGCTCGGGTCGGTAGCCGCTCTCGACGAAGTCGGAGACGACCTCGAGCACGGTGTCGTGGAGGGGCACGGCGCCGGGTGCCAGGGCGCCGTCGCGACTGACCGCGTAGTCGAGCCAGTCCTCGACCACCTGGCGCATCCGCGCCGCACCCGTGTGGGTGCGGGCCAGCATCCGGCGGGCCTCCTCCGTGTCACCCCGCTCGAGGGCGTCGCGGGCCAGCTCGAGCCAGCCCTCCAGCCCGGTGAGGGGGGCGCGCAGGTCGTGGGCGACGGTTCCTGCGAAGCCGGTGAGCTCGCTGAGACGCTCCTGCTCCGCGGTCTTGTCGGAGAACAGGACGACCGAGACGTTGCCGTCGGCCGTGTCGACCGCGCGAGCGCTGGCGTCGAGCACACGGGTGCCGGTGGGTGTGGTGACCACGACCGTCGCGTCACCGGTCTCGTGGCCGGGGGAGCCGGGCATGTCGCGCATCGGGGTGCCGTCGAGCTTGCGGAGCCCGAAGTACTCGCTCCAGTCGGAGAGCCGGCCCTTGGGCACCGGCTTGCCGAGCAGCCCCTTGGCAGCGCTGTTGTAGAGACTGACGCCGCCGCGGTCGTTGACCAGCAGCAGACCGTCGCTCATCGCGTTGAACACGACGTTGAAGAGGCCGGCCTGCTTGGCCAGCGCGTCGCGCTGGGCGTCGACCTGCGCCATCGCGTCGGACCTGGCCTGGCTGAGCAGGGCCAGGGCCAGGGCCACGAACGTCGAGACGCCCGCCAGCAAGACGAGCGCCACCTCGGCCGGGAGGGGCTCCGCGAAGCTGCCGTCGAAGCGCGGGAGTGCGCCGAGCAGGGCGGCCACCACGGCGATCGCCATCGAGTGCAGCGCGGTGCTCCACGGCGGGAGTGAGAGCCCGACGTACAGGCCGGGGAGGAGCAGCAGCCACGCGATCGGCCAGTCGCTGGCCTCGAGCACCACCCACGCGCAGAGTGTCGACAGGCCCACGAAGAACAGGCACACCGCGCTGCACGTCTCGGCGAGCCAACGGCGGGGCACCTGGGCGACGAGCATGACGCAGGCTCCGCCGACGAAGCAGAACACCACCGTCTGGGCGGTCCAGTGCAGCAGGGCCGACGTGGTGGCCTCGCCCACCCACAGGTGCGGGTAGGCGCCGACGGGCAGCACCAGGATGGTCGCGAGGAGGCCTGCGACGAGCAGCAGTCCGAGGTCGCGGATCTCGGTCGGGGTCCATTCGCGCTGCCAGGCCTGGATGCGGTTGAGCCGCGTGTCGGGCCCGAGAGCGGGGGCGTGCGAGAGACGACCGCGTGCGCCTCGGTACAGCAGGCACATCAAGGTCGCCTGCATGACCACGCCGAGAGCGGCCCGCAGGGCGGCCGCGGGGTCGGCACCGGTGATCAGGTGGCCGAGCAGCGCCAGGCCGACCATCGCGAACCAGGTCAGCGCCAGGCCTCGGTCGACCGCGGGCGCCGCGCCCCGCCACGAGAGCGTGAGCCACACGAACGCGAACGTCGAGCCGAGCCAGAGGATCGGCTGGCCCTCCGAGGTGCTCGCGCCACCGATCAGGACGGAGGCGAAGAAGCAGATCGCGGCGGCCCACCACGCGCGCAGTCGCGTACGGCGCGCGGACGCGTCGTATGCGAACCCGACCGGTCCAGGACCAAGCACGGGACAACCTCCCCCCAGGCGCCCCCGCGCCTGTTGTCTTCCAGACATACACCCCCATGTGTGCCCAGGTGAACAGCATATTCCGCGCTCCGCGCGTTTCGGCGGAAGTCTCGAACCCGCGTACGCTGGACTGATCCACCTAGCTCTCAGTGAGGTATGCATGCCCAGCCCCGCAGCCGAGTCGGTCTTCCCGCGCCTCGAGGGTCGGCTGCCCTCGGTGCAGAAGCCGATCCAGTACGTCGGTGGCGAGCTCAACTCCACCGTCAAGGAGTGGGACTGCGCGGCCGAGTCGCCGGAGGGCGGCCCGACGGTCCGATGGGCGCTGATGTACCCCGACGCCTACGAGGTCGGTCTGCCCAACCAGGGCGTGCAGATCCTCTACGAGGTGCTCAACGAGCGTGACTGGATCCTCGCCGAGCGCACCTACTCGGTGTGGCCCGACATGGAGGCGATCATGCGCACCGGCGACAGCCTGGGTGCGATCCCGCAGTTCACCGTGGACGCCCACCGCCCGGTGCGTGCCTTCGACGTGTTCGGGCTTTCGTTCTCCACCGAGCTCGGCTACACCAACATGCTCAACGCGCTCGACCTGGCCGGCATCCCGCTGCACGCCGGCGACCGCGGAGCCGAGGACCCGATCGTCCTGGCCGGCGGTCACGCCGCGTTCAACCCGGAGCCGGTCGCCGACTTCCTCGACGCCGCGGTGCTCGGCGACGGCGAGGAGATCGTCCTCGCGATCTCCGAGGTGGTCCGCGAGTGGAAGGCCCAGGGCGAGCCCGCCGGCGACATGCCCAGCGGTCGCGACGAGCTGTTGCGCAGGCTGGCGGTCAGCGGCGGGGTCTACGTCCCGAAGTTCTACGACGTGACCTACTCCGACGACGGCACCATCCGGGCCGTCGTGCCCAACCGCCCGGGCATCCCCGCCCGCGTCCACAAGCACACGCTGATGGACCTCGACGCGTGGCCGTACCCGGCCAAGCCGCTGGTGCCGCTCGCCGAGACCGTCCACGAGCGCTTCTCCGTCGAGATCTTCCGCGGCTGCACCCGTGGCTGCCGGTTCTGCCAGGCCGGCATGATCACCCGTCCCGTGCGCGAGCGCTCCATCGAGACGATCGGGGCGATGGTCGAGAACGGCATCCGCTCGACCGGCTTCGAGGAGGTCGGCCTGCTCTCGCTGTCGAGCGCCGACCACACCGAGATCGCCGAGGTCGCCAAGGGACTGGCCGACCGCTACGCCGACTCCAACGTGTCGCTGTCGCTGCCATCGACCCGCGTCGACGCCTTCAACATCACCCTCGCCAACGAGTTCTCGCGCAACGGCCGTCGGTCCGGCCTGACGTTCGCGCCCGAGGGCGGCAGCGAGCGGATGCGCAAGGTCATCAACAAGATGGTGAGCGAGGAAGACCTCATCCGCACCGTCGCCACGGCGTACTCCCACGGGTGGCGGCAGGTGAAGCTCTACTTCATGTGCGGTCTCCCCACCGAGACCGACGAGGACGTCCTGGCCATCGCCGACCTGGCCAAGAAGGTCATCGCCAAGGGCCGCGAGGTCACCGGCCGCAACGACATCCGCTGCACCGTGTCGATCGGCGGGTTCGTGCCGAAGCCGCACACGCCGTTCCAGTGGGCCGCGCAGCTCGACCACGAGACGACCGACGACCGGCTCAAGAAGCTGCGCGACACCGTGCGCGCGGACAAGCGCTACGGCCGGGCGATCGGCTTCCGCTACCACGACGGCAAGCCCGGGATCGTCGAGGGACTGCTCTCGCGCGGTGACCGGCGCGTCGGCGCGATCATCGAGCAGGTGTGGCGCGACGGCGGCCGCTTCGACGGCTGGAGCGAGCACTTCTCCTACGACCGCTGGATGACCAGCGCCGAGACCGCGCTGGCCGGCACCGGCGTCGACCTCGACTGGTACACCACCCGCGAGCGCGGCTACGACGAGGTGTTCCCGTGGGACCACCTCGACTCGGGGCTCGACAAGGACTGGCTGTGGGCCGACTGGGAGGACGCCCTCGACCCCGACTCGGTAGACATCGAGGACTGCCGCTGGACCCCGTGCTACGACTGCGGCGTCTGCCCGGAGATGAACACCGAGATCCAGATCGGCCCGACCGGCCGCCAGCTCCTGCCGCTCGCCGTCGTGTAGCTCGCGCCGCCCGCTGATCTGGGGGCGGTGGCCCGAGTGCTTGGCAGAATGCCCGGATGCGCCACGTGTCCTCCGACGAGCGCCGGGCCAGGCTGGCTCGTCGGCATGCCATCGCGCCCGCCCACCGTGTCGACGACCCGGTGGCCGCGACGCGGGCGATGACCGTCCTGCACGCCACCGAGGCCGCCACCGTGCACCTGTCGGTGGCGGCGCGCGTCGACGGCGTGACGACGCACGACACCGACCTGGCCCTGTACGCCGACCGGTCGCTGGTCAAGCAGCTCGCGATGCGGCGGACGCTGTTCGTCTTTCCGCGCGACCTGCTGCCAGCGACGTGGGGGAGCGCCTCGGCGCGGGTGGCCCAGCGCGAAGGGCGCAGGCTCGCCAAGGACGTCGTGGCGACCGGCTGGACGACGGAGCCCGACTCCTGGCTGGCGGAGGCCGAGCGGGCGGTGCTGGCACTGATCGGGGCCAGTGACGAGGGCCTCGCCGCGACCGAGGTCCGCGCCCAGCTGCCGTCCCTCGCGGGCACGGTCTCCGTCTCGCCGGGCACGAAGTGGGGTGCCGACGTGCCGGTCGCCCCACGGGTGCTGGGCTGGTTGGGGGCGCGCGGCGAGCTCGTGCGGGGGGTCGACACGGGGCACTGGCGCACGAACCGTCCCCGGTGGGTCTCGATGTCCCGGTGGCTGGGCGAGCGTCCGGACCCGCTCGCCGAGGACGCCGGCTACGCCGAGCTCGTGCGCCGCTGGCTGGGCACCTTCGGGCCCGGCACCGAGACCGACCTGGTGTGGTGGCTGGGCGCCACGAAGGCAGCCGTACGCCGCGCGCTGGCCGACCTCGGCGCCGTCGAGGTGTCGCTCGACGCCGGCCGGACCGGCTGGCTGCTGCCCGACGACCTGGACCCCGAGCCGGACGTCGAGCCGTGGGCCGCCCTGCTGCCGGTGCTCGACCCGACCACGATGGGCTGGAAGCAGCGCGACTTCTACCTCGACCCCGGCCACGCGCCGTACCTGTTCGACACCGTGGGCAACGGTGGCACCACCGCCTGGGTCGACGGCCGCATCGTCGGCTGCTGGGTCCAAGACGACGACGCGGCGGTCCGCGTCGTGCTCCGCGAGGACGTCGGCAGCGACGCGCAGGCGCTGCTCGACGTGGAGGCCGAGCGGCTCACCCGGTGGCTGGACGGCCAGCAGATCAGCAGCGTCTACAAGTCGCGGCTGATGAAGGGGGAGCGGCTGCCGTGAACGCGCTCAGTCGGGAGTGAAGGCGCAGAACTCGTTGCCGTCCGGATCGGCCAGCACGGTCCAGCCGATGCCGTCGTCGCCGCGCGGGCGCAGCACGGTGGCGCCGTGGGCGATCAGCCCCTCGAGGTCACTGGTCGTGACGTCGATGTGCACCCGGTTCTTCACCGACTTGGGCTCGGGCACCGGGACGAAGTCCATCGACCCGAACGGCGCGCCCGGGACCTGCTCGACCCACGAGAAGCCCCGGTCGTCGTCGACCAGCCGGCCACCGAGCGCCTGCGCCCACCAGGCCGCGATCCGGTGGCTGTCCTCGGCGGAGTCGCCGGTGTCCCAGATGAGCTCGTTGAGCCGCTGGGTGACCGGCGGGTCGTGCACGAAGACGCAGAAGACCTGGCCGTCCGGGTCGTGCAGCACCGTCCAGCGGTGCTGCGCGTCGTCGACCAGCTCGGCGCCCCCTTCGAGCGCGGGACCCACCGACTCGGCGTTGATGTCGATGTGCACGCGGTTCTTCACCGTGACGGGCTCGGGCACAGGGTTGATCCACACGTGGGGGTGGCCCGCCGCGTCGTCGAGGCGCCAGACGCCCTGGCGATGCGGCGCGGGGGTCAGCGCGAGCCGGGCGCCCCAGAACTTGGCCGCGACCTCGGCGTCCCGGGCGTCGATGCACAGGTCCTTGTACGTCGCCAGCGTCATGCGGAGCAGCATGGCACGACCCGGCCCCGCACCGCCCCGGCGATTCTCCGGTCCTCTCGCGCTGCCCTAGCCTGTGGGCGTGCGTGACCAGCCCGAACAGCAAGCCCCGCCGGTCCAGCGACTCCGGATCAGGTACGCCAAGCGCGGCCGGCTGCGCTTCACCAGCCACCGTGACTTCAGCCGGGCCTTCGAGCGCGCCGTCTTCCGGGCCCGCATCCCGATGGCGTACTCCTCGGGCTTCCACCCGCACCCGCGGATCTCCTACGCGGGCGCGGCCCCGACCGGCTCGGCCAGCGAGGCGGAGTACCTCGAGATCGGCCTGTCCGAGGTCGTGGACACCGCCGCGGTCCATGCGCTGCTCGACGAGGCGCTGCCCGCCGGGCTCGACGTCCTCGACGTGGTCGTGTCACCCGGCGGCTCGCTCGCCGACCGCCTGGAGGCGTCGCAGTGGCTGATCCGGCTGACCGACCCGGCCGACGTGGTCGGCGCCGCGGTCGAGTCGTTCCTGGCGGCCGAGTCGGTGCTGGTGGAGCGGATGACCAAGAAGGGGCTGCGCGAGTTCGACTGCCGGGCGGCCGTGGTGTCCGCGTCGGTGGCTCCGGGGGAGCCGGGCGGAGCGGTCATCGACGTGGTGCTGCGGCACACCGTCCCAGCGGTCCGGCCCGACGACGTGCTGACCGGTCTGGAGCGACACGCCGGGCTGGTCCCGGCCGAGACGGCCCTGCTGACGAGGGTCGCCCAGGGCCCCCTCGACGAGGAGCTCGGCACCGTCGGCGACCCGCTGACCGTCTCGCCGTAGCGGGGATCGTCAGCGGGTGTGCGATACTCGCCACGGTCGATCGAGCGGCTTGCCGCATCTTTCGACCCGACGACGTTCTCGCCGTACGTGGCTCCGATTCATGCTGCGGGCGGCACGACACACGAAGTCGTCACCAGACCGCGACGCGGCCAGGGTTGAGTCGGTGACAGCGACGAGACCATGTCGGACACGTGAGTGGGTGTCCACACTGAGTCGTCGACCGCGGCAGGTGTCCGACGACGCCGTGTCGACGCACCCGCGGAGGGTGTCGCCGCCACCCGACCAGGCTTTGCGTCACGGTTCGGGGCCGGTTGATCCGGCCCGGCTCCGCTGGCGTCCTGACGTAACCGGTGCTCGGCGCCGGACGAGGAGAGCACCATGCTCGACGAACGCGACGAATCGGCTCCCACCGAGACCGCCCCCGAGAACAGCCCGGACGACGCCGCTGCCGCTGCGCCGGTGAAGCGGGCCGCCAAGCGGGCTCCCGCCAAGAAGACGGCTGCGAAGCGCACCGCGAAGAAGGCCGTCGCCGAGGCGCCGGTCGCCGACCCGGCAGCCCCGGAGCTCCCGCTCGACGACGACGCGCCGGCCGCCAAGAAGACCGCCAAGCGGGCCCCCGCCAAGAAGACGGCCGCCAAGCGCACCACGAAGAAGGCCGTCGCCGAGGCGCCGCTCGTCGACCCGTCGGCACCCGCTGCGCCGGTCGAGGAGACCGCCCCGGCCCCGTCCGGCGCCGCCGTGCTGTTCCAGGCCCCCGAGCCCACCAAGCCCGCCCGGCGCACCCGTGCCCGCGCCGCCGCAGCGCCGGTCGAGGTGCCCGAGGAGGCCGCTGACGCGAAGACCGGGACCGGCGAGCCGGACGGCGACACCCGCGCGCCGGTGAAGAAGAGCACGCGGACCCGGAAGCCGGCCAAGAAGGTCGCTGCCCCCGCCGCGGACGAGGTCGACGAGGACGAGGACGCGACGACCGAGGGCGAGACGACCGACGGTGAGTCGACCGACGGGGCCACCGAAGAGGCCCCGGACGAGGCCCGCGACGACGAGGCGCAGGAGGACGGCGACGGGACGCCCGCACGCCGTCGTCGCCGCCGCGGCGGCCGTCGTCGCCGCAAGTCGGGTGACGGCGACGAGACCGAGTCGAACGATGACGACTCCCAGGACTCCGCCGACTCCACCGACTCCACCGACTCCACCGATGACGACTCCGGCAACGCCGACGGCTCCGGCGAGGGCTCGCCCAGCTCGCGCCGCCGTCGCCGTCGTCGCCGTACCGGTGACGACAACGGGGACAACACCACCGACGACCCCGAGAACACCGTCACCCGGGTCCGCACCCGCAAGAGCGCCGAGGACCAGATCACCGCGCTCGCGGGCTCCACCCGGCTCGAGGCCAAGAAGCAGCGTCGCCGCGAGGGCCGCGAGGCCGGCCGTCGAAGGGCGCCGATCGTCAGCGAGGCCGAGTTCCTCGCCCGGCGCGAGTCGGTCGACCGGACGATGGTCATCCGCCAGCGCGACGACCTGACACAGATCGCCGTGCTCGAGGACAAGGTGCTCGTCGAGCACTACGTCGCCCGCGAGTCCCAGACCTCGCTGATCGGCAACGTCTACCTCGGCCGGGTGCAGAACGTGCTGCCGTCGATGGAGGCCGCGTTCATCGACATCGGCAAGGGTCGCAACGCCGTGCTCTACGCCGGTGAGGTCAACTGGTCCGCACTCGGGCACAAGGACGGTCAGCCGCGCAAGATCGAGTCGGTGCTGTCGTCTGGCCAGAGCGTCCTGGTGCAGGTCACCAAGGACCCGGTCGGCCACAAGGGCGCCCGCCTGACGAGCCAGGTCAGCCTGGCCGGTCGGTTCCTGGTCTACGTGCCGGACGGCACCACCAGCGGCATCTCCCGCAAGCTGCCCGACAACGAGCGCAACCGCCTCAAGACGCTGCTCAAGGAGATCGTCCCCGGCGAGGCGGGCGTGATCGTCCGGACCGCCGCCGAGGGTGCCTCCGAGGAGGAGCTGACCCACGACGTCGAGCGGCTCAAGGCCCGCTGGGACGACATCGAGGCCAAGTCCAAGGGCAAGTCCCCGCAGCTGCTCTATGGCGAGCCCGACCTCACCCTCAAGGTCGTCCGCGACCTGTTCACCGAGGACTTCGCCCGCCTGGTCATCCAGGGCGAGGAGTCGTGGGACACGGTCCAGGAGTACGTCGCCCAGGTGGCGCCCGACCTGCAGGACCGTCTCGAGCGCTTCGAGCCGGGCAACGGCGCCACGGACATCTTCGCGTCGTACCGCATCGAGGAGCAGATCAACAAGGGCCTCGACCGCAAGGTGTGGCTGCCCTCGGGCGGCTCGCTGGTCATCGACCGCACCGAGGCGATGACGGTCGTCGACGTCAACACGGGCAAGTTCACCGGCTCCGGCGGCAACCTCGAGGAGACCGTCACCAAGAACAACCTCGAGGCAGCCGAGGAGATCGTGCGCCAGCTCCGGCTGCGCGACATCGGCGGCATCATCGTGGTCGACTTCATCGACATGGTCCTCGAGTCCAACCGCGACCTGGTCGTGCGACGACTCGTCGAGTGCCTGGGCCGTGACCGGACCCGCCACCAGGTCGCCGAGGTCACCTCGCTGGGTCTGGTGCAGATGACGCGCAAGCGGATCGGCACCGGCCTCCTGGAGGCGTTCGCCACCGACTGCGAGCAGTGCCACGGCCGCGGTGTGGTCGTGCACGCCGAGCCCGTCGAGCCCAGGGGCGGCGACGACGACGATCGGCGTCGCGGTGGCGGCGGTGGCGGCGGTGGCCGCGAGAGTGCCGGCAGCGGGGGTGGTCGTCGCAGCCGTGGCGGTCGCGGCCGCGGCGAGGGCACCCCGGTGAACGGGACCGAGGAGCACAAGCTGCCCTCGCCCAAGGACGTCGCCGCGATGGCGCGGGCCGATCGGCCCGCACCGGTCGAGGAGGAGCCGCAGGACGCCGCCGACTCGTTTCGCGACGCCCAGCCTGATGTCCAGCCCGATGTCCAGCCCGATGCCCAGCCGGACGTCCAGCCGGACGTCCGGCCCGATGTCCAGCCCGATGTCCAGCCGGACGTCCAGCGCGGCTCCCGGTCGCGGTCCCGACGCCGGGCCGCGCCCGACGCCAGGCCCCAGCTCGACAACCAGCCCGACAACCAGCCCGACGCCCAGCCCGACAAGCAGCCCGAGCCCGAGGCGGCTGCCCCGGTGGTCGAGCCTTCGGTGGTCGAGGCTGTGGCCGAGCCGGCGCCGCCGCGGGTCGTGACCCGCACCCGGCGACGCAGCGCCAGCCGGCCGGCCGGGCCAGGTGTCTCGACGGAGGCCGAGTCCCTGCCGCGCGCCGTTCCCGCCATGGAGCCGGCCGCGGCAGCCCCGGAGGCGCCGGCCGCCCCGGAAGCCCCGGCAGCCAGCCAGCCGGAGACCAGCCCGCCCGCCCCGCCCAAGGTGGTGACCCGGACGCTGCGCGGCCGGGCCCGTCGCTCGGCAGGGACCACGGACGCGTCCGACGCGGGGGCGACCGTGCCCTCGGGCGGTGACGACCAGCAGCTGGCCGGCATCGGCCAGCCGGTCGACCACGGCCTGGTCGAGCCGGGCACGTCCCGACTCGAGAGCGGCGACGGCTCGCCCGTCGAGCACGTGCCGGTCAAGAAGAAGGGCTCTCGCAAGCGCTGAGCCCCGGCCGGACGCACCGCGAATTGCTGTGAGTCCACCGGGTCCGTAGTATTGAACCTCGGTGCGCTCGTGCGTGCCGTTCCTGTGTGGACACCACCCCAAGACCCTCCCGCGCACCGTCGTGGTCTGGTCGGGGCCGTCCCCAGGCCAATGAATGTGTTCTGGCAATGGTTGATGGGACTTCCCGAGTCCGACGAGGAGAGTGAGTCGCGGTGTACGCGATCGTGCGCAGTGGCAGCAAGCAGCAGAAGGTTGCTGTGGGCGACGTCATCGAGATCGACAAGGTCGAGACCGCCGCAGGCGAGTCCGTGAGCCTGCCCGTGGTCATGGTCGTCGACGGTGAGAACATCACCGTGACCGGGCTCGACAAGGCCGCAGTGACCGTCGAGGTTCTCGGTCGGACCAAGGGTCCGAAGATCGTCATCCAGAAGTACAAGAACAAGACCGGCTACAAGAAGCGCCAGGGTCACCGTCAGAAGTACACCCAGGTCAAGGTCACCGACATCTCCCTGTGAGCCTCTGGGCTCCCGGCTACTGACTCCAGAGAAGGACTGAACTCATGGCACACAAGAAGGGTGCGGCGTCCACCAAGAACGGCCGCGACTCAAACTCACAGCGCCTCGGCGTCAAGCGCTTCGGCGGCCAGGTCGTCAGCGCCGGCGAGATCATCGTTCGCCAGCGTGGCACCCACTTCCACCCGGGCTCCGGCGTGGGCCGTGGCGGCGACGACACGCTCTTCGCGCTCACCGGCGGTGCCGTCGAGTTCGGCGTCAAGCGCGGTCGCAAGGTCGTCAACATCGTTCCTGGCGAGTGAACTGACGCTCGTCGACACAGCTTCACGCGTTGGGCGTCCCGGTCTCGGGGCGCCCTTTGCGATTTCGAGACGGTTGCCCGGCAGCCGCCTCCACCACCGAGAGTAGGCACCATGGCAGTCCCGACGTTCGTCGACGAGGTCCGGCTGCACATCGCAGCGGGCCGGGGTGGCAACGGTGTCGCGTCGGTGCACCGCGAGAAGTTCAAGCCGCTGGGTGGCCCCGACGGCGGCAACGGCGGGCCGGGCGGCTCGGTGATCCTGCGCGTCGACAGTGACGTGACCACCCTGATCGACTACCACCACAGCCCGATCCGGCGTGGTGAGCACGGCGGCCACGGCGCGGGCGACCACCGCAACGGCGGACACGGCGCCGACCTGGTGCTGCCGGTCCCCGACGGCACCGTGGTCAGCGACTCCGAGGGCAACGTGCTCGGCGACATGGTCGGTCCCGGCACCGAGATGGTCATCGCCAAGGGTGGTCGGGGCGGTCTCGGCAACGCGGCGCTCGCGTCGTCCAAGCGCAAGGCCCCCGGTTTCGCCCTGCTGGGTGAGCCCGGTGACGAGATCGACATCGTGCTCGAGCTCAAGGTGGTCGCCGACATCGGTCTGGTCGGCTTCCCGAGCGCCGGCAAGTCGTCGCTCATCGCCGCGATCTCGCGAGCGCGGCCCAAGATCGCCGACTACCCCTTCACCACCCTGGTCCCGAACCTCGGTGTCGTCCGCGCCGGCGACACGACGTTCACCGTCGCCGACGTCCCCGGCCTCATCGAGGGTGCGGCCGACGGTCGCGGCCTGGGGCACGACTTCCTGCGCCACATCGAGCGCTGCGCCGCGCTGGTCCACGTCATCGACACCGCGTCGATCGAGCCGGGCCGCAACCCGCTCGACGACCTCGACGTGATCGAGAACGAGCTGGCGGAGTACGGCGGCCTCCAGGACCGCCCCCGCCTGATCGCGCTGAACAAGATCGACGTGCCCGACGGCAGCGACATCTCCGACATGGTCGTCGACGACCTGCGCGAGCGTGGCCTCCAGGTCTTCCCGGTCTCCGCGGCCTCCGGAGCCGGTATGCGCGAGCTGACGTTCGCCATGGCCGAGATCGTCCAGCAGGCCCGGATGGCCAAGCCGACCGCCGACACCACCCGCATCGTGATCCGCCCGCCCTCGGCCGACGGCGGCGGTGACTTCACCATCACCAAGGACAACGAGGGCTGGCGAGTGCGCGGCCACAAGCCCGAGCGCTGGGTGCGCCAGACCGACTTCAGCAACGACGAGGCCGTCGGCTTCCTCGCCGACCGCCTCAACCGGCTCGGCATCGAGCAGCAGCTGGTCAAGCTCGGTGCCGTCGAGGGCGACACCGTGCTGATCGGTCACCCCGACAACTCGGTCGTCTTCGACTTCAAGCCCGCCATGGAGGCGGGTGCGGAGATGCTCGGTCGCCGTGGCGAGGACCACCGGTTCGAGGAGAAGCGCCCCGCGCAGCGGCGCCGGCGCGAGATCGACGCCGCCATGGAGGACCGGTCCGAGACCGAGACCCGCGCCGACGTGGCTCGACGCCTCGACAAGCCGGAGCCGATCGGGCCGATGTCGTACGAGATCGGCTCCGCCGCCGACCCCGACCGGGTCGCCGACGACTCCGAGTCATGACCCTGCGCGAGGAGGTGACCGCGGCGCGACGCGTCGTGATCAAGGTCGGCTCCTCCTCCCTCACCTCGGCCACCGGCGGGCTCGACCCGATCCGGATGCGCCAGCTCGTCGACGTGATCGCGAAGGCGCGCTCGGCGCGCGTCGAGGTCGTGCTCGTGTCCTCGGGCGCCATCGCGGCGGGCCTGGCCCCGCTCGGCCTGGCGCGCCGTCCCCGGGCACTCGACGCACAGCAGGCCGCGGCGTCAGTCGGTCAGGGACTGCTGGCGCACCGTTACCAGGAGGAGTTCGCGCGGCACGGCCTGGTCACCGGGCAGGTCCTGCTCACCCTGGACGACGTGGCCCGGCGCGCGCACTACCGCAACGCCTACCGGACCTTCGCCAAGCTGCTCGAGCTGGGCGCGCTGCCCATCGTCAACGAGAACGACACGGTGGCGACCACGGAGATCCGCTTCGGTGACAACGACCGGCTGGCTGCGCTGGTGGCCCACCTCGTGCACGCCGACCTCCTGGTGCTGCTCTCCGACGTCGACGGCCTGTACGACGGTCCGCCGGGGCGCGCCGGGAGCCGGCTCGTGGCCGAGGTGCGCGCGGGGGACGACCTCACCCACATCAAGACCGGCCCGTCCGGAGGGTCGGGCGTCGGCACCGGCGGGATGGTCACCAAGCTGGCGTCGGCCCGGATCGCGACCGGCGCGGGCATCCCCGTCGTGCTCGCTGCGGCCGCCCAGGCCGCCGCGGCACTGGCGGGCGAGCCGGTGGGCACCCTCTTCCACGCCACCGGCCGGAAGCGGCCGACCCGGCTGCTCTGGCTGGCGCACGCCACCGAGCCTCGCGGCCGCCTCGTGCTGGACCCGGGCGCGGTGCGGGCGCTGAGCGGTCGGCGCGCCTCGCTGCTGGCGGCCGGGGTCACCGGCGTCGAGGGCACCTTCGAGGCCGGGGACCCGGTCGACCTGGTCGGCCAGGACGGCCGCGCGGTGGGTCGTGGTCTAGTCAACTTCGACGCCTCGGAGATCCCGCAGCTGCTGGGAAAGAGCACGTCAGAGCTCATCTCCACGCTCGGCGCGGCCTACGAGCGCGAGGTCGTGCACCGAGACGACCTCGTCTTTTTCTGAAAAGCCTCATGTCGCCGGACGCCGTACCCTAAATTCGGTAGGGAACCGGGAAAGCCCATGGACGGGCGGTCCTCCCGGTGAAACGGGAGAATCGTCATGGATGACATCAGTGCGAAGAGGCCACGGCACATCCGCCGTTGGCTCGACCCTGTGCTGGTCGTCGTGGTGATGTGGCCGGTCGTGCAGCTGATGGGCGCGGTCGCGCAGTCGCCCGACCCGCAGCTCGACGCCTGCCGTTGGCAAGGCGACATCCCGCTCGAGGTCCTCCAGGCCACCACCGAACCGTCCTGCTCCCTCGTGGGTCGCGTCGTCTACTCCGGCAACTCCGCGGTGACGATCCCGCCCGCCGGCATGGGTGTGGGTGCTGCGGCCGCGCGTGACGCGAGCGGCGGCCACGCCCTCGACCTGACCGTCTCCACCTCCCTCTCCGGTGTCGTCACCGCCGAGGTCGAGGCGATCGAGCCGGTGGTCGCTGCACGACAGCGCCGCGACGTCGACCCCTGCAAGGACGCGAAGTACAACTCCGGCGGCCACGCGTGGGACGCCCCGCTCCGGTGGACCTTCAACGCGGCCTCGACCCCGCGCCACCTCAAGAAGGCTCGGGCCCTCCGCGACATCCGGGCAGGTGCCAACAACATCGCCGGCGGCCACAACGACTGTGGTCTGGCGCGCGTCTCGACCGTCGGCTCGGCGTTCGCCGGAGTCTCCAGGACCCGTCCCGACATCGCCGTGGTCGGCAACAACATCAGCTGCGGTGGCTACAACACCAACAACAGCGTCGACTTCGGCCCCCTGCCCCGCGGCATCTTCGGCTGGACCTGCTTCTGGTGGGACAGCACGGGCGAGATGGTGGCCGCCGACATGCGCATCTCGAACTCGCCGGCCGTGGTCACCAAGGTGCCCAAGAACTGCCGCAGCCGGTTCGACCTGCAGGCCATCGCCACCCACGAGTGGGGCCACGCGTTCGGCCTCGGCCACGTGAGCGCGGTCAACCGCAACCTGACCATGCCGCCGCTGCTCCTGTCCTGCTCCGGCGACCAGCGCACCCTCGGTCTGGGCGACTACAAGGGCATCGAGGCGCTGTACGCCCCCCAGTGAAGGGCCGTACGTTCGGGCCATGCGCGCTCGTTCGATCGTCTTCTGGCTGGCCGTCGGCTGCCTGCTCCTCCTCGCCCTCGTCCTGACGATGCTCCGCCTGCTCGAGCTCGACGGTGGCTGGTGGGTCCGCGGGGTGGCCTTCACGCCGCTGGCCGTGCCGCTGTACGCCGCCGCGCTGGTGCTGCTCGTCGGGCGCCGCCTCGTCGGGGGCAGGCCAGGCACCGCCCTGGCGCTGCTGCCGCTGGCGGGACTGGCGCTGCACGCGGTCTGGCTGGCGCCCCTCTTCACCGGCGCCAACCCCCCGCCCGCCGCCGACGCGGAGACGATCACGGTGATGACGGCCAACCTGCTCCGGGGGCGGGCCGACGTGGCCGGGCTGGTGGCCGAGGCGTCGCGGCGCGAGGTCGACCTGCTGGCGGTGGAGGAGGTCACCGACGAGGCGCTGGCGCAGATGGTGGCCGCCGGGGTTGACGAGGTCTTCGCGTACCGCGAGGGGCGGTCCGGCTACGGCGTCCGGGGAACGATGCTGTTCTCGCGCACGCCCGTCGCCGACGTCGTACCGATAGCGACGGCGATGACGAGCTTCACCGCGACCGTCGAGCTCGATGCCGGCCCGTGGCGGGTGGCCGTGGTGCATCCACGGCCGCCGTACGACTCCACCGACGAGTGGCACGAGGACCACGCGCTGGTCTTCGAGGCGGTCCAGGACCTCGACGCCGACCTGGTGATCGGCGACTTCAATGCCGGACCGGACCACGAGCCGATGCTGCGGCTGGCCGGCGCCGGGTGGCGCGACGTGGGCGAGGTGGCCAACGAGGGCTGGCAGCCGACCTGGCCCGCCGACGGGGTGGAGCCCGTCACCGACCTCCCGTCGCCGCGGCTGGTGCAGATCGACCACGTGCTGGTGGGGAGGCGGATCGCCGCCCTCGGCAGCGAGCGCGTGCGGATCGGCGGCAGTGACCACTCGGCCGTCGTCGCCCGGGTGGCAGCGAAGTGACGCCGGACGAGCAGATCGAGGAACGCTTCCAACTCCTCTACGGCCGCTGGGCGCCGCTCGACATCGATGGGGCACGGCGACTCATGGCGGACTTCGGTCGGCCGTGGTGGGTGGTGGGTGGCTACTCCATCGAGGCGTTCACGGGCGTCGTGCGCGAGCACGAGGACATCGACATCACCATCTTCCGACGCGACCTCGGCCGGCTGCGCGAGCTGCTCGCCGGGCGGCTGCACCTGTGGTCGGTCGGCGCCGGTGCGCTGCGGCCGGTCAACGACGACTGGCCCGAGCCGCACGGCGACGCCGGGCAGGTGTGGCTGCGCGCGCACGCGGCGGCGCCGTGGCTGGCCGACGTGATCCTCCAGGAGGAGCGGGACGGCAGGTGGCTCTCGCGGCGCAACCCCGACCACGTCGCCGATCTCGACGAGGTCACCTGGGTGGCGGGCGACGGTATCCGCTACATCAACCCCGAGATCGCGCTCGAGCACAAGGCGAGACAGCTGAGGCCCAAGGACCGGGCCGATCTCGATGCGGCGTGGCCGCTGCTGTCGGCGACGCAACGCGAGTTCGTGCTGGCGGGCGCCCGCCGCGAGGACGCCGGGCACCCCTGGCTGGCGCGGAGTTAGCGCACCTCCACGCACGCCGTAGGCTGGTGGGTGCGATGAACCAGCCCCACGTCTACCTCGACCACGCCGCCACCACGCCGATGCTGCCGGTGGCCATCGAGGCGATGACGGCGCACCTGCGCGGGGTCGGCAACCCGAGCTCCCTGCACGCGTCGGGACGCGCTGCTCGGCGCGTGGTCGAGGAGTCGCGCGAGACGGTGGCCCGCGCGGTCGGCTGTCGACCGGGAGAGGTCGTCTTCACCTCCGGCGGCACCGAGGCCGACAACCTCGCCGTCAAGGGCATCTACTGGGCCCGCCAGGCCGACCGGCCCAGACGTCGAGTCCTGTCCACCGCGATCGAGCACCACGCGGTGCTCGATCCGCTGCACTGGCTGGCCGAGCACGAAGGTGCCGACGTCGAGCTGCTGCCGGTCTGCCAGCGCGCCTGCCTCGACGTCGACGCGCTGCGTGCGGCGGTCGAGCGCGACCCCGACGACGTCGCGCTGATCTCGGTCATGTGGGCCAACAACGAGGTCGGCACCCTCCAGCCGATCGACGAGGTCGTCGCGATCGCGGCCGAGCACGGGATCCCCGTGCACACCGATGCCGTGCAGGCCGTCGGCGCGGTGCCGGTCGACTTCGCCGCGTGCGGCGTCGACGCGCTGACCCTCACCGGACACAAGCTGGGCGGCCCCTACGGCGTCGGGGCGCTGATCGTGCGTCGCGAGGTGGTCGTCACCCCACTGGCCCACGGTGGCGGCCAGGAGCGCGACATCCGCAGCGGCACGCTCGACGTGCCGGCCGTCGCGGCGTTCGCCGTGGCGATCGAGACGGCCGTGAAGGAGCAGGGCGCCCACGAGGCCCGGGTCTCCGCCCTGCGCGACGACCTGCTGGCCCGGGTCTTCGCCGAGGTCCCCGACGCGCACCTGCACGGCGACCCGTCCGACCGGCTGCCCGGGAACGCCCACATCGGCTTCCCCGGCTGCGAGGGCGACTCGCTGCTGATGCTGCTCGACGCCCGTGGCATCGAGTGCTCCACGGGCTCGGCGTGCTCGGCCGGCGTGCCGCAGGCGTCCCACGTCCTGCTGGGGATGGGCTGCAGCGACGAGCAGGCCCGGCACTCGCTGCGCTTCTCGCTCGGCCACACCTCCACCCAGTCCGACGTCGACGCGCTGGTGGCCGCCATCGGCCCGGTCGTCGAGCGGGCCCGACAGTCGCGGCGGCCATGAAGGTCCTGGCCGCGATGTCCGGCGGCGTCGACTCCGCCGTCGCCGCCGCGCGCGCCCACGAGGCCGGTCACGACGTCACCGGCATCCACCTCGCCCTCTCGCGCAACCCCGCGTCGTACCGTTCGGGGGCCCGGGGCTGCTGCACCATCGAGGACAGCAACGACGCCCGGCGCGCGGCCGACATCATCGGCATCCCGTTCTACGTCTGGGACCTCAGCGAGCGCTTCCACGAGGACGTCGTCGAGGACTTCATGGACGAGTACGCCGCCGGCCGCACGCCCAACCCGTGCCTTCGGTGCAACGAGAAGATCAAGTTCGCCGCGGTCCTCGACCGGGCCCTCGGGCTGGGCTTCGAGGCAGTCGCCACCGGTCACTACGCCCGGCTGCGCACCGGTGACGACGGGCTGATCGAGATGCACCGGGCCGAGGACCACGCCAAGGACCAGTCCTACGTGCTCGGCGTGCTCACCCAGGACCAGCTCGCGCACGCGATGTTCCCGCTGGGCGACACCGCGAAGCCCGACGTACGCCGCGAGGCCGCCGCCCGGGGCCTGCTCGTGGCCGACAAGCCCGACAGCCACGACATCTGCTTCGTCGCCGACGGCGACAACGCCGGCTGGCTGCGCGAGAAGCTGCCCGAGAGGCTGGGCAGCGACCGCGTGCGTGAGCTCTCCGGCGACATCGTCGACGACGACACCGGCGAGGTGGTCGGCACGCACGAGGGCACCTACGCCTTCACCATCGGCCAGCGCCGCGGCCTGCGCCTCGGCATCCCCGCCGCCGATGGCAAGCCGCGGTTCGTGCTCGACATCGAGCCTGTCTCCGGCACGGTGCGCGTCGGCCCGCGCGACCGGCTGGCCATCGACACCATCACCGGCATCCGGCCGCGCTGGTGCGGCACGGTTCCGGCCGAGCTCGACGCGACCGTGCAGCTGCGGGCCCACGGCGGCGAGCACCGGGCACACGTCCGCGTCCACGACGACCAGGTGCACATCGCGCTGCTCGACCCCGCCGAGGGCATCGCGCCCGGCCAGGCGGCCGTGATCTACGACGGCAGCCGGGTGGTCGGGTCGGCGACGATCAGCGCGACCGCGCGCAGCGGGGTGACCGCGTGACGCTGGCCACCGGCATCGGCTCGATGCCCGGCGACGACGCGCGCGCCTTCGACGAGGCGGTCCGGGTCGTGCTCGGCGAGGTGTCCGGCCTGCCGTACCTGCCCGAGCTGCCGGGCCGCGGCGCTGGCGGGCACATGACCGGCCGCGGCCTCGCGATCGCCGAGGGGCTCGGCGCCGACGTGCAGCCCGCCGGCTGGCGGCTCACCGATGCCGCCGGAGCCGACCTGCGCCGCGCCCGGTCGCTCCTCGCCCAGGACCTCGACGTCCTGGAGGAGCAGACCCAGGACTACGCGGGGCCGCTCAAGGTCCAGGTCGTCGGCCCGTGGACCCTGGCCGCGACGGTCGAGAAGCCGCGTGGCGACAAGGTGCTCTCCGACCACGGGGCACGCCGCGACCTCGCCCAGTCCCTGGCCGAGGGCGTCCGCACCCACGTCGCCGACGTACGTCGCCGCGTCGGCGGTGTCGACCGCCTGATCGTCCAGGTCGACGAGCCCGCCCTGGCCGCGGTGCTGACCGGAGGGGTGCCGACCGCCAGCGGCTTCGGCAGGCACCGCTCGGTCCATCCGCCCGAGGCCTCGGCGGCTCTGGAGTGGGTGCTGGCCGCGATCACGGAGAGCGGGGGAGAGCCGTGGGTCCATGCGTGTGCCCCCGGCACGCCGCTGGACCTGCTGCGCGGTGCCGGCGCCCGCGGCCTCGCGGTCGACCTCGACACGATCACCGCGGCCGGGCACGACCAGCTCGGCGAGGCCATGGAGGCGGGCGAGATCGTCGCTCTCGGCGTAGTCCCGACGCTCGAGCCGGACTCGCCGCCGACCGACTCGGTCGTCGTCGACCGGGTGCTGCGCTGGCTCGACATGCTCGGCATCGACCCGGCCGGCATCGGCGACCAGCTGGTCATCACCCCCGCCTGCGGCCTCGCCGGCGCCACCCCCGGCTGGGCCCGTCGTGCGCTGCAGACCTGCCAGCTGTCGGCGACCCACCTGTCCTGACAGCCTCATCGCGGTCCCGTCCGGCTGGACATCGCCGCCCGGCCCGCCGGCATCGAGGCGGGTCAGCTAGGAGCCCGGCTTGGCCCGGACGCTGTTGTTGCGGGCGTCGTGGGTCAGCTCGACCAGCCCGAGCGCCTCGAGCAGTGGCGGCAGGTACATGCCGAAGCGGCCTCGGTAGCCCTTGCGGAGTCCGTACCAGCCGCCGAGCGGGTTGTCGGCGGACCGGCCGAACGCCTCGACGGAGCCGTCGGCGGCCGGCTTCTTCTCGTCCGCCGCACCCAACGGCACCCAGTCGGCCTGCTCGACGAGCCACCGGTGCAGGTCCTCGATGGCCCGCGCGTCGTACCTCAGCGTGGTCGAGCCGACCTGGCAGACGAGCACGGGTGGCTCGGCCGCGTCGTCTCGGTGCATGGAGTACTCCGAGCTGCCGGGTGCCGTCGTCAGCAGCCACGGGTCGGCCTCGGTGCCCTTGCCAGCGGTCATGGGATCCTCCTGGGTCGGTCAGGGCACCAGCATGTCAGTCGAACGGGGTCACCGCCGGTCGCGGGGCAGGAGGCCGCTGGGCGGGCGGCGAGGCGGTGTCGGTCCACGGCAGCGGCGCCCGGTAGAACGGTGGCGTGGTGTTGGTGACCAGCACGGTCGAGGCGGCCAGCGCGTAGTTCTCCGCCCGGTCGAACTGCCACACGCTCACGCAGCTGACGCCCACGGGCAGCTGCGCATAGGTCTCCACCGTCTCGACCCCACCGACCGGCACGGCCCACACACCGGAGTCGACCATGCTGTCCGCCTCCCAGCCGGGGGCGGCGGTGCAGGCGCCGGGCGTCGCGTGCACCTGGAAGCCGGGTGCGCCGTAGCCCCACTTGGGAAGCCAGGCGGGCAGCGCCGGCTCCGGGGCTCGGGTCAGCGTGAGCGTCAGGCCGCCGTAGTCCTCGACCTGCGCGGTCACCGCGCCGCTCTGGGGGATCCTCGGTACGGCGTCGCACCACGGGTCGGCGCGCACCGGCTTGGGCTTGCCGCCGTACATCTTCTTGAGCACGGCGAGGTCCTTCTGCGCCGGGCCCCGGCACCACCACCGGCCCGGGCGGCCGGGGTCGTCGCCCAGGCAGCCCGTGGGTGCCACGCCGTTGGTGTGCGAGGAGTTCATGATCGAGCAGCGCCGGTCGATGTGGTCCAGCCCGAGCACGTGACCGAGCTCGTGGGTGACGACGAGGGTCTGGCCGGGCCAGGCGCAGACCTGGCCCTTGGCGGCGGTCCCGTGCAGGATGCTGACGTAGCCCTGCCGGCCGCCGAGGTAGCCGAGCGTGCCGTAGCCGGAGCCGCAGCCCATGGGCACGTTGCGGGTGTTCCTGATCAGGATGTCGGCCTTCTTGCGGTTGCCGATCCTGCGGAAGCGGACGTTGACCCCCGAGTCGTTCCAGAGCGCCGCTGCTGCCGCCACGGCGCCCTTGTCCTTGCTCGCATCGAAGTAGGTGATCTTGCCGCCCGGCCACCTGCGGCCGTTGGCCTGGGCCGGCGTGGCCACCGCGATGGTGGTGAGGACGAGCACTGCAGCGCCGAGGAGGGCGACGTTCCTGTGCAGTCGGGTCATGTCGCCCCTCCGTCCTCCTCGGCGCCTGCCGGCAGTGCGGCTTCGCCAACCTAGGACGCAGCGGCATGACACGGCATCCCCGAAGTCGGGCACTTCGACGGCGGGCCCTCGACGCACGAGGCACCCGATCCGGAGTGGATCGGGTGCCTCGACTCGGTTCCGGCGGTGCTCAGCCGACGTGCACGGGCTCCGGTCCGTCGGTGGCCAGCTCCTCGTGCTTGACGTTGAGGAACAGCCACACCACGGCCGACCCGGCGAGCATCATGAACGTGCCCACGAAGAACGCACTGGTGGCGCCCCCGGGGAACGCGCCGAGGAAGGTGAGCTGCGAGGCGACCTGGTCGAACGAGTCGACACCGAACATGCCCATCAGCCGGTCGATCAGGCCCGGGTCCTGCCGGGCGGCCTGCTCGAGACCCTTTCCGATGGCGGGCGCGATCTCCGCGGACCGGTCGCTCATGGTGCTGGTCGCGACCGTGCTGAGGGTGGCCAGCCCGAGGGCGCCGCCGACCTGCTGCATGGTGTTGAGCACGCCCGAGCCGATGCCGGAGTCCTCGGCGCGCAGGTGGTGCACGGCGGTGAGGGTCAGGGGCACGAACACCGCGCCCATGCCCAGCGCCATCAGGAACACGAACGGCAGGATCTGGGTCCAGTAGTTCACGTCCGCACCGAGCGCCTGGCCCGAGCTCAGGCTGCCCAGCACGTCGGAGGCACCGTCGGGCACCGAGAGGCGCGAGAAGCCGAACAGTGCCACCGAGGCCATCAGGGTGCCGGTGCCGGCGATGAAGCGCGGGTCGATGCGGTTGACGAGGTTGGACACGACCGTCGCGCTGAGCACGATGCCCACCGAGAACGGCAGGAACGAGAAGCCGGTCTTCAGCGGGCTGTAGCCCATGACGTTCTGCACGAACAGGCTCAGGAAGAAGAACATCGCGAACATCGCTGCCGGCATCAGCGCCATCGCCACGAAGCTCGCCGCCCGCGTCTGGCTGGCGAAGATGCGGAACGGCAGCAGCGGGTGCTCCACGCGCGACTCGATCAGGGCGAACACGACGAGCAGGGTGGCGCCGACCGCGAGGCTGGCGACGGTCCAGGTGTCGCCCCAGCCGTACTGGCTGTCACCGGCGCGCGAGAGCCCGTAGACGATGCCGAGCAGGCCCAACGTGCCGGTGATCGCGCCGGGGACGTCGAGCTCGCCCGGGTGCCGCTCGGACTCGGCGAAGAAGCGCGGAGCGAAGAACGCGGCGATCAGGCCGATCGGTACGACGATCAGGAAGGTCAGCCGCCAGCCGCTCATGCCGAGGGGCTGGTCGAGGCCGGTCAGCCAGCCACCGAGGATCAGGCCCACGGCCGCGCCGGCGCCCGACATGGCGGCGTACACGGCGAACGCGCGGTTGCGCTGCGGCCCGGCCGGGAACGTCGTGGTGATCAGTGCCAGCGCCGCGGGCGAGGCGAGGGCGGCGCCGAGGCCCTGGAACCCACGCGCTCCGAGGAGCATGGCCTCGGACTGCGAGACGCCGCCGAGGAGCGAGGCGCTGACGAAGATGACGATGCCGACGGTGAAGATCAGCCGCCGGCCGTACAGGTCACCCAGTCTGCCGCCCAGCAGGAGCAGCCCACCGAAGGCGAGCGCGTAGCCGGTGACGATCCACTGGAGGTTGGCGGCACTGAAGTCGAGGTCGCGGCCGATGAACGGCAGGGCGATGTTGGCGATGGTGCTGTCGAGCACCACCATCAGCTGGACGATCGAGATGATCACGAGTGCCCAGCGCAGGCGCCGGCGCTCGGTGGCGTCCACCTCGGGCGGCGATGCGGCGATGTCGGTCATGACGGGTCCTTCGATGTGCGGAGGGTCGGGGCGGCCGGCGGCCGGGTGGCTGCCGGGAGGATCACGTGGTCGATGACGCGGGCGACGGCCTCTTCGTCGGGTGACTCGCCGAGCACGAAGAAGCGGTGCAGCAGGATGCCGGCGAGCGCCGGGGCGATGACCTCGAGGTCGACGCCGGGGCACAGCTCGCCGCGCTCGATGGCCCGGCGGTAGATCTGGGCGACGGTGGCGATCTTCGGCCCGAGCACGTCGCGGCGGTACGCCGTGGCGAACTCCTCGTCGCGCACCATGGCGGTCAGCACGCTGGAGAACGTGGCCATCTGCTGCGGGTCGGTCATGCCGCCCAGGCCGCAGAACGACGCGATCAGGTCGCCGCGGAGGGAACCCGTGTCGGGCGCATCGGGCTGCGCCTTCTGGGCGGCGAGTGCCTCGGTGACGAGCTGGACCTTGCTGTTCCAGCGACGGTAGAGCGTGGCCTTGGACGCCTTCGCCGCGGTGGCGACGGCATCCATGGTGAGACGGTCGTAGCCGACCTCGGCGAGCACGGCCAGGGTGGCGGCGAAGATCTCCTGCTCGCGGTCGCCCTCGACGCGCGGCCGGACCGCCGTGTTGTCGGGAGCGGCGTGCGGGGGAGTCTGCGGGGTCATCGGGTCCTGCCTGTCGACGATGGCTTGAAACGAAACAGTTTCGTTTCATCAACAGGGTAGGGAGCGGGGTTCATTCCCCGAAATCGAATATTTTCAGACGTCTAGACCAGCAGGTCCAGCGAGAGGTCTCGAGCAAGGTCGTTCCACCGGGTGATGCGGCGCAGGAGGTAGTGCCCGACCGGTCCCATGTCGACGAACTCGGCGTCGGCCACCCGGCCGGCCCTCTCCACGAACGCCCTGGTCGCGCGGGGCGAGGTGATGTGGTCGCGTCGGCCGTGCGCCGCGACCAGGCGTCGGCCGGCGAGGGCGTCGACGGCCTCGTCGGTGGGGAACCACGGTGCCAGGGCGACGACGCCGCGCACGACCGGGTCGTCGGCGACGTGGATCGAGGTGCGGGCGCCCATCGAGTGGCCGAGCAGCGTGACCGGCAGGTCGGCGTACTGCCGGCGCAGCTCGGCGAGGGCCCAGCGGGCGTCGGCCACCGGGCCGGCGCCGCCGTTCCAGCCGCGGTGCCGGTAGCGGAGCAGGTGCACCGCGACGCCGGCCTCGCCGACGGCCGGCGCGATCGCCCTGGCCATCGCCGCCGAACGCCGCCACGACGCGCTGCGGTGGTCGACCACCTCGTCGCCGTGCTCCTTGCCGCCGTGCAGCATCAGGATCACCCCACGGGCCCCAGTCGGCTGTGCGTACGTCGTGAGCGAGGGGGCAGCGCCCAGGATCGGCGTCTGGTTCTGGGTCGGGGTCTCCACACCTGTGGTTCGGAGCCGACGGCGTCGCGGATGGCCGCCGAGTCGATGTCGGTGGGACCGGGCAGAATGCCGCCATGAGCGACGCCGTACCCCCCGAGGCCCGCGACCGTCACCAGCTGCTCTCCGAGGAGGTCGAGGACGCCCGCTGGCGCTACTACGTGCTCGACGACCCGACCCTCTCGGACGCCGACTTCGACGTGCGGCTTCGTGAGCTGGAGGCCCTGGAGGAGGCCCACCCCGAGCTCCGCACGCCCGACTCGCCGACCCAGAAGGTGGGCGGGGCGGTCTCCACCGACTTCACCGCCGTCGACCACCTCCAGCGCATGGAGTCGCTCGACAACGCCTTCTCCTACGACGAGCTCGCGTCGTGGCACGCCCGGCTGGTCCGAGACGGCGTGAGCGACCCCGCGCTGCTCTGCGAGCTCAAGGTCGACGGTCTGGCCATCAACCTGCTCTACGAGCGTGGCCGCCTGGTGCGGGCGCTGACCCGCGGCGACGGCCGCACCGGCGAGGACGTCACGCCCAACGTCAAGACCATCGCCTCGGTGCCGCACCGGCTCGCCGGGTCCGACGACTTCCCGGTGCCGACGCTCGTCGAGGTGCGCGGCGAGGTCTTCTTGCCCAGTGCCGCGTTCGAGCGTCTCAACGCCTCGATGGCCGACGCGGGCAAGCCGCTGTTCGCCAACCCGCGCAACGCCGCCGCCGGCTCGCTGCGGCAGAAGAACCCGAAGGTCACCGCCACCCGCGACCTCGGCATGGTCTGCCACGGCATCGGCGCGCGCGAGGGCTTCGAGCCGACCTCGCAGTCCACGGCGTACGACGCGCTGCGCACCTGGGGGCTGCCCGTCTCCGACCAGGTCCGGGTCGTGCCGACGCTGGCCGACGTGCAGCAGTACGTCGAGAACGCCGGAGAGCACCGCCACACCATCGTCGAGCACGAGATCGACGGGGTGGTCGTCAAGGTCGACCAGGTGTCGCTGCAGCGCCAATTGGGTTCCACCAGCCGGGCGCCGCGGTGGGCGATCGCGTTCAAGTACCCGCCCGAGGAGGTCAACACCCGCCTCATCGCCATCGAGGTCAACACCGGCCGCACCGGCCGGGTGACGCCGTTCGGGGTCATGGAGCCCACCAAGGTCGCCGGCTCGACCGTTGAGCGGGCGACCCTCCACAACGCCCACGAGGTGAAGCGCAAGGACGTCCGACCGGGCGACACGGTGGTCCTGCGCAAGGCGGGCGACGTGATCCCCGAGATCGTCGGGCCGGTGCTCGCCCTGCGGCCCGAGGGCCTGGCGCCCTGGCAGATGCCGACGACGTGCCCCTCGTGCGGGACGACGCTGGTGCAGCAGAAGGAGGGTGACAAGGACCTGCGCTGCCCCAACCACCGCGCCTGCCCTGCCCAGCTGCTCGACCGGGTCTTCCACGTGGCCGGTCGAGGGGCCTTCGACATCGAGGGGCTCGGCTCGGAGGCCGCCCACGCGCTGCTGACCGCCGGTGTGATGACCGACGAGGGCGACATCTTCGACCTCACCGCCGACAAGCTGCTGACCACCGAGCTGTTCACCCGGGCTGCGAAGAAGACCGAGTCGGGTGAGCGCGTGCTCTCCGCCAACGGGGAGCGGCTGCTCGCCAACCTCGACCAGGCCAAGACGGTGCCACTGTGGCGGGTGGTCGTGGCCCTCTCGATCCGGCACGTCGGCCCGACGGCGGCGCGGGCGCTGGCTACCCGCTTCGGCTCGTGGCAGGCGATCGACGACGCCTCCGAGCAGGAGCTCGCCGACGCCGAGGGGGTCGGACCGACCATCGCCGCAGCCGTGCGCGAGTGGCTAGACGGCGAGCAGTCCGGCTGGCACCGCGCCATCGTCGACAAGTGGGCCGCTGCCGGGGTCACGATGGCCGACGAGCGCGACGAGTCGGTGGCCCGCACCCTCGAGGGCCTCACCGTCGTTGCCACCGGCTCACTGGTCGACTTCACCCGCGACTCGGTCAAGGAGGCGATCATCAGCCGCGGTGGCAAGGCCTCCGGTTCGGTGTCGAAGAAGACCGACTACGTCGTCGTCGGCGAGAACGCCGGGTCCAAGGCCGAGAAGGCCGAGCAGCTCGGCGTACCCGTCCTCGACGAGGCCGGCTTCAAGGTGCTGCTGGAGCACGGCCCGTCCGGATTGTGAGGGGGCTCGGCGCCCGCCCCCTCGAGCGGTGAGTCAGGGTCGCTTTCGACCGGGCAGACCGACCCCGGCTCACCGCGGCGGCGGGCGCGGGCGCCAGGGTCGCTCGAGCGGTGAGTCAGGGTCGCTTTCGACTGGGCAGACCGACCCCAGCTCACCGCGGCGGTGGGCGCGGGCGCTCGGGTCGCTCGAGCGGTGAGTCAGGGTCGCTTTCGACCGGGCAGACCGACCCCAGCTCACCGCCGCGGCGGGCGTGGGCGCTCGGGTCGCCCGGGTCGCTCGAGCGGTGAGTCAGGGTCGCTTTCGACCGGGCAGACCGACCCCAGCTCACCGCGGCGGCGGGCGTGGGCGCTCGGGTCGCTCGGGTCGCTCGAGCGGTGAGTCAGGGTCGCTTTCGACTGGGCAGACCGACCCCAGCTCACCGCGGCGGTGGGCGCGGGCGCTCGGGTCGCTCGGGTCGCTCGAGCGGTGAGTCAGGGTCGCTTTCGCCCGGGCAGACCGACCCCAGCTCACCGCCGCAGCGGGCGCGGGCGCTCGGGTCGGGTCGCTCGAGCGGTGAGTCAGGGTCGCTTTCGCCCGGGCAGACCGACCCCAGCTCACCGCCGCAGCGGGCGCGGGCGCTCGGGTCGGGTCGCTCGAGCGGTGAGTCAGGGTCGCTTTCGACCGGGCAGACCGACCCCAGCTCACCGCCGCAGCGGGCGCGGCAACTCAAGGGCCGCGGCGGGCCGCGGCGGCGCGCGCGGGGTGCGAGCGGGCGGCCAGCCCACCCAGGCAGCCATCACCAGTTCCGGCATGGCATGACCCGCCTAGTCGCGAGGCTCGCCCAGCGCCTCGACCACCAGCTCGGCCACCGCGGCCTGCTCCGCCGCGAGTGGATGGTAGGCGAGCGCCTTCTCGAAGGCGGTCTCGGAGCCGTTGATCCACGGGTCGTCGGCGCAGATGTCGTGGCCGGCGGTCGCCCGCCAGACGTCGACGTACGTCGCGTCCGTACGGCGCGCGGCCGCCTTGACCGCGGTGACCAGGCGCCGGTTGACCATCCGCGCGTAGGCCACGTCACCGGCGGCGAACGGCAGGGCGGCGCAGCGGCCGTCGGCCGGCACGATCTGCGGGTAGCCGACGACGAGCAGCCGGGCCTCGGGAGCGCGTCGACGGATGCTGCGCACGGCCTGCACGACGTGGGCGCGGATCCGGGGGAGCACGGAGAGGTAGACGTCGCCCCCTCCCGGCCGCTGGGCGGTGTCGCGGCACGGGCTGCCCGTCGGGTCCTGGTCGCGCAGGGCGGTGCAGTGGCCCATCAGGTTGCCGAAGAGGTCGAAGTCGTTGCCGCCGATGCCGAGGGTGACCAGGTCGGTACCCGCGTCGACCGCGTCGAGCTGGGCGGGCACGACCGAGTCGCGGATGGTCTGGGGCGCGAGCAGGTGGCTGGTGTCCGCGCCGCTGCAGCTCTGGTCGACAAGGTCGATGCCGGGGACGGCGGCCGCCACGAGCGAGGGGTAGTTGCTCTCCGAGCGCAGGCAGCCGCCGGCCATCGACATCTTCGGCACGAGCGGGGCGGCGGTGTAGCTGTCGCCCAGGGCGACGTACTCCTGCGTCAGGGTCGGTACGCCGGCCGGGTCCGGCGCCCTCATCGAGACCGGCGCGGCCACACCGACGATGCCGAGAGCCGCCACGACGGCGGCGATCGCCAACGGCCGAACCAGCGAGGACATGCGTTTCACGCTCTCACGCTGCCGGGTCATAGGATCCAGCGCATGCCTGAAACCCATGGATCGAGCAGAGTCGAGATCACCCGGGACGAGGTCGCGCACCTGGCGAACCTGGCCCGGATCGACCTCTCCGCCGCCGAGCTCGACCACCTCGCCCCGCAGCTGTCGGTGATCCTCGAGTCCGTCGCCGCCATCAACGAGGTGGCCAGTGCCGACGTCCCGCCGACCTCCCACGCGCTGCCCCTGACCAACGTGTTCCGCGACGACGTCGTGACCCCCGGCCTGACCGCCGAGGAGGCCCTCTCGGGCGCACCGTCGGCCGAGCAGCAGCGCTTCAGCGTGCCGCGCATCCTGGACGAGGAGGCCTGATGACCGCGACCCGCGACACCGCCGCGCAGATGGCCGACGCCCTCGCCGGCGGCACCGTCACCTCCGTCCAGCTCACCGAGGCCCACCTCGACCGCATCGACGCCGTCGACGGCGCCGTGCACGCGTTCTTGCACGTCGACCGCGAGGGCGCTCTCGCCCAGGCCGCGGCCTCCGACGAGCGGCGCGCGGCCGGCAACGCCGCCAGCCCGCTCGACGGCGTGCCGATCGCCGTCAAGGACGTGCTGGCCACCCGCGGCCAGCCCACGACCTGCGGCTCGAAGATCCTCGACGGCTGGGTGCCGCCGTACGACGCCACCGTGGTCGCCCGGCTGCGCGCCGCCGGCCTGCCGATCCTCGGCAAGACCAACATGGACGAGTTCGCGATGGGCTCCTCGACCGAGCACTCGGCGTACGGCGCCACGCACAACCCGTGGGACCTCGACCGTATCCCCGGCGGCTCCGGCGGCGGGTCCGCCGCGGCCGTGGCCGCCTTCGAGGCGCCGCTGGCCATCGGCACCGACACCGGGGGCTCGATCCGCCAGCCCGGCGCGATGACGGGCACCGTCGGGGTCAAGCCGACCTACGGCGGCGTCTCGCGCTACGGCCTCGTCGCGCTGGCGAACTCGCTCGACCAGGCCGGTCCGGTGACCCGCACGGTCATGGACGCCGCGCTGCTGCACGAGATCATCGGCGGCCACGACCCGCTCGACTCGACCAGCATCGACCGGCCGATGCCCTCGCTGGTCGAGGCGGCCCGCCAGGGCGCCACCGGCGACCTCACCGGCGTGCGGGTCGGCGTCGTGAAGGAGCTCGGTGGCGAGGGCTACCAGGACGGCGTGCTGGCGCGGTTCCAGGAGTCCGTCGACCTGATGGTCGCGGCGGGCGCCGAGGTCGTGGAGGTGTCGTGCCCGCACTTCGTGCACGCCCTCGCGACGTACTACCTGATCCTGCCGGCGGAGGCGTCGAGCAACCTCGCCAAGTTCGACGCGATGCGCTACGGCCTGCGGGTGCTGCCCGAGGGCAACCTCTCGCCGTCGGCCGAGGAGGTCATGCGGGCCAGCCGCGACGCCGGCTTCGGTGACGAGGTGAAGCGCCGGATCATCCTCGGCACCTACGCCCTGTCCAGCGGCTACTACGACGCCTACTACGGCCAGGCCCAGAAGGTGCGCACGCTCATCTCGCGCGACTTCGATGCCGCGTTCGAGAAGGCCGACGTGCTCATCTCCCCGACGGCGCCGACCACGGCGTTCAAGCTCGGCGAGAAGCTCGACGACCCGCTGGCGATGTACCTCAACGACCTGGCCACCATCCCCGCCAACCTCGCCGGCGTGCCGGGCATCTCGGTGCCCAACGGCCTCGCCGTGGAGGACGACCTGCCGTCGGGCCTGCAGATCCTGGCGCCGGCGCTCGCCGACGACCGGGTCTACCGCGTCGGCGCAGCGGTCGAGGCACTGCTCGACAAGCAGTGGGGCGGCCCCCTGCTCGACCGGGCCCCGGCCCTGGAAGGAGCGTCTCGATGAGTGACGCACTGCTGTCGTTCGAGGAGTCGCTCGAGAAGTTCGACCCCGCCATGGGGCTCGAGGTGCACGTCGAGCTGAACACGAACTCCAAGATGTTCTGCGGCTGCCCGACCGAGTTCGGCGCCGAGCCCAACACGCAGACCTGCCCGACCTGCCTGGGCCTGCCCGGCGCCATGCCGGTCGTCAACCGGGTCGCGGTCGAGTCGGCCATGCGCATCGGGCTGGCCCTCAACTGCGAGATCGCGGAGTGGTGCCGGTTCGCCCGGAAGAACTACTTCTACCCGGACATGCCGAAGAACTTCCAGACCTCCCAGTACGACGAGCCGATCGCGTTCGAGGGCTACACCGAGGTCGACGTCGACGGGCAGACCTACCGGATCGAGATCGAGCGCGCCCACATGGAGGAGGACACCGGCAAGTCGCTGCACGTCGGCGGCGCCACCGGTCGCATCCACGGCGCCGACTACTCGCTGGTCGACTACAACCGCGCCGGAATCCCGCTCATCGAGATCGTCACCAAGCCGATCATGGGTGCCCGGGAGAAGGCGCCGGCCGTGGCCCGCGCCTACGTCTCACAGCTGCGCGACCTGATCGTGGCCCTCGGTGTCTCGGACGCCCGGATGGACCAGGGCTCGATCCGGGCCGACGTGAACCTGTCGCTGGCCCCGGCCGGCACCGGCTCGCTCGGCACCCGCACCGAGACCAAGAACGTCAACTCGCTGCGCAGCGTCGAGCGTGCGGTGCGCTACGAGATGCAGCGGCACGCCGCGATCCTCGACGGTGGTGGCTCGATCCTGCAGGAGACCAGGCACTGGCACGAGGACACCGGCGTCACCACCAGCGGTCGCGAGAAGTCCGACGCCGAGGACTACCGCTACTTCCCGGAGCCCGACCTGGTGCCGGTCGCGCCGAGCCGCGAGTGGGTCGAGCAGCTGCGCTCCGAGCTGCCCGAGCCGCCGCAGGACAGGCGCGCCAGGCTCCAGTCCGACTGGGGCTTCTCCGACCTCGAGATGCGCGACACCGTCGGGGCCGGGGCGCTCCTCCTCGTCGAGGAGACCATCGCCGCCGGCGCCAGCCCGCAGACGGCCCGCAAGTGGTGGCTCTCCGAGCTGGCCCGACGCGCGAACGACACCGGCGTCGACCTCGCCGACCTCGGTGTCTCGCCCACCGACGTGGCCGGCGTGCAGAAGCTCGTCGACGCGGGCTCGATCAACGACAAGCTGGCGCGGCAGGTCTTCGAGGGCCTGTACGCCGGCGAGGGCACGCCCGAGGAGATCGTGGCCGCCCGCGGGCTGGCCATCGTGTCCGACGACGGCGCCCTCGGCACGGCGGTCGACAACGCCATCGCGGCCAACCCCGACGTCGCCGACAAGATCCGTGACGGCAAGGTGGCCGCCGCCGGAGCGCTCATCGGAGCGGTGATGAAGGAGATGCGCGGGCAGGCCGACGCCGGTCGCGTGCGTGAGCTCATCCTGGAGAAGCTGACCTGAGATCGGGTGGTCCGCCACGGACCGGGCTGGAACCCGGACCGGGGCGGACGACCGGTAGGGTGCCGCCCAGACAACCTCAAATATTCGTTCGCGAGGGGAAGCCGGTCGAATTCCGGCGCTGACCCGCAACCGTAGGCCCGGACCGGCCGTCATGACTGGTCCTGGTGAGCCGGACCACCCGCGTGAACGTCCCGAACATCGCTGTCGTGGAAAACGGCGGGTTCGCCCCGTGTCCTTGCGGGGCTGCCCGCGAGCAGCGGGAAGGAACATCATGGCGCGCACCCTGCGCACCGCCGGAGTCCTCGTGGCCTCGGCGGCACTCACCCTCACCACCCTGGCCGGCACCCCGGCCCAGGCGGTCCCCTCGGCTCCTGTCGCCACCGTCGACGGCTCGGCCGCGGCGCTGGCGTCCAGCTGGATCAAGGGCCAGCTCGAGGGCGGCCTCGTCGTCGGCGAGTTCGGACCCGACTACGGGCTGAGCATCGACGTCGCGCTCGGCCTCGACGAGACCGGCAACCGGTCGGCCGTGCGCACCATCGGCGGGGCGGTCGGCTCGCAGGTCGAGTCCTACATCTCCGGTGCGGGGTTCGGTGACCTCGACAGCACGTACGCCGGAGCCACGGCCAAGGCGGCCACCCTGGCCCGGGTCGCGGGCGGCAACCCGACGTCGTTCGGCGGGGTCAACCTGATCACCCGGCTCGAGGGTCGCGTGGCCACCGCGGCGCCGATCACCGGTCGCATCCAGGACAAGTCCACGTACGGCGACTTCGCCAACGTCGTCGGCCAGTCGTTCGCGGCTCGCGCCCTCACCCAGGCCAAGTCGGCGCGCGCGGCGGACGTGACGAAGTTCCTGCTCGCCCAGCAGTGCGCGGGCGGCTGGTTCCGGCTGGACTTCAACAAGAGCCTGACCGGCTCGCAGTCCTGTGTCGACGGAGCCGGCGACAGCGCCGCCGACCTCGACGCCACCTCGCTGGCCGTGGTCAACCTGGTCGCCTCGGGCGACGACTCGGCCGAGGTCAAGGCCGCGCTGGCTAAGGCCGGCACGTGGCTGGCCGCGCAGCAGGCCGCCAACGGTGCCTTCGGTGCCGTGGGAGCGACCGGCAAGGCCAACGCCAACAGCACCGGCCTCGCCGGCTGGGCGCTGGGCTCGCTGAACGACAAGGACGCCGCGGCCCGGGCGGCCGTCTGGGTGCGCAAGCTCCAGCCGGTCGACAAGTCGCGCTGCCGCAGTGGCCTCTCCAGGAGCCTCGGTGCGATCGCCTACGACAAGTCCGCGGTCAAGGCTGCCCGCACCGCCCGCATCACCGACGAGACCGCCGACCAGTGGCGTCGGGCGACCGCCCAGGCCCTGCCGGTCCTGCAGTGGGCGCCCGCGCCCGCCGTCGAGCTCTCGGTCCGGGGCAACCACGTGCGTGCCGGAGCTGGCACCAAGGTGCGCTTCAAGACCTTCGGGCTGGCCCCCGGCGAGCGTGCCTGCGTCTCGGTCAAGGGCGACTTCAAGCGGCTCGTCGGCAAGGCCAACGCCGGCAAGGTCGCGGCGAAGCTGTCGATGCCCACCGGCAACCGCAAGCGCAAGGTGAAGGTCAAGACGGCCGACTCCGTCGTCAAGACGTTCGTCGTCGTCCGCAACTAGTCACCCCGTGACGCTCCGCCTCGCTGCACGTCTCGTCGCCGCCGCCGTCCTGGCCGCGGCGGCGGGCGTCGGCGCCCACGCACCGCCCGCCGGCGCGGCCACCTGCCCGACGTCGACGGGCGTCAGCGTCGTCGTCGACTTCGGCGCGCTCGGCGGCGGCGTTCGTACCTCGTGCGACGCCGGGGGAGCGAGCCGGAACGCCGCGGCGATGCTCGGCGCCGCGGGCTACTCGCTGACCTACGTGCAGCGGTTCCCCGGCTTCATCTGCCGGATCGACGGGGTCCCCGCCGGTGACCCGTGCGTCAACACCCCGCCGGCCGATGCCTACTGGGGCGTGTTCTGGTCCGACGGCAAGAGCGGCCAGTGGGTCTACGCCAGCACCTCCGCGGGCAGCCTGCGGGTGCCCGCCGGCGGCTACGTCGGGCTCGCGTGGCAGTCCGCGGTCGGGCGTCGCACCCCCGGCGTGCCGGCCTCGGTGCGGCCGAACCCCCAGCCGTCGCCGACCAAGCAGCCGTCGCCCACGAAGCAGCCGTCGCCGACCAAGCAGCCGTCGCCCACGAAGCAGCCGTTGGCCACGAAGCAGCCCTCGGCCACCCTCGCGCCCACCTCCTCGGCCTCCGCGACACCGACGCCGTCGGCCACCCCGGCCGAGACGCCGTCCGGGAAGAGGAGCAGGAAGCCGTCCCCGTCGGCGGCTGCCATGGCCCCGGCCCCTTCCTCGGCCGCCCCGTCGGCCGTCGAGTCCTCGCCGGCTGCGGCTCCCCCCGGGACCGATGCGGCGACCGATGCGGCGACCGACTCGGCCGCCGCCTCCGAGGTGCCGGCCTGGCTGGTGCTGGCCGTGCTGGCGGCTCTGCTGGGCGGCGGAGGCGCCGCGATCGCCGTACGTCGGCGCGGGTCGCCGAGATGAGCCCCCGGCTCGCCCGCGATCTCCACCCGATGGCGTGGTGGCTGTGGGCGATCGGGCTGGCCGCCGCGGCTTCGTTCACCACCAACCCGCTGATCCTGCTCCTCCTCGTGGCCGTCACCGCTCTGGTCGTGGCCATGCGCCGGGGCGACCACCCGTGGTCGCGCTCGTTCCGGCTGTACGTGTGGCTCGGCGTCGCGATCGTGGTGATCCGGGTGGCCTTCCGGATCGTGTTCGGCGGCGTCGAGGGCGGTCATGTGCTGCTCGACCTGCCCGCCGTCCCGTTGCCCGCGTGGGTGAACGGGGTCCGGCTGCTCGGGCCGCTGACGAGCGAGGGGCTGCTCGCCGGCCTGTACGACGGGCTGCGGCTGGCGGCGATCGTCGTGTGCGTCGGTGCGGCCAACGCGTTGGCCAACCCCAAGCGGCTGCTCAAGTCGGTGCCGCCCGCGCTCTACGAGATCGGCACGTCGCTGGTGGTGGCGGTCACGATCTTCCCCCAGCTCGCCGACAGCGTCCGCCGGGTCCGCGCCGCCCAGGCCCTGCGGGGCGGCAGCGCCGGCCGGGTCGGGCGGCTGCGTCGCATCCTCGTGCCGGTGCTCGAGGACGCCCTCGAACGCTCGCTGACCCTCGCCGCCGGCATGGACCTGCGCGGCTACGGCCGCGCGCCCGGGCTGTCTCGGCGACAGCGGTGGACCACGGGCGCCCTCCTGCTCGTTGGCCTGGTCGGCATCTGCGTGGGCGTCTACGCCGTACTCGACCGCACCGCGCCGCGCCTGCTGGCGCTGCCGATGCTGCTCGGCGGTGCCGTCGCCGCCGTCGCCGGCCTGGCGTCCGCCGGCCGCCGGGTCGAGCGCAGCCGCTACCGCCCGGACCGGTGGCGGTGGCCCGAGGTCCTCGTCGCCGTGACGGGGCTGCTCACCGGGTACGTCGGGTGGTCGCTGGCCCGGCAGCAGCCCCTGGTCGCCCACCCGGGTGTGGTCGACTGGCCCGTCGTCAGCGTGCTCGCCCTCGTCGGCGTCCTCGTCGCCGGCCTGGCCGCCGTGCTCGCCCCACCGCCGCGGGTGGTCGGATGATCGAGCTGCGCGACATCGTCTTCTCCTACACCGCCGAGGGCGAGCCGGCGGCAGTGCTCGACCACGTCGACCTGACCCTCGAGCCCGGCGAGCTGGTGCTGGTCTCCGGCCGCACCGGCGTCGGCAAGTCCACGCTGCTCGGCGTGCTGACCGGCCTGGTCCCGCGGTTCAGCGGGGGACGGCTCACCGGCGACGTGCTCCTCGACGGGCGGAGCATCCTGCACCAGCCGCCCCGCGAGCGCGCCCACGTGATCGGCTTCGCCGGCCAGGACCCGCTGGCCGGGTTCGTCACCGACACCGTCGAGGAGGAGCTCGCCTACGGCATGGAGCAGCTCGGCCTGCCGGGCGACACGATGCGACGCCGCGTCGAGGAGACTCTCGACCTGCTCGGCCTGGCCGACCTGCGCGAGCGCGACCTGCGCACGTTGTCGGGCGGCCAGCAGCAACGGGTGGCGATCGGGGCGGTGCTGACCACGCACCCCCGGCTGCTCGTGCTCGACGAACCCACCTCCGCGCTCGACCCGACCGCGGCGGAGGAGGTGCTGGCCACCCTTACCCGACTGGTGCACGACCTCGGACTCACCGTGCTGCTGGCCGAGCACCGACTGGAGCGCGTGGTGCCGTTCGCCGACCGGATGGCGTTGCTGACCGGCGACGGCCGACTCGTCGTCGACGACCCGGCGACGGTGCTGGCGGCCTCGCCGGTCGTCCCGCCGATCGTCGAGCTCGGCCGGCTCGCCGGCTGGGACCCGCTGCCCCTCAGCGTGCGCGATGCCCGCCGGCGCGCCGGCTCCCTCTCTTCGCGGCTGGTCGACGCGGCGCCGTACGACGGCCGGGTGGGCGGCGACGTGCTGCTGACCGCCCGCGGGGTCAGCGTCACCCACGGCCGTACCCGCGCCGTCGCGGGCGTCGACCTCGACCTGCACTCCGGCGGCGTCACTGCGCTGATGGGCCGCAACGGTGCCGGCAAGTCGTCGCTGCTGTGGGCCCTGCAGGGGTCGGGTCGGCGCAGCGCCGGCAACATCGACACCGGCGGGCGCGACCCGGCCAAGCTTGACGCGACCGCGCGACGAGCCCAGGTCGGCCTGGTGCCGCAGACGGCTGCCGACCTGCTCTACCTCGAGTCGGTGCGTGAGGAGTGCGCGGCCGCCGACGTCGGCGCCGAACCGGGCACCTGCAGCGGGCTGCTCGACCGCCTGGTGCCCGGCATCGACCGGGCCGCGCACCCTCGTGACCTGTCCGAGGGCCAACGGCTGGCGCTGGTGCTCTCGATCGTGCTCACCGCCCGGCCGCGGGTGCTGCTGCTCGACGAGCCGACCCGCGGGCTCGACTACCCGGCGAAGGAGACCCTGGCCGCGATCCTGCGCGACCTCGCCGACGCCGCGCACGCCGTGCTCGTCTCCACCCACGACGTCGAGTTCGCCGCGCGCGTCGCCGACGAGGTGATCGTGATGGCCTCCGGCGAGGTGGTCTCGGCCGGCCCGGCGCGCACGGTGCTGGCCCAGTCGCCGGCGTTCGCCCCGCAGGTCACCAAGATCCTCGGCGCGCCTTGGCTGCGCGTCGACGAGGTGGCCCACGCGCTGGAGGCCGACGATGGCTGAGACGCTGGCCGCGGTCCGGGCGGTGCCGCTGAAGGCCCGGTCGGTCGTCGTGCTCGGCGTCGCCTCCCTGGCCGGCCTGATGATGCTCGCCTGGCCGCTGCTGGTGCGGGTGCCTGAGAACGCGCGCATCGACCCGCCGTTCATCTTCCTGGCCCTGCTGCCGCTGGTGATCGTGGTGGTCCTGGCGGAGTTCTCCGAGGGCGGCATGGACGCCCGGGTGCTGGCGATCCTCGGAGTCCTGAGCGCTGTCAACGCGATCATGCGCGGCCTCGGCGCCGGCACCGCCGGCATCGAGCTGGTGTTCTTCCTACTGATCCTGGCCGGGCGGGTGTTCGGCCCGGGCTTCGGCTTCGCGCTGGGCTGCACGTCGCTCTTCGCGAGCGCCCTGATGACCGCCGGCGTGGGGCCGTGGCTGCCGTTCCAGATGCTGGTGTCGGCCTGGGTCGGGATGGGTGCCGGGTTCCTGCCGCGTCGCTTCACCGGTCGCGCCGAGATCGCGGTGCTGGTGGCGTACGGCGTGGTGTCGGCGTACGCGTTCGGGCTGCTGATGAACCTCTCCAGCTGGCCCTTCACCCTCGGCATCGTGGTGCCCGGGCACGAGGGCGGGCTGTCGTTCGTGGCCGGGGCACCGCTGCTGGACAACCTGGAGCGCTTCGGCGTCTACACCCTGCTGACGTCGACCGGCAGCTGGGACACCGGCCGGGCGATCACCACGTCGTTGATGCTCGTCGTCCTCGGCCCGGCGATCCTCAGCACCCTGCGGCGGGCGTCGCGGCGGGTGGTCGTGGAGCAGCGCTGAGGGTCGCTGCTCCGCTCACGGCGTGACCTGCAGGATCCGGTCGTCCTCCGCGGCCGGGTTACCGCGACCGTCGCGGTTGGACGTGGTCACCCACAGCGTGCCGTCCGGCGCGGCGACGACGGTGCGCAGCCGGCCGTAGTCACCCACGAGGAAGTCGCGCGGCCGGCCGGCCCGCTCACCGTCGACGGGCACCTGCCACAGCCGGGCGCCGCGCAGGGCAGCGAGCCACAGGGAACCGTCCAGCCAGGCCAGCCCCGAGGGGGACGCCTCGTTGGTGGGCCACACCACCTGCGGGTCGACGAAGCCGGTGCCGCCGTTGTCGGCCCGGCCCTCGACGAGCGGCCAGCCGTAGTTGGCGTCCCTCTCGATCAGGTTCAGCTCGTCCCAGGTGTTCGCCCCGAACTCGCTGGCCCACAGGTGGTCGCCGTCGTCGAAGGCGAGCCCCTGCACGTTGCGGTGGCCGAGGCTCCAGATCGCGGAACCACCGGGGTTGCCCGGCGCCGGCTCGCCGGAGGGTGTGAGCCGCAGGATCTTGCCGCCCAGCGAGCCGCGGTCCTGGGCGAGATCGGTGTCTCCGGTCTCTCCCGTCGACGCGTACAGGAACCCGTCCGGACCGAACGCCAGCCGGCCGCCGTCGTGGACGAAGCCCTTCGGGATGCCGGTGAAGATGGGCTCGACGTCGGAGAGGGCGCTGCCGTCGTACGTCGCGCGCACGATGCGGTTGTCGGTGGCGGCCGTGAGGTAGAAGAACACCGTCCGGTCGGTGGCGAAGTCGGGGGAGACCGCCACCCCCATCAGCCCGCCCTCGCCCTCCGGGGTGGCGGAGTCGATGGTGCCGACCTCCTCGACGGTGCCGTCGCCGGGCACGAGCAGCACCCGCTCGGTGTCCCGCTCGGTCACCAGCGCCGTGCCGTCGGGCAGGAACGCGATGCCCCACGGCACCTCGAGCCCGGCTGCGATGGTGGCGGTGACCTTCGGCGGCCCGGCGGCCGGCGAGGCGGAGGCCGAGCCCGAGTCCGACGGCGGTGGCGTCGTGGGCTCCTCCGACACGTCCGGGCTGGCGGTCACGGTCGGTTCCCCGGTGTTGGGCTCGCCGGAGCAGCCCGCCGCCAGCAGCGTCGTACCGACGAGAGCGGCCAGCAGGACCGCGCCGCGGCGACGCATCAGCCCACCCGCTCGAGGAACTCCAGCAGCAGTCCGTGGACCACATCGGGCTGCTCGAGGGACAGGAAGTGGCTGCCCCAGAGCTCGACGTAGGTCGACTCCTTCATCCGCTCGGCCGCGCTGGCCATGTCGCGCGAGCCGGCCAGGATGTCCCAGCGGCCGGCGACGAAGAACGCCGGGACGTCGATCCGCGACAGCGAGACGCGGGCGTGCTCGGAGGTGCGCAGGGCGAGGTGGAGGTACCAGCCGATCGGCGTGGTCAGGAACTCGCGCACCGCCCGTGCGGTGGCCTCGACGTCGGCCACGGGCAGCATGAAACCGGTGTGCGACAGCAGCCGCACGGCGGTGGGCCCGATGGGCAGGCGCGAGGTGAACGGCGTGATCGCCCAGGCCGCCGGCCGCACGGTCCGGGCGATCCCGACGGCGAGGTGGTGAGTCAGCCGGCCGGGCAGGCGCAGCGGGCCGAGCATGGTGGCGAAGGTGTCACCGGGCACGCCGGCGACCGCGAAGATGCCCGCCACCCGCTCGGGGTTGCGCAACGCCAGCTCGAACGCCGTGTTGACGCCCATCGACCAGCCCACGACCACCACCCGGTCGAGTCCGAAGTGGTCGAGCACCGAGAGCGCGTCGTTCACGAAGTCCTCGATGCCGACGTGTTCGGGGTCCGCCGGTCGGGCGGACCCGCCGGTGCCGCGGTGGTTCCAGGACACGACGCGCACGCCGCAGGCGGAGTCGAGCAGCGCCGGCCACGTCCACGCGTTGGTGCCCAGCCCGTTGCACAGCAGCACCGTCGGTCCGCCCGCGGCGCTGATCGCGCCGTCCGGGTCGTTGGTCCAGGCACGCAGGTGGGTGCCGTCGTCGGCGCGCACCTCCTCGAACCCGAGGGAGGCCTCGGTCATGGCCCGATCGTTGGTCGGGCCGTCGGTCACCGGAGCAGACATGCGCTGATTGTGCCCGAGCGGTGGCGAGGAACCGGTCAGGCCGGCGTCCGGGTGTCCCGCGGCACACCTCGCCGGCTGGTCATCGGCACGTCATCGGGCGGTCGGCCGGCGATCGTCCGGCGGGGTGGGCGTGGGTGCAGCGGTGAGTGCGGGTCGGTTCGGCGGTGGTCGGAGCGACCCTGGTCGACCGTGCGGGGTGGGCGTGGGTGGAGCGGTGGGTACGGGTCGGTTCGGGGTGGTCGGAGCGACCCTGTTTCACCGCTGCGGGGGCTGGGTGTGGGTGCAGCGGTGAGTGCGGGTCGGTTCGGGGTGGTCGGAGCGACCCTGGCTCACCGCTGCGGGTGGGTGGTGTGGGTGCAGCGGTGAGTGCGGGTCGGTTCGGGGTGGTTGGAGCGACCCTGGCTCACCGCTCGCGGGTGGGTGCGGGTGCAGCGGTGAGTACGGGTCGGTTGGGGGTGGTCGGAGCGACCCTGGCTCACCGCTGCGGGTGGGTGCGGGTGCAGCGGTGAGTACGGGTCGGTTGGGGGTGGTCGGAGCGACCCTGGCTCACCGCTGCGAGCGCAGCCACGGGCGGAGCGGCGAGCGCGGGTCGGCTCGAGCCAGCCGGACGCCCGGCTCACCGCCAGCCACGCCCGACCCAGCCACGCCCAGCCAACCCAGCCACGCCCAGCCAACCCAGCCAACCCAGCGTCAGTCGGGCACCGGCTCGCTGTGCACCAGGCCGGCGGTGCGCGTCGCGCCGATGCTCGCGGCCACGACGCAGCTGATCGCGAGCCACTGCCACACCGACAGCAGCTCGCCGAGCACGGCCGCCGCCGCCAGCGCCGCGGCAGCCGGCTCGAGGCTCATCAGGATCCCGAAGACCGCGGGGCGCAGCGTGCGCAGGGCGACCAGCTCGCAGCTGTAGGGGATGACCGAGCTGAGCACCCCGATGGCCGCCCCGATCAGCAGCACCCGCGGTTCGAGCAGCGTCGTACCCCCGGACGCGATGGCCATCGGCATCAGCACCACCGCCGCGACCACCGACGCCACGGCCAGGCCGTCCAGCCCCGGCCAGCGGCTGCCGGTGCTCGCGCTGAGCAGGATGTACGCCGCCCACGCGGCGCCGGCGAGCAGCGCGAAGAGCACGCCCACGACGTCGAGGTCGGCTCGCTCGACGCCGAGCAGCACCACGCCCACGCCGGCCAGGCCGACCCACCCGAGATCACGCGCGCGCCGCGAGCCGGCGACCGCCAGCGTCAGCGGGCCGATGAACTCCAGCGTGACGGCGATGCCCAGCGGGATGCGCGAGAAGGACTGGTAGATCGCCAGGTTCATCAGGCCGAGCGCGAGGGCGAACCCCACGACGACCTGCCAGTCGGCCGCGGTGCGGCCGCGCAGCCGCGGACGCGCGATGGCCACCAAGATGATCGCGCTCGTCGCCAGGCGCAGCCACACCAGGGCGGTCGGGGTGATCGTGCCGAACAGGTCCTTGGCGAACGAGGCACCGAGCTGCACCGAGACGATGCCGACCACGACGAGCCAGACGGCCCTGCTCACTCGCCGGCCTCGACGCGCTTCATCAGGCGAGCGACGGTCTCGCGCTCGGCGTCGAGGTAGTCCAGTCCCCAGTCGGCCACCAGGGCAGGATGCCGGAACGCCGCCCCGTCCTGGTCGCGACCGCGCAGCGACTCGCACACCTCCCGGAGCGCGGCCAGCTCGTCGTCGAGCGCGGCGAGGTGTGAGCGCAGCATCGAGACGGTGTCCTCGGTGTCGACGAGGTGTCCCAGCAGGAGCCGCAGCGCGACCGGGTGCTTGAGCACCGGGAAGCCCGCCGGGGTCTCCTTCATCCAGGTGGTCAGGTCGCGTCGCCCGCGAGCGGTGATGCGGTACGTCGTCCCTCGTCCTTCGCCGAGCCGGTCCACCAGTCCGGCATCGGCCAGCCGGGCCAGCTCGCTGTAGACCTGGCTCATCGCGGGGGAGACCCAGTAGAAGCGCAGCGTCTTGTCGGCGCGCTGCTTGAGCTCGTAGCCGGTCAGCTCGTCACCGAAGGTGAGCAGTCCGAGCAGGGCGTAGGAGGTGATCGGAAGGTCTTGACGTGGCACCGTCCCAGACTACTGTTCCTGTTAGGAACAGAGGGGTCGATCTCACGCTGGAGAGGGACTGACGATGAGCACGACGATGTTGATGGTGGGTACGCGCAAGGGCCTCTGGATCGGCAGGTCCGACGAGGCCAGGCAGGACTGGTCGTGGACCGGGCCGCACTTCCCGATGGAGGAGGTCTACTCCGTCCTGGTCGACCGGCGAGGCGACCGGCCACGGCTGCTGGCGGGGGCGTCGTCGAGCTGGCTCGGACCGCAGGTCTGGCGCTCCGACGACCTCGGCGAGACGTGGGACGAGACGCCCAACGGCGCGATCCGCTTCCCGGAGGACGCGGGCGCGACCCTCGCGCGGGTCTGGCAGCTGGTGCCGGGCGTCGAGGACGGCGTCGTGTGGGCCGGCACCGAGCCCGGCGCGATCTTCAAGTCGGTCGACGGCGGCGAGCGCTTCGACCTGGTGCGCGGTCTCTGGGACCACCCGCACCGTGCGGAGTGGAACGAGGGCTTCGGCGGGCAGGCGTTCCACACGATCCTGCCGCACCCCGAGGACGGCAGCTCCGTGCTCGCTGCGATCTCGACCGGCGGCGTCTATCGCACCAGTGACGGCGGTGAGTCGTGGGAGCCGGCCAACAAGGGCATCAAGGCGGAGTTCATGCCGGGTGAGCGCTTCTACCCGGAGTTCGGCCAGTGCGTGCACAAGGTCGCCCGCGACGCCACCGCACCCGACAAGCTCTTCTTGCAGAACCACGGCGGCGTCTACCACTCCGACAACGGCGGCGACTCCTGGGACGACATCGCGCCCGGGCTGCCCGCCGAGTTCGGCTTCGCCATGGTCTCGCACCCGCACCAGCCAGACACCGCGTTCTCGTTCCCGATCGCCGGTGCCGGCGAGCGCTGGCCGGTGGACGGCCGGGCGCGTGTCTACCGCACCAGCGACGCCGGCTCGTCGTGGGCGCCGCTGGGGGAGGGCGCACTGCCCGACAACTACTTCACCGCCGTGATGCGAGACGCGATGTGCGCCGACGACCACGAGCAGGTCGGGCTCTACTTCGGTGGCCGCAACGGCGGGGTGTGGGCGTCGGCCGACGAGGGGGGCTCGTGGCAGCAGATCAACGCCGACCTGCCCGACGTCATGGTGGTGCGGGCAGCCGTCCTCGACTGACAGGATCGGTCCATGAGCACCTTCAGCCTGAGTCGGTCCACCACCGTCGCCGCGTCCCCGGAAGCGGTGCACGGCAAGCTCGACGACTTCCGCCGGTGGCCGGAGTGGTCCCCGTGGGAGGGCCTCGACCCGGAGCTTCAGCGCACCTACACCGGCCCGGCGAGCGGTGTGGGCTCGGCGTACCACTGGAAGGGGAACTCGAAGGCCGGTGAGGGGATCATGGAGATCACCGAGTCGACCCCGGCCCGGGTGGCCGTCGACCTCGAGTTCCGCAAGCCGTTCAAGGCCACCAACGTGACGACGTTCGACCTGGTGCCCACCGGCTCCGGCACCGACGTCACCTGGACCATGACCGGCCGTCGGAACCCGGTGATGTCGCTGATGGGCAGGCTGTACTTCGACAAGCTGATCGGCAAGGACTTCGAGAAGGGGCTGGCGCGACTCAAGGTCGCCGCGGAGAAGTGAGCGACCGGCTGGTCGACGCCGCGGCCGCGGCCCTCGGTCTCCAGGCGTTCGACGACGTGACCGAGCTCCGGCTCGGCGATCGCAGCCGGGTGCTGCGCGTGCGGACGGGCGACACGTCGTACGTCGTGAAGGGTGCGCTCACCGACGAGGGCGACACCTGGGCCCGCGAGAACGCAGCCTTGAGCGCCCTCGAGGGCCTCGACGTCGGGCCCGCGCTGGTGGCGGCCGCGTCCGACCCGCCGCTGATCGTGATGGCCGACCTCGGCGAGCACCCGAGCGTCGCCGACGCCGTCCTGGGCCGTGACCCCGGCGTCGCCGACCGCGCCGTCGATGCGTGGTCCGACGCCGTCGCCGACCTGCACGGCGCCACCGGCGAGGGGGTGCTCGCGACCTTCGCCCGCCGCCTGGCGGCGCTGGCCCCGCACCGGGCGACGCACGGCGTGCCCGGCGAGCTGGAGTGGTCGCTCGACAGCTTCCAGGAGCTCGCGGCGGCCATCGACCTGCCGGTGCCCGCCGGGTTCGCCGACGAGCTGCTCGCGCTGCCCGACCGCTTCCGCTGCAACGAGGTCGTGCTGACGTCGGGCGACTGCTGCCCGGACAACAACGCGCTGGTGGGCGGCCGGGCGCTGCTCCACGACTTCGAGTTCGCCGAGATCCGGCACGTCGCCTGGGACGTCGCCTACCTCCGGGTGCCGTGGCCGACCTGCTGGTGCGCGTGGCGGCTGCCCGACGCGGTGGCGGCCAGGGGGATCGCGCGCTACCGCGAGCGCCTCGCTCCCCGCATCCCGTACGTCGCCTCCGACGACTTCCTGCACGACCTGGACGTGGCGACCGTCGGCTGGTGCCTGATGTCGACCTCGTGGTGGATCGGGTCCGCCCTCGACGAGGACACCCATCAGGGCGGCGAGGCGGAGGGGCCGAGCACCCGGCCGAAGCTGCTGCACCGGCTGTGGCTGGCCGGCCGGCTGCCCGCGGCGCCCGGGCTCACGTCGTACGCCCACGCGCTGCACCGCACTCTCGTGCGCCGCTGGGGCGATCCCGCGCTCGTCTTGGCACCCGCCTGGCGCGACGAGGACATCGCGATCCCGTGAGGACCGGCGAGACGGCCGCGGCGCCGTCCGACGGGGCGGATAGCCTCGTGCCATGACGAACGCACCCGACATCAAGCCCCGCTCTCGCGACGTCACCGACGGGCTGGAGAAGGCAGCGGCGCGCGGGATGCTGCGCGCCGTGGGGATGGGTGACGACGACTGGGCCAAGCCGCAGATCGGAGTGGCCTCCAGCTGGAACGAGATCACCCCCTGCAACCTCTCGCTCGACCGGCTCGCCAAGGCCGTGAAGAACGGCGTGCACGCCGCCGGGGGCTACCCGCTCGAGTTCGGCACGATCTCCGTCTCCGACGGCATCTCGATGGGCCACGAGGGCATGCACTACTCCCTGGTCTCCCGCGAGGTCATCGCCGACTCCGTCGAGACAGTGATGATGGCCGAGCGCCTCGACGGCTCCGTGCTGCTCGCGGGCTGCGACAAGTCGCTGCCCGGCATGATGATGGCCGCCGCCCGCCTCGACCTCGCGAGCGTCTTCCTCTACGCCGGCTCGACCATGCCCGGCCAGGTCGACGGCCAGGACGTCACGATCATCGACGCCTTCGAGGCCGTCGGGGCCTGCCTCGCGGGCAAGATCACCCGCGCGGAGGTCGACCGGATCGAGCGGGCGATCTGCCCCGGCGAGGGCGCCTGCGGCGGCATGTACACCGCCAACACGATGGCCGCCGTCGGGGAGGCGCTGGGCATGAGCCTGCCCGGCTCCGCCGCGCCGCCGGCCGTCGACCGGCGCCGGGACGGGTTCGCCCACAGGTCGGGCCAGGCGGTCGTCGAGATGCTGCGCCGCGGCATCACGGCCCGCCAGATCATGACCAAGGAGGCGTTCGAGAACGCCATCACGGTCGTGATGGCGCTCGGTGGCTCCACCAACGCCGTCTTGCACCTGCTGGCCATCGCCCGGGAGGCCGAGGTCGACCTGACGCTCGACGACTTCAACCGCGTAGGCGACAAGGTCCCGCACCTCGGCGACCTCAAGCCGTTCGGCAAGTACGTCATGAACGACGTCGACAAGGTCGGCGGCATCCCGGTCGTGATGAAGGCGCTGCTCGACGCCGGCCTGATGCACGGCGACTGCCTCACCGTGACGGGCAAGACACTCGCCGAGAACCTCGACGACATCGCGCCGCCCGGCCTCGACGGAGACGTGCTCCGGTCCCTCGACCGACCGATCCACAAGACCGGCGGGCTCACCATCCTCAAGGGCACGCTCGCCCCGGACGGCGCCGTCGTCAAGAGCGCCGGCTTCGACGAGTCGACCTTCACCGGCACCGCTCGGGTCTTCGACGGTGAGCGAGCCGCGCTGGACGCGCTGACCGAGGGCAAGATCCTCGCCGGCGACGCCGTGGTGATCCGCTACGAAGGTCCCAAGGGCGGCCCCGGCATGCGCGAGATGCTCGCCATCACCGGTGCGATCAAGGGCGCCGGCCTCGGCAAGGACGTCCTGCTCATCACCGACGGCCGCTTCTCCGGAGGCACCACCGGGCTGTGCGTCGGCCACATCGCCCCCGAGGCGGTGGACGGCGGCCCGATCGCCTTCGTGCGCGACGGCGACAAGATCGTCCTCGACGTCGCCGGCCGCACCCTCGACGTCGAGATCGCGGACGCGTCGGACTCCTGGGAGGCGCGCAGGGTCGGGTGGGAGCCCAACCCGCCGAAGTACACCCGCGGTGTGCTCGGCAAGTACGCCAAGGTCGTGCAGAGCGCCGCGCACGGGGCAGTCTGCGGCTGAGCGGGCGAGCCCGCCGGGAGCGCGTGCCGCGGCGACTAGAGTCGGCCATGATCCGGGGCATCCGCGAGGCGGCACTCGCGACGTCCAGCCCGGCCTCGGGCCGGCTCGACACCCTGAACAAGAGCAACAACCTCCCCGAGAAGGTCTCCATGGTCCATCAGCACCAGTCCTGCACGATCAAGCCTGGCGTGTCCTTCGTGAGCTTCCAGTGATCACCTCCGGGAACGCTCCGAAGCCGCCCGCGGACCCCGCGGTCCTCGACGCCGCCGACGACCTCGCGGGCCACCGCGCCCGGTTCGTCGGCGCCAGCAGCCCGATCGTCTACTTCGACGGCAACTCCCTGGGCCGGCCGCTGGTGGCCAGCGCCAAGCGGCTGAGCAGGTTCGTCACCGAAGACTGGGGTGGCCGGCTGATTCGCGGCTGGGACGAGCAGTGGATGGACATGCCCACCTCGCTCGGCGACCGGCTCGGCGGCCTGCTGCTCGGCGCGGCGCCCGGGCAGACCGCCATCGGCGACTCGACGACGGTGTGGCTCTACAAGCTGATGCGGGCGGCGGTCGACCACCAGCAGCGCGCCGACCCGGCACGCACCGAGATCGTCATCGACACCGACAACTTCCCGACCGACCGCTACCTCGCCGAGGGGATCGCCGCCGAGCGCGGCCTCACCCTGCGCTGGATCGAGCCCGACCCGAGTGGCGGCGTCACCCCCGAGCTCCTGTCCGAAGCGGTGGGCGGGGCCACCGCCCTGGTGGTGCTGAGCCACGTCGCCTACAAGTCCGCCTTCCTGGCCGACGGACCCGCGCTCACCCGCATCGCCCACGACGCCGGCGCGCTGGTGCTGTGGGACCTCTCCCACTCGGCCGGAGTCGTGCCCGTCGACCTCGACGACTGGGACGCCGACCTGGCCGTGGGCTGCAGCTACAAGTACCTCAACGGCGGCCCCGGTGCGCCCGCGTTCGGCTACGTCGCCGCCCGGTTGCACGGTGAGCTGACCCAGCCGATCCAGGGCTGGATGGGCGCCCGCGACCCGTTCACCATGGGGCCGCGCTACGAGCCGGCCGCCGGCATCCGCGGCTTCATCTCCGGCACCCCGGCGATCGTCGGCATGCTCGCCATGCAGGACATGCTCGACCTGATCGAGAAGGCCGGCATCGACGCCGTCCGGGCCAAGTCCCTCGCGCTGACGGCGTACGCGCTCGAGCTGGCCGACGCCTGGCTCGCGCCGCTCGGGGTCACCGTGGTGTCGCCGCGTGAGGGCAGCCGGCGCGGCGGGCACGTCACCCTCGAGCACCCACGGTCGCGCGAGGTCGTCAAGGCGCTCTGGAAGCTCGACGTGATCCCCGACTACCGCGAGCCGGACGGCATGCGGATCGGGCTGTCCCCGCTCTCGACGTCCTTCGAGGAGGTCCACGAGGGCCTGGCCCTGGTGCGCGCGCGGCTGTCCTGACGCGCGCCCGATATCCGGGTGAGCCGCCCGGCGACCCGGTGCGAGGATGACGCCATGATCCGCTTCCCGCCACCCCTGCGTCCCGGCGACCGCATCGGCGTCACGAGCCCGTCCAGCGGGGTGCCCGACACCCTCAGGCCGCGCCTCGACCACGCCGTCGGCTGGCTGCGAGAGCGCGGCTACGAGGTCGAGGTGGGCGAGTGCATGGGCGCGCCCAGCCACGTGAGCGCGCCCGTCGACGAGCGCGCCGCCGAGCTCAACCGGATGCTGCTCGACCACACGATCAGCGCGATCGTGCCGCCGTGGGGTGGGGAGACGGCCATCGACCTCGTCGACCGGATCGACTACGACGCCCTCCAGCACCTGGAGCCGACCTGGGTGCTGGGGTTCTCCGACACCACCACCTGGATGCTGCCGCTGACGCTGCGACTCGGCTGGGCCACCATGCACGGCACCAACCTGATGGACACGCCCTACGCGCCGGTCGAGGGCCTCGTGCACTGGACCGAGCTCGCGGCCGCCACCGCCCCCGTCACCCAACGCGCCACCGGTGTCTTCGGCCGCAACGGTTACGGCGACTGGGAGACCGACCCCACCGACGACGCCTACCGCCTCGACGAGCAGGGCACCTGGGAGGTGCACGGCGGAGGCGGGCTCGACGTGACCGGCCGGCTGATCGGCGGCTGCATCGAGACGATCAGCAATCTCGCTGGGACGCCGTACGGCGATGTCGCGGCGTTCGGCCGCAACCACGCCGACGAGGGCCTGATCGTCTATCTCGAGGCCTCCGACGACCCCGCCCTGGAGATCTGCCGCAACCTGCACGGGCTGCGGCTCGCGGGCTGGTTCGACGACGCCGACGCCATCCTGATCGGCCGCACGAACGCGCCCGCGTCGGGGGAGTTCAGCCAGCGCGACGCCGTCATCGACGCCCTCGGCATGCTCGACCTGCCGATCGTCTTCGACGTCGAGTGCGGCCACGTGCCGCCGTACCTTCCCCTGGTCAACGGCGCGCTGACCCACGTGACCGTGGCCGGCAGCACGCGAGAGATCACCCAAGAGCTCGCGTGAGCCGCACGAACGCCCACGGCCAGCCGATCGGCGACCCCGTCGACTGGGCGCCCCGGCGGGAGCCGACACCGGTGACCCTGACCGGCCGGCACGTGCGCCTCGAGCCGCTGTCGCACACGCACCGCGACGGCCTGTACGACGCCCTGTGCCGGCCCGGCGACACCGCGTCGTGGACCTACCTCGGTGAGGAGCCGCCCGCGTCCGCCGAGGAGCTGGGGGAGCGGATCGACCACCTCGTCGACGTGCCCGGCAGCCAGACCTTCACGATCAGCACCGATGCCGGCCCGGCCGGCATGGCGTCCCTCATGCGCGTCGACGCGGCCAACGGGTCGGTCGAGATCGGGCGCATCATCCTGGGCAGCCCGCTCCGGCGGACCCGCGCGGCGACCGAGGCGATGGCCCTGTTCGCGCGGCACGTCTTCGACGACCTCGGCTACCGCCGCTACGAGTGGAAGTGCGACAGCCTCAACGAGCCGTCGCGCCGGGCCGCGCTGCGACTCGGCTTCGTGTGGGAGGGGCGGTTCCGCAACGCCCTGGTCTACAAGGGCCGCAACCGCGACACCGACTGGTTCTCGATCACCGACGGCGAGTGGCCGGCGCTCAGGGCGGCGTACGCCGCCTGGCTCGACGACGCGAACTTCGACTCCGACGGCCGTCAGCGCCGGGCGTTGTCCGACCTCACCCGCCGGGAGGCCGCCGGCCGCTGAGCCGCCCGGCCGCCCACTGCGCCTCGGCCACCGCGGCGAGCCGGGTCAGGGCGGCCCAGGTGCCGGCGCCCCGCAGCCCGGCGGGGTGCGTCACGGCGTACTGCCGCCCGGCCGCGTTGTTGGCCCGGTCGACCGCCGAGTCGGCGGCGTCCGTCGAGCGCGCTTCCTGCGCATGCGCCAGGGCGGTCGCCGCGTCGAGGCCGTACCTGGCGGTGAGCAACGCCTGCCAGGCGAAGTGGCGCACGGCGTTCTGCTGACGCCACTCGCCGGGGTGCCGCCGGGCCGCGACGACGAGCGCGGCTGCCGAGACGGCGACCATCTCGAGGCTGTCCCGGTGGCTCGCGCCACTGCCGCGGGCCGCGGCGTACAGGCGGGGGGCTCCGGTGGTGGCGGCCCGGATCATGTTGCCGAGGGACATGGCCGAAGTCTGGCACCGCCGGCGGGCCGTTGGGCCGTGACGACCGTCGGCGGGCCGTGGCAGGGTGAGCAGCATGGACCAACGCGTCAGCTTCATCACCCTGGCCGTGCGCGACCTGGCCGCGTCGCGCAGGTTCTACCTCGACGGGCTGGGCTGGGAGGCCTCCTTGGACGAGCCGGGTCAGGTGCTGATGTTCCAGGTCGCCGACAAGGTGATGCTCTCGCTGTGGGACGAGACGGCGTTCGAGGCCGAGGTAGGGATGTCGATCAACCGCGGCGGCGGGGTTGCGCCGATCACCCTGGCCCACAACTGCGCGACCACCGACGGCGTCGACCGGGTGCTCGAGTCCGCGCGCGTCGCCGGTGCCGACCCGGTGAGCGCCGCCGCCGACCGAGACTGGGGCGGCTACAGCGGCTACTTCGCCGACCCCGACGGCTTCCGCTGGGAAGTCGCCTACAACCCAGGCCCCATCGGACAGGAAGTGCTGCCATGACCGACAAGCTCACCTACCAGCAGATCCTCGACGCCGACCTGGCCGACTGGCGCAAGCTGATGGGACCGCTGCAGACCCGGTTCCGCACCCGCGACTTCGCGACGGGGCTGGCGCTGGTCAACCGGATCGGCGAGGTGGCCGAGGAGCTCAACCACCACCCCGACCTCGACCTGCGCTACCCGCACCTCAACGTCCGGCTGTTCAGCCACGACGTGGGTGCGGTCACCGAGCGCGACATCGCGATGGCGCGCCGGATCAGCGAGCTCGCCCGCGAGGCCGGGGTCGAGGCCGACCCGGCGGCGGTGTCCCAGGTCGAGATCGGCCTCGACACCCCCGACGTCGCGTCGGTCCGGCCGTTCTGGCTCGCCGTGCTCGGCAGGCCCGCCGACGACAGGGGCGACGATGTCCGCGACCCCGAAGGCGACATGGACACACTGTGGTTCCAGCCGTCCGGCGCCGAGGAGGGTCGCCAGCGGTTCCACTACGACGTCCGGGTGCCGCCCGAGGTGGCCCAGGCGCGCATCGACGCTGCCCTGGCCGCCGGTGGCACGCTGGTCAGCGACGACGAGGCGCCGGCGTTCGTCGTGCTCGCCGATCCCGAGGGCAACCAGGTGTGCGTGTGCACATCGGCGGGTCGGGACTGACCGCACCCCGACACATGCTGGGACAGGCGTACCAACATGTGGGACGCGCAGTACACTGGCTTGACTCCGCCACACGACGACGAGCACCGTAAGCGCATGCGCACTGACATTCTTGTACGCACGCGACGCGTGAGCTGAGGCCTTCGAGCCTCTGGCCACGCGTCACCCCTCGCCGCCCGCCGGGCCGAGGGGTTTTTTGTTGGCCGAGCAATGACGATGAGGAACCTTTCGAGATGAGCGAGCAGGGCCAGACCGGTGAGCAGCTCACCGGCGCACAGAGCCTGATCCGGTCGCTGGAGCATGCAGGTACCGAGACGATCTTCGGCATCCCCGGCGGCGCGATCCTGCCGGCGTACGACCCGTTGATGGACTCGACCCAGATCCGGCACATCCTGGTCCGCCACGAGCAGGGCGCCGGGCACGCCGCCCAGGGGTACGCCGTCGCGACCGGCCGCGTCGGGGTCTGCATGGCCACGTCGGGACCCGGCGCCACCAACCTCGTCACGCCCCTGGCTGACGCGCACATGGACTCCGTCCCGCTGGTGGCCATCACCGGCCAGGTCGGCGCCAACTTCATCGGCACCGACGCCTTCCAGGAAGCCGACATCCGCGGCATCACCATGCCGATCACCAAGCACAACTTCCTGGTCACCGACCCGGCCGACATCCCGCGCACCGTCGCGGAGGCGTTCCACATCGCCTCCACCGGGCGCCCCGGGCCGGTGCTCGTCGACGTCGCGAAGTCGGCGCTCCAGGCGATGACCACGTTCACCTGGCCGACCGAGCTGACGCTGCCGGGCTACCGCCCGGTGACCCGCCCGCACAGCAAGCAGATCCGCGAGGCGACCCGGCTGATCCTCGAGTCGCAGCGACCGGTGCTCTACGTCGGCGGCGGCGTCATCCGGGCAGCGGCCTCCCGCGAGCTGCGGGAGCTGGCCGAGCTGACCGGCATCCCCGTCGTCACCACGCTGATGGCTCGCGGCGCCTTCCCCGACAGCCACCCCCAGCACCTCGGCATGCCCGGCATGCACGGCACGGTCGCCGCCGTCGCCGGGCTCCAGCGCAGCGACCTGATCATCAGCCTGGGTGCGCGCTTCGACGACCGCGTCACCGGCAACCTCGACTCCTTCGCGCCGCTGGCGAAGGTCGTCCACGCCGACATCGACCCCGCGGAGATCGGCAAGAACCGGCACGTCGACGTGCCGATCGTGGGCGACTGCCGCGAGGTCATCGCCGACCTGGTGGTGGCCCTGCGCGCTGAGATCGAGGCCGGCAACACCGGCGACTACGAGCAGTGGGTCGACTTCGTCGCCGGGATCAAGAAGACCTACCCGCTCGGCTACGACACTCCCGCCGACGGCAGCCTGTCCCCGCAGTACGTCATCGAGCGGCTCGGCGCGATCGCCGGACCCGAGGCGATCTACTGCTCGGGGGTCGGCCAGCACCAGATGTGGGCCGCGCACTTCGTCGGCTACGAGAACCCCCGCACGTGGATCAACTCCGGCGGTCTCGGCACCATGGGCTTCTCGGTGCCGGCCGCCATGGGCGCCAAGGTGGGGCGTCCCGACGCCACCGTCTGGTCGATCGACGGGGACGGCTGCTTCCAGATGACCAACCAGGAGCTCGCCACCTGCGCGATCGAGGGCATCCCGATCAAGGTGGCCATCATCAACAACGAGTCGCTCGGCATGGTCCGGCAGTGGCAGACGCTCTTCTACAACGAGCGCTACTCCAACACCGACCTGCACTCGAAGCGGATCCCCGACTTCGTGAAGCTCGCCGACGCCTACGGCTGTGTGGGTCTGGCGTGCGACGCCCCCGGAGACGTCGACGCCACGATCGAGAAGGCGATGTCGATCAACGACCAGCCCGTCGTCGTGGACTTCCGCGTCCACCGCGACGCGATGGTCTGGCCGATGGTGGCCGCCGGCACCAGCAACGACGCGATCCTCTACGCGCGGGGTCTCGCGCCCGAGTTCGAGGAGGACGCCTTGTGAGTGCAGTGACAGAGCGCCACGACCGTGCGCCGGGGCCCGACCGGCGAGTGAACCAGGAGTCTCGATGACCAAGCACACGCTCTCCGTCCTCGTGGAGAACAAGCCGGGAGTCCTGGCCCGCATCGCCGGCCTGTTCAGCCGTCGCGGCTACAACATCGACAGCCTCGCGGTCGGCCCCACCGAGGACCCCGAGGTCTCGCGGATGACCATCGTGGTCGCGCTCGAGGACTCACCGCTCGAGCAGGTCACCAAGCAGCTCAACAAGCTGATCGAGGTGATCAAGATCGTGGAGCTCGACGGCACCACGTCGGTCAACCGCGAGCTGCTGCTGGTGAAGGTGAAGGCCGGCCCCGACACTCGTGGCCAAGTGCTCGACGCGGTCCAGCTGTTCGAGGCGAAGATCGTCGACGTCACCCTCGACGCCGTGACGATCGAGGTCACGGGCAACACCGACAAGCTGGCGGCGTGCCTGGCCGTGCTGCAGCCGTTCGGCATCCGCGAGCTCGTCCAGTCCGGCATGGTCGCGATCGGCCGCGGCGGACGGTCCATCACCGAACGCACCGTCCGGCCGGTGCCGGTCGCGCCGGCTCGGGCTGGGTGACCCTGCGGATTCACCGGATATCCGGTGAATCCTGGGGTTAGTGACCAGTGCAACGCCCACTAACCCCAAGACTCGCCCACAAACCTTCACGCAGCACCCAACACGCAGCACCCAACACGCAGCACCCAACACGCAGCACCCAACACAAGGAGAGCCGCACCGTGGCTGAGATGTTCTACGACGACGACGCTGACCTGTCCCTGATCCAGGGCAAGAACGTGGCCGTGATCGGCTACGGCAGCCAGGGCCACGCCCACGCGCTGTCCCTGCGCGACTCGGGAGTCGACGTCCGCGTCGGCCTGCAGCCGGGCTCCGGCAGCCGGGCCAAGGCGGAGGCCGAGGGCCTGCGGGTCCTCACCCCCGCCGAGGCGGTCGAGGAGGCCGACGTCGTCGTGGTCCTCGCGCCCGACCAGCACCAGCGCAAGCTGTACGCCGAGGAGATCGAGCCGCACCTCGCCGCGGGCGACACCCTGGTCTTCGGTCACGGGTTCAACATCCGCTTCGGCTACATCACCCCGCCCGAGGGCGTCGACGTCTTCATGGTCGCCCCCAAGGGCCCCGGACACCTCGTCCGCCGCGAGTACGTCGACGGCCGTGGCGTGCCCGTGCTCGTGGCCGTGGAGGCGGACGCCACCGGCACCGCCTGGGACCTCGCGCTGTCCTACGCCAAGGCCATCGGCGGTCTGCGTGCCGGCGGCATCAAGACGACCTTCACCGAGGAGACCGAGACCGACCTGTTCGGTGAGCAGGCCGTGCTCTGCGGTGGCGCCAGCCAGCTGGTGCAGTACGGCTTCGAGGTGCTGACCGAGGCGGGCTACCAGCCCGAGGTCGCGTACTTCGAGTGCCTGCACGAGCTCAAGCTCATCGTCGACCTGATGTACGAGGGCGGCATCGCCAAGCAGCGCTGGTCGGTGTCCGACACGGCCGAGTTCGGCGACTACGTCTCCGGGCCGCGCGTGATCACTCCCGACGTGAAGGCCAACATGGTCGCCGTCCTCGACGACATCAAGAACGGCAAGTTCGCCGAGCGTTTCATCGCCGACGTGGACAACGGCTCCCCGGAGTTCACCAAGTTCCGCAAGCAGAGCGAGCAGCACCCGATCGAGGAGACCGGCCGCGAGCTGCGCAAGCTGATGGCCTGGGTGAAGAACCACGACACCGACTACGTCGAGGGTTCCTCCGCCCGCTGACCGGCGGGAAGCAAACGGGCGGCGACTGCGTTGGGCTGGACATGCTCATCGAGATCTGGTCCGACGTCGTCTGCCCGTGGTGCTACATCGGCAAGCGTCGCTTGGAGACCGCCCTGGCCGGCTTCGAGCACAGAGACGAGGTCGAGCTGGTGTGGCGCTCGTTCCAGCTCGACCCGGCGGCGCCGACGACGTCGGTCGAGTCGGTCGCCGAGCACCTCGGCAGCAAGTACGGCGGCGGCCCGGCCGCCGGTCAGCAGATGGTCGACCAGATGGAGGCCGTCGCCGCCGAGGAGGGCCTCCTGTTCCGGCTCGGCCAGGCCCAGGTGGTCGGCACGATGGACGCCCATCGCCTGCTCCACGCTGCGGGGGAGCACCGCGGTGCGCTCAAGGAGGCGTTGCTCCAGGCCTACTTCGTCGATGCCCGCAACGTCGCCGACCACATCGTGCTCACCGACGTCGCCACCCACGCCGGGCTCGATGCCGATCTCGTGGCCACGGTGCTGGCCGGCAACGAGCACTCCGACGACGTCGAGGCGGACATCCGCCAGGCGGCGGCGTACGGCGCGACCGGCGTCCCCTTCTTCGTGATCGACCGCGCGTTCGCCATCTCCGGCGCCCAGCCGGCGGAGGTGTTCACCCGGGCACTCGAGCAGGCGTGGGCCGCCGGACACCCGCAGCTCAGCGTGCTCGCCGGCGCCGGCGCCGGTGCCGACTCGTGCGGACCGGACGGCTGCGCGACCTGACCCACGGACGCCGGCGAGGCTGCCTGATCGCTAGCGGTACTCCGGGTTGGGCTGCTCGAAGTCGAACCTCTCGCCGTCGTCCCAGGCGCTGCGCTGGTTGCCGTGCGCGGGGATCCCACCGGCGCTCTTCAGCAGCTGGGCGAAGTGCATGAGGTTCCACGTCATGAACGTGGTGTTGCGGTTGGTGAAGTCGTTCTCCGGCCCGCCCGACCCCTCGTCGAGGTACGACGGTCCGGGCCCGACCTCGCCGATCCAGCCGGCGTCGGCCTGCGGCGGGATCGTGTAGCCGATGTGCTGCAGGCTGTAGAGGATGTTCGACGTGCAGTGCTTGACGCCGTCCTCGTTGCCGGTGATCAGCGCGCCGCCGACTCGGCCGTAGAACGCGTACTGGCCACTCTCGTTGGTCTCGCCCGAGTGCGCGTAGAGCCGCTCGATGACCTGCTTGGTGATGCTCGAGTTGTCACCCAGCCAGATGGGGCCGGCCAGCACCAGGATGTTGGCGGCCTCGACCCGCGGCCACAGCTGCGGCCACTCGTCGGTCGCCCACCCGTGCTCGGTCATGTCCGGGTAGACGCCCGAGGCGATGTCATGGTCGACGGCCCGGAACTGGTCGACGCTCACCCCGTGCTTCGCCATGATCGCCGCGCTGACGTCGACCAGCCCCTGGGTGTGCGAGAGCTCGGGTGAGCGCTTGAGCGTGGTGTTGATGAAGAGGGCCTTGAGCCCGGTGAAGTCCCACTCGTGGTCTGTCATGTTTCCGAGACTAGCCACCAGTACGACGGTCGGCACGGTGACGAGTCCCGACCGGGCTACCGGGCTACCGGGCGCCGTCGCGGTGCGCGACGATGAGCCCATGAGCGAGCACACGCTGGACGAGACCCGTCGACTCGGCCTCGAGAGGACCGGCATCGAGATCATCGACGAGGCCGACCGCACCGCACGACCCGCCGACCTCTTCTGGCCCTGGTTCGCGGCCAACGTCAGCGTCTTCGGCCTCAGCTACGCGGCGTTCATCCTCTACTTCGGCATCTCCTTCTGGCAGGGCGTGCTGGTCACCGTCGTCGGGGTCGTGGTGTCGTTCGCGCTCTGCGGGATCATCGCGATCGCGGGGAAGCGCGGCTCCGCCCCGACGATGATCCTCAGCCGGGCGGCCTTCGGCGTTACCGGCCAGAAGGTCCCCGGTGTCGTCTCGTGGCTGGTCTCCATCGGCTGGGAGACGTTCCTCGCGATCCTGGCCGTGCTCGCCACGTCCACGATCTTCGACCGCCTCGGCTGGGGCGGCGGCACCGGCACCAAGGTCGTGGCCACGGCCGTCGTCGCGACGCTGATCGTCACGGCCAGCGTCGCGGGCTACCACGTCATCATGCGGATGCAGTCGTGGCTGACCTGGATCACCGGCATCGTCTCGCTGCTCTACATGGCGCTCACGATCGACGACATCGACTGGTCTGCCGTGCAGGCGATCCCGGCGGGCTCCAACCAGGCCGTGATCGGTGCCCTGGTGATGGTGATGACCGGCTTCGGGCTGGGGTGGATCAACATCGCCGCCGACTGGTCGCGCTACCAGTCCCGCGAGGCGTCCAACGTCGCGATCGTCGGCTGGAACACGTTCGGCGGTGCGCTCGCACCGACCATCCTGGTGATCTTCGGGCTCGCGCTGGCCGGCTCGTCGCCGGCGGTGCTCGACGGCGTGGCCGGCGACCCGATCGGCACCCTAGCCACGCTGCTGCCCACGTGGGTGCTCGTGCCGTTCCTGCTCGCGGCGATCCTGGCGCTGGTCAGCGGCGCGGTCCTCGGCATCTACTCCTCCGGGCTGACCCTGCTGTCCCTGGGCGTGCGCCTGGCCAGGCCGCAGGCCGCCTTCGTCGACGGCGTGCTCCTGACGATCGGCACGATCTACGTCGTGTTCTTCGCCGACAGCTTCGTCGGTCCGTTCCAGAGCTTCCTGATCACCCTCGGCGTCCCGCTCGCGGCCTGGGCCGGCGTGATGATCGCCGACATCGCGCTGCGCCGGCGCGACTACGACGATGCCGACCTGTTCGACGCCGCCGGCAGGTACGGCGCGTTCGACTGGGTCTCGATCGGCACGATGGTCGGCGCGTCGGTCGTCGGCTGGGGCTACGTCATCAACGCCTTCCCGGACGACGCGGGGTGGAACAACTGGCAGGGCTACCTCCTCGACCTCGGTCTGGGCGGCAAGGACGGTGCCTGGGCGTTCGCCAACCTCGGCGTGCTGTTCGCGCTGGCCATCGGCTTCGTCGTCACCTATCTCGCCCGCCGTGGCACGGTCGCCCGTCAGGAGGCCTGAGGTCGGGCCGGGTCACAGCCCGCGGGGAGCGCTGATGCTCTCGGGGGCCTCGATCGACGTGCGGGTGAGGTCGTCGGCCGGAAGGGCGGGGTTGGCCGCCAGGGCCGGCTTGAGCATCCGAGCGACGTCGGAGATGTCTCCCACGAACGGGGTCGCGATCTTGAGTTCGGGCTCGCCCGGCTGCCGCACGGTGGCGGTCCAGGTGCCGGTGACGGTGGCACCGGGGGCCGGGGCCCGGTAGGAGAACGTGACCGTGGTCGGTTCCGACAGGCTGCGCGTCACGTCGGAGAACAGCACGACCTGGTGGATCTCGTTGCGCCCGGCGTCGTACCAGACCTTGGTGGTCCAAGACGCCAGGGCGCCGGTGAGGGTCCCGAGGACGGCCAGGACGAGGATCGGGATGGCGATCCTCTGGGTCGTCGACCACGCGTAGTCGCCGCCCAGCATCCCCTTCACGTTCACCGCCAGCCCCGCCCCGAAGAAGAGGGCCGCGACCGTGAACGCGATCCTCCAGCCCATGGGGGTGGTGAGCACCTGGTCGGGCACCTGCGTCCTCCGTCTGTGGTGGCGATCGAAGATCTTCGCGCCACACCGTACGACAAGCCGGGTTTCCGGCCACGCGCAGCGGGTAGGAGGGGTGCGGCCATCCCACGGAACAGGAAGTAGACATGACGCCGAGCGAAGAACACGCCCACGCCTACGTCGACCAGCTCGTGATCCAGGCACGGGAGCGTGCCGCCCAGGCGCAGTCCATGGCGGCCGAGATGGAGACCCTGCGCGTGACCGGCCAGTCCGAGGACGGCCAGGCCGAGATCACCCTCACCTCGACCGGGGCGCTGGTCGACCTGTACGTCGGCCCGTCGCTGGCCGGTGCCGGTGGCGAGGCGATTCGCACCTCCCTCATGCAGGCCAACGGAGCGGCCCAGCGCCGGCTGAGCGCGCAGGCCGTCGAGGTCACCGCTCGACACTTCGGTGCCGACTCCGACACGACCCGCGAGTTCGCGGAGCGCTACGCCGGGATCTTCGGCGGCGACGACGACGGCGACGGGGACGGCACGAACGGCGGCGGCTCGGGGGTCCTGCGATGAGCATCGACGTCGTCACCGAGGCCATGCGCGGCCACGCCGACAAGCTGGACACGATCGCCGCCTCGGGCAAGGAGGGTGTCGAGGCCGGCACCGCCACCCTGCTCAACGGTGAGGCGTTCGGAGTCATCTGCTCGTTCATCGGCGCCGCGCTCGTGCCCGTGCAGACCGCCGGGGTGGTCAACTCGCAGATCGCGGTGTCGGGGATCTCCGGCACCGCCAACACCGTGCGCGCGCTGGCCACCGTGTTCGACGAGGTCGATGAGGCCGTCAACGAGTTCATGAACGTCTTCCGGAACGGGGTCTGAGATGGGTGACAACACGCTCGTCGTCGCGGAGGTCGGCTCCACCGAGTGGTACACCGCCATGGGCCCCGTCGAGTCGTTCGCCGGCATGGCCGACGCGTTGGGCCGCGGCGACTGGGTGGAGGGCGGGCTCAACGGCGTCGCCGGGAGCCTCGAGACCCTGGGCGCCATCGCCGATCCGGCCGGTGCCCTGCTCTCCGCAGGTGTGGGGTGGGTGCTCGAGCATCTCAGCCCCTTCCCGGAGTGGCTCGACGAGCTGGCCGGCAATCCCGACGCCATCCACGCCATGGCCTCAACGTGGCACAACGTGTCGCAGCGGCTCCACAACGTGGCCGACGAGTTCCTGTCGGCAGCGGCGTCCGCCGCCAACCAGTGGGACGGCGTGGCCATCGACGCCTACCGGCTCTCCGCGAAGGTGCTCTCCGAGATCATCGACGGCTTCGGCACGATGGTCACCGGGGTGGCTGCCGGTGTCGAGGTGGCCGGGGCCCTCGTGGCCGGCGTTCGGGCCCTCGTGCGGGACGGCCTCTCACAGTTGGTGGGCTACGGACTCTCGAAGCTCGCCCAGCTGCTGAGCCTGGTGCTCGCGCCCAAGGCGATCAGCGAGATCTGCGCCAAGGTCGCGGAGTGGACCGCCAAGATCGGCGCCTTCCTCAAGAACCTCATCACCTCGATGGGCAAGCTCGGCAAGGTGCTCGACGACATCTTCGGAGCCCTCGGCGCCGCCGGGTCGAAGATCAAGACGATCGCCGACAAGTGGGACGCGTTGCCGGTGAACAGCAGCGACTACGACTTCGACGCGATCCAGAAGGCCATCAAGGAGGGCACGGCCGTCGGTGGCGGTCACTTCCCGAGCCTGGCGAGCGTCGCCTACACCGGTCTGAGTGAGTCGGCCAAGCACACCGGCGGTCTCGACGACCGACCGAACTGAGGCGGGAGCCCCGGCCTGAGACCGGATCGGGCCGTGGTCACCGCGCGAGGTAAGGTGAGCCCCGCACAGCGTCGTGCACACCTCGACCACGTTCCAACGATCCGTCTTGAGGCCCGCTGTGACTGCATCCGACCTTGGCAAGCCCGTCGTACTCATCGCCGAAGAGCTCAGCCCCGCCACCGTGGACGCGCTCGGCCCCGACTTCGAGATCCGCCACTGCGACGGCGCCGACCGCGCCGAGCTGCTGTCCGCGATCGTCGACGCCGACGCGATCCTGGTGCGCTCGGCCACCAAGATCGACGCCGAGGCGCTGGCCGCGGCGAGGCGTCTGCGGATCGTGGCGCGTGCCGGCGTCGGCCTCGACAACGTCGACGTGAAGGCCGCCACCCAGAGCGGCGTCATGGTCGTCAACGCGCCGACGTCCAACATCGTCTCGGCCGCCGAGCTGGCCGTCGCCCTGATGCTGGCCGCGGCCCGCCACGTGAGCCCCGCGCACGCCGCCCTCAAGAACGGCGAGTGGAAGCGTTCGCGCTACACGGGCATCGAGCTCTACGAGAAGACCGTCGGGATCGTCGGCCTCGGCCGCATCGGCGTGCTCGTGGCGCAGCGCCTGAGCGCCTTCGGCATGAAGGTCATCGCCTACGACCCCTACGTGCAGGCCGGCCGCGCCGCGCAGATGGGCGTCCGACTGGTCGACCTCGACACCCTGCTCGCCGAAGCCGACTTCATGAGCGTCCACCTGCCGAAGACCCCCGAGACCGTCGGCCTCATCGGCGCCGACGAGCTCGCCCGGGCCAAGCCGCAGCTCGTGCTCGTCAACGCCGCCCGCGGTGGCATCGTCGACGAGGCCGCGCTGTACGACGCGCTCAAGACCGGTCGCATCGCCGCCGCGGGCCTCGACGTCTTCGCCAAGGAGCCCTGCACCGACAGCCCGCTCTTCGAGCTCGAGAACGTCGTCGCCACACCGCACCTCGGTGCCTCGACCGACGAGGCACAGGAGAAGGCCGGTATCGCCGTCGCCCGGTCCGTCGTCCTCGCGCTGTCGGGCGAGCTCGTGCCCGACGCGGTCAATGTCCAGGGTGGCGTGATCGCCGAGGACGTCCGGCCTGGCATCCCGCTCACCGAGAAGCTCGGCCGTGTCTTCTCCGCGCTCGCCGGTGAGGTCGCCCAGCAGCTCGACGTCGAGGTCCGCGGCGAGATCACCGAGTTCGACGTCAAGGTGCTCGAGCTGGCCGCCCTCAAGGGCGTCTTCGCCGACGTCGTCGAGGACCAGGTGTCCTACGTCAACGCGCCGCTGCTGGCGGCCGAGCGCGGCACCGCCGTTCGCCTGGTCACCGAGGCCGAGAGCCCCGACCACCGCAACCTGATCACCATCCGCGGCACCCTGGCCGACGGGTCGCAGGTGTCGGTCAGCGGCACGCTGGTCGGGCTCGCGCAGCGCGAGCGGCTCGTCGAGGTCAACGGCTTCGACGTCGACATCGAGCCCACCGACCACCTGGCCTTCTTCAGCTACGAGGACCGCCCCGGCATGGTCGGCACCGTCGGCGGCATCCTCGGCGACGCCGGCGTCAACATCGCCGGGATGCAGGTCGCCCGGGACGCCAAGGGCGGCTCGGCCCTCGTCGCGCTGTCGGTCGACTCGGCGATCCCCGCCGAGACGCTGGCCGACATCCAGAGCGCCATCAACGCCACGTCGGTGCGCGCGGTCAACCTGTCCTGACCCGGCCTGACCGGTCAGGCCACCATCACCCGGCCGCGGCGCGAGCCGGGCCGGCTGCCGGTGTCCGAGACGACGACGTCCCAGGCGACCGCCAGCCGCCGGGCCGCCTCCTCGAGCTCGTCGACCGGACGGGTCCACGGGATCCGGACGAACCGGTCGAGGCCACCCTCGGCGGCGAACACCGGCCCGGGAGCCACGATCACGCCGTGCCGCTCGGCCTCGACGGCCAGGTCGGTGCCGACCGCCCGGGGCAGCTGGCACCACAGCGCCAGCCCGCCGGCGGGCACGTGGAAGGTCCACGTCGGCAGCTCCCGGCGCACCGCCGCGACCAGCGCATCACGCTGGGTGCGCAGCTGGACGAGGTGCGCGGAGACGATGGTCTCGCGGTCGGCGAGCAGCCGGCTCAGCACCAGCTGCTCGAGCACCGGGGAGCCCAGGTCGAGCCCGAGCCTGGCGTTGACCAACCGCTCGACGTGCTCGTGCGGCGCGCGCAGCCAACCCAGTCGCAGGCCGCCCCAGAACGTCTTGCTGGCGCTGCCGATGGTGATCGCCCCGGGGGAGTGGTGCGCGAACGGCAGCGGCATCACCTGCCCCTCGAGGGCCAGGGCCTGGTGGGCCTCGTCGACCACGGCGATCGTGCGCGTTGTGGTCAGGTGACCGGCCAGGGTGGCGCGCTGGTCGTCGGTCATCAGGTGCCCGGTGGGGTTCTGGAAGTCGGGGATCAGGTAGGCGAGCTTGGGCGCCGTCTGCCGCAGCACGGCCCGGCTCGCGTCCAGGTCCCAGCCGTCAGGGTCGACCGGCGAGGGCACGATGCGGGCGCCGCTGTGCCGGATCGCGGCCACCGCGTTCGGGTAGCACGGTGACTCCACGAGGACCCGGTCGCCGGGGCCGGTGAACGCCTGCGCCACGATCGACGCGCCCGAAAGCGCGCCCGGGGTCACCAGGATCTGGTCGGGATCGGTGGGCAGCCCGCGCTCGTCGTACGTCGCGGCGATGGCCTGCTGGAGCTCGGGCACCCCCGCGACGAAGTACCCCGGACCCGAGAGGTACGCCGGCAGCTCGGCCGCCGCGGCGGCGTACGCGGTGCCCACCCCGGCCGGCGCCGAGGCGGCGGCGCAGCTGAGGTCGATCGCGTCGGCGTCGCCGGGCCGGGGGAGCAGGGCCCGGTCGAGGGCCCGGGTACGACCGCTCGGGACCCGGGTGAACGTGCCGGCCCCGACCCGGGCCTCGGCATAGCCGACCTCGCGCAGCGCGGCGTACGCCCTGGTCACCGTGGTGCGGGAGACCGAGAGCGCGCCGGTCAGCTCCCGCTCGCTGGGCAGCTGGGCGCCGAGGGCGATCCGGCCGTCACCGATGAGCAGACGCAGGGTCTCGGCGAGGCCGGCGTACGCGGGCGAGCGGTCGAAGTCGCCGACCAGGGTGGCGACGCGCTGTGCGCTGATCGAGGCGGCCATGCAGGCCACTCTTCCACGATTGGCTATTCATTCCAAGGCCAATCAGCGTCAGACTACAGGACGTGACCTCCACCCCGCTGGCGCACCTGACTCCCCTCGAGCAGCTGCGCGCCCCGCGCCTGCCGCGCCGGCTCGTGCAGCTGACCCTTGGCCTGGTGCTCTACGGCGTCTCGATGGCGATGATGATCGAGGCGACCCTGGGCCTCGACCCGTGGGACGTGCTGCACGCCGGGCTCGTCGAGCAGACCGGCCTGAGCTTCGGCACGATCGTCATCGTCGTGGGCTTCGGGGTGCTGCTGCTCTGGATACCCCTGCGCCAGCTGCCCGGTCTCGGCACCGTCGCCAACGCCGTGGTGATCGGAGTCGCCACCGACCTGGCGCTGGCAATGATCACCCCGCCCGAAGGGCTCGCCCTGCGGCTGGGGATGCTGCTGAGCGGGGTGGTCCTCAACGGGGTCGCCGGTGCCGCCTACATCGGCTCCCAGCTCGGACCGGGACCTCGGGACGGGCTGATGACCGGCCTGGTGCGGCGTACCGGCCTGTCGGTCCGGCTGGTGCGCACCTCGCTCGAGGTGATCGTGCTCGGGGTCGGCTGGCTGCTCGGCGGTCCCGTGGGGCTGGGCACGGTCGTCTACGCCCTCACCATCGGTCCGCTCGTGCACACGATGCTGCCCTGGTTCACCGTCGACCTCGGCCTCGACCTGGGTCCGGGACCGGTCGGGCCGGCGCTCGACCCGGAGGTCGACCGACCGATCGCCAGTTGAGGGTCAGCGGCGAGTGGCGATGACCGCGGACGCGTCGGAGGCGATCATCACCTCGACGGCGGTGAAGCGCTCGTCGGTCAGCCACTCCTCGCGCAGGGTGTCGACCCGGCCGCGATGGATGGGTGGCCAGATCTCGCACGGGGTGAAGTCGTCGAGCACGACCAGCCCGCCGGGCGCCACGAGGTCGGCGACGGCGTCCACCCGCACGCTCTCGGGGACGCCGGAGTCCAAGAACAGCAATGAGAACGGCCCCTGGTCGGTCAGCGTCGACCAGTCGGCGGCGAGCACGTCGACCGACGGATCGTCCTCGAAGATCGTCGCGGCCGCGGTCGCGAGCTTGGGGTTGAGCTCCGCGGTCACGATGCGCACATCGGTACGGGCGCCCGAGCGCAGCCAGGCGGTGCCCACCCCGCAGCCGGTGCCGAACTCCGCCATCGTGCCGTCGCGGGTCGCGGCCAGCGTGGCCAGCAGCCGGCCGGTCTCGTTGCGGCAGAACGCCACGTAGCCAGCCTTGCGGCACACGTCGAACGCCCGAGCGACGATGTCGGGGAGGTCGGGGGGAGCACTCATGGTGGGAGTCTCTCATCCTGGACCAGTTGTCTCGACATGTGGCCACTTCGGAAAGTCTTCGCCACGGCCCGCGCGGTCGGCGTACCGTGGTCCTCACTATGCGGAGCGTGTTCGTACTCATCGGCTGCCGCGGCGAGGCCTGACAGATCTGAACTGTCCACCGGGGCCTGCTCGCCGCGGTGTGTTCGACGTGCGGTCCCGGAGCGCCTGATCAGACTCCCGACCCACGAACGCAGAGGAACCGCCATGTACAGCATGTACCCCGAGTGGGGACCCACCAGCCACAGCCCCGAGAACCCCCGCAGCGCCGAGGCGGCCGACCGCGCCGTCCAGGCCTCGCTTGACCTGCGAGACAACGGCGGCCAGAAGCCGGACGACAACTAGCCTCGCCGTCCATGAGCCCTTCGCAGAACGCCGCAGCCAGCATCCGACTCGCCGTCATCGCCGGCGACGGCATCGGGCCAGAGGTCACCACCGAGGCCCTCAAGGTGCTGGAGGCGGTCGCACCCGTCAAGGTCGAGGCCACCCGCTACGACCTGGGCGCCGAGCGCTACCTCGCCACGGGCGAGGTGCTTCCCGACGCCGTGCTCAGCGAGATCCGCGAGCACGACGCCATCCTGCTCGGTGCGGTGGGCGGCAAGCCGAACGACCCGAACCTGCCGCCGGGGCTCCTCGAGCGTGGGCTGCTGCTGCGGCTGCGCTTCGAGCTGGACCACTACGTCAACCTCCGCCCCAGCCGGATCTTCCCGGGCGTCACCTCGCCCCTGGCCGCGCCCGGCAACGTGGACTTCGTCGTGGTCCGCGAGGGCACCGAGGGGCCGTACACCGGCAACGGCGGCGCCCTGCGCGTCGGCACCCCGGCCGAGGTCGCCACCGAGGTCAGCGTGAACACGGCGTACGGCGTCGAGCGGGTCCTGCGTGACGCGTTCGCCCGCGCGTCCGGGCGCCCGCGCCGGAAGCTCACCATGGTGCACAAGACCAACGTGCTCGTGCACGCCGGCTCCCTGTGGTGGCGGCTGACCCAGGAGGTCGCCCGCGACTTCCCCGAGGTCACCGTCGACTACATGCACATCGACGCGGCGATGATCTTCATGACCACCGACCCGTCCCGCTTCGACGTGATCGTCACCGACAACCTGTTCGGCGACATCATCACCGACCTCGCCGCCGCCATCACCGGAGGAATCGGGCTGGCCGCGTCGGGGAACATCAACCCCGACCGGACGGCCCCGTCGATGTTCGAGCCGGTGCACGGGTCGGCACCCGACATCGCCGGCCAGCAGAAGGCCGACCCCACGGCGGCGATCCTGTCCGTGGCGCTGCTGCTCGAGCACCTCGCGTACGCCGACACCGCGGCCGCCGTGGAGACGGCCGTGATCGACGACCTGGCCGCGCGCGAGCCCGGGCAGAGCCGGACCACGAGCGCCGTGGGTGACGCGATCGTGGCTCGCCTCTAGGAGATGATCCCGCGCTGCCCGCAGGGTTGCTCCGCGCAGCGCCACGGCGCTCGTCAGTGAGGGGTGCGGAACCTCGGCCTGGGCACCCGGTCGGTCAACGGGTCCGGCGCCGGCTCCTTGTACTGGATCGGCTGCTCGATCCGGTCGATCAGCCGGGCCAGCGTGGCGGTGGCGCTCGACAGCTGCTCGTGGGCCTTCCTGCTGAGCTGGAGGATCTCCCCGATGCCGTCGTACGGCGCGGTGGAGCGGGCCGCCTTGATCATCCGCTCGACCCGGTGCACCGACTCCTCGATGAGGCTGTCGGCGACCTCCTGGGCCTGCGACATCAGCAGGGCCGCCTGCCGGTCGCCGTGGCCGAGACGGTCCCGGAGGTCGGTGTTCTCCTGCCGCAGTCGCTCGACTTCTGCCTGCAGGGCCGCGTTGTCCGACGTGGTCGACTTCTCCGTCAAACCGTTCATGCCGTTCCTCCCGAGTTGGCCCCTTTGCTATCACTCAGGAGGGGGTTCGGGCCAATCTTGCCCACTCCTCCCGGGCGTCTGCGCGGGCGGTTGGATACCGTGTCGCCATGGACATCAGCACGACCCTCACGTCGTCCCCGGTCGAGGACTCCCGGCTGGCCGAGATCCTGGCCAACCCCGGCTTCGGCCTGTACTTCACCGACCACATGGTCACGATCGAGTGGACCCCCGACCAGGGTTGGCACGACGCCCGGGTCACGCCGTACGGCCCGCTCTCGCTCGACCCGGCCACGGCGGTGCTGCACTACGCCCAGGAGACCTTCGAGGGGATGAAGGCCTATCGCCACGCCGACGGCTCGGTGTGGACGTTCCGCCCCGAGGAGAACGCCAAGCGGATGGGCCGCTCCAGCGGCCGGCTCGCGTTCCCGGTGCTGCCGGTCGAGGAGTTCGTGCAGGCCGTCGACGCGCTGGTCCAGGTCGACGAGCGCTGGGTGCCCGAGAGCGGGGGAGAGAAGAGCCTCTACCTGCGACCGTTCATGTTCGCCTCGGAGGTGTTCCTCGGCGTGCGTCCGGCCCAGCACGTGACGTTCATGGTCATCGCCTCGCCCGCCGGCGCCTACTTCAAGGGCGGCGTGAAGCCGGTGTCGCTGTGGCTGACGCGCGACTACACCCGCGCCGGCCGGGGCGGCATGGGCGCGGCCAAGACCGGCGGCAACTACGCCAGCTCGCTCGTCGCCCAGCAGGAGGCCACCCAGCACGGCTGCGACCAGGTGGTCTTCCTCGACGGCCAGGAGGGGCGGTACGTCGAGGAGCTCGGCGGCATGAACTTGTACTTCGTCTTCGACGACGGCCGCATCGTCACCCCCGAGACCGGCACGATCCTCGAGGGCATCACCCGCGCGTCCATCATCGAGCTGGCCGGCAAGCTCGGCCACCAGGTCGAGGAGCGCAAGTTCTCCATCGACGAGTGGCGTGACGGCGTGACCAGCGGCGCGATCACCGAGATCTTCGCGTGCGGCACCGCGGCGGTCGTGACCCCGGTGGGCACCCTCCGTTCGGCCGAGGGCGACGTCCCCGCTCCTGCGTCGACCGAGCTCACGATGCAGATCCGCCAGAACCTCGTGGACGTGCAGTTCGGCCGCACCGAGGACACCTTCGGCTGGATGCACCGGGTGGTCTGACCGCACTCTCTCCGACCCGGCGCCGATCGGGCTCCGGCCGGTCGGCGACATGGGGTCGGGAAGACGCGCAGTTCGCGGTCGGCGCAGGTAATCTCGGCCCGTGACGACCTCCCCGCGTCCACAGACGCCACCGCCCGGCCTGACCGTGGGCGGCTACACGCTGCTCACGCGTCTCGGCGAGGGCGGCATGGGCGTCGTCCACCTGGCCCAGCGGCCGGGGGGCGACCGGGTGGCGCTCAAGGTGCTGCGACCGCACATCATCGGCGACGACGAGTCCCGGGCGCGCCTGGCCCGCGAGGTCGGATCGCTCACCCGCGTCCGGAGCCGGCGGGTCGCGGAGATCGTCGACGCCGACCCGTGGGGCGACGTGCCCTTCGTCGCCACCCGCTACGTCCCCGGCCTGTCGCTGCACGACGAGGTCCAGGTGAACGGGCCGATCCGCCTGCTGGACCTGACCTGGGTGGGGCGCTGCCTCGCTGAGGCGCTCACCGCGGTGCACGCGGTCGGTGTCCTCCACCGGGACATCAAGCCCTCCAACGTGCTGATGGAGGGGCGCACGCCGATCCTGATCGACTTCGGGCTGGCCCGGGTCGCCGACGACCCCCGGATCACCCACACCGGCTGGCTGCTCGGGACGCCGGGCTACCTCGCGCCCGAGATCCTGTACGGCGACGACGCGACCACCGCGTCCGATGTGCACTCGTGGGCGGCCACCGTCGGGTTTGCCGCGCTCGGCCGAGCGCCGTTCGGGCGTGGGCCGTCGATGGCGATCATGGACCGGGTCCGCCGCGGCGAGCACGACCTGGCCGAGCTCGACGACCCGATGCGTGAGGTGCTGATCGCTGCCCTCGACCCCGACCCGGCCAGGCGGCCCACCCTGCCCGCGCTCGTGTCGTGGTTCGAGAACCCGCGCCCGCGCGACGTCATCGAGCCGGCCGCGTGGTCCCCTCCGGACCCCGACCCCTTCACGTTGCCGCTGGCGGTCGCGGCGTCGGCCCGGGCCGGCGACGTCACCTCGCACGAGCCTGCGGCGCCCTCCGACGTGGTGCCCGCCCCGGCGCCCCGGCCCGTCTCGACCTCGGTGCTGCCGGCCGACGGTGAGACGGCATGGCTCGCCGACGGTGCGGCGCCGGTGCAGGGTCGACCGCCGGTCGCCGAGCGGCTGCGCCGCTTCGCGTCCCTCGTGTCGCTGGCCGCCGTCGGCGGTGGTGCGGTGGCGTTCGCGCCGTACCTCGCCGTCGCCGGACTCGTCCTCGCCGCCTGGCTGCTGCGCAGTGGGTCGCTCTCGGCGTCGGCGGCCGCAGACCGACGCTGGACCCGTGGTGCCAAGTGGTACGACGGCCCGCAGACCCTGCTGGCCACCCCCTGGCACGTGCTGGCCGGCATCCCCGGCACGCTGCTGCTGTCGCTGTGGGCCGCCGGCATCGCGCTCGCGATCGGCCTGCTCTGCTTCGCTGCCGCCACCGGACCCGAGCTCGCGCTGGGTCTCTGCGGGGCCGCCTTCACGGGTGGCCTGTGGTTCGGTCCGGGTGGTTCGCGCGTACGCCGACCGGTGCGCCGCGTCGTGCGCCCGTTGGCGGCGCAGCCGCTCACCTGGCTCGTCGTGACCGCCGTCGTGCTCGCGGTCGCCGCCGGCCTCGCGTCGCTGGCGACCGACCGGGGCATCTCCTGGGCGCCGGCGTCGGACGCGCCGTTCTCCTTCCTGCGCTGACCGGATCACGAGACCGGCCCCGACCTCGGCCCGGTCCGTGGCAGCATGGGTGACATGCACCGTCCCTGCACCACCTGCTCGATCATTCCCTAGCGCGACGGGACACCCCGCCGCGCCGACCTCTCGTCCCGACGGGGGGTCTTTTTGTTTCGCCAGGCAGCATTCGCCGGACACGAGAGAACGACCATGGACCTCCAGGGTGACTTCCACGTCTACGACACGACGCTGCGCGACGGCGCCCAGCAGGAGGGGCTCAACCTCTCCGTCGCCGACAAGCTCGCGATCGCACGCCACCTCGACGGGCTGGGGGTCGGCTACATCGAGGGCGGATGGCCGGGCGCGAACCCCAAGGACACCGAGTTCTTCCGACGCGCCCGCGCCGAGCTGGACCTCGGCCATGCCCGGCTCGCCGCGTTCGGGGCCACCCGACGCGCGGGCGTGAAGGCGGCCGACGACCCGGGCATCGCCGCGCTGCGCGACAGCGGGGCGAGCGTCGTCACCCTCGTCGCCAAGTCGCACGACCGGCACGTCGAGCTCGCGCTCCGCACCACGCTGGAGGAGAACCTCGCGATGGTGCGCGACACCGTCAGCCACCTGCGGGCGGAGGGTCAGACCGTCTTCCTGGACGCCGAGCACTTCTTCGACGGCTACCGCGACAACCGCGACTACGCGTTGGAGGTGCTGCGGACGGCGTACGACGCGGGCGCCGAGGTGATCGCGCTGTGCGACACCAACGGCGGCATGCTGCCCGGCTGGGTGGGCGGCGTCGTGCACGACGTCATCGAGGCCACGGGGGTGCGCGTGGGCATCCACTGCCACAACGACACCGGCTGCGCGGTGGCCAACACCCTCGCCGCCGTCGACGCCGGCGCGACCCACGTGCAGGGCACCATCAACGGGTACGGCGAGCGCACCGGCAACGCCGACCTCGTCAGCGTCATCGCCAACCTCGAGCTCAAGCTGGACCGGCGGGTGCTGCCCGAGGGTCTGCTGCGCGACGCGACCCGCATCGCGCACGCCGTCGCCGAGGTCACGAACTTCCCGCCGGCCTCGCGCCAGCCGTACGTCGGCACCTCCGCGTTCACGCACAAGGCCGGGCTGCACGCGAGCGCCATCAAGATCGACCCCAGCCTCTACCAGCACATGGACCCGGTGGGCGTCGGCAACGACATGAGGCTGCTGGTCTCCGACATGGCCGGCCGGGCGTCGATCGAGCTCAAGGGTCGGGAGCTGGGCTTCGACCTGTCGGGCGACCGCGAGCTGGTGCAGCGGGTGACCGACCGGGTCAAGAAGCTCGAGCAGAAGGGCTTCACGTTCGAGGCTGCCGACGCGTCGTTCGAGCTGCTGCTCGTCGAGGAGGTCGAGGGCGTGCGGCCGTCGTACTTCGACGTCGAGTCCTGGCGGGTGATCACCGAGACCCGGCCGAGCGCCGAGGCGGTCTCGGAGGCGACGGTCAAGCTCAAGGCAGCCGGCGTCCGCTACGTGGTGACCGGCGAGGGCAACGGCCCGGTCAACGCGCTCGACGCCGCGCTGCGGGAGGCCATCGGGCAGGCGTTCCCGGGGGTCGCGAAGTTCGAGCTGATCGACTACAAGGTGCGCATCCTCGACCAGGGGCACGGCACCGACGCGATCACCCGGGTGCTCATCGAGACCTCCGACGGCGAGTCCACGTGGGTGACCGTCGGTGTCGGCCACAACGTGATCGAGGCCTCGTGGGGTGCGCTGGTCGACGGGCTGACCTTCGGGCTGCGGCGTCAGGACGCCCAGGGCTGACTGCCGGCCGGCGGGAGCGGCCGGCTCAGGCCCGGCCGACCACGCGGCGGACCAGGTCGTCCCAGCCGGCCCGGATCCGCTCCAGCGGGATGTGTTCGCTCTCGGTCTGCTGCCTCAGGATCGTCACCTCCAGGGGTGCGATGAGGGCGGTGGCGAGCATGGGGATGTCGCCTTGGACGTCGAGCTGACCCAACAGGTGCCGCACGTGCGTCGCGGTGAAGGACACCGCGGCGAAGGCGCGCGACCCCTCACCGGTGGCCCGGATCAGGTGGGCGTGAGTGAGGTTGAGATCGATGCGAGAGTGGCCGAAGGCCAGGAGCCGATCCATCGGGGGAGCGCCCGGTCCCAAGGGGGGCGGGCCGGACAGCACCCTGGCCTGCCACGCCGTCTCGGAGCGGTTGAGCAGGGCGCCCATCAGGCCCTCGCGGTTGTGGAACCGCCGGAAGACCGTGCCCTTCCCGACGCCCGCCTCGAGCGCCACCGCGTCCATCGTGACGTGCTCGACGCCGCAGTGGTCGACCAGCCGCTGGGCCGCCGCCAGCAGGGCCTCCCGGTTGCGCGCCGCGTCGGCTCGCTCGGGGGCCGGCTCGTCAGCCAGCGACAGGTGGATCGGCACGGTCTCAGCGTAGGGGGGTCAGTGGCGGGAATAGAAGCGGACCGCGGTCCGTTTAGCCTGCCATGACCATCACTCGCAACCCGGGGCACGACGTGTCCGACATCCGCGTCGCCGTACTGGTCGGCAGCCTCCGCGCCGACTCCCTGAACCGGCGCATCGCCGAGACCCTGCGCACCCAGTCGCCCGCCGGTGTCACGGTCGAGATCGCCGAGGACCTCGGTGAGATCCCGTTCTACAACGAGGAGCTCGACGGCGAGACCGTGCCGGCCGCCGCGCAGCGGCTGCGCGACCTCGTCGCCGGCGCCGACCGTGTGCTGGCCGTCACGCCGGAGTACAACGGCACCATGCCGGCCGTGCTCAACAACGCCATCGACTGGCTCTCTCGCCCGTACGGCGCCGGGGCCATCACCGGCAAGCCGTTCGCGGCGGTCGGGGCCACGCCCACGCCGTACGGCGGCAAGTGGTCGCACGACGACGCGCGCCGCTCCGCCGGGATCGCCGGTGCCGCGGTCCGCGAGGACATCGTCCTCTCGCAGTCGGCCATGGGGGGCGACATCCTCGCCGACGAGACTGTCGTGGCCGCCCTCCTCGGTGCGCTCGCTGCCCTGGTCGCCGAGCCCATCGCGGCCTGACCCCACGCACGACCGGCTAGCGTCGGGTCGTGGCCGAACTCCATGACCTGACCGCGCTCGAGCAGGGCGACGCCGTACGCCGTGGCGAGGTGTCGCCGGTCGAGCTGGCCGAGCACCATCTCGCCCGCGCCGACCGGGTCGGCGCGTTCATCACGCGCACGCCCGAGCTCGCGCTGGCCCGGGCTCGGGTCCTGGCGACCGGGTCACGGCGGGACGACGCGTCCCCGCTGTACGGCGTGCCGACCGCGATCAAGGACCTCAACCTGACCGCGGGCGTGCGCACGACGTTCGGCTCCGCCGCGTACGCCGACCACGTGCCCGAGGTCTCGGACGCGGTCACGCTCGCCATCGAGGCGGCCGGCCTGGTCAGCCTGGGCAAGACGAGCACCCCGGAGTTCGGCTCGCCCTGCTACACCGAGCCCGACGTCGCCCCGCCGGCCGTGACGCCGTGGGACACCAGCCGGATGGCTGGCGGCTCCTCGGGCGGCGCCGCCGCTGCGGTGGCCGCCGGCCTGGTGCCGGTGGCCCAGGGCTCCGACGGTGGCGGCTCGATCCGCATCCCCGCCTCATGCTGCGGGATCGTCGGGCTCAAGCCGAGCCGGGGACGCATCTCCGGTGCCCCGATGTACGGCGACCCGGTCGGGCTCGGCACGGCCGGACCGCTCGCGCGCACGGTCCGTGACGCGGCCGCGTTCCTCGACGTGCTCGCTGGTCGTGGTGTGGGTGACCCGTCGTGGGCACCACCTCCTCGTTCTTCGTTCCTGGCTGCCTGTGACCGGGACCCGGGACGTCTCCGGGTCGCTCGCTTCATTGCACCAGTGATCGCCGACAGTCCGGTCGACCCTGCCTGCATCCAGGCGTGGGAGGAGGCCTCCCGGCTCCTCGGGTCGATGGGCCACGAGATCGAGGACGTGCCGGTCCCGCTGCCCCGCGAGGCGGTGCCGGTCTTCGAGACCTGCTGGGCCGTGCTCACTGCGCTGTCCGTCGCCCCGCCCGGACGTGAGGGCGAGCTCCGTCCGCTCACCCGTTGGCTCAGCGAGCGCGGTCGTGCGGTCACGGGCCCGGAGTTCGGCCTGGCCATCGGCGAGATGCGCCGGCTGGCCGCCGGGGCGCTGGCCGCGCTGGCGCCGTACGACCTGGTGCTCACGCCGACGCTGGCGGTGCCTCCGCTGCCGGTCGGCGCACTGCGCGACGACGCCGACCCGGAGGCCGACTTCGAGGCCCAGAAGGCGTTCACGCCGTGGACCTCGGCGTGGAACGTCACCGGCATGCCGGCCATCTCGCTGCCCCTGCACTGGACCGCCGACGACCTGCCGGTCGGCGTGATGCTGGCCGCGCGCCCGGCCGAGGAGGAGCTGCTGCTGGCGGTCTCCGCCCGGGTCGAGGAGGCCGCGCCGTGGGTTCACCGCAAGCCGCCTCTGTGGTGAGGTGATGGCCATGACCGAGCTGACGCCGTACCTCTGTGTCGCCGGCGCCGAGCGCGCCATCGCCTGGTACGTCGAGGTGCCGGGCGCCGAGGTCGTCCACGAGCCCATCGTCATGCCCGATGGCCGGGTCGGCACGTGCAGCTGGCCGTGGACGGTGCGCGCTGGATGATGGCCGACGAGTTCGAGTCGGCGGGCGTGGCCGGGCCGGATCCGAGTCGCGGCGGCGGCGGGGTAGTCCGGTGCAGATTCGTCGTCATCCGGCCGGCGTACGACAAATTCGCACCGGACTACCCAGCCAGGACCCCGCCATAACCCAGCCAGAACCCCGCCGGACTACCCCCGCCAACCCCCAGAGCGACCCAGTCGTCGGCGGTCAGTCGGCGATGCCGCGGGCGTGCAGGGCCTCGCCGGTGGCGCGGGCCTGGGCGACGACCCGGATCACCAGGGGAGTCAGCCGGGCGCGCGGATCGCGCTGGAGGCCGCGCGCGACGGCGGCGTCGCGGGTCTCGTTGGCGATCTCGATCGTCGTGGGTACGGCGCGCATCATCAGCGAGAACGCCAGCGCGACCATCTCCGGGCTGACGCCGATCCGCCGCAGCGGGCCGAGGGCCCGGGTGATCGTGTCGAGCATCTCGTCGATCGGTGTCGTCACCGTCAGCACGGTCGCGACCAGCACCAGCGCCAGCAGGTCGAGCACCGACTCGACGGCCCGCTCCCACGTGTTCTGCCAGGTCAGGTAGAACGCCATCAACGCCGCGACGAGCAGGATGCCGCGCAGGGCCTGCAGGGTCACGCGGACACCCATGCCCGACCAGGCGGCCAGCACGAGTGCGCCGAGGAAGAACGCGACGGCGGACGTCGGTCCGCGCGTCACGACCACCACCGCGGCGATCGCCATCATGGCGAGCAGCTTGGCGCCTGCGGGCAGCCGGTGCAGCGCGGAGGTGCCCGGCCGGTAGAGCCCGAGCAGGGAGGCGCTCACACGATCGCCCGGTAGTGCGCCACGGCGTCAGCCGCCGGGCCGTCGTAGACCACGGCGGCGTCGTCGACGACGATGCCGCGCTCGCAGCGCAGCGCGAGGTCGAGGTCGTGGGTGACCAGCACGAGCTGCTGGGGCAGTGCGCAGAGCAGGTCGCCGATCATCTGCGTGTTGCGGAGGTCGAGCAGCGTGGTCGGTTCGTCGGCGACCAGCACGTCGGGGTCCGTGGCCAGCACTCCGGCCAGCGCGAGCAGCTGGCGCTGCCCGCCCGAGAGCGTGTGCACGCTGCGGTCGCCCAGCTCGCCGAGCCCGTGCCGTGCGAGGACGGCCATGGCCACCTCACGACGCTCGCGCTTGTCCTTGTGGGTACGCCGCAGCGACAGCGCGACGTCCTCCACGGCGGTCGGCATCACCAGCTGGGCCGAGGGGTCGGTGAACACGAAACCCACCCGGCGGCGTACCGCGGGGCCGTCCTTGACGACATCGAGCCCGTCGACGAGGACTCGTCCGGAGCTGGGCTCCACCAGGCCGTTGAGCAGCCGGGCGAGGGTGGACTTGCCGGACCCGTTCGCGCCGATCAGCGCGATCCGTGACTCGGTCAGGGTCAACGAGGTCTCGAGCAGGATCTCCTGCTCACCCTCGGCGGTCGGGACCCGGACCGACGCCTGCTGGAGCTCGATCCGGCTCACGCGGTGATGGTCTCCTCGCGGCCGGCCTTGGCCGGGGAGCGGCGGTCGAGGAGGTCGGGGAAGGCGCGGTGCACGGCGGTGGCCACGAGTGCCATCGCGATGTTCTTGGCGACGTCGCCGATCCAGAAGACCCGGTCGATGTCGAACGCGCCGGCCCAGTCGGTGGGGATGCGCCACACCATCCCGGCCATGCCGAGCGTGTGGATGAACACCGCGCTGCTCGCCAGGCCGGCGAGGAAGATGATCGGCACGCTCGTCTGGATGGTCCTACGCGGCAGCCGCTCGACGATGAAGCCGCACAGCCCGGCGGCGAGGGGGAAGCCGACGAGGTAGCCGACCGACGGGCCGCTGAAGACGGCCAGACCCGAGGCGCCACCGGAGAAGATGGGCAGCCCGGCCGCACCGACGACGAGGTACAGCAAGACGGCGAGGAAGCCCCGGCGCATGCCGAGCACGGCGCCGCTGAGCAGCACGCCGAACGTCTGCAGGGTGATCGGCACGGGCATGCCGACCTGGAGCGCCGGCAGGATCGCGCAGACGGCGATGAGGGCGGCGAAGCCGGCGATCAGGGCGACGTCTGTGGAGGTGCTGCGGGAGGTCCGGGTGCTCATGCGCCAGCTCTCGACTCGGGAGGGGACCACCGCTGCGGAGGATGGTCAGGTGAACGGTGTTCAGGTTAAGGTCGGCGTCCCGGCCCGTCAATCCGGGTCAAGGAGTGGATGGCATGCGCTACCACCGCAGCGACATCGTCGAGCGCGCTCTCGACGTGCTCGACCGCTACGGCCTCGCCGATCTCTCGATGCGCCGACTCGCGGCCGACCTCGGCGTCGCCCCGAGCGCGCTCTACCACCACGTCACGAACAAGCAGACCCTGCTGGCCGCCGTCGCTGACGAGATCCTCGTCCGCGGCCGGCGCGCCCGCAGTGCCACGACCTGGGACGCCCGAGTGGTCGAGGTCTGCGACGAGCTGCGCGACGCGATGCTGGCCTACCGCGACGGCGGCGACCTGGTCGCCACCGCGCACGCGTTCGGTCTCGGTGCGACCGGTCCGGCCGAGGAGCTCGAGGAGGTCCTGCTGGAGTCGGGGCTCGACGGTGCGCTCGCCGCCGTCGCCACCCGCACCCTGCTGCACTACGTCTTCGGCCACGTCCATGACGAGCAGACGACGTTGCAGGCCAACAGCGCAGGGGCGATCGACCGCCGGCCGCGGGACTCCGCCGACTTCGGGCTCGGCCTCGGCCTGATCCTCGACGGGCTCCGCAGTCACATCGTCGAGCCGGAGCGCCTGGCTCGCTGAGGCCGTGGGGCGAGCCTCACAGGGACACGTCGACCAGTGCCCCCGACAGCTCGGCGAGCAGCACGCCGCCCGCCAGGTCGAGCCTGGTGTCCTTGAGCGCGGCCGCGGTGAGGTCGACCCGGTCGAGCGCGGCTCCGCGCAGGTCGGTGCGCGCCAGGTTGGTCTCGCGGACGACCGCGCCGGCCAGGTCGGCGTCGCGCAGCGTCGTGCCGCTCAGGTTGGCCATGGAGAGATCCGACTCGCTGAGGTCGACTCCCGACAGGTCGAGCCCGCTCAGGTTGGCGCCGCGCATGGTGACCCCGGACCACCGTCCGCCGACCACCTTCATCGGCCGCAGGGTGCACTCGGCGAAGACCGACCCGACGAGCTTGCACCCGTCGAGCGTCGCATCGAAGAAGCTGGTCCGCCGGAAGTCGCAGGCCACGAACGCCGACGCGACGTGCGTCGAGGCGTTGAACCGGCCGCCGTGGAACGTGCAGCTCTCGAAGGTCGCGCCCGACGTCGTCACCTCCGAGAAGTCGACGTCGGTGAAGACGCAGTCGACGAAGCGGGCGGCTCCGAGGTCCTCGCCGTACCAGTCCTCGCCGCTGATCGACTCGCCCTCGCGGGGCCGGGCGTGGGCGTCAGACATCGACCGTGCCACCGATGCGCCAGTAGACGCCGTCCTCACGTTCGAGGAAGAGGTTCTCGACGAGATAGCGACGCAGCGCGGCGAAGTCGGGGTGGAAGCGCCGCAGGACCTCGTTGACCTCGGCCTCGGTGTAGGTCTCGCCGGGCTCGAACTGCTGCGCCACGTGGTCCAGCACCACCAAGAGCTTCGACCGCTTCGACGGGATCGTGTGCAGGCGGCCGTCGTCGCCGATGAAGTTCGCGACGACGCGTTGGTCCTCGGCACTCAGCCGGGAGGTCATGTGGCCTCCCGGTCAAGGAGCCGCACGGGCCGCCGGGCGTCGTCGAGCCCGCCACCGACCGAACGCACCTCGAAGTGCAGGTGGCAGCCGTCGGGCGCGCCAGAGTCGGAGGCGAGCGCCAGCGGCATCCCGCGTCGTACGCGGTCGCCCACCGCGACCTGGACCGTGCGGGCGTGGGCGATCAGGATGTCGACGCCCAGCCGCTTGTTGCGGATCACCAGCGGGTTGACGCCGTACGCCGACCCGTAGGCAGCGCTGCCGACCACCCGGCCGAAGCGTCCCGCCCTGATCGGGGTCCCGCACGGCAGCGCCACGTCGATGCCGTGGTGGAAGCCGTGCCCGCCGCCGCACCGGCTGTCGGCCGCGTAGTAGGGCGCGCGCGTGCAGCCGTAGCCGATCATCGTGCGGTGCGCGCCGTCGTACCAGGGGGACGTGTACGCCTTCGTGTCCCGCGAGTAGAACACCCACCTGGCGTCGTCGCCGGTGGCGACGGCTGGGGCCGCCGTGAACAGCAGCGCCGTCACGAGTCCGAGTACACGCATCATGCGGTCAGCCTAGATCGCGAGCAGCCGTGCGCACCCATCAATCAGCCGGGCGCGCAACGGTTCCGCCCTCTCGGCGAAACCTCGTTGCGCCGCGGCGTACTCCTGCTTGCCCTCGGGCGTCTCGATGCACACCGGCTCGAAGCCGAGGTCGGCGAGGTCGTACGGCGCGGCGCGCATGTCGAGCTCGCGGATCTCCCGGGCCAGCTCGAAGCAGTCGGCCACCAGGTCGCTGCTGACCATCGGGGTGAGCCGGAAGGCGTGCTTGTAGAGGTCCATGTTGCCGTGCAGGCAGCCCGGTTGCTCGTACGCCGCCCGGTCGTCGCGGCTAGGGGTGAGCACGTTGAGCGGCCGCGCCGGGGGAGTGAAGAAGCGGTAGGCGTCGAAGTGCGAGCAGCCGATCTTGTGCGACTCGACGACCGCGTCGGTGCCTGCCGGGCCGAGGCGCAGCGGCCAGTCGGCGTGCCGGGTCTCGTCCTCCTCGAGCCGGTAGACCATCGCCCACTCGTGCAGCCCGAAGCAGCCGAAACCGGCCGGCCTGCCGGCGGTCGCGGTGAGCAGGGCGTGCAGCGACTCGACGAGTGGGCGCTGCGCCGCGACGTACTCAGGGGAGACGGCGACCACCGGGCGGCCGGGCGAGACGGCGTACCCCTTCAGCGCGGCGTACTCCTCGCCACCGTCGAGCGCGAACCCGAAGCCCGGGTGCCAGCGCCGCAGCTGCGCCGGCCGCTGCGCGTAGTAGGTGAACAAGAAGTCGTGCACCGGGTGCTTGACCGCCGCGCCCCGCCGGGCGAGGTGCGGCGCCACGAGCGCGTCGACGCGAGCCGCGTGCGCGTCGGCACGCTCCCGCCACGTCGTCTCGTCCAGCACCTGTGTCACGCCAGTGAGCCTACGAGCACCGACCCCGGCCCACTGCTGTGGCCGGGATGCGGCGGCGCCGGCCCGTTGCGGCGGTGAGTCAGGGTCGCTTTGGGTCGGGGAGACCGACCTCAACTCACCGCTGGGCTGGGATGTGCGGCGCCGGCCCGTTGCGGCGGTGAGTCAGGGTCGCTTTGGGTCGGGGAGACCGACCTCAACTCACCGCTGGGCTGGGATGTGCGGCGCCGGCCCGTTGCGGCGGTGAGTCAGGGTCGCTTTGGGTCGGGGAGACCGACCTCAGCTCACCGCTGGGCTGGGATGTGCGGCGCCGGCCCGTTGCGGCGGTGAGTCAGGGTCGCTTTGGGTCGGGGAGACCGACCCCAGCTCACCGCTGGGCTGGGATGTGCGGCGCCGGCCCGTTGCGGCGGTGAGTCAGGGTCGCTTTGGGTCGGGGAGACCGACCTCAGCTCACCGCCGCGCCGGGATGTGCGGCGCCGGCCCGTTGCGGCGGTGAGTCAGGGTCGCTTCCAACCCGGCAGACCGACCCCAGCTCACCGCCGCGCCGGGAGGGAGCAGCGATCGCCCAGACCACCTCATTGTCGGGCCCGCCCGATTCCGCGACACTCAGTCATGACCGATCACGAGGCGGCCCTCGAGCGGGCCCACGCCCACGCCCTTACCTGGCTCGCCTCGCTCGACGAGCGGGCGGTACCGGCGAGTGCGTCGATCGAGGAGGTGGTGGCGAGGCTCGGTACGGCGCTGCCGGAGGGGCCCGAGGACGCCGTCGACGTGGTCGACCTGCTGGCCCACGCGTGCGAGCCGGGGCTGACGGCGATGCCGTCGGGCCGGTTCTTCGGGTTCGTCATCGGCGGCACCCATCCCGCAGCGCTCGCCGCGGACTGGCTGACCAGCGCGTGGGACCAGAACTCCGGGCTGCGCCTGGTCACGCCCGCGCACAGCGCGGTCGAGGACGTCACCGAGTCCTGGCTGGTCGACGTGCTCGGGCTGCCGGCCGGCAGCGCCGTCGGCTTCGTCACGGGCGGCACGATGGCCAACTTCACCGGGTTGGCGGCCGGTCGCGACGAGGTGCTGCGCCGCGCGGGCTGGGACGTGTCCACTGCCGGACTCGCCGGCTCACCCGGGGTACGGGTGCTGGTCGGCGCCGAGCGACACGACACCGTCGACCTGGCCCTGCGCTACCTCGGCCTCGGCAGCCCCGAGCCGGTCGCCGCCGACGCGGAGGGGCGGCTCGACGTCGATGCGCTCCGGGCAGCCCTCGACAGTGGCGACGACCGTCCCACGATCGTCGTGCTCCAGGCCGGCAACGTGCACTCCGGGGCGTTCGACCCGTTCGCGGAGGCGATCCCGCTGGCCCACGAGCACGGTGCCTGGGTGCACGTGGATGGCGCCTTCGGGCTCTTCGCGGCCGCCTCGCCGGCGCGTCGGCACCTGGTGGCCGGCTTCGAGCTGGCCGACTCCTGGGCGACCGACGCCCACAAGACCCTCAACGTGCCGTACGACTGCGGGCTCGCGATCGTTCGCGACCGCAGCGCCCTGCGGGCGGCGATGGGCATGCACGGCGACTACCTGATCCTCGACGCGGCGGGTGAGCCGTTCGACAAGGTGCCCGAGCTCAGTCGCCGCGGCCGGGCCCTCCCGGTGTGGGCGGTGCTGCGGTCGCTGGGCCGCAGCGGTCTCGCCGACCTCGTGGACCGGTTCTGCACGCATGCCAGCGCACTGGCGGAGGGGATCGGCGAGATCGACGGAGCCGAGGTGCTCAACGACGTGGTGTTCACCCAGGTCTGCGCGACGTTCGGTGACGACGAGCGCACCCGGGAGGTCGTCCAGGGCATGCTCGACGACGGAACCGCCTGGATGACCGGCTCCCGCTGGCGCGGTCGCGCGGTGCTCCGGGTCTCGGTGAGCAACTGGTCCACCAGCGAGGCCGACGTGGAGCGCAGCCTCACCGCGTTGCGGGCGGTGGCCGCCCGATAGGCTCGCCTGCGTGCGCATCGCCCGATTCACCACAGGAGAAGAGCCCACCTACGGAGTCGTGACGGGAGACGTCGACGACTACGGCCAGCCCGCCGAGGACTCCATGATCGTGGCCCTCGCCGGCGACCCGCTCTACGTCGGCGTCAAGCTGCTCCAGCAGGAGCACAAGCTGTCCGACGTCCGGCTGCTCGCCCCGGTGCTGCCGCGGAGCAAGGTGGTGGGCTTCGGTCGCAACTACGCCGCGCACGCCGCCGAGCTCGGCAACGAGGTCCCGGCCGAGCCGTTGATGTTCCTCAAGCCCAACACGTCCGTGGTTGGCCCCGGCGACCCGATCTTCTACCCGCCGCAGACGCAGGACCTGCAATTCGAGGGCGAGCTCGCGGTCGTCATCGGCCGTATCTGCCGCGACGTACCCCCGGAGCAGGCGACCGACGTCATCCACGGCTACACGATCGCCAACGACGTCACCGCACGCGACCTCCAGATGTCCGACGTGCAGTTCGCCCGGGCCAAGGGCTTCGACTCGTTCTGCCCGTTGGGGCCGTGGATCGAGACCGACCTGGACCCGCAGGCCTTCGTCGACGGGGTGCGGGTGCAGACCCACCTGAACGGCGACCTCAAGCAGGACGGCACGACCGCGGACCTGATCTACGACATCCCCACGCTGGTCGCCTACGTCTCCAGCGTGATGACCCTCCTGCCCGGCGACGTCATCCTCACCGGCACCCCCGAGGGTGTCGGTCCCATGCAGGTCGGTGACGAGGTCGAGATCTCGATCGCCGGCATCGGCACCCTCACGAACAAGGTGGCACAGCGTTGAACAGCAGCAGCGTGAACGAGCGCCCGGTCCGCGTCCGGATGGCCCCGTCCCCGACCGGCTCGCCGCACGTCGGCCTGGCCCGGACCGCCCTCTACAACTGGGCGTTCGCTCGTCACCACGGGGGCACGTTCGTGTTCCGGATCGAGGACACCGACAAGGAGCGCAACACCCAGGAGTCCTACGACTCGCTGATCGAGGTCATGCACTGGCTCGGCCTCAACTGGGACGAGGGCCCCGAGGTCGGCGGCCCGTTCGCGCCGTACCGCCAGAGCGAGCGCGGCGACCTGTACGCCGACGTGCTGGCGCGGCTGCGGGCCAGCAAGCACACCTACGACTGCTACTGCACCAACGACGAGGTCACCGCGCGGCGCAAGGCCAGCGGCTCCAAGGTGATGGGGTACGACGGCTTCTGCCGTGAGCTGACCGACGACCAGGTGGCGGCCTTCCGCGCCGACGACCGCGCGCCGGTCGTGCGCTTCCGGATGCCCGAGGGGGAGATCACCTGGGACGACCTGGTGCGTGGCGACATCACGTTCCAGACCGAGTTCGTGCCCGACTTCGCCCTGGCCCGCGCCAACGGCGACCCGCTCTACACGCTCGTGGCGCCCGTGGACGACGCGCTGATGGAGATCAGCCACGTGCTCCGCGGCGAGGACCTGCTCTCGAGCACGCCGCGCCAGATCGCGCTCAGCGACGCGCTCCAGGAGATCGGCGTCGCGTCGTTCACGCCCCGCTTCGGTCACCTGCCCTACGTCATGGGCGAGGGCAACAAGAAGCTCTCCAAGCGTGACCCCGAGGCGCACCTGATGGCCTACCGCGACCAGGGCTTCCTGCCTGAGGGGATCCTCAACTACCTCGCCCTGCTCGGCTGGTCGATCGCGGCCGACCGCGACGTCTTCACCCTCGACGAGATGGTGGCGGCGTTCGACATCAAGGATGTCAACCCCAACCCCGCGCGCTTCGACGTCAAGAAGGCCGATGCGATCAACTCCTCGCACCTGCGGATGCTCTCGATCGACGAGATCACCCACCGTGCGCTGCCGTTCCTCAAGCAGGCCGGCGTGGTGTCCGACCCCGTGTCCGACGCCGACGCCCGGCTGCTCGAGCTGGCCATGCCGCTGGTGGGCGAGCGCATCAACAAGCTCACCGAGGCCGTCGACATGCTCGGCTTCCTGTTCGTCGACGAGGCCTCCTTCACCAGGACCGACGAGATCGACGAGGCCGGCCGCGAGGTCGTGCAGGCGTCGTACGACGCGCTGGCCGGGCTGCCCCAGTGGAGCACCGCAGCCATCGAGGAGGCGCTGCGCACCACGCTGGTCGAAGGGCTCGGCCTCAAGCCGCGGCACGCCTTCGGACCCGTGCGCATCGCCATCACCGGCAGCAAGGTGTCGCCGCCGCTGTTCGAGTCGATGGAGCTGCTCGGCCGTGACCGGTCGATCGCGCGGCTCAGCGATGCCCTGTCCTGAGTGACCATCCGATGAGCGACCCCGCGACGCCACTGCGCTACCACGAGCTGCACCGTGCGGGGCGGACCGGCGTCTGGCGCCCGATGCTGGGCATCGTCTTGATGCTCGCCGGGACGTTCGTGGTCGCCCCGCTCGTCTGGCAGGTGATCTTCGCCGTCTGGTACGCCGCGTCGGGCGAGCCCGTGCTGTCCTCGCTCGAGGCACTCCTCGACACCGAGAGCCCGACGCCGATGTCGCTGGCGTTCCTGAACATCGTGCTGGCCTCGGCCGTCCCGGTGGCCTGGTTCGTCAGCCGCGTCCTGCACGGGCTCAAGCCGCGCTGGCTGTCGTCGGTGCTGCCGAGGATCCGCTGGCGGTTCTTCCTCGTCTGCGTCGGCCTGTCGATGCTCGCGCTGACCGCGACGCTGCTGGTCTCGGCCGTGCTGCCCCAGGAGGGCGGCGCGGAGGTGGCCGGCGCCGTCAACGACTTCACGACGACGACGCGCGACTTCCTGCTCGTCGTGGTCCTGCTGACGCCGCTGCAGGCCGCGGGGGAGGAGTACGCCTTCCGGGGCTACCTCACGCAGGCCTTCGGCGGTCTCGGCGGCCGGGTGCTGGCCGTGGTGGCGCCGGCCCTGCTGTTCGGTCTCGCGCACGGCCTCGGCCAGAGCCTGCCGATCTTCGTCGACCGCTTCGCGTTCGGCCTGGTGGCCGGCATCCTCGTGGTCCTCACCGGAGGGCTCGAGGCCGCCATCGCCATGCACGTGCTCAACAACTTCGTGGCGTTCAGCCTGGCCCTTGCGTTCAGCGACATGGGCAGCGCGCTGAACCCGACCGGAGGCAGCTGGTGGACCCTGCCGGGCACGCTCACGCAGTCGCTGGTCTACCTCGCCCTGGCGCTCGCGGTGGCCCGCCGGATGGGGCTGCGCAACACCGCGGAGGGGGCCGTTTTGGAGGCCTCCGGGGGCCGCGTGTATCGTTCACCCCTGCGTCCGGAGGGGCCCTGAGCAAGCACGATTCACGCTCAGAACAGGCCTCGCCATTGGGATATGGTGTAATTGGCAGCACGACTGGTTCTGGTCCAGTTAGTCAAGGTTCGAGTCCTTGTATCCCAGCGAAAGTCCCGCCCTCACCGGCGGGATTTGGTGCGAAACTCAAGCCATCGCTAGAGTTCCGTCCGCTGCTTGCAGCAAGCTAGCCCCCGTTGTGTAGCGGCCTAGCACGCCGCCCTCTCAAGGCGGTAGCGCCGGTTCGAATCCGGTCGGGGGTACAAGATCCAGGAGAGGCCCAGATCCGCGGAGACGCGGGTCCGGGCCTCTTCTGCGTTTGCTTCCGGATCGTGCGCCCTCTTGTCCTCCTCTCGCCGAGGTCCAGGTGTTGTCTTCCGGGGTCGGACCTTGCCCGGGCGCGGGCTCCTTGACTGAACCTAACTGTTAGGTGCATGCTCTGGGGATGCGTCACGCTCTGCTCGCGCTGCTGGCCAAGGAGCCGGCGTACCCGTCTGAGCTGAAGCGGGCGCTGGAGACCGAGTTCGGCGCGCTGTGGCCCGCGAACGACGGCCAGGTCTACGTTCTGCTGGGTCGGCTGGAGGCGGCCGGGCTGGTCGGGTCCGACGGTGGGGCTCGAGGCAGGCGCAAGGTCTACGAGCTCACTGCCGACGGACGCGAGGAGCTGCGTCGCTGGCTCGACGAGCCCGTCGAAGCGACGCCCTTCCGGGTCGCCCTGCTGGCCAAGGTCGTTCTGGCTCACCGCGGCCGGCTGGCCGACCCGGTCGTGCTCATCGACCGGCAGCGTCGCGCGCACCTGCGGCGGCTCCGTGAGGTACAGCGGCTGGCGAAGGAGGTGCCCCCCGACTGCACCGAGGCGTTGCTGGTGGAGGGCGCCGCACTGCACCTGCAGGCCGACCTGCGGTGGCTTGAGCTGTGCGAGAGGCACTACACCAACGACATACCAGGAGACCGCGATGACTGTCCTGCTTGAGGCGCGGGCGCTGTGCAAGGCGTTCGGGCCGGGGGGTGTGCTACCGGCGCTACGGGGATTCGGCTTCAGCGTGGACCGCGGCGAGATCGTCAGCGTGATGGGCCCGAGTGGCTGCGGGAAGTCCACCCTCCTGCAGCTGCTCGGTGGGCTCGACCGACCGACCTCCGGCGAGGTGTGGTTCGACGGGGAGCGGGTCGACGGGCTGAGCGAGACCCGATGGGCACGGTTGCGCCGAGACCGTATCGGTTTCGTCTTCCAGGCCTACAACCTCGTCGAGAGCCTGTCGGTCGGGGACAACGTCGAGCTGCCGGCCCGTCTGGCTGGCGCGAACGGTGCCACCGCTCGGCGGCGAGCCCTCGAACTGCTCGACCGCTTCGGGGTCGCCGGGCGGGCAGGCGACAGTCCGGGCGCTCTCAGCGGCGGGGAGCAACAGCGGGTGGCGCTGGCGCGGGCGCTGGTGAACGACCCGGACGTGCTGCTGGCCGACGAGCCGACCGGCGCGCTGGACAGCGCCAGGACGAGTGAGGTGCTGACCCTGCTCGGCGAGCAGCGGGATCGTGGCCGGACCGTGCTGATGGTGACCCATGACCCGCGGGTCGCCACCGTCGCGGATCGCCTGTTGACCATGCGGGACGGTCGACTCGTCGACGAGATGAGGCTCTCTGACCAAGAGCGGCGACTGACGCTGCGCGACCTGGCGTGGGCCGGGGAGGAGCCGTGAGACGGGCCGGCGTGCTGGCCCGGCTCGCCCTCGCAGATGCGCGAGTGGCCTGGCGGCACACCGCCCTCGCGCTGGTCGTCCTGACCGCGGCCGGCGCGACGCTGGCCCTGGCCCTGGTGCTGCGCGCCCAGGCAGAGGTGCCCTGGCAGCGGGCCTTCGACGCGGCCCAGGGTGCGCACGTCGTCGCGAGTGCCTCGTCGGCGGCGCCGCTCGAGGCGCTGGCTGCTCGCGCGGAGGTGCGGGCCAGCGGCGGCGTCACGCGCGAGGCCTTCGGGACGATGCGAGTGGACGGTCGCGTCCTGCTCGTCAGGCTCGTCGAGTCCGGCCCAGTGGCGCCCCGCGTCGACCGTCCTCTGCTCGCAACCGGCGGCAGCGTCGCATCCCGCGGCGTGGTGATCGAGAGCACCGCCGCCGCTGCACTGGGACTGGAGGTCGGCGACCGGATCGACATCGGCCCGGCCGCACTGCGTCCCTCCGGTCCGCCGGTCCTCGACGGCGAGGCACCTGCGCAGGCACTGCGGGTCAACGGGACAGCTCGGGTGGTCAGCCAGTCGCCGTTCCCGCGCAGCCAACCGGGACTCGTCCTGCTCAGCGCCGCGGCTATGGACGCGGTCACCGACGGCCGCCCGACGGGCTACACCGTGGGGCTGCGCCTGCGGGATCCGGAGTCGGCCGCCGTCTTTGCCATGCAGGCCAGGGCGGCGGGCGTGGAGCTGGTCGGCACCTGGCAAGACGAGCGCGACGAGGCACTGGACGGTGTCAGTACCCAGCGGGCCGTCCTCGGGAGCTTCGCGCTCCTCCTGCTCCTCGTGGCCGGCGCGGCGACGGCGACCCTGGTCTCCGCCCGCGTCGTCGCGACCGCGCGCCGGACCGCGATGCTGCGCGCCCTCGGTCTGGCTCCCCGCGAGGCTCAGGCCGTGCAAGTCATCCAGCACGCCATGATCGCGGTGATCGCGGCCGGCGTCGGTTGCACCGTGGCGGTCCTGCTCGCACCACGCGTCACTGCGGTCTCTGCCGGTCTTCTCGGGGCCGGGCCTCGAGCCCCGGGGGTCGGGACCGTGCTGGTCGTCACGACGGCGGTGGTCGCGATCGCGGTGGGTGCAGCCCTCGCCGCGACCTCGCGCGCGGCAAGCGCGTCGACCATGTCGGCGCTGCGCGACACGACCAACCGGCGCACCTTCGGCGCCGGCACCCTCAATGGCTTCGTCGCCCGCGCCGGCGCCGGGGTTCCCCTGCTTCTGGGGCTGGGGAGCATCGCGGCCAGGCCGGGGCGGACCCTGCTGGCGGCCGCAGGCGTCGCGCTCAGCGTCGCAGCGGCAGTCGCCTGCGCGGGGATGGAGGCGACGCTGGCGGCCGAGGGCACTGGCGTCGTGCTGCCGGGCTTCCTGCCGGCGGGGGGCAGTGAGCAACTGCGCCCGGTCGCCTACACCCTGCTCGTGCTCCTCGCGGTGCTATCGCTCGCAGGGCTCTCGGCGACCACAGCCAGCCGGCTCGCCGAGATCGCGCGCGACGATGCCACCCTGGCCGTCCTGGGTGTCACCCCCCGCCAGGCTGTGGCGCAGGCGTGGTGGGCGGCTACGACGATGTCAGTCGCAGCTGCGGTCGCCGGGCTGCCCATCGGCTATCTGCTCCTGCGTCTCTCCTACACCGCCGCCAACGGCAGTACTGACGGATTGGTGCCACCGGCGGCATCCGCGTACCTCGTCGTGCTCGGCGTCGCCGTCGTCCTCGTATCGACGTGGACGACGGCGCAGAGCGCTCGGGGACGTTCCGGCCCGCCGGGGCTGAGGCTCCGGATCGACTGAGACGCCGCGGGGAAGACCGACCGGCTGACGCTCGTGTCGAAAGCCATCCGGGTCATGCTGAGCCCCGTGAATCGGCGCCAACGGCGAGCCGCCGGCCGACCGCAGCAGCAGGAGGTGTCAGCATCTCGGTGTCAGCGGGGAGGTCGAAGTCGGCAGCAGCGATGGCATCGGTCTCCAGGAGGCGGCATCCTTGGCCTGGACGCGGAGGCTGACCGGGGCCCAGCGCCTTCATGCGCGACACCATCAACGACCATCTCGGACGCTCGCGCACCAAGCCCGAACTCGCCTCGCCTGACGCCGTACCTCCCCACCGCAAGGAGATCCTCGATGTCCAGTCCTTCCCGCATCACCCACCTCATCGCCGGCCAGGCCTGGGAGGGACGGGCCGAGCGCACCAGCGAGGTCTTCAACCCGGCGACGGGCGAGGTCACCGGCATCCTCGACCTGGCCTCAGCGGACCTGGTCAACGACGTCGTGGCTGGCGCCAAGCAGGCCTGGCAGGACAGCTGGGGCAACGTGTCGCTGGCCCAGCGCAGCCAGGTGCTCTTCAGGTTCCGCGAGCTGCTCAACCGGGACAAGGAGAAGATCGCGGCCCTGGTGACCGCAGAGCACGGCAAGGTGCTCTCCGACGCGCTGGGCGAGGTGGTCCGCGGCCTCGAGGTGGCGGAGTTCGCCTGCGGCATCCCCACTCTGATGAAGGGCGGCTTCAGCGAGAACGCGTCGACCAACATCGACGTCTACTCGATCCGGCAGAGCCTCGGGGTGGTGGCCGTGATCTCACCCTTCAACTTCCCCGCCATGGTCCCGCTGTGGTTCGTCCCGGTAGCGATCGCGTGCGGCAACGCGGTGGTGCTCAAGCCCAGCGAGAAGGACCCGAGCTCGACGATCGCGGTGGCGGCCCTCTGGAAGGAGGCCGGGCTCCCCGACGGGGTGATCAACGTCGTCAACGGTGACAAGGAAGCGGTCGACGCCCTCCTCACGCACCCCGACGTCAAGGCGGTGTCGTTCGTCGGGTCGACCCCGATCGCCCGCTACGTCTACGAGACCGGCACCGCCCACGGCAAGCGGATCCAGGCTCTCGGCGGCGCCAAGAACCACATGCTGGTGCTGCCCGACGCCGACCTCGACCTGGCTGCGGACGCGGCGATCAACGCGGGGTTCGGCTCGGCCGGTGAGCGCTGCATGGCGATCTCGGCCCTGGTCGCGGTGGACTCGATCGCCGACGAGCTGGTCGAGAAGATCAAGGACCGGATGGGCAAGCTGCGTACCGGTGACGGCACCCGTGGCTGCGACATGGGTCCGCTGGTCACCGAGGTGCACCGCGACAAGGTCGCGTCGTACGTCGAGGCCGGCGCCGCGGCGGGAGCCGAGCTGGTGGTCGACGGACGCGGCGCACCGTTCGACGCGGACGGTGCGGGCTTCTTCCTGGCGCCCACCCTGTTCGACAGGGTCACCACGGACATGTCGATCTACACCGACGAGATCTTCGGCCCCGTGCTGTCGGTCGTTCGGGTCGAGTCCTACGACGAGGGTCTGGAGCTGATCAACGCCAACCCGTACGGCAACGGCACCGCGATCTTCACCAACGACGGTGGGGCGGCTCGCCGCTTCCAGAACGAGGTCGAGGTCGGCATGGTCGGCATCAACGTGCCCGTGCCCGTGCCGGTGTCCTACTACTCGTTCGGCGGCTGGAAGAACAGCCTCTTCGGCGACAGCCACGCGCACGGTGCCGAAGGGGTCCAGTTCTTCACCCGCGGCAAGGTGGTCACGTCGCGCTGGCTCGACCCCAGCCACGGCGGCCTGAACCTCGGCTTCCCCCAGAACAGCTGACCCGTTCCTCTCGAGCGGATGGCGTTCGCGACGGGGACGCGGGTTGCGGCCGCGGTGTGAGTCGGTCGGGTGCGGCTCAGAAGATGTGCTGCGGCGTCCGGCGGCTTGTCAGCAGGTCGCGGATCTCGTCGTTCTCGGGGCTGTCGTGGCCGCGCATGGCGGCGAGGAGGTCGTCCACGTCGGCGGTGCTGGTGTAGGTCGCCAGCTCCCGGCGCAGGGTTCGGTGAGCGGTGCGTGCCTCGTGACTGCGGCGACGCTTGTCGCGGGCCTCGGCGAGGAACCGGCCCGCGAACGTGCGGGCGGCTGTGGTCTCGTGCGTGGTGGTGGTCATGGAACGAGTGTCCGGGTTGTCAATCCATGCGTCCAATGTAGATGTACCCGGTCATCCATGCGCTAGCGTCATGAATATGGATACCGAGGCGATGCGCTGGTTCCAGCAGGTCGTCGACGGGGTGACGGTGACCGAGGTGGCCGACATCTACGGCGTCAGCCAGCCCGGGGTCTCGCGCGCCCTGGCCCGGCTCGAGGAGCAGGTGGGTGCTCCGCTCCTGCACAGGAGCGGGCGGGTGCTCAGGCCGACGCACGCCGGCGTCGTGTTCAAGCGACAGCTCGACGCGGTGCTGCACGGGCTCGATGACGCACTGGCCGCCGTGGACCAGCTCGCCGACCCCGAGGCGGGGACCGTGACCGTCGCCTTCCAGCTGTCGCTGGGCACCTGGCTGGTGCCTCGCACCATCGCCCGGTTCCGCGCCCAGCACCCACGCGTGCAGTTCCGGCTCGAGCCCTCCCGCGACGAGCTGGGCTCGTCGTTCGTGGCCGGGGGCCGGGTGGATCTGGAGTTCACGGCGCGCCGGCCCCGCAACCCGGACGTGAGCTGGGAGCGCCTGTTCTCGCAGCCGCTCCTCCTGGCCGTCCCGCTGGTTCACCGGCTGGCCGGGCGGGACGAGGTGTCCCTGACCGAGGTCGCCGACGAGCCGTTCGTGATGCTGCGCCCGGGCTGGGAGCTGCGCGCCCTGTGTGACGACCTGTGCAGGCTCGCCGGCTTCGAGCCGCGGGTGGAGTTCGAGGGCGACGACCTTCCGGTCGTCAGGGGTTTCGTCGCGGCCGGCTTGGGGGTCGCGATCGTCCCCGAGATGAAGGGGGAGGAGCTTGGTGGTCACCCGGGCAGGGACGAGCTGCTCCGATTGATCCCGATCGAGGACCAGGGCGCCGACCGGGAGGTCGGCCTGGCCTGGTCGGGCAGCAGGCGTCTCCTGCCGTCGGCAGAGCTCTTCCGGCAGCACGTGCTGGCGGGTGGTGGCGAAGCCGGAGGGTGACTTCTCGCCATGCTGCGAGACACCGGCGGGACCGGGCCGGTCGTCACCTCGGGTCGCTGCGATGCACCATGCGCTGCTCGGGCGGCCCGTCGTGGTCGTCGGGCACGCCGAGGTCGACGAAGCCCGCTCGTTCGTACGCCGCGATCGCCCGCGGATTGTCGCTGCGCACCATCAGGTACGTCGTCCGGTCCAGGCCGCGGGCCCAGCCGACGACGGCATCGATGAGCGCCCGGGCGGTCCCGGTGCCGCGGGACTTCGGGTCCACCCACATCGAGATCAGTGACGCGTCGTCGCCGTCGAGCGCCCCGCTGGCCATGCCCACCTCCGCACCGTCGCACCGGGCGACGAGGTTGAGCGCGACGTTCTCGAGCCGGCTGCGCCAGGCCGACTCCGGCGCATCGACCCACTCGTCGAGTCGCGAACCGAAGGCGCCGGGCGCGTCTGCGAGGGCGCGCAGCCGGAGGTCGCGGAAGACGTCCCAGTCCTCGGGCGTGAGCCGGACGATGTCGCTCGCGTTCATGGGAGTCAGGCTACGACGCAACGAAGGCCCGGTCCCCCGACCGGGCCTTCATCGCTTTCGCGGGGTGGCACGCGCTCTCGCGCAACGCCCCACCGCAGCTGTGGGACTACTTGGTGTTGACGGTGATGGTGGCGATGCCCACGAGCAGGCCGCCAGTGACCGCGTCGGTCTTGAACGTGTCGTTCAGCAGGCCGGCGGCGTCGTCGGAGATCATCACCTTCGTGCCCTGGAGGATCGCGGTGCTGCCCTCGGTCGCGAGCGGCTCGAGGGTGCGGCCGTCGAGCTGGAACAGGAACGCGTTCGTGACGGCGACCTCGCCGTTGACGCTCACGTCGCCGTAGACACGGGAGACGCCCGGGTCGACGTTGAGGTTGGTCAGCTCGACCTCGGTGTCACCCGCGGTGAGCGAGAGGCCCGAGCCCTCGTGCTGGACCTGGCCGATGACGTACGGCGACACGGTGCCCGGCTTGAAGACGGTGACGTTGCCGCCGGTGATCGGGAAGACGAGCGAGCCGTCGACGAGCTTGGCGGTGCCCACCACGCCGGGGGTCAGCTCGAGGGAGGTCAGGGCGTCGGTGAAGCCCTTGTCCAGTGCGATGGCGGTGTCCTTGCCGCTCAGCGCGTCGATCGCGGCGACCGGCTTGGGAGCGGAGGAGGTCTTGTCGCCGCCACTCGCGGCGTTGGCGTTGTCGTCGGTGCCGCAGGCGGCGAGCGGGACGGCGAGCAGGGCGATGGTGGCGAAAGCGGCGAGGCCGCGCTTGGTGGGTGACATCTTGGAGCGCATGGGGACTTCCTTCAGTGACTTCAGGGTGCTGGGGGAGTTCCCCTTGACATGAGGTGGTTCGCTGCGGAGCCCGATCCGGATTGGATGACTTCCCCGCGGTGTCCGATTCCCGCCAGAACCGGTGCCAGACTGGGGGCAGGATGAGCACATGACCACCACCGCCTCGCACCCCGTGCGGCAGGACGACGAGTCCTGCTACCGGGCTGTGAAGAGTCGCGACCGGCGGTTCGACGGCATGTTCTACACCGCCGTGCAGACGACCGGCATCTACTGCCGACCCTCCTGCCCGGCCCGCACGCCCGGCTACGCCAACGTGTCCTTCCACCCGACCGCCGCGTCGGCGCAGGCCGCCGGCTACCGCGCCTGCAAGCGCTGCATCCCCGACGCCACTCCCGGCAGCCCCGACTGGGACGTCGCCGCCGACGTGGCCGGGCGAGCCATGCGGCTGATCGCCGATGGCGTCGTCGACCGCGACGGTGTGGACGGCCTGGCCCGGCGGCTGGGCTACACCTCGCGCCACCTCACCAGGCTGCTCACCCAGGAGCTCGGCGCCGGACCGCTCGCCCTGGCCCGCGCCAGGCGCGCCCAGACCGCGCGCATCCTGATCGAGACCACGGCCATGCCCTACGCAGACGTGGCGTTCGCGGCCGGCTTCTCGAGCATCCGGCAGTTCAACGAGACCATCCGCGAGGTCTACGCCGCCAGCCCCACCGAGCTGCGCGGCCGGCGCGGCAACACCCGGTCGACGCACGGCACCGTGGAGATGCGGTTGGCGGTGCGCACGCCGTTCGCGGGCCGTGCGCTGCTCGGCTTCTTCGCCCTCCGCGCGGTGCCCGGCGTCGAGACGGCCGACGCCACGTCGTACTCCCGCACCCTGCGCTTGCCGCACGGGTCCGGCTCGGTCCGCCTCGACCTCGACGACCTGACCGGCGAGGGCACCGCCTTCGTGCCGGCGACGTTCACCCTCGAGGACCTCCGAGACACGGGCGCTGCGGTCGAACGCGTACGCCGCCTGCTCGACGCCGACTGCGACCCGGTCGCCGTGGCCGACACGTTCGCCGGGGACCCGCTCCTCGGCCCGCTGGTGCGCGCGGTGCCCGGCCTGCGGGTGCCCGGCCACGTCGACGGGCACGAGATCGCGGTGCGCGCCGTGCTCGGCCAGCAGGTGAGCGTGGCCGCCGCGCGTACGGTCGCGGCCCGGCTCACCCAGCAGCACGGCACCAGGGTGGCTTTGGACGGTCCGCTCACGCACCTCTTCCCGGGCGTCGCCACGCTGGCCGGTCTGGACCCCGAGGACCTGCCGATGCCACGGGCCCGTGGTCGTGCGCTCGTCGCGCTGTGCGGGGCGCTGGCCGACGAGACGATCGCCCTGGACCGTGGCGCGGACCGGGACCTGGTGCGGGCGCAGCTGCTGGCCCTGCCCGGGATCGGGCCCTGGACCGCCGACTACATCGCGCTGCGGGCGCTCGGGCACCCCGACGTCTTCCTGCCCACCGACATCGGCATCCGCGACGCCCTCGCCGGGCTCGGCCGCGACCCCCGTGCCGCGGCCTCCCTGGCCGAGAACTGGCGCCCCTGGCGCTCCTACGCACAGCTCCACCTGTGGCAGTCGCTGGCTGCCCCCGAACCAGAGGAGACCTGACATGTGGACGGTCATCGACTCACCCATCGGCGAGCTGCGCATCGTCGAGAACGCCGGCTCGATCACCGCGATCGAGTTCACGCCGTTCGGCCCGGGCGCCGGGCGGCCGCTCGGCGACCGCGACGACCAGCACCCGGTGCTGGCGGAGGCGGCGCGTCAGCTCGCGGCGTACTTCGACCGCGACCTCAAGGAGTTCGCCCTGCCGCTCGCGCCCGCCGGCACCCCCTTCCAGCGGCGGGTGTGGGACGTGCTGCTCGAGGTCGGGTTCGGGGAGACCGCGTCGTACGGCCAGATCGCGAAGCGGCTCGGCATGACCAACGCCGCCTCGCGCGCGGTCGGGCTGGCCAACGGCCGCAACCCGATCCCGATCGTCATCCCGTGCCACCGGATCATCGGCGCGGACGGCACCCTCACCGGGTACGCCGGCGGGCTGGAGCGCAAGCAGACCCTGCTGTCCCTGGAGCAGGACGCCCTGTTCTAGCGGCGTTCTAGCGGCGCAACCCCAGGCGACGTGACGGGCGACGTGACGGGCGACGTGACGGGGCGGCCCGCACCGATCCCGGTGCGGGCCGCCCTCGACGGTGGTCGAGTCAGGTGTCGATCGCCTCGACGTTGGCGCGACCCTCGGTGGCGAGGATCAGGGAGATCCAGCCGTCGGAGCCGCGCAGGCCGCGGCCGCAGGCGCGGGTCACGACGTACCGGCCGACGAAGCTGTGCGTCACGACGTACGTCGCGTCCGGCCAGGTGCCACACACCTGTCCGGTGGCGGCCAGGTGCAGCGACCGGTGCTTGGGGCCGGCGACCTTCATGGTGGCCGTCGCGTCCTCACAGACACCGGGCTCCGGCAGCGTGCCGTCGATCGCGGTCAGGGTGGCGGCGTAGCCGCCGTCGAACGGCTTGCCGGTCACCTGACCGGCCAGGTGGGCGGTGCCTGCCTGGTCGATGGTGAACGAGCCGACGTCGGCGCCCCGCAGGTCGAGCACGGGGCCTCTCTGGGCCTGGGCGGGGGCCGCCGTGAGGGCGGCCAGGAGCAGGCCGCCGACCAGGACGGCGGTCTTCGTGAACAGGTGCATGGTGGTTCTCCTCGGGTCGGTCTCGCTGATGCCCCGACGGTGCCTGCGGCACCTTGACGCGCTCTTGAGATCGGCTTGAGGAGCGGTTGATCGGCCCGAAAAGCCGCGCGCTGGAGCCATCGCCGGTCCGGGGAATGCCCGGTATCCTCCACTGAGGGACCACTGGAGGAGCGAGGTGGGCGGGGACACGAGGCTGCGCCTGCGTGTGCTCGGCGAGATGGCGGCGACTCGCGACGGCGCGGTCGTCGACCTCGGCGGGCGTCGCCAGCGCGCCGTCCTCGCGGCCCTGTTGGTGATGCGCGACCAGGTCGTCGCCGCCGACCGCCTCGCCGACTGCGTGTGGGGCGAGGCCCCGCCGGCCAACACCACGGCGGCGATCCAGGCCTACGTGAGCCACCTGCGCCGCCGGCTCCAGCCGGAGGCGGCGGCGCGCCAGCGGGACGGCGTGATCGCGAGCACCGGAGCCGGTTACGTGCTCCGGCTGGGACCCGAGACCGTCGACGCGTGGTGCTTCGAGCGCGCGGTGGACGACGCAGCCGGCCTGCCACCCGCGGAGGCCGCCCGGGCGCTCGACCATGCGCTCCGGCTGTGGCGAGGCCCGCCGTACGTCGAGTACGCCGGCGAGCCCTGGGTGGAGCCCGAGTCCGTGCGCCTCACCGAGCTCCGGGCGGTGGCGCGCGAGCACCTGCTGGCGGCGCGCCTGCAGCTCGGCGACGCCGCCCTGCTCGTGGGCGAGCTCGAGGCCCTGGTCGCCGACGACCCGATGCGCGAGGAGCGCTGGCGGCTGCTGGTGCTCGCCCTCTACCGGTCCCAGCGCCAGGCGGACGCGTTGTCCGCGCTGCGCCGGGCCCGCAAGACGCTCGCGGAGGAGCTGGGCGTCGATCCGGGTCCTGGTCTGCGCTCGCTGGAGGCCGAGGTGCTCGCACAGTCGCCCTCCCTCGACGCGTCGCCCGTCCCGGTGCCCGGGCGCCAGCCGATCGCGGTGGCTGTCCGGCAGCCGGACCCGACGGACCTCGTGGATCGCGCGCGGGAGCAGGCCGCGCTCCGCCGGGCCCTGGACGAGGTGGCCGCCGGGTCCTCGGGCTGCGTGGTCGTCGAGGGGCCACCGGGGATCGGCAAGTCGCGGCTGCTCGTCGAGGCGGCCCGGCTCGCGACCGCGGGCGGGGTGCGCGTGCTCTCGGCACGGGCCAGCCAGATGGAGCAGTCCTTCGGCTTCGGAGCCGTGCGACAGCTCTTCGAGCCCTGTGTCGGCGGCGACGCTCCCGACGAGGCACTGTTCGCCGGGGCCGCCGCGGGGGCGGCCACGGTCTTCGAGGAGACGGCCGGGACAGTGCCGGTACGGCACGGCAGCTTCGCGGTCCTGCACGGGCTCTACTGGCTCACCGTGAACCTCGCCTCCGAGGGTCCGCTGGTCATCTGCGTCGACGACGTGCAGTGGGCCGACAGCGCGTCGCTGCGCTACCTCGCCTACCTGGTCAGGCGGATCGAGAGCCTGCCCGTCCTCGTGGTCCTCGCTCGGCGTACGGGCGAGCAGCAGCCGGACGACGCCCTGCTCGCGGAGATCGTTCTCGACCCGGCGGTGACGGTGCTCCGGCCGGCGCCGCTGTCGGCCGAGGCGGCCGGCACGCTGGTGCGAGAGCGGCTCGGCGACAGCGCGGAGTCGTTCGTCGGTGCGTGCCACCGGATGACGTCGGGCAACCCGTTGCTGCTCCGACAGCTGCTGCGCGCGCTGGAGGACGAGGCGGTGCCGCCGGACGTGGCGCACGTCGACACCGTCCGAGCGGTGGGGTCGCGAGCGGTCGCGGCCCTGGTGACGCTGCGGCTCCGGCGGATGCCCAGCACGGTCACGGCCGCGGCCCGCGCGGTCGCCGTGCTCGGCGAGGCCGCCGGGCTGCCGACCATCGCTGCCCTGGCCCAGCTGCCCGAGGAGCAGGTCGCCGCGGCGCTGGACACCCTGGGCCGCGTCGAGATCCTCACCGAGGACCACCACCCGGCCTTCGTGCATCCACTCATCCGCGACGCGGTGTACGACGACCTGCCCGCGGCCGAGCGCGCGCTGAGCCACGAGCGCGCCGCCGGCATCTTGCAGCAGCAGGGCGCACCGCCCGAGCACGTGGCGGCGCACCTCCTGCGGGCACCCCGCCGGGGGAGCCCGGGCACGGTCGAGGTGCTCCGTGCCGCTGCCCGGACAGCGCTGTCCCGCGGCGCGTCGGACGCGGCGGCACCCCTGCTACGGCGGGCGCTGGAGGAGCCGGTCCCGGCGGAGGAGCGGGCCGCGCTGCTGGTCGAGCTGGGCCAGGTCGAGACCCTGGTCGACGGACCTGCGGGAGCCGCACGCCTGACCGAGGCCTACACACTGCTCGACGACGAGCGGGAGCGCGCCAGGGTGGGCATGGTCATCGCCCGCATCCACGTGTTCGTCTCGCCGCCCGGGGTGGCCACGCAGTTCGCGGCCGGCGCCGCCGCGGCGGCACCTGCGGCGCTGCACGACGAGCGCCAGGGGCTGGTGGCCCTGCAGCGCATCGCCGGCTTCATGCACGGACTCCCGGACGCGGGCTACCGCTCCGGCCCCGTCCCCGAGGTCGACGGCGACGGCGACGGCGCGCGGATGCTGGCGGCGGTGCTCGCCTACGAGCTCCTGCGCGACGGCACGGATCGCGAGCGCGCGGTCGAGCTGTCGCGGTTCGCGCTCGACCGCGACCGGCTGCTGGCCGTCGACCACGGGCTGCTGTGGATCGTCGCCGCCAACGTCTTGTTGCTCGCCGACGAGGACCTCGGCGACTTCTGGGACCGCGCCCTGGCCCGGGCACGGGCGACCGGAGGACTGTTCGCCGCACTGTCCGTGAGCCTCTGGCACGGGTTCGCCTACTGGCGCCAGGGCCAGCTCGACGACGCCCTGCAGTCGCTCACCGACGCCACCGAGCAGCAACGGATGTGGAGGATCTCGGACGTCAGCGCGACGTACGCCGCGGCGTTCACCCTCGGCGTCCTGGTCGACCGCGGCGACCTGGACGACGCGACCGCGAGCCTCGAGTCCGCGCGGGCGTTGCCGTGGGTCGGGGAGGGCGGTCGGCTGCTCCGCGAGGGCGCGGCGCGGCTGATGAACGAGCTGGGCCGGCCCGCGGAGGCGATCGACGTGCTCACCCCTCCGGCCGACTGTCCCGAGGTCGCCAACCCTGCCTGGGCGCCGTGGCGCGGGGTGAAGGCGCGGGCGCTCTCGGCGCTGGGGCGCGACCGTGAGGCCCTCGATCTCGTGGACGAGGAGATCGGCCTGCTCCGGGGGTGGGGCGCCGCCTCGTCGCTGGCGGCCGGCCTGCGGCTGCGCGGTGAGCTGCGTGGAGCGGCCGGCGGCCCGGACCTGCGCGAGGCGGTCGACCTGCTCGCCGGGAGCCGGTCCGCGCTGGAGACGGCCCGGGCCCGGCTCGCCCTCGGACGCTCGGCGGACGTCGCGGACGCCGACGCGGTGGCCCTGCTCACCTCGGCGCTGGCAGTGGCCCGCAGCTGCGGCGCGAAGGCCGTCGCCCGGGAGGCGGTCGCGGCACTCGCCGAGCGCGACCAGTCGGCGACCGAGCACGGCACCGGCCGGTCCGGGCTGACCAGCCGGCAGCGGCGGGTCAGGGACCTCGCGGCCACCGGGCTGGACGTCAACGAGGTGGCGCAGCGGCTCTTCCTGACGCCGGGGACGGTGCGCGCCGTCATCGACTCCATGGGGGAGGCTGCGGTGGCTCCCGGTTCAAGTCGGCCTCAAGTGGTCGATGGCAGGTTGTGGCCCACCGAGCGTGAGGATCGTCATGGTTCCTGAGGCCGTTCCCTTCGCTGCCGCGGGCGCGGAAGCGCTGCGCGGGCTGTGCGGGGGTGCGGTGCACCTCCCGGGCGACCCCGCCTTCGACGAGGTCAGGTGGCCGTGGAACCTGCAGGTCGACGCCCGACCGGCCGCGGTGGCCTATCCCGCGTTCCCGGCGGAGGTGGCCGACGTCGTACGGGCTGCCGCGTCGGTCGGCCTCCGGGTCGCGCCGCAGGGCACCGGTCACGGCGCCCCGCCGCTCGCCGGCCGGCTCGAGGACGCCGTCCTCCTGCGCACCTCGGCCATGACCGAGCTCCGGATCGACGCGGAGCGGCGTACGGCCCGGGTCGGCGCCGGGGTCCGGTGGGGAGATGTCGCCGACCGGGCCGGCAGCTTCGACCTCGCCGCCCTGCACACCTCCAGCCCGAGCGTCGGGGTGGTCGGGTCGTCGATCGGCGGCGGGCTGAGCTGGTACGCGCGGCACGCGGGCCTGCAGTGCAGCGCTATCACCGCCGTGGAGCTCGTCCTGGCCGACGGCACGTTCGTGCGCGCCACGGAGACCCAGGACAGCCAGCTGCTCTGGGCGGCCCGAGGCGGCGGGGGCGGCTTCGGCGTGGTGACCGCGCTCGAGTTCGACCTGCTCCCGGTCCCGCGGGTGTACGCAGGGGTGCTCGCCTGGGACTGGAAGCACGCACAACGCGTGCTGCGCGCCTGGGGTGAGTGGGCTCATGGGGCGCCCGAGACGGTCACGAGCATGGCCCGGCTGTTCCAGGTCCCCGACGCGTCGTGGCTGCCGGTCGACCTGCGTGGGCGGCGACTGGTCATCGTCGACGCGGTCGCCGTCGGGGCTCCGGCGGCAGCCGAGGCCGCGCTCGCGCCGCTGCTCGCGCTGGCGCCCGAGATCGACACGTTCGCGCACGTCCCGGCCTCCTCGGCGGCACGCCTGCACCTCGACCCGGAGGAGCCAACCGCGGTCTACGCGAGCAGCGTCCTGGTCGACGACCTGCCCGAGCGTGCGGTCGACGCGCTGGTCGCAGCGGCCGGGCCCGACTCCGGCTCGGAGCTGCTGTTCGTCGAGCTGCGCCAGCTCGGGGGGGCGCTGGCGCGATCGGCGCCCCGGGGAGGAGCGCTGGACCGGATGGACGGCTCCTTCCTCATCCTCGGCGTGGGCGTCGACACCGGCGCCGGTTGGGCTGCCGTCCGCGAGGACGCCCACCGGGTGCTGGGCACGCTGGAGCCCTGGGCGACCGGGTCGACGTACCTCCTGATGGAGGACGGCGACGTCGACGAGCGACGGGCGTGGCCCGGCGCGGCCTGGCAGCGCCTGGCCGACGTACGCGCCGCCGTCGACCCGCACGCCCTCTTCTTGCCGCCCTATCGCGCGGCGGGCGCCTGATCCACCGGTCTTGAGCCGCGGCTCAAGACGACGTCAACTTCCTCTCAAGGGCCCGGGCCCAACGTGGTGGCCATCGACACACCACAACCCGGAGGAAATCATGACCATCGTCGACACCCGCATCGGCCAGCGCTCGTCCACCGCGATGTTCGCGGAGCTGGACGCCCGCACGACCGGTTTCGTCGCCGTCCCCGGCGACGAGGCGTACGACGCCCTCGTCACGCCCTGGAACCTCGCGATCCCGGTGCGCCCCGCCGCCGTCCTGGCGGCACGGACCGCGCAGGACGTCGTCGAGGCGGTCGGCTTCGCGGGCCGCAACGGCATGCTCGTCACCCCGCAGGCCACCGGGCACGGCGCCATCGCCGGCCTGGTGGGTGAGCTCCTCGTCTCGACCAAGGACCTCGACGAGTGCGTGGTGCACCCGGAGGGCTGGGCGCGCGTCGGAGCCGGCGTGAAGTGGCTCCGCGTCGTGGAGGACGCGGCGCAGTACGGCCTGGCCCCCCTGTCCGGATCGATCACCGACGTCGGGATCGTCGGCTACACCACCGGCGGCGGGCTCGGGCCGATGGCCCGGACCTACGGCCTCGCGATCGACCGGGTGCGCGCCATCGAGGTCGTCACCGGGGACGGCGTGCTGAGGCGGGTCACCCCCACCGAGCACCCCGACCTCTTCTTCGGCCTGCGCGGCGGCAAGGGGATGCTCGGCATCGTCACCGCCATCGAGTTCGACATGGTGCAGCAGCCCACGTTCTACGGCGGCTCGCTGTGGTTCGACGGCGAGGACGCGGCCACGGTCATCGAACGGTGGCTGCACTGGTCCGACGACCTCCCCGAGCTCGGCACCACCTCGATCGCGCTCTTCCAGATGCCGCCGCTGCCCGAGGTGCCACCGGCGCTCGCCGGCCGGCTCACCCTGTCGGTGCGCTACGTCTGGACCGGCGACGCCGGCGAGGGGGAGCGCAGGTTCGCCGAGATCCGTGCAGCGGCGCCCGTGATCCTCGACGACGTGGCGCTCAAGCCGTACACCGCCATCGACTCGGTGCACACCGACCCGCTGGACCCGGTCCCGGCCCACGAGGCGGCCGCGGTGCTCGCGGAGTTCCCCCTCGAGGCGGTGGACGCGCTGCTGGACCTCGCCGGTCCGGGCTCGGACTCGCCCCAGGTGCTGGTGGAGGTGCGCCAGATGGGCGGCGCGATCGCTCGCGCCGGTGAGCACGAGAGCGCGTTCAGCGGTCGCAGCACGGCGTACTCACTGCTCACCGTCGGCATCGCCGGCACCCCTGGGGTCGAGGACCACGCGGCGTCGATCCTGGCGGCGCTGGACCCCTGGACCGGTGGACACCGGATGCCGAACTTCACGTTCGCACCCGATGACTACGCCGACGCCTACGACGAGAAGACGACCGAGCGGCTGCGCCGGACGATCCGCAGGTACGACCCGGAGGGCGTGATCGCGATCGGCCGGGTGCTCTCCGAGGTCTGACGGCGCGGCTCCCGCGTCAGCGTCAGTGCCGCGACCAGGTTCGCGGCACTGACGCTCGGCGTTGCCGCCGCACCCGACCTCAGGTCAGGTGTCGCGGTCCTTCCGGGCGCGACGGGCGACCACCCGTTCGACGACCCGGGTGACCGGCGCCTCGAAGTGCTCGTCGAAGTTGTCGGTCAGGTTGTCGGTCACCTCGCCGTGCACCTCGCGGAACAGCTGGTCCTGCCGCTGGCGGTTCTGGGCGCGCAGCAGCACCCGGTGCTCGTCCTTGAGGGCGCGGTAGGTCGCGATGCACATCGCGATCATCACGGCGCTGAAGGGCAACGCCGTGATGATCGCGCCGGTCTGCAGGGCGGCGAGTCCGCCGGCGAGCAGCAGCGAGATGGCGACCAGGCCCTCCATCGAGGCCCACAGCACCCGGCTCCACGTCGGCGGGTTCGGGTCTCCACCCGAGGCCAGCATGTCGACGACCAGGGAGCCCGAGTCGGACGAGGTGACGAAGAAGATGGTGACCAGGATGATCGCGCCCACGGAGAGCGCGGCTCCGCCGGGCAGGCCCTGGAGCAGGTCGAACAGGACGTTCTGGCTGATCAGGCTGCCGTCGCTCTCGAGCAGGTCACCGGTGGTCATCTGCCGGTAGATGGCCGCACCGCCGAGCACCGAGAACCACAAGAACGTGACGAGGGTCGGGACCAGCAGCACGCCGGCCACGAACTCCCGCACCGTGCGGCCGCGGGAGATCCTGGCGATGAACACGCCCACGAAGGGCGCCCAGGAGATCCACCAGCCCCAGTAGAACGTGGTCCACGAGCTCTGCCAGGCCTGGCCGTCCGCTCCCGAGAACGCGCTCGTGTCGAAGCTGAGCCGCAGCACGTTGGCGAAGTAGCCGCCGAGGTTCTGCACGAACTCACGCAGGATGAAGAACGTCTCGCCCAGGACCAAGACGGCCAGGAGGAAGAGCCCGGCGAACACCAGGTTGGCGTTGGAGAGCCACTTGATGCCGCGCCCGAGCCCGCTGACCACCGAGACGATCGCGAGCAGGGTGATCGCGGTGATCAGGCCCACCAGCAGCAGGTCGCTCGGCTCGTCGAAGACGCCGAGGTGCACCAGACCGGCGGAGACCTGCTGGACGCCCAGGCCGAGGGAGGTCGCGACGCCGGCGACGGTCCCGACGATGGCCGCGACGTCGACGGCGTCGCCCAGCCGGCCGCGCACCCGCTCCTCGCCGAACAACGGCTCCAGGGCCCAGCGGATCGACACCGGGCGACCCTTGCGGTGGATCGCGTAGGCCATCGCCAGCCCGACCACGACGTAGATCGCCCAGGCGTGGAAGCCCCAGTGCAAGAAGACCTGGGACATCGCAGCCGAGGCCAGGTCTGCGTCCGAGCCCGAGACCCCCGGCTTGGGACTGGTGAAGAACGTCAGCGGCTCCGCCGCGCCCCAGAACACCAGGCCGATGCCCATGCCGGCGGCGAACAGCATCGCGAACCACGCCATCAGGCGGAACTCGGGCTCCTCGTCGTCTCGTCCCAGGGTGATGTCGCCGAACCGGCTGAAGCCCATCCACAGGGAGAAGGCCACGAACCCCGCGACGACCAGGACGTAGTACCAGCCGAACTTGTCGACGATGCCGCCCTGGATGTCGCCCAGCACCTCGCCGGTGCCGTCGGGGAAGAACACCGCCAGCGCCACGGCAGCGGCGATGATCGACAGGGCGGGCCAGAAGACCGCCGGCGCGATCGACGAGAGTCGGGAGGTCTGGGCCCGGCTCTCCGGAGGTTCCGAACCGGTCCTGCTGCGATCGCTGACGCTCATCGGCCTCGCCCTCTCGCGTGCCTCGGGGCTTTCGAGACTAGGGTCCGCCCCCGAGCACGGCAACCCTCCGCCAGGCGTGCGAGTGCCCTTGCTCCACGCCCGATCGGGCCCAGGCGACCTTTCGTCGGATCAGCTGGCCGAACCCGGTGCCGAGCGCTGCCGGCACGTAGAGGAGCAGGAGGACGAAGGGCACGAACCCCGGGTCCACCCCACCGTTGAAGGCATCGAAGGCCAGCCAGCCGAGGGCGAACAGCACCGAGACGGCCGCCCACAGTGCGGCGGCCGATCCGAAGCCGATGGCCCGCCTGTCACGGACACCCCAGACAAGGGAGGCGACGACGAGCACGAGGAACGCGAGGAGCCCGGCCCCGAGCGCGTTGTCACCGATGGGGGTGTGCGCCACCACGAGCGCCGCGCGCAGCAGGGGGTGCCCGGCAACCGATCGGCCATTGTGGTGGGTGCCGGCGATGCCGCATGGTCCAAGGACACACCAGGCGTCTTCATCTCGGGAGCACTCATGGTTCGACGCGTCCTGCTTGCCCTCCTCTGCACGATCGGCGCCACGGCGGGGGTGGTGGCGTTGCCCGCGGCGGCCTTCGCGGAGGGCTACTCGGCACCACTGACCCAGGCGATCTCCGACCTGCCGACGCAGGCGGAGGTCCGGACCGGCTACGCGCGAGACCTCTTCCGTCACTGGGTCGACCAGGACGGCGACGGCTGCGACACCCGCGCCGAGGTGCTCATCGCGGAGGCCGACGACCCGGTCACGGTGGGCACCGGCTGCGCGTTGACGGGCGGTCGGTGGTTCTCCTACTACGACCGGGTCTCGCACACCGACCCCGGAGCGCTAGACATCGACCACATGGTGCCGTTGGCCGAGTCCTGGGACTCGGGGTCACGCAGCTGGACGCCGGGCGAGCGCGAGGCCTACGCCAACGACCTGGGCGACAGTCGCTCGCTGGTGGGCGTCACGGCCGGGGTCAACCGCTCCAAGGGCGACCGGGACCCGAACGAGTGGATGCCGACCTACGACCGGTGCCGCTACCTGCGCGAGTGGGTCGCGGTGAAGCTGCGCTGGCGACTGAGCGCCGACAGTGCGGAGAGGACGGCGCTCTCCTCGATCGCCGGCGGCTGCACGAACTCGACGATCACGGTCACCCGGGCTCGTTGACGGTCAGTCGGCGGCAGCGCGTCGCAGCGACTCGGACAGGCGCTCCGCCGCCGCCAGCACGGCGGGCGCGTGCATGCGACCGGGCTGGCGGGAGAGCCGCTCGAGAGGACCCGACACCGACACCGCCGCGATGATCTTGCCGCTGGGTGATCGGACCGGCGCCGAGACCGAGGCGACGCCCTGCTCGCGCTCGCCGACGCTCTGCGCCCAGCCACGTCGACGGATGCCGGAGAGGGCGGTCGCGGAGAAGGCGGCGTTCTGCAGGCCGCGGTGCATGCGCTCGGGGTCCTCCCAGGCCAGCAGCACCTGGGCGGCCGAGCCGGCGCGCATCGTCAGCTGCGAGCCGACGGGGATGGTGTCGCGCAGACCGGACGGGCGCTCGGCCGCGGCGACGCACACGCGGTGCTCACCTTGGCGACGCCACAGCTGTGCGGACTCGCCGGTGATGTCGCGCAGCCGCGCGAGCACGGGACCGGCGGCGGCCAGGAGGCGGTCCTCGCCGGCGGCGGCGGAGAGCTCGCCGAGGCGGGGGCCGAGCACGAAGCGGCCCTGCATGTCACGGGCGACGAGCCGGTGGTGCTCCAGGGCGACGGCGAGGCGGTGGGCGGTCGGTCGGGCGAGACCGGTGCCGGCCACCAGGCCGGCGAGCGTGGCAGGTCCGGCCTCGAGCGCGGCCAGCACGAGTGCTGCCTTGTCGAGTACGCCGACCCCGGAAGTAGTGTCCATATGGCAATACTGCCGTCTCACGTGATGGGATGCAAGATGTAGCGTGTGTGACCTACCCGAGAAGTGAGGAGAACGCGATGGGCAAGACCCTGGCCGAGAAGGTGTGGGACGAGCATGTGGTCCGCAGTGCCGACGGGGAGCCCGACCTTCTCTTCATCGACCTGCACCTCATCCACGAGGTGACCAGTCCGCAGGCGTTCGACGGGCTGCGGCTCGCGGGCCGCACCGTACGACGTCCGGACCTTACTCTGGCGACCGAGGACCACAACGTCCCCACGATCGACTGGGACAAGCCGATCGCCGACCCGGTGAGCAAGATGCAGGTCGACACCCTCCGCAAGAACGCCGCGGACTTCGGCGTCCGACTGCACCAGCTCGGGGACATCGAGCAGGGCATCGTGCACATCATCGGCCCGCAGCTCGGCCTCACCCAGCCGGGGATGACGATCGTCTGCGGTGACAGCCACACCAGCACGCACGGCGCCTTCGGCGCGATCGCCTTCGGCATCGGTACCTCCGAGGTCGAGCACGTGCTCGCCACGCAGACGCTGAGCCAGGCCCGCCCCAAGACGATGGCCGTCACCGTCGACGGCAGTCTGCCGGCAGGCGTCACCGCCAAGGACATGGTGCTCACCCTGATCGCGCACACCGGCACCGGCGGCGGCCAGGGCTACATCGTGGAGTACCGCGGCCCGGCCATCGAGGAGCTCTCGATGGAGGGCCGGATGACGGTGTGCAACATGTCGATCGAGTGGGGTGCCAAGGCCGGCCTGATCGCCCCGGACCAGACGACCTACGACTACCTCGAGGGTCGCGCCGAGGCGCCCAAGGGCGCCGACTGGGATGCTGCGGTGGCGCACTGGAAGACGCTGGTCACCGACGACGACGCCACCTACGACGAGGAGATCGTGCTCGACGCCTCGACGATGACCCCCTTCGTGACGTGGGGCACCAACCCCGGTCAGGGCGTGCCGCTCGGCGGCTCGGTGCCCGGGCCGGAGGACTTCGACGAGCCGGACGACAAGATCGCCACGCAGAAGGCACTCGAGTACATGGGTCTCGAGGCAGGCACCCCGATGCGCGAGGTGCGTGTGGACACGGTGTTCGTCGGCTCCTGCACCAACGGCCGCATCGAGGACCTGCGCCTGGCCGCCGAGATCCTCCGCGGCCACCACGTCGCCGACGGCACCAGGCTGCTCATCGTGCCCGGCTCCGTGCGGGTGCGGCTGCAGGCCGAGGACGAGGGGCTGGACCGGGTCTTCCTCGACGCCGGCGCCGAGTGGCGGGGCGCGGGGTGCTCGATGTGTCTCGGCATGAACCCCGACCAGCTCGCGCCGCAGGAACGCAGCGCGTCCACGTCGAACCGCAACTTCGAGGGACGCCAGGGCAAGGGTGGGCGCACCCACCTGGTCTCGGTGCCGGTGGCCGCGGCCACCGCCGTGCGCGGCACGCTGTCGTCGCCCGCCGACCTCACGCCGATCTCCCAGGAGGCCTGACATGGACGCGTTCAGCCAGCACACCGGCGTGGGCGTTCCTCTTCGCCGCACCAACGTGGACACCGACCAGATCATCCCGGCGGTCTACCTCAAGCGCGTGACGCGAGACGGGTTCGAGGACGGGCTGTTCGCGGCCTGGCGCAACGACGAGTCGTTCGTGCTCAACCGGCCGGAGTACGCCGCGGGCTCGGTGCTCGTCGCCGGCCCCGACTTCGGCACCGGCTCGTCGCGCGAGCACGCCGTGTGGGCCCTGCAGAACTACGGGTTCCGCGTGGTCATCTCGCCGCGCTTCGGCGACATCTTCCGCGGCAACTCAGGGAAGTCCGGGCTGCTCGCCGCGCAGGTCGACGAGAAGGTGGTGCAGCGACTCTGGGATCTCCTCGAGGAGCGGCCCGGCACCACGGTCAGTGTCGATCTGGAAGCCCGAACCGTGCGTGCGGGTGAGGGTCCCGACGCCATCGAGGACTCCTTCGACATCGACGACTACACGCGGTGGCGGCTGCTCGAGGGTCTCGACGACATCGGCATCACCCTCGGACACGACGCGGACATCGCGGTGTTCGAGACAAATCGTCCGAGCTGGAAACCAGCCACTCTCTGATCGATGTTCGCATCCTGCGCATGACGGAAACCCTTGCTACGCAAGGGTTTCCGTCATTTCGGGTGTCCTCCGATCGGCCAAAAGCCACCCGTTGAGGGAGATCGGCCGAATCGGCGTCCCGAAAAAACCTTGCAAAAAGTGCCGACGGTGATTGTGACGGAGGCCACTTCTACCTAGCGTGCAGGGCAGGCGTCGGGCACCAGCCCGGCCGCATAGTTCATTGGAAGGGAAGCTAGTGAACAAGTCACAGCTCATCGACGCGCTTGCAGCGCGCTACGAGGGGAACCGCAAGGCCGCGGCCCATGCGCTCGAGTCGGTCCTGGACACCGTCACTCGCGAGGTTGCGAAGGGCGAGAAGGTCGCCATCACCGGCTTCGGCTCGTTCGAGAAGCGCGTCCGTGCGGCGCGCTGGGTCCGCAACCCGCAGACGGGCGAGAGGATGAAGTCCAAGAAGATCTCAGTGCCCGCGTTCAAGGCAGGCCAGGACCTGAAGAACATCGTCTCGGGTGCCAAGAAGCTGCCGAAGCTCACGCTGGCCGCACCGGTCAAGGCTGCTGCTCCGGCCAAGAAGGCGGCCGCGGCCGCCGGCGGCGCTGCGAAGAAGACGACCGCGAAGAAGGCTGCCCCGGCCAAGAAGGCGCCGGCCGCGAAGAAGGCGGCTCCGGCGAAGAAGGCGCCGGCCGCGAAGAAGGCTGCCCCGGCGAAGAAGGCGCCGGCCGCGAAGAAGGCGGCTCCGGCCAAGAAGGCGCCGGCCAAGAAGGCGCCGGCGGCGACGAAGGCAGCGGCCAAGAAGGCGCCTGCCAAGAAGGCGCCTGCGAAGAAGGCCCCGGCGACGAAGGCAGCGGCCAAGAAGGCGCCCGCCAAGAAGGCGCCCGCGAAGAAGGCCGCGAAGAAGGCCTGAACCGCAACACGCTGAAGGCTGACCCCGCCCGGTCCGACCGGGCGGGGTCAGACCATTTTCGAAGCGGCTCAGGCGCGCGCGGTGACCCAGGCGGTGTGCGCGCCGACGCCGAGCGCCAGCGCCCGGCCGAGGTCGCCCACGTCGTCCACGTCGAGACGCAGCGTGGCCAGGTCGCCCTCGATCGCCTTCGCCCCGGCCAGGGCATGCTCGGCCGCGGAGTCGTCGCCGAAGGACGGCGCGAACTCGTCGTGGGCCGCTGTGTAGAGGGTGGTGCCCGATCCCGAGTGGTCGGCGACGTACGCCGGACCGTCGGGCACGTCGGCGAGGGCGTCGGACAGGTCGTGCGACGTCAGGGTCGGCAGGTCAGCCGTGACGGCGACGGGCCGCAACCCGGGCCACCGACGGCGAGCATCGGCTGCTGCCTGCACCAGGCTGGCGTTGAGGTCGTCACCCGCGCCGTCGGGGATCACCGTGCAGCCGGCCGAGGCCAGCTTGTCGGCGAACCGGAAGTCGTCGGTGAGGACCAGCACCCGATCGACCGAGGGCGTGTCGAGCACCGCGGCGATGGTGTCCTGGGCGAAGGCCGCGGCCAGGTCCCGGCGCCGCTCATCCGGCAGCCCCGACAGGCGCGACTTCGCCAGTGCCAGCGTCTTGACCGGCACGAGGACGACGAAGCGAGGGGCGGGAGGCATCGGCTCGATCTTGCCAGTACGCGCGGCCTACGAGCGAGTAGCCTGCTCTCCACACAGTGGGCACGATTCGGCGGCACGAGCAGGAGGGGGAGTCGGTGCGGGTACGCAAGCTGGAGGAGAGGCGCGGCTGGGCCTTCGCGGTCGGCGTCTCGATCCTCAAGCCGATGCTGCTCGCGATCACGTCCCGGACCTGGATCGACGGCGAGAAGATCCCCGCCACCGGTGGCTGCATCGTCGTGCTCAACCACATCTCGCACACAGACCCCCTGCTGTCCGCGCACTTCGTCTACGACCACGGCCGGCTGCCTCGCTACCTGGCCAAGTCCGGGCTGTTCCGCAACCGCTACCTCGGCGGTTTCCTCCGCTCCGCGGGCCAGATCCCGGTCGAGCGGCTGACGACCACCGCCGCCGGTGCGTACGACGCAGGCGTCGCTGCCCTCGAGGCCGGCGAGTGCCTGGTGGTCTATCCCGAGGGCACGCTCACCCGGGACCCCGACCTCTGGCCGATGCGCGGCAAGTCCGGAGCTGCCCGGCTCGCCCTGGCGACCGGGGTGCCGGTCATCCCGGTCGGTCACTGGGGTGCCCAGCTCCTGCTGCCGCCGTACGAGAAGAAGCCGCGCCTGTTCCCCCGCAAGCGCATCACGATGAAGGCCGCCGATCCGGTGCACCTCGACGACCTGCGGGCCGTCGAGGCGACGCCCGCCGTCGTGCAGGAGGCGACCGATCGGATCATGGTCGCCGTCGTCGCCATCGTCGAGGAGCTGCGTGACGCCACGGCACCCGCCGAGCGGTTCGACCCCCGTGCTGCCGGCGTGTCCGCGATCGGCAACCCCAAGAAGCGACAGCGTCGAAAGGACCAACGATGACGAAGGTGGCCGTTTTCGGTGCGGGGTCGTGGGGCACGGCCTTCTCGATGGTGCTTGCCGATGCCGGCAACGAGGTGACGATCTGGGGGCGCCGTGAGGAGGTCTGCGAGACGATCAACGCGACGCACCAGAACGCCGACTACCTGCCGGGCATCGAGCTGCCCAGGTCGATCCGGGCCACGCACGACCACGAGGAGGCCGCGGCCGGCGCCGAGGCCGTGTTCATGGTCGTGCCCTCGCAGACGTTCCGCACCAACCTCCAGGAATGGGCGCCGTCGCTGCCGCCGAACGCGCCCATCGTGTCGCTGATGAAGGGTGTCGAGCTCGGCACCCTCGACCGGATGAGCGAGGTGATCGCCGAGGAGACCGGTGCCGGCCCCGATCGCATCGCCGTGATCAGCGGACCCAACCTGTCGAAGGAGATCGCCCGGCGCGAACCGGCCGCGTCGGTCGTCGCGTGCGCCGACGAGGAGGTCGCCCGCCGGCTGCAGGCGCTCTGCCACTCGGCCGCGTTCCGGCCCTACACGTCGGGCGACGTGCTCGGCTGCGAGCTCGGGGGTGCCTACAAGAACGTCATCGGCCTGGCCGTCGGGATGGCTGTGGGCCTCGGCTTCGGCGACAACACCACCGCGTCGGTCATCACCCGCGGCCTCGCCGAGACCGCTCGCCTCGCCTCCGCCCTGGGGGCCAACCCGCTGACCCTCATGGGCCTGGCCGGGCTCGGCGACCTGGTCGCCACCTGCTCGTCACCGCTCTCGCGCAACCGCACGTTCGGCGTCAAGCTCGGCGAGGGCATGACCACGCAGGAGATCTACGACTCGACGCGGCAGGTCGCCGAGGGCGCCAAGTCCTGCTCGTCGCTGCGCGCCCTGGCCGCCCGCACCGGCATCGACGCGCCCATCGCCGAGCACGTCGACGACGTCGTCGCCGGCCTGCTGACCGCTCCCGAGATGATGGATCGATTCGTCGCACGGGACACCAAGGCCGAGACCGACTGACCTGCGCACCAGGGCGCCGAGCCGGTCAGGCCAGTGTGTCGAGTGCCCGCACCAGGTCGTCCCACAGGTCGTCGACGTCCTCGATGCCCACCGACATCCGCACCAGGGCGTCGGAGATCGACGGGGACTCCGTCTTCCACCGGCGCCGCCGCTCGAAGGTCGACTCGACCCCACCGAGGGACGTGGTGTGCACCCAGAGCTTGGTCTTGCGGGTGAGCAGGTCGGCGGCCATCGCGCCCTGCGCCAGCTCGATCGAGACGATCCCGCCGAAGCCGGGGTAGCGCACCTCGCCGATCGCCGGGTGCTCCGCCAGCCGTCGTACGAGCTCTTGGGCGTTGGCCTGGGCGCGTTCGACCCGCAGGTGCAGGGTGCGTACGCCGCGCAGCGTCAGCCAGGCCTCGAACGCGCCGGGGATCGCCCCCACGAGGTCGCGGCGGCCCTTCAGGACGGCGTACAGCTCGTCGTCGCGGGTCATCACGGCCCCCATCAGGACGTCGCTGTGCCCCGCGAGGTACTTCGTCGCGGAGTGCACCACCACGTCGACGCCGTCGGCCAGCGGGGTCTGCAGCAGGGGAGTGGCGAACGTGTTGTCCACGACGACGTAGGCGCCCGCCTCGTGCGCGGCGATCGTGATGGCCGCGATGTCGGCGATCTCGAGGGCCGGGTTGGTCGGCGACTCCAGCCACACCAGGGCCGCGTCGTCGCAGGCCCGCACGACCGCGTCGGTGTCGGTGACGTCGACCAGCTCGACCTGCAGCCGACCACGCGACTCCAGGTCGGACAGCTGCATCACGGTGCCGTTGTAGGCGTTGCGCGGCGCCACGACCTTCGCGCCCGTGCCGACGAGGTCGAGCACCGTGGCGACGGCGGCGAGGCCGGAGGAGAAGGTCAGGCAGCGGCCGCCCTCGAGCTTGCCGAGCACGTCCTCCAGCGCGGTCCAGGTCGGGTTGCCGTACCGGCCGTACTCCACGTCCCCGCCCGCGACGTACGTCGACGCCATCGTGATCGGCACGTTCAGCGGCGCGTCCGGCTCGTGCGCGGGGCGACCGGCGGTGACGGCGAGGGTGCTGGGCTTGAGGGGTGAGTCCGCGGGCATGACGTCGACCCTAGGCCGCTAGGGTCGTCCGCGATGAGTGAGCCCACCCGCAAGCCCCGTGTGGCCGTCGTCTTCGGCGGCCGTTCCTCCGAGCATGCCATCTCGTGCATCACCGCCGGGAGCGTCATGGACGCCATCGACCGCGACGTGTACGACGTCGTACCGGTCGGCATCGCACCCGACGGCCGCTGGGTGCTGGAGTCCTCCGACACCTCGCGGCTGCGGCTGACGTCCGCCGATGCGCTCCCCTCGGTCGACGGTGAGCTCGCCGGCCTCCAGCTGCTCCGCGAGGAGGGCCACACCGACCTCGTCGTCAGCGAGCCCTCGTCGCCGCCGCGCACGCTGGGTGAGGTCGACGTCGTCTTCCCCGTGCTGCACGGGCCGTGGGGCGAGGACGGCACGATCCAGGGCATGTTCGAGATGGCCGGCGTGCGCTACGTCGGTGCCGGCGTGCTCGCCTCGGCCGTGAGCATGGACAAGGCCTACATGAAGGTGGTGCTGGAGGCTGCCGGGCTGCCGGTGATGCCCGGCGTCATCGTGACCCAGCGGGAGTGGCAGGCCGACTCGACCGGCTGCCGCGAGCAGATCTCCGGCCTCGGGTTCCCGGCGTTCGTGAAGCCCGCGCGTGGCGGGTCGAGCATCGGCATCAGCAAGCTGCACGACGCCGGCGAGATCGATGCTGCCCTCGAGGAGGCGTTCCTCCACGACCCCAAGGTGCTCGTCGAGGTGGCCGCGATCGGTGCCCGCGAGATCGAGTGCGGGGTGCTCCAGACGCTCGACGGTGGCGTCGACACCAGCAGGCCGGCCGAGATCCGGATCGGCGGGGACCACGAGTTCTACGACTTCGCCGCGAAGTACCTCCCCGAGGAGCACACCGAGCTCGACGTGCCCGCCGACCTCCCGGCCGAGGTCGAGCAGCAGATGCGGTCACTGGCCGCCCGCGCGTTCGAGGCGGTGTCGGGCGAGGGCCTGGCCCGGGTCGACTTCTTCGTGATGCCCGACCTGTCGCTGGTGGTCAACGAGCTCAACACCATGCCGGGGTTCACGCCGACGTCGATGTTCCCGCGGATGTGGGCCGAGTCGGGGCTCGCCTACCCGCAGCTGGTCGACCGGCTGCTGCGCCTGGCCCTGCAGCGCGGCACCGGCCTGCGCTGACCCACTGCCCACTGCCCCACTGCCCCTTTCGGGTAGTCCGGTGCGGATCTGTCGTGAACGGCCGCGGTGAGAGCAAATTTGCACCGGACTACCCGCCGCGGGGGTCAGGTTGGGGTAGTCCGGTGCGGATCTGTCGTGAACGGCCGTGGTGAGAGCAAATTTGCACCGGACTACCGCCCGGGCGGGGGATCAGACGCAGGGGTGCACCAGCGTCAGGTCGGCGTTGATGGCCTCCCGCAGATCGCCCATCACGGCGTCCGCGACCGGGCGGTACGACGCGGGCACGAGCACCGAGATGACCGGCTCGTAGCCCAGCGACCAGATGGTGATGTCGGCGGTGGGGTCCTTCAGCTCGTCGTCCGGGATGTACCACTGCACGTCGTCGCTCAGGGAGCACTGGGAGAAGTCGTCGAAGGACGCCGGCATCGTGGTGCCGCACTCGAGGACGACCGCCGGGTCTCCCCAGGCCGCACCGAGCGCCTCGTCGGGGTCGACGGGCCGGCGCTGCTCGTCGGCGAGCACGTCGGGCAGGTCGTCGAGCAGCGCACGGCACGCGGCGGTGTCGGCGCTCGAGACGTCGCGAGGCTCGATGGTGACCTCGGCGGAGGCGCACCCGGCCAGCACGCCCACCAGCACGGCAACCAGCACGGGGGAGAGGACCGCAGAGCCCACGACGCCCCGGAGCCGAAGGGATCCGGGGCGTCGTGCGAGTTCTGGCACTGTCATGCGGTCGTCAGATGTGCACGACCGGGCAGGTCAGGGTGCGGGTGATGCCGTCAAGGTTCTGGACCTTGGACACCACGAGCTTGCCGAGCTCGTCGACGTTGCGCGCCTCGGCTCGGACGATGACGTCGTAGGGCCCGGTGACGTCCTCGGCGAGCGTGACTCCCTTGACCTGGGAGATTGCTATTGCTACCTCGGCGGCCTTGCCGACGTCGGTCTGGATCAGGATGTAGGCCTGGACGACCATCGGGACTCCTCGGTCTCGTAGTGCAACTGTCGTCGGTCAACCTACCGTGCTCCCGCGACCGGCCGATAGCCGTGTCGCGACGCACCGCCGACGCGGGCCCGAGCGCCCGTCTGGTGGGATGGGGTCATGCCCGCCACGTCCTCCCCGAAACCCTCGTTTCCCGCCGACTCGACGCTGGCCGACGCCGGGGAGTTCGGGCTCATCGGTGCCCTCACCGGCATCTTCACGCAGGGCGAGCAGGTCCTCGTCGGCCCCGGTGACGACGCCGCCGTGCTGCGCATCCGCAACGGCCACGTCCTGGTCTCCACCGACCTGATGGTCGAGGGCCGGCACTTCCGCCGCGACTGGGCCAGCGCCGAGGACGTCGGCCACCGTGCCGCCGCGCAGAACCTCTCCGACATCAACGCCATGGGCGGGCGGGCGCACTCGCTGACCATCGGCCTGGCCGCGCCGGCCGACCTGCCCGTCCAGTGGGCGCTGGACTTCGCGCGCGGGTTCGCCGCGGAGTGCGACCTCGTGGGCGCCAGCGTGGTCGGCGGCGACGTCACCAGGGCCGACCAGGTGGTGATCGCGGTGACCGTCATGGGCGCGTGCACCCAGAGCCCGGTGCTGCGCAGTGGTGCGCAGCCCGGCGACGTCGTGGCCCTGACCGGCCGCCAGGGCTGGGCGGCCGCGGGCCTGGCCGTGCTCGGCCGCGGCTTCCGCTCCCCCCGGGTGCTGGTCGAGGCCTACCGCCGCCCCGAGCCGCCGTACGACGCCGGCGCCGTGGCCGCCGAGGCGGGGGCCAGCGCGCTGATCGACGTCTCCGACGGGCTGCTCGCCGATGCCGGTCACATCGCCGACGAGTCGGGGGTGGCCATCGACATCAGGCGGGACGCCTTCGAGATCCCCGAGCCGCTGCACGCCGTCGGCTCGGCGCTGGGGGCCGACCCGATCCAGTTCATCCTCGGTGGCGGCGACGACCACGCCCTGCTCGCGACGTTCCCGGCCGGGCAGGTGCCCGACGGCTGGCTCGTGGTCGGCACGGTCTCCGAGGGCGAGGGGGTCACCGTCGACGGGGCCGCCTACGATGGTCCGACCGGCTGGGTGCACTTCTGACCGCTGACTCGTTCGATTTCATCGATCGCGTGGCTGTCCGATACTCTGGTGCGGTTGCTCGCCGGCCGAATCGGTCGGGGCGAGCCCTCTGACGTAGTAATTCAACGAACCTCAGGAGTACCCGGTGGCTGCCGTCTGTGACATCTGCGCCAAGAAGCCCGGCTTCGGCAACAACCGCCCGTGGTCGCGCAAGATTACGAAGCGTCGCTTCGACCCCAACATCCAGCGCGTGCGTGCCACGGTGAACGGCACCCCCAAGCGCCTCAACGTGTGCACCGGCTGCCTCAAGGCCGGCAAGGTCACGCGCTGACGCAACGCTTTCCCGATCGGCCCCGTGAGCATCGGCTCACGGGGCCTTTCGCTTGTCGCTGATCCCTCCCGCACGATGTCCGGGCCGGGCACTACCCTGTGGCACTCGACCGCTGGTGGGACCGGGAAGGAGGGGCATCGTGGAACCCGTGCCCCATGGCATCTCGATCGGCACCGTGCTGCGGTTCGTCGACGTCGCGACCGACTCCCTGGCCGCGGCCCGCGAGGAGATCGACGCCCTCAACGTCTTTCCGGTCCCCGACGGCGACACCGGCACCAACATGTTCCTCACCGTCTCGGCCGCGCGGGACGCGATCCGCGCCGCGGTCGACGACGGGGCCGACTTCCCCACGGCGCTCGCTGCGTTCTCGCGGGGCGCCCTGCTCGGGGCGCGCGGCAACTCGGGGGTGATCTTGTCGCAGCTGCTCGGCGGGATCGTCTCGCGGATCGCCGCAGCCACCCCGGACGAGCGCACCGCCGTCGTGATGGCCGACGCCCTGCGGCTGGCCACCGACGCGAGCTACGCCGCGGTCGGCACGCCCGTCGAGGGCACCATGCTGACGGTCGCACGGGCGGCGAGCGACGCCGCGCTGGTCCACGCCGCCGAGCCGGGCGCCCGGGCCCGCGAGGTGTTCTCGGTCGCCGCGGCAGCCGCACGCGAAGCCCTGGCCCGGACGCCCGAGCAGCTCCAGGTGCTGGCCGACGCCGGCGTGGTCGACGCCGGCGGCCGGGGGGTCAGCGTCGTCCTCGACGCTGCCGAGACCGTCCTGACCGGTCGGCGCCCGCCACCCGGCCGGCGTGGCGTGCACCGCATCCCCGCCCCAGTCGCTGCGCACGAGCTGTCCGCCGACGGGCCGGCGTACGAAGTGATGTTCCTGCTCGACGCCGACGAGGCTGCGATCCCCGCCCTCAGGTCCGCGCTCGCGCCCCTCGGCGACAGCCTGGTCGTGGTGGGCGGTGAGGGCCTGTGGAACGTGCACGTCCATGTCGACGACGTCGGGGCCGCCATCGAGGCAGGCATCGGCGCCGGTCGCCCCCACCGCGTCCGCGTGACGCACTTCGCGGACCAGGTCCGGCCGCGCGCGCGTCCAGCTGCCCGCAGCGGCCGGCGCATCGTCGCGGTTGCCGCCGGTCCGGGTCTCGCTCAGCTCTTCGAGGAGGCCGGCGCCGTCGTCGTTCACGGCGGGCCGGGGGAGCGGCCCTCCTCGGGGCAGCTGCTCGCGGCGATCGAGTCGTGCGGGGCGGCCGAGGTCGTGGTTCTCCCCAACGACGCCGACTCGGTGAAGGTGGCCGAGATCGCCGCGCGCACCGCCGAGGAGTCCGGTGACGTGCGCGTCGTGGTGATCCCGACCCAGGCGCAGGTGCAGGGCCTGGCCGCGGCGGCCGTGCACGAGCCCGGCCGCAACCTCGACGCCGACGTCCTCGAGATGACCGCCACCGCACGCCACGCGCGCCACGGCGCGGTGACCGTCGCCGTCCGCCAGGCCATGACGATGGCCGGTCCGTGCGAGCCGGGCGACGTGCTCGGTGTCGTCGCCGGCGACTTCGCGGCCGTCGGCGACGACCTGTACGCCGTCGCCACGGGCATCTTGGACCTGCTGCTCGGCGGTGGCGGCGACCTCGTCACGATCGTCTGCGGCAGCGACGACGGGGCCGACGAGCTGGGCCGACGCTGCGCCGCGTTCGTCGAGTCGAGCCACCCGCACGTCGACGTCGCCGTCCACGACGGGGGTCAGGCGCGCTACCCACTCCTCGTGTCGGTCGAGTAGGGCCGATCGTGGTCGCCATCACTCCCGACTCGCCGATCGCGAGCGTCTTCGGTCGCTCGACCAAGAAGCGCGACGCCATCCAGAAGGGGCTCGGCCTCGAGACGGTCGGCGACCTGGTCTGGCACTTCCCGCGTCGCTACGTGAAGACCACCGAGCTCTCTGAGGTCGCCGAGCCGCGCGAGGGGGACCTGCTCAGCGTCGTCGGCCGGGTGACCCACAGCGAGGTGAAGTCGTTCATGAACCGGCGCACCCACAAGCTGAGCTTCCGGGTCGAGGTGCGTGTCGAGACCAACGGACCGTCGTTCACGCTGTCGTTCTTCGTCCCCTACAAGGGCCAGGCCGACACCGAGCAGCGCCGGATGGTCGTGGGCAGCCGGGGCATGTTCACCGGCAAGGCCCAGCGGTTCGGCGGCTCCTGGCAGCTCGCGTCGCCCCACTCGGTGATGTTCGGCGCCGGGGGAGACGCCGGTGCCGGGGAGGGCGATGACGAGGCCGAAGCGGGCGACGCCGACCACGGCCTGGCCGCCAGCCTCAAGGGCCTGCTGCCGATCTATCCGGTGACGGCATCGGTCTACTCGTGGGACGTCCAGAAGGCGGTCCAGTTCGCCCTCGACCTGATCACCGACGTACCCGACGTGTTCCCGCCCGAGCTGCGCGAGCGCTACGGAGTGCTCGACGTGCTGGGGGCGCTGCGCTGGATCCACGCCCCCGACGACTACGCACAGCTGGGGGCGGCGCAGAAGCGCTTCCGCTTCGAGGAGGCCCTCGTGCTCCAGCTGGTGATGGCGCGTCGACGGGCCGCCCAGCGAGCGCTGGGCGCGCAGTCGCGGTCCGGGGGCGGTGGCCTGCTGGCGGCGTTCGACGAGCGGCTGCCGTTCACCCTCACCGGCGGCCAGCGCGAGATCGGCGAGCTGCTCGAGCGCGAGCTGGCCGCGAGCCATCCGATGAACCGGCTCCTGCAGGGCGAGGTGGGCTCGGGCAAGACGCTGGTCGCGCTGCGGGCCATGCTGCGGGTGGTCGACTCCGGTGGGCAGGCGGTGCTGCTGGCCCCCACCGAGGTGCTGGCCCAGCAGCACCACCGCAGCATCACCGCGCTGCTGGGTGACCTCGCGGCGGGCGGCATGCTCGGCGGCGCTCCCGAGGCCACCCGGGTGGCACTGCTCACCGGCTCGATGACCAAGCCCCAGCGCCAGGAGGCGATGCTCGCGATGGCCAGCGGCGAGGCCGGGATCGCGCTGGGCACCCACGCCCTGCTCGAGGAGCGGGTCTCGTTCGCCGACCTCGGCCTGGTCGTTGTCGACGAGCAGCACCGGTTCGGCGTCGAGCAGCGGGCAGCGCTCACCGACAAGGCCGGCACGCCTCCGCACGTCCTGGTCATGACCGCCACCCCCATCCCGCGGACGGTCGCGATGACGGTCTTCGGCGACCTGGAGACCTCCGTGCTCACCGAGCTCCCGGCCGGCCGCGCACCGATCCAGACCAACGTCGTGCCGCTGGCCGACCAACCGCACTGGATGGGGCGTGTCTGGAGCCGGGTCCGCGAGGAGGTCGACAAGGGTCACCAGGCCTACGTCGTCTGCCCGCGCATCAGCGGTGACGAGCCCGAGCAGGGAGAGACCGACCAGGTCGACCTCGACGAGGACGAGGTCCCGGTGGCGCCGCGACAGGCGCTGGCGGCCGTGACGGATCTCGTCGAGGAGCTCTCGACGGGCCCGCTCGCGGGCCTGCGGGTGCAGATGCTCCACGGTCGGCTGCCACCCGACGAGAAGGACGCCGTGATGCGGGCCTTCGCGGCCGGTGACATCGACGTCCTCGTCTCCACCACCGTGATCGAGGTCGGCGTCGACGTCGCCAACGCCACCGCCATGGTGCTGATGGACGCCGACCGTTTCGGGGTCTCGCAGCTCCACCAGCTCCGCGGCCGCGTGGGTCGCGGTGGCCATCCCGGCCTGTGCCTGCTGGTCACCCGGGCCGACGCCGAGACCGACGCGCGGGTCCGCCTGGACGCCGTGGCGTCGACGACCGACGGGTTCGAGCTCAGCCGCGTCGACCTCGAGCAGCGTCGTGAGGGTGACGTGCTGGGCCGCAACCAGAGCGGGTTCCGTTCGAGCCTGGTGAGCCTGCGGGTGCTCCGCGACGAGAAGACGATCGTCCGGGCCAGGGAGGCCGCCGAGGAGCTGCTGTCCGCCGACCCGGTGCTCGCCCAGGCTCCCGGCCTCGCGCGTGCGGTGGACGAGATGGAGAAGACGCGCGAGTCTGAGTTCATGGAGAAGTCCTAGCGGTATGACGCGGATCATCGGGGGAGCCGTCGGAGGACGACGGCTGCACACGCCGAAGGGGGTGGCCACCAGGCCGACCAGCGACCGCGTGCGCGAGGCGTTGTTCTCGGCGATCGAGTCGTGGTGCGGCTCCTTGTCGGGGCTGCGGTTCCTTGACCTCTACGCCGGGTCGGGGGCCGTGGGCCTGGAGGCGTGGTCCCGCGGCGCCGGCGTGGTCACCTTCGTGGAGCAGGACCGCCGGACCGCGGCGCTGATCGCCGAGAACGCCCGAGTGCTGGAGTTCACGCGCGCCGAGGTGCTCGCCACCTCCGTGCGCACCGCGCTCGCCAAGGTGCCGACCGCGCCGTACGACGTGGCGTTCCTCGACCCGCCGTACCCCCTCGAGACCGAGCGCGTCGAGGCGGATCTGACGGCGATGGTCGGCCACCAGTGGCTGGTGCCGGGGGCGATGGTCGTGGTCGAGCGCTCCTCCCGGAGCGAGCCGATCACCTGGCCGGAGGGCCTGGCCGGCGAGCGCGAGAAGAAGTACGGCGAGACGATGCTTTGGTACGGTCGCGCCGCCCCCAACCCCGAGGAGTAGTCGTGCCCGCACGCGTACGACGCGTCGTGTGTCCCGGTTCGTTCGACCCGGTCACCAACGGTCACCTCGACATCGTCGAGCGCGCGGCCTCGCTGTTCGACGAGGTCGTCGTCGCGGTCGGCGTCAACGCCTCCAAGAACCGCCTGTTCAGCGCCGACGAGCGCATCGAGATGCTGACCACCGCCTGCCAGGACCTGCCCAACGTGCGCGTCGACTCGTTCAGCGGGCTGCTGACCGACTTCTGCCAGGAGAACGGGATCGTCGCGATCGTCAAGGGGCTGCGCGCGGTCAGCGACTTCGACTACGAGCTGCAGATGGCCCAGATGAACTCCAGCCTGGCGCCCATCGAGACGGTGTTCGTGCCGACCAGCCCGGAGTACTCCTTCCTGGCGTCGTCGCTGGTGAAGGAGGTCGCGGCCTTCGGCGGCGACGTGGCGGGGCTGGTCCCGGCCTTCGTGCACCTCCGGCTCAAGGAGCGGCTGGCCGAGCAGTCGGTCGACCGCACGCGGGGCGCCAGTGACGAGTGAGGCGCCTGTGGGCGGCTGGGTGGGGCGTCCGTTTTGCTCACGCTGACCGCCGACGGTTACGATTCACAGGTTCTGTCGTGCCGGACTGGAGTTGACCTTTGAACAGCCTGGACCCGAGAGCGCCGCTCGTGCTCGATACACGCGAGCTCGGTCGCCGCCCGGGGTCCCAGCGTCAGGTGGTCGTCACCGTTCCGGCTCCGTCAGAACTCGGCATCGAAGTGCTTCGTGTCGCCGAGGGATCGCCGGTCGAACTCGACCTGCGCCTCGAGGCGGTCATGGAGGGCGTGTTGGTCACGGGCACGGCGCAAGCCGCGCTCGTCGGCGAATGCGTGCGGTGCCTGGAGCCCATCGACGACGACATCGTCGCGGATCTCCAGGAGCTGTACGTCTACGACGACATCCGGCACGACGCCTCCGACGAGGACCTCGACGACGAGACCAGAAAGCTCGAGGACGACCTGCTCGACCTCGAGCCGTTGCTGCGGGATGCGGTGGTGCTTGCACTGCCGTTCCAGCCGTTGTGCCAGGGCGACTGTCCGGGTCTGTGCATCGAATGTGGTGCGCGGCTCGCCGATGATCCTGATCACGGGCACGAGGCAGCGATCGATCCAAGGTGGGTGGGCCTCCAGGCTCTCCAACCCGATCACCCCGAGGACTGACCGGCCGAACAGGCCGGCGACAACGATGGCCGGAGCGATCCGGCCCGTATGAGGAGAAAACAGTGGCTGTCCCGAAGCGGAAGATGTCGCGCAGCAACACGCGTCACCGTCGGTCGGCGTGGAAGGCCGTTGCGCCCTCCCTCGTGACCTGCGCGAACCCCGCCTGTGGTGCCAAGCACCTGCCGCACCGCGCGTGCGGTGCCTGTGGCCAGTACGGCGCTCGCGCCGACCGTCGCCAGGTTCTCTGAACCGGTCGACGCGCTGACAACCGCGGCGTTGCGCGAGGCGCTCGGCGATCCGGTCCTGGACGCCGAGCTGCTCGACCGCGCCCTGACGCACCGGTCCTACGCCTACGAGAACGGTGGGCTGCCGACCAACGAGCGGCTCGAGTTCCTCGGCGACTCCGTGCTCGGGGTCATCGTCACCGAGGCGCTCTACACCACCCACCCCGACCTCTCCGAGGGCCGGCTCGCAAAGCTGCGCGCCGCGGTGGTCAACGCCCGGGCGCTCGCCGGCGTGGCCCGCGACCTCGAGCTCGGCCAGTACATCAAGCTCGGCCGCGGCGAGGAGTCGACGGGCGGGCGCGACAAGGCCTCGATCCTGTCCGACACCGTCGAGGCGGTCATCGGGGCGGTCCACCTCTCCGGCGGCCTCGAGGCCTCCGGCCCCGTCGTCCACCTGCTCTTCGACCCGCTGATGCACGCGGCCGCCGCGATGGGCGCCGGACTCGACTGGAAGACGTCCCTCCAGGAGCTCTCGGCCGAGCGGGGACTCGGTGTGCCCGAGTACGTCATCGAGGACGCCGGTCCCGACCACCTGAAGACCTTCACCGCGCAGGTCAAGGTCGGCAACGCGCTCTACGGCCACGGCGAGGGCCGTTCGAAGAAGGAAGCCGAGCAGGCAGCCGCCGAGACGGCCTACGGTGCGATCCAGGACGCCACGTCCGAGCCCGTCACCTCGTCCGGCTGAGCCGTGCCCGAGCTGCCCGAGGTCGAGGTCGTCCGTGTCGGTCTCGAGCGCCACGTCGTCGGCTCGACGATCACGCACGTCGACGTCCTGCATCCCCGGCCCGTACGCCGTGACCCACGTGGTGCGGACGGCTTCGCTGCCGCGCTGACCGGTCGCCGGGTCGAGGCGGCCAGGCGCCGCGGCAAGTACTTCTGGCTCGCCCTCGAGAACGGCGACGCGCTGCTCGGCCACCTCGGGATGAGCGGCCAGATGCTCGTGCAGCCCACCGGCCGACCCGACGAGAAGCACCTCCGGGTCCGCTTCGCGCTGGACGCCGCCGCCCGGGAGCTGCGCTTCGTCGACCAGCGGATGTTCGGCGGGCTGCTGGTCTCCACCGGCGGCGCCGAGCTGCCAACCGAGATCGCGCACATCGCCCGCGACCCCCTCGACCCGGACTTCGACGACGCCGCGTTCGTGGCCCGGGCCCGACGCCGTACGTCGGGCATCAAGCGCCAGCTGCTCGACCAGACGCTGATCTCGGGGGTCGGCAACATCTACGCCGACGAGGCCCTGTGGCGGGCCGGGGTGCACGGCGACCGGCCGGGCGACCGGCTGACCCGGAGCCAGGTGACCGAGGTGCTCGGTCATGCCCGGGCCGTGATGGCCTCCGCCCTCCGGGCGGGCGGCACCTCCTTCGACGCGCTGTACGTCAACGTCAACGGCGAGTCGGGCTACTTCGACCGCTCGCTGCACGCCTACGGACGCGAGGGCGAGCCGTGCGAGCGGTGCGGAGCCCCGATCCGCCGGATCGCGTTCATGAACCGGTCGTCGTACTTCTGTCCGGTGTGCCAGCCCGTCCCACGACGACGGCGGACGACGACTGCTCCGTGACGGGGATTGACCCGTCGGGGGTGCGGTGGGACTCTTGAAAATGGCCCATCCCGGGCCGTTCGCCGCCCCTTGAAAGGTTCGCCCATGGCCAAGGCGCTGATCGGTCACCTGAACAGCGACCCGCGGTCCACCGCTCGTCTCTCCGCCCAGAACCACCACCTGCGCCAGCGCGTCAACGAGCTCGAGTCGCTCGTCGCACGCCTGCAGCGAGAGAACGACCGGCTCACCGCCGCCCAGGCAGCAGCCATTCTCGAGCGCGAGGGTGACGCGCTCGAGCGCATGCTGCACGCCTGACAGCTCCGCCAGTCGGACGACCCGTCGACCCGGAGTCGACGGGCCGTGCCGCTGAGCGCTCGTGCCCGGGAGCCGGGATGCGGGTGATCGGCTCGTCGGGGTAATCTCCGCGGCTTGTGAGCCGAATCGTCGAGGTACTCCTCCCCGCCCGGCTGGGCATCGGCTTCCGGTGGCTCGTGGCGAGCTCCTGGGTCTCCAACATCGGTGACGGCATCGCCATGGCGGCCGCGCCGTTGCTGGTCGTCTCGCAGACCCGCTCGCCCGCCCTCGTGGCTGCCGCCGTGCTGCTGCAGCGGCTGCCCTGGCTGCTGTTCGGCCTGTACGCCGGAGCGCTGGCCGACCGGCTGGACCGGCGCCGGGTCGTCATCGTGGCCGACGCGTTGCGCGCCGTGCTGCTGGCGGGGCTGTGCGTCGTGATCGTCACCGGTGCGGTCAACATCGCGATGGTCCTGGTGGCGGTGTTCGCCTACGGCACCGCCGAGGTCTTCGCCGACACCACGAGCAGCACGCTCACCCCGATGCTGGTCGAGAAGGCCGACCTCGGCATCGCGAACGTCCGTCTCCAGGCGGGCTTCCTGACGGCCAACCAGTTCGTCGGGCCGCCGGTCGGTGCGTTCCTGTTCGCCGCCGGCATGGTGCTGCCGTTCCTGGTGCAGGTCGTCTGCGCCGCAACCGCCGTCGTGCTCGTCTCCAGGATCTCGTCGCTGCCGGGTGCCGTCCGCGACGTGGGCGACACCCACGTCCGCCGTGACATCGCCGACGGCGTCCGCTGGCTGCTGTCGAACCCACCCATCCGCACCCTCGCGCTGGTCATCGTCACCTTCAACATCACCTGGGCCGCGGCGTGGTCGGTGCTGGTGTTGTGGTCGCTGGACCGGTTGCACATGGGGGAGGTCGGCTTCGGCCTGCTCACCGCCGCCGCGGCCGCCGGTGGGGTCGTGGGGACAGCGAGCTACGGCTGGCTCGAGCGCCGGGTCCCGCTCGCGGCGCTGATGCGCGCGTGCCTGCTGCTGGAGGTCGTCACGCACCTCTCGCTGGCACTCTCGGCGACCGCCTGGCAGGCGTACGTCACGATGTTCGTGTTCGGTGGCTACGCGTTCGTGTGGGGCACGCTCTCCAACGCCGTCCGGCAGCGCGCCGTGCCCACCGAGCTCCAGGGCAGGGTGGGCTCGGTCTACCTGATGAGCGTGATGGGCGGCATGGTCGTGGGCACGGCGCTGGGCGGCGTGATCGCGGAGGTCTGGGGGCTGACCGGGCCGTTCTGGTTCGCGTTCGTGGGCTCCGGGCTCACCCTCGCGCTGGTGTGGCGCCAGCTCAGCCACATCGCGCACGCGGACGACGCCGTCTCAGTCGCCTGAGGACCACCGGCGCAGGCGCCTGCGGAGGTACGCCGCGGTGACGATGCCGCCGGCTCGCCACCTCGTCGAGCCGGTGAGCTGCTGCACGCGCCGTCGTGCCCGGTCGCGCTGGCGGGTGGCCCTGGCCAGCCGGCGCTCGAGGCGCGCGATGCGGGTCGAGGCCTCGCGCAGCTCGCGGTCGGGTCCGTCCGGGAGCTCCTCCGCGGACAGGGAGGCGAGGACCGCCTGGTGCATCCGGCCGCGCTGCTCGTCCGCCGACGCGGCGTCGGCGCCGCGAGGCAGCCGGCTCAGCAGCACGTAGAACTCCAGCTCGTTGCGCCGGGTGGGGACGAGCCTCGCGACGGCGAGGTCGACCAGGCCGAGGCGGCCCAGGTCGTCCACGAACGCCACGAACTCCGCCGGCGTGAACAACCACACGTGGCTGTCGACGTACTCGCCCTCGCGGGCGCGGCGGGTGAAGTCGACGGCGGCGTCGAGGGAGTGGATGCGTGCCTCGGCGCCGGGGATGCGTCCGGCCCAGGCGTCTGCGGGAGCCAGGGTGACGACCTGGTGGAAGTAGTCGAACACCGCGCGCGTCCGCGGCCTGCGGTCCCCGCTCTCGTGCGCCTCCAGGGCCTGGCCGACCGTCGTCGGCGGCCGGTGCACGTCGAAGCAGTAGCGCCGGTCCGGGACGGCGAGCACGAGCGTGCCGCCGTCGGCGGTGATGGCGGCGATCTGCTGCAACCAGCCGATGACGTCCGGGACGTGCTCGACGACGTGGCTGGCCACGACCCAGTCGAACGGCGCCCCGGCCGCGCACGCCTCGTCGATGGTCACGATGCCGTGCGGCTGGGTCAGCCAGAAGTCGAGCTCGGGGATGGCGTCGGTGTCGACACCCGGGTCGTCCGCGTAGTGCGCGACCAGCCCGGCCCGATCGGTGATGTCGACGTAGCTGACGTCGGCTACCGGGCGTACGGCGATCGGCTTGGCCAACGGTCCGATCTCGAGACCGTGGCCAGCGCCGAAGTCGAAGAACTCGGCGAACCGGGCGCGGCGGGCCTCGTCGGCTCTCACTGCATCTCGGGCGGCATGGAGCGAGCGGCGTACCCCTGCCAGTTGGTCTCGAGGGCCTCCAGCAGCTGGGTGACCATCAACGGCGACAGGTTGACCCGCGCCACGACCTGTCCCTGGTGGCTGCCGTCCTCGCGCTGGTGGGCGTAGTCCATCCGCGCGAAGTCGATGGTGAACTCGTAGGGGCTGTGCGAGACAGAGGCGAAGTTGGACCAGACCCCGCCGACCTGCTCGTCGGGGACGGCGATCTGGTAGTTCTGGGGCTGGTCGGCAGCGGGGTCTTCGTCGGCGTCGGACATGGTGCCGAGAATAGCGGCGCGTGCGGGCCGACCCGCCGCGGACGGTGCCCGCGCGCCGGTGCGCGCCGAGTAGGCTGAGCCGCGCTGAGGACGACTGCGTCGGAGTCTGAGAGACTGCCGCGTCCAGTCGACGAGCCGGGCCCCCGAGGAGTGACGCGTGTACCTGAAGAGCCTGACCCTCAAGGGGTTCAAGTCCTTCGCCTCGTCGACGACGCTCCAGCTCGAGCCCGGCATCACGTGCATCGTCGGGCCCAACGGCTCCGGCAAGTCCAACGTGGTCGACGCACTCGCCTGGGTGATGGGTGAGCAGGGCGCCAAGTCGCTGCGCGGCGGCAAGATGGAGGACGTCATCTTCGCCGGCACCTCCGGGCGCCCCCCGCTCGGTCGCGCCGAGGTGATGCTGACGATCGACAACAGCGACGGGGCGCTGCCGATCGAGTACGCCGAGGTGACGATCAGCCGGACCATGTTCCGCAACGGCGGCTCCGAGTACGCCATCAACTCGCAGACCTGCCGGCTCCTCGACGTCCAGGAGCTGCTCTCCGACTCCGGCATCGGCCGCGAGATGCACGTCATCGTCGGCCAGGGGCAGCTCGACCAGATCCTGCACGCCACTCCCGAGGACCGCCGCGGCTTCATCGAGGAGGCGGCCGGTGTCCTCAAGCACCGCAAGCGCAAGGAGAAGGCGCTCCGCAAGCTCGACTCCACCGAGGGCAACCTCACCAGGCTGACCGACCTGCTGTCGGAGATCCGTCGCCAGCTCAAGCCGCTGGGCCGGCAGGCCGAGGTGGCCCGCCGGGCCGTCGCCGTCCAGGCCGACGTGCGCGACGCCCGGGCCCGGCTCGTCGCCGACGACCTCGTCACCGCGCGCAACGCCCTGCACCAGGAGCTCGCCGACGAGTCGATCCTGCTGGAGCGGCGCGAGAAGGTCGAGGCCGGCATCGCGACCGCGCGGGAGTCGGAGACCCGGCTCGAGGCCGCGCTGCGCGAGGACCTGCCCGCCCTGGCGCAGGCCCAGGAGACCTGGTTCGCGCTCTCGGGGCTCAAGGAGCGGCTGCGGGGCACCCAGTCGCTGGCCGCCGAGCGGGTGCGCAACGCGGCCGGCACGAGCGACGACGACCTCGACGAGGGTGCCCGCGACCCCGAGCACCTGGAGGCCGAGGCCACCCGGGTGCGCGAGCAGGAGCAGCAGATCGGTGCCGAGGTGGAGTCGCTGCGCACCGCCCTCGAGCACGCCGTCACCGCCCGGCGCACGGCCGAGGACGCCGCCGCCGAGGAGGACCGGCGCATCGCCGGCCTGCAGCGTGCTGCCGCCGACCGCCGCGAGGGCCTGGCCCGGCTGCACGGCCAGGTCAACGCCATCAAGTCCCGGGCCGCGGGCGCCGACGACGAGCTCGGTCGCCTCGGCGCGGCTCGCGAGGAGGCGCTCACCCGGGCGGACCGTGCACAGCGCGACTTCACCGCGCTCGAGACCAAGGTCGCCGGCCTCGACGCCGGCGAGGAGGGCCTCGACGCCGAGCACGAAGCCGCGGTGTCCGCCCTCGACGACATCGACGAACGACTCGCCAAGGCCCGTGACGAGGCGGCGCAGGCGGACCGCTCGCGCACCGGCCTGCTGGCCCGCAAGGATGCCCTCGAGCTCGGCCTGAACCGCAAGGACGGCGCCGGCGCGCTGCTCGCCGCCTCCGACTCGGTCTCCGGCCTGATGGGCTCGGTCGCGGCCCTGCTCTCGGTGCGCTCGGGCTACGAGGCGGCCGTCGCGGGCGCCCTCGGCTCCGCGGCCGACGCGGTCGCGTTCACCGGGCCAGACGCGGCGCTCGCCGCCATCGGGCACCTCAAGGGCGACGACCTCGGCCGGGCCGGGATGCTGCTGGGCGGCCCGCCGCCCGCCGACCGGGCCTGGCCCGAGCTGCCCGGCGCCGCGTCGTACGCCGTGGACGTGATCGAGGGGCCCACCAGCCTCGACGGGGCACTGGCCCGGCTGCTGTTCAAGGTGGCCGTGGTCGACGACCTCGACGCCGCGCGTGCCCTGGTGGCCGACCTGCCCGACGTCACCGCGGTCACCCGCGAGGGCGACCTGATCGGTGCCCACTTCGCTTCGGGAGGCTCGTCGAGCCAGCCCAGCCTGATCGAGATCCAGGCCGCCCTCGACGAGGCCTCCGAGCAGCTGCTCGAGGCCACCGCGTCGGCCGAGCGGCTGGGCTTCGACATCTCGCGGCTCGAGTCCGAGCGCCTCGAGGCGCTCAAGCGCGCCGACGACGCACTGGCCAGGCTGCACGAGTCGGACGCGACCCTGGCCGCGGTGGCCGAGGAGCTCGGTCAGTACGGCTCGCTGGCCCGGTCGGCGCGGGGTGAGGCCGATCGGCTCGAACGCGCCATCGCCACCGCGCAGGAGGCCCGGGAGAAGGACCTGGCCGGTCTGGCCGAGCTCGAGCGCAGGCTCGCGGCCGCCGAGGACGCCACCGACGAGGAGCCCGACGTCGCCGACCGGGAGCGTCTCGTCGACGCCGCCCGGACCGCGCGACAGGGTGAGATGGATGCCCGCCTGGGCCTGCGCACGGCCGAGGAGCGGGCCCGTGCCCTGCACGGCCGCGCCGACGCGCTGACGCGTTCCGCGCAGGCCGAGCGTGAGTCGCGCGCCAAGGCCCGCGAACGACGCGAGCGGATCCTGCGCGAGGGGCGCGCCGCCGAGTCCGTCGGTGCCGCGGTGGCCGTCGTGCTCGGCAAGCTGGAGCACTCGATCGCGCTCGCCTCCGAGGCCCGAGGAGACATCGAACGCGCCCGCTACGGCCGCGAGCAGGAGCTGCTCACGGTCCGCGCGACGCTGCGCGACCTCGGCCGCGAGCACGACGAGCTGGTCAACTCCGTCCACCGCGACGAGATGGCCCGCACCCAGCAGAAGATGCGCATCGAGCAGCTCGAGGAGCGGGCCCTCGACGAGCTCGGCCTCGACCCCGACGGCCTGGTCGGCGACTACGGACCCGAGAACCTGGTGCCGTTCAGCGGTGAGGTGGCCGAGGGTGACGACGTGCCGGAGCCGGCGCCGTACGTCCGCGAGGAGCAGCAGAAGCGGCTGCGCACCGCAGAGCGCGCGCTGAGCATGCTGGGCCGGGTCAACCCGCTGGCGCTCGAGGAGTTCTCGGCGATGGAGGAGCGGCACAAGTTCCTCACCGAGCAGCTCGAGGACCTCAGGCAGACCCGCAAGGACCTGCTCGACATCGTGCGCGAGGTCGACAACCGGGTCGAGCAGGTCTTCGCCGAGGCCTACGCCGACGTCGAGCGCGCCTTCGACTCCACCTTCGCGAGGCTGTTCCCCGGTGGCGAGGGCAGGCTGGTGCTCACCGACCCCGGCGACATGCTCAACACCGGCATCGAGGTCGAGGCCCGACCGGCCGGCAAGAAGGTCAAGCGCCTCTCCCTGCTCTCGGGCGGTGAGCGGTCGCTGGTGGCCGTGGCCTTCCTCGTGGCGCTGTTCAAGGCGCGCCCGTCGCCGTTCTACATCCTCGACGAGGTCGAGGCCGCGCTCGACGACACCAACCTCGGGCGGCTGCTGGAGATCTACGAGGAGCTGCGCGAGAGCTCCCAGCTGATCGTGATCACCCACCAGAAGCGGACCATGGAGGTCGGCGACGCGCTGTACGGCGTCACCATGCGCGGCGACGGCATCTCGGCGGTCATCAGCCAGCGCCTGCGCGACGCCAAGAGCGCCTGATGGGGTCGGAGGCCAGACCCACCCGCGCCGACTACGTCGGCTGGCGCACCGTCACCACCCGGTGGCGCGACGACGACGCCTACGGCCACCTCAACAACGCGACCTACTACGAGCTGTTCGACACGGCCGTCAACGCGCACCTGTTCGAGGCCACCGGGGTCGACGTCCGGCGGCTCCGTGAGATCGGCGTGGTCGCCGAGACGTCCTGCCGCTACTACCGCGAGCTCGGCTTCCCCGACCCGATCGAGACCGGCCTGGTCGTCGACCGGGTCGGCACGTCGTCGGTCATCTACCGCATCGGCCTGTTCCAGGGCGACGGCGACGAGGCTGCCGCCGAGGGCCGCTTCGTGCACGTGTACGTCGACAACGAGCACCCCGGGGGACAGCGACCGGTGATCGCGATGCCCGACTCGATCCGGGCCGCCGTCACCCCACTCCTGCGTTCCTGAGCGGCCGCAGACCCCCCCGGGGACGCGCCGGGGATGGCGGTCCGGCCTGCCCTCTGTGTCACTCTGGTGGAGCCGTAGATGCCGACCGCTCGGGAGTGATCGTCCGTGATTGCCATCATCCTCACCATGCTGCTCGTCCTGCTGCTCTCCGCAGCCGTGGTCGCCTATGTCGCCTTCCCGCACCGTGGCGCCGACATCCCCGGCGCGCCCTGGCTGGGGGACGCGATGAGGAAGGGCGTCGACAGGCTGCCCACGCTCGACGAGGACCAGCACCACGACCGGTTCCACGTCTGACCCCCTGCCGGGGTGAGCGACGCCCGGTCGGGTGCGGGCGTCTGATTGGATTGCGGCATGGGTGACTGGCTGTTTCTGATCATCGGCATCGCGGTCGTCGGACTGCTGACTGTCGTCGGCCTGCTGACCTCCGGGCGCCGCGGCAAGCAAGTGCCGCCGACGGGTGGCACCGATGTCATCTCCCGGCCCTCGGCGCCGCCGCCCACCGAGGCCGACGTCGAGTCCCCGGTCGAGTCCCCGGTCGAGGCACCGGCACCGGCCGACGTGCCCGCGCCGGCGCTCGAGAAGCCCGAGGGCACCGCGTCGCGGCTGGCGCGGTTGCGCGAGCGGCTCTCGCGCTCGCAGGGCACGCTCGGCCGCGGCCTGCTCGCGCTGCTGACCCGCGACAAGCTCGACGAGGACACCTGGGAGTCCATCGAGGACACCTTGCTCACCGCGGACATCGGCGTCGCCCCGACCCAGCAGCTGGTCGAGCGGCTGCGCACCCGGCTGCGCGTCGAGGGCGGCAACGCACCCGACGCCCGCGCCGTGCTCCGTGAGGAGCTGCTGACCCTCGTCGACCCCGAGATGGACCGGCGACTCCAGGTCACCGGAGCCGACGGCCGGCCCGGGATCGTGCTGGTGGTCGGCGTCAACGGCGCCGGCAAGACGACCACCGTGGGCAAGATCGCCAGGATCCTGGTCGCCGAGGACCGCACGGTCGTCCTGGGTGCGGCCGACACCTTCCGCGCCGCCGCGGTCGAGCAGCTGGCGACCTGGGGCGAGCGGGTCGGCGTCGAGGTAGTGCGCGGCCCGGAGGGCACCGACCCGGCCAGTGTCGCGTTCGAGGCCGTGAAGCACGGCGTCGACCGGGGCATCGACACGGTCATCGTGGACACCGCCGGGCGGCTCCAGAACAAGGCCGGGCTGATGGACGAGCTCGGCAAGGTCAAGCGGGTCATCGAGAAGCAGGCGCCGGTCACCGAGGTGCTGCTCGTGCTCGACGCGACGACCGGCCAGAACGGCATGATCCAGGCTCGCGTCTTCTCGGAGGTCGTCGACGTCACGGGCATCGTCTTGACGAAGCTCGACGGCTCGGCCAAGGGCGGTATCGTCGTCGCGGTCCAGCGTGAGCTCGGCGTACCCGTCAAGCTGGTCGGCCTCGGTGAGGGGCCCGACGACCTGGCCCCCTTCGACTCGGGCGCGTTCGTCGACGCTCTGCTGGGCTGAGCAGCGGACCGAGCACGACGCGACGCGTGACCGAGGGAAGGCAGCACAGTGGACCAGGGCGGTGACAACCCGAGCAGCTCGCGCCTCCGGCGTGCGGTGGGCCGGGTGCTCGAGGGTCGCTCCAGCGTTCCCGAGCCGCCCGCGCAGCTGGGTCCGGACGCCGCGCGGCTGTACGAGTCGCCGCTGTTCGACGAGGACTACTACTCCCGGCAGGCGGGGGTCGAGGGCAGTCGCCGCGAGCTGGTCCGGCACTACCTGCGAACCGCCATCGGCAAGCGCCCCTCGCCGCACCCGCTGTTCGACCGCGAGTTCTTCGCCAGCAACTACCGGGCCGACCTGGGCAACCGCGACGTCTTCTTGGTCTACCTGCGCCGCAAGGCGTTCCGCACCCCCACGCACCCACTCTTCGACACCCGCCGCTACCGCCGCCGCAACCCCGGCGCGGCCACGCACCCGCACGGCCCGATCGGTCACTACCAGGAGGTCGGTGCGGCCTCCGGCGTCCCGGCCAACCGCTGGTTGGTCGGTCACGAGGGTGAGTTCACGCCGAGCCTGCTCGACTGGCTCTCGGTCCGGCGCGCCGAGTGGGACCAGCGTCGTGCCGGCGTCGTCCGCGGTGCCGTGTCGCGCGGCGACCTGCGTCGCAGCGCGTCGGCGCTCGCGGCGTACGACGGCGTCGTGGTCGCCACCGGCGGCGACCACGCGCTGGTGTCGGTCGTCGTCACGGCCGGCACCTCTCCGGGCCATCTCGCGACGAGCCTGCGCAGCCTGCGGGGTCAGCGGTTCACCTCGTGGCGCGCGGTCGTGCTCGACGACGACGCCCAACCCGAACTCGCCGACCTGCTGGCCGCCGAGCTGCCCGCCGGCTCGTGGGAGATCGTGCCGGCCACGGACCACGGTCCGGCCGACCTCAACCGCGCGATCGCCGCCGCATCGAGCCTCTGGCTGGCGTTCCTGACAGCCGGGGACGCCTGGGAGAAGGACCGGCTCCACCTCGCCCTGGCCGTTGCGCAGTCCGAGCGCGAGCTGGCCGTGGCCGACGTGCTGCGCCGCGTGCGCCGCGACGGGACCTCGGCACTGGTCGGCAACGGCCTGCCGCGCGACGAGGTGCGCGACCGGAGCACCGTCGACCTCGCCCGGCTGGTCGTCGACCGGGCCACGGTGCTCGAGCTGGGTGGCTTCGACGAGTCGCTGCCTGGTGCGTGGGCCTTCGACCTGGTCTCGCGCGTCGCCCGCGTGAGCGGCGTCCGGGCCATCACCGCGCTCGGCGTGACCCGCCACATGGCCTGGCTGCTGGAGGCGCGGCACCGCCAGGCAGGCGACCGGCCGGCGTTCGACCAGTCGGTCGTCTCGTCCTGGGCCGACGTCGTGCTCAACCGCTCGCTGATCGACTGGGAGTCCCTCGAACACTCCGAGACGGTCCCCGGGCTGGTGTCGGTGATCATCCCGACGTACGCCGACTGGTCGCTGACGGTCGGGGCCGTCGAGGGCGTGATGGAGGCCTCGGGCGCCGGCGAGCCGGAGGTCGAGTGCCTCGTCGTCGACAACGGGTGCGACGCGGAGACCTCCGTCATCCTCGACTCGCTCGCCTGGCGCTTCGACCGGGTCCGGGTGATCCACAACGTCGTCAACCACGGCTTCGCGCTGGGCAACAACCTGGCCCTGCCACACGCCCGCGGCGAGCTCGTGGTCTTCCTCAACAACGACACCACCGTCGACCGGGGCTGGCTCGAGCCACTCGTCGGTGCCTTGACCGACCCGGAGGTCCTGGGCGCGCAGTCGCTGCTGCTGTACCCGACCGGGGTGATCCAGTCGGCCGGCGTCGCCTTCCCCACCACCGGTGGCGTGCCGCACGCCTTCTTGCAGGGCTTCCCGATCGAGGACTCGGCCGGCATCGAGGAGCTCTCCTTCTCCGCGCTGACCGGTGCGGCGCTCGCGCTGCGGCGCGACGACGTCGTCGCCCTGCGTGGCTTCGACCCCGTGTTCCGCAACGGCATGGAGGACATCGACCTGTGCCTGCGGCTGAAGGCCATGCGGCCGGGCCGGTTCGTCGTGCTCCCCGAGTCACGGGTCACCCACCACGAGTCGCAGACGCCGGGACGCTTCGACGCCTACGACACCAACCGCGAGCTCTACCTCCAGCGCTGGGCCGGCGGCGCCCCTCGCGACGATGCCGCCCTGTGGGCGACGCGCGGCTTCCGCGTCGTCGACCACGCCGTGTCGTTCCGGCACCGCAACCAGCGCCGTCTCGGCGTGCCCGAGCCGGTCCTCATCCGGGACACCTGGCTGCGGGTCGACGAGTCGCCGCCGCGGCTGCGCTGGGCGATCAAGAACCCGGCTCCGTTCGGTCCCGACGCCGAGCGCTGGGGCGACACCCACTTCGCCCGGGCGATGGCCGCCGCCCTGCGCGAGGCCGGCCAGGAGGTCGTCATCGACCACCGGCCCGAGCACGAGCGCTACACCGGCCGCTTCGACGACGTGTCGCTGGTGCTGCGCGGTCTCGCGCCGTACCGGCCGTCGTACGAGCACGTCACGATCGGCTGGGTCATCTCGCACCCGGAGATGCTGTCGACGGGCGAGGCGGTGACCTACGACCGGCTGCTGGCCGCGAGCGAGGCGTGGGCGACGCGACGCTCACGCGACTGGGGCATCCGGGTCGAGCCGATGCTGCAGGCCACCGACCACACGCTCTTCCACCCCGACCTTGCGGTGCCCGACACGGGTCACCCGGTGCTGTTCGTCGGCGGGTCGCGCAAGGAGTTCCGGCCGATCGTCAGGGCCGCGGTCGAGGTGGGGCTGCCGATCTCGATCTACGGCAGCCAGTGGCGGCAGTTCGTGACGGGCCGGGTCGTCAAGGACGCCTACCTGCCCAACGCACAGCTGGGCGCGGCCTACCGCTCCGCCGGCGTCGTGCTCAACGACCACTGGGAGGACATGCGGCTCGAGGGCTTCCTCTCCAACCGCCTGTTCGACGCCGCCGCCAGCGGGGCGCGGGTGATCACCGACGACGTCGTCGGGCTGGGCTCGACGTTCGGTCGCTCGGTGCAGGTCATGCACTCCTCGACCGACCTGGTCACGATGAGCTCCACGCCCGACCTCGACGAGATCTTCGGCAGCGACGACGAGCGCCGCGCGGTCGCGGCCCAGATCCACCGCGAGCACTCGTTCCGGGCCCGTGCGCAGCGGCTCATCGAGATCGCGCTGGAAGCCCGCCGCGAGCGCGGCTTCGACCGCTGACGTCGCGGACGGGACCGGCCGGTCCCGTCAGGCTGACGCGCTGTCCGCGTCGAGGAGTCGCGCGCGACGCTCGAGCTCGAGGTGGTGGCGCAGCGGGGTGTCGCCGAGCTCGGCCGGCGGGTCCGAGAGGTGCTCGGTGTCGAGCACGGCCCGGAGCAGGTCGGGCCGGAGGGCGACCTTCTGCAGCTGCTCCATGTGGCTGTGCAGCCAGGGATCGCGGACGTACCAGCCGGCCGCCTCACCGTCGCGGATCTCGTCGGGGAGGGGACTGCGCGCGATGTAGGACTGCTCGAGCGTGCCCTCCAGGTAGCGGCGGTAGTCGGCCATGCCGTGGTGGTTGCGGCTGGGCTTCAGATCGGGGGAGGCCTCGTAGCCGCGGCCGGCGTTGACGACCTTGCGCTCGAACTGGGTCCACGACCGCCAGGGCAGGTGCAGCACCTCCATCGAGAACTCCGCGGGGGGCTGTCCGTTGCTCGGCATCGAGGTGACGTGGTTGCCCTGCTGGACGACGATGTCGGACTCGCCGCGGTGGACCGCGTTGGGCGTCGGCTGGGCGTGGATGCCGATGGCGCGCAACGCGGCGTCGGTGCGCAGGTCGCGCCACATGAGCCGCTGGATGCCGCTGCCCGACCAGCCCGCCGGTCCGATCAGGTTGAAGACCGGGACCGTGAAGGCGTTGAGGTGAAGCGGCGTGCCCTCCAGGGCCTCGCGCACGGTGAGCCGCTTGTCGACCGGGATCAGGAACTCGTCCGCGTCGAGGTTGAGCACCCAGTCGGCGCGGTGCTCGGTGCGGGCCCGCCGCGCCATCTTGGTGACGACGTCGCGCTGCTGCTTGCGGTGCTCGAGGTCGTGGAACAGCTCGATCAGCCCGGTCTCGGCGTAGGCCTCGAGCACCTCGGTGGTGCCGTCGAGGCTGCGGTTGTCGGTGACGACGAGCTTGTCGATGCCCTGGGCGAGGTGGTGCTCGACCATCGCGGCGACGATGTCGACCTCGTCACGCACCATCAAGGTGCCGATGATCCTCATTCTGCGGGGGCTCCTTCGGCTGCTCGTTCCACCAACGCACCCTAGTTCAATGCGGCATCGGGGCGGAGCCGCCGCCCGGGGCGACGGGGGAGTTCACGCGCGTGAAACATCCGCGCCGTACTCGTTGCCTCCCGGCAACACGACGTGCCACACGTCGAAACCTCGGCATCGCAGAGTTTCGCCCACTGGGAACGGATCCGGCTGCGACAGCGTCGCCGCCGCCGGCGACGTTCCCCCGTTCGAACGATCACGAGGTTGAGACACATGGATACTGGCGACACCGCCTGGGTGCTCACATCAGCGGCCCTTGTGCTGCTGATGACTCCCGGCCTGGCACTTTTCTATGGCGGCATGGTCCGCTCCAAGAGCGTCCTCAACATGATGATGATGAGCTTCTCCGCGCTCGCCGTCGTGACGGTGCTCTGGGTCCTCTACGGCTACTCGATGGCCTTCGGCGACGACGTCGGCGCCGGGCTCCTCGGCAACCCCGGCGACTACTTCGGCCTCAAGGGACTGATGAGCCCTGACGCCCTGGTCTTCACGATCCCGAGCCTGGCCTTCGTCGGGTTCCAGGCGGTGTTCGCGATCATCACGGTCGCGCTCATCTCCGGTGCGATCGCCGACCGTGCGCGGTTCGTGCCGTGGCTGGTCTTCTCCGCGGTCTGGGCGACGATCGTCTACTTCCCGGTGGCGCACTGGGTGTTCGCGTTCGACGGCGCCACCGGCGTCGACTTCGCGGGCGGGTGGATCGCCAACAAGCTGGCTGTCATCGACTTCGCGGGTGGCACGGCCGTCCACATCAACGCCGGTGCGGCCGGTCTCGCCCTGGCGCTGGTGCTCGGGAAGCGCAAGGGCTTCGGCAAGGAGGCCATGCGGCCGCACAACCTGCCGCTCGTCATGATCGGCGCAGGCCTGCTGTGGTTCGGCTGGTTCGGCTTCAACGCCGGCTCGGCGCTCGGCGCCAACGTGTTCGCCGCGGTGGCCTGGATCAACACCCTGGCCGCCACTGCCGCGGCCGTGATCGGCTGGCTGGTCGTGGAGCAGATCCGCGACGGCAAGCCGACCTCGCTCGGCGCCGCGTCCGGCATCGTCGCGGGCCTCGTGGCCATCACGCCGGCTGCCTCGTCGGTCAACCCGGTGGGTGCGCTTGTGCTGGGCGTCGTCGCCGGCGGCCTGTGTGCCCTCGCGGTCGGGCTCAAGTACCGGCTCGGGTACGACGACTCGCTCGATGTCGTGGGCGTGCACCTGGTGGGGGGCCTCTGGGGCACGATCGGCATCGGCTTCCTGGCCACGGCCAACGCCCCGGCGGCGGTCGACGGACTGTTCTACGGTGGCGGGGTGGACCAGCTCTGGCGACAGGTGGTCGGTGCGCTCGCCGTACTCACGTTCTCGTTCGTCCTGACGGCGGTCATCGGCACCGTGATCTCCAAGACGATCGGCTTCCGTCTCGAGGAGGAGCTCGAGGTCGAGGGCATCGACGCGGCGGAGCACGCGGAGTCGGGCTACGACTTCACCAGCAGCGGCGGCGGCAGCCTCGGACTCGCGTCGGGCCACCTGGCCGCCTCGACGGGGACCGCTGCCAAGTCTGCGAACAAGGAAGGTGCGAACGCATGAAGCTGATCACCGCGGTCATCAAGCCGCACAAGTGGGAGGACGTCCGGGAGGCCCTCGAGACGTTCGGCGTCACCGGGATGACCGTCTCGGAGGTCAGCGGCTACGGCCGGCAGAAGGGCCACACCGAGGTCTACCGCGGCGCGGAGTACGACATCGCGCTGGTGCCGAAGATCCGCATCGAGATCGTGACCGACGACGCCGATGCCGAGGACGTCCTCGGCATCATCGTCAAGGCCGCCCAGACGGGGCGGATCGGGGACGGCAAGGTGTGGGTGAGCCCGGTCGAGACCGTGGTGCGGGTACGCACGGGGGACACCGACCAGGCGGCCATCTGATCGGTCACCACCCATGTAACGCTCCGTTATTACCGCTTCCCACCCCGTATTCGGGGGGCGAAGCACCAATAACGGAGCGTTACATGGTCCACGTCCCGCCGGGAGGAGCCCGTTGCCATGACCGCGACCGAACGCGCCCGGCGAACGAACGACGCCGACGCGCTGTGCCTGGCGGCGTACGAGAAGGCGGAGCTGCCCGAGGTCGGGGCCGCACTGGTGGCCGTGGGGGGCTACGGGCGCGGTGAGCTGGCGCCGTACTCGGATCTCGACGTGGTGCTGGTGCACGCCGCGGGGGTCGATCCGGGCGAGGGGGCGGCGGAGGTCTGGTACCCGCTCTGGGACGCGGGCGTCCGGCTCGACCACGCGGTGCGCACCGAGCAGCAGATGCTCGAGGCGGCCGACGCCGACGTGAAGGTCGCGACCGGGCTGCTCGACGCCCGGCACCTGGCCGGGGATCCCAGCCTCACCCTGCGCCTGCGTACGACGATGCTCGCCGCGTGGCGTCGCGATGCCCGGTCCCGGCTCCCGGAGCTGCACAAGATCGTCCGGCAGCGCCACGAGCTGGTCGGTGAGGTGGCGCACGAGTCGGTGCCCGACATCAAGGAGGCCGCCGGCGGGCTGCGGGACGCCACGGTGCTCCGCGCACTCGTCGCGACCTGGCTGGTCGACGTGCCCCACGTGGCGCTCGAGCAGGCCCGCCAGGAGCTGCTCGACCTGCGTGACCATCTGCACGAGGTCTCGGGCCGGGCCACCGACCGCGTGGCGCCGGAGGTGTGGGCCGAGCTGGCTGACCGGATCGGCGTCGCGGACGCCGCGGCCGCGCAGGTCGCGCTGCGGGAGACGGGCCGCCGGATCGCGCACGTCCACCGGCTCACCTGGCGCCGGGTCGACGGGGTGCTGGCCGGACCGGCGTCGATCCACGGATCCCGCCGACCAGACCTGCAGCCGGTGGCCAGGGGTCTCGCCGTGTCGGCGGGCGAGGTCGTGCTCGACGGCCGGCTGGCGCCCGCCGACGACGCATTGCTGCTGCTCCGTGCCGCCGCCGAGGCGGCCGAGCGTGAGGTCGCCCTGTCGCCGACCACCGCTTCCCGGCTCGTCCACGAGTCGCCGCCCGTGCCCGAGCCGTGGCCCGCCGAGGCCAGGGACCTGCTCGTGCGCCTGCTGGCCTCCGGCCGCGGGCTCCTCGGGGTGTGGGAGACCCTCGAGGAGACGGGTGCGGTGGACCGGGTGCTCCCCGAGTGGCGGCGCATCCGGCTGCTGCCGCACGCGTCGGCGATCCACCGCTTCACCGTCGACAGGCACGTCATCGAGACGTGCATCGAGGCCTCGGCCCTGATCCGGACGGTCTCCCGCCCGGACGTGCTCATGGTGGCCGCCCTGCTGCACGACATCGGCAAGGGTGAGCTGACCGAGCACAGCGTGGCGGGCGAGCCGATCGCGCGCGCCGTCGCCACCCGGATGGGCTTCGACGCCGGGGGCGTCGACCTCGTCGGCACGCTCGTACGACGGCACCTGCTGCTCTCGAGCACCGCCACCACCCGCGACCCCGACGACCCGGCCACCATCACCCAGATCACCGCCCGGATCCGCACTCCCGAGGCCATGGCGCTGCTGCTGGCGCTGACCGAGGCCGACTCGCGCGCCGCGTCGGCCAAGGCCTGGTCGTCGTGGCGCGCCGGCCTGATCAACCAGCTGGCCGCGCACGTCGTGCGCGCGCTCGAGTCGGGGCGGCCGCCCACCGGGGCGGACCGTGACCTCGTCGCCGTGCCCGACGACGTACGACGCGGCGCCACGTCGATCGAGGTCCTCGACGCCGACGACGGCGTGCGGGTGCGCGTGCTGGCTCCCGATCGGGTCGGGCTGCTGGCCGACGTCGCCGCGATGCTGGCCCTGCAGCGCACCTCGGTGCGCGGCGCCCGGGCGTGGACCCAGGGTGACGTCGCCGTCTCCGAGTGGGACGTCACCGACACCGCCATCGACCCGGCGGTGCTGCGCCAGCGCTACGACGCGATCGTGTCGGGCCGCATCGACGCGGGGGAGCGGCTGCGACCCGGCCGCTCCACAGGTGACGGTGCCGCGCTGGCCCCGACGGTCGCCGTACGCGCGGACGCGTCGGCGCGCTCGACCGTGCTCGAGGTGCGGGCCGCCGACCGACCGGGCGTGCTCCACCTCGTCTGCGCGGCGCTGGCCGGGCTCGGCCTCACCGTCGCCTCGGCCCACGTCGACACCGTGGGGCCGCAGGCCGTCGACGTGTTCTACGTGCAGGAGCGAGACGCCGGCCCGCTCGTCGACCATCGTGCGGCGGCGGCGGCGCACGCCGTGCGCGCCGCGCTCACGCCCGCCTGACCGGCGCCGGTTAGGCTGGAGACTCATTCGCCGGGCCACCAGGCCGTTCGACCAGTCTAGGGATCTTCGTTGTTCGCCACACTCTCCGACCGGCTTGCCGACACGTTCAAGAACCTGCGCGGCAAGGGACGCCTCTCCGAGGCCGACATCGACGCCACCGCGCGCGAGATCAGGATCGCGCTCCTCGAGGCCGACGTGGCGCTGCCCGTGGTCAAGGAGTTCGTGGGCGCCGTCAAGGAACGCGCTCGCGGCGAAGAGGTCAGCGGCGCCCTCAACCCCGCCCAGCAGATCATCAAGATCGTCAACGACGAGCTCGTCTCCATCCTCGGCGGTGAGACGCGGCGGCTGCGCTACGCCAAGACCGGCCCCACCGTCATCATGCTCGCCGGCCTCCAGGGCGCCGGCAAGACCACGCTCGCGGCCAAGCTCGCGCTGTGGCTCAAGGACCAGGGCAAGACCCCGCTGCTCGTCGCGGCCGACCTCCAGCGTCCCAACGCCGTCCAGCAGCTCCAGGTCAACGGCGAGCGCGTGGGGGTGCCGGTGTTCGCCCCCGAGGCCGGCAACGGCGTCGGCGACCCCGTCTCCGTGGCACGGGCCTCCCTCGAGGAGGCGGCGCGCAAGCTGCACGACGTCGTGATCGTCGACACCGCCGGCCGGCTCGGCGTCGACGCCGAGCTCATGCGGCAGGCCTCCGACATCCGCGACGCCGTCAACCCCGACGAGGTGCTGTTCGTCGTCGACGCCATGATCGGGCAGGACGCCGTGAACACGGCGCTGGCGTTCCTCGAGGGTGTGGGCTACGACGGCGTCGTGCTCACCAAGCTCGACGGCGACGCCCGCGGCGGTGCCGCCCTGTCGATCGCGTCGATCACCGGCAAGCCGGTCATGTTCGCCTCCGCGGGCGAGAAGATGACCGACTTCGACCTGTTCCACCCCGACCGGATGGCCTCGCGCATCCTCGACATGGGCGACATGCTCACGCTGATCGAGCAGGCCGAGAAGACGTTCGACCAGGCCGAGTCGTCGAAGGCGGCCGAGAAGCTGCTCGGCGGCGGCGACTTCACCCTCCACGACTTCCTGGCGCAGATGCAGCAGATGCGCAAGCTCGGGTCGATGTCGAAGATCATGGGGATGCTGCCCGGGATGGGGCAGTTCCGCGAGCAGCTCGAGAACTTCGACGAGCGCGAGATCGACCGCATCCAGGCGATGATCTTGTCGATGACGCCCGCGGAGCGGGACAACCCGAAGATGATCGACGGCTCGCGCCGCGCCCGCATCGCCAAGGGCTCGGGCGTCCAGGTCTCCGACATCAACCAGATGGTCACCCGGTTCTTCGAGGCCAAGAAGATGATGCAGCAGATGGCCCGCGGTGGCGGCATGCCGGGCATGCCGGGCATGCCGGGCATGCCCGGTCTCGGGGGTGGCGCCGGCAAGCGCCAGAAGGGCAAGCCGAAGCCCGCGAAGGGTCGACGGGTCTCCGGCAACCCCGCCAAGGCGGCTCTGGAGGCCAAGACCGCCGCCGAGAAGCCGGCAGCGCCCGCCAACCCCTTCGGCAACCCCGACGAGGCCGGTGTCGACTACGAGCAGGCGGCGGCCGCGCTCGACCTGCCCAAGGACTTCTCCAAGTTCTTGAAGTGACGGTCCTGGTGGTCGACGGCGCCAACGTCGTGGGCTCCCGCCCCGACGGCTGGTGGAAGGACCGGGCGGGCGCCGCGCGACGCCTGCACGAGCGGCTGCTGGTCGCCGACCTGCCGCAGAGCGAGATCGTGCTGGTGCTCGAGGGTGCCGCCAAGGGTGGCGTGAAGGCCGGACGTGACGGTCACGTGCGCGTCGTGCACGCACCCCGCGACGGCGACAGCGAGATCGAGCGCGTCACCGCAGCCGCGCGTGAGTCGGGCGGTCAGGTCACCGTCGTGACGGCGGACCGCTTCCTCCAGTCGAGGGTGCAGGGGCTCGGCGCGATGGCGATGAGTCCGTCCTGGCTGCTGGGCCAGCTCGGCTGAGCCCCCGCTCCCTTTCTCACCACTGCCTCACCACAGCGGGATGCTCACCACCTGGCCGCCACCGGCGCACACGCTGCACGTCGTCACGTAGGCCTTCCCGCGGTCGATCGCCACGCCGTACGGCGCGGGCAGGTCGCCGGCCACGGTCTTGTGCGAGCCGTCGCGGTTCACCCGTACGAGCGAGCCCATCGGCAGACCCTCCGCAGCGAGCAGCCCGGCATCGCCGGCGAGCTGGACGGCGTACAGCCGGTGGCCCTTCCAGGCCAGGTCGGTGACGTTGGTCAGCCCGGTGGCGTGGACGGTCGGCGGGAGACCCGGGACCACCCGGTAGATGCGGGCATCGCCGGCGGGGAAGGGGAACCCGGTCAGCTCGGAGACGTACCACGCGCCGTCGGGGCCGCGGACGACCGAGGTGGGCACGCTCTGCATGGGGATGTCGCCCTCCCCGATGAACGGCGGCGCCGGGACCATGCGCTCGGCGAACGTCGCGACGGTCGAGATGTTGCCCCGCCAGCCGACCGACAGCAGCGCGTTGGCGCCCGAGTCGGTCAGCACGACGCCGCGACGGGTCGCGGTCATGCCGGTCGGGTTGCTGTCGGCGCCGGCGCCGTCCGGGTCGTTGGCCGCCTCGTAGGCGGCCAGGTCCGCGATCTGCACCTGCTTGCCGCCGAACCGGCCGGCCAGCAGCGTGCCGAACCGCTCACCCCCCGCGACCGTGTCGCGGGCGGCGGGATCGGCGCCGAGGCCCACGCTGACGAGATACCGGGAGCCACGAACGGCCACGTCGGCAGGTCCGGTGGCCTGTCCGCCGTCGGCTCCCGCCAATGACGGGAGCCCGGTGACCACGCGCCGCTGCTGGCCGTGGTGGATCCGGGTCACCGCGCCGGTGAGGCCGAAGCAGATGACCTCGCCCGCCTCTCCCTCCGGGGCGGGGACGCAGGTGCCGCTGCCGCCGCGGCCGGCCTCGGCGACGTACAGCGCCGAGCCGGGCCAACGGTCCTCGGCGTCGCGCCGGCCCCAGTGGTGATCGTCGTCGTGGTCGTAGGAGCGGTCGACGCTGAGCAGGCGCGGGTTGTCGAGACCGCTCGCGACGACGGTCCACGGGGGACCGCCGGACCCGCCGGCGCCGTCGTGGCCGTGCGACCCGCCGGCCAGCGAGGGCGCTGCGGCCAGCAGTGAGGTCGAGACGACCGTGAGTGACGTGGCGAGGACGAGCGCCGCCCTGCGCGCCGGAAGCTTTGGTGTCATGGGAGAACCCCCTCATGGGCAACTGGGAATGCCAGAGTGCCCATGCAGCCGCCGAGAAGGCATCCCCGAGTTTCGGTACCCGGGGAGGTCGCCGAATGTCGTCCGCCGGTCGGGGGAGCGCTGGGCGGTAACGTCCGTGGCATGGCTGCTTTGAAGTTCTCAGGGCCCGTGCTGCCCGACGGTGAGGCACATGACCTGTACGTCGTCGACGGACGCGTGACCTACGAGGCCCAGGCGGGCGCCGAGTCGGCGGGGGAGGGCTGGATCGTCCCCGGGCTCGTCGACGCGCACTGCCACATCGGCCTCAACGACGACGGCGGCGCCGAGGTCGAGGAGGCCGAGGCGCAGGCGATCGCCGACCGGGACGGCGGTGCGCTGCTGATCCGTGACTGTGGCTCCGCCCACGACTCCTCCTGGATCCACGAGCGCGACGACCTGCCCCGGCTGATCCGCTGCGGGCGACACATCGCGCGCACCCGGCGCTACATCCGCAACTACGCCCACGAGGTCGAGCCGGAGGAGCTGACGGCGTACGTCGAGCAGGAGGCGCAGCGCGGCGACGGGTGGGTCAAGCTGGTCGGCGACTGGATCAGCAGGGACACCGGCGACCTCGAGCCCAGCTTCCCCGCCGACGCGTTCACCGCCGCGATCCAGACGGCGCACGCGCTCGGCGCCAAGGTGACCGCGCACTGCTTCGGCGAGGGTGTGCTCCCGGGCCTGATCGAGGCGGGCATCGACTGCATCGAGCACGGCACCGGCCTGTCGCCGGACCTGGTCGAGACGATGGCCGCCCGCAACGTCGCGCTGGTGCCGACGGTGATGCAGATCGACAAGTTCCCCCAGTACGCCGAGGCGGGGCGCGAGAAGTTCCCCGCCTACGCCGGCCACATGACCGACCTGCACGCCCGGCAGCGCGACACCATCATGGCCGCCCACGACGCCGGGGTGCCGCTGTACGCCGGCACCGACGGCGGCGGCATGAGCGCGCACGGGAACATCGCGGGGGAGGTCGTCGCCATGGCCGGGCTGGGGATGTCGGCGGAGTACGCCCTCGGCGCGGCGTCGTGGCGGGCACGCGAGTGGCTGGGCAGGCCCGCCGCGCTGGCCGAGGGTGCACCGGCCGACTTCGTGGTCTACCCGACCGACCCGCTGGCGGACCTGACGGTGCTGCACACGCCGAGTCGCGTCGTACTGCGTGGTCGGGTGGTCGCATGACCGCAACGGCCATCTCGTTGCGCACCGTCTGCCTCGACTGCTCCGACGCGCACGCGATGGCGTCGTTCTACGGCGCGCTGCTGGGGTGGGAGCCCACCTTCGCCGAGCCCGACTGGGTGCTGATGCGCAACCCCGCCGGGGGCGTCGGACTCTCCTTCCAGGCCGAGCCCGGCTACGCGGCGCCGACCTGGCCCGAGGAGGTCGGGCAGCAGCAGAAGATGATCCACCTCGACGTGCTTGTCGAGGACCTCGAGGCCGCCCTCGCGGTCGCGGTCACGGCGGGCGGCCGGCCCGCGGCCCACCAGCCGCGCGACGACCTGCGGGTCGTGCTGGACCCGGCCGGTCACCCCCTTTGCCTCTTCCTGGACTGAGATGATTGGCTGACGCGATGACGACGATCGGCGACGTGTTCGCGCCCCTGGGGCTGCGCGCCACGGCAGGACCGGTGCAGCTCCGTGGGATCGGTGACGACGACCTCGTGACGCTGGCCGAGCTGGCCGTCGCGGGCATCCACGAGCCCGAGCGGATGCCGTTCTTCTTCCCGTGGACCGACGTCTCGTCCGATGAGCTGCCGATGAGGTTCGTGCAGTACCACTGGAAGGCGCGGGCCGAGTGGAGCCCCACGTCGTGGGAGCTCAGCCTCGGGGTCTGGTTCGAGGGTCGGCTGGTCGGGGTGCAGGGGGTCAGCGCCCAAGACTTCCTCGTCACCCGCACCGGCGAGACCGGCTCCTGGCTCGGGCAGGCGCACCAGGGCAAGGGCATCGGCACCCTGATGCGGCAGGCGGTCTGCGCGCTCTGCTTCGACCACCTCGGCTTCACCGAGATCACCTCCGGCGCGTTCGTCGACAACCCCGCGTCGCTGGCGGTGAGCCGGAAGGTCGGCTACCGCCCCAACGGCGTACGACGCCTCGCGCGACGCCCGGGGGAGCTGGCGGTCAACCAGGGCTTCGTGCTCTCGCCCGACGACTTCGTGCGCGGCGAGGACCCCCTGGAAGTGACCGGCGTGGACGCCGTACGGCGGTCGATCGGGCTCGATTCGGAATGACCGGCAGGCATCTGGCAGAATCAGCCGCTGTGCCCTGCACGACCGGACCCTCTCATCCGGACGTCGTCGGGCCCATCGCAGGCGCCTGACCCGGTCCCCACCTGGTGGACGGCGCCTCACCACACACAACTTCCGAGGAGACACCACAAACGTGGCCGTCAAGATCCGCTTGAAGCGCCTGGGCAAGATCCGGGTTCCGCAGTACCGCATCGTCGTCGTCGACTCGCGCAAGAAGCGCGATGGTCGCGTGATCGAGGAGATCGGCAAGTACCACCCCAAGGAGGAGCCGTCCTACATCGACGTCACCTCCGACCGGGCGCAGTACTGGCTCGGTGTCGGCGCGCAGCCCTCCGAGGCCGTCGCGAAGATCCTCAAGATCACCGGTGACTGGCAGACGTTCAAGGGCCTTCCGGGCACCGAGGGCACGCTGAAGGTCAAGGAGCCGAAGCGCGACAAGCTCGAGATCTTCAACGAGGCTCTCAAGGACGTCGCGAACGAGCCCAAGAGCGGCGCGACGACCAAGAAGGCCAAGAAGGCCGACAAGGCTGACGACGCCAAGGCTGACGACGCCAAGACCGAGGACACCACGTCCGAGGCCAAGGCCGACGAGAAGCCCGCCGTCGCTCCCGAGGAGACCAAGGTCGAGGAGCCCAAGGTGGAGGTCCCCGCATCGGAGACCCCCGAGGGCGCCGCTGCTGAGGCCGAGGCCGCCGAGACCGTCACCGCTGCCGACGCCGGCAAGAGCGAGGCCTGAGCGCCGTGCTCGCCGATGCACTCGAGCACCTCGTCCGCGGAGTCGTCGACAACCCTGACGACGTGACCGTGCGCGACAAGCAGCTCAAGCGCGGCTCGATCCTCGAGGTCCGGGTGCACCCGGACGACCTCGGCAAGGTCATCGGACGCAACGGCCGCACGGCCACCGCGTTCCGTACCGTCATCTCGGCCCTCGCCGGCCGTGGCGGTGCGCGCATCGACTTCGTCGACGTCGACCGCCGCTGACGATCCATCGCAGACGGGCGTCATCCCTCCGGGGGTGGCGCCCGTTCGTGCGTTGCGGGGGTGGTGCGCGCTCGTGCGTTGCGGGGGTGGCACGCAAAGGTTCGTGCGCGAGTCCTGGGGTTCGTGACCGTTGCAATGGTCACTAACCCCGGGAGTCCCCGGATATCCGGTGAATCCCACCCGCCACATACCCTGACCCCGTGGACAGCATCGAGGTCGTCGTCGGCCGGATCGGCAAGCCGCACGGCCTCCGTGGCGAGGTGACCGTCGACGTACGCACCGACGAGCCCGAGCGACGGTTCGCCGCGGGCGTCGTCCTGCGCGCCCAGCCGCCGGTGGGGTCCGCCTCGCCGCTGCGCAGCCTGACCGTCACCGGCTCCCGGTGGCACCAGAGCGTGCTGCTGGTGACCTTCGCCGAGCTCGACGGCCGCAACGAGGCCGAGGCGGCGCGCGGCATCGTGCTGCACGCCGACCTGCCCGCCGGCGCGACGCCGGAGGACCCCGACGAGTTCTACGACCACCAGCTGATCGGTCTCACGGCGTACGACGAGCACGGCGCCGAGCTGGGCGTCCTCACCGCGGTCGCGCACGGCGCCGCGCAGGACCTGCTGACGATCCGCACGCCCGACGGCCGCGACACCCTGGTGCCGTTCGTGGCCGCGCTGGTGCCGGAGGTCGACATCGCCGCCGGCCGCATCGTGGTCGCCGACCGGCCCGGCCTGGTGACGCCGTTCCCCGATGACGTGGACGCAAGCTCCGACTGATGCGCATCGACATCGTCTCGATCTTCCCCGGCTACCTCGCGCCCCTGCAGCTGAGCCTGGCCGGCAAGGCCCGGGACAAGGGACTGCTCGACGTCGCCGTGCACGACCTGCGCGACTGGGCCCACGACCGGCACCGCACCGTCGACGACACGCCGTACGGCGGCGGCGCGGGCATGGTCATGAAGCCCGAGCCGTGGGGCGAGGCGCTCGACGAGGTGGCCACCGGCCACCCCACCATCATCTTCACGACCCCGAGCGGGGAGCCCTTCTCCCAGGAGCTGGCCCGCGAGCTGGCGACTCGCGAGCACGTGGTGTTCGCGTGCGGGCGCTACGAGGGCATCGACCAGCGGGTCATCGACCACGCCGCGACGCTGGGCGAGGTGCGCGAGATCTCCATCGGCGACTACGTGCTCAACGGCGGCGAGGTCGCCGCGCTGGCGATCACCGAGGCGATCGTCCGGCTGGTGCCGGGGTTCATGGGCAACCCCGAGTCGCTCACGGAGGAGTCCCACGAGGACGGCCTGCTGGAGTACCCCGTCTACACCAAGCCCGCGAGCTGGCGCGGCCGGGACGTGCCCGAGGTGCTGCTGGGCGGCAACCACGGCGCGATCGAGCGGTGGCGGCACGACGAGGCGCTGCGCCGTACCGCCGAGCGTCGGCCCGACCTGCTGCCGCTCAGCGCGGTGCCCGGAGGGGGCGACCTGCGCCACGCGACACCGGCGGACGTCGGCGAGCTGTTCGTGCTCCAGATGTGCTGCTGGGTCCAGGAGCTGCACGCCAACCCGGGGGTGCGCATCCCCGCCCTCCACGAGGACCTCGACGACGTACGCCGGTCGCTGGCCGACTGGACCTGGCTGGTGCTGCGACGCGGCGGCCGGCTGGTGGCCGCGGCACGCGGTCGAGCCGAGGGTGGGTCCTGGGACGTCGGCCGGCTGATGGTGGCGCCCGACCTCCAGGGCCAGGGTCTGGGCCGGTTCATGCTGGCCGAGATCGAGGCCGCCGCGCCGCCCGCCGTGTCGTCGTACTCCCTGTTCACCGGGGCGTCGAGCACCGACAACATCCGGATGTACAAGAAGGCCGGCTACCGGCTGCGCGGCGACGGGCCACCCGGCGCGGTGCTGATGATCAAGCCCCGGCGCTAGCCCCAGGTCCGGCGGCCGGCCGCCCGGCACTCCGATTTCTGCTGGGCCCGCGACTCTGGCAGACTTGCTCCTCGGTCCACGTCGGCCGAAGACCGCTCCGAAGCTCACACCCGGAGGGTTGCGTCGGGCTCCTGCCACAGGGGGAGTCCTCGCCGCCGGCCACGCACGTCGCGGACCACCGCATCGACACTTCCAGACAACCGCGGCCGACCTGTGGCGAGTCGTCAGGAGCATCATGACCAACGTCATTGCCGAGCTCGGCAACGCGATCAAGCGCGAGGACGTCCCCGCCTTCCGCGCCGGTGACACCATCAAGGTCCACGTGAAGGTCACCGAGGGCACCCGCTCCCGTGTGCAGGTCTTCCAGGGCGTCGTGCTCAAGATCCAGGGTTCCGGCATCGGCCGCACCTTCACCGTCCGCAAGGTCTCCTTCGGCGTCGGCGTCGAGCGCACCTTCCCGCTGAACTCCCCGATCTTCGAGTCGATCGAGATCGTGAGCCGCGGCGACGTGCGCCGCGCGAAGCTCTACTACCTGCGCAACCTGCGCGGCAAGGCAGCCAAGATCAAGGAGCGCCGCGAGGCCTGAGTGTCGGTCCCCGACCACACACTGGCTAGTCTCCCCACGTGACTTCCGACGACCGCGAGCCCACCGACTCCGCCGATGGCGAGGAGGGCTCGCGGTCTTCTGTCTCCGAGGGTGAGACCACGCAGCGTCGCCGCAAGCCGCTCCCGCTCTGGGCCGAGACCATCGTGCTGCTGGCGGTGGCGCTGGTCTTGGCGGTGGTGATCAAGGCGCTGTTCGTCCAGGCGTTCTACATCCCGTCGGAGTCGATGGAGCCCGGGTTGGTGCGCAACGACCGCATCCTCGTCCAGAAGGTGTCCTACTGGGGCGGCAACAGTCCCCAGCGCGGGGACGTCGTGGTCTTCAAGGATCCCGGTGGCTGGCTAGGGCCGGCCGACGACGCCGGTCCGACGAGCACCCTGACCAAGGTGATGTCCCGGATCGGGCTCTACCCGAGCGGCGGGCACCTCGTGAAGCGCGTCGTCGGGGTCGAGGGTGACGTGATCACCTGCTGCGACGACAAGGGCCGGATCTCGGTCAACGGCGTGCCTCTCAACGAGAAGGACTTCCTCCAGCAGGACGGTCAGGCCTGCGACGGTCCGATGGTCACCCAGTGCGGCGAGGACTGGACCGCGGGCCCGATCCCGGAGGGCCACCTGTTCGTGATGGGCGACAACCGCGGTCACTCTGCCGACTCCTCGGAGCACATGTGCTCACCGAGCGTCACCGACTGCGTGCCCGGCGACGAGTTCGTGCGCGCGGACCTGGTCGTCGGCAAGGTGTTCGTACTGCTGTGGCCGCGCGACCACTTCCGCTGGCTCAAGCGGCCGGCGACCTTCGCGGACGTCCCCGACGCCCCCTGAGCGTGCGTCATGAGTGACCTACCCCGCGGCGCGACCGTACGGCGTGACGCAGGGCTCTACGGCTACGAGCGTGCGCTGCGGCGCGCGGGCATCGAGCCGGTCGCCGGCGTCGACGAGGCCGGCCGGGGAGCGTGTGCCGGGCCGCTCGTGGCCGGTGCCTGCATCCTGCCCGCGGGCCGGGGCGGCATCGTCCCCGGGCTGGCCGACTCCAAGCTGCTCACCGAGAAGGCCCGGGAGCGTGCCTACGTGCAGATCCTGCGCCGGGCCACCGCCTGGTCGGTGGTCGTGGTGGAGAGCGACGAGTGCGACCGCCTGGGCATGCACGTCGCCAACGTCGAGGCGCTGCGCCGGGCCGTCGCGCTGCTCGACGTCCGCCCCGCCTACGTGCTGACCGACGGCTTCCCGGTCGACGGGTTCGACGTGCCCGGCCTGGCCATGTGGAAGGGCGACCGGGTCGCGGCCTGCATCGCCGCCGCGTCGGTGCTCGCGAAGGTCACCCGCGACCGCATCATGTGCGACCTCGACCGCGACTGGCCGGCGTACGACTTCAAGACGCACAAGGGCTACATCACCGACGAGCACGCCGCGCTGCTCACCGAGCACGGCCCGTCGCCGGTCCATCGCATGCGGTTCGTCAACGTACGCCGTGCCGCCGGGCTCGAACCGCCCCTGCCCGTGCAGAATGGGCACGACCACGATCAGGAGGAGACACCATGAGCGCCGAGGATCTCGAGAAGTACGAGACCGAGATGGAGCTCACCCTCTACCGCGAGTACCGCGACGTCGTCTCGATCTTCAAGTACGTCGTCGAGACCGACCGGCGGTTCTACCTGTGCAACCAGGTCGATGTGAAGGCGCGCACCGAGAACGGCGACGTCTTCTTCGAGGTCTCCATGAGCGACGCCTGGGTCTGGGACATGTACCGGCCGGCACGCTTCGCCAAGAACGTGAAGGTGCTGACCTTCAAGGACGTCAACGTCGAGGAGCTCAGCCAGCAGGACATCGAGCAGCCACTGCCGTGAGGCGGCTGCTCGTGGGATCAGCTAGTCACAACGGGTCACTGGACTAGCCCGAACGGGCAAGATTCAGGCGATCGGCGGACGCGTACCTCGCAGGGCAGACACTCTGACTGCGTGTTCTTCCTGCGGCGTCGAGACGAGCGGGGCGCTGCGGCCGTGGAAGCGGCCCTGGTGACCCCGATCCTGGTGATCCTCGTGATCGGCATCATCGAGATGTCGCTGGCCATGCGCGACTACGCGGTGGTCGCGTCCGACACCCGTGTCGGTGCTCGCATCGCCTCGACGGGCGCGAACGCCGGACCCGGAGTCTGCGAGACCGGCCCGCTCGCCCCACCGTGCACAGCAGGGTCGTCGCCGGCCCTGGCCCAGATGGCGGCCAACGCCATCCAGCGCGCCGGCTCGGCGATGCCCGAGGACAACATCGAGTACATCTTGGTCTACAAGGCGAACTCCGCCGGTTACCCGGGCGCCAACGGCGTCACCACGATGCCCACCAGCTGCGTCGGTGTCCCCAACTGCGTGCGGTTCACCTGGCGCGACGCGCTCGACGAGTTCAAGTACGCCGAAGGGACCTGGGTGTCGACCACCATCAGCGCCTGCTTCCCGGGCACGGTCACCACGCCCCTCGACCGGGTCGGGGTGCACCTGCAGGTGAAGCACCCGATGGTCAGCGGCATGTTCGGGGTCGAGCTTCCGCTCGCGGACCACACCGTCATGGAGTTCGAGCCGCTCCCGGCGGCCACCTGCGGGCCGGGGAAGCACCAGTGACCCGGCGCCTGCGCGCCGCGCTCGCCGGGCGCGAGCGCAACGAGAAGGGCTTCGTGGCCACGTTCGTCGCCCTGCTCCTCGCCAGTGGCGTCTTCATGGGCTTCGCCGCGGTCGCCGTCGACACCGGCCGCTGGTACGTCGAGATCCAGCGGGTGCAGAAGGCGGCGGACGCCGCTGCTCTCGCAGGTGTGCCCTTCCTGCCCCACGACCTGCCGAGCGCCGTCGTCCGGGCCAAGGCCGTGGCGGCGCGCAACGGCTTCGACGACGCCAGCCCGGACGTTGTGGTCACCGTCAAGAAGGGAACGCTCAACAGCCAGCTCAAGGTCACCATCGAGAGCCGCATCAACAACACCTTCGGATCGGCCATCGGCGTCGTGGACGCAATGATCATCGAGACCGCGACCGCGGACTACCAGGGGCCGCAGCCGATGGGCAGTCCCTGCAACACCTTCGGCAACGAGCCGACCTCCGGGACGGGCACGTCGGCACAGCCGGTGGGCAGCGCCCAGGGCCCCTCACCGTTCGCCAACTGCTCCTCCAACCCGCAGATGTGGGCGACCATCGAGGGTCCGGAGACGAAGAAGACGCAAGGCGACCGCTACCAGACCAGGACGTGCTCCAACGCCAACCACCGCTGCACCGGCGGGCTGAACACGGAGTACAACGAGACCGGCTACTTCTACGTGATCAAGGTGGCGCCGACGGCCGTCGGCACCCCGATCGACCTCCAGCTCTACGACCCGGCCTACGTGGAGACCGGTCAGTTCTGCACAGACCTGCCCGACGCGGGGTCCCTCGACAACGACATGAACCCGTTCGTCACCACGGACGGAAAGCTGCGCTACGGCAAGGGCAACTCGTCGGTGCAGCCCGTCTCGCCCACGGGATCGACGTACTGCCCGGGTGACAGCAACCCGGACGGCGGCTCGGACTCCCAGATGACCACCACGTTCGTGGTGCGCGAGCAGACCGACACGCAGGACCCGATCCAGGGTGCGCCGATCGCCGGCTGCACGCGGCAGTTCACCGGGATGACGAAGGCCCCGAAGTACAAGGACCTGAAGAGCACCGAGAGCAACTACGACCAACAGCTGGGCCAGCTCTTCCACAACTGGTCGTCGCTCTGCACGTTCACGCCGACCCGGCAGGGTGACTACTACATGCAGGTGCGGACGAACGTCGCGCCCGCCGGCGCCTCCGTCCCCAACTCCAACGGCAACACCTCGATCATCCTGACCGGCAACGGCACGGCCCACGCCGCGGTCGGCAACACGAACACGGGCAAGGGATCGAACTCGTTCGCGATCCGCGCGAAGGTCAATGCCGGACTCGAGAAGTCGGTCAGCGTCTCGTCGTTCCAGAGGATGCCCATCTTCGTCAACGCCTCGGGCGCGAGCAGCACGTTCAACCTCATCCGGGTGCTGCCCGGTGCGGCCGGCCAGTACATCGAGTTCAGCTTCTACGACGTCGGTGATGCCGGGGCGTCGGGATCCGTGTCCGCGCTGCTGCCCAGTGACGCGCGCTCGACGACGACCGGTGCGCCGTTCTCGGCCGCCACGGCCTTCCCGGGCGGCTGCCGCTCCGTGGGTGGCGCAGCCGGGATCTTCGAGATCAACCTCGGTCCGGTGGGCTGCCGCGCCCCGATCAGCAGCGCGACCAACAACGGCCAGCTCCAGTCGATGGTCATCCCGGTCCCCACCACCTACACCTGTGACGACACGAACTTCGGCGGCTGCTGGTACAAGGTCGTGGTCGACTTCCCTCCCGGCACCGACGTGCACGACGTCACGACCTGGGACGCCGCCATCGGCGGGGATCCCGTCCGTCTCGTCGAATAGGCCGCAACCCGTCCACAGGACGGTCCGCATCGAGCCCTTCCACAGGGTGACCTCCACGCTCGGCCGTCGTCGGTGACACCCACGAGGCTGCGGGTCAGGAGGTCAACCCATGACTCGAGCCCACCCGGCCACCCATCGCACCGCGCCGGCGACCCACAACGGCGCCCTCGGGGCGTACGGCGAGACCCTCGCCGCCCGGCTCCTGGTCGGGCGCGGCATGGTGCTCCTCGACCGCAACTGGCGCTGTCGGGCCGGTGAGGTCGACCTGGTCCTGCGCGACGGCGACGTGCTCGTGGCCTGCGAGGTCAAGACGCGCACCACCGTCGAGTGCGGCACCCCGCACGAGGCCGTCGGCGCCGCCAAGGTCGCGAGGCTGCGGGTGGTGGTCGAGCACTGGGCGCGACACCACGGCGTGACGCCCGCTGACATCCGGGTCGACCTGGTGGCGGTGGTGAGACCGGTGCGCGGCGCCTCGGTGGTCGAGCACGTGGCGGGGGTCGGCTGATGCCTTTCGCCACGACGCACACGGTCAGCCTCCAGGGGTCGGTCGGTCATCTGATCGAGGTCCAGGCCGACGTCTCCCAGGGCCTGGTCGGCACCACGGTGGTCGGTCGACCCGACGCGACCCTCAACGAGGCCCGTGACCGCGTGCGGATGGCCATCGCCAACTCGATGCTGGCGTGGCCGGCCACGCGTCGGGTCACGATCCTGCTCGCGCCGGCTGACCTGCCCAAGAGCGGCACCCACTTCGACGTGGCGATGGCCGTCGCGATCAAGGCTGCGGACGGACTCGTCCCGGCCGCCGCGCTGGAGGCCACCGTCTTCATCGGGGAGCTGACGCTGGCGGGCGGGCTGAGGTCCGTGCCGGGGGTGCTGCCGATGGTGATGGCCGCAGCACAGCGTGGCGTGGTGCGGGTGTTCGTGCCCGAGCCACAGGTGCGCGAGGCGGCGATGGTGCCCGGCGTCGAGGTGTTCGGCGTGCGGTCACTCGCCCAGGTCATCAGCGTGCTCAACGGGGACGACGTGCCCGACGCCCCGCCCGTCGCACCCATGTCCGGGGCCAGACTCCTGTCCTGGCGCGGCCAGCACCAACGCGGCCAGGTCGACATGGCAGACCTGGAGGGCATGTCCGAGGCCAAGTACGCCGCCGAGGTCGCCGCCGCGGGTGGCCACCACCTGCTCCTGTCCGGCCCCAAGGGTGCCGGCAAGACGACGCTGGCCGAGCGGATCCCCACCGTGCTGCCCGACCTGACCTCCGAGGAGGCCCTGGAGCTGACGGCCATCCACTCGCTGGCGGGAGCCCTCGAGCCCGGTGACGACCTCATGCGTCGGCCGCCGTACTTCGCACCCCACCACGATGCGAGCAAGGCCAGCCTGCTCGGCGGCGGCACCGGCCGGGTCCGGCCGGGCGCGGTGAGCCGGGCCCACTGCGGGGTGCTCTTCCTCGACGAGTTCCCCCTCTTCCGCAAGGACGTGGTCGAGGCCCTGCGGGAGCCGCTCGAGGGTGGCCAGGTGACCATCGCGCGGGGCGAGGAGCTCGCGACCTTCCCAGCCCGCGGCATGGTCGTGCTTGCGGCCAACCCGTGCCCCTGCGGCGACTACTCCCCGTCTGCCCCGACCAACAGGTGCACCTGTTCCGAGCAGGTGCGCCGTGCCTACCGTCAGAAGCTCACCGGGCCCATCGCCGACCGCATCGACATCCTCCGGCACATCGAGCCGGAGCCCCCGCACGCCGGGGCCGACAGATTCGCCGTGCGCGAGCGGTCCGACCAGATCCTCCGCCGGGTCTCCCTGGCCCGGGCGCGGCAGGCCGAGCGCTACTCCGGGCGGGGGTTCCGGCTCAACAGCCAGGTCCCCGGCCACCTGCTCGGGTCGGAGTGGCCGCTGGAGCCGGAGGCCCGCGGCCGGCTCGACGGTGAGCTCTACGGCGGCCGCCTGACCCGTCGGGGGGCGGTCCGGGTGCACCGGCTCGCCCTCACCGTGGCCGATCTGCGCGGCCTCGAGACCCCCGGGATCGACGAGGTCATGGTCGCCCTGCACCTGCGCACCGGTGAGCCGCTCGAGATCGCCTCGCTCGGGCGGGCCGGATGACCTCGCCGGAGCCTGTGACCGACGAACGACTGGCGAGGGTCGCGCTGGCCCGGCTGGGCGAGCCGGGCGAGGCCCGGCTGGCCGGCCTCGTCGCGGAGCTGGGAGCGGTCCGGCTCTATGCCGCGCTGCGCGCAGAGCGCAACCCGCAGGGCCTGCTCACCGACGTCGCCAGCAGGCTCGCCGAGGTCGACCCCGAACGCGACCTGTGTCGGGCCGAACGGCTCGGCGTTCGGTTCGTGATCCCCGGCGACTCCGAGTGGCCGCGGGGCCTCGACGACCTGGCCGCCGCGGGCTCCCTGCACGAACGAGGCGGTGCCCCGATCGGACTCTGGGTCCGCGGCCCGCTCGACCTCTCGACCATCGACCGGGGCGTTGCGATCGTCGGTTCGCGCTCGTCGACCAGCTACGGCCTGCGCGTGGCCGACGAGATCGCTGCCACGGCGGCACGAGCGGGGGCGGCGGTGGTCTCCGGTGCAGCTTTCGGGATCGACCAAGCCGCTCATCGAGGCGCGCTCGCGGTCGGTGGCACCACCGTGGCCGTGCTCGCGTGCGGAGCCGACCGGGCCTATCCCGCGGCCCACCGCGCGCTGATCGACCACATCGCCACGACGGGCGCGGTCGTCTCCGAGTCGCCGCCGGGCTGCGCGCCGACCCGCATCCGCTTCCTGGCCCGCAACCGGCTGATAGCCGCGCTCGGCACCGGCACGGTCATCGTCGAGGCAGCGATCCGCAGCGGGGCGCTCAACACCGCCAGCTGGAGCGCGCGCCTGCACCGCGTGCTGATGGGTGTGCCCGGGCCGGTGACGAGCGCCCAGTCCGAAGGCGTCCACCAGCTCGTCCGCACCGGCGCTGCGGGCCTGGTCACCGGTGGCCGCGACGTGCTCGAGCTGGTCGGCGCCGCCGGTCAACACCTGTGCGCGGATCCGCGCACGCCCGCCCGACCGCGCGATCGGCTGACGGCCCGCCAACGGCAGGTGCTCGACGCCGTGCCGGTGCGCTCGTCGGCTTCGGCCGAGTCCGTGGCGCGCACCGCCGGCATCGGCCTGATCGAGGTGCGCGGCATCCTCGGCCGGCTGGGTGAGCGCCGGTTGGTCGAGCAGGTCGGCCGCGGCTGGCGGCTGGGCGACTCCCTCGGTCGCGACGGTGACCCGGAGCCCGCCCCGGTCGTGGAACTCGATGGCTTTGCGTGACCCACCGCACTAGCCTCCGGTCGTGACTGCCATGCCGGCCGACCTGCTCGCCGCCTACGACGCCCAGCTCCGAGATGAGGCCGAGGTCTCGAGATCGCACGAGTGGCACCGACACGGTCCGCTCGTGCGCGCCGTCACCGAATGGGGCGGGTTCGTCACCTACCGCGACCTCGGCGGAGCCGAGGGCGCAGCCGTCGACGCTCTGGTCGAGGACACGATCGCCTGGTTCAGGGACGAGACGGAGGTCGGCTCGTTCGAGTGGAAGTCACGCGGCCATGACGCCCCGGCGGACCTGCCCGACCGGCTGCTGGCTCACGGGCTGCTGGCCGAGCCCGCCGAGACCGTCATGATCGGCGCCGCGGAGCGCTTGGCCGTCCCCGTGGCGCTCCCGGCGGGCGTGGTCCTGCGGCGGGCCGGCGACGACGGGGCCGACCTGCTCGCCGACGCGACGGCCGCCTCGGAGATGCAGGCGGCCGTCTTCGGCCGGGACGCCGTCGCGGATCCGTCGGCCCTGGTCACCCGTCTCGCGGAGTCGCCCGAGCTCTACGAGCTGTGGCTGGCCGAGGACCAGCACGGCACCGTCGTCTCGGCCGGGCGGCTCGACGTGGTCCCCGGCACCGACTTCGCCGGCCTGTGGGGCGGCGCGACCCGGCCCGAGTGGCGCGGCCGAGGCGTCTACCGAGCGCTGGTGGCGGCCCGGGCGCGTTCGGCGCTGCGGCTCGGTGCGGTCTACCTGCACAGCGACTGCACCGACATGTCCCGGCCGATCCTCGAACGCAGCGGCCTGGTCAAGGTCACCACCACCACGCCGTACAACTGGACGCGCGCCTGACGGACCGGACGTCCTCGCCTTCCTAGACTCAGACGGTGACCGAGACCGCGGAGCCGGGGGACGTGCTGCCCGAGGGGTTCGCACGGCTGCTGGGGGAGTACGAGCGCCACCTCGTCTCCGAGCGGGACCTGGCCCCGCACACCGTGCGTGCCTACCTCGGCGACGTCGCCGGCCTGCTCGACCACGCCCACCGGCTGGGCCACGAGGACGTGGCCACCATCGACCTCCGCAGCCTGCGCAGCTGGCTGGCCAAACAGCACACGATGGGCAGCGCCCGCAGCAGCGTCGCGCGCCGGGCGACCGCCGCACGGGTCTTCACCGCCTGGCTCGCGCGCACCGGCCGGGCACCCGCGGACGCGGGCGCCTCCCTCGCATCGCCGAAGAAGCCCAAGTCGCTTCCGGCCGTGCTCCGCGCCGACGAGGCACGCGACCTGATCGACGCGGCGGCCGCGCTCGCCGACGACGGCAGTCCCATCGGGCTGCGCGACGTGGCCATGCTCGAGCTCCTGTACGCCACCGGTATCCGGGTGGGTGAGCTGGTCGCCCTCGACCTCGACCACCTCGACCACGAACGCCGCGTCGCCCGGGTCCTCGGCAAGGGCCGCAAGGAGCGCACGGTGCCCTACGGTCAGCCGGCCGCGGCAGCACTCGACCGATGGCTGCGGGTCGGCCGCGACCAGGTGCGCGTCGACGGTGCCGGGGCCGCGCTCTTCCTGGGCTCACGCGGCCGGCGGATCGACCAGCGCGTGGTGCGCGAGCTCGTGCACCGGCGCATCGCCGAGGTTCCCGGCGCCCCCGACATCGGGCCGCACGGGCTGAGGCACACCGCGGCCACCCACCTGCTGGAGGGAGGCGCCGACCTCCGCTCCGTCCAGGAGCTGCTCGGACACGCCTCGTTGGCCACCACGCAGCTCTACACGCACGTGACCACCGACCGGCTGCGCTCGGCCTACAAGCAGGCGCACCCGCGGGCCTGACCCGCTCGCTCGCTCCGGCGGAGCTGGGGCCTGTCCATCGCGGGCCACCGCGGCTAGGTAGCCGGGTAGGCGATTTGGCGCATGCGGCCCGGCACCCAGGTGAGCAGACTCGTTAGGCGGGCGGCAGCTTGCCGCTCACGAGAAAGGGGAGTCCCGTGAAATACACACCATCTCGAGCGGCCCTGGGCACTGTCGCCTGTCTGGCGATCGTGCTCGCCGGGCTGGCCATGGTCACGCCGGCCGGCGCCACGTTGAGGCAGGAGGCCCAGGCCGTCGCGAAGCAGAACTGGAGCAAGATCTGGAAGAAGAAGCTGCAGAACAAGGCTGACAAGCGCTACTGGACGAAGGCGCAGGCGGACTCGCGGTACGCCGGCAAGGCCGACAGCTACACCAAGCCGGAGTCGGACGCGAAGTACCAGGACAAGCAGCAGATCTACCGCGGCACCTACCTCGTCGGCGCGCCCTCGACGGCGGCCGGAGCCTACTTCTTCGGCGACCTCTCGTACGGCGTGACGCTCGCTGCTGCGCCCACTGCGCACTACATCAAGTCCGGCGCTGCCGTGCCGCCGGGATGCTCGGGCACGGCGGCGGCGCCGAGCGCTGAGCCGGGGCACCTGTGCGTCTTCGAGTCGACGTCGTCGAACGTGGGCGCCACGAGGAACGTGGCCAATCTCGCGTTCACCCCGGACACGGCCACACCCACCGGTGCCTGGCTGTACGCCACCACCGTGGGTGCCAGCTTCGGCTACTTCGGAGGCTCGTGGGCGATGCAACCGGGTGGTGCCGCCACCGTGAGCAGCCGCAAGGCCTCGCCGTCGTTCGGACCGACCGTGGGCCGGCTTCGCTGAACAGCGCGGTAACCGGTGTCTTGGCGAGGGCATCCGGTCACCACGAGCGGAGCGCGAGCCACCACCGACCGACGACGGGCAGGGGGGCGTCGGTCGGTGGTGGCGGCACGGGTAGGTCACGCCAGAGGGGGAGCAGTCGGATCGGGCCCGCCCCGCCCACCAGATCGAGCGGGTCGAGGTAGGTGGTGCCCCGGAGCCAGCCCCAGTGCAGGCAGGCAGCGGGGAAGCAGTGCGAGAACGGCACGGCGAGCCGCCCGATCACGTCCCCCGCGACCACCAGGTCACCGACGTGCACCACCGCCACCACCGGCTCGTAGGTCGTGCGCGTGTCGCCGTGGTCGACGACCACCACCCCGCGCCCGGCGATCTGCCCGGCGAAGCTGATCCGGCCCGCCATCGCGGCGCGCACCGGTTGACCCGGGAGGCCGGCGAGGTCGACGCCGCGGTGGCCGGCTAACCACGGATCGTCGGGAGGATCGAAGCCGGAGACGACCTCAGGCTCGGGCTGCAGAGGCCAGACGCCCGCCGGATCCGCCCCGAGAACCGGCCCGTCGGCCGCCCGCGCCGGCGCGGCGGCGAGCAGCACGAGAAGCACCAGGACGAAGGTCAGCGCACGACGGAACATGCGCCGACCCTGCCCGGCCTCGAAGCGTGCGCGCGGCGGTCCGCTCGGGCCTGTGGGGAACCCCGCAATGGTCATTCCTGTGGACGGGCAGCGGGCTGCGGTGCCGATTGGTCCGCCCGCCCGCAGTGGCCTAACATTGCGCCAGCAGCCCTCCGGGGCTGACTTCGCACGCTCGCAGACCGCGACGGAGCCGCATTCCGGGCTCCGACCACCCGTGGGCGCCGATCCTCAGTTCCACTCCTCAGTCGGTTTCAGGCAGGGGAGTGGGTCGGGTCGCGCGTGAGCGTCAGGGTCGCCGGCACCCGTCGGTGACATCGAACTGAAAACCACACAGCGGCACGTCTCCCGTCCGGCCTGGTTCAAGGTCGGGCACCGGTCAGCCATGACCGGCACCGAGCAGGCGTGATCGCACCACAACAGGAGATACCCATGGCAGTCGTCACCATGCGCCAGCTGCTCGAGAGCGGCGTCCACTTCGGTCACCAGACCCGTCGCTGGAACCCGAAGATGAAGCGCTTCATCATGACCGAGCGCAACGGCATCTACATCATCGACCTGCAGCAGTCGCTGGCCTACATCGACCGCAGCTACGCCTTCGTCAAGGAGACCGTCGCCAAGGGCGGCGTCGTGATGTTCGTCGGCACGAAGAAGCAGGCCCAGGAGGCCATCGCCGAGCAGGCGACGCGCGTCGGGATGCCCTACGTCAACCAGCGCTGGCTCGGTGGCATGCTCACCAACTTCCAGACCGTGCACCAGCGGATCAACCGCCTCAAGGAGCTCGACGAGATCGACTTCGACAACGTCGCGGGCTCGGGTCGCACCAAGAAGGAACTGCTTCAGATGAAGCGGGAGCGCGACAAGCTCGACAAGACCCTGGGCGGCATCCGCGAGATGACCCGCACCCCGTCGGCCGTCTGGATCGTCGACACGAACAAGGAGCACCTGGCTGTCGAGGAGGCGCGCAAGCTGCGCATCCCGATCATCGGCATCCTCGACTCCAACTGCGACCCCGACCTGGTCGACTTCCCGATCCCGGGCAACGACGACGCCATCCGCGCGGTCGGCCTGCTGACCCGCGTGGTCGCCGACGCCGTCGCCGAGGGCCTCATCGCTCGCTCGGGTGCGAAGTCCGGCGACGCCGCGGCGACCGCCGAGGAGCCGCTGGCCGAGTGGGAGCGCGAGCTGCTCGCCGGTGACGCCGACAAGGCTGCCGTTGCCGCCACCGGTGGCGACGCCGCCACCGACACCGCCGCTGCCGAGAGCACCGGCGCCGCTGCCGAGGCCCCCGCTGCCGAGGCCGCTGCCGAGAAGGCCGCCGAGCCTGCTGCCGAGGCGCCCGCCGAGGCGCCCGCCGAGCCGGTCGCCGAGCCTGCTGCTGAGAAGGCTGCCGAGCCTGCTGCCGAGGCGCCCGCCGCCGACGTGTCCGCCGCTGTCGAAGGGCCGCACGGCCCCGACTCCGCCGCCGCGCTCGAGGACGGCTCGGCTCCCGAGGGCTTCGACGTCAAGGGCAACGCCGACTCGATGAAGTTCCACGCTCCGACGAGCCCCTGGTACGACCGCACCAAGGCCGAGGTCTGGTTCCGCACTGCCGACGCCGCCGAGAAGGCCGGCTTCGTCAACGCGGAGAAGAAGGACTGACTCTCCGCCTGTCCAGGCCGGGCTCAGCCCAATGCCGTGAAGTGGGACTGACCTCGACCGGTCAGTCCCACCTCTCACCACTCAACTGAGGAAGAAGGACCATGGCTAACTTCTCAGCCGCCGACGTCAAGAAGATCCGCGAGTTCACCGGCGCCGGCATGATGGATTGCAAGAAGGCGCTCGACGAGGCTGACGGCGACTTCGACAAGGCCGTCGAGCTGCTCCGCGTCAAGGGCGCCGCCAAGGCCGCCAAGCGCGGTGCCGAGCGCGAGGCGTCCGCAGGACTGGTCGCCCACTCCGCCGGCGTGCTCGTCGAGCTCAAGTGCGAGACCGACTTCGTCGCCAAGGGTGACGACTTCATCGCCGTCGCCCAGAAGATCGCCGACGCCGCGTCCGAGGCCAAGCCGGCCGACGTCGAGGCGCTCAAGGCCGTCCCGCTCGAGGGTCAGACCGTCGGCGAGATCGTCGATGGTCTCGCGATCTCGATCGGCGAGAAGATCGAGCTCGGTCAGTACGTCCACTTCGACGGCTCGGCCGTGGCCTACATGCACAAGCGTGCGGCCGACCTGCCGCCCGCCGTGGGTGTGCTCGTGGAGTACGCCGGCGACGCCGACGCTGCGCGTGCCGCCGCGATGCAGGTCGCCGCGATGCGCCCGCAGTACCTCACGCGCGACGAGGTGCCGGCCGACGTCGTCGCCAAGGAGCGCGAGATCGCCGAGGCCACCTCTCGCGAGGAGGGCAAGCCCGAGCAGGCGATCGCCAAGATCACCGAGGGGCGTCTCAACGGCTTCTTCAAGGACGTCGTCTTGCTGGAGCAGCCCTCGGTCACCGAGAACAAGTTGTCCGTCAAGGCCGTCCTCGACGCGGCCGGCACGACCATCACGCGGTTCGCCCGCTTCGAGGTCGGTGCCTGACCCCGATAGGGTTCGCTCGACGTACGACGAGGAGGCCGGTTTCGATGACTCAGAGATGGATCATCGAACCGGTCTTCTCGCACGTCCCCACACATTCGGCTTCCTGAAGGGAATCTCGTGACCGCCTACCACCGTGTCCTGCTCAAGCTCTCCGGTGAGGTGTTCGGCGGCGGCAGCGTCGGCGTCGACCCCGACGTCGTGTCGAAGGTCGCCAAGGAGATCGCGGCCGTGGTCCGCTCCGGGGTGGGCGTGGCAATCGTCGTCGGTGGCGGCAACTTCTTCCGCGGCGCCGAGATGCAGCAACGCGGCATGGACCGCTCCCGCGCCGACTACATGGGCATGCTCGGCACGGTCATGAACTGCCTCGCCCTCCAGGACTTCCTGGAGAAGGAGGGCATCGAGACGCGGGTGCAGACCGCGATCGCGATGGGCCAGGTCGCCGAGCCCTACATCCCGCGGCGCGCGATGCGGCACCTCGAGAAGGGGCGCGTGGTCATCTTCGGCGCCGGCGCCGGCATGCCGTTCTTCTCGACCGACACGGTCGCCGCCCAGCGGGCCCTCGAGACCCGGTGCGAGGTGGTGCTGATGGCCAAGCAGGGTGTCGACGGCGTCTACAGCGCCGACCCGAAGAAGGACCCCACGGCCACCAAGTACGACACGCTCACCTTCCAAGACGCCCTCCAGCAGGGCATCAAGATCGCCGACGCCACCGCGTTCGCGCTCTGCATGGAGAACGACCTGCCGCTGATCGTGTTCGGCGCCGACGACGAGGGCGCGATCCTCCGGATCGTGCAGGGTGAGAAGATTGGCACGCTCGTCAGCACCGGGGTCTGAGCGTCCTCGACTACGCTCGACCGGCCGGTCGCCGTACCACCAGCACACCCGAACTCACCTCAGGAGCACTCTGTGATCAACGAGATCCTCAAAGACGCCGAGGACAAGATGAAGAAGTCGGTCGAGTCGACCCGTGAGGACTTCTCCGCGATCCGTGCCGGGCGTGCCCAGCCGAGCATGTTCAGCAAGATCGTCGTCGACTACTACGGATCGCCGACGCCGCTCCAGCAGCTCGCGTCGTTCACCTCGCAGGATGCCCGGGTCATCCTCATCGCGCCGTACGACGTGAGCGCCATGGGCAGCATCGAGCGCGCGATCCGCGACTCCGACCTCGGTGTGAACCCGGCCAACGACGGCAAGGTGCTCCGCTGCGCGTTCCCCGAGCTGACCGAGGACCGTCGCAAGGACTACATCAAGGTCGCCAAGGGCAAGGCCGAGGACGGCCGCGTCTCGGTGCGCAACGTGCGCCGCAACGCCAAGCAGGCCCTCGAGAAGCTCGAGAAGGACGGCGAGGTCGGCAAGGACGACGTCACCGGTGCCGAGAAGCGGCTCGACGGGGTCACCAAGACCTACACCGACCAGATCGACGAGATGCTCAAGAACAAGGAAGCCGAGCTGCTCGAGGTCTGACCTCGACGAGCTGACATGACTGACAAGACCCCCTCCGAAGGTCCGCCCGCGGCACCTCCGGCATCGAGCCACGGCCGCGCCGGCCGCAACCTGCCGGCGGCGGTCGCCTCCGCTGTCGTCCTGCTCGCGGCCATCGCCGCGTCGCTGGCCGTCTGGAAGACCGCCTTCATGGTGATCGTGGCGATCGCCGTGGTCGTCGCCGTCTGGGAGCTGCGCCAGGGGATGCTCGCCAAGGGCATCGACCTGCCCGAGCAGCCGCTGATGATCGGCGGCGTCGTCATGGTGGTGGTGGCCTACTTCTGGGGCGCGCCCGCGCTCGTGACCGCCACCGCGGTGACCGCCCTGGTGGTCATGCTCTGGCTCCTCCGGCGCGGCATCGACGGCTACGTCCAGACCGCGACCGCGTCGGTGTTCACCCTCGTCTACGTGCCGTTCCTCGGCTCCTTCGTGGCGTTGCTGCTCGCCGAGGGCGGCGCCACCGGTTTCGACCGCTTCGACGAGGGCGTGAAGGCGATCATGGTGTTCATCTTGGTCACCATCGCCTCCGACATCGGCGGCTACGTCGCGGGCGTGCTGTTCGGCCGGCACCCGATGGCTCCGGTGATCTCGCCGAAGAAGTCGTGGGAGGGGTTCGCCGGCTCGATGGTCTTCACGGTGGCCGCGGGTGTCGTACTGGTGGCGTACCTGCTCGACGGCGACTGGTGGGTGGGCGTCGCGCTCGGTCTGATCGCCGTCGTCATGGCCACCCTGGGCGACCTGTGCGAGTCGGTGATCAAGCGCGACCTCGGCATCAAGGACATGAGCCAGGTGATCCCCGGCCACGGCGGCCTGATGGACCGTCTCGACTCACTGCTCGCCACCGCCGCGCCGGTCTGGCTGCTCCTGCACTACCTCGTGTTCCAGGCCTGAGCCCGGTGGCGCTGTACCTCGTCCGGCACGGTCGACCGCTGGTCGACACCTCGCGACCGGCGCACACCTGGGAGCTCGACCCGCAGGGGTACGACGACATCTGGGCCCTGCGCGAGTCCGGCCGGCTGCCCAGCCTGGCCGCCTGGTTCAGCTCGCCCGAGCCCAAGGCCCTCGGCACGGCCGGTCTGCTGACCGACGCGCAGGTAGGAGTCGTCGACGACCTGGCCGAGCACCGCCGTGACTCCGCCGGCTGGATCGACGACTTCGAGGGCGTCGTGCGGCGCGCCTTCGCCGACCCCGCCCGGCCGGCACACGTCGGGTGGGAGCCCCTGGCGGACTGCCGTCGTCGGGTCGTCGCGGCCGCGCGGCCGATCGTGACCGCCCTGGGCGACCAGGACGTCGTGCTGGTCGGGCACGGCACCGCCTGGACGTTGCTCGCAGCCGAGCTCACCGGTGCCGAGCCAGACCTCGATGCGTGGCGGGCGCTCGCCATGCCGGACCTGATCCGTCTCGACGGACCCCTCGCGACCTAGGATCGCCCCATGACCACCGAGCAGTCGGACCGCGCCCCCGACCACGACGTCGAGGGCGACAGCGGCCGGAAGCCCGCGCTGGACTGGTGGCACCACAGCCACCCGACGTTCGCGGCGTTGGCGGGCTTCTTCGCCGGCATGGTGTTCATCACCGCCGTGCCGGGTGCGGTCGCCGGGATCCTGCGGCTGCTGTTCACCTACGAGACCGCCGAGAAGCTCTTCCCGCTGGTCGCCATCGCCCTGGTGGTGCCGATCGGGCTGCTGGCCACGCGGAAGACCCGGCGGTTCGCCGTCTTCATGGTCATCGGCATGGTGCTCACCGCCCTGGTGGTGCTCGGGGTCACCTCGCTGGTGCTCTACTTCATGGTCCGTTACGACGCCTGAGCTCGCCACGAGTCGGCTCCGCCGCGATTCGGTGGGATGATCGGTCGGTTATGTCTGACGCCCCCATCACCTTGCCCCTCGTATTCGACGAGCCGCGCGGCCGCAAGAAGCCGCCGCGGCACCTTGCCGACCTCGATGAGGCGGGCCGCAAGGAGCTGCTGGTCGAGGCCGGGCTGCCCGGTTTCCGGGCCAAGCAGCTCTCGACCCACTACTTCTCGCGGCTGGTCGACGACCCGGCACAGATGACCGACCTGCCGGCGGCGCAGCGCGAGGAGCTCGTCGCGACGCTGCTGCCGACCCTGATGACGCCGTTGCGCACGCTCGAGGCGGACAAGGGCACCACGCGCAAGACGCTCTGGAAGCTCTTCGACGGCGCGCTGGTCGAGTCCGTGCTGATGCGCTACCCCGACCGCGCCACCGTCTGCGTCTCGAGCCAGGCGGGCTGTGGCATGGCCTGCCCGTTCTGCGCGACCGGCCAGGGCGGTCTCCAGCGCAACATGTCGACCGCCGAGATCGTCGAGCAGGTCGTCGCCGGCGCCCGGTCGATGGCCCGCGGCGAGGTCCCCGGCGGCCCGGGCCGCGTCTCCAACGTCGTGTTCATGGGCATGGGCGAGCCGCTCGCCAACTACAAGGCCGTGATCGGCGCCGTACGCCGGCTGGTCGACCCGAGCCCCGCGGGGCTCGGCATGAGCGCCCGTGGCATCACCGTCTCGACCGTCGGCCTGGTGCCGCGCATCAACCAGCTGACCGAGGAGGGCATCCCGGTGACCCTCGCGCTCAGCCTGCACGCTCCCGACGACGAGCTGCGCAACGAGCTGGTGCCGATCAACACCCGCTACTCCGTGGCCGAGACGGTCGAGGCGGCCTGGCACTACGCCGAGAAGACCAAGCGCCGGGTCTCCATCGAGTACGCCATGATGCGTGGCATCAACGACCAGGCCCATCGCGCCGACCTGTTGGGCGACGTCCTCAACTCCTACGGCGACTGGGGCTGGGTGCACGTCAACCTGATCCCCCTCAACCCCACGCCTGGCTCCAAGTGGACCGCCAGCGACCCCAAGGACGAGCGGGAGTTCGTCCGCCGGCTCGAGGCCAAGGGCATCTCGACCACGGTGCGCGACACGCGTGGTCGCGAGATCGACGGTGCCTGCGGGCAGCTCGCCGCCGCCGAGTAGGTCACCGCGAGGTCGGCACCCCGGCCGGTCGCCGCAACGTCAGGGCGTCGCGAAGAGTGCGGCGGCCTCGTCGACGGTGTCCACGAGGTGCACGTGCTTCTCCATCGTTCGACCCCGGGCGAGGGACTGCAGCAGCGGCCACGCGGGCAGGATGCGGGTCCAGTAGTCCCGGCCGACCAGCACCATCGGTGCGACGGCCGACTCGTCGGCGTAGTAGTTCTCGCACGCGTCCTGGAAGATCTCCTGGACCGTGCCGCCCGCCCCGGCGAGGAACACGATGCCCCGGTTGCAGACCTGCAGGAGCACGGCCTCGCGGCCGGCGTTGGCGAAGTACTTCGCGATCGCCGTCGCGAAGACGTTGGGCGGCTCGTGGCCGTAGTGCCAGGTGGGCACGCCGAGCGTGTCCACCGCCCCCGGATGCGCGTCGATGACCGCGAACGCGGCGCCCGCCCACGCATCGATCGACGGCCGGTACGACGACACGGCGGCGACGCCGGACAGCGCCTGCGTGACCTCGGACCCGGCACCCCTCGACAGCCGGGCGCCGAGGTTGGCCGCCTCCATCGCCCCGGGTCCGCCACCGGTGGCGACGGTGTGCGTGCTGCCGAGTGCGTGACCGAGGCGGGCGGCGTCGGCGTAGTCGGCGCCGCCGCGCTCGACGGCGTGCCCGCCCATCACTCCGACGATGTCCCGACCGGCGACCCACGCGGCCAGCGCGCCGTCGATGGCGTGGTCGTGCAGCGCCTTGGCGAGCGCTGAGTCACGAGACTCGCGGCGCTTGGACCACGCGAACGCCCGACCGTCGAGCGACTGTCCGTAGGGCCCGTCGCCGTACAGCTCGCGTGCGGTGTAGAGCGCGGGTCGGTAGTCGTCGACGGGGGAGTCGGGCAGGTCCGGGAAGACCAGTGCGCCCTCGAGCACCACGCGCGCCTCGTCGCCGGGCGCGAAGCGGCAGCCGAGGAACAACGCACCGCCGGAGTGAGCGCGCGCGAGGATCTCGGAGTGTCCGCCGAGGTCGAGCCCGCGGAGCCGCCAGCCCGAGAGCGAGGTGGCGCCCGCGGCCACGCGTCGTACCAGGTCGTCGGTGGTCTCCACGTCGACAACGCGTCCCAGGCTGTGCCTCACCGGCGCGACGCTAGCCGATGTCCACCGTCAGAACGCGTGCGCCATCGTGTCGGCGAAGAGCTCCTGGTCGTCGACCTCCATCCCGCGTGCCCGGAACCAGTTGCACATGTTGGTGCAGTCGCGCATCAGGAAGTCCAGGCCCTGCGGGTTGCCGACCAGGTCGACGATCTGCGGCAGGTCGATGATGACGAGCCGGTCCCCGGCGGCGAGCGCGTTGTAGGGCGACAGGTCGCCGTGCACGAGTCCGGCCTGCGTCATCGTCGCCAGCGCGTCACGAAGCTGCTCGAAGTACCCAGCGAGCCGGGCGGGCGACGGCCGGGTCTGCGCGAGGCGAGGAGCGGTCTCGCCGTCGTGGGTGATCCACTCCATCAGGAGCTCGCTGCCGTCGATCTGCACCGGGTAGGGCACTGCGACACCAAGCTGCCAGAGCCGGTTCAGCGCGCCCCACTCCGAGATCGCCCACTCTCCGGCCGCGACCAGCCGGCCGAAGGTCGACTTGCGCTTGAGTGCGCGCTCGTCGCGGGACCGCTTCATCGAGCGGCCCTCGGTGTACGCCGCGGCTCGGTGGAACGTTCGGTGCGAGGTGTCGCGATAGCGCTTGGCCGCCATGACCACGCCGGCCTCGGGAGCGAGCGGATCGGCTCGCTCGAGCAGGAAGACGTCGGCCTCCTTGCCGGTCTTGAGGATCCCCAGGTCGGTGTCGATGGCTCCCTGGGAGGTCACCACCCAGTCGGGTCGGGGCTCGGGGCCGCGACTGAGCGGCTCGACGCTCAGCCAGGTGGACCAGCGCTGGGTCGAGGCGTCGAGGTCGTCGTAGGGGGTGAAGTCGAAGACGAAGCCGGGGTCGAGCTCGTCAGTCGGCTCGAAGGCCGAGTCGTTCGGGGTGGAAGTCATTGCTTGCTGTGCTCCGTGGGGTCGAGAGGATCTGGTCTGCGGACAGGCCAAGGACAGTGATCGACATGACCTGCTCCTCTCGCTCGACGGGCACGCGACTGCGCCCTGCTGCCCTCATCATGGGCGGCGCGACCCCGCGGCCGCAACGCAATTACCGGTCCGGCCGCTGATCCCCCAAATGCGTTGATGCCCCCGTCTCGGATCGCGGGGTAGGTTCTCCCGGTGATCTCGACCTCCGCGCTCCGGCGCGTCATCGGCCCGCTCGCCGCCGTCCTCGTCATCGGCACCCTCGGCGGGGCCGGCAGCGCCGGCAGTGCCGGTGCCTCCGCCCTGCCCGAGCGCGCACCGGCCGCCGGTTCGAGCGGCATCGGCGACGACTACTTCCCAGACGACGGCAACGGCGGCATCGACGTCGTGCGGTACGCCGTGCGCAACCGGTACGCGTTCGCGTCGAAGAAGCTGCGCGGCAGGACCGTCATCACCCTGCGGGCGACCCAGGACCTCTCGTCGTTCAACCTCGACTTCCTGCTGGGGGTCGGCAAGGTCACGGTCGACGGGGTCAGGGCCGGCCACACCCGGCCCACCAGCCACGAGCTGCGGATCATCCCCGCCACCCCGATCGCCGACGGCGACACGGCCCGGGTCGTCGTGAAGTACGCCGGCCGCCCGGCCAGGAAACGCTATGCCGGCGAGGGCAACTGGTTGGCCGACCGGCGCGAGGTCGTCACCATGAACGAGCCGCACATGGCGCCGTGGTGGTTCCCCTCCAACGACCACCCGCGTGACAAGGCGCTGATGGACATCAAGATCACGGTGCCGAAGGGTCGCGAGGTCATCGCCAACGGACGGCTCGTGAGCAAGAGGACGAACCGGAGGTCCACCACCTGGCGCTGGCGCGCCGACGAGCCGATGACCACCTACCTGGCGTTCTTCGCGGCCGGCGACTTCAAGATCGCCAAGGGCACCTACCAGGGGCTGCCGTGGCTGGTGGCCGCGTCGAAGGCGCTGCCGCGTCGTACTCTTCGCTCGTCGATGCGTCAGCTGCGCCGCAGTCCCAGGCTCGTGAAGGCGCTGGAGTCGGACCTCGGGCCCTACCCGTTCTCGGTCACCGGCGGCCTCGTCACGTCCCTCGACCCGGGCTTCGCCCTGGAGAACCAGACCCGACCGACCTACCCGGCCCTCGCGGGCCGCGCCACCAGCCTGCTCGTGCACGAGCTCGCCCACCAGTGGTTCGGCGACGACGTCGCGGTCGACCAGTGGCGCGACATCTGGCTCAACGAGGGCGCAGCCACCTTCATGGAGGTGCGGTACGCCGAGACGCACGCCGGCCCGACCGGCGTGGAGTGGCTGCAGACCGAGTACGACAGCGTCGGCGCCGGTGCCGGGCTCTGGAAGCTCCCGGTCGCCGACCCCGGCCCGGACGACATCTTCGCCACCGCGGTCTACGACCGCGGGGGGATGACGCTGCAGGCGCTGCGCAACCGCATCGGCGAGGACGCGTTCTGGACGTTGCTGCGCACCTGGCTCTCGAGCCGTTCGGGCGGCAACGGCAGCACGGAGCAGTTCGAGGCGCTGGCCGAGCAGGTCAGCGGACAGGACCTGACCGGGTTCTTCCAGGCCTGGTTGCGCGACACCGTCAAGCCCGCGGCCACGGCCGAGAACGGGTTGTGACACCGACCGGCCGTCGGTCGATCAGCGCACGCCCCACGAGTAGGTCTGCTTCTTGAGCTTGAGGTACATGAACGACTCGGTGCTCTCGACCCCGTCGATGGTCCGGATCTTCGTGGACACGAGGTCGAGCAGGTGCTCGTCGCTCTCGCACACCGCCTCGACCAGCAGGTCGAACGTCCCGGCGGTGATCACCACGTAGTCGACCTCGTCGAACCCGGCGATGATGTCGGCGACGCCCTCCAGGGGGCCGCGGACCCGGATGCCGATCATGGCCTGGCGGGCGAAGCCGAGCTCGAGGGGGTCGGTGACCGCGACGACCTGCATCACACCGGTGTCGATGAGCCGCTGCACCCGCTGCCGCACGGCTGCCTCCGAGAGCCCGACCGCCTTGCCGATGGCCGCGTAGGAGCGGCGGCCGTCCTGCTGGAGCTGCTCGATGATCGCCTTGGAGACGTCGTCGAGTGGTCCGCCGGGTCGCGTGGGCGCTGTCATGCATGCAACGTACAAGACGAGTGAACTCCGCCGAAACCTCGAACGAGACTGCAGATTTCGTTGTCAGTGCCACGTTGCTCAACCGAATCCCTTGTGGGACCGCCCGTCGCGTGACACGATCCAGCAACTCGCCGTCCGACGAAGGGTGGGGCATGGCCTCCACGAGAACTGGTCTGAGTCGCCGCACGCTGCTGCGCGGCGCAGGCACCGTGGCCTTCGCCGGCGCGAGTGTCGCGGCACTCAAGCTGCCGTTCTTCGAGGTGGCGGGTGCGCAGCAGGATCCGGCCCTGTGTAGGGCGGCCGATCTCTCGGCGTCCGAGCAGCGCCTGGTGATCTCCAACTGGCCGGGCTACATCGACCCGAAGCGCAAGCCCAAGTCGACCTACGCGGTCTTCCAGCAGCAGACCGGCATCGCCGTCGACTACACCGACGACGTCAACGACAACGCCGAGTTCTACGCCAAGGTGCGCAACCAGCTCGGAACGTGCGAGCCGATCGACCGCGACCTGGTGATGCTCACCGACTGGATGGCCGCGCGGATGATCGGGCTGGGCTGGGTCCAGCCGCTGGACAAGGCCAAGGTGCCCAACCTGCACGCCAACCTGATCGACCCGCTTCGCAACATCCAGTGGGACCCCGACCTGAGCTACCACGCGCCGTGGCAGACCGGCCTGACCGGCATCGCCTACAACGCCGCCAAGACCGGCGAGGTCAAGACGTTCGAGGAGCTGCTCACCAAGCCCGAGCTCAAGGGCCGGATCACGCTGCTCTCGGAGATGCGCGACACGATGGGTTTCATGCTGCGCATCGTGGGCGCGCAACCCCAGGACTTCACCCAGGAGCAGTGGGACAACGCGATCGACAAGCTCCGCTCGGTCGTCAGCGCGGGCCAGGTGCGGGCCTTCACGGGCAACGACTACACCCAGGATCTCGCGGCCGGCAACATCTTGGCCTGCGAGGCGTGGTCGGGCGACATCATCCAGCTCCAGTTCGACAACCCCGACATCAAGTTCGTGGTGCCCGAGGAGGGGTTGTCGCTCTGGAGCGACAACATGATCATCCCGAACCAGGCAACCCACCAGGCCAACGCCGAGGCGTGGATCGACTACTACTACGACCCCGTGGTGGCGGCGAAGCTCGCTGCCTGGGTCAACTACATCTGTCCCGTCAAGGGAGCCCGCGAGGCGATGGAGAAGATCGACCCCAGCCTGGTCGACAACGCGCTGATCTTCCCCGACGACGAGGTCCTCGCCAACACGTTCGACTTCATGCCGCTCGACGACCGGCAGACGATCGCCTACGAAAGGGACTGGTCTGATGTCATCGGTGGCTGAGCACGAGAGCAGCACGTCCGGAGGCGAGGCGGACGCCGCGTCGTACGACGGCCTGCGGCTGCGCGGCCTGACCAAGTCGTTCGCCGCCTTCACGGCCGTGGACGCGCTCGACCTCGACGTGCCCCGCGGCTCGTTCTTCGCACTGCTCGGCCCCTCGGGTTGCGGCAAGACGACGACCCTGCGCATGGTCGCCGGCCTGGAGGACCCCACCTCGGGCAGCATCACCCTCGCCGGGCAGGACATCACCCACGCACGGCCGCACCGGCGGCCGGTCAACACGGTGTTCCAGAACTACGCGCTCTTCCCGCACCTGACGATCTTCGAGAACGTCGCGTTCGGCCTGCGGCGCCGCAAGGTGCGCGAGGTGAAGACGAAGGTCGACGAGATGCTCGAGCTCGTCGAGCTCGGCACCCAGCGTGACAAGAAGCCCGCCCAGCTCTCGGGCGGCCAGCAGCAGCGGGTCGCGCTCGCACGTGCGCTGATCAACCAGCCGGAGGTGCTCCTGCTCGACGAGCCGCTCGGCGCGCTCGACCTCAAGCTGCGCCGGTCGATGCAGATCGAGATCAAGCGCATCCAGACCGAGGTCGGACTGACCTTCATCCACGTCACCCACGACCAGGAGGAGGCCATGACGATGGCCGACACGGTCGCGGTGATGAACGCCGGCGTGATCGAGCAGCAGGGTGCGCCCTCGGAGCTCTACGAGAACCCTCAGAGCACGTTCGTCGCCAACTTCCTCGGCCAGTCCAACCTGATCGAGGGCACGGTGACCTCACGCGCCGCCGACGTCGTCTCGGTCGACATGCACGGCATCCCCGTGTCGGTCCCCACCGACCGCGCCCACGCCGACGGCGACAAGGGCTGGGTCGGGATCCGTCCCGAGAAGGTGCTGGTGGGCGCTCCGGGCGAGGTCCTCGACGCGCCCGGTCACACCATCCCCGGAGGCGTCGTCACCGACGTCAGCTTCTTCGGCGTCAGCACCTCGTACCTCGTCCGGATGCCGTGGGGCCAGGAGCTGACGGTCTTCGCGCAGAACACCGGCCGGCACCGCCTGTTCCGCACCGGCGAGAAGGTCGAGCTGTCCTGGCGGCCGGAGTACGCGTTCCTCCTCGACCATGCCCAGGACGCGTCAGCCGGCGCGCAGCGGGTGGATGCATTGTGAGGCGCAGCCGGACCGGCTACCTCCTGCTGCTGCCAGGGATGCTCTGGCTGCTGCTGTTCTTCGTGGTGCCGTTCTACTCGCTGATCGCGACCAGCCTCTACGACCCGACCGGGTCCGACTTCCGCGGCTACCAGATGACGTACCACGTCCTCAACTACGTCGACGCCGTCCGGGACTACTGGCGACCGCTGCTGCGCTCGCTCATGTACGGCGCCGCCGCGACGGCGTTCTGCCTCGTGCTGGGCTACGTGCTGGCCTACGCCATCGCCTTCAAGGCGGGCCGCTGGAAGAACCTGATGCTGGTGCTGGTCATCGCTCCGTTCTTCACCAGCTTCCTGGTGCGCACGCTGTCCTGGAAGCTGATCCTGGCCGACGACGGCTTCGTCGTGAACACCTTGCAGGCGGTGCAGATCCTCGGTGCCGACGGACGGTTGCTCGCCACCCCGGTGGCGGTCGTGGCCGGGCTGACCTACAACTTCCTGCCCTTCATGGTGCTGCCGCTGTACGCCAGCCTCGACAAGATCGACCACCGGCTCATCGAGGCGTCCGGCGACCTCTACGCCCATCCGATCGTCGGGTTCTTCAAGGTGACCTGGCCGCTGTCGCTGCCCGGCGTCGTCTCGGGCACCCTGCTGACGTTCATCCCGGCGGTCGGCGACTACATCAACGCCGAGCTGCTGGGCAGCCCCAACGAGCGGATGATCGGCGGCATCATCCAGAGCCTGTTCACCGACGCCAACGACTACCCGGCGGCGGCGGCGCTCTCGGTGATCCTGATGGCGCTCATCGTGGTCATGGTGCTGTTCTACGTCCGCCGGGCCGGAACGGAGGAGCTCTTGTGAGCGAACCGAGAGAGCGCCTCGGCCGGTGGCCGGGAGGAAACCGTGACCGTGCGGTCGAGCTGCGAGTGAACGGAGGCAGACCGTGACCTGGCTCCGGCGCAACCTGGTGATCGTCCTCGGCGTACTCGTGCTCGTCTACACGTTCGTGCCGATCTTCGTGGTCGTGCTGATGAGCTTCAACGCGCCGAGGAGTCGCAACGTCTACTCGTTCGACGCCTTCACGCTGGACAACTGGCTCAACCCCTGCCTGGACAAGTCGATGTGCGACGCGGTCGTGCGCAGCGTCGAGATCGGCCTGCTCTCCACGCTGGCCGCGACCATCCTCGGCACCCTGGCCGCGTTCGCGCTGGTCCGGCACCGCTTCGCCGGGAGGTCGGCGACCAACGTGCTGATCTTCTTGCCGATGGCCGCGCCCGAGATCGTGATGGGCTCATCGCTGCTGGCGCTCTTCGTGTCCGCCGGGTTCGCCGGCCAGCTGGGCTTCTGGACGATCCTGATCGCGCACATCATGTTCTGCCTGTCGTTCGTGGTGGTCACGGTGAGAGCCCGGCTGGCGGGCATGGACGACAACCTCGAACAGGCGGCCCAGGACCTCTATGCCACGCCGGCGCAGACGTTCTGGCGGGTGACCTTCCCGCTGGTGTTCCCCGGCATCTTGGGTGCGGCCCTGCTGAGCTTCTCGCTGTCCTTCGACGACTTCATCATCACCAACCTGAACGCCGGCACGACCACCACGTTCCCGATGTACGTCTGGGGTGTCGCGCAACGCGGCGTACCGATGCAGGTCAACGTGATCGGCACCGTGATGTTCGTGATCTCCATCGCGATCGTGCTCGGGGCCGAGGCACGCAACCGGCGTCAGCGGAGGGCTTTGGCGACGTGACGCCGGAGCAGGCGCTGGCCGGCGCCCGGCCGGCCCCTTACTGGCTGGACGACCCGGCGAGCCCGCCGCCGCGGGCGGCGTTGCGTGGCGACGTGGAGGCCGACCTGGTCGTGGTGGGTGGTGGCTACTCAGGGCTCTGGACGGCGCTGCGTGCCCTCGAGCGCGATCCCGGCCGCTCGGTCGTGGTGCTCGAGGCCGGCCGGTGCGGGCACGAGGCCAGCGGTCGCAACGGTGGCTTCGCCGCCGCCAGCCTGACCCACGGCTTCGCCAACGGGCAGGCTCGCTGGCCCGACGAGCTGCCGGCACTCGACCGGCTCGGGGCCGCGAACCTGGCGGACATCGGCGAGACGGTCGGCCGATACCGCATCGACTGCCGCTGGGAGACCACCGGCGAGCTGACGGTGGCCCGGGCGCCCCACGAGGTCGAGAGCCTGGCCGCGCTGGCGCAGGAGATGACCGCGGCCGGGCACCAGGTGCAGCTCCTCGACGCGAGCCGGACGCGGGCCCGCCTCGACTCGCCGACATACCTCGGCGGCCTGCTCGACCCGCACGGGACCGCGCTCGTCGAGCCGGCCAGGTTGGCCTGGGGGCTGCGCCAGGCCTGCCTCGACCTCGGTGCCGTGATCCACGAGCACTCGGCGGTGGTCTCGGTCGACCCCGAGGGTGCGTCGATCGCGGTCCGCACCGCTCGCGGCTCGGTCCGAGCCCGACGGGTGGCGCTTGCGACCAACGCGTTCCCGCCGCTGCTGCGGCGGCTGCGGCTGATGACCGTCCCGGTCTACGACCACGTGCTGATGACCGAGCCGCTCTCGGCCTCGCAGCTCGACTCGATCGGCTGGTCGGGTCGCGAAGGGGTGGGGGACGCGGCCAACCTCTTCCACTACTTCCGGCTCACGCGTGACAACCGGATCCTGTGGGGCGGGTACGACGCGGCGTACCACTTCGGGTCGAGGATCGCCCGGTCCCTGGAGCAGTCGGCGACGACCCACCCGGTGCTCGCCCGGCACTTCTTCGAGACGTTCCCGCAGCTCGAGGGGCTCCGCTTCAGCCACCGCTGGGGTGGGGTGATCGACACGTGCACGCGGTTCTCGGCCTTCTTCGGGACGGCGTGCTCCGCGCGGGTGTCCTACGTGCTGGGCTACACCGGTCTCGGGGTGGCGGCGACGCGGTTCGGGGCCGACGTGATGCTGGACCTGCTGGCCGGGGAGGAGACCGAGCGCACCGAGCTGAGGATGGTGCGCGAGAAGCCGCTGCCGTTCCCGCCCGAGCCGCTGAGGTACGCCGGGATCCAGGCCACCCGCTGGTCGATGGCGCGCGCCGACAGCAACGAGGGCCGGCCGAACGGGTGGCTCAAGACCCTGGACCGGCTCGGCCTCGGGTTCGACTCCTGACCCCACCGTTGAGTCGCGCCTCCGTCCCCGTTGAGTCGCGCCTCCGTCCCCGTTGAGTTGCGCCTCCCGCGCGCCGCGCGGTGCCGGCGGCGCAACTCAAGCAGTACGGCGGCGCAACTCAAGCAGTACGGCGGCGCAACTCAACGGTCAGAGCATCGACCAGGCCTTGTCGAGCACCACCCGGAGGATCTGCTCGATCTCGTCGAAGTGCTCCTGGGTGCAGATCAGCGGCGGCGACAGCTGGATGACCGGGTCGCCGCGGTCGTCGGCGCGGCAGTAGAGGCCCTCGTCGTAGAGCGCCTTTGAGAGGTAACCGCGCAGCAGCTTCTCTGACTCGGCGTCGTCGAAGCTCTCCTTGGTCTCCTTGTCCTTGACCAGCTCGATGCCGTAGAAGAACCCGTCGCCGCGTACGTCGCCGACGATGGGCAGGTCGAGCAGCCGCTCGAGGGTCGCCCGGAAGGCGTCCTGGTTGTCGAGGACGTGCTGGAGGATGCCCTCGTTCTCGAACGCGTCGAGGTTGGCCATCGCCACCGCGGCCGAGACCGGGTGCCCACCGAACGTGTAGCCGTGGGCGAAGGAGTTGTGGCCCTCGAGGAACGGCGCCATCAGGCGGTCGGTGGCGATCATCGCGCCCAGGGGTGCGTACCCCGACGTGATGCCCTTGGCGCACGTGATGATGTCGGGCTGGTAGCCGTAGCGGTCGGCCCCGAACATGTGACCCAGCCGCCCGAACGCACAGATGACCTCGTCGGAGACCAGCAGGACGTCGTACTGGTCGCAGATCTCGCGGACCCGCTGGAAGTAGCCGGGCGGCGGCGGGAAGCAGCCACCGGCGTTCTGGACCGGCTCGAGGAAGACCGCGGCCACCGTGTCGGGGCCCTCGTTCTCGATCGCGACCGCGATCTGGTCGGCCGCCCACAGACCGAACGCCTCGAGGTCACCGGCGCGCTCGGGCGCGCGGTAGAAGTTGGTGTTCGGCACCCGGAACGTCGAGGGCACCAGCGGCTCGAACTGCTGCTTGAGGCCCGGCAGTCCGGTGATCGACAGGGCGCCGGCGGTGGTGCCGTGGTAGGCGATGGCGCGGCTGATGACCTTGTGCTTCATCGGCTTGCCGGTGAGCTTGAAGTAGTTCTTGGCCAGCTTCCACGCCGACTCGACGGCCTCGCCGCCACCGCTGGTGAAGAACACCCGGTTGAGGTCGCCGGGCGCGTAGCCCGCGACGCGCTGGGCCAGCTCGATGGCCTTGGGGTGCGCGTAGGACCACAGCGGCATGAAGGCCAGCTCACGCGCCTGCGCCGCGGCCGCGTCGGCAAGGTCCTCGCGGCCGTGGCCGAGCTGGGAGACGAAGAGACCGGCCAGGGCATCGAGGTAGCGCTTACCGTGGCTGTCCCAGATGTAGGCGCCCTCGCCGCGCACGATCACAGGCACCTCGGCGTGGTCGTAGGTGGAATGCCGGGTGAAGTGCATCCACAGGTGGTCCTTGGCGGCCTGCTGCAAATGGTCGTACGTTGTGTCCATGCCGACCATCTTGGGGTGCCCACGCCCGTCCAAGCAAGGGATTCCGTGGTCTTTTAGCCCAACTTGCCATGGAATCCGTGTAGATGGCTTGATATGACAGTCGTCTTCCGCAATGGATCCGTGTTCGACGGGCACGATCACGTCGGCCGGACCGACGTCGCGGTCGAGGCCGGCCGGATCGTCGCGGTAGGCCCCGACCTGGACCACGCCGGGGAGGTCGTCGACCTGGCCGGCGGCATGCTCGCGCCGGGTTTCGTCGACGCCCACGTCCACGCGGTGCAGGGTGGCCTGGAGCGGGTCCGCTGCAACCTCTCGGAGCTCGGGGAGGACCGTGCGGCCTACCTGACGACGATCGCCGCGTATGCGAGTGCTCATCCGAGGAGACCGTGGATCCTCGGTGGCGGCTGGTCGATGGCGGCCTTCCCCGGCGGCACCCCCACCGCCGCCGAGCTCGACAAGGTGGTCTCGGACCGGCCGGCGTTCTTGCCCAACCGCGACCACCACGGCGCCTGGCTGAACACCGCCGCGCTGCGGCGCGCCGGCATCGACCGGCACACCCCCGACCCACCCCACGGGCGCATCGAGCGCGACGCCGCCGGAGAACCGACGGGCACCCTCCACGAAGGGGCGATGCGGCTGGTCACCGAGCTGCTGCCGCGCACCCACGACGGGGAGTACTACGCGGCGCTGCTCGAAGGGCAGCGCTTCTTGCACTCGCTCGGTGTCACGGGCTGGCAGGACGCCATCGTCGGCGCCTACGCCGGCATGGACGACCCCGGCCCGGTCTACTGGCGCGCCGCCCGCAACGGCGACCTCACGGCGCACGTCGTGGGCGCGCTGTGGTGGGAGCGCGGCCGGGGCGTCGAGCAGCTGCCCGAGCTGCGTCGCCGGCGAGACGAGCTGACCCTCGGCCGCTTCCGGGCCACCAGCGTCAAGGTCATGCAGGACGGGGCGGCGGAGAACGGTACGGCGGCGCTGCTCGCCCCTTACCTCGACACGTGCGGCCACGTGACTGAGAACCGCGGTCACTCCTTCGTCGACGCGCTCGCGCTGCGCCGGGCGGTGGCGGCCCTCGACCACGACGGCTTCCAGATCCACGTCCACGCCATCGGTGACCGTGCGGTCCGCGAGACGCTCGACGCGTTCGCCGGCCTCGACGCGCAGGCGCGGCGTCCCGACCTGCGCCACCACATGGCGCATCTCCAGCTCGTGCACCCTGACGACGTCCCCCGGTTCGCCGAGCTCGGGATCGCCGCCAACGTCCAGACGTTGTGGGCGTGCCGCGAGCCGGACATGGTCGAGCTGACGCTGCCCTTCCTCGGCGAGGAACGCGGCCGCCAGCAGTACCCCTTCGGCGACCTGCATCGATCCGGCGCGCGGCTCGTCGCCGGGAGCGACTGGCCGGTGAGCTCGCCGAACCCGCTGCTCGGCATGCACACGGCGGTGAACCGTACCGCCTACGCCGCCGACGGCCCGGCCGGCTCCGACCCCTTCATCCCCGAGCAGTCGGTCGACCTGCGGACCGCGTTCGCGGCGTACACGTCGGGGAGCGCGTGGATCAACCATCGTGACGAGGCCGGGGTGATCCGCCCCGGCGCGGTGGCCGACCTGGTGGTGCTCGATCGCGACCCGTTCGCCGGCGCGGCCGACGAGATCGGCGCCACCAAGGTGGTCTCCACGTGGGTCGACGGCGTCAAGGTGCACGGCTGACGCGACACCCGGGCCACCGGAGTAGCACCCACGCTGCTCGTCAGTGGCCGGAGCTCGCTCAGCTGACCTCGTCGTCGTCAGGCAGCACGTCGTCGGGGTGGGCGCGGATGTAGCTGCGGACCTTCTCGTCGCGCACCGCGCGCCAGAGCTCGGTGGCCGCCGTCTCGTCGATGATGTTCACCGAGCCGACACCGTCGACGGTGTCGTAGCGCTCCAGCGGCAAGGTCAGGAACTTCACCTTCGAGGCGTCCAGGCCACGCAGGCCGACCACCAGGCCGCGGATGTCGCTGTTGGTCCAGTCGGAGTCGACGGTGAGATTGCCGGCGATCGCGTCGAGGGTGTTGCTGAGCTTGATCGGGTTGCCGAGCGTGTCATCGGCAAGCGTCTTCTGCATGACGGCGCGCAGGAAGTTCTGCTGGCGGTCGACGCGCGAGAAGTCGCCCTCCGCGAGGCCGTAGCGCATGCGCACGTACTTCAGTGCCCGCTCGCCCTCGAGCAGGGTCGAGCCCTGCTCCCACTGCTGGTCCTGCTTGGTGTCGTAGACGGACTCGGGGATGTAGACCTCCACCCCGCCGACAGCGTCGGTGAGCTGGGTGAAGCCGGCAAAGTCGATGATCGCCATGTGGTCCATCCGCAGCCCGGTGAGGTTCTCGATGGTGCGCCACGTGCCGAGCGGGCCGTACGACGAGAACGCAGCGTTGATCTTGTCGGTGCCGTGCTCCTGCCCCTCAGGGTCGTAGACGGGGACGTAGGAGTCGCGCGGGATCGACACGACGTACGCCGCGCTCCGGTCGGCGGGGATGTGCACCACCATCATCGTGTCGCTGCGGTACGCGCCGGGATCCCAGTCCCCGTCCGCGAGCAGCTTCGCCACCGTCGGCTTGTCCGCCAGCCGGTCGGGGTTGTCGACACCCATGAGCAACACGTTCACCGACTGCGCCGCGCCGACCTCGGGACGCTCGCCCTCGGTGATGGCAGAGGCATCGATCCGGTCGATGTCGGACAGCTTGCCGTTGAGGAACCACGCGTACCCGCCGACGGCAGCGGTCAGGATCACGGCTCCGGCGAGCAGCAGCACGCCGCGGCGCCCGTGGTGATGGGAGGCCTGCCACGCCCCCGCCAGGGCCAGGGCGAGCACAATCGCGGCGAGCAGCCACGCCACCAGCTCGAGGTGGCCGTGGAGGAGCAGCCAGGCGAGCCCGGCGACCGCGACGACGAGGGCGAGCACCGTGAGCGTGACGGTGGTCCAGGTCTTGTGCGCGCCGGTCATGCGGCAATGTTCCAACACGGGGGGTCGAGACCTCGGTTGCGCCACGACGCCACCGGCTCGAACAACGGAATCAGTCGCGGACTGTGGTCAGCACCTATCGAATCCGCGGGATGAGTGGTTAGTGTCAGCCCATGTCATCAGAGTCCTTCAAGAACGTCATCGGCGGCGAGCTCGTGGACGCCGCGTCCGGCGAGACCTACGACGTCATCGACCCCACCACGGGGGACGTCTACGCGCGCGCACCCATGTCCCGGGCAGCGGACCTCGACCGCGCGTACGCCGCGGCCGACGAGGCGTTCGAGGGCTGGGGCAGCAGCACGCCCCAGGAGCGCTCGCGGGCGCTGCTGCGCATCGCCGACGCCATCGACGAGCGCGCCGAGGAGATCGTCCGCGTCGAGTCGCGGGACACCGGCAAGCCGCTCGGCCTGACCGCCAGCGAGGAGCTGCCGCCGAGCTCGGACCACTTCCGCTTCTTCGCCGGTGCGGCGCGGGTGCTGGAGGGCAAGTCGGCCGGTGAGTACCTCGCCGACCACACCTCGTTCGTGCGCCGCGAGCCGATCGGCGTCGTCGGGCAGGTGACGCCGTGGAACTACCCGCTGATGATGATGATCTGGAAGATCGCGCCAGCGCTGGCCGCCGGCAACACCGTCGTGCTGAAGCCGAGCGACACGACCCCGGCGAGCTCGACCCTGCTGGCCGAGCTGTGCCAGGAGTTCCTGCCGCCCGGCGTGCTCAACGTGGTGTGCGGCGACCGCGACACCGGCCGCGCGCTCGTCGAGCACCCCACCCCGCAGATGGTCTCGATCACCGGCTCCGTCCGCGCCGGCATGCAGGTGGCCGGTTCGGCAGCCGCCGACGTGAAGCGGGTGCACCTCGAGCTCGGCGGCAAGGCGCCGGTGATCGTCTTCGACGACGCCGATGTCGAGGCCGCTGCTGCCGCCATCGCCGAGGCGGGGTACTTCAACGCCGGCCAGGACTGCACCGCGGCGACCCGGGTCCTCGCGGGCCCCGGCATCCACGCCGACTTCGTCGCTGCGGTCACCGAGGCCGCCAAGGCGATCAGGACGGGCATGCCCGACGACGAGGACGTGCTCTACGGCGCCCTCAACAACGCCGACCAGCTCGCCCGGGTGACCGGCATGGTCGACCGGCTGCCCGACCACGCCAACCTCGAGACGGGTGGGCGCCGGCAGGGCGAGTCCGGCTACTTCTACGAGCCGACGGTGGTGTCGGGGCTCCGTCAGGACGACGAGCAGATCCAAGACGAGATCTTCGGCCCGGTCATCACGGTCCAGAAGTTCAGCGACGAGGCCGAGGCGCTGCGCTGGGCGAACGGCGTGAAGTACGGCCTGTCCTCGTCGGTGTGGACCAAGGACCACGGCCGCGCGATGCGGATGTCGCGCAAGCTCGACTTCGGCGTGGTCTGGATCAACACCCACATCCCGTTCATCTCCGAGATGCCCCACGGAGGGTTCAAGCACTCCGGCTACGGCAAGGACCTGTCGATGTACAGCCTGGAGGACTACACGCGCATCAAGCACGTCATGAGCTACATCGGTCAGGCTGGCGAATGAGCCACGCGATGCGCATCCTGCTCGTCGGGGCCGGTGGTGTCGGCGGCGCCTTCGCCGCCATCGCGGCACGGCGCGACTTCTTCGACACGATCGTGATCGCCGACTACGCCCTGGCCAGTGCCGAGCGGGCGGCGGCGGTCGACGATCGGTTCTCGGCCGCCCAGGTCGATGCGTCGTCGTCGGCGTCGGTCGAGGCGCTGTGCCGTGAGCACTCGATCAGCCACGTCATGAACGCCGTCGACCCGCGCTTCGTGATGCCGATCTTCGAGGGCGCGTTCGCGGCGGGCGCCGACTACCTCGACATGGCCATGTCGCTCTCGCGGCCGCACCCGGACGCGCCGTACGAGCAGACCGGGGTGAAGCTCGGCGACGAGCAGTTCGCCGTCGCGGGGGATTGGGAGTCGGCCGGGCGCCTGGCGCTGTGCGGGATCGGTGTCGAGCCGGGTTTGTCCGACGTGTTCGCGCGCTACGCGGCCGACCACCTGTTCGGCGAGATCGACGAGCTCGGGGTGCGCGACGGGGCCAACCTGACCGTCGAGGGCCCCGACGGCGAGCCGATGTTCGCCCCCTCGTTCTCCATCTGGACGACCATCGAGGAGTGCCTCAACCCGCCCGTGGTGTGGGAGAGGGACCGCGGCTGGTTCACCACCGCTCCGTTCAGCGAGCCGGAGGTCTTCGACTTCCCCGAGGGCATCGGGCCCGTCGAGTGCGTCAACGTCGAGCACGAGGAGGTGCTGTTGATGCCGCGCTGGGTGGAGGCGCAGCGCGCCACCTTCAAGTACGGGCTCGGCGACGAGTTCATCGACGTGCTCAAGACGCTGCACAAGCTCGGGCTCGACTCCACCGAGAAGGTGCGAGCCGGGGGAGTCGAGGTGTCGCCGCGCGACGTGGTGGCCGCCTGCCTGCCCAACCCGGCCGAGCTCGGCCCCAAGATGAAGGGGAAGACCTGCGCGGGCCTGTGGGTCACCGGCAAGGACAAGGACGGCGCGCCGCGCTCGACGTACCTCTACCACGTCGTGGACAACGAGTGGTCGATGGCGGAGTACGGCCACCAGTGCGTGGTGTGGCAGACCGCGGTCAACCCCGTGGTCGCCCTCGAGCTGCTCGCGCGGGGCGTCTGGAAGGGCGCCGGGGTGCTCGGTCCGGAGGCGTTCGACGCCGTCCCCTTCCTGGACCTGCTCACCGAGTACGGCTCCCCGTGGGGCCAGCAGGAACTGCCTGCATGACGTCGGTCGTCATCGACTGGTTCCGCGCCGGGGAGACGCTCAACGCGTGCTTCAACGCGCTCGACCGGCACGTGGTGCGCGGGGGTGCCGACGAGCTCGCGCTGGCCGGGGATCGGGACTACTCCTACGCCCGGTTGCTGACCGAGGTCGGTGCCTTGGCCGGCGTCCTGGCCGCCTTCGACCTGGGCGTCGGGTCCGAGGTGGTGCTGCGCGACCTGCCGCCCGAGCATGCCGTCATCGCGACGCTGGCCTGCGCGCGCGTGGGGTCGGTGGTGCACGACGCCGAGGGGCCGGGGACGGCGATGCGGGTGCTCGGCACGCTTCTCGACGAGCCGTCGGGGCAGGTGCCGGTCATCACCGTCGACGACACGGGTGAGCTGTCCTGGGTGAGCGCGATGACGGCGGGTCGCGCCAACCCGGCGGGCTGTGCCGACGTACCCGCGGACGCCCCGCTCCGTGTGGTCGACGGTCGGGCCGTGCCCCTGGCGCCACACCTCCTGGCCGTCGCCGCCGGGGAGGTCGCCGACGACGTCCTCGGCCCCCTGCTCGCCGGCGGGACCATTCGCCTGCCGGGATAGTCCGGTGCAGATTTGCTCTTCGGACGGGCTCGGACAGCAAATTTGCCCCGGACTACCCCCCGGGCCGGCGGGATCAGGTCAGGCGTCGACGACGAGGAGGGGGTTGGGCTCGATGCCCAGCTGCACCCGGTCGCCAGGGGAGAGCGTGATCGCGAGGGAGCTGGCGATCTGGGCCATCACGTGCTGGCCGTCGTCGATGTCCGCGTAGACCCGCGAGATCGGGCCGAGGAACCCGACCGAGACGACCGTGGCGTTGTCCGCACCCGGGCCGCCGACGGTGATCGCCTCCGGGCGCACCATTGCCTTGCCGCTGCCGGAGGTGATGGAGCCGTCGATCGCCGGCACGGTGACGCCGAGCACGTGGGCGCTGCCGCTGGCGACCTCGGCCGCCAGCAGGTTGTTGAGGCCGACGAACTCCGCGACGAAACGCGTGGTCGGGTGGGCGTAGAGCTCCGCGGGCGCGTCGATCTGGTCGAGGCGGCCGGCGCTCATCACGCCGACCCGGTCGGCGACCGCCAGGGCCTCCTCCTGGTCGTGGGTGACGAACAGCGTGGTGGTGCCGACCTCGAGCTGCACCCGGCGGATCTCGTCGCGCAGCTGGGAACGCACCTTCGCGTCGAGCGCCGACAAGGGCTCGTCGAGCAGCAGCACGGAGGGCTCGATCGCCAGGGCGCGGGCCAGCGCGACGCGCTGCTGCTGGCCGCCCGAGAGCTGGTGGGCGTAGCGGTCGGCGTGGACGCCTAGCCCGACCAGCTCCAGCATGTCGTCGGCCCGGGCCCGGCGCACCGCCGAGGCGTTGCCGCGCAGCTTGAGGCCGAACGCCACGTTGTCGCGGACCGTCATGTGCGGGAACAGGCTGTAGGCCTGGAAGACCATCCCCATGTCGCGCTTGTTCGCGGGCACGGAGGTGATGTCCTTGCCCCCGACCTCGACCCGGCCGGACGTCGGTCGGTCGAGCCCGGCCAGGATCCGCAGGGCGGTGGTCTTGCCGCAACCCGACGGGCCGAGCAGGGCGACCAGCTCCCCGGGCTTGAGGTGGAGCGTCAGCCCGGCCAGAGCTTTCACCGAGCCGTAGACCCGGGTCAGGTCGGTGAGCTCGACGGCGAGGCCGCGGTCACGGGTGGTCACGAGGTGGTCCCTTTCGTGCTGCGGTCGCGTTGGAGGAACGAGAGGCCCAGCAGCAACGCCGAGACCAAGATGATCGACGCCAGGGCCCCGGCGATCGCGGTGGGTGCCTCGGTGAAGTAGATCTCCGAGAGCGCGACCGGCATCGTGTCGAAGTGGAGCAGCGAGGCGAAGGTGAACTCCCCGAGCACCAGGGCGACCGAGATGAACGACGCGCTGAGCAGGCCCGTCACGATGTTGGGCAGCACGATGCGGGTGATGACCGTGAACCAGCCGGCGCCCAGCGACCGGGCGGCCTCCGAGAGGGTGTTGACGTCGATGGCCGCCAGCGCGGAGTCGATGGAGCGGTAGGAGTACGGCAGCACGAGCACGACGTACGCGAAGGTCAGCGTGAGTGCGGAGTCGCCGAAGAAGTAGGTGACCCAGAGGTAGACGTCGGAGATGCCGACCACGATCACGAGTGCGGGGATCGTCAACGGCAGCAGGCACAGGAACTCGATGATCCGTGACATGCCCGGCACCTTCAGCCGGACCCAGATCATCGTGGGGACGAGCAGCACGATCATCAGCACCACGGTGAACAGCGCCAGCAGCAACGAGGCGATGATCGCCTCGCGCAGGTTGTCGTTCTGGACCAGTGCCCGCCAGGCGTCCCAGTTGCGACCATCACCCCTGCGGGCGCGGGTGCTGAAGTCGAGCATCGAGAGCAGCGGGAGCGCGAAGTAGATGGCGAACGCGGTCAGCGCCAACCCGCGGACGACCCGGAAACCCTTCGACTGGGTCACTGCATCCACCGCGCGGTACGACGCAGCAACAGCGCGTAGAACCCCATCACGATCGCCACGACGACGATCATCTGCAGCGCCAGCGCGAAGCCGAGGTTGGCCTGGCCCAGCAGGATCTCGCTGGTCAGCGCCGACCGGATGAACAGCGGAGTGATCGGGTTGCCCTGGCTCACCAAGATGGCCGCGGTCGCGTAGGCCGCGAAGGCGTTGGCGAACAGCAGGAGCATCGAGCCCAAGAAGGCGGGAGTGAGCAGCGGGAAGCCGACCTGCCGCCAGTACTGGCCGGACGTCGCACCGAGATTCACGGCGGCCTCGCGCCACTGCGGCCGGAGCCCCTCGAGCGCGGGGGTGAAGACGATGACCATCAGGGGGATCTGGAAGTAGGTGTAGACCACGATCAGGCCGTTGAGGCCGTACAGCCAGCCCGAGCCGTAGATGTCGAGGCCGACGGTCGACCTGAGCGCCTCGGTGAGCACGCCCTGGATGCTCAGCAGGGAGATGAAGGCGAAGGCCAGCGTCACGCCGCCGAACTGCGCGAGCACACCGCACACCGACAGTGTGGTCCGCCGGATCAGGCTGCGCGGGCCCAGCGAGAGGATGAGGTAGGACAGCACGGCGCCCAGGACGGCACCGATGACCGCGGTGCTGCCGGCCAGCAGGACGCTCTTCGAGAGCGCGTTGAGCGCCGCGTCGGACGTCAGGGCGCGGATGTTGCCGAGAGTGAAGCCGCCGTCCTCGGTCAGGAAGGCCCCCACGACGACCGTGACCGTGGGCACGATCAGGAAGATCAGCAAGAACACCATGAACGGCAGGAGCGCCAGGTAGGAGACGAGGGGGGTACGACGCCCAGCACCGGTGGTGGGCGCAGTGCCCACCACCGGTGCCGGAGCTGCGAGGTCGGGGACGCTCACGGTCAGCTGATGACCTTCGACCAGTTGTCGGCCAGGTAGGTGCCGGCCTTCTCGGTCTGCTCGTTGGTCGGGACCACCGCGGTGCCCTCGACCTCGGGCAGTGCGCCCCACAGGTCGGCGTCGATCGTGCCGGCCTCGGCCATGGCGTCGCCGCGGACCGGGCGAGCGCCACCCTTCAGCCACAGGTTCTGGCCCTCGTCGCTGTAGAGGAACTCCTCCCACAACCGCGCGGCGGCCGGGTGCGGCGCGTCGGCGTTGATGGCCTGGTAGTAGTAGCCGGCCACGACAGCCCCTTCGGGCACGACCGTCTTCCAGGTGTCGACGTTGGCCGCGGCGGCTGCGCCGAGGTAGTCCCAGTCGATGACGACAGGCGTCTGGCCAGACTCGATGGTCGCGGAGTCGGGGTCGACGGGCAGGAAGTTGCCGGCCTTCTTGAGGTCGCCGAAGAAGTCGACGCCGGGCGCGATGTCGTCGGCGGAGCCGCCGTTGGCGATCGCAGCCATCATCACGCCGCTGAATGCCGCGCCGGCCTGGGTCGGGTCGCCGTTGAGCGCGACCTTGCCCTTGAACTCCGGGCCGAGCAGGTCCTGAAGCGAGGTCACGTCGGGCACCTTGGCGGAGTCGTAGCCGATCGACATGTAGCCGCCATAGTCGTTGACCCAGGTGCCGTCCGGGTCCTTGAACTCGGCCGGGATGTCGTCGAACGTCTCGACCGTGTACGGCGCGTACATGTCGGTGTTGGCGAGCGCGACCGACTGGCCGAGGTCGAAGACATCGGGCGCACGGCTGGTGCCCTTGAGGTCGTTCGCCGCGTTGATCTCGTCCTGGCTGGCGGCCGTCGGCTGGGCCGAGTTGACCTTGATGTCGTACTTGTCGGAGAACGCCGTGATGATCTCGGCGTAGTTCGCCCAGTCGGGCGGCAGCGCGATGACGTTGAGCTCGCCCTCTTCCTGGGCGGCCTTGATCAGGCCGTCCATGTCGCCGAAGTCGGCGGCCGAGGTCGCCTCGCTGGCCGGGATGCCGGAGTCCGTCGTGGTCTCGTTGCCCTTGTCCTCGGGCGGCGCGCAGGCAGCCAGCGCCAAGACGGTGGCGGCCGCGGCCAGCACCGCCGGAATGCGTGTCTTTCTCATGTGCTGGGGAACCTCTCGTCGGGAATGAGTCTTGTCCTGTGGTGCGGGTGTGAGCTTCAGGTCTCCACGTGTCGGGCAGGGGTGTCGTGGATTCCGGTCCCGAGAACTGCAGCCGACCACACGGGGACCTGCAGGTCAACGACCGCGGGGCTGGAAGGATGGGTGGCGTGCAGAGACGTGATGTCGTGATCCTCGGGTCGACCGGATCCATCGGGACCCAGGCCCTCGACCTGGTGCGGGCCCACCCCGACCGGTTCCGGGTGGTCGGGCTGACCGCGGGCGGTGCCAACCCGGAGCTCTTCGAGGCCCAGGTGGCCGAGTTCGCCCCCGCCGTGCACGGTCTGGGCGAGACCGCGTCGACCGACGCGGCCGCGCTGGAGTGCGACGTCGTGCTCAACGGCATCACCGGGGCGGTCGGCCTGCGTCCCACGCTGGCCGCGATCGACGCCGGGAACACCCTGGCCCTGGCCAACAAGGAGTCCCTGATCATCGGCGGCCCCCTCGTGATCGACCGCGCTGCGGCCGGCCAGATCGTGCCGGTCGACTCGGAGCACTCGGCGCTGGCGCAGTGCCTGCGTGGCGGCAGGGTCCGGGAGGTACGACGGCTGGTGCTGACCGCCTCCGGGGGACCGTTCCGTGGTCGCACCCGCGACCAGCTGGCGGACGTGAGCGTCGACGAGGCGCTGGCCCACCCGACGTGGAGCATGGGTCCGGTGGTGACCATCAACTCCGCGACCTTGGTCAACAAGGGGCTCGAGGTGATCGAGGCCCACCTGCTCTTCGACATCCCCTACGACCGCATCGCGGTGGTCGTGCACCCGACGAGCGTGGTGCACTCGATGGTCGAGTTCATCGACGGCTCGACGCTCGCCCAGGCCAGCCCGCCGACCATGCTCATCCCGATCGCGCTGGGCCTGGGGTGGCCGGACCGCGTGCCCGACGCGGCGCCGGCGGTGGACTGGACCACGGCGCAGACGTGGGAGTTCCTGCCTCTCGACGAGGAGGCGTTCCCGGCCGTCGCGCTGGCGAGGGAGGCAGGGGAGCGCGGGTCCACGGCCCCGGCGGTCTTCAACGCGGCCAACGAGGTGTGCGTCGAGGCGTTCCGGACCGGCCGGTTGCGATTCGTCGACATCATCGACACGGTCGGCGCCGTGGTGACCGCGCACGACGTACCCTCTAGTCAACAACTCACCGTGGACGATGTCCTCGCCGCCGATGCCTGGGCGCGCGACGAAGCCGCCCGACTCATCAGCTGAACCACCAGGGGACCCGCACGTCATGACCGCCCTCTTCTACACCCTCGGCGTCGTCGCCTTCGTGCTGTCGATCCTGGTGTCGATCGGCCTGCACGAGCTGGGGCACATGATCCCGGCGAAGAGGTTCGGGGGGAAGGTCACCCAGTACTTCATCGGCTTCGGGCCGACGGTGTGGAGCCGGCAGGTCGGCGAGACCGAGTACGGCATCAAGGCGATCCCGCTCGGGGGCTACGTCAAGATCGTCGGCATGCTCCCACCGGGCGCTGCCGAGCTCGCCGAGTCCGTCGAGATCGACGCCGACGGGAACCGCGTGGTGAAGGTCCGCAAGTCCAACACCGGCATGTTCACCCAGCTCATCTCCGACGCCCGCGCGGCCGAGTGGGAGACCATCGGCCCCGAGGACGAGGCCCGGCTCTTCTACCGCCTCGCGTGGTGGAAGAAGGTGATCGTCATGGCGGCCGGCCCGTCGGTCAACGTTCTCATCGCCTTCCTCATCTTCGCGCCGGTCTTCGCCACCTACGGCAACCCCAGCGACCTCGAGGTGAGCCTGACGGTCGACAACGTCGCCGCCTGCGTGGTGCCGGCGGCCGAGGACAGCCGGGCGTGCACCAAGGACGACCCGCCGACCCCGGCCGTGCTGGCCGGGCTGCAGCAGGGCGACGAGTTCCTCGCCTTCAACGGCGAGCCCGTCTCGACCTGGGAGCAGCTCTCGACGCTGATCCGCGCGAACGACGCCGGGGCAGCCACCCTCACCATCCTGCGCGACGGCACGGAGCTGACCGTGGAGACCAACACCACGGTCGCCGCGCGACCCGTCTCCGCCGACGATCCCGCGCTGACGCAGGTCGGCTTCCTCGGGGTCACCCCGACCGTCGAGCGGGTGACCGGCGGCGTCGGCTACACCCTCGGCCAGATGGGCCACATGACCGTCGAGACCGGCAAGGCGCTCGCCCACCTGCCGGCGAAGGTGTGGGGCGTCGGCCGGGCCATCGTGGGTCTGGAGGAGCGCGCGATCGACAGTCCCGTCTCCATCGTGGGGGGCGGCCGCTTCGCTGGCGAGACGGTCTCCCACGACACCTTCCCGGTGCAGGAGAAGGCGGTCTTCTTGCTGATGCTGATCGCCGGCTTCAACTTCTTCATCGGCATGTTCAACTTCGTGCCCCTGCTGCCCCTCGACGGCGGCCACATCGCCGGCGCCCTGTGGGAGGCCCTGCGCCGTGGCTGGGCCCGGCTGCGGGGCCGTCCTGACCCCGGGTACGTCGACGTCGCGCGGTTGCTGCCCGTCGCGTACGTCGTCGGCCTGAGCCTGCTGGTCATGGGCGTGGTGCTGATCGTCGGCGACCTCGTGGTGCCGCTCCACATCCCGCAGTGAGTGCCGCCCGCACGGTCCCTAGACTGACCGCATGACTTCCACCGGGACACCCATCGGTCTGGGCATGCCCCCCATGCCGCCGCCGGTCCTCGCTCCGCGCCGTCCCACCCGCCAGATCCAGGTCGGCAAGGTCGGGGTGGGCAGCGACCACCGGATCTCGGTGCAGTCGATGACCACCACGCTCACCAGCGACGTCAACACGACGCTGCAGCAGATCGCCGAGCTCACCGCGTCGGGCTGCGACATCGTCCGGGTGGCCTGCCCGAGCCAGGACGACGCCGACGCCCTGGCCGAGATCGCCCAGCACTCGCAGATCCCGGTCATCGCCGACATCCACTTCCAGCCGAAGTACGTCTTCGCGGCCATCGACGCCGGCTGTGCCGCCGTCCGCGTCAACCCCGGCAACATCCGCAAGTTCGACGACCAGATCCGGGAGATCGCCAAGGCCGCGAAGGACCGCGGCACCTCGATCCGCATCGGTGTGAACGCCGGGTCGCTCGACAAGCGGATCATGGACAAGTACGGCAAGGCCACGCCTGAGGCCCTCGTCGAGAGCGCGGTCTGGGAGGCCGGGCTCTTCGAGGAGCACGACTTCCACGACTTCAAGATCTCGGTCAAGCACAACGACCCCGTCGTCATGGTGCGCGCCTACGAGCTGCTCGCCCAGGCCGGTGACTGGCCGCTCCACCTCGGCGTCACCGAGGCGGGTCCGGCGTTCCAGGGCACGATCAAGTCGGCCACCGCGTTCGGCGCACTGCTCAGCCAGGGCATCGGCGACACGATCCGGGTCTCGCTCTCGGCGCCCCCGGTCGAGGAGGTCAAGGTCGGCCTGCAGATCCTCCAGTCGCTGAACCTGCGGGAGCGCAAGCTCGAGATCGTCTCGTGCCCGTCCTGTGGCCGCGCCCAGGTCGACGTGTACAAGCTGGCCGAGGAGGTCACCGCCGGGCTGGACGGTCTCGAGGTGCCGCTCCGGGTGGCCGTGATGGGCTGCGTCGTGAACGGGCCCGGCGAGGCCCGGGAGGCGGACCTCGGTGTCGCCTCCGGCAACGGCAAGGGCCAGATCTTCGTCAAGGGCGAGGTGATCAAGACGGTGCCCGAGTCGCAGATCGTGGAGACCCTGATCGAGGAGGCGATGAAGATCGCCGAGGGCATGGAGGCCGTCGAGGGCGCCACCGCGGACGTCTCGGTCTCCTGACGTCGCGGGAGTAGCCTCCCTGGCATGCAGAGGATCCCGGGGCTCTCCATCGCTGCTCTCCTGCTCGCCCTCCTGGTGCCCGTGTCGGCCTCGTCGGTGACCGACGCCGCCCGCGAGGAGCCGGTGCCGATCACCCAACGCGCCATTGCCGCGGTCGCCCTCGACCACCTGCCCGCCGACACCACCCATCGCCAGGCGATGTACACCCACCAGCGCCATCCCGACGGCCTGCTCGGTGCCGACCTCCGCTACCGCGGCGACGGTGAGGACGACGGCGACCTGGTGCGCGTGAGCATCGGACCGCGCCACGATTCGCCCTGCCCGGAGGGCTACCGCTGCGCCGGTCTCCCGTCCCCGCCGGGCACGACCACGACCCTGCTCTGGCAGCTGGCCGTGCCCGAGGAGGATCCCGGCATCGTCCACGTCGTGCACCGGCACGACGACGAGCAGGTGAGCGTCCTCACCTCGGGCGAGGAGATCACGAAGGACCCGAGGACGATGACGCTGCAGTTCCCGGTCGACGTGATCGCGGGTCTCTCCCAGGACCCGCGGCTGCGGTTGCTGACCTCGCAGTCCGTCGTCGACGCCGGGGCTGCCCTGTCCGACTGGTCGGGCGGCGAGCCCGACCCGCTGGCCCTCACGATCGTGCCGTCGGACGACCGTTCGCTCGCCGCCGCCTACCTGCTGGCGCGCGGCGGCTACGCAGCCTTCGACACCATGGGACCTTCGCCGTTGAGGAGCCGGTTCGGCGAAGGCACCCTGGGCGCACGGCTGACCCTCAAGAAGAGCTGGGGCCACCCGGGCACCTACGACGTGCTCGCGATCCCACGCCCGCCGGCCTGGCTGAAGCACCCCTGCACGACCCGCTTCGCCGGCCGCTGCGTGACGATCCACCGCGCCCGGGGCGCGGTCCGCTTCGCGTGGCGGCCGAGCCGTCCGGGCCGGGCGGGGGAGACGTGGGCCATCCACCGTCGCGCGGCCGAGACGGTGGCCATCCGCACCACCGGCTACCGCGTCCCCGCGAGCAGGCCGGCGGCCATGGCGGCCTCCGACTGGTACGCCATGCGCAGCCAGGTCGTCCGCAGCACGCTCGGCCTGACCACGACCAAGGAGACCACCGAGGAGACCCTGGCGACCCGGCGGTGGCGTCCCTGACCCGGCCCCGTCGGGGCGCCCGGCGCGGTCCGGTGCGAGGGCGCCACGGGAGGACGTGGACGCCGGCGGGCCCAGGGTCCGCGTAGGCTCGCGGCGTGCTCACGACCCGCCGGGGAGTCCGCGTGCTCGGCGCCGCGGACCTCGCCTCGTTCTCCGCGCTCGCCGCGCGCGATGCGGTCGTCAACGTCTTCGCCGACTACCGGGCCCGCACGACCAACCTTGACCCGCGGTGGCTCGGTGGCGAGATGTGGGGCTACTTCGAGGACGGCGAGCTGACCGGCGCCTGCCACGTGGCCGCCAACATGGTGCCGGTGCAGTGCGACACCGTCGCGGCCCAGGCCTTCGCCGAGAAGGCGGTCGCTCGCGGGCGCACCTCCTCGACCATCGTGGGTCCGTCGGCGTCGGTCGACGTGATGTGGGACGTGCTGGCCGGGGAGTGGGGACCGCCGCGGGAGTGCCGCTGGCGGCAGCCGCACCTCGTGCTCGACGACGTGCCGCTCGTCGAGCCCGACCCGCTGGTCCGGGCCACCACACGTGACGACCTCGCGCAGCTCTACCCGGCCTGCGTCGCGATGTACACCGAGGAGGTCGGCGTCTCTCCCGAGTCCGGCGGCGGCGGCGAGTTCTACCGGGCCCGCATCCTCCAGCTGATCGCACGCGGCTGGTCGTTCGCCCGCTTCGACGACGACGGCCGGGTGCTGTTCAAGGCCGAGGTGGCCTGCGTGTCGCCGTACGCCGCGCAGGTGCAGGGCGTGTTCGTGCCGCCCGAGCTTCGCGGCCAGGGGCTGGCCACCGCTGGGATGGCAGCCGTCGTCGCCGCCGTACGCCGCGACATCGCGCCGTCGGTCTCGCTGTACGTCAACGAGTGGAACGTCCCGGCCCGGACGGCGTACGAACGCGTCGGCTTCCGCGAGTCGACCACCTTCTCGACCATCATGTTCTGAGGGGTGGAACGCCGCCGGTTAGGTTGGCGAGCATGACCGCACCCCTGTCCAAGGACCTCGCCGCCCTCTCGGGGCTCTTCATCGTCTCCGGGGCCGTCCACCTGGTGCGGCCCGAGGTCTACGAGCCGATCGTGCCGGACGTCGTCCCTGCCAAGCGCGAGGTCGTCTACGCCAGCGGGGTCCTCGAGCTCCTGTGTGCTGCCGGACTGCTGCACCCGCGCACGCGTAGGGTCGCCGGGTGGGCCAGCGTCGGCCTGCTGGTCGCGGTCTACCCCGCCAACGTCAAGATGGCGATGGACCTGCAGAGGTCCCGCAAGACGGGCTTGAAGGCGGGCGCCCTGGCCCGCCTGCCGCTGCAGATCCCGATGATCCGCACGGCGCTCAAGGCCGCCCGCGGCTGAAGGCTCCGCTCACACCTCGGGGGTCGGCTCCGGGTCGGTCGCGTTCTCGCAGTCCGCGAGGTGGCACCTGACCTTGGCCGCCTCGTCCGGCCCGTTGACGTCCAGCAGGATCGTGTCGTCGTCCTCCCACGCGATCGGACCGAACCATGCGGCGGCCCGGTAGCGAGCCAACCGGCTGCCCGACACGGTCCGCACGGTGACCTCGCGGGGCCCGATGCCGTCGCTGAGGAGGTCGACGGTGGCGATGAGCCTGCCGTCGGGGGAGACGCTCTCGACGCGCTCGCGGCAGGACCGCCAGATGGCCCGGCCGGGCCTGCTGATGGTGCTCAGCACGGTGCAGCCGCCCCGGTAGGGGTCGGCGGTGTAGGTGGACATCAGGTTGTGGGCGACGTCGGCGTACCCCGCGAACCGCCTGGTCACCGTGGTGACGGCGCCGGTGCGGGTGTTCCACGAGAAGGTGCCGCGCTCCGACGTCGAGAGCAGCACCTTCGCCCCCTTCATGCCCAGCGTGGTCGGGTAGTTGGCGAAGGCACGGCGGTGCAGCCGCTCGCCGGTGGTGGCCGAGTAGACCGTCCTCGGCTGGGCCTCGCCGCCGGTCACGCCGGTGACCACGACCTTGCGTCCGTTGCGCGAGAGGTGCACGGACGCCGCGTTGGGCGACCTGATGACGGTCGACACGGCGCCGGTGGCGTCGACGCGGCGGACCCTGGTGGCGCCGTTGTTGACGGCGACCAGCTGGCCGTCGCCCGAGGGGCCCAGCAGCCAGGCGTACCTGCCACCGAGCGCCACCCGGCGGTCGCCGTCGACGAACGTGGTGCCGTCGACGTACGGGACCGCGACGTCGGCGCCCCGCTCGAGGGTGGCCGGGTCGAGGTCGGTGGTGGACGCGGCCGCGAACGCGGGTGTCGCGAGGAGCGCCCCCATGACGGTGACGGTGATGGCGCGGAGCGTGGTGCTCATGGTGTTGGTCCCCCTGAGGTGGTTGCCTGTCACCCGTAGAGACGCGACGAGCCGGCCTTTGGTTGCCAACTGGTTCGCGGCGGCCGGACCTGCCGCCGTACCCTCAGCCCATGATCCTCCGGATGTCCCAGCTGTTCGTGCGCACGCTTCGCGACGACCCCAACGACGCGGAGGTCCCGAGCCACCGGCTGCTGGTCCGCGCGGGCTACATCCGCCGCGTCGCGCCGGGTCTCTACACCTGGTTGCCGCTGGGCCTGCGGGTGCTGCGCAACGTCGAGGCGATCATCCGCGAGGAGATGAACGCGATCGGCGCCCAGGAGCTGTCGTTCCCGGCGCTGCTGCCACGGGAGCCCTACGAGGCCAGCAACCGCTGGACGACGTACGGCAACGGCATCTTCCGCCTCCAGGACCGCAAGGGCGGCGACTACCTGCTCGGCCCCACGCACGAGGAGATGTTCACCCTCGCGGTGAAGGACATGTACTCCTCCTACAAGGACCTGCCGGTCTGGCTCTACCAGATCCAGACGAAGTACCGCGACGAGGCGCGTCCCCGCGCCGGCGTCCTGCGCGGCCGCGAGTTCATCATGAAGGACTCCTACTCCTTCGACACCTCCGACGAGGGCCTCGACCGCTCGTACGCCGCCCACCGCGCGGCGTACGTCAAGACCTTCGACCGGCTCGGCTTCGACTACGTCATCGTCAAGGCCACCAGCGGCGCGATGGGCGGCTCGAAGTCCGAGGAGTTCCTCGCCAAGGCCGAGGTCGGCGAGGACACCTACGTCCGCTGCACGAACTGCGACTACGCCGCCAACGTCGAGGCCGTCACGGTCCGCGCGCCCGCCCCCGTGCCGTACGACGACGCCCCGGCCGCGCACGCCGAGCAGACACCGGACACCCCCACGATCGACACGCTGGTCGCGCTCCTGAACGAGAAGTACCCGCGCGACGACCGCCCCTGGGCAGCCGGCGACACCCTCAAGAACGTGCTGCTGGTGCTCAAGCACCCCGACGGCTCCCGCGAGCCGCTGGCCATCGGCCTGCCCGGTGACCGCGACGTCGACCAGAAGCGGCTCGAGGGCCAGCTGGAGCCGATCGAGGTCGAGCCCATGGACGAGACCGAGCTCCGTAAGCACGAGGCCCTGGTCAAGGGCTACATCGGCCCCGACGCGCTCGGCGAGAAGTCGGCCTCCGGCATCCGCTACCTCGTCGACCCCCGGGTCGTCGAGGGCACTCGCTGGGTCACCGGCGCAAACGTCTCCGGTCAGCACGCACTCGACGTCGTGGCCGGTCGGGACTTCACGCCCGACGGCACCATCGAGGCCGCCGACGTGCGTGACGGCGACGCCTGCCCGAACTGCGAGGACGGCACCCTCGAGTCCGCGCGCGGCATCGAGATGGGTCACATCTTCCAGCTCGGCCGCTGGTTCGCGGAGGCTCTCGACCTCCGGGTGCTGGACGAGAACGGCAAGCTCGTCACCGTCACCATGGGCTCCTACGGCATCGGCGTCACCCGTGCAGTGGCCGCCATCGCCGAGGGCAACAACGACGAGCTCGGCCTGGTCTGGCCGCGCGAGATCGCGCCGGCGGACGTGCACGTCGTCGCGGCCGGCAAGGACCCGGCCATCTTCGAGGCTGCGGCCCAGCTGGCCGACGAGCTCTCCGCCCACGGCATCGACGTGATCTACGACGACCGCGCCGGCAAGGTGTCGCCCGGGGTGAAGTTCAAGGACGCCGAGCTGATCGGCGTGCCGACGATCGTCACGGTCGGGCGCGGACTGGCCGACGGCACCGTCGACATCAAGGACCGTCGCACGGGCGACCGGACCGAGGTGGCCGTCGGTGACGCGGCAGCCCGCCTGACCGAGCTGGTGCGGGGCTGAGGTAGCCGAGCAGTGAGCGCCATCGACGCCGTCATCTTCGACTGGGGCGGCACCCTGACCCCGTGGCACGACATCGACTTCCCGGCGGAGTCGCGGGCGCTCGCGCAGGCCGTGCCGGCTGCCGGTGCCCAGGTCGACGAGTCCGGGCGCGCCGACCTGGCGGTGCTCCTGCAGAGGGCGGGCGACGTCATCTGGGGTCGCAGCCGTGACCACCACACCAGCGCCAGGATCGCCGACCTCTTCGACGAGGCCGGGCTGGCGCACGACCCGGACCTGCTGAGCGGCTACTTCGACTTCTGGGAGCCGCACACGACGACCGACCCCGACGTCGGTCCCCTGTGGCGCGCCCTGCGCGAACGCGGCCACGCGGTCGGCGTGCTCTCCAACACGATCTGGCCGCGCGCCTGGCACCACGGCTTCTTCGAGCGGGACGGCGTGCTGGACCTCATCGACGGCGACGTCTACACCAGCGAGATCGCCTGGACCAAGCCCGACAAGCGAGCGTTCCAGGCGGCCATGGACGCGGTCGGGGTGACCGACCCGGCGCGCTGCGTGTACGTCGGTGACCGGCTCTTCGACGACATCCACGGTGCGGCGAGCGCCGGCATGCGCACGATCCACGTCCCGCACAGCACGATCCCGGCCGGCCAGGTCGGCCACACCGAGGGGGAGCCGGACGCCGTCGTACGCCGACTGGCCGAGGTCGCCGACATCGTGGAGCGCTGGGCCTGAGCCTGCGGGAGGCCGCTACTTCTGCAGGTTTGCGCACTGCGGAAACCTGCAGTCGCCAAAGGCTCGCCCTTCCTCCCAGTGTGTTGCAAACTTTCGCATGTGAGCAGCAAGTCGCTCACCGGGGTGACGCTGACCAGCCCGATACGGTCCGCGTGCTCGTCTGGCTGGGGCAGATCTCGGGACTGTCCCAGAAGACTGAGCGCGCGGGCCGTTGCTGTTTCCGGCCGACGACATCCCACCGCAGGTCGGTGCCGCCATCTCGGGGGGCACCGCAATGAGAGGACAGCTCGTGACCACACCCATGTATCGCACCCTGAGCCGGATCGCCGCCATCAGCGTCGCGCTCACCGGCACGCTCGTCGTCGGCGGCCTGACCGAGAGCGCCTCGGCCCGCAGCCTGGACACCTCGGACGTCGCCGCCTGCCCCACCGACCTCGGCGCCTCGGCGCGCGGTGGCCACGGCACCGACCACCGCGACGTGTCCGTCGCTGAGCAGAAGGCCATCGAGGCGAGGACCGCCCGGCTGCTCAAGCAGAAGTCCGGCACCAACGCGGCCGCGGCCCAGCTCGGGGCGTCGATCCCGGTCTACGTCCACGTGATGCGCACGTCGTCCGGTGGGGACGACGTCACCAACTCCCAGATCTCCCAGCAGATCGCCGTGCTCAACAACACCTACGCGGGTGGGGAGTCCGGGACCGCTGCCAACACGGGCTTCACGTTCTCGCTGGCCGGGACCTACCGCTACAACAACAACACCTGGAACCGCGACGGGCAGTCGACGACCTACCGCTCGCAGACCCGCAAGGGTGGCGCGAACGCCTTGAACATCTGGCTGGTCGACTTCAGCTACCTCGGCATCGCGACCTTCCCGTGGGACTACTCCAGCAACCCGTCGATCGACGGCATCCGGGTGCAGTACTCCTCGCTGCCGGGCGGCTCGACCCCCAACTACAACTACGGCGAGACCGCCACGCACGAGGCCGGTCACTGGCTCGGGCTCTACCACACGTTCCAGGGCGGCTGCACGACCACGAACGACTCGGTCAGCGACACCCCGGCCCAGGGGAGCGCCTCCAGCGGCTGCCCCGCCGGCCGCGACTCGTGCTCGCTGCCGGGCCTCGACCCGATCCACAACTACATGGACTACAGCTACGACACCTGCTACACGGAGTTCACCTCCGGGCAGAGCTCGCGGATGTCGTCGATGTTCACCGCCTACCGCACCTGACCGACCACCACCGGCTGGCCCGTCCGAGCTCCTCGGGCGGGTCAGCTCGCTGTGGGGACCAGGTCGGCGGCGCCCGGGAAGTCCACGGGTGCGCCACCGAACGACAGCTGACGCACCGCCGCATCGGTGAGAGCCCCGATCGCCCAGCGGCGCTGCGCGCGCACCGAGTTGGCCACGAGCGAGGAGTACGCCGCGGCGCAGGACTCCTCGACGCCGAGCGCGGTGCGGCGCACCTGGTCGGCGTTGGCCAGCGGTGCGGGCAGGTCGTAGGCGGCGGCGGCTGCGACCGGCACCCCACCCGCCGCGGTGACGTTCGCGGACAGCTGGTCGCGACGTCCCCGGTGGCGCCGGTAGCCCGCGGCCAGGCCGTCGTAGAGCTCCGGCTCGACCGACTGCGAGGTCTGCGCGCCCAGGACGCCGTACAGGTAGATCGCCGCGTGCTCGGCGGCCAGCGTCTCCTGGAGGCTCTCGACGAGGGTCATCAGGCGGCCGCTTCCTGGTCGAGGACCGCGAGCTCCTGCTGGACCGCGGCCGACATGACGGCGAGGAGCCGGGCGAAGGTGCCGCTCTCGGCGCGCTGAGCTCGGCCGACGAGCAGCCTTGCCAACGTGGTCTCTGCGCGTCGTACGGAGGCCAGCGCCTCCGGGGGAGCGGGCGCGACGGACGGGGGCGCCGGGGTGGTCGTGGCCTCGGGCAGCTCGGCCGCCGCACCGACCAGGGCCGCCAGGTGCGCGGCGTGGAGGTCGCCGAACCCGGTCAGGCGGGACGCGAGGTCGGTGTGGGTGGCCGCCGTCGCGGCCACCAGCGCCGCCACCTCGGCCGTCGCTGCGACGGCGTCGGCCAGGGCGGTCAGGTCGGGGTCGACCGGGGCCTCGGCGCCGTCGGGTCCGGCGTCCTCGGACCGTGGGTCGAGGTCGCAGGCGGCCAGCGTGAGTGCGGATCCGGAGATCGAGAGGACCAGTGCGCGCCGGGTCAGCCAGGCGTTGGTGTGGGGTACGGCACGTAACACGCGGCCGACCCTATCTCCGGCGTCGGCCGACCCGGGGACTGCCGCTATCGTGGACGGACACAACAGCACAGGAGGTCGAAACCATGAGCTCGATCGACAGCTCTGGCGACAGCTCTGGCGCTCAGGCGCCCAGCCCGGCCCAGGTGCGACAGGACATCCTCCGCGATCGCATCGAAGCGGAGCTTCGCGACCCCATCGCTGCCATCGGCCTCGATGTCGAGGCCGTCGACCTGTCGATCGCAGGCAAGCGCCGCATGCTGCGGGTGGCCGTCGACCAGGACGGCGGGGTCACCCTCGACGACGTCGCGGACGCCACCCGTGAGGTGTCGCGGGTGCTCGACGAGTCCGACGTGATGGGCGAGATGCCCTACACGCTCGAGGTCACCTCCCGTGGCGTCGACCGTCCGCTCACCCTGCCGCGCCACTGGCGGCGCAACGCCGACCGGCTCGTCAAGGTCACCCTCGTCGAGGGTGGCGAGGTGACCGGCCGCATCCTGACCAGCACCGACACCGCAGCCACGCTGGAGGTCGACGACGCCTCGCGCGAGGTCGCCTACGCCGACGTCGCCAAGGCCCTGGTGCAGATCGAGTTCAACCGCAAGCGCAGCAAGCCCCAAGCAGAAGACACCCCCGAAGAGGACGACGCCTGATGGACATCGACCTGAGCATCCTGCGGATGCTCGAACGCGAGAAGGAGATCTCCTTCGACGTCCTCGTCGAGGCGATCGAGCAGGCTCTGCTCACGGCGTACCACAAGACGCCCGGCGCGCAGGAGCAGGCGCGGGTCGTGCTCGACCGCAAGAACGGCCACGTCAGCGTGCTGGCCCGGGAGGTCGGCGAGGACGGCGTCAGGGGCCCGGAGTTCGAGGACACCCCCGACGGCTTCGGCCGGATCGCCGCGACGACCGCCAAGCAGATCATGCTGCAGCGGCTGCGCGACGCCGAGGACGACATCAGGTTCGGTGAGTTCTCCGGCAAGGAGGGCGACATCATCTCGGGGGTCATCCAGCAGGGCCGCAACCCCGACGACGTGATGGTCGACCTCGGCAAGCTCGAGGCGCTGCTGCCCCTGGGTGAGCGGGTGCCGGGCGAGACCTACGACCACGGCACCCGCATCAAGTGCATCGTCGTGTCGGTGCGCAAGGGCATGCGCGGACCGCAGATCACCCTGTCGCGCACCCACCCCAACCTGGTGAAGAAGCTGTTCGCCCTCGAGGTCCCCGAGATCGCCGACGGCACCGTCGAGATCCACGCCATCGCCCGCGAGGCCGGCCACCGCACCAAGATCGCCGTCCACACCACCGCAGCGGGCGTCAACGCGAAGGGCGCCTGCATCGGGCCGATGGGCCAGCGCGTGCGCAACGTGATGGCCGAGCTGCACGGCGAGAAGATCGACATCGTCGACTGGTCCGAGGATCCCGCCGAGATGGTGTCGCACGCCCTCTCGCCGGCCCGCGTGACGAAGGTCGAGATCGTCGACCTGGCCACGCGGTCCGCGCGCGTCGTGGTGCCCGACTTCCAGCTCTCGCTGGCCATCGGCAAGGAGGGCCAGAACGCCCGCCTGGCGGCCCGGCTCACCGGCTGGCGCATCGACATCCGCAGCGACGAGGCGCCTGACCCCGAGTGACGCGCCGACCCGGCCTCGCTGCTACCCGAAGGTCAGGCCGTACCGCTCGATGAGCGGAACCGTCGCCTCGAAGTCGCCTTCGCAGCCGTACGGCGCGATCAGCGGCCCGAGATCGAGGTCGTCGCCGGCGGTGTCGATGAGGCGGAACGCCTCCTCCAGCCCTCCGGGCGAGATCATCTCGAGCAGGCGCGCCGGCTCGTCGCCGGCGTTGAAGAACGTGTGCCACTCTCCGCGCGGTTTGAACACCAGGTCGCCGACCCCTGCGACGTGCTCCTCGCCGTTCACGACGAACCACACGCGACCCTCGAGGATGAGGCTGAACTCGTCTTCTCTGGTGTGGCGGTGCAGGGGAGCAGCGATCGCACGCGGGGCCAGCAGGTGCTCCACCACTGCGAAGTGACCGCCCCAGTCCTTGGAGTCGACCAGGAACCGGTCCCGGCAGCCCAGCGGCGGGCCGAGAGCGTCACCGTCTCCGGCGCGGATGACTCGGGTGTCCATGCACTGAGGATCCTCCGCTGCCCGGCTGTGCGCCAGTGCAGAGATCTGGGAGTTCGCCAGGTGCAGCGCAACCCACCAGCCCGCCGCAGCCTCAGGTCGCTCGGTCGTAGATGACCCACTCCGTGGCGACCGCGAGATCGTCCGACATCCGCTTGGCGGTGGCGTTGTCCGGGGCGGCCATCCAGCGCACCACCTTGTCCCGACGGGTGGACGCGAGCTCGGACACCGCCTCGATGAGCGCCCGGCCCACGCCCTGACCTCGGGCATCGGGGACGGTGAAGAGGTCGTCGAGCCAGGTGGCGTAGGCACCCTCGGCCGGGTGGGCGAAGCGGCGGCAGTGGGTGAAGCCGACGACCTCGCCGTCGATCTCGGCCACGAGCCCGTCGATCTCGTGATCGGGGTCGTGCAGCCACTGCCAGACCCTCGCGACCACTTCGGCGTCGCTCGGCAGGCCCGACAGGCCGCGGTACTCCGTGAAGAGGGGCTCCCACGCGGCGCGGTCGAGCACGGCGACAGGACGGACGACGACGGGGCTCACCGGTCCATTGTCGCCTCCGGCCTCGATCTGCTCCACCCCGTGTGTCGCACCGACGCCCGCCGCCGGGCCGTGCACGTCGTACCGAGCCTCAGCGGTTCGTCGTTGGCGCGGTGACCCGGTAGGGTTGTCACAGTGGTCGGCAACCGCAACATTCCGGTGCGCACGTGCATCGGATGTCGGGAGCGGGCCATCAAGAGCGAGTTGGTGCGCATCGTCATCGGCACGGACACGGTCGGGCAGCCGGCCGCCGTACCCGATCCGTCCGGCACCGCACCCGGTCGCGGAGCGCACCTGCACCCCACGATCGAGTGTTTCGAGCTCGCGGTGCGACGGCGAGCATTCTCCCGGGCCCTCAGGGCGCGGGAGGGGTTGGCCGACACACCGGTGCGGGACCACCTCAGCGCCCCACCCACCCAGCACGACCGACAAGAAACTGGAGCAGGCAGCTCATGAGCCCTCGATGAGTTCTTTCCGATGAGCCAGCACCACAACTAAGCGGTCCGAAAACTCCCCTCCTTCTGGGGCTCGGACCAGAAGGAGCAGCGTTCTAACGTGGCCAAGACCCGAGTCCACGAACTCGCCAAGGAGTTCAACGTCGAGAGCAAGTTCGTTCTCGAGAAGCTCAAGGAGATGGGGGAGTTCGTCAAGTCGGCATCGTCGACGGTCGAACCTCCCGTCGAGATGCGTTTCAAGAAGCAGTACGGCGACGAGCTGAAGGCCGTTGCGGCCTCCGCCCCTGCCGCCCCCGCCGAGGAGCCCGCCAAGCCGGCGGCCCGCAAGGCACCGGCCCAGAAGGCCGCCGAGTCCACCCCCGAGGCTGACACCGCCGAGGCTCCTGCCGCCCCTGCGGTGCAGGCAGAGGTCGCCGCCCCGGCCGAGACCGTCCCGAGCGACGCCCCGTCCGCCCCCCGCCCGGGCCCCAAGCCCGGTCCGAAGGCAGCGCCCGTTGCCGAGACCGCCCCGGAGGCCCCGGCCGCCGAGGTCGTCGAGGTCGCCCCGGCCCCGGCCGCTGAGAGCACCGACGGCACCGACGGTGCCGGTCCGGCCGCTCCCAAGCCGGCCCCGCGCCCGGTCGGCAAGCCCGGCGGCACCCCTCGCCCCGGCAACAACCCGTTCGCGCCCAGCCAGGGCATGGGTCGCCGCCCCGCGGCGCCGCCCGTTGCCCCTGTCGAGGGCGAGGACCAGCGTCCGCCGCGTCCCCCCGCCCAGCGTGAGGGCGGCGTCCCGGCCCGTCCGGGCATGCCGCGCCCCAACCCGGCGATGATGCCCAAGTCCCCGGCCGCCTTCGGTGGCGGCCCCGGAGGCCGTGCGCCTGCCGGTCGCGGCGGCCCGGCCGGTGCCCCCGGTCGCGGTGGCCCCGGTGGTGCTCCCGGTCGCGGTGGCCCCGGTGGTGCTCCCGGTCGCGGTGCGCCCGGCGGCGCACCCGGTGGTGCTCCCGGTCGCCCCGGCGGCTTCGGCCCCAGCGGTGGCGGCCGTCCCGGTGGCGGTCGTCCCGGCCAGCGTGGCCAGACCCAGGGCGCCTTCGGTCGCCCCGGCGGCCCGTCGCGTCGTGGACGCAAGTCGAAGCGTGCGCGTCGCCAGGAGTTCGAGGCCATGCAGGCCCCGACGATCGGTGGCGTGCGCGTCCGCAAGGGCGACGGCGAGACGATCAAGCTCGCCCGCGGCTCCTCCCTGACCGACTTCGCCGACAAGATCGGCGTCGACGCGGCAGCGCTCGTCCAGATGCTGTTCAGCCTGGGCGAGATGGTGACCGCCACCGAGTCGGTCAACGACGAGACGTTCGAGCTGCTCGGCGACGAGCTCAACTACGTCGTCGAGGTCGTCTCCCCGGAGGACGAGGACCGCGAGCTGCTCGAGTCGTTCGACATCGACTTCGGCACCGACGAGGGCGACGAGGGCGACCTGGCCATCAGGCCTCCGGTCGTGACCGTCATGGGCCACGTCGACCACGGAAAGACCAAGCTCCTCGACGCGCTGCGTGACGCCAACGTGGTCGACAAGGAGGCCGGTGGCATCACCCAGCACATCGGTGCCTACCAGGTCCACACCGAGGTCGACGGCACCGAGCGTCGCATCACCTTCATCGACACCCCGGGTCACGAGGCCTTCACGGCCATGCGTGCACGTGGTGCCCAGGCCACCGACATCGCGATCCTCGTGGTGGCGGCTGACGACGGCGTGATGCCGCAGACGGTCGAGGCGTTGAACCACGCCAAGGCCGCCGGCGTGCCGATCGTGGTCGCGGTCAACAAGATCGACAAGGAAGGCGCCGACCCCACCAAGGTGCGCGGCCAGCTGACCGACTACGGCCTGATCCCCGAGGAGTACGGCGGCGACGCCATGTTCGTCGACGTCTCGGCCAAGGCCGGACTCAACCTGGACAAGCTGCTCGAGGCCGTCGTCCTCACCGCCGACGCCTCGCTCGACCTGCGGGCCAACCCCGACCAGGACGCCCAGGGCCTCGTCATCGAAGGACACCTGGACCGCGGTCGCGGCCCGGTGGCCACGGTGCTGGTCCAGCGCGGAACCCTGCGCGTGGGCGACTCGCTCGTCGCGGGCGCCGGCTACGGCCGGGTGCGCGCCATGCTCGACGAGCACGGCGAGAACATCACCGAGGCCGACCCGTCGCGTCCGGCGATGGTGCTGGGTCTCACCGCGGTCCCGGGTGCCGGCCAGACCTTCATCGTGGTCGACGACGACCGGATGGCTCGCCAGATCGCCGAGAAGCGCGAGGCCCGCGAGCGGGCGGCCATGCAGGCCAAGCGCCGCGTGCGTCGTACCCTCGAGGACTTCATGGCCTCCATGGAGAAGGGCGAGAGCCAGGAGCTCAACCTCATCCTCAAGGGCGACGTGTCCGGCTCGGTCGAGGCCCTCGAGGACTCGCTGGCCCAGATCGACGTCGGCGAGGAGGTCACCCTCCGGGTCATCGACCGCGGTGTCGGTGCGATCACCGAGACCAACGTCGACCTGGCCGCCGCCTCCGACGCCATCATCATCGGCTTCAACGTCCGGCCTCAGGGCAAGGCGGGCCTGATGGCTGACAAGGAAGGTGTCGAGATTCGCTACTACTCGGTCATCTACCAGGCGATCGAGGAGATCGAGGCGGCGCTCAAGGGCATGCTCAAGCCCGAGTTCGAGGAGTCGAGCCTGGGTCAGGCGGAGATCCGCGAGATCTTCCGCTCGTCCAAGTCCGGCAACATCGCGGGCTGCATGGTCACCACGGGTGTCATCCGCCGCAACGCCAAGGTGCGGGTGCTGCGAGACGGCGCGGTCGTGGCCGACAACCTCGACCTCTCGTCGCTGCGCCGCGAGAAGGACGACGCGTCGGAGGTCCGCGAGGGCTTCGAGTGTGGTCTGGTCCTGAAGAACTTCCAGGACATCAAGATCGGCGACTTCGTGGAGTCGTTCGAGATGCGCGAGATCCCGCGCGCATGATTCGCTGACGGCCTCCCGAGCGGGGGGCGGGCGGCCTACCAACCGTTCCGCTCGTCCCTCGCTCCACGGGTGCCAGACCCAACCACGGTCGCCCGTCCGCGCCCGTGCGACCAGCACGGACCGAGGGCGGGATCCGTGCATCTGCAGGAGGAAAGAAATGGCTAGCCCTCGAGTTCGTAAGATCGCCGACCGGATCCAGGTGATCGTGGCCGAGATGCTCGAGCGACGGATCAAGGATCCGCGGCTGGGGTTCGTGACCATCACCGACGTCCGGGTCACCGGCGACTCCCAGCAGGCCAGCGTGTTCTACACCGTGCTGGGCGAGGAGTCCTCGCGTGAGGAGAGCGCCGCGGCGCTCGAGTCCGCCAAGGGACTGATCCGCTCCGAGGTCGCCAAGCAGCTCGGCATCCGGCACGCCCCGTCGCTGGAGTTCATCCCCGACGCGCTGCCGGCCAGCGCCAGGCACCTCGACGACATCCTCGCGGCGGCCCGCGCCTCCGACGCACTGGTCGCCGCCCAGCGCGAGAAGGCGTCGTACTCGGGGGAGACCGACCCGTACAAGAAGCCCCGCGAGCTCGAGGCCGAGACCGAGGCAGCCGACGAGACCGCCGACGACGAGTCCGCCGACGACGAGTCCCAGGACTTGTGACCACGCCCAACGGGCTCGTCGTCGTCGACAAGCCCGGCGGGCTGACCTCGCACGACGTGGTCGCCCGGGTACGACGACTGGCCGGCACCCGCAAGGTCGGCCACGCCGGCACGCTCGACCCGATGGCCACCGGGGTGCTGGTGCTCGGCGTCGGTCGGGCCACCCGACTGCTGGGTCACCTGATGCTGACCGAGAAGGCGTACGACGCGACGATCCGCCTCGGGACCACCACCACCACCGACGACGCCGAGGGCGAGGTGGTCGCGCAGGCCTCGGCCGCAGCGGTCGACGAGACCCGGGTGCGCACGGTGCTCGCGACGATGGTCGGCGACATCGAGCAGCGGCCGAGCGCGGTGTCCGCGATCAAGGTCGACGGCAAGCGCGCCTACCAACGGGTGCGCGACGGCGAGGAGGTCGAGCTCCCCGCGCGGCCCGTCACCGTCCACGAGATCGTCGTCGGCGACCTCCGCCGGGACGCCGACTCGCTCGACGTCGACGTCTCGGTCCGGTGCAGCAGCGGCACCTACATCCGCGCCATCGCCCGCGACCTGGGTGAGGCACTCGGCGTGGGGGGTCACCTCACCGCGCTGCGGCGCAGCGCCGTGGGCGGCTTCGACCTGTCGGTCGCCCGCACGCTCGAGGAGCTGGCCGACGACCTCGTGCTGGTGACCCTCGAGGACGCGGCCCGGGCGACGTTCCCGTGCGTCGTGCTCGACGCGGAGGAGGCCGCCGACGTACGCGTCGGCCGCAGGCTCGACCGCCACGTCCCCGCGCTGAGCGCGGTCTTCTCACCGGAGGGCCAGTTCCTGGCTCTGTACGAGCCGGCCGGCGACCAGGCGCGTGCCGTCGCCGTCTTCACCGGCTGACCGTCCCGGTCGGGCACCACGGCGTGCCGGTGGTGCTCGCGCTCCTCGGGTTCGCCATGCTGGTGACCGGAACCTCCCACGGCGCGGTCGCGTCGCGCGGGCACTCAGAGGAAGGCCGTCGATGTTCGCCTGGTCGTCACCCGTCCGGACCGTGCTGGTCGGCTCGCTCCTCGTTCCGGTCGTGCTCCTGACCGGCTGCAGCGGGGATGACTCCGGCTCGGGCGACAAGGCCGACGCCGGACCATCCGCGTCGGCGACCGGCCCGGTCGATCCGGGCGACGTCGCCCCGGCAGACCTGCCCGAGGTGCCGGCGGTGCGCAGGGCCGAGGCCGCACTCGACGACGTCGAGCTCACCGGCTGCTCCACCGACGCCGGCGAGCAGCAGGTCACGGGCACCGTCACCAACTCGACCGGGAAGTCGCGCGACTACGCGATCACGGTCTCCTGGACCGACGACGACTCCGTCGTGCTTGCACGCGGGGTCGCTGTGGTGCAGGACGTAGAGGGCGGCGGCACCGCCGAGTTCGAGCTCGGTGCCGATGTGCCCGAGGCGGCGACGATCTGCACCTTCTTCGTGCAGCGCGGCAGGGTCGTCTGATCGCGAGTCGGTGCCGCCCGCCTTGTAGGCTGCCCGCCGTGACACCTCGGCTTCCCGTGTGGCGATCCCTCGACGAGATCCCCGCTGACCTCGGCGCCACCACCGTCGTCATCGGCAACTTCGACGGCCTGCACCGCGGGCACCGCGTCGTCATCGCCACCGCGCGCGCCCGGGCCGACGAGACCGGGCTGCCGCTGGTGGCCGTCACCTTCGACCCGAACCCCATGTCGGTGCTGCGACCCGAGCACGCCCCCCAGCAGCTCACCAGCATCGCGATGCGGGTGGAGCTCCTGTGCGACGCCGGCGCCGACGGCGTCCTGGTGCTGCCCTTCGACCGGGCGATGGCGGCCTGGTCGCCGGAGGAGTTCATCGACCGGGTGCTGGTGCGGGGGCTCGGCGTCCGGACCGTCGTGGTCGGCGCCAACTTCCGGTACGGCGTGCGCGCCTCCGGGGACGTCGCCCTGCTCCGGGAGGCGGGCGCCGAGCGGGGGTTCGACGCGGTCGGTGTCGAGCTCGACGGGGGACCGCAGGTCTGGTCATCGACCTACGTGCGTACCTGTCTCGCGCAGGGTGACGTGACCGGTGCCGCCGAGGCGCTGGGCAGGCCCTACGCCGTGCGCGGCGTGGTCGTCGAGGGCGACAAGCGCGGCCGCGAGCTGGGCTTCCCGACCGCCAACGTGCCGACCGAGCCGTTCGAGGCCGTGCCTGTCGACGGTGTCTACGCCGGCTGGTTGACCCGCCGCGACACCGGTGAGCGCTACCCGGCGGCGATCTCGGTGGGCACCAACCCGACGTTCGACGGCGAGCGGGCACGCCGCGTGGAGTCGTACGTCCTGGACCGCGACGACCTCGAGCTCTACGGCGTCGAGGTGGACGTCGAGTTCGTCGAGCGGCTGCGCGGCATGGTGCGCTTCGAGGGCGTCGAGGCACTCGTCGAGACGATGCACGACGACGTACGCCGGTCCCGCGAGATCCTGGGCGCCTGAGCCCGGTCGCCCGGTCGCCCGAGCGACCGGCAGGGGTCAGGCGTCGAGGTCCTGCTCGACCAGCGCGGCGATCGCGTCGACCGCGGACTGGTCGTCACCCGACACCTCGATCGAGTCGCCGTTGCCGGCACCCAGCGTCATGATCATCAGCGACGAGCTGGCGTCGACCGGCTCCTGACCGGGCACCGCGAGGTAGACGTCGGAGTCGAGCTCACCGGCCGCCTCCGCGATGAGGGCGGCGGGGCGGGCGTGGAGGCCGACGGCGGAGCCGACGATGACGGTCTTGCTGGGCATGGGTTCTCCTTGAGTGGTGGAGCGGTCGGGTCAGACGGTGACGAGGTCGGTGCTGGCGGTCTTGTCGAGCGACTTGAGGAAGATCACCGAGGCGCACGCCACGAGCACACCGGCAACCAGCGCGATCAGGAACCCGAGGACTCCGTCGACCGCGAAGAGCACGAAGATACCGCCGTGCGGCGCACGCAGGGAGACGTCCAGTGCTTGGGACAGCCCGCCGGTCACCGCGCTGCCGAGCATGATCGAGGGGATCACGCGCAGCGGGTCGACGGCCGCGAACGGGATGGCGCCCTCGGTGATGAACGACGCGCCCAGCAACCAGCCGGCCTTGCCGTTCTCGCGCTCGGGGATGCTGAAGAGGTTGGGTCGCACCACGGTGGCCAACGCCAGCGCGATGGGCGGCACCATGCCGGCGAGCATGACCGCGGCCATCACCTTGAGCTCGGGCGCGTCGGTCGCTGTCGCGGCCGCGCCGAGACCGGTCGTCGCGAAGGCGTAGGCGGTCTTGTTGAGCGGCCCGCCCATGTCGAAGGCCATCATCAGGCCGAGCAGGACGCCGAGCACGATGGACAGGCCCGGCTTGTCGCCCATGCTGTTGAGGCCGTCGCTGAGCGCCTCGGTGAGCCGGCCGAGGGGACGACCGAGCAGGACCACCATCACGAAGCCCACGATCAGCGTCGTCAGCAGCGGGATGACCAGGACGGGCATCAGCCCGCGTCCCCAGGCAGGGACCTTCCAGCTGGAGATCCAGTGGGCGACCAGGCCGGCGAGCACGCCGCCGGCGATGCCGCCGAGGAAGCCGGTGTTGAGGGTGACCGCGATCGCGCCCATCACGAAGCCAGGCGCGATCCCGGGACGGTCGGCGATGGCGTAGGCGATGTAGCCCGACAGGGCCGGCACGAGGAAGCCGAACGCCGCGCCGCCGAGGACGAGCAGCAACGCACCCAGGTAGGACAGCAGGGCGCCGTTCGGCAGCACCGCAGCACCGGCCAGGTCGATCGACCCGGTGTCGGGCAGGTTGAAGAGCGTGTTGTCGGCCACGATCTGGCCGGCGACGCCGGCGCCGTCCTCGGTGGACAGCGCGATCTCGTAGCCGCCCAGCAGGAACGCGAGGGCGATGAGCAGACCGCCCGCCGCGACGAACGGGATCATGTAGGAGACGCCGGTCATCAGCACCCGCCGCACCGTGGCGCCGAACGACTCCGAGCCGCTGCCACCCTCGCCCGCCTGGGCCGAGCCCTCGACCCGGGGAGCGTTCGGGTCGTCGGCGTAGCGCAGGGCCTCGGCGATCATCGCGTCGGCGTCGTCGATCGGCCGCTTCACGCCGGAGGACACCATCGGCTTGCCGCCGAAGCGGCTGCGGTCACGCACGCCGACGTCGACGGCGAAGATGACGGCGCCGGCCTGGGCGATGACCTGCGGGTCGAGCGGGGTGGACCCGGCCGAGCCCTGCGTCTCGACCTGGAGGGTGACGCCGGCCCGCTCGGCTGCGGCCTCGAGGGCCTCGGCGGCCATGTAGGTGTGGGCGATGCCCGTGGGGCAGGCGGTCACGGCGACCAGGCTGTGCTGCCCGGACGCGGCAGGGGCGGCCTCGGCGGGCGGGGCCGCAGCGGCGGCCGGGGCCGCAGCGGCGGGGGCCGGGGTGCTCACGACGGCAGAGACGATGTCAACGACCTCCTCGGCCGACTCCGCCGCGCGAAGCGCGTCGGTGAACTCCCGCTTGACGAGAGACCGGGCCAGCTGGGTGAGCAGCTTGAGGTGCGTCTGGTCGCCACCGGCCGGTGCCGTGATCAGGAAGACCAGGTCGGCGGGGCCGTCCTTGGCGCCGAAGTCGACCGGAGGGGAGAGACGCGCGAACGCGAGGGTGGGCTCTGCGACGCCCGTCGTGCGGCAGTGCGGGATCGCGATGCCGCCGGGCAGGCCGGTCGGCGAGGTCTCCTCGCGCGCCAGGGCGTCCCTGACCAGCTCGTCGACGTCGTCGGCCCGGCCGGCGTGGGCCACGACGTCTGCCAGCGCCCGGATGGTGGCGTGCTTGTCGGCACCCAGGTCGGCATCGAGCCGGACGAGCTCCGGCGTGATGAGTTCGGTCATGTCAGTTCCTTGAGTGAGGTGGAGTGGGCGTACGGCGACCAGGTCGGGCCGGACGTCGTCCGGTCCGGGGATCGTGGTGCCGGGCAGTGCTGCGGCGGCGCTGCCGTAGGCGACTGCGAGAGCGAGGCGTTCGGGCGGGGTGAGGCCGCGGATGTCGCCGAGGATGTAGCCGAAGAGGCTGGAGTCGCCCGCGCCGACCGTGCTCACGACGGTGGTGGGCGGGGGAGTCGCGTGCCAGGCGCCGTCAGCGGTGACGAGCACCGCACCCCCGGGGCCGAGGGTGGCCAGCACGGCGCCGACGCCCCGGTCGATCAGGGTGCGTGCGGCGGCAGCGGTGGCGACCGGGTCGGACTCGAGGGCCTCGGCATCCTGGCCCGTGAACGACGCGAGCTCCTCGCCGTTGGGCTTCATCAGGTCGGGGGCCGATCCGGGCAGCGCCTCGACCAGAGCGGCCAGCGGGCCCTCGCTGGTGTCGACGGCGACCTTGCTCGGGGAGTCGTGGAGGCGGCGTACGAGATCTGCGTAGAAGTCGTCGGGCGTGCCGTCCGCCACCGATCCGGCCAGCACCGTCCAGTCGCTGGTGGACGCTCGGGCCAGCACGGTCGACGCCATCACGTCGAGGTGCCGGGGTTCGACGGTGGCGCCGGGGGAGTTCAGCTTGGTGGTCGTGCCGTCGGGCTCGGTGATGGTGAGGTTGGTGCGCACCCCACCCGCGGGCAGGACCGGCTTGCAGTCGATGCCGGCGGAGAGCAGCTCGATGACGAACGGGTCGTCCTTCTCGGCAGGAAGCACGGCCACGGTCGGGATGCCCGCAGCGACCGAGGCCCGCGAGATGTTGACTCCCTTGCCACCGCCCTGGGCGGTGACGGACTCCACGCGCTGCACCTGGCCGCGGGCGAGCTCGCCGGCGAGGGCGATGGTGCGGTCGATGCTCGGGTTGGGCGTGAGGGTGAGGATCATGCGACCACCACCTCGACTCCGGCCCGCTCGATCACCTTTTGATCGGCGGTCGAGATGCCGACATCGGTCACGAGGGTGTCGATGTCGGTGAGGGCGGCGAAGCGCATCGGCGCCTCGACGCCGACCTTGCTCGAGTCGGTGACCACGATGGTGCGCCGGGCGGCGGCCACGATGGCCCGCTTGACCGCTGCCTCGCCGCGGTCAGGGGTCGTCGCCCCGTGGTCGCTGATCCCGTTCGTGGCGACGTAGGCGAGATCGACGCGCAGCTCGGCCAGTGCGGCGACGGTGTCGACGCCGACGGCGGCGTGCGTCGTCTTCCGTACCCGACCCGGGAGCAGGTAGAGCTCGATGTGCGGCAACCCGGCCAGCCGGGCGGCGATGGTGACCGCGTGGGTCACCACGGTCAGCCGGTGGTCGCGGGGGAGCAGTGCGGCGAGCCGGGCTGTCGTCGTGCCGGCGTCGATGATCACGATGGACCCGGGTGGTGGCAGCAGGGCCACGGCCGCGGCCGCGATGGCGTCCTTGGCCACGGAGTTGGCCTGGTCCCGCTCGCCGAGGCCCGACTCGACGGCGGTGACGGCGCTCATCGGCACGGCGCCGCCGTGGACGCGGCGGACCAGCCCGAGGCGGTCGAGCGTGGAGAGGTCGCGGCGGACGGTCTCGGTGGTCACCCCGAACTTCTCGGCGAGCTGGGCGACCGACAGTCGACCTTGCTGGCCGACCAGCTGGGCGATGGACTGCTGTCGCTCTTCGGCGTACACGTGGTGGCCCTTCCGTCGGAATCTGTGTATATGTTGTTTTATATCCGTATGTGTTGATTGTCAAGCACCATGTGGAATACGGTGTCTCCCATGACTGTGTCCTCAAGCAGAGCCAGCGACTCCATCCTGCGTGGCACGCCGGTCGTTCCCGGCGTGGCGGCCGGGCCCGCCCTCCTCGTGCGCGGCGAGATCTCGCCCGAGGCCATCGCCCGCTTCGGCACCGGCGACTTCGCCGATGACGACGCGGCCCTCGCGGCGTACGACGTCTCGGCCGGTCGCGTCGCCGACGACTTCACCAGCAAGGCCGAGCGGGCGACCGGCCCAGCGGCCGAGGTGCTGGCGGCGAGCGCCGGCCTCGCCCGTGACAAGGGCCTCCGCAGCGCGGTGCGCAAGGGGATCGGGGGTGGCACCGGCCTCGTGGCCTCCGTCGAAGCCGCGATCACGAAGTTCGTCGACGTCTTCACCACGATGGGCGGGCTGATGGCCGAGCGGGTCACCGACCTGCGCGACATCGAGCGCCGCCTGATCGCCGACATCGTCGGCGAGCCTGCACCCGGGGTCCCCCAACCGGCGGAGCCCTCGATCCTCGTGGCCGAGGACCTTGCGCCCTCAGACACCGCCGGCCTCGATCCGGAGCTGGTCATCGCGCTCGTGACCGAGCGCGGCGGCGCCACGAGCCACACCGCGATCATCGCCCGGCAGCTCGGCATCCCTTGTGTGGTGGGCGTCTCGGGTGCTGTCGACCTGGTCGCCGGCACGTTCCTCGTGGTCGACGGCGAGACCGGCGAGATCGAGCTCGGCGCCGACCCCGACGAGGCTGCGGTGCGGGTCGAGGCGAGCCGCCAGGTCCGCGCCGCCCTGGCCGCCTGGACCGGCCCGGCGGCGACGTCCGACGGCATGCCCGTCAAGCTGCTCGCCAACGTGGCCGACGGCCCGTCGGCGGCCCAGGCCGGCACCGAGCCGGTCCAGGGCGTCGGCCTCTTCCGCACCGAGCTGTGCTTCCTCAACCGCAAGGACGAGCCAGACGCCGCGGAGCAGGCCGACATCTACGCCGACGTGCTCTCGCCGTACGCCGACGGGCGCGTGGTCGTCGTACGCACCCTCGACGCCGGCTCCGACAAGCCGATCGCCTTCGCCACCCACGACGGCGAGGAGAACCCTGCGCTCGGGGTGCGCGGGCTGCGGCTTTCTTTCGACAACCCCGGCCTGATGGACCGGCAGCTCGAGGGCATCAAGATCGCCGCCGAGCGCACCGGCACCGAGACCTGGGTGATGGCACCGATGGTCGCCACCGTGGCCGAGGCGTCCGACTTCGCCGACAAGGTGCGCGCGCTCGGCCTCAAGCCGGGCGTCATGGTCGAGATCCCGAGTGCCGCGATGCTGGCCCACCGGATGCTCGAGGTGGTCGACTTCCTCTCGATCGGCACCAACGACCTCACGCAGTACACGATGGCCGCAGACCGGATGGCCACCGACCTCGCGCACCTCACCGATCCCTGGCAGCCCGCCGTGCTCCAGCTCATCGCCATCACCGCCGAGGCCGGAAAGCAGGCGCACAAGCCGGTCGGCATCTGCGGAGAGGCGGCTGCCGACCCGCTGCTCGCGGTGGCGCTGATCGGCATGGGCGTGACGTCGCTGTCGATGGCCGCCCGCGCCGTACGCCCGGTGGGGGCACAGATCTCCTCGGTCTCCATGGACACCTGCGAGGAGGCCGCCGAGCTCGCCCTCGCCGCCAGCGACCCGATGGCGGGCCGGGCCGCGGTGCGGGAGCTGCTCGCGAAGGCGAGGTGACGGGGGCCGGCGGCCTCGCTGGCGGTCTGCCTCCGGCCGCCGGTCTGCTGCCGCGGCGGTGAGCTGGTGTCGGTCTGGTTGAACGGGACCGACCCTGGCTCACCGCTGGTGGGGGGCCGGCGGTGGTGGCGGTGAGTTGGTGTCGGTCTGACTGAACGGGACCGACCCTGGCTCACCGCTGGCGGGGGGTCGGCTGCGGTGGCGGTGAGTTGGTGTCGGTCTGGTTGGACGGGACCGACCCTGGCTCACCGCTGGTGGGGGGCCGGCGGTGGTGGCGGTGAGCTGGTGTCGGTCTGACTGAACGGGACCGACCCTGGCTCACCGCTGGTGGGGGGCCGGCGGTGGCGGTGAGCTGGTGTCGGTCTGACTGAACGGGACCGACCCTGGCTCACCGCTGGTGGGGGGCCGGCGGTGGTGGCGGTGAGCTGGTGTCGGTCTGGCTGGACGGGACCGACCCTGGCTCACCGCTGGTGGGGGGCGGCGGTGGTGGCGGTGAGCTGGTGTCGGTCTGACTGAACGGGACCGACCCTGGCTCACCGCTGGCGTGGGGGGTGGCCGCGGTGGCGGTGAGTTGGTGTCGGTTTGGTTGCCGGAACAAGCGGCACCGCAAGGAGCGGGCGGGGGTCAGGCGTGCAGCCCGGACCAGATCGCGGACCGGCTGGCCGTCACCTCGCAACAGCGGCAATCAGCGGTAGGCTCGTCGCGCAGGTCAGGGGAGATCAGCCTCGGGAGATCAGCCTCGGATCAGTGGCTTTGGCAATGTCCCTGGGGGGCTCTAGGCACCTGAACACGGAGGAACCATGTCATCAGAGTACGACCGGTACCGCGCGGCCGACCTCGACTTGCCGGAAGGAAGCTGGGCCTGGAACGTATACGGCGCGGGCGAAGAGAACATGGGCAAGGATGATCAACCCGAACTGCTGCCCATCCCCGAACCCAATGCCGAGCAGATGCTGGTTCGCATCGACAGCGTGGGGCTCTGCTTCTCCGATGTGAAGATCCTCCGCGCGGGCGGCAGCCACCCGAAGCTCTACAACCGCGATCTGTCCAAGGAGCCCACCCGACTGGGTCACGAGGTCAGCCTCACGGTCATCGAAGTCGGAGAGAACCTCAAGGACCGGTACCACGCGGGCCAGCGGCTGGCCGTGCAGCCCGATATCTATCAAGATGGCAAGAGCACGGCCTACGGCTACACGATTCCCGGCGGACTGATCCAGTACCACCTGATGGGCTCGGAGATGCTCGACACCGACGACGGTGCCTGCCTGCTGCCCCTCCCCGACTCGATGGGGTACGCCGAGGCCTCCACGCTGGAGCCTTGGGGTTGCGTGATGGCGGCCTACACCCAACGTCGTCGCCTGGAACCCAAGTCCGGCGGGATCATGTGGATCATCGGCCGACCCGGCGATGAGCGGGAATACCTCTTCTCCTCTGGTCTGGACGCCCCGGACACGATCGTGATGACCGACGTGCCCGCCTCGGTGGAAGCGCTGGTGGAGCAGACCTCGGCCAACAAGATCGTGCGCAACGGCGTCGGCACCGATGACTATCAAGCGCTGGTGGACGAGCTGAGTGCCGGCGCCGGCTTCGACGACATCGTCATGCTCGATCCCCGAGCCGCGGCAACGGTGGGTGCCGTGGCCACGCACATTGCCCGGCGGGGCACCCTGAACCTGGTCGGCCAGACGGCCCTGGACGGCTTGGTGGACACCGACGTGGGCCGCCTGCACTACGACTACACCGCCTATCTCGGCGGCCAGGGACCCGATATCGCCACCTCCTACGGGGAGGCGCGCAACCGCTGTGATCTGCGGCCAAGGGGCACCACCGTCTTCGTGGGTGCCGGCGGGCCCATGGGGTTGATGCATGTCCAGAGGGCCATCCAACAGCCCGACGGCCCCAGCAAGATCGTCGCCACGGAGATGAGCGATGAACGCCTGACGAGCCTCGTGGATCGGCTGGCCCACCTGGCGGAGAGCAACGACTGCGAGCTGCTCACCTTCAACTCCCAGACCGCGGACCAATCCCTTCACGACTTCGTCATGGGGATCACCGACAACCAGGGAGCCGACGATGTGGTGGTCAGTGTCCCCATCTCCGCTGTGATGGCCGAGGGCGACACACTGATGAATCCCGACGGCATGCTGGTCTTCTTCGCCGGTGTTCCCAACGGCACCCTGGCGCCGTTGAACCTGAGCGCGGTCTACCTGAACAATGCCCAGTACACAGGGACTTCAGGATTGACCATCCACGATCAGCAGCAGGTGGTGGACCTGGCCAACCAGGGTGATCTCTCTCCGGGATCCATCGTCGGCGCCGTCGGCGGCATGCGGGCGGCCAAGGACGGCCTCCAGGCCCTGGTCGACGGCAGCTACTCCGGGAAGGTCCTGATCTTCCCCCAGATCCACGACCTCCCCCTGATGGGGCTCGATGAGCTGAAGGAGAAGCTGCCGGACGTCGCCGAGAAGCTGGCGCCCGGCGACACGTGGAACGACGAGGCGGAGAGGGCGCTCTTCGACAGTCAGCTGAGCAGCTAGTGGTGACTCACCAGTCGCTGTTGGCAACCTGATCCCGCACGTCACGCGAGGATGTTCAGCCGATTCCATCGAGCGAGGCTCTGCTCGGTGAGCCACACCTTCGTTCGGTCGGCGGAGGCGATGCCACGCGGGCGCGGCTGCCGACAGGAGGGCTCGACGCCCCGAGATCGGCGCGACCTGCGGCACCGACGTCGATCCTGCACGCCGTTCGTTCGCCCGTGAGCTCCGGTGGTTACTCCCAGGTCGGCTGGATGCCGGCAGGTGCCTCGATGGACCCACGCTGGCGGAGGAAACGGAAAGAAATCCACATTAACGGGCACAAAACATGCCCGAGTGCTTGGCAAAATGCCCGAACGTGAGGTTTAATCATGGAATGAGCTCTTGTGACGCGGGTCACCGGAGCATCTCGATTCCGGTCGGAGGAACCACATGTCCACTACCACCGATGCACCCCGCACGGGGATGCGCGTCCACGTGCAGAAGTTCGGAACGTTCCTGTCCAACATGGTCATGCCGAACATCGGTGCGTTCATCGCATGGGGCTTGATCACGGCACTGTTCATCGAGAAGGGCTGGCTCAACTGGGGTGGCTCGGGAGGGCTCGCCCCAGACAGCTGGGTGGCCAAGATCGGCGGCTGGGGGGACTTCGACGGCGGCGGCATCGTCGGCCCGATGATCGTCTACCTGCTGCCGATCCTGATCGGCTACACCGGCGGCAAGATGATGTACGACACCCGCGGTGGCGTGATCGGTGCGATCGCCACGATGGGCGTCATCGCCGGTGCCGACATCCCGATGTTCATGGGTGCGATGATCATGGGCCCGCTGGGCGGCTGGTCGATGAAGCACATCGACGCCATCTGGGACGGCAAGATCAAGCCCGGCTTCGAGATGCTGGTCAACAACTTCGCGGTGGGCATCTGGGGCGGTCTCCTGGCGACCTTCGGCTTCTTCGTGATGAGCCCGATCGTCACGTGGATCGCCGACCGGCTCTCGGACGGCATCGACGTCCTGGTCACCAACAACCTGCTGCCGTTCACCTCGATCATCATCGAACCGGCCAAGGTGCTGTTCCTCAACAACGCCCTCAACCACGGCGTGCTGACGCCGTTGGGCACCAACGAGGCCGTGGAGAACGGCAAGTCCATCCTGTTCCTGCTGGAAGCCAACCCGGGTGCCGGGCTCGGCCTGCTGCTGGCCTACTCCGTGTTCGGCAGGGGCCTGGCGAAGGCCTCGGCCCCGGGCGCGATGATCATCCACTTCTTCGGCGGCATCCACGAGATCTACTTCCCGTTCGTGCTGATGAAGCCCAAGCTGATCCTGGCGATGATCGCCGGCGGCATGACCCAGATCTTCATCAACGTGATCTTCAGCTCCGGTCTGCGTGCCCCGGCCGCACCCGGCTCGATCATCGCGGTCTACGCGCAGACCCCAGGGAACAGCTTCCTCGGAGTCACCCTGTCGGTGATCGGTGGTGCCGGAGCAACCTTCTTGGTCGCGGCGCTGCTGCTCAAGACCGACAAGGCGGAGGAGGCAGAGGACCAGCTCGTGTCCGCCACGGCGAGCATGCAGTCGATGAAGGGCAAGACCTCCGTCGCCTCCTCGGCGCTGTTGGGCGGCGGGGCAGCCAACGCCATCGGTGCCCCGATCCGCAACATCGTGTTCGCGTGCGACGCGGGGATGGGTTCCTCGGCGATGGGTGCCTCGGTGCTGCTCAGGAAGGTCCGGGCGGCCGGGTTCGACGACGTGACGGTGGTCAACAAGGCGATCGCGAACCTCGAGGACACCTACGACGTCGTGGTCACCCACCAGGACCTGACCGATCGCGCCAAGCAGCGCACCGGCTCGGCGGTCCATGTGTCGGTCGACAACTTCATGGCCAGCCCGCGGTACGACGAGATCGTCGAGCTGGTGCGGCAGACCCACGGAGACCAGCCGACAGCCGGCGCGCACGTCGCGGAACCTGAGGACGAGCTGGTGGGTGATGGCAGCGTGCTCGCCGACGAGTCCATCGTGCTCGCGGGCACGGCCACGACCCGGGACGAGGCCATCACCGAGGCGGGTCAGCTGCTCGTCGCTTGCGGTGCCGTAGCGCCGTCGTACGTCGCGGCGATGCACGAGCGGGAGAAGTCGGTGTCGACGCACATGGGCAACCTGCTCGCCATCCCGCACGGCACCAACGAGGCCAAGGGCGACATCCGGCGTACGGCGATCTCGTTCGTGCGCTACCCCGGCGGGATCGACTGGAACGGCAAGCCGGCCGAGTTCGTCGTCGGCATCGCCGGCGCCGGCAAGGACCACCTCGCGCTGCTGTCGAAGCTCGCGATGGTGTTCGTCGACGCCGAGCAGGTCGAGAGGCTCCGCTCGGCACGGTCGGCCGAGGAGGTGCGCGGCATCCTCGACGGAGTGCGCGCCTGACCGAGCCCGATCAGCCCGCCTGGACCGTGACCGGCACGCCGCTCAACGCGGCGTTGCCGGACACGTCCAGGCGTTCTGGGTCTGTCAGGTCGTTGATCGAGACCCCGGGGACGTCGGCCGCGCGCCGCATCCGCGTCGCCGCACCGCCGCGCCGGTGGCCGTACCCGTGGGGGAGGCTCACCACACCCGGCATCATGTCGTCGGTCGCGCTGACCTCGACCCGGACGGCGCCGACACGTGAGGTGACCTCGACCGTGGCCCCGTCGTGGAGAGACCGGGAGGCCAGGTCGTCGGGGTGCATCAGCAGCTGGTGGCGCTCCCTTCCCCGGACGAGGCGCTCGGAGTTGTGCATCCAGGAGTTGTTGTCGCGCTGGTGCCGACGACCGACCAGCAACAGCTCGTCGGCCGCCGGTGCGGGCGCCGCGGCCAGCCGGGCGAGGTCGTCGAGGACCAGGCGGGGAGCCAGGTCCAGACGCTTGCCGCGGGTCTGCAGTCGATCGGGCATCAGCCCCGGACGCAGCGGCCCGAGGTCGATGCCCTCGGGGTGCTCCCGCAGTCTCCTCAGCGTGACGCCGGTCCGGCCGCGCCACAGCAGCAGCGCGACCAGCCGCGTCGGGCTCGTGCGCATCCGGGCGAACAGGACGGCCCGGTCCCGCAGCGACGGCCTGGTCGGCAGTCGCCGGAGGGTGCGCAGCGCGATCTCGCGGTAGATCTGCCAGTCGTGGCGCGCCTCCTCGTCCTTGGCGAAGACCGCCGGCGTGAATCGTGCCGTGTTGCGCACCGCGAAGGCCTGGAAGATCAGGTCGTAGTGGTCGCGCTCCAGCGCCGTGGTCGGCGGCAGGATCACGTCGGCGTGCCGGGTGGTCTCGTTGACGTAGATGTCCACGGCCGCCATGAAGTCGAGCGACGCCAGGGCCGCGTCGAGGCGGACGCCGTCGGGGGTCGACAGCACCGGGTTGCCCGAGAGCGTCAGCATCGCCTTGATCTGACCGGGACCCTCGGTCTCGATCTCCTCGCGCAGCGCCGCGACCGGCAGCTCTCCCGCGGTCTCCGGCAGGCCGCGGACCCGGGAGTGCCACGCGCCGTGGTGGCCGCGACTGATCAGCCCGGTGCCGACGGCGTCGATGGCGGGCGAGGTGAACATCGCACCGCCGACCCGGTCGAGGTTGCCGGTGACGATGTTGAGCAGGTTGACCGCCCACTGGCAGACCGAGCCGAACTCGTGCGTGGAGACACCGACCCGGCCGTAGGCCACGGCGCTCTCGGCGGCCGCGAACTCGCGAGCGACCGAGATGATCTCGTCGGCCGGCACTCCGCTCATCGCGGCCGCCCGCTCGGGAGTGAAGTCGCGCAGTGCGTCCTCGACGTCGCCCAGCCCGTCGGCGTACGGCGGGGGAGTGGCGAGGCCGTCGGCGAACAGCACGTTGAGCATCGCCAGCAGTACCCAGGCGTCGGTGCCGGGGCGCACGAAGTGGTGCTTGGTGGCCACCTTCGCCGTCTCGGTGCGACGCGGGTCGAAGACGACCATCCGTCCGCCGCGCCGCTTGAGCTCGCGCAGCCGGTTGGGGAAGTCCGGCGCCGTCATCAGCGAGCCGTTGGACGCCATCGGGTTGGCCCCGAAGACCAGGAAGTACTGCGTGCGGTCGAGGTCCGGGATGGGCAGCAGCAGCTGGTGGCCGAACATCAGGTAGGCCACCAGCTGGTGGGGGAGCTGGTCCACGGAGGTGGCGCTGAACGTGTTGCGCGAGCGCAGTGCCTTGACCAGACCGGTGCCGTGGGTCATCGAGCCCAGGCTGTGCACGGTGGGGTTGCCGAGGTAGAAGCCGACAGCGTCGCGCCCGTGCTCGCGGATGATGCGCGCGAGGTTGTCGGCCACCAGGTCGAAGCCCTCGTCCCAGCTGATCTCGAGCCAGTCGTCGCCCACCCGCCGCACGGGCCGCCGCAGCCGGTCGGGGTCGGTGTGGACGTCGGCGATCGCCACGCCCTTGGGGCAGATGTGCCCCCGCGACAACGGGTCTGCATCGTTGCCCCGGACCGACGTGACGACCCCTTCGTCGAGGGTGAGCTCGAGGCCGCAGATGGCCTCGCAGAGGTTGCAGACGCCGATGCGCTTCTCGACCATGCGCCGATCGTCGCACGGCCCGACACGCCCAAGACCTGGCGCACTACGCACTAATGCGCTTCGCGCAGTAGTGTGCGCTGCATGGATACCACCCAGCTCCTCAAGGGGGTGCTCGACCTCGCGGTGCTCGCGGTCGTCGACGCGGAGGACGGCTACGGCTACGACGTCGTACGCCGTCTGCGCGCCGGCGGGCTCGACGACGTGGGCGACGCCTCGGTCTACGGCACGCTGCGTCGGCTCTATGCCGCCGGCGCCCTCACGTCCTACGTCGTCGCGTCCGACGAGGGTCCGCACCGCAAGTACTACGGCATCACGCCCACCGGTCGCTCTCAGCTGAAGAGCCAGACCGACGACTGGGCCCACTTCTCGGCCACCGTGTCCAGCATCCTGCAAGGAGTCCCCGCATGAACCCCGCAACCATCGCACCGGAGGTCGCCCGAGCGGTGACCGAGTTCGCCGAGGCGGTCCGGGCCAGGCTGGCCGACCTCACCGTCGACGAGCGCGAGGAGCTGGCCGGGGGGCTGGAGGCCGACCTCGCCGACCTGGTCGACGAGCGGGGCGTCGAAGCGCTCGGCGACCCGGTGACCTACGCCGAGGAGCTGCGCAGCGCCGCCGGTCTCACCCCGGAGATGGGACGGGTCAAGACCAGGAAGCCGGCAGGGGAGGCAGTAGGCGGCTGGCTCGACGCAGCCCGCGAGCGGTGGGACCGGGCGGTCACGGGGCTGCCCGGCTCCCCGTGGGAGCTCGTCGTCTCGCTGAGGCCGGCCTGGTGGCTGCTGCGGGCCTACGTCGCGGTCCAGACGCTCGACCTGTTCGCCGGCGACGGTGGTTGGCGGATGGGGTGGGTGCCGACGTTCGGCGCGTACAGCATCCCCCTGCTCGTGGTGGCTGCGGTGATCAGCGTGCAGGTCGGCCGCGGCCGGCTCTGGCCCTCGGGCTCGGCCTCGATCCTGAGCCGGCTGGTGCTCCTCGGGCTCAACGTCTTCGCCATCGCGATGACGCCGCCCGTCTTCGGCAGCCTGCCCAACGTGACCTTCGAGGACATCAACAGCGGCTACCTCGACGGCGGCTACGACATCGGGCTCACCAACGACGGCGCGAAGGTCAGCAACGTCTACCCCTACGACGCAGACGGCCGGCCGCTCACCGGCGTCCAGCTCTTCGACCAGAACGGCGAGCCGCTCCAGGTCGACGAGGACGCCCAGGGTTACGAATTCGAGAACTGGGCCTACCCGTGGTCCAACATCAACGGCGAGGTGTGGAACACCTTCCCGATGCCCGAGGCGCCCTACGACGACGCAGACTACTGCTGCGACCGGATGCCCTCGCCGTGGACCTCCGACACCCCGCCCACCTTCCTGCGTCCGCCCCTCGACCAGGTGCCCGCCGTGACCATCCCGGACGCGGCGTACGGCGAGAGCAAGGCGCCGGACACCAAGGTTGAGAGGAAGCTGGCCGAGAGGAAGGCCGCCGAGAAGCCGGGTCGGTGATGGCGTTGCGCTGTGCCCCGGCCTATCCTCTCCGCACCATCCTCGATGAACTGGAGAACCCATGGGTTACGGACTCGGTGTCTTTCTGCTTGCTCTTGGCCTGATCCTCGTCTTCGCAGTGCAGGACGCGATCGAGGCCGTCGACCTGCGGATGGTGGGCTGGATCATGGCCGCCGCGGGCGTGCTCGTGATCGCGATCATCGCCCTGCAGACCAACGCGCGCCGTCGTTCGCAGACGGTGGCCACGACCACGCACTCCGACGGGTCGCAGACCGTGCAGCAGCGGCAGAGCGACGGCAGCAACCCGCCGCCCGCCGTCTGACCAACCGCTCGTGACACACCCCGTCGGCTCGGCCGGCGGGGTGTTGTCGCGATTGGGCCGGCCCACCGGCGCGCTGTTAGTCTTCTCCGGTTGCCCACCCCGCCCGCGGGGCGCGACACGCCGTCATGACGGCCGCGGATCCCAGTGCTCGGACCAACCAGGTCCGGTGCGCCGCGCAACGACACCGGAAGGAACCCCATGTCGATCGGTACCGACGCGGAGACCAAGAAGAAGATCATCGCCGACCACGCCACGACCGAGGGCGACACCGGTTCGCCCGAGGTGCAGATCGCTCTGCTGAGCCACCGCATCAGCCACCTCACCGAACACCTCAAGACGCACAAGCACGACCACCACAGCCGTCGTGGTCTGCTGCTCCTCGTGGGCCAGCGCCGTCGTCTGCTCAACTACCTGCAGAAGACCGAGATCGAGCGCTACCGCTCGATCGTCGAGAAGCTCGGCCTGCGTCGATGACATCCGGAGCGGTCGCCCCATCGGGGGTGGCCGCTCCTGCTGCATCACCAGCCGCACCATCGATGCACCCGCGATCGACCACTAGGGTCGACTGCGACAACTGAACACTCACCACTCCAGGAGCGACCCGCCAATGCCGCCCGGTCCTCGGTAGTGGCTTTCAGGACGCATCCGTCCTGCGGGCCTCGATCGAAGACCGGCACATTCCAGCTGTCATCAGCTGCCGCAGGTCAAGCGCGTGGTCGCTCCGCGTACAAGAAAGGGACCACCCTTCGTGGAACCAGAAGTTTCTGCAGTTGAGACCGTGCTCGACAATGGCAAGTACGGCACCCGCACCGTCAAGTTCGAGACGGGCCTCCTCGCCCGCCAGGCCGCCGGTTCGGTGACCGCCTACCTCGACGACGACACCATGCTGCTCTCGGCCACCACCGCCGGCAAGCAGCCCAAGGACCACTTCGACTTCTTCCCCCTGACGATCGACGTCGAGGAGCGGATGTACGCCGTGGGCCAGATCCCCGGCTCGTTCTTCCGGTCCGAGGGTCGGCCCGGCGAGGACGCGATCCTCACCTGCCGGCTGATCGACCGCCCGCTGCGCCCGACGTTCAAGAAGGGCCTCCGCAACGAGGTCCAGGTCGTCATCACCGTGCTGGCCCTCGACCCGGACCAGCCCTACGACGTGCTCGCCATCAACGCGGCGTCGCTCTCCACCCAGCTCTCCGGCCTGCCGTTCTCCGGCCCGGTCGGCGGCGTCCGCGTCGCCCTCATCGAGGGCCAGTGGGTCGCCTTCCCGTCGCACTCGCAGCTCGAGGACGCCGTGTTCGACATGGTCGTCGCGGGTCGCGTCACCGACACCGGTGACGTCGCGATCATGATGGTCGAGGCCGAGGCCACCGAGACGACCTTCGACAAGGTCGAGAGTGGCGCCCAGGCCCCGACCGAGTCGGTCGTCGCCCAGGGTCTCGACGCGGCCAAGCCGTTCATCAAGCAGCTGTGCGAGGCCCAGCAGGAGCTCGCCAACGTCGCCGCCAAGCCGGTCCAGGACTTCCCGGTCTTCCTCGACTACGAGGACGACGTCTACGCGGCCGTCGAGTCCGCCGTGAAGGCGCCGACCGCCGAGGCGATGACCATGGCCGACAAGGCCGAGCGCGAGGACCGGCTCGACGAGATCAAGGCCGGTCTGCTCGACTCCCTCGCCGCCAAGTTCGAGGGCCGCGAGAAGGAGATCGGTGCGGCGTACCGCTCGCTCAACAAGTCGCTGGTCCGCGAGCGCGTGCTGCGCGACAAGGTCCGCATCGACGGCCGTGGCCCGGCCGACATCCGCCCGCTGCACGCCGAGGTCGGCCTGATCCCGCGCGTCCACGGCTCGGCGCTGTTCGAGCGCGGCGAGACCCAGATCCTGGGTGTCACCACGCTGAACATGCTCACGCTGGAGCAGAAGCTCGACACCCTCTCCCCGGAGAAGTCGCGCCGCTACATGCACAAGTACGTCTTCCCGCCGTTCTCCACCGGTGAGACGGGCCGCGTCGGTTCGCCGAAGCGTCGCGAGGTCGGACACGGTGCGCTGGCTCGCCGCGCGCTGCTGCCCGTGCTCCCGAACCGCGAGACGTTCCCCTACGCGATCCGTCAGCTCTCCGAGGCGATGAGCTCCAACGGCTCGACCTCGATGGGCTCGGTCTGTGCCTCGACCATGTCGCTGCTCCAGGCCGGTGTGCCCCTCAAGGCAGCCGTCGCCGGCATCGCCATGGGTCTGATCTCGGCCGAGATCGACGGCAAGACCGAGTACATCGCGCTCACCGACATCCTCGGTGCCGAGGACGCGTTCGGCGACATGGACTTCAAGGTCGCCGGCACCAAGGACTTCGTCACGGCTCTCCAGCTCGACACGAAGCTCGACGGCATCCCCGCCGAGGTGCTCGCCGCGGCGCTCAACCAGGCCAAGGACGCGCGTCTGGCGATCCTCGAGGTCATGAACGAGGCCATCGACGCTCCCGAGGAGATGTCGGTGCACGCGCCGCGCATCATCAGCGTGCGCGTCCCGGTCGACAAGATCGGCGAGGTGATCGGGCCCAAGGGCAAGGTCATCAACCAGATCCAGGACGACACGGGCGCGTCGCTGTCCATCGAGGACGACGGCACGGTCTACATCGGCGCGACCAACGGCGAAGCTGCCGAGGCCGCCCGGGCCATGGTCAACGCCATCGCCAACCCGACGATGCCCGAGGTCGGCGAGCGCTACCTCGGCACCGTCGTCAAGACGACCAACTTCGGTGCGTTCGTCTCGCTGATGCCCGGCAAGGACGGCCTGCTGCACATCAGCAAGCTGCGTGGCCTGGCCGGTGGCAAGCGGGTCGACAACGTCGAGGACGTCGTGTCGGTCGGTCAGAAGATCCAGGTCGAGATCGGCGAGATCGACGACCGCGGCAAGCTGTCGCTGATCCCGGTCGTCGACGAGTCCTCGTCCGACGCGGGCGACGACGACGAGTCCGTCGAGTCGACTGACGCCGAGTGACCACTCGCTCCAACAGCGGTTCGACCGGCCAGCAGGTTTCTGCTGGCCGGTCGGCCGTTTCCCAACCTGTCGGCTCCACCCGCACCCTCCAGACGGTGAAGGGCATCGAGGGCCAGGTGACCTCGCGCGTGCGCCGTACGCTCCTGCCCGGCGGCCTGCGGGTCATCACCGAGCACATGGCGGGGGTGCGCTCGGCCAGCATCGGCGTGTGGGTCGGCGTGGGCTCGCGCGACGAGACCCCGGCCCTGCACGGTGCCTCGCACTTCCTCGAGCACCTGCTCTTCAAGGGCACCCGTGAGCGCTCCGCGCTCGACATCTCGGTCGCCCTCGACGAGGTGGGCGGTGAGTTCAACGCGTTCACCGCCAAGGAGTACACCTGCTTCCACGCCCGGGTTCTCGACGACGACCTGTCACTGGCCGTCGACGTGCTCGGCGACATGATCACCAACTCGCTGTTCACCGGCGAGGACGTCGACGCCGAGCGCGAGGTGATCCTCGACGAGATCGCCATGCACGACGACGACCCCGACGACGTGGTCCACAACCTCTTCGCCCAGCAGGCCTGGGGCGACTCGCCCCTCGGTCGGCCGATCGCGGGCAGCGTCGAGTCGATCGTGGGTCTGACCCGCGACCAGATCGTCCGCTTCCACCGCAAGCACTACCGCCCGGCCAACATGGTGGTCGCGGTGGCCGGCAACCTCGACCACGCGAGCGTGGTCCGGCAGGTCCGCAAGGCCTTCTCCCGGCAGGGCTTCCTGGATCGGGACGAGACACCCGTGCCGCCCCGCCGTGGCGTGCGCGCGCGCCGGGTCCACCCCGGTACGTCGTCCACGACCAAGCCGTTCGAGCAGGTCAACCTCGTGCTCGGTGTAGGTGGGCTGACCCGGCGCGACGACCGCCGCTTCGCCCTCGGCGTGCTCAACACGGCCCTCGGCGGTGGCACCTCGTCGCGCCTGTTCCAGGAGGTCCGCGAGCAACGCGGACTCGCCTACTCGATCTACTCGTTCGCCAGCCACCACGCGGACGCCGGCGTCGTGGGCGTCTCGGTGGGCTGCCTGCCCGGCAAGGTGGACGACGTGCTGGCAGTGGTGCGTGCCGAGCTCGCCAAGGTCGCAGCCCGGGGGATCACCGCCCAGGAGCTCGAGCGCGGTCAGGGACAGCTCCGGGGCGGGCTCGTGCTGGGCCTGGAGGACTCCGGGTCCCGGATGTCGCGGCTCGGCAAGGCCGAGCTGATCCACGACGAGCTGCTGACTCTCGACCAGGTCCTGGCCCGCATCGAGGGCGTCACGCTCGACGAGGTCCAACGGCTCGCCGCCGAGCTGTTCACCCAGCCCGAGATCCTGGCCGTCGTCGGTCCCTGAGGACCGCTGAGCGGTCGGGCGTCTGCTACCTGCGACCGACGATGCCGATGACCGGCGGGGCCTTCTGCTCGACGATCGAGATGCGGAAGCCGGCCTTGGCCAGGCTGGCCGACGCCTTCTCGACGATTCGCGGGACCAGCTCGGGCCGGGCGGCTTCGTAGAAGAGGTAGACGGCACCGCCGGGCACCACCCGCTCGTGGAGCAGGGCCACCTCGTCGTCGCAGGCTCGCACCCAGAAGAGGTTGACGTTGAAGGCGAACACCTTGTTCAGGCGCTTGACCGGCACGCGCAGCGTGGCCAGGTCGATCTGGCGGACGACGAGGCGGCCGGCGTCGACGAACTTGGCGTTGCGACGCTTGGTGCGGTCCACGCCGGACTCGGAGCGGTCGATGGCGAAGAGCTTGCCGGTCTCCAGCCGCGAGCAGATGAGCTCCGCCGCGGCGCCCGCTCCGCACCCGATCTCGAGCACCTGATCGTTGGGCTGGACGTCCGTCACATCAACCGCCCACTTGATCCGGGGCGGAATCGTCTGCAGGGCCATGCCCCCAGCCTCCCACGAGGGGCACCCCCGCGTCAGGCACGGGTCTGGACCTCGCGTCGCGGCGCGGGTGGTAGGCCGCACGGACGCTAGGTTGGTCCCGTGAGCGAGACGATCAAGGTCGGTGTCCTGGGTGCTCTGGGCAAGGTGGGATCCGAGGTCTGCCGCGCGGTCGAGGCCGCCGCGGACACCGACCTCGTGGCCCGTGTCGACGCGGGCGACTCCCTCGAGGTGCTGGCGTCCGCCGGTGCCGGTGCGGTGGTCGACTTCACCCACCCGGACGTGGTGATGGACAACCTGCGCTTCTGCATCGAGCACGGCATCCACGCCGTCGTCGGCACCACCGGGTTCGACGACGAGCGGCTGGACACGCTGCGAGGCTGGCTCGCGGACGCGCCGACGGTGGGCGTGCTGGTGGCGCCGAACTTCTCGATCGGCGCGATCTTGATGATGAGGTTCGCCGCCACCGCGGCACCGTTCTTCGAGTCCGTCGAGGTGGTCGAGCTGCACCACCCGGACAAGGCCGACGCGCCCTCGGGCACCGCCCGGCGTACGGCCGAGCTCATCGCCGCCGCCCGCAGGGAGGCCGGCAGCCCGCCGATGCCCGACGCCACCTCCACGTCGCTCGACGGCGCCCGCGGGGCAGACGTCGACGGCGTCCGCGTGCACGGTCTGCGGGTCCGCGGCCTGGTCGCGCACCAGGAGGTCGTCCTCGGCGCGCTGGGGGAGACGCTGACGATCCGCCACGACTCGCTCGACCGGGCCTCGTTCACTCCCGGCGTCCTCGCCGGCCTCCGCGCCATCGGGCGGCACCCGGGGCTGACCGTCGGGCTGGAGCACTTCTTGGACCTGTGAATCCTGCAGGTTCTCGCGATGCGCGAACCTGCAGGTCGCCGGGGCCCCATTTCGTCGTCGGATGGACTGCACTTGTCTGCAAGACGCAGTTTCTCCAACGGAAGGTTCCCTGCCCCATGCGAACGACCCCAGCTCTCGCCACCCTCGCTGTCCTGGCCCTCGGTGCCGCCGCCGCGACCTCGTTGGGCGGCACGGCCGGCGCCGCCCCGGCGGCTGGTCCCGGCGCCGACGCGCTGGCCGCCCTGGCCGCGCACCCGGGTGCCGCCCGCGCCGCTGACGGCCAGCAGTTCGTCGTCCGGCGCACCGTCACCGATGCCGACGGCACCACCCACGTGCGGATGGACCGCACCTACCGCGGCCTGCGCGTCCTGGGCGGCGACCTCGTCGTCCACCAGGGTCCGGCCGACCAGCTCGAGGGCGTCAGCCAGACCCTCGGGGCGCCCCTCGCGCTGACCACGAAGGCAGGCCTGACGGCCGCGGCCGCCGTCGCGCGGGCGACCAAGCCGTCCTCGGTCAACCGGGCGATCACGGGCGACACCACGGCCCGCAGGAGCGAGCTCGTGGTCGACGCGACCGGCGCCACCCCGCGTCTCGCGTGGGAGGTCGTCACCGGCGGCGTGCAGCACGACGGCACCCCCAGCCGGCTGGCGACGTACGTCGACGCTCGCACCGGCGCGGTCATCGGGAGCGACCAGCAGATCGTGAACGTCGACGGCACCGGCCAGTCGCTCTACAGCGGCACCGTCCCGCTCAACGTCACGAAGAGCGGGTCGTCGTACCTGCTCAAGGACGCCTCGCGCGGCGGCACCTACACCACCGACCTCAACAACGGTACGGACTCGTTCGCCTGCCAGATCTTCGGGGCGGGCTGCAAGACGGGTACCACCTACTCCTCGACCGACACGTCGTTCGGGAACGGCAGCACCAGCAGCCGCGAGTCGGCCGGCGTCGACGCGCAGTACGGCACGGACGTGACGTGGGACTTCTACAAGTCCACCTACGGGCGCAACGGCATCTTCGGTGACGGCCGGGGCTCCTTCAACCGGACCCACTACGGTCAGAACTACGTGAACGCGTTCTGGGACGGCAAGAAGATGACGTACGGCGACGGTGACGGCGTCAACTACGGTCCGCTCGTCTCGCTCGACGTGGCCGGCCACGAGATGTCGCACGGCGTCACGGAGAACACCGCTGGCCTGACCTACAGCGGTGAGTCGGGCGGCCTCAACGAGGCCACCTCCGACATCTTCGGCACGATGGTCGAGTTCTACGCCAACAACGCCAACGACCCCGGCGACTACCTGATCGGTGAGGAGTTCGACCTCAAGAAGCACGTCGGCTTCCGCCGGATGGACAACCCGTCATCCGACGGCTCGTCGTTCAACTGCTGGACCCCCACGGCGGGCAGTGCCGACGTCCACTACTCCTCGGGCATCGGGAACCACTTCTTCTACCTGCTGGCCGAGGGCTCGGGCGCCAAGACCATCGGCGGAGTCGCGCACAGCTCCACCACCTGCAACGGCTCGACCGTCGCCGGCATCGGACGCACCGCGGCGAGCGCGATCTGGTACCGCGCGCTGACCGTCTACATGACCTCCAGCACCAACTACGCGGGAGCTCGCACGGCCACGCTGAACGCGGCCCGCGACCTGTACGGCGCCGGAAGCGCGCAGTACGCCGCGGTGGCGGCGGCCTGGAGCGCGGTCAGCGTCGGCTGACCGGTCTCGCAGCGAGAGGCCCCCACCACTGTCGAAGTGGTGGGGGCCTCGTCGCGTCCAGTCATGTCCGGCCCGTCATGTCCGGCCCGTCATGTCCGGGTCAGGGCACCATCCAGCCGAGCACCGCCGTGGACTGCAGCGCCACGAGAAGGCACATCAGCACCAGCAGGCCGAGGCTCCAGCCGATGACCTTGCGGAAGAGGTCGCCCTCCCGACCCGCCATGCCCACCGCCGCGGCCGCGATGGCGAGGTTCTGCGGGCTGACCATCTTGCCGAGCACCCCGCCCGAGCTGTTGGCCGCCGCCATCAGCACCGGGTCGAGCCCGGCCTGCGCAGCGGTCTGCACCTGGAGCGCGCCGAACAGCGCGTTGGCGGACGTGTCCGAACCGGTCACCGCGACGCCGAGCCAGCCCAGGATGGGGGAGAGGATCGCGAACGCGGCACCGGTGCCGGCGAGCCACGCGCCGAGCGAGCCGGTCTGGCCGGACAGGTTCATCACGTAGGCCAGCGCGAGGACCGCCATCACCGTGATGATCGCGGACCTCAGCTCGACGTACGTGCGGGCGTAGGTGCGCAGCGCGTCGGCCGGGGAGACCTTGAGGATCAGCATCGTGATGATGCCGGCGAGGATCATCAAGGTGCCGGCCGCGGGGATCCAGTTGAACGCGAAGATCGTCGTGGACACCGGTTCACCACTGGGGTTGAGGACCTCGAGTCCCGGCCAGTCGAAGGTGAAGGTGAACGGCTTCTCCGCCAGGAAGTCCTTGACCGCGGGGATGTTGACGATGGAGAAGATCGCGATGATGACGCCGTACGGCGCATAGGCCTTGGCCACCTCGGCCCCGCTGTCGGAGACCCTGCCTTCGGAGGACCCGGCGTCGCTGCGGCGCCGACGCCGGTGCCGTGACCCGGTCCGGCACCCCTCCGGTCGAGGACGTCACCGAGGTGGAGTGGCCGTCGGTCCGCCGACCGGCCGCCCGGCTGGAGCCGGCGTGCTCGAGCGACTCCTCCTCGGCGACCACCCGGTCGGCGGTCAGCACCTCGGACGGGGTCCACACGCGCAGCAGCGCCACCACGGAGGCAGCGGCCACGAGAGCCGCGACGATGTCGGCCAGCGGCACCGAGATGTAGTTGGCGGCGACGAACTGGGCGAGGCCGAAGGCCAGGCCGCACACGAGGGCGGGCAGCCAGGTCTGGCGTACGCCGCGCCTGCCGTCGACGACCAGGACCAGCACCAGCGGGACGATGACGGCCAGGATCGGGGTCTGTCGCCCCACCATGGCGCCGAGGGTGTCGAGGTCGAGCCGCGGGTCGTCGCTGGCGCCGGACGACACCGTGGCCAAGGTGACGATCGGGGTGGCGAGCGCACCGAACGCGACGGGCGCCGTGTTGGCGATCAGGGCGACCGCTGCGGCCTTGATCGGCCGGAAGCCCAGGGCCATCAGCATCACCACGGTGATGGCGACGGGGGTGCCGAAGCCGGCCAGCGCCTCGAGCAGGGCGCCGAAGCAGAACGCGATGATCACCGCCTGGATCCGCTGATCGGGGCTGACCTTCTCGAACGACCGTCGCAGCACGTCGAAGTGCCCCGAGGCGACGGTGAGGTTGTAGACCCAGATGGCGTTGATGACGATCCACAGGATCGGGAAGAAGCCGAACGCGGCGCCCTCGGTGCCGGCGAGGAGGGCCTGGCCGACCGGCATCTCGAACAGCACGATGGCGACCACGAGGGCCACGCCGAGCGAGACCAGGCCGGCGACCCACGCCTTGAGGCGCAGCCCGCCGAGGAGCAGGAAGAGCGTCACCAGGGGGACGGCGGCGCACAGGGCGGAGAGGGCCAGCGAGTCGCCGACCGGTGACAGGTTCTGCTGGAACATTGGCTTCTCCCGAGAGTGGATGGTTGGGACTAGGTGGTGCCGAACGTGCTGGCCGGGACGGCCCGGATCGAGGCGTCCAGCACCTCGATGGTGTGGGCCATGCCCATCGGGTGCCCGGAGCGCTGGATCGCCGAGGCGACCTGCATCAGGCAGCCGGGGTTGGCGGTGACCAGCACCTCGGCCCCGGTGGCGACGATGTTGCGGGCCTTGCGGTCCCCGAGCTCGCGGGCTGGCTCCGGGTTGGTGATGTTGTAGATGCCGGCCGAGCCGCAGCACAGCTCGGCCTCGGCGATCTCCTTGAGCACGAGGCCGGGCACGGCCTCGAGCAGCCGGCGGGGCTGCGCGCGCACGCCCTGGGCGTGCGCGAGGTGGCAGGCGTCGTGGTAGGCGATGGTCATCTCCAGCGGATGACGGGGTGCGACGGGGCCGAGCTCGTCGAGGACCTCGGAGATGTCACGGACCTTCTCCGCGAAGGCCCGCGCGCGCTCGGCGTACGCCGGGTCGTCGGCGAGCAGCGCGGCGTACTCCTTCATCGAGGAGCCGCACCCGGCGGCGTTGACCACGACGCGCTCGACGCCGCTGGAGTCGAAGGAGTCCACGAGGGCGCGGGCGAACGCCCGGGCCTCGTCCGCGCGGCCGTTGTGGACCGACAGGGCGCCGCAGCAGCCCTGGCCCTTCGGGACGACGACGTCGCAGCCCTCTGCGCGCAGCACCCGGGCGGTGGCTGAGTTGACCCCGGGGAAGAAGGCGCCCTGGACGCAGCCGGTGAGCAGGCCGACGACCATGCGTCGCGTCCCGGTCGCGTGGATGTACGCCGGCAGCGGCTCGGGCCTCCCGAGGCGGGGAGCGAGGCCCTCCATCGCCGCCAGCTGGGGGGAGATCCGGTCGAGCAGACCGGTCCGTCGCAGCGCCCGGTCCAGGCCGGTCGCCTGCAGGGCCCGGAGCGGCCCACGCAGCAGCCTCAGGCGCCGGGGGTAGGGGAACAGCGAGAAGATCAGGCCGCGCAGCGCCCGGTCCCGGGGCGACCGCTCGTGGCGGCGCTCGACCTGGGCGCGCGTCTGCTCGATCAGGGTGTCGTACTGCACGCCGGACGGGCATGCGGTCACGCAGGCCATGCAGCCCAGGCAGGCGTCGAAGTGGCTGACCATCGAGTCGGTCAGAGGCTCGCCCTCGAGACCCTCCTTCATCAGGTAGATCCGACCGCGCGGGGAGTCCATCTCCTCGCCCCACAGCACGTACGTCGGGCAGGTCGGCAGGCAGAAGCCGCAGTGCACGCAGTCGCCGACGAGGGCGGCGTCCGGCGGGTCGTGCTCGTCGAAGGCGCCGCCCGGCGCCGGGGTGCCCCAGTCGACGACCGATCCCATCTCGCCGAGCGTTCCCGAGGTGTCGTCCTGGCTGGTGTCGGTCATGCCTAGATGCCTCCCACGAAGCGGCCCGGCGAGAGCCGGTGGTCAGGGTCGAACCGGTCCTTGACCCGGCGCATCAGGTCCAGCGCCGGGACCGGCCCCCACACGTCGACGGCCGCCTTCACCGCCGCGGGCGCGTCGACGACCACCGCGGTGCCGCCGTGCGCGTGGCAGACGGTGCGCAGGCGGCCGAGCGCGGCCCGCACGTCGTCGACGGACGTGTCGGGGTCGAGGGCGGCGTACACGACGCCGGAGCCGGCAGAGCCCCGCAACCTGGCGCCGGTGTCACCGGCCACCGTGAGCACGTCGGCGAGCCCGGAGAGGACGAAGGTGAGCTTGAGCGCGGTGCTGCGGTGATCACCGGTCGCGGTCACGTCCCAGGGGTACGTCGAGCCGGCTGCGGGCGCGTCCTGCGACTGCGTCGACTCCGCACCGAGCAGCGAGCCCAGCGTCGTGGCCCGGCCGGCCACGCCGTCGTCGCGGCCCTCGAGCAGCACGCTGACCGCACCCGAGCCGCTGGCCCACTCGACCTCCACGGCGGTCGGGACGACCTGTGAGTGCACGGCGGCCTGGGCGGCCGCCAGGGCCTCGGCCGGATCGGCGACGGGGACGCTGACCCACCGGTGGGTGGCGGGGACGGGGTGGAGCCGGAAGGTCGCGTCGGTGATCACCGCGAGGGTCCCGCCCGAGCCGATGAGGAGCTTGCCGATGTCGTAGCCGGCGACGTTCTTGACCACGCGACCACCGGCCTTGGCCACCACGCCGTCGGCGCGCACCATCGTGACGCCGATGAGGAGGTCGCGCGCGGTGCCGGCCGCCGTACGACGCGGTCCGCTGGCGTTGGTGGCGAGCAGGCCGCCGATCGTGGTGCCCGGGACGGTCTCGTCGAGCGCGAGCCGCTGCCCCGCCTCGCCGACGACCTGCTGGACGTCGGAGAGCCGGGCGCCGGCCTGGGCGGCGACGATGAGGTCGCCGGCGGCGTGGTCGAGCACCTGGTCCAGGGCGCTGAGGTCGAGCAGCACGTCGGCACTGTCGGGTGCGGTGCCCCAGGAGAGCTTGGTCCCGCGGCCGCGGGGCACGACGGTGAGGCCGTGCGCCGCGCAGGCCCGGAGGACGTCGGCGACCTGCCCGGTGTCGGCGGGCCGGGCGACGAGGCCCGGGCGCACACCGTCGACGTCGTCGGCCTCGCGCGGCTCCTCGACCCTCGTGCAGGCGGAGGCGACCGCCTCGCGGGCCACTTGCTCGATGGTGTCGGTCGGCATCAGAAGACCTCCGCCAGGCCGGCTTCCTGCAGGGGATGGGCGCCCTTGTGTCGTCCGGGCACCTCCCCGCAGAGCCGCGGTGTCGGAAACACCTTGCCGGGGTTGGAGATGTTCTGCGGGTCGAAGGCGCACCGCACCAGCTGCATCGTGTCGAGGTCCTCGTCGGTGTACATCCGGGGCATGTACTTGGCCTTGTCCATCCCGACCCCGTGCTCGCCGGTGATGGAGCCGCCGTGCTCGATGCACAGGTCGAGGATCGCGCCGCTGACCGTCTCGGCGGCGTCGCCGGCTCCCTCGACCTGGTCGTCGAAGAGCACCAGGGGGTGGAGGTTGCCGTCGCCGGCGTGGAAGACGTTGGCGACGCGCACGCCCGAGGTGCCGGACAGCTCGGCGATCGCCCTGAGCACCTCCGGCAGCGCGGTGCGGGGGATGACCCCGTCCTGGACGATGTAGTCGGGGCTGATCCGGCCGACCGCGGCGAACGCCGACTTGCGGCCCTTCCAGATCAGGGCCCGCTCCGCGGGGTCGGTGGCCAGCCGCTGCTCGAAGGCCCCGTTGTCGTTGCACAGCCTCGCGACCTCGGCGTACTCCTGCTCGACCTCGACGGCGGCGCCGTCGAGCTCGATCACGAGCACCGCGCCCGCGCCGGCGGGGTAGTTGCAGTGCACCGCTGCCTCCGCGGCCTCGATGGCCAGGGCGTCCATCATCTCGATGGCCGCGGGCAGGACGCCGGCGGCGATGATGGCCGACGTGGCCGCGCCGGCCTGGTCGGTGGACTCGAACCCGACCAGGATCGTGCGCACCTCCTCCGGCAGCCGGACGAGCCGCACCGTCGCGGAGGTGACGATGCCCAGCGTGCCCTCCGACCCGACCACGGCACCGAGCAGGTCGTAGCCGGGGGAGTCGGGGGCCGCGCCGCCGAGCGTCACCGGGTCCCCGTCCGGCGTGACGAAGTCGGCGCCGAGGACGTGGTTGGTGGTGAAGCCGTACTTGAGGCAGTGCGCGCCGCCGGAGTTCTCCGCGACGTTCCCGCCGATCGAGCAGATCTGCTGGCTGGAGGGGTCCGGCGCGTAGTAGTAGCCGTGCGGGGTGGCGGCCCTGGTGACGTCGAGGTTGATGACACCGGGTTCGACGACCGCGCGCTGGTCCTCGCGGCGGACCTGGCGGATGGTGCGCATGCGCGAGGTCACGATGAGGATCCCCTCGGCGTGCGGCAGGGCTCCTCCCGACAGGCCGGTGCCGGAGCCGCGGGCGACGAACGGGACCTGGTGGTCGGCGCACGCCCGCACCAGGCCGGCCAGCTGTGCCGCGTCCTCGGGGATGACCACCAGCGCCGGCGTGACCCGGTAGTGCGCCAGCCCGTCGCACTCGTAGGTCCGCAGCCGAGCGCGGTCGGTGATGACACCGGCCTCGGGCAGCAGCCGGCGTGCCACGTCGGTGACCGCACTGATGCCCGTTGCCGTCTCGCTCCCCATGGCCGGCCGCCTCAGTCGGCCTGCGCCGTCAGGCCGGCGCCCTCGATGCCGGCCAGGGCCGCTGCCTCGTCGTTGTCGGAGGTGTCGCCGGTGACCCCGACGGCGCCGACCAGGTCACCGCCGGCATCCCGGACCAGGACCCCGCCCGGCACCGGGACGAGCGAGCCACCGACCGCTGAGGTGACCGCGGCGATGAAGTAGGGCTGCTGCTCGGCGCGACCCATGATCGAGCGCGAGCCCATGCCGAGCGACAGGGCGCCGTAGGCCTTGCCGAAGCCGATCTCGAACCGCTTCATCGACGAGCCGTCCTCCCTCTCGACGGCCACGACGTGGCCGCCGGCGTCGAGGACGACCACCGTCATCGGCTTGAAGCCGGCCGCGGTCGCGTGGGCGCGTGCGCCGGCGATGATCGTCCGGGCGGTCTCCAGGTCCAGCGATGTCACGAGTCGGTCCTCTCCGTGGACAACCTGCGGGCACGACGGCTGTGCAGAATCGGCTCGGTGTAGCCGCTGGGCTGCCGGAGCGCCTCGAAGACGAGGGCGCGGGCGGCCGCGAAGGCCTCGCCGTCGAAGCCCGGGGCCATCGGGGAGTACGACGCGTCGCCGGCGTTCTGCTCGTCGACCACGGCCGCCATCCGGCGCAGCGTCTCGTCGACCTGGGTCTCGGTCACCACGCCGTGGTGCAGCCAGTTGCCGACGTGCTGGGCGGAGATCCGGCACGTCGCGCGGTCCTCCATCAGCGGCTCGCCGGTGATGTCGGGCACCTTGGAGCAGCCGATGCCGGCGTCGACCCAGCGCACGACGTACCCGAGGAGGCTCTGCAGGTTGTTGTCGATCTCGGCCTGCCGGTCGTCGGCCGACCACGAGTCCGGGTCTCCGAGCGGCACCCGCAGCAGCAGGTCGCGCCCGGTGCGGCGGCCGCCGTGGCGCAGCTCCTCCTGCCGGGCCCGCACGTCCACCTGGTGGTAGTGCAGCGCGTGCACCGTGGCGGCCGTGGGGGAGGGCACCCAGGCACAGCTCGCCCCGGCCCTGGGGTGCCCGATCTTGGTCGCGTACATGTCGGCCAGGCTGTCGGGCGCCGCCCACATGCCCTTGCCGATCTGGGCCCGGCCCAGGAGCCCGCACTCGAGCCCGATGTCGACGTTGAGGTCCTCGTAGGCCTTGATCCAGGTCTCGCCCTTCATGTCGTTCTTGCGCACGACCGGGCCGGCCTGCATCGAGGTGTGGATCTCGTCGCCGGTGCGGTCCAGGAAGCCGGTGTTGATGAAGGCGAGCCGCTCGCTGGCCTCGTTGATGCAGGCCTTGAGGTTGAGCGACGTACGCCGCTCCTCGTCCATGATGCCGACCTTGATGGTCAGCCGCGGCAGGCCGAGCAGGTCCTCGACCCGGCCGAAGAGCTCGACGGCGAAGGCGACCTCGTCGGGGCCGTGCATCTTCGGCTTCACGACGTACATCGACCCGGTGCGGGAGTTGGCCAGCCGGGACCGCCCGCGCACGTCCTTGAGGCTGCCCAACGCGGTCATGATCGCGTCGAGGATGCCCTCGGGCACCTCGTTGCCGTCCCGGTCGAGCACGGCGTCGGTGGTCATCAGGTGGCCGACCTGGCGGATGAACAGCAGCGAGCGGCCGCGCAGCGTGACGTCCGTGCCGGAGGTGGTGGAGTAGGTCCGGTCGGGGTTCATGGAGCGGGTGAACGTCTTCTCGCCCTTGGTCACCTCCTCCGAGAGGGTGCCGTCGTTGAGGCGCAGCCAGTTGCGGTAGCCGAGCACCTTGTCGTCGGCGTCGACGGCGGCGACCGAGTCCTCCAGGTCCATGATCGTCGAGACGGCCGACTCGAGCAGGAGGTCCTTGACGCCCGCGGCGTCGGTGGAGCCGATCGCGTCCTCGCGGTCGACCTGGATCTCGACGTGCAGGTGGTGGTGCACCAGCAGCACGGCCTCGGGCGCGTCGGCGCTGCCGCGGTAGCCGACCAGCTGCGCCGGGTCGGCCAGCCGCACGATGTCGTCCTTGACGGTCACCGCCGCGCCCCGCTCGTCGACGGCGTACGACGTGGCGTCGGCGTGCGAGCCGGACTCCAGCGGGAAGTGCTCGTCGAGGAAGGCCCGGCCGCGCGCGATGACCTCGTCGCCGCGCACCTTGTTGTAGCCGGCACCGGGCGCGAGGTCGCCCTCGCGGGGGACGACGTCGGTGCCGTAGAGCGCGTCGTAGAGCGAGCCCCACCGGGCGTTCGCGGCGTTGGTCGCGAAACGGGCGTTGAGCAGCGGGACCACCAGCTGGGGACCGGCGATCGCGGCCACCTCGTCGTCGACGTCGGCGGTGGTGACCGCGACCTGCGCCGGCTCGTCGAGCAGGTAGCCGATCTCGTGCAGGAACGCGGTGTAGGCGTCGGGGTCCGGCGGGCCGGGGTGGGCGCGGTGCCAGTCGTCGATGCGGGTCTGGAGCTCCTCGCGGTGGGCCAGCAGCTCGCGGTTGCGTGGGGCCAGCTCGTGCACGATCGCGCCGGTACCGTCCCAGAAGGCCTGCGGATCGACCCCAGAGCCGGGCAGCGCCTCCTCCTCCACGAACCGGTGGAGGCTCCTCGCCACGCTCAGCCCGCCGACCTGCACACGCTCGTCCATGCCACTCCCTCGCTCAGGAACCCGGCGGTCCGGGAACGCTTGCCGCAGTTTCCGCATTGTGGAAACATTGGTACCCAATTATGGAAACTATGAAACAAGCCGTTGCGATGTCAACCGTCCTCGGGCCGAACTGGGAAGCCGTGGTGGCCTGATGCCCGAGCCGGACGAGAGCGGACGCCCCAGCGGCGGGGTGCAGTCGGTGCACCGCGCGCTCGACCTGCTCGAGGTCGTCGCCGCCCGCGGCGGCACGCTGACGATCGGCGAGATCGCGGTGGCTGCCGACGTGCCGCTTCCGACGGCCCACCGGCTCCTGCGCACGCTCGTGGACCGGGGCTACATGCGGCAGACGCCGAACCGCCGGTACGCCCTCGGGTTCCGCCTGGTGCCCCTCGGAGCCTCGGCCAACGCGATGGTCGGATCCGGGGCCGAGCGGGTGCTCGGCCGGGTCGTGGACGCCCTCGGCGAGACCGCCAACCTGGCCATGCTCGACGGCGACCGCGTCGCCTACGTAGCGCAGGTGCCGGGACGGCACTCGATGCGGATGTTCACCGAGGTAGGCCGCCGGGTGCACCCGCACTGCACGGCCGTCGGCAAGGCCCTGCTCTCGGTGTCCTCCGACGACGACGTGCGCGAGCTGCTCGCCCGCACCGGCCTGCCCCGGCACACCGCGCACACGCTGACCACCGTCGAGGAGTTCCTCGACCAGCTCGTCGGGGTGCGTGAGCGCGGCTACGCCCTCGACGAGGGCGAGCAGGAGGTCGGGGTGCGCTGCGTGGCGGTCCGCCTGCCCGGCAGCGCGATGCACCTCGCTCTCTCGGTCTCCGGCCCGGCGCCCCGGATGACCGACGAGCTGCTGGCCGAGGCGGTGCCGATCCTGCGCGCGGCGGCCGACGAGCTGGCCACCGCCCTGGCCTGACCCGGCCTCCCGAGCGGTCAGCCGGTCGCGAGGCGGAGCAGCGCCGCGGTCAGCGCCGACCCGAAGACCACGACCAGGAACGGGGCGCGGAGCAGCAGCGCCACCACCGCGAACGCGAGCCCGGCCGCGCGTGCGTCGAGCACCAGGCCCGGCCCGGCCGAGAACACCTGCACGCCGACCAGCGCCGAGAGCAGCGCCACCGGCATCAGGTCGGCGATGCGCGCGACGACCGGACGCTGCAGCACCCGCGACGGCACCGAGAGCCCGGCCAGCTTCAGCAGGTAGCACCCCAGGGAGGCCAGCAGCACCGCGGTCCACATCAGGTGTGCCTCCTCGTCGCGCCCGGGCGGCCGGCCAGCACGCCGGCCAGCAGCGCGACCCCACCGGCGGCCAGCACGGGCACTCCGGCCGCCGTGAACGGCACCAGACCGAGTGCCACCGCGACGGCCAGCACCCCGACCGTCCGGTTGCGCGGGAAGGAGAGCCTGGGCCAGAGCAGCGCCAGGAACGCGCCACCGACGGCGGCGTCGAGGCCGTACTGGCGCGGGTCGCCCAGTGCGTTGCCCGCGACGGCGCCGGCCAGGGTCGAGAGGTTCCACAGCACCAGCACCGAGGTGCCCGTGGCGGCGAAGCCAAGCCGGGCGGCCGACGTCGAGTCGCGGTGGACCGCCATGGCCGTGGACTCGTCGATCACCACGTGCGCCGCGGCGAGGCGGCGTACGCCCCCCAGTCGGAGCAGGGGCGCGAGCCGGAGCCCGTAGAGGGTGTTCCGCGTGCCCAGCAGCAGGGCGGTCAACGCGCCCGACAGAGGCGCGCCACCGGCGGCCACCACGCCGACCAGCGCGAACTGCGAGGCTCCGGTGAACATCAGCAGGGAGAGGGCGCAGGTCTGCGCGACGCTGAGGCCCGCGGCCACGGACACCGCGCCGAACGAGACGCCGTACGCGCCGGTCGCGAGGCCCACGGCGAGCGAGTCGCGGATGATCGCCCGCCGTGTCGCGGGGGAGAGCGAGGCGGGCTCGGTGGGCACGACCGGGACGCTAACAGCGCGCCGTGGTCGGACCGGCCGGGTCTCAGCGGTGTGGCTGGCGGAGCAGTGCGTAGGCGAGCACGCCACCGACGACCGCACCGCCCACCAACCCGCTGCCGAACAGGAACGGGAGCGACGGACTGGCGCCCAGCCACGCGCCGGCGGCGGCGCAGATCACGAGCAGGGTCACGACGATCACGATCCGGTAGAGCGTCGGCAACGGTCCGGTCATGGCATCCATGGTGACCTCCTGGTCGGGGAAATCAAGTCGGCTCAGGCGAGTGCGGTGTGCAGTCGGACCTGCTTGACGGTCGTGGTGCCGCTGCCGTCGAGGTCGAGCTCGCGGTGGGCGGAGTCGGGAGCCCAGCCGGCGTCGGTGAGGAACTTGCGGAGGGCGTCGTCGCCGGCCACCACCCACGTGGTGGCTCGGGTGAACCGGTCGGCGACGAGGGTGTCGACGGCGGCCTGCAGCAGTCGAGAGCCGTGGCCCTTTCCTCGTTCGGCGGGCTCCACGGTGAGCTCCGACAGCTCGCCGTCGGAGACGGGGTTGCCGTCGGGGTCGCCGGCCGCGGAGGTGAGCACGAAGCCCACCACGCGGTTGCGCTCCAGCGCCACGAGCGCCCGGTTGCGGGCGTCGGCCGGCTTGGCCAAGGCGCCGCGCCACGCGGCGGCGAGCGGGTCGATGTCGGTGGGCATGGCCTCGAGGGGCACGAGGCCGGCGTACATCTCGGGCCAGGCGCGCAGCTGTACGGCCGCGATCGCGGGCGCGTCGTCGGCCCAGGCGACCCGCACGGAGACGTCCGGGCCCGGCGTCTGGTTGAGGGAACCTCCGAGAGCACTCATGGCAGGCATCCTGCCCTGCCTGAGATGGCATTACAGAACGGCGTCGCAACTACGCAAACATGTCACAAACTGGTACCCTCGCGATGTGTATGGAAATGACTTCGGCACCCCCTCCGACGATCCGGGCCGGGTGGCTGCGACCGACGCTCCTGAGGGCTTCGACGAGCTCCTCGCCACCGACGGCCGGGTCGAGCCCCGCGACGCCATGCCGGAGGCCTACCGCAAGACGCTGATCCGGCAGATCGCCCAGCACGCGCACTCCGAGATCATCGGGATGCAGCCGGAGGGCAACTGGATCAGTCGCGCACCGAGCCTGCGTCGCAAGGCCATCTTGATGGCCAAGGTCCAAGACGAGGCGGGTCACGGTCTCTACCTGTACGCCGCGGCCGAGACCCTCGGCGTCGATCGCGCCGACCTCCTCGACCAGCTGCACGACGGCCGCCAGAAGTACTCCTCCATCTTCAACTACCCGACGCTCACCTGGGCCGACATGGGTGCGATCGGCTGGCTGGTCGACGGTGCCGCGATCGTCAACCAGGTGCCGTTGTGCCGCTGCTCCTACGGTCCGTACGCGCGCGCCATGGTGCGGGTCTGCAAGGAGGAGTCGTTCCACCAGCGTCAGGGCTTCGAGATCCTGCACACGCTCTCCCACGGCACCGAGGCGCAGCGGGCGATGGCGCAGGACGCCGTCGACCGCTACTGGCTGCCGAGCCTGATGATGTTCGGCCCGCCCGACGACGACTCGCCCAACTCCGCGCAGTCGATGGCCTGGGGCATCAAGCGGTTCTCCAACGACGACCTGCGCCAGCGCTTCATCGACATGACCGTGCCGCAGGCCGAGGCGCTGGGCCTGACCCTGCCCGACGCCGCCATCGCCTGGAACGAGGAGCGCGGGCACTACGACTTCTCGCCGATCGACTTCACCGAGCTCTTCGAGGTCATCAAGGGCAACGGCCCGTGCAACCAGCAGCGGATGGCCCACCGGGCCGGGGCCCACTCCGACGGCGCCTGGGCCCGCGAGGCGGCCTCGGCGTACGCCGCCAAGCAGGCGGCCCGTGCGGAGGCGGCCGCATGAGCGACTGGCCCCTCTGGGAGGTCTTCGTGCGCGCCCGCAGGGGTGTCTCCCACGTCCATGTCGGGTCGTTGCACGCGCCCGACGCCGAGATGGCGCTGCGCAACGCCCGCGACCTCTACACGCGTCGCCAGGAGGGCGTCTCGGTGTGGGTCGTGCCGGCGTCGGTCATCTCCGCGTCGAGCCCCGACGAGCACGACTCGTTCTTCGACCCCGCGGCCGACAAGGTCTACCGGCACCCGACGTTCTACGACGTCCCCGAGGGCGTGGAGCACCTGTGACCACCCCGCCCCCCAGCAGTCGCTTCGACTACGTCGTGGCGCTGGCCGACGACGCGCTCGTCAACGCCCAGCGGCTCGGCTGGTGGATCAGCCGCGCGCCCCAGCTCGAGGAGGACGTGGCGCTGGCCAACATCGGGCTCGACCAGCTCGGCCAGGCGCGCTCGCTGCTCGCGTACGCCGGCGAGGTCGAGGGGGCCGGGCGCTCCGAGGACGACCTCGCCTACTTCCGCGACGAGCGCGAGTTCCGCAACGTGTGGCTCGTCGAGCGCTCGCAGACCGACTTCGGGGTCGCCATGGCCCGCCTGCTCATGGTCTCCGCCTGGCAGCTCCACCTCTACCGAGCGCTGCGCGACAGCACCGACGCCACCCTGGCGGCCGTCGCCGCCAAGGCGGTCAAGGAGGTCGACTACCACCTCGACCACGCCGGTCGCTGGGTCGTCCGGCTCGGTGACGGCACCACCGAGTCCCACGCGCGCATGCAGGCCGCCCTCGACGCGGAGTGGCCCTACCTCGAGGAGCTGTTCGACGGCTCGTTCATCGACCCGGCGCTGGTCGCCGAGGGTGTGGCAGTCGACCCGGCGACGCTGCGCGACCCGGTGCTCGCCACGATCCACGCCGTCGTCCAGGAGGCCACGCTCGCCGTGCCCGCCGTGCGTGCGGCGATCGGCGGCGGACGGACCGGCCGGCACACCGAGCAGATGGGCTTCCTGCTCGCCGAGATGCAGCACCTCACCCGCTCCCACCCCGGGGCGACGTGGTGATCGCGAGCGGGCACCAGCGTGGCCCGACCCGGTCGCGAGCCTGGACGGTCGCGGCCGGCGTGCCCGACCCCGAGATCCCGGTGGTCACCATCGAGGACCTCGGCATCCTGCGCGACGTCACCGAGGACGACATGGGTCGGGTGCACGTGCAGATCACGCCGACCTACTCCGGCTGCCCGGCCATGGAGGCGATCCGGCAGGACCTCGTCGAACAGCTCAGCGACGCCGGCTACCGCCAGGTCGAGGTGGAGTTCGTGCTCGCGCCTGCCTGGACCACCGACTGGATGACCGAGGCGGGTCGCGTCAAGCTCCAGGAGTACGGCGTCGCGCCGCCCGGCCCGCGGTCCGACGGCGGCACGCCCGGCGTCACCTCGCTGACCCTCTCGGTGCGCTGCCCGCAGTGCGGGTCGCCCGACACCCGCGAGTCCAGCCGCTTCGGGTCCACCGCGTGCAAGTCGCTGTGGATCTGCAACGCGTGCCGTGAGCCCTTCGACCACTTCAAGGCGATCTGATGACGACCACCCCGGTACGCCACCACGCGATCTTCCACCCGCTCGCCGTGCGCAGTGTCGAGCCCCTCACCGACGACTCGGTCGCGATCACGTTCGACGTGCCCGACCACCTGCGCGACGACTACGCCTTCACCGCCGGCCAGCACCTGACGATCCGCGGCGACGACGACGTCCGCCGCAGCTTCTCCATCTGTACGCCGCCCTCCTCGGGCCTGCTCCGCATCGGCGTCAAGCGGCTGCCGGGCGGAGTCTTCAGCGACGGCGTGGTCGGTGGCCTCGGGCCCGGCGACCAGCTCGACGTGATGACGCCGGCCGGTCGGTTCACCGTGACGCCCGACCCCGGTGCCGCCAAGCGCTACGTCGCCATCGCGGCGGGCTCCGGCATCACCCCCATGCTGTCGATCGTGGCCACGCTGCTCGAGGGCGAGCCCGACTCGTTCGTGACGCTGATCTACGCCAACCGGACCGCGCGATCGGTGATGTTCCTCGACGAGGTGCACGACCTCAAGGACGCCGACCCGACGCGCTTCCAGATCCTCCACGTCCTGAGCCGCGAGGAGACCGACGTCGACCTGTTGTCGGGCCGTCTCGACGGCGAGCGCCTGCGCCGGATCCTCGACGCGTTCGTGCCGGTGGACGACGTGGACGACTGGTTCGTCTGCGGCCCGCAGCCGATGGTCGACGAGCTGCGCACGGTGCTGGCCGATGCCGGGGTCACCCGGGTCCACACCGAGCTCTTCCACGCCGACGCCGCCCCGCCGCGGGCTGCGGTCACCGACCTCAACGGCACCGACGACGGCGCCGCGAGGGTCACCATCCGGCTCGACGGCCGGGCCACCGACCTCTCGCTGCGCCCCGACGGTCCCAGCGTGCTCGAGGCTGCCACGTCGGTGCGCAACGACGTGCCGTTCGCCTGCAAGGGCGGGGTCTGCGGCACCTGCCGGGCCAAGGTCATCGAGGGCAGCGTCACCATGGACGTCAACTACGCCCTCGAGCCCGAGGAGCTCGACCGCGGGTACGTGCTGACCTGTCAGTCGCACCCCACCTCCGAGCGGGTCGTGCTCGACTACGACGCCTGATCGCGTGCCAGCAGCAGCGTGCCGACGGTGGCGAGCAGCAGGCCGGCCGCGATCGCCGCGCCCCACCCCTCGCGCACTCCGTCGCCCAGCCACGCGAGCCCGGCCAGCGCCGGGACGAACGTCTGCGCGGTGATCATCGGCGCGGTCGCGGTCGAGACCAGCGACCGGTCGAGCGCCAGGGAGTAGAGCCAGAACGCCAGCACGCCGTACGCCGGCACGGTGAGCGCCGCTGCGGCGATCGCCGGCGAGAGCGGGAGATCGACGCCGCGGACCGCGAGCGCCGACCCCGCGTAGCCCAGACCGGCCAGGAGGCCGAGGGGGATCGACCCCGCCCCGCGGAGGGCCAGCCCCACGAGGAGGAGCAGGGCCAGCGCGGCCACCAGGAGCACGGCGTACCCGGGCCCGGTCAGCGTGCTGCCTGCCGGTCCGGCGCCCACCGCCAGCAGCACCAGCCCGAGCGACACCGCGCCGACGCCGAGCCATCCCCGCCGGTTGAGCAGCTCGGAGAGCCGGGTCGAGGCGACCGCCGTGACGGGCAGGGACAGCGCGATGCTTGCCTGGGCGAGGTAGAGCGGGAGCAGCCAGATGGCGACCGCATGCAGCACGAAGCCCGCGAGGTAGGCAGCGACGACAGCCAGCATCCACGGGTTGCGTGCGGCCCACAGGACGAATCCGATCAGCCCGGGCACACTGCCGGACTCGCCACGCACGGCGTGCGCCTGCGCGACGGCGGCGAGGCCGAACATGACCGCAGCAGTGATCCCGGCGAGCAGGCCGCCCGCCATGTCGGAGGTCACCGGGTGATCAGCGGTAGTGCTCGGGCAGGCTCTGACCGATCTTGACCTGGGCCTTGGGCAGCCGCATGAACTTCATCTGCAGGGCGCGCATGACCGCGTAGTAGGTGGTGCCCTTGACCGGGGCGTCGGGGAAGCGGCGCTTCAGCTCCTTGCGCAGCCGCGCCCGCAGCAAGACCACGTCGATGACGACCAGCATGAGGGTGCCGAGCAGGATGGAGTTGCCGATCGAGGCGAGGTTGGCGTTGCCGGAGTAACCCAGGATCAGGGTCACCAGCATCAGCGGGATCAGCAGCTCGACGATGGAGAAGCGGGCGTCGACGAAGTCCCGGATGAACCGGCGCTCGGGCCCCTTGTCGCGGAGCGGCAGGTAGCGCTCGTCGCCCGTCTTCATCGCGGCGCGCATCTTCTGGCTCGACTCCGACCGGGCGGCACGCTGGGCGGCGGCCGCCTCCTTGCGGGTGCGCGGGGTCTTGGCCCGCGCTCGCCTGGCGGCCTCGGCCTGCTTGCGGGTCGGCGTGGGTCGGCCCTTCGCGCCCCGGCTGGGGGCTTCGGCCGGGGAGGCGGTGGTGGCGGGGTCGGGGTCGGACTTGGAGCGACGGAACAACGCAGGCCTCACGGTAGGTACGAACGATCTGCCGACTGGTTCGGATCGGCACCGTCAGCCTACCGGTCGACCCCGCTCGCCCCCGCTTGCGTTTGGTCCTAGGGTGAGAACACGACCAGGAGTGACCGGCCGAGCCGATGGACGGCACCACGAACCAGGAGGGGTCGCGACCTCATGAGCCTCATGCAACGCATCAGCCTGATCTTCCGCTCGAAGGCCAACAAGGCCCTCGACCGTGCGGAAGATCCCCGCGAGACGCTCGACTACAGCTACCAGCGTCAGCTCGACCTGCTGTCCAAGGTGCGCCGCGGTGTGGCCGACGTCGCGACGAGCCGCAAGCGCGTGGAGCTCCAGGTCAACCAGCTCGAGACGCAGAGCGCCAAGCTCTCCGCCCAGGCCGAGAAGGCCATCGGGATGGACCGTGAGGACCTCGCCCGAGAGGCGCTCACCCGCAAGTCCGGGCTGACCAACCAGATCACCGACCTCAAGGCCCAGCACGCACAGCTTCAGGGCGAGGAGGAGAAGCTCACCCTCGCGCAGCAGCGCCTGCAGGCGAAGGTCGAGTCGTTCCGCACCCGCAAGGAGACGATCAAGGCGACCTACACCGCAGCCGAGGCGCAGTCGCGCATCGGCGAGGCGATGTCGGGCATCGGCGAGGAGATGGGCGACGTCGGCATGGCCATCCAGCGGGCCGAGGACAAGACCGCCCAGATGCAGGCCCGGGCGGGTGCCATCGACGACCTGATCGCCTCCGGCGCCCTCGACGACGCCTCCCAGCTCGGTGGCGGCGACGACATCGCCCGCGAGCTCGAGTCGATGAGCTCCCAGAGCGACGTCGAGACCGAGCTGGCCCGGCTGAAGGGGAAGTCGGCGCCGCAGGCCATCGAGTCCGGCGACGGCGACATCCTCGCGGACGACCAGCGGCAGGCGGAGCGCGAGATCAGCGAGGGGGGCCCGGCATGATCGTCCGGATCCTCGGGGAGGGCCAGTTCGACGTCTCGGACGAGGCTCTCGCCAGCCTTGACAAGCTCGACGCGCCGGTCGAGGCAGCCGTCGAGTCCGGTGACGAGGAGTCGTTCCGCGCCGCCCTGGACGCCCTGCTCGACGGCGTACGCACCGTCGGGGTGCCGCACGACGCCGACAGCCTCGACGAGTCCGACCTGATCCTGCCGCCGGCCGACGCCACCATCGACGAGGTCCGCCAGCTCCTCTCCGATGATGGACTGATCCCGGGCTGAGATGGCCCAGACGCGTTTCATCAAGGACGCCGGCCTCACCTTCAGGATGACGGCCGTGATGTTCCTGCTCGGCGGCCTGTTCGTCGCGCTCGTGGTCGTCTTGATGTCCCAGTTCTCGAGTGCTGCCCTCTTCATCGGCGTGGCCGGCATCGGCGTCGCGTTCTACCAGTGGTGGAGCTCCGACAAGGTCGCGATGCGGGCGATGCGGGCACGCGAGGTGACGCCGGAGGAGGCGCCCGAGCTGCACGCCATGATCGACCGGCTCTGCGCGCTGGCCGACATGCCCAAGCCGCGCGTGGGCGTCGCCGACATGGACCTGCCGAACGCGTTCGCGACCGGTCGCTCGCCCCAGCGCGCCGTCGTCTGCGTCACGACCGGCATCCTCGGCAAGCTCAGCGCCGAGGAGCTGGAGGCGGTGCTCGCCCACGAGCTCTCGCACGTCGCGCACCGCGACGTCCTCGTGATGACCGTCGCCTCCTCGGCCGGCATCGTCGCGGGCATGCTCACCCGGGGAGCCCAGTTCGGCGTCTTCGGGGGCCGGCGCGGCAACAACAACGGCGGCGCTCCGGCGATCCTCATCGCGCTGGCCGTCAGCCTGGTCGTGTACGCCATCAGCTTCGTGCTGATGCGGTTGCTCTCGCGCTACCGAGAGCTGTGCGCCGACCGGTCCGCGGCGTACCTCACCATGAAGCCCGCGGCGCTGGCCTCCGCGCTGCAGAAGATCACCGGTGAGATCTCCACGATTCCGCAGAAGGACCTGCGCGCGAGTGCCGCGATGAATGCGTTCTTCATCGCCCCGGCGATCAGCGGGGTCAGCTGGAAGACGTTGACGTCCACCCACCCGTCGCTCGAGCAGCGCATCGAGCAGCTCGCCAAGATCGAGGCCGAGCTCGGCCGCACGACGGGCTGACCCCGTGGGCCTGTGGGACGCCGTGACCGGTCGGCACCGGATCAAGGGACCCAACCTCGACTCCCTGTTCCTCATCCCGAGCGCGGCGATCACGTTGCAGACCGCCGCCGGCTTCCTGCCCGCGGGCAGCGGCGCCGTCTGCTACCGCGCCGCCACCGGCGCGGCGTTCGCCCAGGCGCAGGCCGAGGTGATCGCCCTGATCGACGAGGACCCCGGCGCACCCACGGTCCGCACGACCACCGACTCGTTCGGCTTCACCTGGCTCGAGGTCACCGGTGCGGCCGACGACATGGCCGGGCTGTGCACCGACCTCCACGCCGTCAACTCGACCATCGAGGCGCAGGGCTTCGGCGGTGGACTGCTGTGCACGCTGGTGCCGTTCCGCGATGCCGCCGGCCGCACGTTCGGGCTGGTCTACCTCTACAAGCAGGGCACGTTCTACGCCTTCGCGCCCGTTGCCGGCCTGCCGCCGGGCGAGCAGCGCCGCGACAACCTGCTCGAGATCACCGTGCGCGACCACCTCCAGAGCGAGCTGCCTTTCGAGAAGGAAATGCGAAGGTGGCTGGCTGTGTGGGATGCTCCGGGTTTGTGAACATGGGGCATCAACGCAGCGCTGCCGTGGAGGAGTACCACCTCCTCCAGCAGCCCAAGCGCGCCGAGCTGGACGCGCTGGTCGAACTGGCCGCGCGCATCTGCGACGTGCCCATGGCAGCGGTCATCGTCCTCGGTGACGCCGGTCCGCACGCGGTGGCGTCCTTCGGCCTCGACGAGGACCAGGAGGCCGCAGCCCGCGCCGTGTGCACCTCGTCGCTGCTCGACGACGGCCCGTTCCTCATCCCCGACGCCCTCGCGGACGAGCGGTACGCCACGAGCGTCTTCGTCAACGGTGAGCGAGCCGCCATCCGCTTCAGCGGGGCACACCCGCTGACGACGCCGGAGGGCGTGCGGTTCGGCGTGCTGTGCGTGTTCGACGAGCAGCCGCGGGAGATCCGCAGGCAGGCCGCCGACCTGATGCTCCTGGCGGACCGGATCGTGGGGGTGTTCGAGCTCGAGCTGGCCTCGCGGAGGCTCTTCGAGGCGACCGAGGCACTGGCCGTGGCGCAGGACGGCCTCGCCGTCTTCGCCGGCACCGTGAGCCACGACCTGAAGAACCCGCTCGCCGCGGTCGCGATGTCGTTGGAGATCGCCCAGGACAACATCGAGCCCGATGACGCACTGCTCATCTCGATGGTGGCCCGCGCCGAGCGTGGTGCCCAGCGCATGAAGGACATGATCGACGACCTGCTCGCCTACGCCCGCCACGGCACGGCGCCCGAGAAGCGCGACGTCGCCGTCGAGCACCTGGTGGAGGTGGCTCTGGGCGGCCTGCCCGAGCACGTCGACCCGTCGGTCGTCGAGATCGGCGAGATGCCGACGGTGGCCGCCGACCCCGGACAGCTGCAGGTGGTCGTGGCGAACCTCCTCGACAACGCGGTGAAGTTCAAGCACCCGGACCGGTCCCTGCGCGTCGTCGTGTCCGCCGCGGAGGATGCGCACGGGTGGACCCTGTCGGTCGCCGACGCCGGCGTGGGCGTGCCAGAAGCCGAGCGTGCTCGCGTCTTCGAGCCGCTCGCCCGCCTCGACAAGTCCGTGCCCGGCACCGGCCTCGGTCTCACCACCGCGCGTCGCATCGTCAAGGCGCACCAGGGCCGGATCTGGCTCGACGAGACGCCCGGTGGCGGGGCCACCGTGCGCTTCGTGCTGCCCCGGCACTGACGTCTCGACCACTGACGTTTCGGCAGTGTCGCGGGCTCGCCGCCTAGGATCGAGTCCATGACCACCGTCGACCTCCCGCTGCTCCCGCTGGGCCGCGGTCGCGACCTCTCCGCCGAACGCGGCGTCGAGTGCCCCGGCGACCTGCCCGCTGCCTCCGACCCCGACCTGGTCGCGCGGGCGCGCGCAGCCAAGGCAGCCCTGGGGGAGCGCGTCTTCGTGCTGGGCCACCACTACCAGCGCGACGAGGTCATCGAGTTCGCCGACGTCACCGGCGACTCCTTCAAGCTCGCGCGCGACGCGGCCGACCGGCCCGACGCGGAGTTCATCGTCTTCTGCGGTGTGCACTTCATGGCCGAGTCGGCCGACATCCTCACCGGGCCGCAGCAGAAGGTCGTGCTGCCCGACCTCGCCGCCGGCTGCTCGATGGCCGACATGGCCCGGCTGGGACAGGTCGAGGACGCCTGGGACGCGCTGGCGGACGCCGGTGTGCAGGACAGCGTCGTACCCGTCACCTACATGAACTCCTCGGCCGACATCAAGGCGTTCTGCGGGCGCAACGGCGGGGTCGTCTGCACGTCGTCCAACGCCGACGTGGCGCTGGAGTGGGCGTTCGACCAGAAGCCGGGCGTCGAGGGCGGCGCGAAGGTGCTGTTCTTCCCCGACCAGCACCTCGGGCGCAACACCGCGGTGCTCAAGATGGGCATCCCGCTGGAGGAGTGCGTCGTCTGGGACCCGCACCAGCCGTCGGGCGGTCTCACGCCCGAGCAGCTGCGGGCGGCCAAGATGATCCTCTGGAAGGGGCACTGCTCGGTGCACGGCCGCTTCTCGCCCGACGTGGTCGACCAGCTCCGCGTCAAGCACCCCGGCATCAACATCCTGGTGCACCCCGAGTGCACCCACGAGGTGGTGCTCAAGGCCGACCTGGTGGGGTCCACCGAGTTCATCATCAAGACCATCGAGGCCGCCGAGCCGGGCACCACCTGGGCGATCGGCACGGAGCTCAACCTCGTCAAGCGGCTGGCCGACGCCCACCCCGACAAGTCGATCGTCTTCCTCGACCGCAACGTCTGCTACTGCTCGACCATGAACCGCATCGACCTCCCGCACTTCGTGTGGGCGTTGGAGTCACTCGTCGCCGGCAACATCGTCAACGTCATCGAGGTCGACCCGCAGACCGAGGTCGACGCCAAGGTCGCCCTCCAGCGGATGCTCGACCTGCCCGGCAAGTCGCACCGGGACTGAGGCAGCGCCCCTGCCGGAGGCGACGCGTTCCGGCTACAGCAGTGAGCCGTGGTGGATGTACGGCGCCGGCGGCTTCATGCCGCGCACGCCGAGGAAGCCCCGGGTGCGCAGGGACAGGCCGGCGGCGAGGCCGACGTCGACGGCCCACTGGTTGGCAGCGGTGACGTGGTGGATCGACGTCTCACCCTCGGTCTCGGCGAGCGCCGTCCAGAGCAGGTCGGCGGCGGTCCGTCGGTTCGTCGCCGCCAGCAGCGCGAGACCGCGGTCGTCGACGTAGGCGTACCCCTCGCCCGCGCGGTGGTCGACGACGATGGCCCGACAGGTCGCCATCAGGAACTCGTGGTCCGGGCCGTGCGCCGCCCCCCGGGTCGCCCGGTCGACGGAGTCCATCATCGCGAGGTCGCCGGTCGTCGCGTCCCGCACCCGCTCGACGGTCGGCAGGGCCCGGCGGTCGACCTCGCCGGAGAGGCACATCTGCGGGTGCAGGTCGAAGCCGGCGAGCCGGTAGCGCCGGAACGCTCGCGGGTCGTCGGAAGCGCTGAGCATGCCGCGCAGGGCCCCTCGTCCGTGGTCGAGCGCGGTCGCCAGGATCGCCTTGCCGAGCCCCTGGCCCTGGAGGTCGGTCCGGACGGCGTACGTCGCGAGGAACCACGTGGTGTCGCGGCGGAACGACGTCGCGAAGCCCAGGAGCTCGCCACCCCGCTCGGCCACCCAGCACCCCGCGGGGTCGGTCTCGAGGAACCGCTGCGTGCGGCGTACCCAGAGGTTGGCGCGTGCCGGTGAGCGCAGCTCGGGCGCGCCTGCCCCGGGGCGCGCGAGGGCCAGGTCGACGGCCAGGAACGCCTCGGCCGAGAGCCGCTCGGCGACCGGCACGTCGGGCGACGTCATCGGCCGAATCATCACGTCGGCGGGCACGTCGGCCCGGATCGAGGGCTTGCTGCTGCTCGGGTCCGTCATCGTCACGGAAGCCTATGCGGGCCGGTGACCGGACGCACCCCGATGGTCAGGGAGGATGGGCTGATGCGAGTCCTGATCGCCCCCGACAAGTTCGCCGGCACGTTGACCGCGGGCGAAGCCGCCACCGCGATAGCTACCGGGTGGGCGCGGCGGGCGCCCGACGACGAGATCGACCTGGCCCCGATGTCCGACGGCGGACCCGGCTTCGTCGACGTCCTGCACACGTCGATGGGCGGCGAGCTGGCCGCGGTGACGGTCCGCGGGCCGTATGCCGCCTCCGTGCCCGCGACGGTCCTGGTCGTCGGCGACACGGCGTACGTCGAGAGCGCCCAGGCCTGCGGCCTCGAGCTCACCAAGGACGCGGGCGACCCCGAGGGAGCCTCGACGTACGGCGTGGGCGAGCTGCTGCTGGCCGCGCGCGACGCCGGCGCCACGACGATCGTCGTCGGGCTGGGTGGCTCGGGCACGACCGACGGCGGCGCCGGCCTGCTCGCCGCACTCGGAGCCACCGCGGACCGACCCCTCGACCGGGGCTGCGCCGGCCTCAGGGGAGTGACCGAGGTCGACCTCGGCCCCGCTCGCGCCGCCGTCGAAGGGCTGACCCTGGTCGCGGCCAGCGACGTGGACAACCCGCTCGCCGGCCTGTTCGGCGCGGCCAAGGTCTACGGCCCGCAGAAGGGCATCTCCGAGGAACGACTGCCCGCCGTCGACGGCGTGCTGGAGGAGTGGGCGGCCGCCACCGACCGCCGCACGGCGCTCGACAAGGGCGCCGGGGCGGCCGGCGGGCTCGGCTTCGGGCTGCTGCTGCTCGGGGCCACCCGTGAGCCCGGCATCGCGATGGTGGTCGACCGGGTCGGCCTTGCCGCCCGCGCCGGCACCGCCGACCTGGTGGTGACCGGGGAGGGGGCGTTCGACTTCTCCAGCGGCTCGGGCAAGGTGCCGTACGGCGTCGCCGAGGTGGCCGCGGAGGCGCTCCGGCCTTGCATCGCCCTCGCCGGACAGGTCTCGGTCGGCTCCCGCGAGATGCGCAGGCTGGGCGTGGAGTCGGCCTACGGCATGGTCGACCTCGTGGGGGAGGAGCGCTCCTTCGCCGACCCGCACGGTGCGCTCGCCGAGCTCGCCGAGCGGGTGGCGCGCACCTGGTCGCCGCGGCCGCGCGGGTAACCAGGTCGACTCGGGGAATAACCCCACATGTGCGACCATTGGAACCAGTAGCACCGCACCACCCTCAGACCACCCAGGGAGATCACATGACCGAGCAGCTCGAGACCACCGAAGAGCGTCGCACCGACCAGATCAACCTGAGCCCGGTCGCCGCCGACAAGGTCCAGAGCCTTCTCGCGCAGGAGGGTCGAGACGACCTCGCCCTGCGGATCTCGGTGCAGCCCGGCGGCTGCTCCGGCCTGCGCTACCAGCTCTTCTTCGACGAGCGCACGCTCGATGGTGACGTCGTGACCGACTTCGACGGCGTGTCCGTGGTCGTCGACCGGATGAGCACCCCCTACCTGAACGGCGCGATGATCGACTTCGTCGACACCATCGAGAAGCAGGGCTTCACGATCGACAACCCCAACGCCGGCGGCTCCTGCGCCTGTGGCGACTCGTTCCACTGACGAGGACGCGTCAGCGCACTCGCTGATCGAGCACCAACGCATCCGTGCAAGACAGAAGCCCCCGGCCAGCTGGCCGGGGGCTTCTTGTGTCCTGGGACGAGGTCAGGTCACCAGGGCACCGCGCTCAGTCCAGGTGCAGGTGCAGGGCGTTGGCCAGCCGGGCGGCGGCGTCGCTGACCGAGATCTCGCGCTTGGAGACCTCGCGCGGGTAGTCCTCGAAGCGCAGGCTCGGTGACGGCCTGGTGGCGGCCTTGGCGGCGCGCTCGAGGCGCAGCGTCGACACGACGACGCGGGCGTCGTCGTGCATCTGGGCGGGTGTCGACAGCTCGTCGTACACGCGAGACGTGCGCGGCGTGGGGGTTGTCATGTCCTCGACGTTAGGCGTTACCGATTGGTACTCCTAGCCGCCACCGCCGGTAGGGTCTCGCCACATGTCGCTGCTCATCGCGGGTTCCATCGCCACCGACCACCTGATGTCGTTCGCGGGCAGGTTCTCCGACTCCCTGGTCGTCGACCAGCTCGACAAGCTCTCGGTCTCCTTCCTCGTCGACGACCTCGAGGTCCGCCGCGGCGGGTGCGCCGCCAACATCTGCTTCGGCCTGGGCAACCTGGGTCTGAAGCCGGTGCTCGTCGGCGCCGTCGGCGAGGACTTCGCCGACTACCGCGCGTGGCTCGAGCGGCACAACGTCGACTGCGACTCGGTGCACGTCTCCGAGACCAAGCACACCGCCCGGTTCGTGTGCACCAACGACCGGGCGATGGCGCAGATCGCCTCGTTCTACCCGGGCGCGATGAGCGAGTCCCGCCTGATCGAGCTGAAGCCGATCATCGACCGGGTCGGCCCGAGCGACTTCGTGCTCATCGGCCCCGACGACCCCGAGGGCATGCTGCGCCACACCGACGAGTGCCGCGAGCGCGGCTACCGCTTCGTGGCCGACCCGTCCCAGCAGCTCGCGTTCGGCGACGGGCAGCTGATCCGCCAGCTCATCGACGGCGCCGACATCTTGTTCTCCAACGAGTACGAGGCCTCGCTGATCACCCAGAAGACCGGCTGGAGCGTCGACGACGTCCTCGACCGCGTCGGCACCTGGATCGTCACGCTCGGCCCGGGCGGGGTCCGCATCGACGGCCGTGGCCGGGAGTCGATCACCGTCGGTGCCGTGCCCGAGATCGAGAAGGTCGAGCCGACCGGTGTCGGCGACGCCTTCCGGGCCGGCTTCCTGGCCGCTCTCGCGTGGGGCCTCGACCACGAGCGGGCCGCCCAGCTCGGCTGCCTGGTCGCGGTCTACGTCGTCGAGCAGGTCGGCACGCAGGAGTACGTCCTGTCGCGCGCGGACCTGCTCGAGCGCTGCACCAACACCTACGGCGAGCAGGCGGCGGCCGACTTCGAGCCGCACCTCAAGACGATCCACGCGTAGGTCGCCGCCGCGGGGCGGCTCAGGAGGTACGCCGCACCACGTACCGCGCCTCGCCGTCCGCGGCGGCGTCCTCGCCGACGTACTCCTGGCCGCGCATCCGGCACCACGCCGGCACGTCGATGCGGGCCGCCGGGTCGCGGGTGACGACGCCGACAAGTCGGCCGACCGGCACGTCGGTGATGTGCCGGGCAAGCTCGATGACGGGCATCGGGCACAGCAGCGCTCGGCAGTCGAGCTCGAGGTCGGGCGTCACAGGCCGACCCTCGCCCGCAGCTCGGTCACGACGTCGGGAAGGACCGCCAGGAACGCCGACACGTCGTCGTCGGTGGTGGTGCGGCCCACGGCCAGCCGGACGTTGCCGTGGGTGAGGACGCGCATCGCGGCGAGGACGTGCGACGGCTCGAGCGTGGACGCGGTGCAGGCAGAGCCGCTGGCCACCCCGAAACCGTGCCGGTCGAGCTCGTGCACCAGTGCCTCGCCGTCGACGTACAGGCACGAGAACGTGACGAGGTGGGGGAGCCGCGCGAGCGGGTCGCCGACGACCTCCACGTCGGGCAGGGCCGCGACGGCGTGCCTGATCCGCTCCACCATCGCGAACTCGCGCGCGCCTCGCTCGGCGCGGTCGGCGACCACCGCCTGGAGGGCTGCGGCAGCGGCCAGGGCGGCCGGGACGTTCTCGAACCCGCTGCTGCGCTCGTCGACCCGGTCGTCGGCGGGGAACGCGTCGCGCCAGCGCGCACCCTTGCGCACCAGCAGCAGCCCGACCCCGGCTGGGCCGCCCCACTTGTGCGCCGACGCCGCGGCCACCGACCAGCCCTCGGGCAGGGGGAGCCGTCCGGTCGACGCGCAGGCGTCGACGAACATGGGGACGCCGGTCGCGGCGGCGATCTCGGCGATCGGCTGCACGGTGCCGACCTCGTGGTTGGCGTGCTGGACGGCGAGCACGCCGACCGGCTCGGTAGCGCGGGACAACGTCTCCACCACGGCGCCTGCCGTGACGAGCCCTTCGGTCGTCACGGGAACGGAGTGCGTGGGGGCCTGCGCCCAGCGGGCCGCGTGCAGCACGGCCGAGTGCTCGACGGCAGAGTGCGCGAGCGCGCGGCCTGCGCGTTCCCGACCGCGCATCAGGCCGAGCAGCCCGCGGTGCACGGCGTCGGTGCCGCTGGACGTGAACGTCACCTCGGCCGTGCGGACGCCGAGGCTGGACGCCACGACCTCGCGTGCGTTCTCGAGGAGCAGCCGGGCCGTCCGGGCGCCGTGGTGGAGCCGCCGCGGGTCGGCGTACCCCTGGTCGATCGCCGCCAGGAGCACCTCGCGCGCGGCCGGATGCAGCGGCTCGGAGGACGCGGCGTCCAGATCGGCGTACGCGGTTCTCGCTGTGGGGGAGTCCGGGTCCCCGGCGGGAAAGGTCACGCCCCGAACTTACCGGGCCACCCGCCCGCCATCTGCGGCTCGGATTCGGATAGTCTTCCAGCCAGACGTGTTGGACCGAGAGAGAGGCTCGTTCGTGGGTCTGCAACTCCCGCAGCGTGCAGGAACGGCCCGTAAGCGGGTCGCGACCGCGACAGTGCTCGGCCTCGCCCTGATGACCCTCACGAGTTGCGGCGACGCGTTCGACCGTGACCAGTGGGCCAACCTGGCGATGCCCGACCCGGCGACCGAGCAGGCGCCCTTCACGCTCGCACTCTGGCAGTGGTCCTGGGTGGCCGCGATGGCCACCGGCGTCATCGTGTGGGGGCTGATCTTCTACACGGTGTGGCGCTTCCGTCGACGTCGCGACGACGAGATCCCGGTGCAGACCCGCTACAACCTGCCCCTCGAGATCTTCTACACGATCGCGCCGATCATGATGGTCGTCGTGTTCTTCTACTGGACCGTCGACGTCCAGAACAAGCTGGTCGAGCTCGACCCCGACCCCGACCTCACCGTCGACGTCGTGGGCCAGAAGTGGTCCTGGACGTTCAACTACACCGACCAGGGCGAGGGCGGCCGCACCCCCTACACGTCCGGCACCGCGAGCTACATCCCGACGCTGGTGCTGCCCGTCGACCAGACCGTGCAGTTCAACCTGCAGTCTCCCGACGTGAACCACGACTTCGGCGTCGACGCGTTCCTGTTCAAGATGGACGTCATCCCGGGCCACATCAACAAGTTCCAGGTCACCCCGAACAAGATCGGTGACTACCAGGGCCGGTGCTACGAGCTCTGCGGCACCTACCACTCGAGGATGCTCTTCGACGTCAAGGTGGTCAGCGAGGCCGACTACGCGACCTACCTCGACGGCCTGGCCGACGACGGATTCATCGCTGACCAGCCGCTGCTCGGTGGCGCCGGAGCGCGCACGCAGGCTGGCCTGGACGACGCAGAAGGAGGCAGCGAGTGACCACGACAGACGCCCGCGTGGGCACTGGGGCCCCGGCCCGCAAGCCGCGCGGCGAGCAGGTGGTCCGCCTGCTCACCACCACCGACCACAAGCTGATCGGCAAGCTCTACCTCGGCACGTCGTTCGCCTGGTTCCTCATCGCCGGTGTGATGGCCATGCTGATCCGCTCCGAGCTGTCGTTCCCGGGCCAGCAGGTCGTCAACGACGAGCTCTACAACCAGCTCTTCACGATGCACGGCACGATCATGCTGCTGCTCTTCGCGACGCCGCTGTTCATCGGCTTCGCCAACGTGATCATGCCGCTGCAGATCGGTGCCCCCGACGTCGCGTTCCCGCGGCTGAACATGTTCAGCTACTGGCTGTTCCTCTTCGGCGGCCTGATCGCCGCCTCGGGCTTCCTCACCCCCACGGGTGCGGCGAGCTTCGGCTGGTTCGCCTACACGCCGCTGTCGGACGCCGTGAACTCACCCGGTGTCGGTGGTGACCTCTGGATCATGGGTCTGTGGATGGCCGGCCTCGGCACCATCCTCGGCGCGGTCAACTTCATCACCACGATCATCTGCATGCGCGCGCCCGGCATGACCATGTTCCGGATGCCGATCTTCGTCTGGAACACCTTGGTCACCAGCCTGCTCGTGCTGATCGCGTTCCCGATCCTGGCCGGCGCGCTGCTCTCGCTCGAGGCCGACCGGCTCTTCGGCGCCCACGTGTTCGACACCGCGCACGGCGGGCCGATCCTGTGGCAGCACCTGTTCTGGTTCTTCGGCCACCCCGAGGTCTACATCATCGCGCTGCCGTTCTTCGGCATCGTCTCCGAGATCCTCCCGGTGTTCAGCCGCAAGCCGATCTTCGGCTACGTCGGCCTCGTCGGCGCCACGCTCGGCATCGCGATCCTCTCGGTCGCCGTGTGGGCCCACCACATGTTCGTGACCGGCGCGGTCGACCTGCCGTTCTTCTCCGGCATGACCTTCCTCATCGCGGTGCCCACCGGGGTCAAGTTCTTCAACTGGATAGGCACGATGTGGGGGGGATCTCTGTCCTTTGACACCCCCATGCTGTGGTCGATCGGCTTCTTGACGACCTTCCTCTTCGGTGGCCTGACCGGCGTCATCCTGGCCAGCCCGCCGCTCGACTTCCACGTCTCCGACTCCTACTTCGTGGTCGCCCACTTCCACTACGTGGTGTTCGGCACGGTGGTGTTCGCGATGTTCGCCGGCTTCTACTTCTGGTGGCCGAAGATGACCGGCCGGATGCTCGACGAGCGGCTCGGCAAGGTGCACTTCTGGCTGCTGTTCGTCGGCTTCCACACCACGTTCCTCGTGCAGCACTGGCTGGGCGTCGAGGGCATGCCGCGGCGCATCGCCGACTACCTGCCCGCGGACGGCTTCACCACGCTCAACCAGGTCTCCACCATCGGCGCGTTCCTGCTGGGTGCGTCCACGTTGCCGTTCCTCTACAACGTCTACCAGTCCCGCAAGTCGCCCCTGGTCAACATGGACGACCCCTGGGGTTGGGGCCGATCGCTCGAGTGGGCCACCTCCAGCCCGCCGCCGCGCCACAATTTCGTCAACCTGCCGCGGATCCGGTCCGAGTCGCCCGCCTTCGACCTGCACCACCCGGAGGTCGCGGCCCTGGAGCTCGCCGTCAACGGTGCCGAGCGTGAGGGCCGGATGGCCGACGCCCCCGAGGTCGAGGGGCGTGCGCAGATGCTCGACGAGCGCATCAACCGCAAGAGCGACACCGACAACGGGGAGGGGCGCGCCTGATGAGGGTGGAAGCCTGGATCTTCATCATCACCACCATCTTCTTCGTGCTGGTCAGCCCGAGCTACTGGGTGATCACCGGCGACTGGACCGGCACGTCCGCGCTCACCATGTCGGCGCTGCTGACCCTGATGGTCTCGCTCTACCTCGGCTTCCACGCAGTGAAGATGGACCCGCGTCCCGAGGACCGCAAGGACGCCGACATCTCCGACGGAGCAGGCGAGCTCGGCTTCTTCCCGCCGTACTCCTGGTGGCCGCTGTGGTGCGGCCTGACGCTGGGCGTGATCGTCTTCGGCACCGCCATGGCGGCCTGGTGGCTGGTCATCCTCGGCTTCGCCCTGGGCACCCTCGCGCTCAGCGGCTGGATCTTCGAGTACTACCGCGGCGAGCACGCTCACTGAGCCGTACGCCGCCCGCGGGAGTGAGGGACCCCACCCTCGTGAACTCGGGTGATGGTGGGGTGCCGGGTTACTCTGGAATCGATCCACGATCGCCTTCTGGGGGGAACCACACGCATGTCCGCATCCGCTTCGCGCCGCCGCCGTCTGCTGGTGGCGTCGCTCGCAATCGCCACCGCGACCGGCCTCGCATCCTGTGACGCGGCCGACAAGCTGGCCGGCGACCAGTCCGCCGATGCGGCGGACTCGTCCGCGCCGCCGACCCCGTCGGTGCCCAAGGTCCGGCTCGCCGCGGCGCAGAAGACCGGCCTGGCCATCGACCAGGAGCTTGTCTTCACCGCCGACGACGGCACGCTGCGCAAGCTGTCGGTCTCCTCTCCGGACGGGCCGCTGGAGGGCGAGGTCGACGACGGGGGCACGTCTTGGACCGCGACCGGCCGCCTCGAGCCCGGCATGACCTACACGGCCTCGGGCCTCGCCGAGCGCAGCGACGGGTCCACCCAGAAGGTGCGCGCGAGCGCCACCACGCAGGAGCTGACCCTCGACCAGCAGACCTTCCCCTCGATCGCGCCCCTGCAGGGCGAGACGGTCGGAGTCGGCATGCCAGTCGTCGTGACCTTCGACATCGCGGTGACCGACAAGGCCGCGTTCGAGAAGCACATGTCGGTCAGGAGCACCCCCGCCCAGCCCGGTGCCTGGCACTGGATGAGCGACCAGGAGGTGCACTGGCGTCCGCGGTCCTACTGGCAGGCCGGCACCGACGTCACCGTCGACGTCGACGTCAACAGCGTTCCGGCGGGAGGCGGGGTCTACGGCCAGGAGAGCCGCGAGATCGGCTTCTCGGTCGGCGACGCGGTGATCAGCAAGGTCGACGCACAGACGCACCAGATGAAGACCTTCATCAACGGTGCGCTGGCCAAGACCACGCCGATCACCACCGGCAAGGCCGGCTTCACCACCCGGTCCGGCGTGAAGGTGATCATGGAGAAGTTCCGGAGCCGCCGGATGAACTCCGAGACCATCGGCATCGCCAACGACAGCGCCGAGGGCTACGACCTCGACGACGTCGAGTACGCCATGCGGCTGACCTACTCCGGTGAGTTCCTGCACGCAGCGCCGTGGTCGGTCGGCTCGCAGGGACAGGCCAACGTCAGCCACGGCTGCACCGGCATGAGCACCTCGGACGCGAAGTGGATCTACGACCGCTCCAAGCGTGGCGACGTGGTCGAGTACACCGGCACCGGTCGACCGATGACGCTCACCAACGGCTTCGGTGACTGGAACGCGTCGTTCCCGGAGTGGCAGGCCGGCTCGGCCCTCTCCTGACCCCCGGTCAGGACGCCAGCAGCTCGCGCACGCGGGGGATGACCTCGCCGCCGTAGAGCTCGATGGCGTGCAGCAGGTGCTCGTGCGGGAGGGGCCCGTTGCTGTACTTCAGGTCGAAGCGCGAGAGCCCGAGGATGCGCACGGTGTCGGCGATCCTGGTGGCGACCGTCTCGGGCGAGCCCACGAACAGCGCACCGTGGTCGGCCTCGGCCTCGAAGCCCTCGCGGGTCGCCGGCGGCCAGCCGCGCTCGCGGCCGATCCGGTCGCGGTTGACCTTGAAGTGCGGGAAGAGCAGTTCGCGCGCCTCGGCGTCGGTGTCGGCGACGAAGCCGGGGGAGTGCACGCCGAGCGGCAGCTCGTCGTGCCCCAGCTCTGACAGCGCCCGCCGGTAGAGGTCGGCGTACGGCGCGAACCTGGCCGGCTCGCCACCGATGATCGCCAGCATCATCGGCATGCCGTAGCGGGCCGCCCGCACGACCGACTCCGGCGACCCGCCCACCCCGATCCAGGTCGGGATCCGCCCGGACGCGGTCTTCGGGTAGACGTCGGCGTCGGTCAGCGGTGGGCGGGTGCTGCCGGACCAGGACACCGGGGCCTCCGCCAGCAGGGCGTGGAGCAGGTCGAGCTTCTCCTCGAAGAGGACCTCGTAGTCGCCCAGGTCGAAGCCGAAGAGCGGGAAGGACTCGGTGAACGAGCCGCGGCCGAGGGTGATCTCGGCGCGCCCCGACGAGACGGCGTCGAGGGTGGCGAACTTCTCGAAGACCCGCACCGGGTCGTCGGAGGAGAGCACCGTGACGGCGGTGCCGAGCAGGATGCGTTCGGTGCGGGACGCGGCGGCGGCCAGCACGATCTCCGGCGCCGAGACGGCGTAGTCGTCGCGGTGGTGCTCGCCGACGCCGAACGCGTCGACGCCCACCGAGTCGGCGAGGACGGCCTGGTCGACGGTGTTGCGGAGCACCTGGGCGTGGGAGAGGCGGTCTCCACGCTGGTCGACGGTGATGTCCCCGAAGGTGTCGAGACCGAAGCTGACCGTGCTCATGGATCCTCCTGGACAGCTCAGGGCCCGGCCATCACTGGTCCGGGCCCTGCTCTGGGTCGCCCTGCTCTGGGTCGCCCCTGGTCTACGTCGCGTGTGTCTCGATCACCGCTCAGTGCGAGCGGAGCTCCTCACCGTCGACGGCGTGGTGACCGTCGAACTGGTGCCCGTCGGCCGCGTGGTCGAGGCCGGCCTGGAGCTCGTGCTCGTGATCGGCGTGGTGGTGCGCCTCGTCCAGCTCCTCGGCCGTCGGCTTCTGCACGTTGTCGACGTACATCGCCTTCGACAGCTTGGCGCGCATGGCGTTGGCACGGGTGCCGGGCGCCGGCACGCCGTTGGCGTCGACGTCCGACTCGAGCTCGTAGATCTTGTCGCGCTCGCGAGCGGTGAGCGAGTAGGCACGCTCCTCGTCGATCGGCAGGTGGCGCTCGGTGTAGCCGCCGTCCGCCGACCGCATGATGATGCCCGACTCGTAGCCGTGGAGCAGCAGGTCGTTGTCGTGCCGCTGGAGGGAGATGCACCAGCGGCGGGTGATGAGGAAGGCGATCAACGGCCCGATGAAGACGGCACCACGCATGAAGTAGGTGATCTGGTTGATGCTCAGGTCAAGCTTGATGGCGATGATGTCGTTGCCGCCGGCCGCCCAGGCGAGGCCGTAGAAGGTCATCAGCGAGACCATGACGGCCGTGCGGGTCGGCGCGTTGCGCGGGCGCTGGAGCAGGTGGTGCTCGCGCTTGTCACCGGTGATCCAGCCCTCGATGAACGGCAGCACGATCAGGACCGTCAGCATCAGGGGGGGCACGAGCAGGATCGGGATCATGACGTTCCACGAGATCGTGAAGCCGAAGATCACCGACTCCCAGCCCGGCATGATGCGCAGCAGCCCGTCGGGCCAGCCCATGTACCAGTCGGGTTGGGAACCGGCCGTGACCTTGGTCGGGTCGTAGGGGCCGAACTTCCACACGGGGTTGATCGTGAGCATTGCGCCCATGACGGCGACCATGCCGAAGACGATGAAGAAGAACCCACCCGCCTTGGCGGCGTAGACCGGCAGCATCGGGAAGCCGACGACGTTCTTCTCGGTGCGGCCGGGCCCGGGCCACTGGGTGTGCTTGTGGTAGACGAGCAGCAGCATGTGGGCGGCGATCAGGGCCAGCAGGATGCCCGGGATCAGCAGCACGTGGATGGTGAACAGGCGCGGGATGATCGCGTCACCCGGGAACTCGCCACCGAAGAGGAAGAACGACATGTAGCTGCCCACGACCGGGGTGGCCTTGAGGAAGCCGTCGGCCGCGCGGACGCCGGTGCCGGAGAGCAGGTCGTCGGGCAGCGAGTAGCCGGTGAAGCCCTCGAGCGTGCCGAGCAGGAGCAGCAGGCAGCCGATGACCCAGTTGAGCTCGCGCGGCTTGCGGAACGCGCCGGTGAAGGCGACGCGCAGCAGGTGCACCATCATCGACGCCACGAAGAGCATGGCCGCCCAGTGGTGCATCTGGCGCATCAGCAGGCCGCCGCGGACGTCGAAGGAGATGTCCAGGGTGGATGCCATCGCCTCGGACATGTGGATGCCGCGCAGCTGGTCGTAGGAGCCGTTGTACTGGACCTCGCCCATGCTGGGGTTGAACCACAGCGTCAGGAACACGCCGGTGAGGAGCAGGACGACGAAGCTCCACAGCGCGATCTCGCCGAGCATGAACGACCAGTGGTCGGGGAAGACCTTGCGCAGGTTCTTCTTGGCGAGGCCGGCCAGGCCCAGGCGCTCGTCGGCCCAGGTCGCGATGCCGCCGGCCCGACCGCCGCTCTTGGGCGTCGCGGGCTTGCCGGCGTTGGTCGTGGCCACCTTCGTGGTGTCGACGCTCATTGCCTCTCACGCTCCCAGTAGCTGGCCCCTACGGGCTCGTTGAAGCCGCTCTGTGCCACAAGGTACCCCTCCTCATCAACTGCCAGGGGCAGCTGGGGGAGGGCGCGGGCGGCGGGTCCGAAGATGACCCGCGCCGAGTCGGCGAGGTCGAAGGTGGACTGGTGGCACGGGCACAGCACGTGGTGCGTGGTGCGCTCGTACAGGGAGATCGGGCAGCCGACGTGCGTGCAGATCTTGGAGTAGCAGATGATCCCGTCGATCGACCAGTTGTCCCGGCCGCGGCCGGGCACGATGTCGCCGGGCTCCATGCGCACGATGATGATCGCGCCCTTGGCCTTCTGCACCTGGAGCTCGACGCCCTCGATCTCGGGGTAGCCGTTCTCCTCGTTCGGGAACAACGCCTCCGGGGCGGCGTTGATGAGGTCGCCGACCTCGATGTCTGAGGCCCGGATCGGCGTGCCGACGACGTCGCGCACCAGGCGCATGCCCGGCTCCCAGATCGTCTGGGCCAGCTTGTTGCCCGGCAGCGGGCCGAGGTCGCGCAGGAGCACGACGGCCGGCAGGCCGAGCAGGCCGACCGCACCGAGCAGGGAGTTGCGGACGAGTGGACGACGGCCGATGCCGGACTCCTGGAGTCCGGCGTCGAGTGCTTCGAGCGTCGACTTGCGATCCTCGTCGGAGGAGCCGGCCGGGTGGCGCATCTCGACGATCTCGTGGTCGCCCATCAGCTTGCGGGCCCACTGGATGATGCCGATGCCGATGAGGAGCAGGGCCCCGCCGAGGGTCAGCCCGAGGGCCAGCGTGGAGGCACCCAGACCGCCGAACGTGTCGACGCGGTCACCGATGTCGAGGGTGAGGTAGGCGACGACGAAGAGCACCGCGCAGACCATCGAGAGCAGGAACATCGCGGCGATCTGGCGCTCGGCGCGCTTCTCGGCACGCTCGTCGACGTCGGTCGGACGCCAGACGTGCTCCGGCAGGCCCGGGTCGGCGATGGGTTCCTGCGTGGTGGCGGGCACCGCCGACTCGTCTGAGCCGACCGCAGGCACGGACTCGTGCTTGTCGCTCATGCTTCAACCTTCTTCTTGGTGCTACGCGTGGTGTGCGCCGCGATCCAGACCGCGAAGCCGACGAGGCCGCCGATGCCGAAGAGCCAGGCGAACAGGCCCTCCGAGACGGGACCGAGGCCACCGAGACCGAACCCGCCGTACTCGGGGGTCTCCTCGATGCTGCCGAGGTAGGCGATCACGTCGCGCTTCTCGTCGGGCGAGAGGTTGCCGTTGCTGAACGTGGGCATGTTCTGCGGACCGGTCAGCAGCGCCTCGTAGATGTAGCGGGGCTCGACGCCGTGCAGCGCCGGGGCGTAGCCACCGCGGGGCATGGCGCCACCGGAGCCGTTGAAGTTGTGGCAGGCCGTGCAGTTGGTGAGGAAGATCTGGCCGCCGCGCACGATCGCCGTCTGACGCTCCTCGTCGGTGAGCCCGTCGATGCTGTAGTCGTTCGCGTTGGGGATCGCCGGCCCGGGGGCCAGCGAGGCGACGTACGCCGCGAGGGCCTCGACCTCCTGGTCGGAGTAGACCGGCTTCTTGCTCGGGACCTGGGCGCCCGGCTGGGCCATCGGCATCCGGCCGGTGCCGACCTGGAAGTCGACCGCGGCTGCGCCGACACCGACCAGCGTTGGCCCGATGACCTGGCCGTCACGGACGGTGGAGACGCCTTCGCCGTTCTGGCCGTGGCAGAACGAGCAGCCCACGAGGAACAGCTCGCGGCCCTGGGCGGCGAGCTCGGCATCGCTCTCCTGCTCCTGCGCCTGGGCAGGGGAGAAGGCGGTGTAGAGACCACCGGTGAGCAGAAGGCCGAGGAGCAGGAGGACGACACCGGCAAGGGGCCCCCGGCGGTGCCGGGATAGGCGGCCTGCAGTTCGGTTCAGGAGACGCACATTGAGTCCTTGTCAGATCCGGATCCGGGCACTTACTGGATGAGGTAGATCGTGGCGAACAGGCCGATCCACACCACGTCGACGAAGTGCCAGTAGTAGGACACGACGATGGCGCTGACGGCTTGCTCGTGGGTGAACTTGCGAGCCATGTAGGTGCGACCGAGGACGAACAAGAAGGCGACCAGTCCGCCGGTGACGTGCAGGCCGTGGAAGCCGGTGGTGAGGTAGAACATCGTGCCGTAGGCCGAGTCCGGGATCGTCACGCCCTCGTGGATCAGCTCGGTGTACTCGAGGGCCTGGCCACCGATGAAGACGGCGCCCATGACGTAGGTGAGGACGAACCACTCGCGCAGCCCCCACCCGCTCATCTTGAACAGCGAGCCCTTGCGGCCGACCTGGCCGCGCTCGGCGGCGAAGACGCCGAGCTGGCAGGTCAGCGACGAAAGCACGAGGATCACCGTGTTGACCGAGGAGAACGGGACGTTGAGCTTCTCGGTCTCCTGGGCCCACAGCTCGGGGCTCACGGCCCGGATGGTGAAGTACGACGCGAACAGGGCTGCGAAGAACATCAGCTCGCTGGAGAGCCAGATGATCGTGCCCACGCTGACCATGCTGGGTCGGTCGTGGTGCCCGTGCAGTCGGGATGCCGGAATCGTCGTCGCGGTGGCCACGACGCCATTATGTCTGTAGTCGTCGCTGAGGCCACCTTGGGCCCCTCCTGTTTCGCCGACATATTGTTGGCGGTGTGTTCACGACCCAGCCCGACCTGCCGCAGCTCACGCTCGGAAGGGCGTTCAGCGACTGGGTGATCGACCCGTTCCCGTTCGTGCTCACCGTCTGGGTGGCGGGGCTCTACCTGCTCGGCGTGCACGTGCTGCGGAGCCGTGGGGACCGGTGGCCGGTGGGCCGCACGGTGGCCTTCGTCGGCGTCGGCATGGGCGCGTTCTTGTTCGCCACCGCCTCCGGGCTGGCGCGCTACGACACGACGCTGCTGTCGGTCCACATGGGCCAGCACATGATCTTGTCGATGGTCGTGCCGCTGTTCTTGGCCATCGGTGCTCCCGTGACGCTGGCGCTGCGCACGCTGCCGGCGCGACCCCGGCGCTGGCTGCTGGCCGCGCTGCACACCAGGGTCGCCAAGGTGCTGTCGTTCGCCCCGCTCGCCTTCGCCCTCTACGTCATCTCCCCGTGGGCGCTCTACTTCTCGCCGTGGTACGAGGCGAGCCTGCGCTCGGCGTACGTCCACGAGCTCATGCACGTGCACCTGGTGCTGGTCGGGTCCCTGTTCTTCTGGCCGCTGATGGGCCTGGACCCGGTACCGGGGCGGGTGCGGTGGCCCTTCCGGCTGCTGCTGGTGATGATGACGCTGCCGTTCCACGCGTTCTTGGGCGTGACGATCATGGGACAGTCGACGCTGATCGCCGGTGACTGGTACCTCGCGCTGCGCCGCGGCCCGATGGGCGCCTGGCTGCCCGACGCCATGGCCGACCAGCACCGGGCCGGCGGCATCCTGTGGGCCGCCGGCGACCTGATCGGACTGATCTTCTTCGGCGTGCTGTTCGTCCAGTGGGTGCGCTCGTCGATGGCCGAGGGCAGGCGCGAGGACCGGCGTCTGGACCTCCTCGAGGCGCGAGCGGCCGCCGACGCCGCCCGGGCCGCGGACCGGTAGCCCAACCGGTAGCATCGGCGCCGTGACCGACACCGCCGCCGCCCCGACCGCACCGCTGAAGGTGCTGGTCTACTCCGACGACATCGACACGCGCCAGCAGGTCATCCTCGCGTTGGGGCGTCGCCCGCACCCGGACCTGCCCGAGCTGCAGTACGTCGAGGTCGCGACCGAGCCGGTCGTGATCGCCAACATGGACGCCGGCGGCATCGCGCTGGTCATCCTCGACGGCGAGGCCGTCCCGGCCGGCGGCATGGGCATCGCCAAGCAGCTCAAGGACGAGATCTTCCGGTGTCCGCCGGTGATCGTGCTGACCGGGCGACCGCAGGACGCCTGGCTGGCGACCTGGTCGCGCGCCGAGGCCGCGGTCTCCCACCCGATCGACCCGGTGGCGCTGGCCGAGGCGGTCATCTCGCTGCTCAGGTCGCGGGTCCCGGCGACAGCCTGAGCCGGCCATGACGACCACCTGGGCCGATGTGCTCTCCGACCTCGTCGCGGGCCACGACCTGTCCTCCCAGCAGACGGCCTGGGCGATGGGCGAGGTGCTCGCCGGTGCGGCGAGCCCTGCACAGATCGCCGGGTTCGCGGTAGCCCTGCGAGCCAAGGGTGAGACCGTCGAGGAGCTCGCCGCCCTCTCCGACGCCATGCTGGCCGCCGGCAACGCGATCTCCGTCCCGGGCCGGCTGCTGGACGTCGTCGGCACCGGCGGCGACCGGTCGATGTCGGTCAACATCTCCACGATGGCCGCGATCGTCGCGGCCGGCGCGGGCGCCAGGGTCGTGAAGCACGGTTCGCGCTCGGCGTCGTCGCAGTCCGGCTCGGCCGATGTCCTCGAGGCGCTGGGCATCCGCCTCGACCTGCCGGCCGGGCGCGTGGCCGAGGTGGCGGTCGAGGCAGGCATCACGTTCTGCTTCGCCGCAGCGTTCCACCCCGCGATGCGGCACGCCGCAGCGCCGCGGCGCGAGCTGGGCATCGGCACCACGTTCAACTTCCTCGGGCCGCTCTCCAACCCCGCTCGTCCGGCGGCCAGTGCGATCGGCTGCCCCGACCCGCGGATGGCGCCGATCATGGCCGAGGTGTGCGCGCGGCGCGGCCTCGACGCCTGGGTCTTCCGCGGCGACGACGGACTCGACGAGCTCACCGTCACCACCACCTCGACGATCTGGGCCGCCCATGACGGCGAGGTCACCAGGTCCACGGTCGACCCGCTCGATCACGGCATCGCGGTCAGCCCGATCGAGGCGCTGCGCGGTGGCGACCCCGCCCACAACGCAGACGTGGTCCGCCGGCTGCTGGCCGGCGAGACCGGCGCGGTGCGAGACGCCGTCCTCCTCAACGCGGGGGCGGCCCTGGCCGTGCACGCGGCGGACGCCGGGTCGATCGACGAGCGCCTTCAGGCAGGCCTCGACCGGGCCAGGGAGTCCATCGACTCGGGCGCGGCGATGGCGACGCTCGAGCGCTGGGTGGCCGTGTCAGCCGGCTGACGGCAGGTCGAGCACGAACGACTCGCCCTCGGCGCGGAACCCGAGGCGGTCGTAGTAGGCGCCGACCATGCGTGGCGGCGTCACGACCCGGCGGATGCCGAGGCCGGTGAGCAGGCCGCTCTTGCGCCAGACGAACTCGCCGGGGGAGAAGTCGCGGTAGCGCGGCGTCACGTAGTCGAGCAGCACCCGGGCCGTGTCGCCGTCGGCGTTCAGGAGCACCACGCCGACGGTCTCGTCGCCGCGCTGCACCAGGTACGCCAGCTGGCCGGGCGACTCGGTGTCCCACACGAAGTCGGGCTGGAACGTGCCGATGTCCGTCGCGCGGATCCGCAGCACGTGACGGAGGTACTCGTCGTCGGGCCGCACCTGGAGGACCTCGAACGACGCCTCGTCGTGTCGCGCGCGCAGCAGCTTCACGATGAACCAGATGTTGATCGCGGCCAGCACGATGTTCATGCCGACCATGGGCCAGACCGCCAGGACGGCGTTGAACACGACGAGCAGCGCGCAGGCAGCCAGGTTGAGCACGCGGAAGCGGAGCACCCTCGACTGGAGCAGGGAGTACACGAGGAGTGCACTACCGCCCCAGCCGAGGATGTCGAGCCAGATGTCTTCGAGCCAGGTCACCGCCGGAGGCTAGCCGATCAGCGCTTGACCACCAGCTTTGCGGGCTTGGACGTGGATCCGGTGATCGGCGCGCTGCCGGAGTAGACCGCCTTGATCGTGTGCTTGCCCGTCTTCAGCTTCTTGTAGGTGAAGCCGATGACGCCGCCGTGGATGGCATTGAGGCTCAGGGCCTTGAGGACCTTCGAGCCGTCGTACAGCTTGACGGTGCCGGTCGGTTGGGGGTCGTCGGCAACGTCGACCGTGACGGTGATCCTGACCTTCTTCTTCGGCAGCGCGCGGGTGGCCGACAGGGTGGTCGTGGTCTTCGACGTCATCTTGGCGACCAACAGCGGCTTGGTCATCGCCTCGCCGCGCGTCAGGGCATTCTTGTCCGCGAACACCCGGACCGAGATGACCGTGGCCGCGTCCGCCGCCACCAGCCGGTACGCATCGGCCGACTCGTTCGCGATCACCACCCCGTTGCGCAGCCACTGGAAGGTGTACGTCGCGGAGTCCTCCGACCAGGTGCCGGGCAGGACGCTGAGCGTCTCACCGACCTTCGGGATGCCCTGGAGGACCGGTGCCGAGGTGGCGACGATCGCGCTCCCGGCGGAGCCCGTGATCGTGTTGCTCACCGACTCGGCCATGGTGTAGCCGGGCCGGGAGCCGCGCACGCGGAGCGTGATCGGGCGGGTGTAGTCGTCGGTCGTGACGACGTACGTCGACGAGGTGGCACCGGCGATGTCGTCACCGCCGCGCTGCCACTGGTAGTCCATCGCCACGTCGCCCTGGCTCCAGGTGGGCGGCGTGCTCGTGAGCGTCTTGCCCACTCCGGCGCCGTTGGGGGCCTGGATCTGCGTCGCCACGGTGGCCCGCAGACCGGCGTCGACCGAGAACCCACGCCACGCACTGGTGCCGAGTGGCTGGTTGTTCGCGTCGAACGGCGTGACCCGCCAGCGGTAGCTGCCGGTCTCGAGGTTGCTGGTCGTCGCCCACGTGCTCGCGGCCGTCCGGGTGCTGAGCGCCGTCGGGTTGTCGAGACCGGCGACCTCCACCTCGTACGTCGCAGCCGCGGCGACCGGGACCCACCGGAAGAGGGGGCCGTTGGGAGCCTCGACGCTGCCCACGGCGGGCAGGGTCAGGTGCTGGTCCTCGCGGTCGACGTAGAACCGGCCGAAGTCGGACCACTGCGCGTCCTTGCCGTTGACGTCGGTGCGCCGGATCCGCCAACGGTAGGGCTCGTCGGCGGGCGGCAGGAACTCACTCCAGGTGAACGCCGCCTGACTGGTGCTGATGCTGAGGACCTGGTTGGTGCTCGAGAGCGTCGTGTCGTCGTTGCGGTAGACCTCGATGTTCCAGGTGTTGTCGAAGTGGGCGGCGGTCCACGTGAAGGGCTTGCCGCCGGAGGTCAGGTGCTGGTTCCACGACGGCGTCGTGACGTCGTACCCGGGGTCACGTTCGATCGCGGTGGTGTTCGGCGCCGGGTCCAGGTTGGCGACGGGCGTCGCCTTCTTGAGCCGGCGGGTCACCGACCACGCCGATCCGTTGCCGGCGCCGTCGATGGCCTGGACCCGCCACCAGAGATCGCCCTCGGGGTAGGTGTCGGGGGAGGTGTAGGTCGCCTGGTCGACGTCGCGGGCGTCGATCACGTTGCCGAATGTCGCCGTCGTCGAGACCTCGATCCGGTAGGTCTGCCCGCTCTGGTGGGACGGCTCGTCCCCACCTTCGTAGGTGGCGTCCGCGTTGGTGAGGCGGTAGTCGCGCCACGTGAAGTCGATCTCGTTGGCGAACGTCGCGCTGGCGGCCGGGCTGGTCAGCTCGACCTGGGGTGAGACCTTGCGGAACGCGTTGGTGGCCACGTCCTCGACCGAGCGGGGGTCCGCCGTGCAACCCACGAACGGCGCGATCGACTTGCAGGGCCTGATGTACCAGTAGTACGCGGCACTCGACTCGTTGTCCGCGATGGCCTGGCGCGGGTTCCAGCGCGAGTTCTGCGTCGTGTCGACGAGCACCAGCGTGCTGAGCTCGGGGTCATCGAAAAGGAAGACCTCGTAGCCACCCGCGGAGGGGACCGGGTCCCAGTCCAGGACCGGGGTGGAGGGCACGTCCTCACAGGTGCCGCTGTCCGGGTTGAGAGGGGAGAACGAGGTGGTGCACCGATCGTCGGCGTCGACGGCCAGGCCGTCGAGGGCGATGCCCTGGTTGGTGGCTGCCGACAGGTCCTTGATCACCAGCGTGTTGTCCGAGCCGGTCCTGATCAGTGCGTCGTCGGCGTCGTAGGCCTCGACCCACCAGTGGTAGGTGCCCGCCTGCAGGAACCGGGTGCCCCAGTCGGTCACCGCCGGGTACTCGAGCCGGGCGCCGAGCGCCGGCGACGCGGAGTCCGGGAGGACGAACGGCGGCGTGGCCGACATCCTCAGGCGGTAGTAGACCGCCGCCGGGTGTCCGGCCCAGGAGAGCAGCGGGAAGCGGAAGCTGGCCGGCTCCCCGTCGCCCGTGAGGGTGCTGAGGGTCGGGTCGCTGTAGACGGGGTCCACCACGGTGAACGGCCGACCGGTCAGGACCCGCGGGGAGAGCCCGCCGTCGCTCTTGAGGGACTGGACGGTCCACCGGTAGGCCCCCGGGTCGAGCTTGAGGCTCGGGGTCCAAGACAGCGCCGTGGTGGTCTCGGTGCCGACGATCGTGCCGGCGTTGTTCCGGACCTCCACGACGTAGGCCTGGGTGTCGGGGGTGACGCTCCACTCGAGGGTGGGGATGGACACGGTGGCACCGCTGTCGGGGGAGAGCAGGGTGACCCGGCCGGCGTCGTAGACGAACTGACCGATGTTGGAGTACAGGCTGCGTACGCCCGACGGGTTGTCGATCGCGATGACGCGCCAGTAGTACGTCGAGCCCTGCCCCGGCATGCAGGCTGCTGCGCTGTCGCCGGGGACGTAGGTCGTCTGGTCGGTCGAGCAGACGGAGTAGGTGTTCGCGGTGAAGTTGGGGTCGGACCCGACCTCGAGCTGGTACTTGCTGGCGTGCTGCACCGGGGTCCACTGGAAGTAGAAGTCGTCGCCCACGGTGCCGGTGGGGTAGAGCAGGGTGGGCTTCTGGAGCCAGCGGCGCGCGAACGTGTTGACCGTCGTGGGCCACTCGGTGGCCACGCCGGAGGCGTTGATCGCCCGTACCTGCCAGAAGAAGCCGTTGTTGGCGTACGTCGTGGACGGCGAGAAGCGGGTGCCGAAGACGGTGGCGGTGTCGACGACGTTGTTGAAGCTGCGGTCGAGTCCGACGCGGAGCTGGTACCGGTTGGCGCCGAGGACCGGGTCCCAGTCGAGGACGACGTCCTCCACCTGCGGCTCGGGGTGAGCCGTGCCGGATGCGTCGGGGGCGCAGGCCAGGCCGGCCGGGCAGGCAGCGGCGGTGACCGTGGGCAGGGCCTCGACGTCGTAGACGGCCGCGCTGGAGAAGTTGGTGAGGATGTTGTCCTCGAACTGGGCGCGCACCCGCCAGTAGTAGTCGCCCACCTCCTGGGAGTCGGGCCAGACCAGTGAGTTGGTGCGGGTGGTGCGGGACTCGGACCCGATCCAGTCGCCGTCGGGGTCCATCTCGACCTCGTAGCCCGTCGCGCCGGGCACCACGGTCCAGTTCAGCACCGGCGGGTCCGTCGGCGGTAGCACCGACGCGTGTGCGATCGGCGAGACCGGTACTGGCGCTGCGGTCGTGCCGACGGTCACGGTCTTCGAGGACCACGGCCCGGCCGCGCCGGTCGGGTCCGCGGCGCGGACGCGCCAGTAGAGCAGCCCCGACGGCAGGCGTCGCGTGGGAGTCCAGCGGGTGTTGCTCGTCGCCTCGCTCACGAGGCTCGTGCCGAAGTTCGATGTCTGCGAGACCTCGACGGTGTAGCCGTCGGCACCGGAGACCCGGTCCCACGAGAAGACGGGTACGACGTCGTTGCTGGTGGTCAGCCCGGTGGGAGCCGCCACGCCTGCCTGGGCAGGGGCGGCCGACAGCAGGCTGACCAGGATCGCGAGCGCGACCACCACCGTGGCGCCCGCGCGACGGTTCGGGCGCGGGTGGCGGCGTAGGTGGAGTTGCATGGGTCTGGTTCTCCGATCAGCGCGGACAGCGAGAAGTGAGGCTAGGACGCACTTGCGGGGGTCCGCAGGCGAATGGTGGGTTCGGTGGGGGAGGGTTCAGGGGTTCGGCGCCGGAGCGCGAGGAGGAGGACGCCGAAGCCGGCCGCCGCGAGGACGCAGATCAGCACCGGGCTCGCTGCCCACCAGCCGTGGCCGGCGTACGGGCTCTGCGCCAAGAAGAGATCGCGGACGTGGAGTGCGGTCAGAGCGATGCCGACAGCGGCTGCGAGGCCCACGGCGAGCGGCGCCGGACGAGCGCCGGGCGTGGTCCTGGGCGACCGGTCGAGGACCCAGCCGGCGAGCACGAACCAGCCGACCACGTAGGGCAACGAGTAGCGGCCCTGCCAGGCGTACCCGAGGCTGGTGTACGACAGGGCCGTGATGGCGACGGCCATCGCCGTGGTGAGGGCGAAGATCGCGCCCACGGCCGCTCGGGCCGGACGGTGGGAGACACGCAGCGCGGCCAACAGGAGGAGACACCAGATCAGAGCGAACAGCACGTAGACCGCCGCCGGACCTGCGTCGCCGCGGGTGGGGACGGCCGAGATCTGCTGGAACAGCCAGGCCAGCCAGTTGCTGGCCATCTGGGGCCACGGGCTGCCGGGGAAGGTGGGGCCGGTGGCGCTCGCCGGGCTGTTGGTGCCCGCGAGGACCGTCCAGGCGGCGCCCAGGACCACCGCGAGGCCGCCGACGGCGATCGGCAGCAGTAGCCGTCGGCTGCGGGCCGCCCGCAGGAACGTGGGCACGCCCATCGCGAGCGCCGCCGTCGCCAGGACGAGCACCAGCCAGAGCGGACCGAGCGAGCGGAGCACGGCCAGGTGGACGGCGGCCACCGTGCCGGCCACGATCACCCATCGGGGTGCCGGCCCCGGGCCTGCGGCGCCGAAGACGAGGACGCACCAGAGCAGCAGTCCCGCACAGATCTCCGGACCGTTGGGCGCGACGATCGCGGTGGAGTAGAGCAGGGTCGGGGTCAGGGTCGCGATCAGCGCGGTGGCCGGCCAGGGGGTGCGTGCGGTACGCCGGACCACGACGATCGCCAACGCGATCAGGGCGGCGCACCAGGCGGCGCCGGCCAGGCGCATCGCGCGCACGGCGGCGATCCCGTCGAACGGGAGGGCCGCGGTGCCGGTCACGGCGTAGAAGGCGGGGTTGTAGCGGGCCGCGGAGCTGCCGATCAGCACCCGACCGTCGGCCAGCTCGGCGCTGGGGTGACAGTCGTCGCGCTGGGTGTACTCCAGCGCCTCGCACGCCGGCAGGGCCGCCGCCGCGATGTCGCGGGGCACGGCGACCAGCTCGGTCCACCCCAGCTCGACCGGCTGGTGGGTCCCGCTCCAGTCGCCGCGTGCCACCGCGGCTGCCTTGAAGACGTGGTCGTGCTCGTCGACGCCCTGGAACGGCGGCACGACCAGCAGCCAGACCGCCTGCAGGAGCAGCAGGCCGACGAAGGCGGTGGCCCAGGTGCGGATCGACGTGGCCATGTCAGGTCCCCATCCCGTGGCGCAACAGGTCGCGCACGGCCGGCCAGTCGCGGTCGGCCGCGGCCCGGGGCGCCAGGGACACCGCGTGCGCACGTGAGGTCCAGCGCAGCCGGGCTGCCCGGGCGGCCGAGTCCCAGCCCCTGCTCGTCAGCTCCCCGGCGACCCCGGACAGGTAGCTGCGCTCCTCGGCGAACCGGGCACCCGTCCGTGCGGTGCGGGTCGAGAGGGCGCCGTCGTGCCGCCGGTACTCGAAGACGACCTCCCCGTCGAGGCGTACGACGCCGTCGAGGAGCAGGAGGTCCAGCAGCAGGGCCAGGTCCTGGACGATGTCGTAGTCCCGGAAGCCGATGGGGAGCACGCTCTCGCGACGCCAGGTGATCGCGGGGAAGTAGGTCCAGTTGCCGTTGAGGAGCGATGCGGCCAGCCGCTCGCCGCTCAGCAGGCCCGGCCTCGGCGCCAGACGTCGCTTGAGCCGGTCGGCTCGGGGCGAGCACACCAGCCCGGCTCCGTCGATCACCCTCACCCCGGGCTGGACGGCGACCACGCCCGGCTCGTGCATGAGCGCCGAGACGCGCTCGACGTAGCGGGGGAGCAGGCGGTCGTCGCACCCGAGGAAGGCCACGTGGTCGGCGGTCGCCAGCGAGAGCGCCTTGCGGAAGTTGCCGCCGGCCCCGAGGTTGGTCTCGTTGCGCAGGTAGGTGATCCGGCTGTCGCCCGAGCGGGTGATCCAGTCCCGCACCGCGGAGGACTCGGAGGCGTCGTCGATGACGACGACGCGCCACTGGTCGCTGGTCTGGGCGCGGACGCTCCTCAGCGCCTCGATCGCGAGGCCGGGGTCGCCGTGGTACGGGACCAGGAACTCGATCACCGGACCGGCTCGTCCTCGTCGACCGCCGTCTCCTGGACGGCCGGCGACTGACTGGTGGCGATGGCGAGGGCCCGGCTGAGCGTGACCATCCGCTGCTCCATCTCGGCGAGCTTGCGGCTGGTGAAGGCGGCGAACAGCAGGCCGACAACGGCGACGGCGTACAGCACCAGGTCGGTGCCGCGACCGACGCCGACGAGCCTGGCCACCGAGGTCACCCCGTCCGGCCACAGCACCGCCACCACACCGAGCACCGCGATGCCGACGCCGGCCAGCCGCCGGATCGCCGTGTGCTGGGCCGATGACGACGTGCGCAGGACGGCGAGTGCCGCTGCGCAGACGCCGAGGACGAGGAGGACCTGGATGATCATGGCAGCGGACGCATCCGGGCCGTCGCGAGGTCGAAGAGGATGTTGAAGGCGTTGAGGTTGCTCTGCCCCTTGGCCCTCGAGTACTCCGTGTAGGTCACCGACATCGGGGCCTCCGCCCAGGTCAGACCGGCGCGGGAGATCGCGCCCAGCAGCTCGCTGGCGTGCGCCATGCCGCTGTGCTGCATCCGCACCTTCGGCAGGGCCTCGACGCGGAGGACGCGCAGGCCGTTGTGGGCGTCGGTGAGGCGCAGGCCGGTCGTGGCCCTGGTGAACCGGACGCCGGCCCGGAGGACGGCCCGCCGCGAGGCGCTCATGCCGGTGGTCGTGCCGCCGAAGCGGGAGCCGAGGACGACGTCGACGCCGGTGTCCCGGGCCTGGGCCAGCATCGTGATCGCGTCGGCGACGTCGTGCTGACCGTCGGCGTCGAACGTGATCACGTGGCCCGTTGACGTGAGCGAGGAGACGTAGTCGAAGCCGGTCTGCAGGGCAGCGCCCTGACCGAGGTTCAGCGGGTGGGTGACGACCGTGGCGCCGGCCCGGTGGGCCTGCGCGCCGGTGTCGTCGCGGGAGCCGTCATCGATGCACACGACCTGGTCGAAGTCGGCGCGCAGGCGCGAGACGACGTCGAAGAGCACGCTGCCCTCGTTGTACGCGGGCACCACCACCCACGCGTCTCGGATCCCCATGCTCAACCTCCACCTGTCCGCAGCAGCGTAGGGAAGGCAAAGACCTCGTCGGGGCGCAAGCGAGGGGAAATGACCGACCGTCGGGCGGTCTAGTCACAACGGGCCATGCGGCCGGGACCCGTCAGTCGAGACCGAGCGAGAACGCCGACTCGAGGTCGTGGCGGGAGTAGGCCCGGAACGCGATGTGCGTCTCGGTGGCGGTGACCCCGTCGACCTTGTTGAGCTTGTCGGCGACGACGGCGGCGACGTCGTCGTGGTTGGTCACCCGGACCAGGGCGATCAGGTCGATCTGGCCGGTGACGGAGTAGACCTCGCTGACGCCGTCCAGCGCGGCGATCGCCTCGCCGACCTCGGGGATGCGCGCGACGTCGGCCTTCACGAACACGATGGCGGTGATCATGGGGACACGCTAGCGGGCCGGACGGTGCAGCGGGCTCGGCAGGCGCTGCTCGTCGAAGGGCACCAGCGAGAGCCGCGCCTGGTTCGCCGCGTCGTACAGCGGCAGGTGGCGGGTGGCGCCGGCCACCGGGCAGACCCAGTCGCCGTCGACCTCGATCAGCCGGATGCCGGGGGCCTCGAGCCAGCGCAGCACCTTCTCGGTCTCCTCGGCGGTGGCCGCGGGCACCGGTCCGGGGGCGTTGCGCACGGACTCGGCGCTCGCGCGGAGCTCGGCGACGTACTGCAGGGCGTCGGCACCGGACGGGATGACCCCGGCCGCGGCCAGCCGGCCGTGCCGGACCACGTGGACGGCCCAGCGACCGTCGTCCTCGCGTCGGCCGGCCACCACCTCGGAGCACCGGGTGAGGGCGGAGAGGCGTTGGGTGCGCGCCGCGGCGCGCACGAACGAGGAGAGCCGGTCACGGTGGACCCCGGCCTCCTCGAAGCGCTCCAGCCCGGCCAGTGAGCTCATCCGCTCGTTGATGGCGTCGACCACCTCGTCGGGACGTCGCAGCAGGGTGTCGCGCAGCTGACCGACGAGGGTGGCGTACGTCGTGGCGTCGACGCTGCCGTCGCACGGGGACAGGCAACGACCCATCTCGGCCAGCACGCAGGCCGACCGGGTGGCGGGCGTCGGCGTCTGCGGCAGCTTGTCGGAGCACTGGCGCACCGGGAACGTGTCGTGCAGAGCGGCCAGGCACTTCTCGGCGGTCTTGCGGGAGGAGAAGGGCCCGAGGTAGTCGGCGTCGTCGTCGAGCACCCGGCGCACCAGCGAGAGCCGCGGCCACGCCTCGCGGGTGAGCTTGACGAAGTGGACCTTCTCGGGGAAGCGGGACCGGCGGTTGTACCTGGGCTTGTGCTGGGCGATCAGCCGCAGCTCACGGACCTCGGCCTCGAGGGGCGTCGCGCACTCGATGCCGGTGACGGTCGCGGCGAGGTTGACCATCTCGCCCATCCGCGAGCGGGTCTCGGAGGCGGTGAAGTAGGTGCGGACGCGGGTGCGCAGGTCACGCGACGTGCCGATGTAGAGGACACGGGACTGGTCGTCTTGGAAGAGGTAGACGCCGGGGGAGTGCGGCAGCGACTCGGCAAGATGCCGCTTCTTGCGCTGGGAGGCGCTGACCCGCGAGCTGAAGGTCTGCAGCTCCTCGATGGTGTGCACGCCCAGCCCGCCCAGCCGCTCCATCAGCCCGTGCAGGACGTCGACCGTGGCGCGGGCGTCGGAGAGGGCGCGGTGGTTGGGCGTCGTCGTGGCCCTGAAGAGCCGGGCCAGCGAGGAGAGCTTGCAGTTGGGCGCGTCGTCGCGGGTGATCACGCGCCGGGCCAGCTTGGCGGTGTCGAGCACCTCGAAGCGGGGCCAGGGTCGGCCCTGCTGGCGGTTGAAGTGCTGGAGGAAGCCGACGTCGAAGGGCGCGTTGTGGGCCACCAGCACCGTGCCGGCCGCGAACTCGAGGAACGCAGGCAGCGCGGACTCGATCGAGGGGGCGTCGCTGACCATCGCGTTGGTGATGCCGGTCAGGACCGCGATGAACGGCGGGATCTCCGCGCGCGGGTTGACCAGGGTCTGGAACTCGCCGAGCACCTCGCCGGAGCGCACCTTCACGGCGCCGATCTCGGTGATCATCGAGCCGCCGGCGGCCGAGCCGCCGGTCGTCTCGAGGTCGACCACGGTGAACGTGATGTCGCGCAGCGGCCGGCCCAGCTCGTCGAAACTGCGTTGCGCCTCCCATCGGGAGAGCGCACCCTGAACGGCACTGCTCATGTCGGCGACGCTAGACGTGGGCACCGACAAAGCGGGGGCGGCTCGCGGACTACGCTGGTCGAGATCGCCGTACCGCTCGACAGGAGACACCTCGTGCCCATCGCCCCTCCGGACGCGTCGCAGCGCTGGCGCTGCGCGGGCTGCGGCAACCTGACCCGCTTCGACGTCAGCCGCCGCCGTCGGACCGAGGAGTTCTGGCACTTCGACCTGGCCGGCGACCACGTCGTCGAGGAGGAGCGGGTCAGGGACGACTCGTTGGAGTCGGTGGCCTGTCGCTGGTGTGGTCGCACCGACGCGATCGAGGTGGTCGACCGCTTCGACGCATCCCTTGCGGACGACCCGTCGGCCGGCGGTTCGGCGGCCGGTCAGCGGTAGGTCGGAGTGACTGCGTCGTGACGACCCGATGAGCGTCGAGCCCGAAAGCTCCGTACCGGCGGTGGCGGACCTGCCGGACCTGCCCGGGGTCGTTCGGCTGCGCGTGCTGGCGCTCGCCGCGGAGGCGCTTCCCTCGGTGCCGGTCGTCCCCGCGCCCCTTCGCCGCGTGGTGCAGTTCACGCCTCAGCGGCGAGCCCGGCTCGGCGGGGCCGCGATCGCCGCCGCGATGGCCGACGACGAGTTCCGGGCCGCGGTGGGGGTCCAGGTCGCGGCAGGTGTCGCGCCCCCGGTCGACGACGACGCGGCGACGGCCGCCTGGGCCTGGCTCACCCGGCCCGATGACTGGCAGTCGGCGTACGACGCCGCGCTCGGCCGGCTGAGCCCCACCGCGTCCACCGATGCCACCGACCCCGAGACGGAGCGGCTGCGCCAGCGGGTGGACACGCTGGAGGCGCAGGCGCGTGAGGCGAAGGCGACCCACCGGCAACGGCTCGACGAGCTGCGCACCGAGAACACGACCCTTCGGCGCAAGCTGGGCGACACCCGGAGCAGCCAGCGCGCCGTCCAGGCCGCGCTGGAGGAGGCCCGCGAGACGCTGGCGACGGCCGAGGGCGCCGCCGGCCAGGCAGCGGCCCGGGCGGAGGCCGACCTGCGTCGGCTGCGGGCCCAGGTCGAGGAGCTGTCGGCCGGGGCCAGGACCGACCGACGGGAGGCTCGGGCCCAGCGCGACGACACGACGCTGCGGGCGCGGCTCCTCCTCGACACGGTGCTCGACGCGGCCAACGGGCTGCGACGCGAGCTCGCGCTGCCGCCGGTGGACGGAGCCCCAGGGGACCGGCTCGAGGCCGACATCGAGGCCGCGGGGGCGCCCGTCGCCGCCCGGCCGGGGCCACCCGACGGGCCGGCTCTGCTCGAGCAGCTGCTCGCGCTGCCGCGCGCTCGCCTGATCGTCGACGGCTACAACGTCAGCAAGACGGCCTGGGAGCGCTCCTCGCTGGAGGCGCAGCGGGTGCGCCTGATCGGGGCGCTCGCCCCGGTGGTCGCGCGTACCGGCGCCGAGACGACCGTCGTGTTCGACGCCGCGTCGTCGACCACGCGGCCGGTGGTCGCCACGCCGCGCGGGGTGAAGGTGCTGTTCAGCCCGGTGGGCGTCATCGCCGACGACGTGATCCGCGACCTGGTGGCGGCCGAGCCGTCGGGGCGCCCGGTCGTCGTGGTGACGAGTGACCGTGCGCTCGGCTCCGACGTGGTCGGCGCGGGTGCCAGGGTGGTCTCGGCGACGAGTCTCGTGGTCCTGCTGACCCCGTGAGGCCACGGCCCCTCGGCCCCGACACGCCGCCGCGGCGGCCGGCGAGCAGCAAATGTCGGTGCCGGCTGTTTCAGTCCGCAACATGACCACACGGATCGACTGCGACACCTGCCTGGTGCGGGGGCTGGCCTGCCACGACTGCGTCGTGACGGTGCTCCTGGGCCCGCCTCCCGAGCTCACCTTCGACGACGACGAGCGCGCCGCCCTCGACATCCTGGCCGCCAGCGGCCTGGTGCCGCCGCTGCGGCTGGTGCGGCCGATGTCCGGTCCGGAGGTCGAGTCCGCATGAGACGGCTGTGACGCATGTGACGCGGGTCTCACGGTGAGACCCGGAAACGCCCGGCGACATCTCTCTGAGAGTTGGCTCAGCCGCGCCCGCGCCGTTAGTCTCGACGTTCTGGCTCCCGTGGCAGCGGATCATCAGGATCTGTGCGGGGGCCGCGCCGAATCCTGGGGCACGGGCAACCGTGGCCCGGAGCCGGGGAACCACAGTTCCCTCTGGGGTGAATCCCCGTCGAGGCGGTCGCACGCGGCCGAGGAGACGGGGTAGGGCATGTCGTGCCCGAATCCGTCAGCTCACCCGGTAGGCGTACGACATGCAAGGGAGACCGCCCGCTCGTGATCCACGACCGGCTGCGACTCAGCACTGCCCTCATCGGCTTGACTGCGATCGCCCTCACTGGCTTCGTCGCGGTCACCCCCGCGCAGGCCGAGCCCGAGATCAAGGACGTGCAAGCGCGCGTCGACCGGCTCTACCACCAGGCCGAGCAGGCGCAGGAGCGGTACCACGACGCCCGGCTGCAGCTCGATGACCTGACCGACGACCTCGGCGCCCTCGAGTCCGACGAGCGCCGCCAGGACGCCCGGCTCGAAGTCGTCCGCGACCAGGTGCGCGAGTCGGTCCTGCGCCAGTACCAGGGCGAGGGCATCTCCACCGTGGGCCAGGTCGTCGTCTCCGAGGACCCCGGTGCCTTCCTGGGTCAGCTCTCGACGATGTCGGCCTTCAACGACCTCCAGTCCGACCTGTTCTCCTCCTACTCGACCGAGCTCGACGCCCTCGACCTGCGCCACGAGGCGACGACCGAGCGCTCGGGTGAGATCACCGAGCTCACCGCACAGCTCGCCGACGAGAAGGACGAGGTCGACGCCAAGCTCGCCGAGGCGAAGACCCTGCTCTCCCGGCTCGAGGACGAGGAGCGCAGCCGCCTGCTGGCCCTCTCCCGCGGTGGCAGCACCACGCGGCTGCCCTCCGACGTCCCCGCGTCCGGCCGGGCCGCGGCCGCGGTCGGCTACGCGATGGCGCAGGTCGGCGACTCCTACGTCTACGGCGCGGCCGGCCCGAGCGCGTTCGACTGCTCCGGGCTGACGATGATGGCCTGGGCCCAGGCAGGCGTGGGTCTCCCGCACTCGTCCGGCGCCCAGTACGCCTCCGGGCCCCGCGTCGCCGCGAGCGACCTGCAGCCCGGCGACCTGGTCTTCTACTACAGCCCGATCAGCCACGTCGGCATGTACGTCGGCAACGGCCTGATCGTGCACGCCGCCAACCCGGGCACGGGCGTGGCGGTCGCCGGCCTCCACTCCATGCCCTACGTCGGAGCGGTCCGCCCCGGCTGATGGAGCCCCGCAGATGACCTCGAGGACCGGTCACCCACGTTGGTGGGTGGCCGGTCTTTCTTTGGTCGTGGTGGCCGCCCTGATCGTGGTCGGCGTCGTCGTGCTCCGCGACGACACCTACCGGGTCGATCCGGGCGGCGCGCAGGGCGAGGGGCCGAGCGCCCAGCCCGCGCTGGCCGCCTCGGCTCTCCACGCCCTCGAGCACGCCGTGGAGTCCGGCGACGGCTCCGTCCTCGAGGCGCTCGCCCCCGACGAGGCCTCGCGCACGCTGCTGGCCGAGGTGGTGGCCAACAGCCGCGACCTGGACGTCGAGGACTTCTCGATGCGGTACGTCGACGAGGTCGGCGCCGTGGCCGCCGACGGGTCCTGGCAGGCCGCCGTCGACGTGACCTGGGCCTTCGGCGGCTTCGACCGAGTCCCCGCGGCAACGGAGGTGGTGGTCGGGTTCGCGCCGGCCGCCGACGCGGTGGGCATCTCCTCACTCGGTGACCGGTCCGGCACCCGTCGCTCCCCGGTCTGGCTCGGCGGGCGCGTGCACGTCGTCCGCGACCAGGGCGTCCTGGTCCTGGCTGCCGAGTCGCGCCGGGTCGCCAGCACGTACGCCGACCGCCTGCGGGCCGCCTACCCCGCGGTCCGAGCCGTGCTGCCCGGCTGGCGGCCCTCGGTCGTGGTGGAGGTGCCGGCGTCCGCGGCCGCCCTCAACGCAGCCCTGGGCTCGGCTCCGGGGAGCTACGACGCCGTCGCCGCCGTGACGACCACGGTGGACGGGTCCCGCGACGCGGGGGCTCCCGTGCACGTGTTCGTCAACCCGGAGGTGGCGGGAGGGCTGCGCAGCCAGGGCGGCCAGGTCGTGATGACCCACGAGGTCGTGCACGTGGCCACCGACGCGGCACTCAGCCCGATGCCGCTGTGGCTGCTCGAGGGCTTCGCCGACTACGTCGCGCTGCGCACCGTCCGGCTGCCGCTCTCGGTCACGGCGGCCCGGATCGCCGGCCAGGTGCGTCGCGACGGGGCCCCCGAGCAGCTGCCGGGCGCGGCGGAGTTCGAGCCGACGGCAGCGGGCCTCGAGGCGGTCTACGAGTCCGCGTGGCTCGCCTGTGTGGTCCTGGTCCAGCAGATCGGCCAGGACGGCCTCGAGGAGGTCTACCGGGCCGCCGATGCGGGCCAGCCCGCTGGGGACGCGTTGCGGGAGGCGGGCATCAGCCAGCAACGGCTGGTCCGGCTGTGGCGGCAGCGACTGCTTGACTTGGCCTCGTGACCGACACCACCACGCCCGACGATCGTCGCATCGCGTGGTGGGTGGCGGCCGTGGGCAGCCTCGCGTTCCTCGTCCTCGCCGCGCTCATCGTGCCCTGGCACCCGGTGCCCGGGGGGTCCGTGACGCCCGTCGACCCGGGGTCGGTGTTCACCACCGGCCAGCTCGAGCGGGCCGACGACTTCTCCCGGTGGGCCCGCGTCTGGAGCTGGAGCTCGCTGGCCGTGGGCCTGCTGGTGGTCGGCGTGCTGGGCTTCACCCGGCTGCGTCGGCGACTGATGGACCGGCTGCCCGGACCCTGGTGGGTCAAGATCGCGCTCGGCGTGACGGCGGTCGACCTGACCGGCCGACTGGTCACGCTGCCGTTCGCGATCATGTTGCGGCGGCTGCAACGGTCCAACGACCTGACCCGTCAGTCCTGGGGGGACTACGCGCTCGACATGCTGAAGGGCGAGGCCGTCGCGATCGTCGTGGCCGTCGGCGCGCTGGTCGTGCTCGTCGGCCTGGCCCGGCGCTGGCGGCGGGCCTGGCCGGTGATCGCCGCGGGGCTGATGGCGGGCTTCGTGGTGCTCGGCTCGTTCGTCTACCCGCTGCTCGTCGAGCCGCTGTTCAACAGCTTCACCTCGCTGCCCGACGGTGACCTGCGCACCGGCATCCTCGAGCTCGCCGACGTCGAGGGCGTGCCCGTCGACGACGTGCTCGTGGCCGACGCCTCGCGTCGTACGACCACGCTCAACGCCTATGTCAGCGGCTTCGGCAGCACCAGGCGGGTCGTCTTGTACGACACACTGGTCGACGACCTGCCGACCGATGAGACGCTGTCGGTGGTCGCCCACGAGCTGGCCCATGCACGCCACCGGGACGTGGTCGTCGGCACCACGCTGGGTGCGGCGGGTGCCGTGACGGGGGTCGGCCTGCTGGCGCTGGTCGTCGGCTGGTCTCGGCGGCGATCCGGCAGGGGGCGTGACGAGATGGCCGACGTCGCGGTGGTGCCACTGGTGCTGGCGCTGATGGCGTTCGGTTCGTTGCTGTCGGCGCCGGTGCAAAACGGCATCAGCCGGCAGATCGAGACCCGGGCGGACGTCGACGCGCTCGAGACGACGGGGGAGCGGGCCCCGTTCGTCGAGCTCCAGCGCCAGCTGGCGCTCCGGTCGATCTCCGACCCGACGCCACCGGCGTGGTCACAGTGGTGGTTCGGGTCTCATCCGGGCACCCTGACGCGGATCGCGATCGCCGACCGGCTGCTGCCGCCGGGGCCCGGCCACTAGCTAACCGCAGGAGGCGGAGATGGTGGTCCCGGTCGCGGAGGTGATCTGGGTGCAGTTCGTGTGCGTGATCTCGGCCGCCGCGAGGCCGAAGGCGTAGACGGCGATCGTGATGATCGTGGCGATGCCCGCGACGAGCAGGCCGTACTCCACGGCGCTGGCGCCGGTCTCGTCCTGAGCCCTGGTGTCGTGCACGTCGCCACCGTCCTGTGAGAGCCGTTCGAAATGACCGATGGCCGCGGGCGGTTCGCCCACGGCCATCGATCGCGTTCGGTTGGAGCCGAGATCAGCTCTTGCAGGTCGTGGAGATGCTCTTGTTGCCGGCCACGATGGCGGTGCAGGTGTCGGCGAAGGCTTCCTTGACGATCGGGCCGAGGGCCATGACGGCCACGACGACGATGGCCGCGATGCCGGCGACCAGGAGGCCGTACTCGACGGCGGAGGCGCCACGCTCGTCCATCTTGGCCTTCTGGGCCTGGATGAGGATGGTGAGGTACTGGATCATGGTGAGTTCCCTTCCGAAGTGGACACTGGGACCGGAGGCACTCGCCTGGCCCGATGAAGCAATCGTGTCTCTTCCGGCGCCGTCATGCGGTCCACACATCAGTCGAGGATCGATAGCCCGTATGGACTACCCGGGCCATGGCCCGCCTGCGCCGTCAGCGGCCGTTCGGCGAGATGCTCGACAGCAGTCCGCTGCGCATCGCGGTCACCAGGGCCTGCGCGCGGTTGGTGGCTCCGAGCTTCTGGTAGATGCGGGCGATGTGCGACTTGGCCGTGGACTCGCTCATGTAGAGCTGGCCGGCGATCTGGCCCGCACCGAGGCCGTCGGCCAGCAGGAGCAGCACCTCGTGCTCGCGGTCGGAGAGCCGGGTGGACTCGCCGGTGGTGCGACGGATCATCGCCGACGAGAGTCCTGCGCACAGAAAGGTGCGAGGGGAGACGGCGGCGTGCTTGGCGGCCTTCACCACCTCGGTGGAGGGTGAGTCCTTGCCGACGAACGCCGAGGCGCCGGCCTCCATCGCGGCGAAGATCTGCTCGTCACCGGAGTGCATGGTCAGCACGACCAGGCCGACCTCGGGAGCGTCGCGGCGTACCGCCCGCACGACGTCGAGACCGGTGCCGTCGGGCAGCTGCAGGTCGGTCACCACGACGTCCGGCCGGTGCTCGTGCCAGGCCGCCAGGGCCTGCGCCACGGTGGCGGCCTGGCCGACGATGCGCAGGGATGGATCGAGGGAGAAGGCGGTCGCCAGACCGTGTCGGATCAGCTCGTGGTCGTCGACCAGCAAGACGGTCGTCGGGACGGCTTCGGAGGCGGCATTCATGCGTCGATGCGATCCTTGGTCGAGGGGTTGTCGTCGGGGTGCAGCAGTGACGAATCTCCCACACGCACCGAGACCCGCGTGCCTCGGCCCTCGGCCGGGCCGACGTCGAGCACGCCGCCGATGAGCGCCGCGCGTTCGCGCATGATGGACAGCCCGTGCGAGTCGTGCCGCCCGGGCTGCATTCCGCGACCGTCGTCGGTGATGACGATCTCGGCGGACGGAGCGTGGACGCGGCACTGCACGTCGATGACGGTCGCCTTGGAATGCCGAACCGCGTTGTTCATCGCCTCCTGGGCGATGCGCAGCAGCTCCGCCTCCACCTCGTGACGCAGACGACTCGTACGCTCGTCGGCGGTCACCGAGATGGGCATGCCGCTCATCTCGCTCAGGCGCCGGGCCAGGGCGGCGATCGCGGCGCCGAGGCTCTCGCTGGAGCCGGCCTGGGTCCGCAGGGTCATCACGGAGTGGCGGACCTCGCCGACCACGGAGGTGATCATCGAGCGCAGCTGGTGCAGGGCCGCCTCGTGCTCGGGCGTGGGCGCGGTGCTGATCAGCGCATCGACGATGTAGCCCATCGAGGCTATGTCCTGGGCCGGGCCGTCGTGCATCTCCCTGGCCAGTCGTCGTCTCTCCTCCGACGTGGCGGAGTCGCGGAACTCCGCGAACAGCTGGGCGGTGTCGAGGCGCAGCGCGATCGGCTCGAGGCTCGCGGCCAGCGACCGGAGCTGCTTGGTCAGACCGAGAAGCTCGGGGTCGAGGCCGGCGGCGAGCCGGCCGCTGACGACGGCGATGGTGACACCGGAGGTGGTGAGCGGGAACGCGAAGTCGTGACCCACGACCTGAACCGTGTCCTCGGCCCACGCGGCGTCCGCGAGCTCGTCGGTCGCGGCCGGTTCGATCTCCTCGGACGAGGAGTGGCTGGCGAGGGCGATGAGGGCATCGTCGCGGCACACGTAGAGCACCGCGCGCTGCACCGGCAGCTCCGAGCCGACCTCCTCCAGGATCGCGCCGCCCATGCTGGTGGGGTCGAGTCCACCGCTGAGCTGGCCCGACAGGTCGAGCAGCTCGCGGATGAGCAGCCTGGCCTCGCGGTACGGCGCCGAGCTGTCCGGGTCGTCGTCGTCGAGGGAGCCGAGGAAGCTGGCGACCAGGCCGAGACCGAAGCCGGTGACCAGCCAGGTGAACACGTCGGCCATCTGGTCGGCGGTGGGCGCCGCCTGCCCCAGCCCGATCACGATCACGAGGCCGATGGCCTCCGCGGAGAGTGAGGCAGCGACTCCTCGGGCGCCGCGCCACAGGCCGTGCGCGAAGGGTGGCACCGCGAGGGCCGCGAGGAGCGCCGGCGCCTGGGCGAACGCGATGCCGCAGATGAGACCGACGGCGAGCGCCTCGACGAGGCAGATCAGCGCCAGCGGCAGCCGGGTCCGCACTCCCAGCGAGACCGCCAGCCAGACGCCGATGAGAGCCAGCAGTCCGAGGACGCCGTAGCCCTCGCGAGCCCACAGGACCGGGGCGCCGAGCGCGAGCAGGACGAACGCTCGGGCTCCGTCGACCAGTCCAGAGTGTGGCCGCGCAGCCCGGGGCATCAGCCGAAACTACCCATGATGTTGATGACCGCTGGTCCGAGGACGGCGATGAAGAGGCACGGAAGGATGCAGAAGATGAGCGGGATGGTCATCTTGACCGGAACCTGCATGGCCTTCTCCTCCGCCCGCTGTCGTCTCTTGACGCGCATCTCGGACGACTGTACGCGCAGCACCTGCGCGATGGGGATGCCGAAGGCGTCCGCCTGGACGAGGGACGAGATGAAGCTGCGCAGATCGGGGAGGTTCGAGCGCTCGGCCATGGCTCGCAGGGCCTCTGCTCGCGACGAGCCGATCAGCATCTCGTGCAGGACCCGGGACAGCTCGTCGGCCAGCGGGCCCTCGGTGTTGCGGGCGACCTGCATGACCGCGGCGTCGAAGGCCAGGCCGGACTCGACACTGATGGTGAGCAGGTCGATCGCGTCCGGCATCTCGCGGGAGAGCCGCTCCTTGCGGTCGTAGGCACGCTGGTAGAGGTAGAAGTTGGGCCCGTAGTAGCCCATGAGGGCGGCCAGGAGGACCAGGCCGATGCGTTGGCCGCCGCCGACGCCGATGACGAACGCGACGAGCAGGCCGGCGAGCAGGCCGCCGATCGCGCCGATGACCTTCAGCGACACCACGCGGTCGACGGTCCAGCCGTCCGGGCTGCCGGCCATCGCGATCTTGGACGTGATGCGTTGGGTCGAGTCGGCTCCCGTGAGGCGACGGCCCAGTCCGACCGCTCGTTTCTGCAGCGGCTCGAGGATGCGTTCGGAGAACGGCTTCTCGAGCTCTGCGGTGAGCTCCTTGGGTGCCCCGCCCATCGCCTCGAGGGCGGCGAGCGCGCGGCCGACCCCGGGCTGCTGGTTCGTGTCGGAGGCCGTGGCCAGGGAGAGGAGGTAGACGGAGAGCAGCACGAGCATCGCGCCCAGGATCAGCAACACGGTCATGTCACACCTCCACCTTCACGAGCTTGCTCATCCAGAAGGCACCCACGCTGAGCATCACCGCTGCGGCGCCGAGCATGAGCCAGCCGAGGGTCTCGGTGAACATGACCCCGAAGTAGTCGGGCTGGCTGAGCAGCAGGTAGCCCATGAACAGTGGAGGCAGCAGGCCCAGGACCCAGGCCGAGAGCCGTCCTTCAGCAGACAGGCTGAGCACCTGACGACGCAGGTACTCCCGCTCGCGGATCGTGCCGGCGACAGTGTCCAGGAGCTCGGCGAGGTTGCCACCGACCTGGCGCTGGATGCGGATGGCCATCACCACCCAGGCGAAGTCCTTGGAGTCGAACCGCTCGCCGACGCCTTCGAGTGCGTCCTCGATGCTGACTCCGAGCCGGGTCTCCACGAGGACCCGGCGGAACTCGGTCGAGACCGGCTCACCACCCTCGCGGACGATGGTGTCGATGGACTGGGCCAGCGAGAGGCCGGCGGCCAGGGACCCGGAGATCAGCTGAAGCGTGTCTGGGAGCAGCGAGTTGAAGGCCTTGAAGCGCCGCTTCTTCATGAACCCGAGCCACAGCCAGGGCAGCATGATGCCGAGCAGGACGAAGCCCAGCCCGGTGAAGAGGTTGCCGCGACCGAGGAGCAGGCCGACCAGGCCCGCGCCGACGACGATGCCGGTGTGGACCAGCAACCACTCGGCCGGCAGGAAGCCGCTTCCGGCACTGTCGAGCTTGCGTCCGATCCGCTGCTCGAGGGTCTTGTTGCGGGCGAGCACTCCGGCAGCGGCGTCCTTGGCCTGCGTCAGGGCGGGCTCTGACTGCCTGTCATCGGCGGGCATCGGGCCGCGACCGCCCGCGGCGGCGTACTGCACGACCCGCTCCGCGGCGGTCTGCACCGGTTGGCGCTTGGTGCCCAGCACGAGGAGCGCGATGAACGCGAGCCCGCCGAAGCCGAGGAGGCCGACGCCGGTGTAGACGCCCCACTGCGGGATCTGGATCCTGGTGCCGTCCCGGACGAACTGGGGCGGCGGTGCTGCCTTGACCGCGCGGTCCCGGACCGGCGCGAAGATCTCCGCGCTCAGCGTGGTGGTCCCGGCCTGCAGGACGAGGGCGATCGTGGCGTCGGTGGTGGTCACCGAGTCGGGTACGGGCGCGGTGACGAGCACCTGGCGGGCCAGCACGTCGGCCTCGGCCGAGAAGGCCTCGGCGAGGGCCGAGGAGTCGGCGCTGATGACGCGACCTGCGCCGGCCGAGGCGATCTGGGTGAGTGCGTCGACAGCGCCGCCGGTCTGCTCGAGCGACACCACGTCGGTGAGGACCTCGGCGTCGGTGAGCGCACTCTCGACGGCGGCGAGGTCGGTGTTGCTCGTGTCGGCCCCGTCGGACAGGACGAGCAGGCTGCGCTGGCCCTCGGTGCCGGCCATGGTCACGCCGGCGAGGATGCCGTCGTAGAGCCTGGTCTCGCGCCGCAGGGCGAGGCTGTCCACTATGTCGCGCGCCGCGGCCCGGTCGAGCGTCGGCTGCAGCGGGGTGGCGACGTCGCTGTCGAAGGTCACGATGCCGACATAGACGTCCGCGGGAAGGGTGTCGAGGTAGACCAGGGCGGCAGCCTTGGCCGCCTTGAAGCGGGCACCCTTCATGGAGTTGCTGGTGTCGATGGCCAGGACGGCCGTGCGTCGTACGGTGGTCGTGCCGGAGGCGAGCTCGGCGCTCGCCTCGGTGGCCTCGCCGCCGATCGTCACCGTCGCCGAGGTGAGGTCGACGTCGGAGTCGGGGGGCACGTTGACCAGCAGACTGACCGTGCCGGACTCGTCGTGCTGGACGTGCGCGATCGAGGTCTCGTCCGCGGCCTGCGCGCCGGGGCCGGTCCCGAGGACGACGAGTGCTGCGAGGGCGACCGCGGCGATCGCGCCGGACCTTCGTGCCATCACTTGCCGTCCATCGCGAACAGCATCGGGTCGACGTTCACGTTGGAGTACTGCATCTTCTCCAGGAACTTCGGGCGCAGCCCGGTGGCCCGGAGGCGGCCGAGAGCCGTGCCGTCGGTGGTGAAGCCGGCGGAGTGGTCGAAGGCGAAGACGTCCTGGAGCGTGATCACGTCGCCCTCCATCCGCTCCACCTCGGTGAGGTGGGTGATGCGGCGGGTGCCGTCCTTGAACCGGGTCTGGTGCACGATCAGGTCCACGGCCGAGGCGACCTGCTCACGGATCGCGCGCACCGGCAGGTCCATGCCCGCCATCAGCACCATCGTCTCGAGGCGGGCCAGGGTGTCACGGGGGCCGTTGCTGTGCAGGGTGCAGATGGACCCGTCGTGTCCGGTGTTCATCGCCTGGAGCATGTCGAGCGCGGAGGAGTCGCGGACCTCGCCGACGATGATGCGGTCCGGTCGCATGCGCAGGCTGTTCTTGACCAGGTCGCGGATGGAGACCTCGCCCTTGCCCTCGATGTTGGACGGGCGGGACTCGAGGCGTACGACGTGCTCCTGGCGGAGCTGGAGCTCGGCGGCGTCCTCGATGGTGACGATCCGCTCGTCGTCGGGGATGAACGACGACAAGACGTTGAGGGTGGTGGTCTTCCCGGCGCCGGTGCTGCCCGACACGATGATGTTGAGGCGACCCCGGACGCACGCGTCGAGGAAGTCGGCGGTGCGGTCGCTCAGGGAGCCGAAGCGGATCAGGTCGTGAACGGTCAGCGGGTCGGCGGCGAACTTGCGGATGGTGAGTGCGGAGCCGTCGATGGACAGCGGCGGGATGACCGCGTTGACCCGGCTGCCGTCGGGCAGGCGGGCATCCACCATGGGGCTGGACTCGTCGACGCGCCGGCCGATGCGCGACACGATCTTGTCGATGGTGCGACGCAGGTGGGCCTCGTCGGCGAAGTTGGCCTCGGCGGCGATCAGCCGGCCCGAACGCTCGAGCCAGATGTTGTCGGGGCCGTTGACCATGATCTCCGAGACCTCCGGGTCGCGGAGGTACGGCTCGATCGGGCCGTAGCCGAGGATGTCGTCGCTGATCTCCTGGGTGACCCGGGTTCGGTCGACGGCGCTGAGCGGCTTCTCCTGGGAGGAGAGGACCTCCTGAAGGGCGCCGCGGACCTTCTCGTCGAGCTCGTTCTGGTCGAGGTTCGAGGCGTACAGCGTCGGGCCGAGCTGGCGCAGCAGCTCGGTGTGCACGATGGACTTGATGTCCTCCAGCCGGTCGGTCTGAGCCGGCAGTCCTCGTCGGACGGGCTCGGCAGCCGGGGTCGCCGCGCGACGCTTGCCGGTCTGGGGGAGTGTCGGGGTCGGCGGGGGCACGGAGGCGGTCACCGAGGTGGTGAGCGGTGCCCCGATGATCAGCTCGTCGAGGTCCTCCTCCGTGGGCTCGTATCCTTCGAACGACGGGTCGTCGTCTTGTCGACGACGCGCCTGCGCGAGGCGATCGGCAAGACCGCTCATCTGGTCACCTTCTCATCCGGAAGCGGCGGGAGCTGGCCGCCGTGGTGGCGGCGTCGTCGACGTCGAGCACCTCGCCGGTGAGGCGGGTCGCGAGGGCTCGCACGACCTTCGAGGAGTCGTGGTCGGGGGACGAGATGACGATCGGCTGGCCGGCGTTGGTGGCCGCCGCGATGTCGATCGAGGTGGCCATCCGGGCGGCCACGGCCATGCCGAGGATCGACTCGACCTTGTCGGCGCCGAGCCCGACCTGGTCGTCGGCCCGGTTGAGCAGCAGGTGCCGGTGGTCGAGCGCGATGCTGAGCATGTCGAGGGTGTCGAGCGCCACCCGGACGTTCTTCAGGGTCGGTACGTCGAGCGTGGCGACGATGACGCACTCGTCGGTGCCGTCGAGGGCGGTCAGGGTCTGCTCGTCGAACGTCGGCGCGCTGTCGACCACGATGTAGTCGAAGTGCTCCTGGAGCGTCTTGATCACCCGGGTGACGAGCGCGCCGGTCACCCGGTCGCGCGCGTCGGGCAGGTTGGGTGCAGCCAGCACCTTCAGGCCGGAGTCGTGGGGCGTCAGCATGCTCTCGACGAGACTGAAGTCGAGGGACTCCTCGCTGCCGATCAGGTGCTCGATCGAGTGGGTCGGGAAGAGCTGGAGGGTGATCGCCACGTCGCCGAAGGCCAGGTCCATGTCGACCAGGCAGACCGTGCGGCCGGGGACCGACACGAGCGCCAGGGCCAGGTTGACCGAGGTCGTGGTCTTGCCGACGCCGCCCTTGGGCGAGAAGACGGTGAGCACCCTGCCCAGCTTGGTCGCCGGCGCGTTGCCGCGCAGCGCGATGGAGACCTCGTGGGCGCGCTCGAGCGCCGAGCCGATGGCGGCCATGTCGCTGTCCGAGACGACCTCGCGGACGCCGGCGTGCATGGCGCGGGTGAGCACCTCGGTGTCGACGACCTCACGCACGAGGACGACGTACATGGTGGGGCGCTGGATGCGCATCTGGTTGGCGAGGGCCAGGGCGTCATCCACGTCCACGTTGGGCCCGAGGACGACGGCGTACTCCTCGGCACGCTGGTCGAGCCACACCTCGAGGCGCTCGAGGGTGTCCATGGCGTTGCTGCCGTGTGGGAGCGCCTTGAGGAGCTCGGCCACCTTGACCTGGTCTGGATCGACGACGACTGGCATGGTCAGCTCACTCGAAGAGGTTGTCGATGGTGACGCCCGTGCTTGCTGCGTTCACCTCGCTGTCGGAGTTGCGGAGCGCGAACGACAGGCCGCCGTTCTGCTGGGCGTAGATGACCCGCTCGGCCTGCCGCTGGTCCACGGCCAGCGTCAAGATGGTGGACGGCAGGACCTCGGTGACGACCTCCTCGCTCGGAGCGGTGGGGGTGTTCGACCCGACTGCGATGACGGTGACGTCGGCGAGCAGCAGACGCGTGAGCGGCTGGTTCTCGGTGACCTTGCCTTCGACGAGCGCGCTGCCGGTCCCGTTCACGAAGATCGAGACCTGCGACCCGGCCTTGATGAAGCCGGCGACGCGCGAGGTGTCGGTGAGGCTCACCGAGATGGCCACCTTGCCCTTCGGGATCGGCAGCAGGGACGCATCCCCGCTGTCGCCGAACTTGTCGGTGACGATCTGCTCGCCGGGGTAGATCCGGGTGTTGGCGGCCTCGCCGACCAGGTCGTCGATGCTCGCGACGACGTTGGCCATCGCCACGGCCTGCGGCACGGGCTCCAGCTTCAGCTTGCCTCCGGCCGCTGCGGCGTCGATCGTCTCGCCGGGCTCGATGACCGCGACGGCGCGGAGCACCTCGACGTTCTCGAACTTCGCCACGGCACGGGCGTCGGCACCCTGGACGTACAAGAAGACGAGCACGGTGCCTAGGGCAGCCACGATCGTGGCTGCGAAGAGCATGAGCTTGCGACGGTCCATCGGGGCTGGCCTCTCACTCAGGGACGCTTGTCGTCCCCGCGGTTCATCCGGGTGTGCACCCGACCAGCGGTAGCCGTTGAACCGCCGCGGACCGGTGCGTGGCAAACGCTAATGGCCCGTGAGGCTGCGTGTAGTGGTTTTGCTCAAGGAAGGTAAAGAGCTTCGACGTCGTCGCGCAGCTCCCGCAGCACGACGTTGCGCTTGAGCTTGAGACTGGGCGTGAGCTGGCCGCCCTCCTCGGTCCACGAGACCGGCAGAATGGCGAACTTCCTGATCGCCTCGGCCTTGGACACGGCCCTGTTGGCGTCGTTGACGGCTTCCTCGACGGCCGCCCGCAGGTCGGGGTCGTCCACGAGGTCGGAGACGCTGCCGCTCTTGCCGTGCTGGGCCGCCCAGGAGGGGAACGACTCCTCGTCGATGGTGACCAGGGCCGCGATGAACGGCTGGCCGTCGCCCACGACGACGCACTGGTCGACGAGCGCGTGCGCGCGCAGCCGGTCCTCGAGGACGGCGGGCGCGACGTTCTTCCCGCCGGCGGTCACCAGGATCTCCTTCTTGCGCCCGGTGATCTTGACGAAGCCCTCGTCGTCGACCTCGCCCACGTCGCCGGTGTGGAACCAGCCGTCGCGGCCGAGGGTCTCGGCGGTGCCCGCCTCGTCGTGCCAGTAGCCGGAGAAGAGCTGGCCGCCACGGAAGAGCAGCTCGCCGTCGTCGGCCACCCGCACCGCGGTGCCGGGCAACGGCCGGCCGACCGTCCCGACCTTCTGCGCGTCGGGGAGGTTGGCAGTGAGGGCGGCGGTCGTCTCGGTCAGGCCGTAGCCCTCGAGGATCGTCAGTCCGATGCCGCGGTAGAAGTGGCCCAGCCGGTCGCCGAGCGGTGCGCCGCCGGAGATCGCGTACTGGCAGCTGCCGCCGAGCGCGGCGAGCAGCTTGTCGTAGACGAGGCGCTGGTAGACCGCGTGCCTGGCGCGCACGGCGACGCTCGGACGGCTCCGCCCGGTCCGGCCACGGGGCGACGGGTCGAGCCCGCGGCTGTAGGCGATGGCGGTGTCGGCGGCACGGTTGAAGATCGCACCCCTGCCGTCGGCGGTGGCCCGCTGCGAGGCGGTGTTGAAGACCTTCTCGAAGACCCGGGGTACGGCGAGGATGAACGTCGGCTGGAACACCTGGAGGTCGGCCAGCAGGTTCTTGATGTCGGCGCTGTGGCCCATCCGCACCCGGGCCTTGACGCAGCCGACCTGGATGATCCGGGCGAAGACGTGGGCGAGCGGCAAGAAGAGCAGCGTGGAGGAGCCCTCGACGAAGAGCTGGTCAAGCTCGTCGACGGCCACCCCCAGCTCGAACATGAAGTTGCCGTGGGTGAGCATGCAGCCCTTGGGCAGGCCGGTAGTGCCCGACGTGTAGATCAAGGTGGCGAGGTCGAGCGGCGTGGCGGTGGTGCGCCGCTCCTCCAGCTCGGCGTCCGAGATGTCCTCGGCCAGGCGGGCCAGGACGCCCACCGCGTTGTCGGAGATCGACCAGACGTGGTGGAGCTCGTCGAGGCCGGCGCGCACCTCGGCGATCCGGGCCATGTGGTCGGTCGCCTCGGCGACGACGGCGCGGGCCCCGGAGTCGCTGAGGATGTGGCGGACCTGCTCGGCCGACGAGGTCTCGTAGATCGGCACGGTGACGGCGCCCGCGAACCAGATCGCGTAGTCGAACAGGGTCCACTCGTAGCGGGTCTTGGAGATCAGGGCGACCCGGTCGCCGGCCTCGATGCCGGCGGCCATCAGACCCTTCGCGACAGACTGCACCTCGGCCAGGAACTCGGTCGCCGTGACGTCGCGCCACTCCGCCCCCGCCGGGCGGCTGAAGACAACGGCATCCCCGGCGACGCGCGCGTTGGTGACGACGTCGTCGGTGAGGTTCCCGGTGGCGGGGATCTCGACGTTCATGGGCGTGGAGAACTCACGCACTGGGGTGCCTCCTGCGAGTGTGGCCGGCGAACATACGCACGCTACCGCCGGGTCGTGGATGCCGCTCACGGGGGCGTGCGGCTGGCCGATCCGTCAGGTGTCGAATCCGGTAGGGTCGCAGATCCCAGCCCACCCCGTCGGTCACCCGCACCGACTCGCACCCTCAGGGGTATCGATGGCCGAACAGACCACCTCCTCGATCGTCATCGACGCCGCCCCCGCGGAGGTCATGGCGGTCATCGCCGACTTCCCGTCCTACCCCGAGTGGGCCAAGGGCGTGAAGACCGCCGATGTCGTACGTGAGGGCGCCGGCGGTCGGGCGGACGAGGTGTTCTTCTCGCTGGACGTCTCGCCGATCAAGGACGAGTACACGCTGCGCTATGACTGGTCGGGCGACGAGCAGGTCACCTGGACCCTCGTCGAGGGCAAGATGCTCAAGGCGCTCGACGGCGCCTACGTGCTCCGCGACCTGGGCGCGGAGTCCACCGAGGTGACCTACCGGCTCGCGCTGGACGTCTCGATCCCGCTGATCGGCATGCTCAAGCGCAAGGGCGAGAAGATCCTGATCGACACCGCGCTCAAGGGGCTCAAGAAGCGCGTCGAGTCGCTCTGACGTTGCGGATCCTCCTCTTCACCGGCAAGGGCGGCGTCGGCAAGTCGACGGTCGCCGCCGGCACCGCGGCTCTCGCTGCCGCCGAGGGACACCGCACCCTGGTGCTCTCGACCGACGCCGCGCACTCGCTCGCCGACGCGTTCGCGACGCCGATCGGTGCGGAGCCCACTCAGATCACCACATCCCTGTTCGCCCAGCAGGTCGACGCCCAGCTGAGGTTCGAGCAGAGCTGGGCGGAGATCCAGCACTACCTGCTCCGGGTGCTCGACGTGGCCGGCGTGGATCCGGTGGCCGCCGCGGAGCTGACGGTCATCCCCGGGGCCGAGGAGGTGCTGGCGCTGCTCGAGCTGCGCCTGCATGCGGTCTCCGAGGAGTGGGACGTCATCATCGTCGACTGTGCCCCGACCGCCGAGACCCTGCGGCTCCTCGCGCTGCCCGAAGCCCTCGGCTGGTACATGCAGCGCGTCCTCCCGGTCGAGCGCCGGGTGGTCAAGGCGCTGCGGCCCGTGCTCTCCCGGGCGGCCGGGGTCCCGATGCCCGAGGACACCGTCTTCGACGCGGTCGAACGGCTGCACGGCGAGCTGGAGGAGGTGCGGGCACTGCTGTCGGGACCCGAGGCCAGCGTGCGGCTGGTGATGACGCCGGAGAGCGTCGTGCTGGCCGAGGCCCGCCGCTCCTACACGACGCTCTCGCTGTTCGGGTACCGCGTGGACGGGGTGGTCGCCAACCGGATCTTCCCCGACGACGCCGGCGACGCCTGGCGCACCGGCTGGGTCGCCTCCCAGGACGCCGTGCTCGCCGAGGCCGGCGCATCCTTCCCCGGCCTGCCCCTGTGGCGCTCGGTCTACCGCGCCTCCGAGCCGGTCGGCGTCGAGGCCCTCGTCGAGCTCGCCCGGGACGTCTACGGCGCCTCCGACCCGCTGGCGACACCGACCCACGACGGGCCGTTCAGAGTGGTGCGGACCTCGCGGGGCGCCGTGCTCTCCCTGCGGTTGCCGGGGGCCACCAGCGCCGACGTCGATCTCGCCAGGAACGGCGACGAGCTCGTCGTGACCGTGGGGTCGTATCGTCGTCTCCTCACGCTCCCCGCCGGGCTGACCCGCTACCGGGTCGCCGGCGCGCGTGTCCAGGACGGTGAGCTGCAGGTGCGGATGGAGGACGAGACGTCGTGACCCAATCGGGTACCCATGGGGGGACTCAGTCCGGAGCGGACGGCGAGCCCGAGGTGGGCAGCCTCGCCGCGGAGGCCGCGAAGCTGATGGGGGCCCTGTCGGGGTGGGCGCGCGAGCACGGCGACCTGGCCCCGCACGTCGGCGACCTCGCCTCCCGCGCGACCGACGCGCTGCGCGACGTCGACGCCCACGTGGCCACCGGCGCCGCTGAGTGTGCCTGGTGCCCGGTCTGCCGCACCGTGCACGCCGCGCGTGTGCTGAGCCCCGAGGTGCGCACCCACCTGGCCTCGGCCGCCACGTCGCTGATGGCCGCGTTCGCCGGCGTCCTCGCCACGGGCACACCCGCTGAGGGGCGCTCGAGCGACGTCGAGCACATCGACCTCGACGGCGACGACTGGGAGGACGACGAATGAGCCTGGCATGCGGGATCGACGTGGGCGGCACCAAGATCGCCGGGGGAGTGGTCGACGAGCACGGCACGGTCGTCGAGGAGCTCCAGGTGGAGTCGCCGGCCACCGACGTCCAGGCGATGGAGGACGCGATCGTCGGCCTCGTCGCAGAGCTTCGGTCGCGGCACGAGATCGTCGGCGTCGGCGTGGGTGCCGCCGGCTACGTCGACCGGGACCGCGCGACCGTGCTGTTCGCCCCGAACATCGACTGGAGAGACGTGGACCTGCGAGCCGCGCTCCAGTCCCGCGTCGACCTGCCGTTCGTGGTCGAGAACGACGCCAACGCCGCAGCCTGGGGCGAGTTCCGCTTCGGTGCCGGTGAGGACGTCGACGACCTGCTGCTGGTCACCGTCGGCACCGGCATCGGCGGCGGCATCGTCCTCGACGGCCGGTTGTACCGCGGCGCGTTCGGGGTCGCTGCGGAGATCGGCCACCTGCGCCTGGTGCCCGGCGGGCACCTGTGCGGCTGCGGCAACCGCGGCTGCTTCGAGGTCTACGGCAGCGGCACCGCGCTCGTCCGTGAGGCCAGGGCCGCGGTCGAGGCCGGCTCGGTGCTCTCGAGGTCCCTGCTCGAACGGGCCGGCGGCCGGATCGACGACATCGACGGCCCGCTCATCTCGGCCGCCGCCGCTGACGGCGACAGGTTCGCGATCGAGCAGCTCGCCGGCCTCGGACGCTGGCTCGGCGAGGGCATCGCGTCCCTCGCGGCGGTGCTCGACCCCGCCGTGGCCGTCATCGGCGGCGGCGTGAGCGCAGCCGGCGACCTGCTCCTCGACCCGATCCGGGCGGCGTTCGATTCGTCCCTCCCCGGTCGCGGCTACCACCCGGCGCTCGAGATCCGGCCGGCCACGCTCGGCAACACCGCTGGACTGATCGGCGCCGCCGACCTGGCTCGCGCGCGTGACTGACCTGCCCGCGCCGGTCTGGATCGGCGTCGACGTCGGTGGCACCAAGGTCCTGGCCGGCGTCGTGTCCGACGAGGGCTCGGTGGTGCGCACCGCCCGTGGGACGACCCCCGGCCGGCGCGTCGACTCCGCGCTCATCGAGGACGCCCTCACCGACGTGGTGCACGCGGTGGCGGGGCAGGCACCCATCGCCGGCGTCGGCCTCGCAGCGGCCGGGTTCGTGGAGGCCACCGGGGAGCGGGTGATGTTCGCCCCGCACCTGCCGTGGCAGGACGAGCCGGTCCGGGCCCGGCTCTCCGAGCGCTGGCAGGTGCCGGTGGCGCTGGACAACGACGCCAACTGTGCCGCGCTCGCCGAGTGGGAGTACGGCGCCGCCCGAGGCGCCGGCTCGGCGCTGGTCGTGACGCTGGGCACCGGCATCGGCGGTGGCCTGATCCTGGACGGTCACGTGGTGCGCGGGGCCAACGGGATGGCCGGGGAGTTCGGTCACATGCAGGTGGTGCCGGACGGGCACTCCTGCGAGTGCGGCCTGCGCGGTTGCTGGGAGCAGTACTCCTCGGGCAACGCGTTGGTGCGCTATGCCCGAGAGCGCATCGGCCGCGAGCCCACGATGCTCGAGGAGTCGTGCGAGGGTCGCCCCGAGCGGCTGACCGGTCCGATGGTCACCGAGGCGGCCGAGGCGGGCGACCTGCTGGCCCGTGCGGCCTTCGCGTCCGTGGGCGACTGGCTGGGCGTGGGCGTGGCCAACCTGGTGGCCGCCTTCGACCCCGAGTGCGTGGTCATCGGCGGCGGCGTGTCGGCGGCCGGCGACCGGTTGCTCGACCCGGCGCGGGTAGCGCTGACCCGATCCCTCGTGGCCGCCCGGCACCGCGTCGTACCTCCGGTGCTGGCCGCGCTGCTCGGACCCCAGGCCGGCCTGGTCGGTGGCGCTGCGCTGGTGCGGTCGAGTCAGCTGCGGCGGTAGCCCGGTACGAGCTCCTGCGCGAGCTGCTCGAGGAACAGGCCGACGTCGGTGACGATGCCGCGCGCCTGTGAGGAGCCGCGGTCGGCGAGCTTGGTGACGGTGGCGGGGTTGATGTCGACGCACACCAGCGGGATGGACGCCGGCAGGATGTTGCCGGTCGCGACCGAGTGCAGCATCGTCGCCACCATCAGGCAGAAGCCGACGTCCTTGATCTCGGCGCGCATCGCGCGCTGGCCCTCGATCACGTCGGTGTAGACGTCGGGCAGCGGCCCGTCGTCGCGCACCGAGCCGACGAGCACGAACTTCTTGTCGTGCTTGACCATCGCGTGCATGATGCCGCCGGTGAGGATGCCGCTCTCCACGGCCGCGTGGATCGATCCCTGCTTGCGGATCGTGTTGAGCGCACGGATGTGGTGCTCGTGGCCGTGCTCGACGCCGCGGCCCTGGGCCAGGTCGACGCCCAGCGAGGTGCCGTAGAGACTCGACTCGATGTCGTGGGTGGCCAGCGCGTTCCCGGCGAAGAGCACGTCGACGAAGTCCGCGTCGACCATCGCGACCATGGCCGGGGCGGCACCCGTGTGGACGACACCGGGCCCGCCGACCCACAGCACCTTCTTGCCGGCCGCCTTGGCGTCGCGCATCCCCTGGGCGACCTGGCGCACGAGCACCGCCTGCGGCTTCTCCGACGACACGTCGGACTCCATGAAGCCGAACGACTCCTGGCTCTTGTCGACCACCGGCACCGTCACCTTGATGCCGGAGGCTCCGCAGACCACGAGCATGCCGGTGCGGACGTCGGACATCGGCAGCGTGTAGATGCGGTTGCCGCCCTCACCGGGCTCGACGATCAGGCCGCAGTCCATCTCGGGGTTCTCGACGTCGAACCATTGGCCGTCGAGGCGGATCTTCGTCGCGAGGTTGGTGGTGGAGTAGAAGCCGTCGGGGAAGACCCCGTCACGGTCGGCCTCCACCACGGCTGCCTCGCCCGGGTCGACCTGGTTGACCCCGCGGGTCTGCAGCCGCATCAGCAGACGCTGCAGCGCCTCGTCGTCCTCGGCGGTGACGATGATCGACGCGCGCGAGGTGTCGGTGGCCTCGTGGCCCACGTCGAACCGGTCGATGACGTAGTCGCCGCCGTACTCGCGGATGTCGTCGAGGATGCGCGACAGGATGCCGCTGTCCATCAGGTGGCCGGTGACTTCGACGTTCTCGCTCACACTCACGGGCGTCACCCTAGCTCCGCGTGGTCGCCGGCGCCCGTCAGGTCGCTCAGATGCGGGCGCCGTCGTCGCCGGGGTCGCGCGGACCGCGCGGCATCGCCACGACGAGGTAGCCGAATCCGCCCAGGAACGCCAGCACCAGGGCGTAGGACAGGAGCGCCGGCATCCGCCAGCCCAGGACGGTGAAGACGAGCAGGATCAGGGGGGACGCGAAGAGTCCGATCCAGGCCGCCTGACGGCGGGGCTCGGGCCGGGGGAGCGGGGGCGGCGTGGGCGGGACGAAGCGCTCCTCGTCGTCGTACTGCTCGTGCACGGGCGGGCTGCTCGCCGCCGGCAGGGGCTCGGGCGCGACGGGCGGAGGGCTGTCCGGCTCGGCCTCGACGCGCTCACCGTAGTGCTCGACGATGTCCTGCCAGGCGCGATCGAGGTCGCGTTCCCGCCCGGGTTCGTCCTTGCTGGTCACCCCAGGAGCCTAGACGCCCGCACAATCGGGTCGCTGGGAGGCGAGGTTGGACCGGTCGGGGACGATGGGTCCTGTGAGGTGGCTGTGATGTGGGAGGAGTCCGGGAGGGAGAGGGCGCAGCGCAAGCGCAACGCGCGTGACCTCGAGCGCCGGATGCGCGAGCTCGACGAGCTCGACCGCCGGTTCGGGCTCGGAGCGCTGCCGGGCACGACCGGTCCCGGCGCGGCCCGCCGTCCTCGTCGTGGCGCACGCAACCTCTGGGTCGCGCTGCTCACCGTTGCTCTGGTGTCCGCGGTGATCGCGTTCCACCCGAGCGGCACCGCCGCCCAGATCAGGGACGTCGCGGCCACCGGCCTGTCCAGGCTGGGCGTCCTCGAGCCCGCCACCGGCGACGGGAGCTATGCGTTCATCGCCACCCAGCGCGGCGGGCGGCAGCCGGTCGGCTACGACCCCTGCTCGGAGATCACGGTCGAGGTCAACGCCGACGGCGCGCCCTCGAACTGGAAGTCACTGGTGGCCCGGGCGATCGACCATGTCTCGTCGGCATCGGGGCTGAAGCTGGTCTATGCGGGGGAGACCGACGACCGCGACATCGACCGGGTGGACCGCTCGGTTGCCAGGGTCCTGGTCACGTGGTCGACCGAGGAGGACTTCCCGGACCTCGAGGGTCAGGTCGCCGGTGTCGGCGGGAGCTCGATGGCCCAGCGTCCCTCGGGGTACCGCGAGTTCGTCGGTGGCCGGATCGTCCTGGACCGGGACGCGTTCGGGGACAACGGTCGAGGCGGCCGGCAGATCGCGCTCGACCAGGCGATCATCGACCACGAGTTCGGGCACGTCGTCGGGCTGGGTCACGTGGACGACCCGGGCGAGCTCATGAACGACACCACCGACGGGCGCCAGCTCGGCTGGGGGCCCGGCGACCTGGAGGGACTCGCGCTGCTCGGCACCATCCCCTGCCGGTGACCGGTGTCAGCGCGTCGCGGCCACCGCGGCGATGAAGTCCGCCGACTCGGACTCGATGGCCTCGGCGTCGTTGTCGAGAGTCGCGACGTGGTAGCTGTTCTCGAGGTCGCGGACGGTGAACTCGGTGGACGAGACGCCGTTGCGGATCAGGTCCAGCGAGAGCGGGTCGACGACGTGGTCCTCGGTCGACTTGAAGAACAGGATCGGCGCGGTGACCTTGGCCAGGTCGGCGCGGAGCGCCTTCCAGCTGTGCATCATCGAGTCGGCGGCCCTGAGCGGTGAGCGCGCGTAGCCGTGCTCCTCCCCGCCGGGCTTCTTGATGTCGTTCGTGATGCCCGGGAACGACGGCACGACCCACTTGAGGACCGGCAGCGCCAGCACGTCCTTGCGCATCGTCGCCACCGCCGCGTTGACCAGCACGAGGCCGGCGACCCGGTCGGGATGATCGGCGGCCAGGCGCAGGGCGAGGCCGCCGCCCATCGACAACCCGCCGACGACGACCTTGTCGTTGTCGGCTGCGAGCCTCTCGAACGACCGGGACACCTCGGCGTACCAGTCGGCCCACGTGGTGGTGTTCATCTCCTGCCAGGTGGTGCCGTGACCGGGCAGCCGCGGCACCTCGACGGCATAGCCGCGCTCGGCGAGCGACTCGCCCCACGGGCGCATCGAGGCGGGGGAGCCGGTGAAGCCGTGGCTGAGCAGCACGCCGATCGAGCGGCCGCCGGTCAGGTCGGGACGGGCGGGTGCCGAGAACGGGGCGGCGGTGGGGAGGACGGGGGGCATGGCCGCATCGTGCCAGAGGTAACGCGCTCTCTCGGGAGCGCCGCCGAGGGTCGGGAAAGGCTAGAGTCCGATCGTGCTGTATTGGTTCCTGAAATGGATCGCCCTCGGGCCCGTCCTGCGACTCATCTTCCGTCCGCAGGCTTCCGGTCTGGACAACGTGCCCGACGAGGGGCCGGCCATCTTGGCGAGCAACCACCTGTCGTACGCCGACTGGCTGTTCATGCCGCTCACGCTGTCGCGGCGAGTCACCTTCGTGGCCAAGGCGGAGTACTTCACCACGCCGGGGGTGAAGGGCTGGTTCCAGAAGAAGTTCTTCTCCGGCGCCGGCCAGGTGCCGATCGACCGCGGCGGAGCCTCCGCGGCCGAGGGCGCGCTGAAGTCGGCCAAGGCCATCCTCGCCCAGGGCGACCTGTTCGGCATCTACCCCGAGGGGACGCGCTCCCACGACGGCAAGCTCTACCGCGGCAAGACCGGCGTCGCCCGGCTGGCGCTGGAGACCGGGGCGCCGGTCATCCCGGTGGCGGTCGTCGGCACCGACGTCGTCGCCCCGCCCGGCAAGAAGTTCGGCTCGTTCACCAGGCCGATCGTCCGCTTCGGCAAGCCCCTCGACTTCTCCCGCTACGAGGGCATGGAGAACGACCGCTACATCCTGCGCTCCATCACCGACGAGATCATGTACGAGGTGATGCGGCTCTCCGACCAGGAGTACGTCGACATGTACGCGAGCGTGGCGAAGGACCTCTCGAAGAAGCGTGAGGACGAGGCCAGACGGGCCGAGCGCGAGGTCCCGGCCGGGGACAAGAAGGCGTCCTGACCGGCATGGTCGCGGGCATCGCGCGTCGCCGCTCCTCGGCAGCGGCGATCGCCGTCGAGGACCGCCTGTACGCCGCTCTGGCGGTGCTGCGGGTCATCGTGACCGTCAACCTCGTCGTGCTGACGCTGTGGCGGCGCGCCAACTTCGACCGGCCGGCGGTGGCCGCCGTGCTCGTGGTGTGCCTGATCGGCTGGACCGCCTTCGCGCTCTGGGCCTACTCCTCGTCCGCACGCCGGACGCCGCCGCTCCTGCTCCTCGACCTCGCGGTCGCGCTCGGCGCGCTGCTCGCCACCCCGTGGGTCAAGGGCGACGACTTCCGGGCGACGCTGCCCGGGTTCTGGGTCATGGGTGTGCTGCTGGCCTGGGCGGTGCACTGGCGGTGGCAGGGCGGGCTCGTGGCCAGCACGGCGCTGTCGGTCGTCGACCTGTCGATCAGGTCCGACATCACCCAAGCGACGTACGGCAACACCTTCCTGCTCATGATCGGCGGCCCGATCGTCGGCTACATGTGCCAGTCGCTGCAGGAGATGGCGGCCGAGCGCGAGCTCGCCCAGCGGGCTGCTGCGTCGGCCGGTGAGCGCGCCCGGCTCGCCCGCGCCGTGCACGACGGGGTGCTGCAGGTGCTGGCTCTCGTTCAGCGCCGAGGAGCCGAGCTGGGTGGTGAGTTCGCCGACCTGGGCCGGCTCGCGGGCGAGCAGGAGTCGTCCCTCCGTTCGCTGATCCGTCAGCAGGACACCCTCGTGAGCGCGTCTGCCGACACGGACCTCAGCGTCGCCCTCGAGGCACTCGGGGGGACGTACGTCACGGTGGTGACCCCGGGCACGGCCGTGCCCCTGCCGGCGGCCGTCGTGTCGGAGGTCGTCGCTGCGACGATGGCCTGTCTCGACAACGTGCGCACGCACGTCGGACCGGAGGCCCCGGCCTGGGTGATGCTCGACGGAGCCGACGACCACGTGGTCGTGTCGGTGCGCGACGAGGGACCGGGTATCGCCGCGGACCGCCTGGCCGCCGCTGAGACGGAGGGTCGCCTCGGCGTGGTCGCCTCGATCCGCGGCCGGGTCGAGGACCTCGGTGGCACCGCCACGCTGTCGACCGGCTCGTGGGGCACCGAGTGGGACCTGACCGTGCCACGCCCCGGGGGACCGACGTGACGATCCACAGCGAGCACCCCTTCCTCGACCCCGACCCCGACCAGGCCCGGCGGCTGCGCGGCCGCCTGGGGGGCCAGGTGTCGCTGTGGACCGCCGGCGCCGACGCCGACCGGGTCGGGCTCACGGTCTCCTCCCTGCTGGTGGCCCCCAGCGAGACGCCTCTGGTCATCGGGTTGCTCGACCCGGACTCCGACCTGGCCGCACGGCTGGGGTCCGGCGACGACGCGCGCTGCGTCGTCCAGCTGCTCGAGTGGCGGCACCGTGACCTCGCCGAGCAGTTCGCCGGCCAGATGCCCGCACCCGGGGGGACGTTCGCGCAGGCCGAGTGGGTGCAGACCGACGCCGGACCGCGGCTCGCCGACGTGACCACCTGGGCCGAGGTCGTGGTCCGCGACCTCCGCGACGTCGGCTGGTCGGTCGAGGTCACCGCACAGATCCAGGCCCTGGTCGTCGGGGACGACGACCAGCCGCTCATGCACCGGCGCGGCCGCTACTCCCGTTAGGTTGGTGCGTGTGACCGACGGGGCAGCAGGCGCTGCGATCAGGGTGATGGTGGTCGACGACCACCCGATGTGGCGAGACGCGGTCGAACGTGACCTCGAGGTCGCGGGGTTCGAGGTCGTGGGGGTGGCTGCCACCGGCAAGGAAGCCGTCGCCCGCTTCCCGGCCGCGCGCCCGCACGTCGTCGTCCTCGACCTCCAGATCCCCGAGCCCAACGGCGTCGAGGTGACCCGCACCGTGCTGGCGCACGACCCGTCCGCGCGGGTGCTGATCCTGTCCGCCTCCGGCGAGCAGGCCGACGTCCTGGAGGCCGTGAAGGCGGGTGCCACGGGCTACCTGGTGAAGTCCGCCTCTCGGGACGAGCTGATCGCCGCCGTCCGCCGGGTGGCCGCCGGCGACACGGTGTTCACACCTGGCTTGGCCGGGCTGGTGCTGGGGGAGTTCCGCAGGATGTCCGGGCCGGCGCAGGCCGAACCCGGCACCCCTGAGCTCACCGAGCGCGAGACGGAGGTGCTCAAGATGGTCGCGAAGGGGATGTCGTACAAGCAGATCGCCGACCGGCTCGTCATCTCGCACAGGACCGTGCAGAACCACGTCCAGAACACGCTGCGCAAGCTCCAGATGCACAATCGTGTCGAGCTGACCAGATATGCGATCGAGCAGGGCCTCGACAACGACGATGAGTGAGCCGGCCGCGGCGTACCTCGCGCGGCTGGGCCTGTCCGGCGAACCACCCACGCTTGACACGATGGGCGCCCTGCACCGGGCCCATCTCGAGCAGCTGCCCTACAACAACCTCGACATCGTCCTCGGTTCACCGCGACCCGTCGATGAGGCGGGCTGCCTGAGCCAGATCATGGAGACCGGACGGTCGGGCTACTGCTTCCACCAGAACGGCGCGCTGGCGGCCGGGCTGAGGCACCTCGGCTTCACCGTCGAGCAGCAGCACGGGCACGTGTGGACCGACCAGGAGCAGCGAGACGGCGACCAGCTCAACCACCTCGTGCTCGTCGTCCCCGGGCTGCCCACCGACACCAACCCGGGCGGTCGCTGGTGGCCGGATGTCGGGCTGGGGGAGGGATTCCTCGATCCCGTGCCCCTCGTCGTCGGCACGGTCGCCGACCGGCTGCTGGACCTCGAGATCACCGTCCTCGACGCCACCGGCTGGTCCTTCCGCAACGACCGGCGCGGCACGTTCACCGGCTTGGAGACCCGGTCGCTGCCGCTGGACGTGGTCGGCGCTCACGTTGCCCTGTCGACCCCGCCGCACGGTGCGTTCGCCAGGATCCTCGTCGTCCAGCGCCGCACCACGGGGGCCGTCGACACGGTCCGGGGCTGCGTGCACACCCGGCTGGACGGTGCGGGCAGCACGACCGGCGACCTGACGACGTACGAGGACTGGCGCAGCGCGCTCGTCGCTCTGGGGCTCAGTCTCGTCGGTGTCCCGGGTGAGCGCCTGCGCGCGCTCTGGGAGTCCACGTGGGACGCGCACCTGGCCTGGGACGCGGCGGGCCGGCCGTGAGCGTCACCTGGCGACGGGCCTCGGCGGCCGATGCGGCCGGGCTGATGCTGGCCGAACGGGCCGCGAGCCTGGTCGGGCTCGCCCACGTGTTCCCGCCGGACGTCTACCCCTATCCCGACGGGGACGTGCTGGCCCGCTGGACGCTGATCCTCGACGACCCGGGTGTCACCGTGGACGTGGTCGACGGTGACGCCGGGGTCATCGCCTTCGCCGCCTGGGACGTGCGCACGCTCCGGCATCTCGGCGTCCATCCCGATCACTGGGGCTCCGGGCTCGCCCGCGCCGGGGTCGAGCGGGCGGTCGCGGCCATCCGCGAGGGTGGCGAGACGCCGTACCTGAAGTGCTTGGTCGAGAACCACCGGGCGCGGGGGCTCTACGACCACCTCGGCTGGGTGCCGACGGGCGTGCGCGGCGAGGCCGAGTTCCCCCCGCACCCGGCCGAGATGGAGTACGTGCTGCACGGGTGAGGGGAGCGCGCGCCTATGCTCGCCGCGTGTCCACCGACCCGCTCCTGGCCATCGCCGACGAGCTCTACGGGCTGGCAGTGGCCGACTTCACCGCGGCGCGCGACAGCCGCGCGAAGGAGCTGAAGACCACCGACAAGGCGCTGTCGGCACGGGTCAAGGCGCTCAAGCGCCCCTCGGCCGCGGCCTGGGCCGTGAACGTGTTCGTCCGCCGCGAGACCGCTCAGGTCGAGCAGGTCATCGCCGTGGGCGCGGCCCTGCGCGAGGCCCAGGCCAACCTCGACGGCGACGAGCTGCGTGCCTTGACCCGGCAGCGCCGGCAGCTCACCGCTGCGGTGACGACGCGGGCCCGCGCCTGCGCGGCTGACGAGGGCCACCGGCTCAGCGACTCCGTCGCAGACCAGGTGGAGGCCACGTTGACCGCGGCGATGCTCGACGAAGGCGCCGCCGCCGCCGTCCGCAGCGGGCTGCTCACCGCCGCGCTCGCCGCCACCGGCGTCGACGCGGTCGACGTCGCCTCGGCGGTCGCTGCTCCCGACGCACTGGGCTTCACCGCGTCCGCCCGCGAGGCCGAGGAACGGCCGCCGTCGCGGCCCGAGCTGCACGTCGTACCCGATCCGGAGGCGGACCAGAAGAAGCGTCGAGCCGCCCAGGAGAAGCTCGACGCCGCCGAGGCCGAGGTGACGCAGACCCAGGAGGCCTACAGCGCGGCCGCCGCCGAGGTCGGTCAGCTCGAGGCGCGCACCATGCAGGTGCAGGCCGAGATCGACGAGCTGCGCCGCCGGATCGCCGAGCTCGAGACGACCGCCGAGGAGATCGACGACGAGCTCTCCGACGCCGAGGACGTCCGCGCCGAGGCCGAGGAGGCGCTCGCCGCCGCGATCCGCGACCGCGAGGCTGCCGCCGCGCTGCTGGCCAGGCTGAGCTAGCCGCTCCACGCTTGCCCCCCGGCAGCGGTGAGATGGGGTCGCTCTCGGGGCGGTGGACCGACCCTGGCTCACCGCTGCGGGGGTTGGGGTCGGGATCGGCGGTGTCGGCGCAGCGGTGAGTTGTGGTCGCTTTCGGGGCGGTGGACCGACCCTGGCTCACCGCTTCGGGGTTGGGGTTGGCGGCGGCGGCGTCGGGGTGGCGGCGGCGTCGGCGTGGCGGCGGCGTCGGCGCAGCGGTGAGCTGTGGTCGCTTTCGCCCCGCCAAACCGACCCTGGCTCACCGCTGCGGCGGTTGGGGTCGTCGCAGCGGTGAGCTGTGGTCGCTTTCGGGGCGGTGGACCGACCCTGGCTCACCGCTGCGGGGGTTGGGGGCGGCACGGTACGGCGCAGCGACCACGGACGGGCCAGAGCCTGAAGCCCGACCGACGAACTAGACCTCCGCCCAACCCTTCGCCCGCGCGACCGCCTCGGTCCAGCGCGCGTGCGCGGCATCGGCGGCGGTCCGCTCGCCGCGGGGTGCGAAGCTCCGGTCGAGCTGCCAGGTGTCGCGCAGCTCGTCGGTCGAGGACCACACGCCGGTGCCGAGCCCGGCGAGGAACGCCGCCCCCAACGCGGTCGTCTCGACGATCTTCGGCCGCTCGACGGGTACGCCGACCTGGTCGGCCTGGATCTGGCAGAGCAGGTCGATGGCGCACGCGCCGCCGTCGACGCGCAGTGCCGAGAGCGACGGCATGGTCTCGAGCACGTCGCGGACCTCGAACGCGATGGCCTCGAGAGTGGCCCGGACGATGTGGGCGCGCGTCGTGCCGTGGGTCAGGCCGATGATCAGGCCGTGCGCGTGCGGGTCCCGGTGCGGAGCGCCGAGGCCGGTGAGGGCCGGGACGAACACCACGCCGTCGGTGTCGTCGACCGTGGACGCCACCGCCTGGGTCTCCGCGGCCGAGCCGACGATCCGGAGCCCGTCACGCAGCCACGGCACGGCCGCGCCGGTCCCGAGGATCGCCCCCTCGCTGGCGTAGGTGAGCACCCCGTCGGGCGAGCGCCAGGCAGCGGTCGACAACAGGCCGGAATCGGAGCGGTGCACGGAGGTGCCGGTGTTGGTGAGGATGAACGACCCGGTGCCGTAGGTGCACTTGGAGTCGCCCTCGTCGAAGCAGGTCTGACCGAAGAGCGCCGACTGCTGGTCGCCCGCGATGCCGGCGATCGGCAACGACAACTCGCAGAAGGCCTTGGGGTCGGACCCCCCGACCTCGCCCCAGCTGGGTACGACGTCGGGCAGGGCGTCGCGCGGCACGCCCAGGAGCCCGCACAGCTCGGCGGACCATTCGCCTGCCTCCAGGTCGAAGAGCAGGGTGCGCGAGGCGTTGCTGACGTCGGTGACGTGCCAGGTGCCGCGGGTCATCCGGGCGATCAGGTAGGAGTCGACCGTGCCGACGGCGTAGCGGCCGGACTCGACCAGGGCCCAGGTGCGCGGCTCGTTCTCGGCGAGCCACCTCAGCTTCGTGCCGGAGAAGCAGGGATCGAGTCCCAGCCCGGTGAGCTCGCGGACGCGGGCCTCGTGGCCCTCGTGGCGGAGGCGGGTGCAGATGTCGGCGGTACGCCGGTCCTGCCGCACGATCGCGCGCCGCGGCGAGCCCAGCGTCTCGCGGTCCCACAGCACGATCGTGTCGCGCTGGTTGGTGATGCCGATGCCGCTGAGCTCACTGGCGTCGACCTTGGTCAGGACCTCCCGGGTGGCCTCGATGGTGGCCTGCCAGATCTCCTCCGGCGCATGCTCGACCCAGCCCGGCCGCGGGAGGTGCTGGCCGAACTCCTGGTAGCCCTTCGCCGCGATCGTTCCCTCGCGGGTGACCACGACCGCGGTCACGCCGGTGGTGCCGGCGTCGATGGCGAGGATGCTCATGTCCTGACTCCCTTGATCGGCTGGCGCGGGCCCAACCTAGTCGGCGCCGAGACCACGCTGGGCTAGGCTCCCGACCATGCATGACACGCGAGGTGAGGACTATGCCCGCCGTCTGCAGACCAAGGAAGGTGCCCGCTGGAAGCGGGTGCTGGACGTGCAGGCGCCGTACCGGTGGAACCTGCGCCGCCAGGACCTCGGCCGCACCCTCGACATCGGCTGCGGTCTCGGCCGCAACCTGCAGACCCTGCCTCCGGGCTCGGTGGGTGTCGACCACAACGCCGCCTCCATCGAGATCGCCCGACAGCGAGGCCTGCAGGCGCTCACCACGGCGGAGTGGGAGAAGTCGGACCTCCGTGTCGCTGACTCCTTCGACGGCTTCCTGGTCGCGCACGTCATCGAGCACCTGTCCGCGGAGGACGGCGAGGCCATGATGCGCTCCTACCTCCCGTACCTGCGCCCGGGCGGCAAGGTGCTGTTCATCTGCCCGCAGGAGCGGGGCTACGCCTCGGATCCCACGCATGTCCGGTGGACGACCGGCGACGACCTCCGCGACCTGTCGCGCTCGCTCGGCCTCGAGCCGCAGCCGTGGCGCAGCTTCCCGTTCCCTCGGGTCGCGGGCAAGGCGTTCGTCTACAACGAGTTCAACGTGCTGGCGACGCGGCCGACCGCCTGAGTCACTGCTCGCGCAGGATCGCCAGCACCCGCCGGTCGATCCAGGTGCCGTCCGCGGCTACCCGCATCTCGTAGTTCTCCGATCCCGTCCACGCGGCCAGGTCGCGATGCCCGGCCGCCTTGACCAGGACGGCGATCTCGTCGGCCAGCGCGGCGTCGACCTCGACCTTCTCGTCGGCGGTGGAGGCGGTGAGGTAGAGGTCGTTGAGGTCGAGGAGCCGGGCCAGCTCGGTGAGCGGCTCGGGGTGGTCGTCGACGCGCAGGTCGACCGCGATGTCGTCGAGGCCGTCGTACCCCGCCTCGTCGCGTACGACGAGCAGCGCGGCCGACTGGCGACCCCTGCGGTCGCCGCCGGCCCGGTCGCCGGCCTGCATGGCGGCCAGCAGCCGCCGCTCGAACGGCAGCCCGGCCGAGCCCTCCCACGCGGCTCGCATCTCGTCGATCACCTCGGGGCCGGTGAGGATGTTGCCCTGGATCGCGAACCCTTCGCCGGTGACGCCGCCGGCCCAGTCGAAGCACGCGGGGCCGGTGTGCGAGACGGCGTTGCCCTCGACGTCGACGATGCCGACCTGGCGGTGGTCGCGGTCGTCGTCCTCCTCGAGCAGCCGTTGGAGGGCGACCCCGGCGGTGGCGCCCTCGTCGAGGTGCGCGAGCGCGAGGCCCTTGTAGGCCACGTTGGCCGCGGCCTGGGTGGCGATCGCGCCCACGCCGGCGACGGCGGCGGGGACCGCGGAGCCGACGGCGAGGAACTTGGAGGCGACGGCGACACCCCAGGACTCGCCGTCGTCGGACCGGGCCACGATTGAGAACGTCATGCCGCAACGCTAGTGCCACGAGACCGAAACCCGCTTGACCTGAAGCGTGCTTGAGCAGGGAGGATCAGTCCGTGCTCACCCGCCTCGGCTTCCCACCCATCGGTCCCCACCGGCGCTTCGTCACGGCGATCGCCGTCGACGCGTTGGGCAGCGGCGTCTTCATGCCGCTCTCGATGCTCTACTTCCTCGCCGTCACCCCGCTGAGCCTGCTGCAGGTCGGTGCCGCCATCTCGATCGCCTCGGCGGTGTCGCTGCCGGCGGGGCCGGTGATCGGCGCGCTGGTCGACCGCTTCGGAGCCAAGCAGGTCCTGCTGGCGGGCAACGCCCTGCAGGCGGTCGGCTTCGTGGCGTACCTGGTGTCCGGCTCGTTCGCGTCGGTGCTGCTCTGGACCGTCGTCGTCACGCTCGGCCGCACCGCCTTCTGGGGCTCCTACGGCAACATCGTCGCCGCCATCTCGCGGCCGGGGGAGCGCGAGCGCTGGTTCGGGTTCCTCGGCGCACTGCGCAACGTCGGGTTCGCCCTGGGCGGTGTGGCCTCCGGCATCGCGCTCGCCATCGGCACCGACCTGGCGTTCCAGGCCGTGGTCGCCGTCAACGCCGCGACGTACGCCGTCGCCTTCTGGCTGCTGCTGGCCGTGCCCGCCACCGGGCACGGGGGCCAGCAGTCGCTGCCCGGGTCGTGGCGCACGGTCCTGGCCGACCGCCCGTACCGGCTGCTCGTCGTCGCCCAGCTCGGCTACTCGATGCCGATGATGATCTTGAACTTCGCGCTGCCGGTCTACGTGGTGACCGTGCTCGAGCTGCCCGGCTGGATCACCGGCGTGATCTTCACGGTCAACTGCATCATGGTCGGGCTCGGGCAGGGACTGGTGGTCAACGCGATGACCGGGCACGTGCGCTACCGGGTGCTGCTGCTGACGCAGGTCGTCTTCGCCTCGTCGTTCGTGATCTTCCTTGCCTGCGGCTGGCTGGCCCCGGCGGCGGCCACCGGCCTGGTCGTGGTCGGCGGCATCGTCTACACGCTGGCCGAGCTCGCCGGCGGCCCGGTGCTCGCCGCGCTGTCGGCCGAGGCCTCACCCGAGCACCTGCGCGGTCGCTACCTCTCGCTCATCCAGCTGTCGTGGAACCTCAGCGGCACCATCGCGCCGGTGCTGTTCGCGTGGCTGCTCGAGCGCGGGTCGGAGCCGCTGTGGTTCGCGATGCTCGCGCTGGCCGGGCTGATGGTGCCCGTGGTGGCGCGTCTCGGCGTCGTGATGCCCGTCGCCGCCGCCCCGGTGACCAACACGGTGCAGGAGACGGTTTCGGCCGATGTGCCTGCTCCCGGCACCAGTTGACCGGTTACACCACGGGAGTCCGCATCATCGGTGCCGAGGACCAGGAGCCCGAGGACAACCGCGACGCCGCGGGGTCTGGTTCGGCGGCGGTCAGCGCCTGACGCTGCTCGCAGGTCAGGGCTCCTCGCCGCGCTCCATGCGCTCGACCGCGGCCTTGGCCTCGGGGATGCCCGTGCCGGTCAGCTCGCGGTAGGTCTTGATCGCGGCGATCCGGTTGCCGCGGGCGAGGTGCTCGTGCACCGTGCGCAGCCCGGCGGCCTCGACCGTGATGCCGGCGTGAGCGAGGAGCGCGTCGACCTTGCTCTCGAGCCGGCGCAGGCGGAACTGGATGTCCTTGACGTCGCGAGCACCGCTGAACGGACCGGCCAGCAAGATGATGGCCGAGATGGCAAACAGGATGAGGACGACGTCGGCGGTGTTCACCCAGCGAGCCTAGCCTCGCCAAGCGGACCGCTCGGTCGCTACCCTCGCTGAGGTTCGGAACGATCCAATTCCCCTGATCTGCGGAGGTTTCATGCGCGTCGGAGTGCTCACCGGAGGCGGGGACTGTCCCGGCCTGAACGCCGTCATCCGTGCGGTCGTCCGCAAGGGCGTGCATGCGCACGGCTTCGAGTTCGTCGGCTACCGCGAAGGCTGGAAGGGCCCGCTCGAGGGCCTGACGATGCCTCTCGGGGTCGAGCAGTGCCGCGGGATCCTGCCGCGCGGCGGCACGATCCTGGGCTCGTCGCGCACCAACCCGTTCAAGCTCGACAACGGGGTCGAGCGCATCAAGGCCAACCTCGAGAAGGATGGTGTCGACGCGCTGGTCGCCATCGGCGGCGAGGACACCCTGGGGGTCGCGACCAAGCTCGCCGACCTGGGCGTCAACGTCGTCGGCGTACCGAAGACGATCGACAACGACCTGTCCGGCACCGACTTCACGTTCGGCTTCGACACCGCCGTCAACGTCGCGACCGAGGCGATCGACCGCCTGCACACCACGGCGGAGTCGCACCACCGCGTGCTCGTGGTCGAGGTGATGGGCCGGCACGCGGGCTGGATCGCCCTGCACGCCGGGATCGCGGGCGGCGCCAGCATGGTGCTGATCCCCGAGCAGCCCTTCGACATCGACGAGGTGTGCGCGCACGTCGAGACGCGGTTCAAGAGCCAGTACGCCCCGATCGTCGTGGTCTCCGAGGGAGCCATCCCGCGTGAGGGCGGCGACATGACGCTCGTGTCGGGGGAGAAGGACGCGTTCGGGCACGTACGCCTCGGCGGCATCGGCGACCGGCTGGCCAACGAGATCGAGAGCCGCACCGGCAAGGAGGCGCGCGCCGTCGTACTCGGGCACATCCAGCGAGGCGGCACCCCCACCGCGTTCGACCGGTGGCTCGCGACCCGCTTCGGGCTCCACGCCGCCGACGCGGTCGCGGACGGCGACTTCGGCACGATGATGGCGCTGCGCGGGACCGACATCGTGCGGCTGCCGCTCATCGAGGGCACCGGCGAGCTCAAGCTCGTCAGCGACAAGGAGTACGCCGAGGCGCAGGTCTTCTTCGGCTAGGGCGCCGCGACCCCCGCACGCCCCCCTCGCACGAGCCCTCGCCTGCCCCCTCGGCTCGGTAGTCCGGTGCAGATTTGTCGTCGCAGGGCCGATCCGGGTCTGGATTGCACCGGACTACCCCTGGGGGGGATCAGCAGATCCGACGCGGGGGCGTGCCGGTGCTGGCACTCCGATCTGATCTCGGCCACGATGGCCTGAGTCCGGGTCGGGTCCCGGCGACGGAGGGAGCCCCAATGAGCACGAGCGAGACTCCAGGCGCCGCGGTCGACGGCAGCGACGTCAACGGCCCCGAACCGGACCTGGTCCGGGTGATGGGGCCGAGGCTGCTGCTGCTGTTCATCGTCGGCGACATCCTCGGCACCGGCGTCTACGCGCTCACCGGCCAGGTGGCCGGCGAGGTCGGCGGCGCTGCGTGGGCGCCCTTCCTGGTCGCCTTCGCGGTGGCCACGGTCACCGCCTTCTCCTACCTCGAGCTGGTCACCAAGTACCCCCAGGCCGCTGGCGCTGCGCTCTACACGCACAAGGCGTTCGGCGTGCACTTCGTGACGTTCCTCGTCGCATTCACCGTCATGTGCTCGGGCATCACCTCGGCATCGACCGCCTCCAACGCGTTCGCGGGCTTCCTCAACGACGGCTTCGACCTCGGGTTCGAGGTCGGCGGCGTCGGCATCCTGCTGATCGCACTGGCCTTCATGGCGCTGGTCGCGGCGGTCAACTTCCGCGGTGTCGGCGAGAGCGTCAAGGCCAACGTCGTACTCACCCTCGTCGAGCTCTCGGGCCTGCTGATGATCATCCTGATCGGCCTGTGGGCGGTCACCCAGGGCAACGCAGACTTCTCCCGGGTGGCCGTCTTCGAGAGCCCCAGCGACAAGAGCACCTTCTTCGCGATCACCGCGGCGACGTCGCTGGCGTTCTTCGCGATGGTCGGCTTCGAGGACTCCGTCAACATGGCAGAGGAGTGCGAGAACCCGGTCCGCGACTTCCCGAAGATGATGCTCACCGGCCTCGGCCTGACCGGCACGATCTACGTGCTGGTCTCGATCACCGCCGTCGCGCTGGTCCCGGTCGGTGACCTGGTCGACCCCGACAAGGGCCAGGCGCTGACCCAGGTCGTCGCCGCGGGGGCGCCGAACCTGCCGTTCGACACGATCTTCCCGTTCATCGGCATGTTCGCGGTGGCCAACTCGGCGCTCATCAACATGCTGATGGCCAGCCGCCTTCTCTACGGCATGGCCAACCAGGACGTCCTGCCCCGCGTCTTCGGCAAGGTGCACCCGGTACGTCGTACGCCGTGGGTCTCGATCATCTTCACGACCGCGATCTCCTTCGGCCTGATCATCTACGTCGTCCGCGCCACCGCCTCGGCGGACGGCGCCAACTCCGTGGCCCTCCTCGGCGGCACGACCGCGCTGCTGCTCCTGTGCGTCTTCACGATCGTCAACGTCGCGGTGCTGGTCCTGCGCAAGCAGCCCGTCGACCACGACCACTTCACCGCGCCGACCTGGCTGCCGTACGTCGGCGCGGTCGCATGCGCCTTCCTGGCCGGTCCGTGGGCCCGCAGCGACGACCAGCAGCAGCAGTACGAGATCGGCGGTGGCCTGCTGGCGGTCGGGATCGTGCTCTGGGTGCTCACCTGGCTCACCAACCGGGGCGTCCGGGCGAAGAAGACCGGCTTCCGCGACATCGAGCACCTGGAGGACGCCGACGAACGCTGAACCGACCACCGGCCCGTTCGCCCAGTGGCCGCGAATCGGTCGGCCTCGCCCCGTCGCCGTACGCTGGATGCCGTGAGCACCGTCCCCTCCCTCGAGCAGCTGCACGCCATGGGCGCGAAGCAGCAGCCGTCCTACCCCGACCGCGCTGCCGTCGACGCGTCGGTGGCCCGCCTGCGCAAGGTGCCGCCGCTGGTCTTCGCCGGTGAGTGCGACGAGCTGAAGGCGAAGATCGCGGCCGTGTCGCGGGGCGAGTCGTTCCTGCTCCAGGGCGGCGACTGCGCCGAGACGTTCGACGGCGTCACCGCCGACAACGTGCGCAACAAGCTGCGGGTGCTGCTGCAGATGGCCGTCGTGCTGACGTACGCCGCCTCCGTGCCGGTGGTCAAGCTCGGCCGGCTCGCCGGCCAGTACGCCAAGCCGCGCTCGTCCGACGACGAGACCCGCGAGGGCGTCACCCTGCCGGCCTACCGCGGCGACGCGGTCAACGGCTTCGACTTCACCCCCGAGTCGCGGATCCCCGACCCGCAGCGACTCGTCGACGTCTACAACTCCTCGGCCGCGACCCTCAACCTGGTGCGCGCGTTCGTGACCGGCGGCTACGCCGACCTGCGCCAGGTGCACACCTGGAACACCGACTTCATCCGCGACTCCGTCGCCGGCCAGCGCTACGAGCTGGTCGCTGCCGAGATCGACCGGGCCCTGACGTTCATGAAGGCCATCGGCGCCGACCCCGACGAGTTCCACCGGGTCGACTTCCACTCCAGCCACGAGGCGCTGGTGCTGGAGTACGAACACGCCATGACGCGCATCGACAGCCGCACCCAGACGCCGTACGACGTCTCGGCCCACTTCCTGTGGATCGGCGAGCGCACCCGGCAGCTCGGCGGCGCGCACGTCGAGCTGCTCAGCCACATCAAGAACCCGATCGGCGTGAAGCTCGGGCCGACCACGTCGCCCGACGACGCCATCGCGCTCGCGGCCAAGCTCAACCCCGGCAACGAGGCCGGCCGACTGACGTTCATCACCCGCTTCGGCGCCGGCAAGATCCGCGACGGCCTGCCGACGCTGGTCGAGAAGGTCAGCGCGGCCGGGTTGAACGTCGCGTGGGTCTGCGACCCCATGCACGGCAACACGTTCGAGGCGTCGTCGGGCTACAAGACGCGCCGCTTCGACGACGTCATCGAAGAGGTCCAGGGCTTCTTCGACGTGCACCGCGCCGTCGGGACCTGGCCGGGCGGCGTCCACGTCGAGCTCACCGGCGACGACGTCACCGAGTGCGTCGGCGGCGGCGAGGAGCTCGACGAGGCCGGCCTGGCCGACCGCTACGAGTCGGCGTGCGACCCGCGGCTCAACCGGGTCCAGTCGCTGGAGCTGTCGTTCCTCGTGGCGGAGATGCTGCGCAAGGCCTGAGGCGGCGCAGCCGCGTCGGGTGCGCCTCGACGGCGAGGGTAGGTTTCGCAGCGTGATCGACCTCCGCTCCGACACCCTCACCAGGCCGACCGACTCGATGCGCGCGGCGATGGCCGCCGCGCCGGTCGGCGACGACGTGTACGGCGAGGACCCCACGGTCCGCGAGCTCGAGGAGCGCGTGGCCGGCATGTTCGGCCACGAGGCGGCGCTGTTCACACCCACCGGGTCGATGGCCAACGTGCTCGCCGTACGGCTGGGCGTCGGGCCTGGCTCCGAGGTGCTGTGCGAGTCCTCGGCGCACATCGCCCGCGCCGAGCTGGGCGCACACGGCGCCTACAGCGGCGTCACCATGCGCACCTGGACCCACCCGCGCGGTGGCATCGACGTCGCCGCCATCGAGGCGATGTGGGCTACCGACATGGGCCCCTTCTTCGTGCAGACGAAGATGGTCTCGATCGAGAACACCCACAACTTCGCCGGCGGCACCGTGCTGCGGCCCGACGACATCGCGCCGCTGGCGGCCCTCGTCGACCGGCACGACGCCTGGCTGCACATCGACGGCGCCCGCATCTGGAACGCCCACGTGGCCACCGGCACCCCGTTCCTGGAGTACGGCGCGTGCGCCGACGTGCTGTCCGTCTGCCTGTCGAAGGGCCTCGGTGCGCCGGTGGGCTCGCTGGTCGTCGGGGGTCGCGAGGCCATCGCGGAGTCGCGCATCTGGCGCAAGCGGATGGGCGGCGGCATGCGCCAGACCGGCATCCTGGCCGCTGCCGGCCTGCACGCGCTCGACCACCACGTCGAGCGGCTGGCCGACGACCACGAGCATGCCGGGCTGCTGGCCGAGGCATGTGGCGTGGACCCGACCGGTGTCGACTCCAACATCGTCGTGGTGCCGCGCGACGACGCGGCGGCGTTCGTGGCTGCCGCCGCCGACGAGGGCGTCCGGATCTCCGCGGTCGGTCCGCGCGCCGCACGCCTGGTGACCCACCTCGACGTCAGCCGTGGCGACGCCGAGCGCGCCGCCGCGATCTTGGCCCGGCTCACCCCTCGTTGAGTTGCGCCTCCGTCCCGTTGAGTTGCGCCGCAGTCGCCCTTGAGTTGCGCCTTGCGCACCTGGTGAAACGGACGGAGGCGCAGCTCGACAGGGACGGAGGCGCAACTCAACGCGGACGGAGGCGCAACTCAACGAGGATCAGGCGGCCGACCCGATCAGCCGCACGTCGCTGATGGGGGTGAAGTCGCGGCCGCCGCTCTCGCCCGGTGCGGAGACGCTGGTCAGGGTCAGCGTGACCGACGAGGTGACCACACCGTCGGTGCCGATCGTCTGCATGGCCGGGCTGTCGATGAGGTCCTGGCGCAGCGTGCTGCCGTCGTCGAAGCCCCAGGTGACCGACGTGATGCGGCGGTTGCGGGGGTACCAGTCGACCTCGCCGTCGACCTTCGCGTAGCCGTTGACGAGGCCCACCGACCCGAGCCGGGTCGCCTGCGGCAGCGTGAACGTGAGGACGATGCCGCTGCCGTCGCCCGGCATCCGCCACGCGGTCGACGGGTCGCCGTCGAGCATCTGGACGGCGTCGTACGTCACCGGGTTGCCGGCCAGGTCCTGGTTGGGCGGGGCCGTGACCGGGGCGGTGGCGGTCGCCGCCGCGGTGATGTCGGTGGCGTCGGCGGGGAGGTCGGCGGGGGTGGGTGACTGCGACGACGCGTCGTCACCGCCTGCGCCGGCTCGGGTGTCTGCCCCGGGGTCGTCGGCGGTGTCGTTGGCGGGTCCGCCGGTGCCGTAGGTCCAGCCGATCATCGCCGCGATCACGGCCAGCAGCAGCCAGCCGAGCAGCCACGGCAACCAGCGGGGGACCTCGCGCGGCGAGCGGGAGGGGCCGGGCGGCGGTACGACGGGGGCGACGCCCGGCGCTGGCTCCGGGGCGGGCAGCGGCGCGAACCGCTGCGTGCTGTCGAGGGGACGCGCCTGCGTGTCCGTGCGCCACTCCTGGTCGCTCGTCGCTCCAGCGTCGTCCACCGGCGCTCCGCACTTGCTGCAGAAGCGGCCGAGGCCCTGCTCGTTGCCACACGTGGCACAGGTCGTCATCGGTGGATCCTCCAGGCGTCCAGGACGCCCGACAGACTAGGCAGGCGACGTCGGGTTTGCCCAACCGGTCGCCCGGCGGGCCTCTCTCAGACGGCGATGTGGGCGACCTCGCCCTCGATCCTGCGACGGGGCACGAGCTCGATGACCAGCATCGCGCCGAACACCATCAGCCCGCCGACCAGCAGCCGGCCGGTCACCGACTCGCTGCCCAGCAGCACCGCGAAGAACGCTGCGAACACCGGCTCCATGCTCATGATGATGGCGGTCCTGGTCGGCGGCAGGTGCGACTGCGCCCACGTCTGCGCGACCAGCGCCAGCGCGCCGGCGAACACCGCCATGTAGATCACCGAGAGCCAGTCGCGACCGGTGCCGGGCAGCACGATGCCGTCGGGGATCGTGGCGACGAAGCAGATCACCGTGATCACCATGATCTGCACGATCGTCATGCCGATCGCCTCGCCCGGCCGGGACCAAGCGCCGAGCCCGACGATGTGCAGCGCGTACAGGACGGCGGCCAGCAGGGTGAGCGCCTCGCCGTACCCCACCGAGAAGCCCTGCAGGGTGAGCACCCCGAGTCCGGCGGTGGCCAGGCCGACGGCCAGCCAGGTCATCGGCGTGATCCGGCTGCGCAGGAGGACGGCGGCGAGCAGGGGGGTGAACACGACGTACATGCCGGTGATGAAGCCGCTGACGCTGGCCGCGGTGTGCGCGAGCCCGGCCGTCTGGAGGATCTGCGCCACGCCGTAGAGGAGGCCGAGCACCAGAGCGTGCCGGCGCGACTCGTCCGACAGCCTGCCCAAGGCCCTGGGGAACATGATCACCAGCGCCACCGAGGCGATCGCGAACCGGACCGCCAGGAAGTCGAGCGTCGGCACCCGGACGAGCAGGTCCTTGATCAAGAAGAACGTCGAGCCCCAGCAGGCGGTCATGGCGAGCAGGGCCAGCATCGCCAGGACCGTCGTACGCCGGGACTCGTGCTGCCCGGAGGCGGTGCCGCTGCTCATGCGGGGAACCCTAGTGAGCAGGTCGGCGCCCCGACGAAGCGCCTAGATGAGGTACAGCGTGACCGTGGATCCCTTGGGGATCCGGTCGCCGGCGTCGGGGTCCGAGCTGAACACGAAGCCGACGCCGATGTAGTTGTCGGAGTTCTCCACGGCGACGTCGAAGCCGAGCGCCTTGAGGCGTTCGGTGGCCGCCTCGACGCCCATGGCCACCACCCGCGGGACCTCCACGAGCTCCGGGCCCTGCGACACCACCAGCGTGACCGTCTCGCCCCTGAACAGGGTGCCGCTGGTGGGGCTCTGGTTGATCACGGAACCCGCCGGCACGGAGTCGCTGTACTCCTCGCGCTCGCGGTCGACGACCAGCCCGCGCTTCTCCATCGCCTGCTCCGCGCGGTCGGCGCTCTTGCCGGTCCAGTCCTTGACGTTGAGCGGCTTGCGGCCCTTGCTGACGAGGAGGTTGACCGCCGCGTCGGGCTTGAGCGAGGTGCCGACGACCGGGTCGCTGGTCATCACCGTGCCCGCGGGCACCGTCTCGCTGAACTTCTCGATGGCCCGGCCGAAGGCGAGGTTGGTGCCGATCAGCGCGTCCTGCGCCTCATCTAGCGTCTTCCCCTGCACCTCGGGCACGGGGTACCGCTCCGGCCCGGCCGACAGCACCAGCGTGACCGTGCCGCCGTCGAGGACGCGCTCGCCCGCCTCGGGGTCGGTGGAGAGCACGAGCCCGGCGGCCACGCTCTCGGAGTACGCCGGCTCGCCGAGGGCCGGCTCGAGCCCGGCCTTGGTCAGCTCGGCCTCGGCGGCGGCCTGCTCGACACCGAGCACCCCCGGCGTCGCCGTGTAGCGGGCCGACCCGAACCACCAGGCGCCACCGGCCAGGACGGCCACCAGGAGCAGCGCCAGCACCAGCGTGAGCGGTCCGCGTCGCGACCGCTGGGGTCCCGTCGACGGCCGGGAGTCGGCGCGGGGGACCGGCAACCGCTCGATGCCGCCGCGCGGCGCAGGCACGAGCGCTGCGGGCAGCACCGGCACTGCCGTCGTGTGGTGCTCGGCCGGTCGGTGCTCGTGGCGCACCTCCGCGAGGTCGCTGGTGTCGAGCCACTCGGGCGCGTCCTCGAGGTCGGGCAGGTCGACCAGGTCGGTGCGTAGCGGAGTCAGGTCGGCGACCAGCTCAGGGTCCTCGGGCACGCCCGCGCCGAGGGCCTGGCTGACCCGGTGCAGCTGGTGGAGGAGCACCGCGGCGTCTGCGGGACGCTGGCCGCGGTCGCGTGCAGTGGCGCGGGCGACGAGCGCATCGACGTACGCCGGCAGCCCCGGCACGATCGCCGACGGCGGCGGGACGTCCTCGTGCACGTGCTTGTAGGCCACCTGGATCGGCGACTCGCCCTCGTGCGGCTTGCGGCCGGTGAGCAGCTCGTAGATCACCACGCCGGCGGCGTAGACGTCGGCGCGCGCGTCGGACCGGCCGTCGACGACCAGCTCGGGTGCGAGGTAGGAGACGGTGCCGATGAGCACCCCGCCGGTCGCGGTGTGCTGGGTGTCGGTGCTGACGGCCTTGGCCAGCCCGAAGTCCGCCACCTTGACCCGGCCGTCGTCGGCGATCAGCACGTTCTCGGGCTTGATGTCGCGGTGGATCAGGCCGGCCCGGTGGGCGGCCGCGAGGGCCGAGAGCACGGGCTCCATCAGGGCCAGCGCCCGTGAGGGCGACATCGGCGACTCCTTGCGGATGACGTCGCGCAGGGTGTGGCCGGGGACCAGCTCCATCGCCAAGAAGACGACGCCGTCCTCCTCGCCCTGGTCGAAGACGCCGACCACGTTGGGGTGCGAGAGCCGGGCGGCCGCGCGCGCCTCGCGCACGAAGCGGGCAGCGAAGTCGTCGTCGTCCCCGAGACCGGGGTGCATGACCTTCACCGCCACGTCCCGGTCGAGCCGGATGTCGGTGGCCTCGTAGACACTGGCCATGCCGCCGCGGGCGATGCGGGGTCCGATGCGGTAGCGACCGTCGAGCAGGCGACCCACCAAGGGGTCGCCGGATGAGGCGCGGACAGCGTGCGCGCGCTCGTCTGGCTCCACGGCTGGACCTCCGTCTGCCGGATGGGGAAGGATCCGGGGCTCAATCGTACGGACCGGCGCCGCCCACGGGTCGACGCGTCCGGTTGCGGCGTGGCGTATCCGGGCCCCGGCGCGGCCTCCGGCGCCGCTCGGACCGGTGGCGCGAGCGTTGAGTGGCGTCCGGGTCGCGTCGCCCGGACTTGCGGCGTACTGCCACGCTGGTGCCCATGACCTCCGGCCGGGAAGCCCTCAGTGACCGCATCGTCGCCGTGCTCGGTGGCACCGGGCCGCAGGGCCGCGGTCTCGCCCGCCGTTGGGCCACGGCCGGCATCCCGGTGGTCATCGGCAGCCGCAGCGCAGAGCGGGCGGCCGACACGGCGACCGAGCTCGCTGCCTCGACCGGCGGCACGGTGAGCGGCGCCGACAACGCCGCGGCCGCGGTGCAGGGCGACATCGTCGTCGTCGCCGTGCCGTGGGACGGCCACCGCGACCTGCTGGCCGAGCTCGCACCGCTGCTGGTCGGCAAGGTGGTCGTCGACTGCGTCAACCCGCTCGGGTTCGACAAGCAGGGCGCCTTCGCCCTGCCGGTCGAGGAGGGGTCGGCGGCCCAGCAGGCGCAGGGGGTGCTGCCCGGCGCGACCGTCGTCGCGGCGTTCCACCACGTCAGCGCCGCGCTGCTCGAGGACCCCGAGGTGGCCAGCGTCGACACCGACGTGCTCGTGCTCGGCGACGACCGCGAGGCCACCGACCTGGTGCAGGCGCTGGCCGACGCGATCCCCGGCGTCCGGGGGGTCTTCGCCGGCCGGCTGCGCAACGCCCACCAGGTCGAGGCGCTGACCGCCAACCTGATCAGCATCAACCGCCGCTACAAGGCGCACGCGGGCGTGAAGGTCTCGGATGTCTGGTGATCCGCCCTGCAGTGGCAGAGTTGACCCCATGAGTGATGCCCCCGACCTGTCCGTGCTGGTGGCCGAGTGGATCGACTGGGCCGAGACCGGCCGCCGGCTCGGCGTGTCGGTGAGCCGGGTCCGCACGATGATCCGCGACCACGAGCTCGCCGCCGCCGTCCCCTCGCCTGGCGCGGGCCAGCAGGTGCCTGCCGACTTCGTGCAGGACGGCCTCGTGGTGAAGGGCCTCGCCGGCCTGCTCACCGTGCTCCACGACGGTGGGTACGACGACCGCGAGAGCATCGCCTGGCTGTTCACCGACCTCGAGCTGCCGGGCCGGCCGATCGACGCGCTGCGAGAGAACCGCGGCTCCGAGGTCAAGCGGCGCGCCCAGTCGATGGCCTTCTGACCCACCCGCCGGCCGTCCGGCTTCGCTAGGGTCGCTGGACATGAGCAGCAAGCGGGTGTCGCTCGCGCTCCTGGCCGCCATCGCGGTGATCGCGATGATCTGGTGGGTGCAGGTCGACACCGACTCCGAGCCGACGAGCGCCGGCAACGACTCCCTCAGCGGGTTGTCCGTCGTGGCGCTCTCTGAGCTCCCGGCCGAGGCCGCGGAGACCGTCGAGCTGATCGAAGCCGGTGGGCCGTTCCCGTACCCCGAGAAGGACGGCTCGCAGTTCGGCAACTTCGAAGGGCTCCTCCCCGAGAGGCGCACCGGCTACTACCGCGAGTACACCGTGCCGACGGCGGGCTCCGCAGACCGCGGTGCGCGGCGCATCGTCGCCGGGAGCGACGGCGAGCTCTACTGGACCGGCGACCACTACAGCAGCTTCGAGAGGATCAGGCGATGAGCGGACTCGCCGGCCTGCTGGCCGGACACACCCCACCGGGCATCCACACCTGGCACGGTGCCTTCGCGGTCGCCGACGTGCGGCACGCCGTCGAGCACGCGGGCTGGCGCTTCGCCCACCTGGACGGTGTCGGCACCGACTCGAAGCAGGAGTTCCTCGCGGGCATCGGCGAGGCGCTGGAGTTCCCCGACTACTACGGCCGGAACTTCGACGCGCTCGCCGACCTGCTCGGTGACGTCGACGGCGGCGACCAGACCGGCGTGGTGCTCCTGTGGGAGGGCTGGGGACCGTTCGCCCGCGCCGACGAACGCGCCTTCAGCGTCGCCCTGAGCGTGCTCGGCACGCGCGTCAACGCCGAACGCGGTGGCCCGTTCTCGGTGCTGCTGCGCGGTGAGGGCCCGGACGTGCCGGGTGTGACCAGCCTCGACTGAGCCGGGTCAGACCGCCCGCTGGGTCGCGGCGGCGGCCAGCTCCCGGAGCACGCCGCGCGCGGCGCCGTGGATCTCGGCGCCGTCGAGGGTGATGAGCGCCCGGTCGGCCAGGGCGGCGATGACCTCCTCGACCTGCGCATGCGCGCCCGAGGTGTCGATCACCTCACGCAGCCGGTCGACGTCGGCGACACTGAGGGGGGTGCCGAGCAACGAGTCGAGCAGGGCGGCGTCGTCGCGGCCCGCCGCGTCCAGCGCCAGCGCGACCAGCACCGTGCGCTTGCCCTCCACGAGGTCGTCACCGGCCGGCTTGCCGGTGACCTCGGGGTCGCCGAAGACCCCGAGCAGGTCGTCGCGGAGCTGGAACGCCTCGCCGAGCGGCAGCCCGAACCCGCCCAGCACGGCCATGGTCGGGTCGTCGGCCCCCGCCAGTGCGGCCCCGATGTGGAGCGGACGCTGGATGGAGTACTTCGCGGACTTGAACCGCAGCACCGTCATCGCGGTGTCGACGTCGGCCCGGCCCCGTGCCTGCACCGAGACGTCGAGGAACTGGCCGGCGATCACCTCGCTGCGGCACAGGTCGAACACGTGCAGCGCCCGGGCCACGTCCTCCGCGGGGAGCCCGCACCGGCGCAGCAGCTCGTCGGACCAGGCCAGGAGCAGGTCGCCGAGCAGGATCGCCGCGGCCGCGCCGTACTGCTCGGGGTTGCCGCGCCACCCGGCCGAGCGGTGCTCGGCCTCGAACGTGCGGTGCGTGGCGGGGCGGCCCCTCCGGGTGTCGCTGGCGTCCATGTAGTCGTCGTGCACGAGGGCGCTCGCGTGCAGCAGCTCGAGTGCGGCGCAGGCACGGACCAGCGCGGCCTCGTCGACCGGATCGCGCACGGCGCGGAAGCCCCAGTAGCAGAACGCCGCCCGGAACCGCTTGCCGCCGCTGACGCTGGCCCGGGCCTCGGTCAGGAGTCGTGCGGCGTCGTCCCCGAGCGGTGCCAACCGGTCGACCTGGCCGTCGAGGAAGGTGTCCAGGGCTGCCTGCACCGAGGTGCGGAAGCCGACCGCGTCCCAGCCGGAAGAGGGGGACGGGGCGCTCACGAGCCTGAGACTAGTCAGTGGACGATGAGGGCCGGAGGGCCGCCCCCTGCCTAGGATTGCGCCATGAGCGACAACTCGGACCGCTGCATCGGCGACCTCGTCCGCGCGGGCGGGCGCTCGTTCTCGTTCGAGTTCTTCCCGCCCAAGGACGACGAGGGCGAGCAGGTGCTCTGGCGCTCGATCAGCGAGCTCGAGCCGCTCGGGCCGACGTTCGTGTCCGTGACGTACGGCGCGGGCGGGGGCACCCGTGAGCGCACCGTGGCGATCACCGAGCGCATCGCGCGCGAGACCACGATGCTGCCGATGGCGCACCTGACCTGCGTCGGTCACACCACCGACGAGATCGCCGGCATCCTCGGCGACCTGGAGCGGGCCGGCGTGCGCAACGTGCTGGCGCTGCGCGGCGACCCGCCCGAGGGCCCGGGGACGCCGTGGGTGCAGACCGAGGGCGGGCTCACCTACGCTGCCGACCTCGTCGCGTTCATCAAGGACAGGTCCGACCTCTCGGTTGGGGTCGCCGCCTTCCCCGAGGGCCACCGGGACGCCGAGAGCCTCGAGGCGGACGCGCTGGCGCTCAAGTCGAAGTACGACAGCGGTGCGGAGTTCGCCGTCACCGAGATGGTGCTGCGCGTCGGCGACTACGTCGGCCTGGTCGAGCGCGCCGCGGCCCTCGGGGTCGACTTCCCGATCATCCCCGGCGTGATGCCCATCTTGAACCTGGCCTCGATGAGGCGCATGGTGCACATGTCCGGCCGTGAGATGCCCGACGAGACGCTCGCACGCATCATGCCGCTCGCCGACGACCCGGCCGCCCTGCGTGCCGAGGGCATCGCGCTCGCCACCGAGCTCTGCGCCGCCCTCCTCGACGCCGGCGCCCCGGGCCTGCACTTCTACACGCTCAACCGGTCGAAGGCGACGCGCGAGATCTTCGCCGCCCTCCGCCTGCCCGTCTGACCCACACCGGCCGCGCTACCGTCGGCTGCATGCGCACCGTCACCGTCACCGGCCAGGGCTCTGCCCGGGTCGTCCCCGACTCGGCATTGGTGCGGGTGGCCGCCGTCCAGCGTGCCGCCGGCGTGGCCGCGGCGTTCGACGCGGTGGCCGTCGCCGTGGGTCGCATCGGCGACATCGCCCGCAGGCACACCGAACCGCGGCTCATCGCCTCGCAGGGCATCAACGTCTGGACGTGGCACGACGACCAGGGTGGGGCGCGCGGCTTCGAGGCGCGCCATGCGCTGGCGATCGGCTGCCGCGACCTCACCGAGGCCGGTGCCCTGCTCTCCGAGCTGACCGAGGTGGTCGGTGACGCCCTCCAGCTCGACGGCGTGTCGCTCGAGGTGTCCGACCCGGTGGCCGCGCAGGGTCAGGCCAGGGAGGCGGCGTACGCCGATGCCCGCGAGCGGGCCGAGCACCTCGCCGCTCTCAGCGACGCCACCCTGGGCGCCGTGCAGCAGGTCGTCGAGGGCGGGGGAGCCTGGCCGGCCGACGCGGGCGGCTCCGCGCGGGCCGTGGCCGAGGAGCTGGCGAGGATCGAGCCCGGCGAGTCCCGGATCGGTGCCCGCGTGACGGTGACGTTCGAGCTGCTCTGAGCCGAGCCGTTGCTCAGCCGGCGGGGCCGATGGCCTGCGCGACCAGCGCGGCCGAGAGGCCGACGTACGGCAGCCCGGAGCCCGGCGTGGCGTGGGCGCCCGCGGCGTACACCCCGGCGACCGGCGTGGTCGGGCCCAGCCGCCTCGTGACCGTCGACCGGCCCTGCCACAGGACCCCGAGCGGCGAGCCGCCCCAGTCGTCGACGAGGTCGCGCGGGCTGAGGTCGAGGCGGGTGACCAGCCGCTGGCGTACGTCGATCCCGCGGCGCGCGAGCGCGACCAGCACGTCCTCCGCCAGCCGGCCGCGACCCAGCACCGTCCACGCCTGCATCCCGTCCGGGGCGGTGCCGCCGGGGCGGACGACCACGACCGGCTCCTTGACCGGGTCGTTGCCGTGCAGCACCACCTCCCCGGGGAGGTCGGGGCCGTCACCGGTCAGGCCGACGTGGGCGACGACGGGCGGGATCGCCGGCATGGTCGCCCGCACGAAGGGCGCCAGGGCGGGCAGTCGCCGCGGGTCGATCGCGCAGACCACCGCGTCGGCGTCGAGCTGGCCGCCCGGGGTGCTCACCGCGACGGCCCGGCCCTCGCGGAGCACCAGGTCGAGCGCCGGCGTCGACGGCAGCACGACCACACCGCGGGTCTCCAGCCGGTCGGCGAGCGCGACGCCGAGCGCCGCCATGCCGCCGGGCACCCGCCAGGCACCGAACCTCTGCTCGAGGTAGGTGACCACGCCGGCCCAGGCCGGGACGTTGCGCAGGTCGTGCCCGTCGGTGAGGAACGGGTGCCCGGCCACCAGGCGCAGGCGCTCGTCGGAGAAGGACTTGCGCAACCGCTTGTGCAGCACGTCGCGGCTGGCGAGCATTGCCGCGAGCTGCTTCGGAGCGACGGCGGGGTCCCACGGGCGCTCGAGGTAGTCGCGACGCAGCACCTCCCAGTCGTCACCCAACCGGTCGACGTACGTCGTCCACTCCTGCCCGAGCCCGGACGCCAGTGCGTCGAACGCCGCAGTCTGGGCGGCCCGGGAGCCACTCGGCAGCGCCAGGGTCGAGCCGTCGGCGAAGCGGTGCTCGCGGACCGGGTCGACCGGCGTCAGCTCGAGCTCGCGCTCCAAGGGTCGGCCCGTCTTGCGGAACAGGTCGCGGACCACGGCCGGCAGCAGGGTCGTGGTCGGCCCCGCGTCCCACGAGAAGCCGTCCTGCGTGCGGGTGCCCAGCGCGCCGCCGAGGGTCGCCGACTGCTCGACCAGGGTGACCTGGTGGCCGAGCTTGGCCAGGCGGGCCGCCGAGGCCAGGCCACCGAAGCCGCCGCCGATCACCACGATGCGCATGGGCGAAGACTAGGGGGACCGGGTCGGTCGACGAGGGGCTAGCCCTCGGCGTCGGTGCAGCTGATCTCGCCCGTCTCCGGCGTCGACATGGTCCAGGTGGGGCAGCCGTTGTCGCCGGGTGGGGGCTTCGGCATCACCAGCGCCGGGTCCAGGCCGACGGTGGCGAGGTCGCCGGGGGGAACGAGCAGGCGCGTGCGGGCGGTCGCGACGTCGGGGGCGCGCACCACCTCGCTGGTGTAGGTCACGAACGTCTCGGACTTGATCACCTTCACGGTGTTCGAGAACCACAGCCGCTCGGGACCGGTGGTGGCGAGCTGGTCGTCGGTGACCAGCATGAAGTCGTCGCTCCACGCCTGGCGGCCGACGCCGTCGCGCATCTCCCGCAGGGCGCGCAGCGTGGTGATGGCGACGTCGCCGTCGGGGGTCCTGGTCACCGAGCACTCGAGGTAGGAGCCGTCCGCGAGGCCGTCGCGGCAGTAGGCGTCGGGATCACCCTCGGCCTCGCTGCGGGCGTGGCTCAGGCTGACCGAGATCCGGTGCTCGGAGTCGCTGCCGTAGCCGGTGAACAGCCCGCTGGCCTTGTCCCAGTAGCGCGGCGGCAGCTCTTGACCCTGCGCGTCGAACGCCACGAACCGTGCCGGTCCGAGGTCGGGCACCGAGGCGCCGAGGACCGACCGCGCGTGGTCGTCGATGATCCGCGGCATCCGCGTCACGTCGTACCGGTCGAGGGCCTCGGTGATGGCCGGGTCGACGATGCGCTCCTCGCCGGGCCCGTCCGACCCGAGCTGTGGCAGGGCGACCGCGGCCAGGACGAGCGCCGCGACGCCCGCGAGCCCGGCCAGGCCCCGGCGACGGCGTACGACGCGGCGGCCGCGGACCACCACGTCGGCGTCGGTGTGGTGGAACGGGGGCTCGTCGCAGGACGCGTGGTGGCGGACCAGGGTGGCGAGGTCGTGGTCGGTCATGGGGACTCCTCGATCAGGACGAGCTGGGGGAGGTGCGTGCGGAGGGTGGCGAGCGCCTTGGCGGTCTGGCTCTTGACCGTGCCCTCGGTGATGGCGAGGGCGTGGGCGACATCGACGACCGACAGGTCGTCGAGGAAGCGCAGCGCGATGATCGCGCGCTGCCGGGGTGCGAGCAGGTCGAGGGCGGCCCCGACGTCGAGCGGGGTGGTGCCGTTCGACTCGACCGCTCGGTCGGGGAGCTCCGCGACGAGCACGTCGCGACGGCGCCTCAGGTGGCTGAGGCACTCGTTGACGACGACCTTGCGGGCGTAGGCGTCCACGGTGAGCGAGCGCACTCGCGGCCACGCGGCGTACACCTTGACCATCGCCTGTTGGACGAGGTCCTCGGCGGTGTGCCAGTCGCGGACGATGAGGTACGCCGTCCGGCGCAGGGCGGTGCGGCGGGCGAGGTAGAACTCCGTGAAGTCCGCTTCGCGTTGCTCTCGACGCATCGAGGGTGTGCTCCTTGTCGACCGGCGGGTGTCACCCCTCCTACGCGGTGGTCGGTGCTTCGGGTTGCCCCGCTCCGTGGGAGACGATCCGGTCCGTCACTCGACGTCGATCTCGGTGGCGCCGGTCAACGACACGAGCTCGGCGAACGTGGTCGAGAAGACTGCCGCGGGGTGGCCCGCCGCGGCCCAGATGACGTCGTACCGCCGCAGCCAGGCATCGATCCAGGTCGGCACCGGTGCGGGGTGGGCGATGGGGGAGACGCCGCCGATGACCTGACCGGTGCTGTCGCGCACGAAGTCGGCGCTCGCACGCCTCAGGGGCGGGCTGCCGATGGTGCGTGCGACCTTGTGCGTGTCGACCCGGTGGGCGCCCGACGTGAGGATCAGGACCGGCGCGCCCGCCGCGTCGAACAGGAGGCTGTTGGCGATGGCGCCGACCTCGCAACCCAGTGCCTGGGCGGCGAGTGCGGCGGTGTGGACGCTCTCAGGGAGAATGACCACGTCGCCGGCGCCGCCGCGACGTGCGTGCTCGGCCCGGAACGAGGTGACGGAGGGGTGTTCGCTTGCCATGCTGCGACCCTAGTCACCGGTCCCGACCATCTGTCGAGCACTGACGCCTGCTCCACCTCGTCCATCATCCGGGGGATCGCATGACCACCGCACCACCCAACCAGCCAGCCGGCGCGCCCATGTCGGGGCGACCGACGTCGATGACCAACGCCGTCCGGGTGCTGCTCGCGCTGGTCGTCGTCACCGGGCTCGGTGCCGTGCTGGTCTGGGTGCGCCAGGACGAGGTCGTCCGGACCTGGGCCGAGGACAACGAAGCCGCCCGCAAGCTGCTCCTCGAGGGAGGGGTGGAGGCGGTCAAGGCCAGCCCCATCGCGCCGTCGTTCGTGCCCCTGGCCATCGTGTTCTTCGCGGTCTTCGCCCTGCTGGTCCTGGTGCTGGTGGCCTTCTTCGTGGAGGGCCACGAGTGGGCCCGGCTGGTGCTGGCCGCCACGGCCGTGTTCGGCGTCCTCGCCGCCACCGTGGTGCTGCGGCTCGGTCTGCCGGTGCTGTTCGCTGCCGTCTCGGTGGTGGCGATCGCGCTGTGCGTGCTGCTCCTCCTCCTGCTCTGGCACAAGGACACCAACCGGTTCTTCCGCTCCTTCTGAAGCACTCGCCGGCAGACCATTGACGGACTGTCGGTGGGCCGGTGTACCTTGGCGTTGTTCGAACAACTGTTCGATGCAACCTCGGTGGCGGTGACCTCGACCCCCACCGTCACCGGGGTTGGCCGGGGTCGACCACGCTGACAGGAGAGCCAGGATGAGGCGGTACGACGACCCCGTGGAGGTCCGCAGAGGACGCATCGGTGGAGAGCCCGAGACGGCGCAGGAGGGCCCCGAGCAGTTCCTGTGGCGCGGCCGGCTGTGGAAGGTGCGCTCCGTGGTGGCGCACTGGGTGGAGACGGCGCCCTGGTGGCAGTCGGCGGGGGTGCGGTCCGTGGTCGGCGCTGACGACGAGCCCCATGACGGGCCGGGTGCCGAGCCGGGCGCCGACGACCTGCTCGTCGAGCGCGAGCTCTGGCGCGTGCATGCGGGCCGGGGCGGTGCCGCCGTCGACGGCGGCGGCGTCTTCGACCTGTCCTTCGACTGGTCCGACGGCCGCTGGTCGCTCGTCGGCTGTGTCGACTGATGGTCCAGGTGCGCGACGTGAACCCCTACCTGCTGCCCGCGACCACCCACTCCTACCTCGCCCGCGCCGCGGAGTCGCTGCAGGAGGCGATCACCGCGGCCGACGTGCCCAGCCGCTATGCCTGTGCCCACGTGGCCGCCCTCCGGGCCACGGCGGCGCTGCTCGCGGCCCGTGCGCATCCCTCGCCGGGGCGGCGGCGCCAGAAGAACGCCTGGGTGCTGCTGGCCGACGTCGCTCCCGAGCTCGCCGAGTGGGCGACGTTCTTCGCGGCCGGAGCGAGCAAGCGCGCGGCCGCCGAGGCCGGCTCCACCCGGGCGGTCACCGAGCGCGAGGCCGACGACCTGGTCCGAGACGCCGACCGGTTCCTCGGCATCATCGAGTCGGCGCTCGGCCTGGTGCCGCACGCGCCCCTCGAGAAGAGACTCGTCGTCACCGGCGGCCGGTCCGGGGTGGCCTGACCGCCGGGGTCGCTAGTCTCGGCGCATCGGTCAGGGGCTTCATCGGGGAGCCCCGGCCACATCCGGACGGAGTCCTCCGTGCACCAACCTCTCGGGACGCACCGCGCGCGCAGCGCGCCCGCGATCGCCACCCTGCTCATCGCGATGCTGGCGGCCCTGGCCGCCGTCGTGCCCCTGACCCAGTCGGCGCAGGCCGCGCCGGCGGCCAGGTCGGTTGCGGCAGCCGCCACCGCGACCCCGCTGACCGTCGCCCAGGCGCGAGCCACCCAGGACGGCTCGGTCGCGACGGTCCGCGGCTACGTCGTGGGTCAGCCGACCTCGTCGACCACCGTGGTCCGCAGCGGCTTCCCCAACGACTACGCACTGGCGCTGGCCGACAGCGCCGGGGTCACCGACCCCGCGCAGATGCTCTACGTGCAGATCCCCAGCGCCCACCGGCCGGCCTGGGGGCTGCGCACGAACCCGGGGCTGATGGGGCGTCAGCTCGACGTGACCGGCGCCCTGTCGGCGTACTTCTCCCGGCCGGGCCTGACCGGTGCCAGCGCCTTCGCCTTCGCCTCGAGCACCGACCCGGGCGACCCCGGCGAGCACGACGACTACTACGCCACGGCGTTCGGCAAGACCGGTCCGCAGCTGGAGTCGGCCCTCCACTCCATCATCTCCGCCGGCGTCACCCGGCTGTCCTACGACGGGGTCTGGAACGCGCTGAAGGACACCGACCAGGACCCCGCCGACCCCGGCAACGTCATCGAGCTCTACACCGGTGACAGCGTGCCGAAGTCCGACAACGGCGGCGGCGTCGACCAGTGGAACCGCGAGCACGTCTGGGCCAAGTCGCACGGCGACTTCGGCACGGCGACCGGCCCGGGCACCGACATCCACCACCTGCGTCCCACCGACGTCACCGTCAACTCCGCCCGTGGCAACCTCGACTTCGACGAGGGCGGCGTCGAGAACGCCGAGGCGCCCGGCAACTACGCCGACGGCGACTCGTGGGAGCCGCGCGACGAGGTCAAGGGCGACGTCGCCCGGATGATCTTCTACATGTCGGTGCGCTACGAGGGCGGTGACGGGTTCGCCGACCTCGAGGTCAACGACCTGACCGGCAACGGGTCGGCCCCCCACATCGGCAGGCTGTCGGTGCTGTTGCAGTGGAACCTGCAGGATCCGCCCAGCGGCTTCGAGATGCGTCGCAACGACGTCATCTTCGACACCTACCAGCACAACCGGAACCCGTTCGTCGACCACCCCGAGTGGGCGGCCTCGATCTGGGGCTGACCGGCTTGACGACCTCCCCGTCGTGGGGGTTAGAGTGATGGAGTGATCGAACACCTGTTCGATCACTCCATCGCCGTGCTGGGGTCGACACAGTCCGCGAAGGCAGGCCCATGTCCGACCCGTTCGTCCATCTCCACGTGGCCTCCGGCTACTCCCTGCAGTACGGCGCCTCGCACCCGCACACGCTCGTCGAGCGGGCCGTCGAGCAGGAGATGGACACCCTCGCGCTGACCGACCGCGACGGCACCTACGGCGCGGTCAAGTTCGCCAAGGCGTGCAGCCGGGCGGGCATCCGCCCGGTCCTGGGGGTCGACCTCGCGGTGCTGCCGACCTCGGGCCGGACCCCGGGCGGCCGAGCGTCGTCGCGACCACGCCGTACCCCCGTCCGCGGTGGAGCGTTCCGCGACGAGGACTCCCTGCCTCGGGTCACCCTGCTGGCCCAGGGCCGGGTGGGCTGGGCGGCGATCTGCCGGCTGGTCTCGGCCACCCACCTCGCCGGTGAGCGGGGGCGTCCGGTGGCCGACCTCGACCTGCTCGCGCCGCACCTGGCGGGAGGCGGCGTGCTCGTCCTGCTCGGGCCCGCCTCCGAGCTCGGTGCCGCGGTGACCCGGCACCGCGACGACGAGGCGCTCGCGATCCTCGACACGTGGCGTGGGGTGCTGCCCCCCGAGAATCTCGTGGTCGAGCTGGTCTCCCACCGGCTGGCGGCCGGCACCCGCGCGACCTGGGGGCCCGGCACCACCCCGCACGCCGCCCGGATGGCCGGTCTGGCCCGCGCCGCCGGTGTGGTCACCGTGCTGACCAACGCGGTGCGCTACGCCGACCGGCTCGACGCCCCGACCATCGACGTCCTCGACGCGGCCCGGCGACTGGTGCCGCTGAGCTCCACCCGGTCTCGTCACCTCGGCGCCGCGGAGTTCCGCGGCAACGCCGAGGGGTTCCTCAAGTCCGGCAAGCAGATGCACGAGGTCGCCGACGAGATCTGCCGGCTCGCCGGCCTCGGCCCGCGCGACGCCCGGTCGCTGCTGGCCGCCACCCGGACGATCGGCGACCGCTGCGCGCTGGACCCGCGCGCCGACGTGGGCATCGGCGAGGTGCACTTCCCGGAGTTCGAGCTGGCCAGACAGTCGACCAGGCAGTCGACCGGGCAGTCGACCGGGCAGTCGACCGGCGCCTCCACCGACGCGCGCCGCGTCATCTCGACCCCCGGGGTCTCCGAGGCCGATGCGCTGCTGCGCGCCCGCTGCGAGGGCGGCATCGGCTGGCGCTACGGCTCCGCACCCCGCCAGCGCATCTGGAAGCGGCTCGACGACGAGCTCGAGATCATCCGCGAGCTCGGCTACGCGTCGTACTTCCTCACCGTCGGCGACGTCACCGACCTGATCAAGCAGATGGGGGTGCGCAACGCGGCCCGTGGGTCGGGGGCGGGCAGCCTGGTCAACTACCTGCTCGGCATCTCCGGCGTCGACCCGATCCGCCACAACCTCCTGATGGAGCGGTTCCTCTCGCCGCTGCGGCAGTCGTTGCCCGACATCGACATCGACGTCGAGTCGGCCCGACGGCTGGAGGTCTACGAGGCGATCCTCGACCGCTACGGCGGCGAGCGGTGCGTGTGCGTCTCGATGATGGACACCTACCGGGTCCGGCACGCCGTCCGCGACGTCGGCGCCGCGCTGGGCATGCCCCCGGGCGAGATCGACGCCATCGCCAAGGCGTTCCCGCACATCCGGGCCCGGGACGCCCGGGTGGCGCTGCGAGAGCTGCCCGAGCTGCGGGCCAGCGGGCTGATGAGCGGGGGGAGCGGAGCGCCCTTCGATCTCTTCTTCCGGCTGGTCGAGCGGCTCGACGGGCTGCCGCGCCACATCGCCGTGCACCCCTGCGGGGTGCTGCTCTCCGACGCGACCCTGCTCGACCGGACCCCGGTCGAGGCGAGCTATGCGGGCTTCCCGATGAGCCAGTTCGACAAGGACGACGTCGAGGACCTCGGCCTGCTCAAGCTCGACGTGCTCGGCATCCGCATGCAGTCGGCGATGGCGCACGCGGTGGCCGAGATCGGCCGGGTCGACGGCGTCGACCTCGACCTGGACGACGAGGTGCAGGTGCCGTTCGACGACGACTCCACCTTCGACCTGATCAGCGCCGCCAAGACCCTGGGCGTCTTCCAGATCGAGTCGCCCGGCCAGCGCGAGCTGGTCGGCAAGTCCGGGATCGGCTCCTTCGACGACGTCATCGTCGACATCTCTCTGTTCCGCCCGGGGCCGGTCAAGAGCGACATGATCACCCCCTACCTCGAGGTCAAGCAGGGCTGGAGGACCTCCTCCTACCTGCACGAGGACCTCGTGCCGATCCTGGCGCCCACCCATGGCGTGGTCGTCTTCCACGAGCAGGTGATCGAGATGATCGCGCAGTTCGCCGGGGTCGGCTATGCCGAGGCCGACGAGAAGCGCCGGGCCCTGGGTGACGTCGAGGGGATGGCCGAGACCCGGGCCTGGTTCATGCCGCGCGCCCTGGGCCGGGGCTACTCCGAGGCGGTCGCCGAGCAGATCTGGAAGGTGCTCGAGGCGTTCGCGTCGTTCGGTTTCTGCAAGGCCCACGCAGCGGCGTTCGCCCTACCGACCTACCAGTCGGCCTGGCTCAAGGCGCACTGGCCGGCGCACTTCCTGTCCGGGGTGCTCACCCACGACCCGGGCATGTACCCCAAGCGCCTCATCCTCGACGATGCCCGCCACTTCGGCATCGAGGTGCTGCCCCTCGACGTCAACGCCAGCGCCGACGCGTACGTCGTCGAGCGGCTCGCCACCAAGGGCGAGGACGAGGGTGAGGACGAGGGCGAGGGCGAGGACGAGGGCGGGCGGGCGTCGTACGGCATCCGGCTGGCCCTCGCCGAGGTGAAGGGCATCAACGCAGCAGAGGTCGAGCGCATCGTCGCGGCGCGGCCCTACCACTCGCTGACCGACTTCTGGCACCGCGCGTCGGTGTCCCGGCCGGTCGTGGAGCGGCTGGTGCTGACCGGCGGGTTCGACTCGATCTACCGCATCGACGCCGCGGCCGAGGCGGACGTACGCCGGCGCGGCCGGCTCACCCGCCGCGACCTGCTCCTCCAGGTGGCCGAGCTCGACCGCCATGCCCGCGCCCTCGACCGGGCCTCCCGGGCCGGTCGCGGTCGTGGGCTCGCTGCCGGGCGCCGCCCGCTGCCGGCCACCAAGCGGGCCACCGACGCCGCCGCCCGCAACAGCAGCGACCCCGCCACGCGGGAGGCCGGGGAGCAGTCGGTCCGGGAGGGCGTGTGGGGACAGGCCGCGGCCCAGTCCCGCGCCCCGGTCGCCCCGCGGCCGGTCGACTCGGTGCAGCTCACCCTCGCCCTGGGCGACGAGCCCGCAGAGGGCGAGGTCACCGGGCTGCCCGAGCTGACCGGAGAGGAACGGATGAAGGCCGAGCTGGAGATCCTCGGGCTCGACGTCAGCAGGCACGTCATCGACGGCTACGCCGACTTCCTCGACGCCCTCGGGGTGACCCGCAGCCGCGACCTGCTCACCCGCCGCAGCAAGGCCGAGCTGCTGGTGGCCGGGGTGAAGGTGGCCACCCAGACCCCGCCGATCCGCACCGGTCGGCGCGTCATCTTCTTGACCCTCGACGACGCCACCGGGCCGGTCGACGCGACGTTCTTCGAAGACGCACAAGGCCCGTACGCCGCCACGGTGTTCGACTCGTGGCTGCTCCTCGTCCGCGGCGAGCTGCGGCGTACCGGCCGGCGCGGGGTCTCGGTGCGGGCCACCGGCGCCTGGTCGCTGCCTGAGCTGATGGCCCGGTGGCAGCAGGCGCCGACCTCGGCCGACGGGCTGGCGGAGGTCAGGGAGGCGATGCGCACCGTGCCGGCGGGCTTCGGTGACCCGGCGGCCCCCGATCAGCGGCGCGTGCTGGTCCACTCCAGCGGCTTCCAGATGTCGCCGTACTCCGACATCAAGCCGGCCGGCGACGACCCCCGCGACGTGGCCCGCAAGCTGTGGCACCGGTCGCCGGGGAGCCCGGGGTGAGGGAGCCACTAGTGTTTCGGCCATGTCCGAAAGCGTCCGCAGAGGCACTGCCCGCACTGCCGTGGTGTGGGCCGCCCTGCACGAAGCCCTCGACGAGGGTGCGCGCATCGTCGACATCGGTGGCGGCACCGGCGGGTTCGCGGTCCGGCTCGCCCAGCTCGGCCACACCGTCACCGTGGTCGACCCGAGCCCCGACGCGCTGGCCGCGCTCGCGCGTCGCGCCGCCGAGAGCGACGTCCTCGACCGCGTCACCGGTCTCCAAGGTGATGTCGACGGGCTCCTCGACGTGGTCGACGAAGCCGACGTGGTGCTGTGCCACGGCCTGCTCGAGGTCGTCGATGACCCGGCGGCAGCCCTGGCCACGATCCACGAGGTGCTCCGGCCCGGCGGGGTGCTCAGCCTGCTGGTCGCCCAGCGGCACGCAGCCGTGCTGGCCCGGGCGATGGCCGGTCACTTCCAGCAGGCCCTCGGCCTGCTCGACGGCTCGACCCCGGCCACCGGTGGCCGGTCCGGGCACCGGTTCACCCACGACGAGGCAGTCGCCCTGCTGGTCGGTGCGGGCTTCACCGTCGACTCGGTGCACGGCGTACGCGTCTTCGCCGATCTCGTCCCCGGCTCCCTGCTCGACCTCGAGCCCGGCGCCACCGCGGCGCTGGTCGAGCTCGAGCGAGCCGTGTCCACCCGTCCCGAGTACCTCCCCCTCGCGACCCAGCTCCACCTGCTGTCCCACCGCTGACGGCGTCCGGCCCGCTGCCCGCGCTGCCCAGGGGAGGCGGTCATGACCGGCACGCCGATCCTGCACGTCGACATGGACGCGTTCTACGCATCGGTCGCCACCCGCGACCGCCCCGACCTCCAGGGAGTCCCGGTCATCGTCGGGGGTGGCAGCCGGGGCGTGGTGCTCTCGGCCAACTACCTCGCCCGCCAGTACGCCGTCCGCTCGGCGTTGCCGATGACCCGCGCCCGCCGGTTGTGTCCGCAGGCGGTGGTGATCGCGCCCGACTTCGAGACCTTCGGGCAGGTCTCGGCGGCGATCATGGAGAACTTCCGGCGGATCACGCCCCTGGTCGAGGTGCTCTCGCTCGACGAGGCGTTCCTCGACGTCTCCGGCTCGATCCGACGGTTGGGCTCGCCGCCGGAGATCGCCGAGCGGCTGCGCGCCACCATCCACGACGAGCAGGGCATCACCTGCTCGGTGGGGGTGGCCGCGTCGGTGTCGGTGGCCAAGCTGGCCAGCCGTCGGGCCAAGCCGGACGGGGTGGTGGTGGTCCCGACGCATGCCGTGACGTCGTTCCTGCATCCCCTCGACGTGGGTGAGCTGTGGGGAGTGGGGGAGAAGACGCAGGCGATGTTGCACCGCCTCGGCCTGCGCACCGTCGGCGACGTCGCCCACACCCCGGTCCGCACGTTGCGTCGTGCCGTGGGCGACCACCTCGGCAGCCACCTGCACGACCTCGCCTGGGGCGTCGACCGGCGGGTCATCACGCCGCGGCAGGGTCCCGACGAACCCGACCGCTCGATGGGCGCCGACGAGACCTTCGCCCGCGACACCGACGACCGGGAGGTGATCGGACGCGAGCTGCTGCGGCTCTCGGCCCGGGTCACCCATCGCATGCGGGTGGCGGGGGTGGCCGGCCGCACCGTCACGATCAAGATCAGGTTCGCCGACTTCACCACCATCACCCGCTCGCGCACCCTGCCCGAGGCCACCGACGTGACCCAGGAGATCTACCGCACCGCCATCCGGCTCTACGACGCCCTCGGTTTGCAGCGGGCGCGGCTGCGCCTGGTGGGCGTCCGGGTCGAGGGGCTGCTGCCGCGCGAGCAGGTGCACCGGCAGCTCGTCCTCGGCGAGAACGAGCACGGCTGGGCCGACGCCGACCGGGCGGTCGACCGGGCCACCCGACGGTTCGGATCCGCAGCCGTTCGGCCGGCCAGCCTGCTGGGGTGACCCCGCCGGGAGTCTGCAGACCAAGATTCGGCATAGATTTTCCCGAGCCGCCTACCGTCTTGGCGAGGCCCTGCCTAGACTTGCCGCAACGCGGGTTGCCGCGCAACGACTTTGGGTCAGGAGGAACCGTGCCGCTCTCCGAAGAGGAACTCCGTCTTCTGGAGCAGATGGAGCGCGCCCTCGTGGAGGAGGACCCCAAGTTCGCGCACACCCTGCGGGGCACCGTCTTCGCTCGCCGCTCGCGCCGGCGCGCCGTACTGGCCGGTGGCGTGTTCCTGGTCGGCATCGTCGTTCTGATGACCGGTGCCATCTCCGAGCGAGCCTGGGTCGGCATCATCGGCTTCCTGGTCATGCTGGCCGCCGCCGCCGTCGCGCTCACCTCCTGGCAGGGCCGCGGCAACGAGCAGGCCGCCCCCCGGGAGACCTCGCACGGTGGCTTCGGCGTGGTCGACGGCGGTCGTCGCCACAAGACCCGCACCTCCTCGTCCTCCGGCTCCTTCATGGAGCGGATGGAAGAGCGCTGGCGTCGCCGCCGCGAGACCGGTTTCTGACTCCACGGCTCGACCGCCCCGCCACACACGCAGCTGTCAGGCCCTGTCGCTGACTCATGCCGCTGACTGATGCCGCTGACTGATGCCGATTGGGCACGAACCGCACGTCCGGCGCCGACGAACCTGCGGTTTGGGACCAAACGTCGGCCCAACAGCCGTCGCCGGACCCCAGGCCCGGGGTACGCCGACCTCGCCCCGCCATCCCGCAGGCGCGGCTCCATTGGGCACGAACCGCACGTCCGGCGCCGACAAACCTGCGGTTTGGGACCAAACGTCGGGCTATCTTGCGGTTTGGGACCAAACGTCAGCCCACGAGCAGTCGCCACCCAGCGACGCCCCCGGTCACCCCGCGTGGTCGGTGACGCCGCCGCCCGCGGACACCTTCGCCTCGGTCACGTCGACCGGCACGGTGCGATCCCGCTTCAGCACCGACCTCGGCCACCACCGGGCCCGCTGACGGGTGCGCGGTGCGACGCCGAGGCGGAGCGCAGCGACGCACTCCTCGACGTCGGCGCGTACCTCTGCCCGGTCGTCGGCCAGTGGGTCGCCGCCGGTGCCGGGGCGCGCGTAGCGCGAGCGCTCGATGTGTACGACGAGCCGGTCGAGCGCCGCGAGGGCGTCGGGGGCCAGCTCGGGACCCCGTGAAGGCCGCTGCTGCTCAGCGCCCGCCGCGGCGCCGAACAGCCCGGCGACCGCCAGGCCGGCCGCGCGCGGTGAACGGCCGGTGGGCCAGGCATGACCCAGGTCGAGGACGCTGTCGCGCAGCTCCTGCCAGGCCGACTCGATATCGCCGGCATGCCAGCGGGCCTGGCGTCGACGCTGCCGCACCAGCCGCGGCACGAGCAGCAGCCCGACCACGAGCGCCAGTCCGCCCATGATCGAGACGATGAGCCGCCACGGCACGGCCCCGCCGGAACCGCCCGTCTCGTCGCCGGCCACCGCGCTGGGATCCTCGGTGGTCCGGTCGGGCACCGCCTCGTCGTCGCCGGCGGTGCCGCTGGGAGCCACGGTCGGCTGCGCCACCGGCAGGTTGCCCTCGGTGTAGCCGGGAACGTTGCGAGCGCGGTCGGCCGGGGTCGGTTCGAACCGCACCCAGCCCGAGCCCGCGAAGTACAGCTCCGGCCAGGCGTGCAGGTCGTGGGCGGAGAACTGCCAACGACCGGCACCCAGTGCGGCGGGCTGAAGGAAGCCGACCGCCACCCGCGAGGGGATGCCCAGCGATCTCGCCATCAGCGCCATCGACGCGGCGAACTGCTCGCAGTAGCCCACCCGGCCATCCTCGGACAAGAAGTCCTCCAGGGCGCCGTTGTCGACCGTTTCGACGTTGTCGAGGCTGTAGGTGAACTCCGAGCGGAACCAGTTCTGCAGGGCGCGCGCCTTGCGGAACGGCGTGGGCTCGCCGGCCGTCACCTGGGAGGCCAGGTCGCGCACGATGGACGGCAGGGTGTTCGGCGTCTCGAGGAACTCCAGGGAGACGCCGGTGCTGCCGGGCGGCGCCGCGTCGAGCCTGGCCTCGTCGTAGGTCAGGTCGACGCCGGTCATCTCCCAGCGCTGGCCGGCGGTCGAGAGGCCCTCACGGCTGGCGATGAAGTCCATCGTCTTGCGGTCGAAGCGCCAGTCGTCCTGGGCGTTGATCGACGTGACCGAGGAGACCGTCGGGAGCCAGGTCGAGGAGAAGTTGTCGGTCGCCGCGAAGGTGTAGGCCCATTCCTTGCGGCGAACCAGGTCCGAGACGCCCTGCAGCGGGGGCATCTCGCCGCGCGCCACCTGGGTCGTCGGGATGTCCCGGTTGCCGGGCGTCCACTGGCTCCCGTTGAACCTGGTCAGCACGGAGATGCGGGCGTAGTCGGGTCGTGGACCCGACGTGGTCACCTGCATCAGCGGCACGTCCTCGCCGCGCACGAGGTCCTGCCGCAGGTCGACCATCGGGCTGGTGATGTTGACGTCGCCGCCGGTGCCGCGGCCGGGACCGTCGAAGAGCTCCAGCCCCACCGAGGGCAGTGCCATGGGTACGACGATCGCCAGGGCGGTCGCGATGCCGCCCACGGCGAGCGCGGAGCCTCGGACGGCGCCGGTGCGGACCCCGAAGGCGGTCGGGTCGGCGTCCTCCTCACGCGGGTTGAGCCCGCGTCCCCAGCGGGAGAGGTGCTCGTCGTGCTGGAGGAACAGCATCAGCAGGTAGCCGGCCGACATGAATGCGAACAGCCACCACGACACTCCGTCGACGGGCAGGCTGGCGGGCAGGCTGTAGAGCGCGAGCAGCGGCAGCCCGGCCAGCGCGACGCGTTGCCAGGACACCGCCACCAGGTCGACGAGCAGCATGCCGGCGACCCCGCCCATCAGGAGCAGGGAAGTCACCGGGGGCACGTTGGCGGGCACGGGGGCGGCGTACCGCGTGGAGGAGTCCATCGCGGCGCGCACGGCCGCGCCGTACTCGGCGAGGGCGTCGGGCCCGGGCACCAGTGAGCCGGTCACGGCGGCGAGCACGAGGAGTCCGGCCACCACGACCTGAGCAGCGAACACCAGCCACACCGGCCAGCGCAGCCAGCGGGTCAGGGCGCCGAGCGCGGCGTTGACCAGACCGATGAAGAACAGGGGCACGAGGAACCTGGCGGCGTCCTCGGTCAGGCCACGCCACGAGACGACCGTGACGAACACCGTCAGCGCACAGGCACTCGACAGGGCGGCGCCTGCGGCGAAACCGGAGCGGGAGCCGATCATCGGACCGCCTCCGGCGGTGCGGCGGCCGTGTGCGCGCGGCGGCCGGAACGGCCGAGCTCCTGCCACGCGGCATCGAGTCGTTCGCCCGGGCGCAGCGGCACCGCGCGCCAGCCCTGGGCGACCAGTGCGGTTGCGGCGCTGCCCGGGCTGCTGGGGGAGAGGTGCGGGGCCCACGCGTCGACGTCGAGGGCGATGGCCATCGAGGCGCTGCTGTGGTGGAGCAGCCGCGACAAGACGGGCTGGTCGTTCGGCGTCACCGAGCCGAGCACGGCGACGACGAGCCCGCCGCGCCCGGACTCGGTCAGCCAACCGGTGTCGAGCCGGGGCTGGTGGTCGTGCTGGACGACGGCGAGGGCCTCGAGCAGCGGGGCGGTGTTGACGCCGGCGTCGCGGAAGTGCCACGCGGTGCTGCGGTCCTCGCCCTTTGCGGTGACCAGCCGCACGCTGAAGCCGCGCTGCGTCAGGTGCACGGCGATCGACGCGGCCGCCGACACCGCGGTCTCGAGCGACGACGCGATGCCCTGGCCGCGGTGGGAGATGAGCCGGTTGTCGAGGAAGAGCGTCGCCCGCGACTGCCAGGGCTGCTCCTCGCGCCGCACCATCAGCTCGCCCACCCGCGCCGAGCTGCGCCAGTGCACCCGCCGCAGATCGTCGCCGCGGCGGTACTCGCGGACCGTGACGTCCTCCGCGCTGCCGATGGCGAACGCGCGCGGCCGGTTGTCCCCCGAACCCGTCCAGGCGCCGCCGACGGGGATCTGGGGCAGTGGCACGGTGCGCGGCGTGACGGTGAGCGGGGCACTGCTGTGGAACGCGCGACCGAGCTCGACGAGACCGAACGGGTCGCTGACCCGCACCGTCATCGGGCCGATCTCGAAGTGACCGCGAGCATCGGAGCGGAGCTGGTAGCTCACGTGTCGGCGCCAGCCGTGGCCGATGCCCTCCAGCACGAAGCGCGGGCGGGTGCCGAGCACGTAGGGCACCTGGTCCTCGAGGAGTAGCACGCCCGTCGGCGTGCGGCCCTCGTTGGTCAGCGTCAGCTGCACCCGCGCCGGCTGGCCGGCCGTGACCAGCTGCGGCGTGACGGTGCGCACCAGCGCCAGCCGGTAGCGCGAGCGCCCGATGAAGTACGCCGTCACCAGCGGCAGCGCGACCGCCAGCACGCCCACCCGGGCGAGGGTGGGCTGGCCGAGGACCAGGGCGCAGACGACCGCCGTCACGCCGGCGGCGAGGAACGCCCGCCCGCGGACGGTCAGGCCGGCGAGCGCCTCACGCACGACCGGCCGGCGTGCCCGGATCGGGGACCGGGACGCTCTCCACGATGCCGTCGAGGATCGCGCTGCTGCTGCGTCCGCTCATGGCCGCCTCGACGTTCGGCAGCAGACGGTGGGCCAGCACCGGACCGGTCAGCGCGTGCAGGTCGTCGGGCAGCACGTAGTCGCGGCCGGCCATCGCGGCGGCTGCCTTGGCGGCCCGGACCAGGTGCAGGGTGGCCCGCGGCGAGGCGCCGAGCATGAGCTCGGTGCTGCGCCGGGTCGCGGTGGTGAGGTTGACCGCGTAGCGCTGCACGGCCTCGGAGACGTGCACCCGGCCGACGATCTCGACGAGCTTGCGGATCTCGCTGGCGTCGGTGACCGCCTCGAGGTCGTCGAGCGGGTTGCTGCGCGTGTGGGAGTTGAGCATGGCGATCTCGGCGGCCTCGACCGGGTAGCCGACCGAGACACGCGCCATGAAGCGGTCCCGCTGGGCCTCGGGGAGCGCGTAGGTGCCCTCCATCTCGATCGGGTTCTGCGTCGCGATCACCATGAACGGCGCCTCGAGGTAGTAGGTCGCGTTGTCGACGGTGACCTGGCGCTCCTCCATGCACTCGAGGAGCGCCGACTGGGTCTTGGGGGAGGCGCGGTTGATCTCGTCGCCCACCACGATGTTGGCGAACACTCCGCCGGGCCGGAACTCGAACTGGCGGCTGTCTTGGTTGAACACCGAGACGCCCGTGACGTCGGAGGGCAGCAGGTCGGGGGTGAACTGGATGCGGCGCACCGTGCAGTCGATGCTCCTGGCCAGGGCCTTGCTGAGCATCGTCTTGCCGACCCCGGGCACGTCCTCGATGAGCAGGTGTCCCTCGGCGAGCATCACGACCAGAGCGGCGCGCACCACGTCGGGCTTGCCCTCGATGACCTTCTCGATGTTGTGCCGCACCCGGCCGGTGACCCGGCTCAAGGTGTCGAGATCAGCCCCGCCTCCGGCCGATCGGCCAGTCGACTCAGTCACGCCAAACCCTTCCCCGCACACGATGAGATCTGCTCCCCAAACACCCTAGGGCGTCCGCGCAAGATACGCGCCTGCACCCTTCCCCGGCAGGTCTGGGGCGTCACGATTCGGTTGCGCCGGTGGCCTCCGCCGACGGACCGCCCCGACTTCCCCCACTTCGCTCCACCCGGGGGCGTTCCCCTCCACCCACGCTCCACCCCCGCCCTACGACGAGTCGCCGGGCGCCGGTTCCAGGCGGGGGAGCGGCTCCACGGCGCCCGGTCGCGGCGGCGAGCGTCGACGCGCGCGGCGTACGAAAGCGCCGCGATTCGGGGGCGAAACACGCGAAAGATGGTTGACCGTGGAGTGATGTGGAGTAGAGTGGAGCGAAGTGGAGGAAAGGTCGATTTCTCCCGTCAGCAGCGGGGAGGGTCCGGATGTTCTTCGGCACCTACACCCCGAAGCTCGACGAGAAGGGTCGGCTGTTCCTCCCCGCGAAGTTCAGGGAGCAACTGGCGGAAGGACTGGTGGTGACCAGAGGGCAGGAGCGCTGCCTGACCGTCTGGTCGATGGACGACTTCTCGAAGCTCTACGAGCGCCTGGCCTCGGCACCGCTGACGGTCAAGGGCGCCCGTGACTACTCGCGCATGTTGTTCGCCGCCGCCTCCCACGAGGTGCCGGACAAGCAGGGCCGGATCTCCATCCCGTCGGTCCTGCGGGAGTACGCCTCGCTCCGCAAGGACGTGGTGGTCATCGGCTCGATGAACCGCATCGAGATCTGGGACCCGACGGCCTGGACGTCGTACTCCGAGGAGCAGGAACAGAAGTTCTCCGACCTGTCCGACGAGGTCTTCCCCGGCATCTAGGGGCCAGGTCGGCATCACAACTCAACAGACGCCGCAGGGCGAGGTCTTGTGCCCGCTCTCTCGAGCCATCTGGGGTCACTTCCCCGGCACCAGAGGGCACTTCCCATCGCGAGAGCGGGCCGGGACCTGGCCAGGCGGCGTCACCTGCATCACCACCAAGCAGTCAGCAGCATCACAACAGTTGGGGTCGAGACCATGAGCAACGCTCTTCACGTTGCAGGGGCAGGTTCGGCGCAGCCGCGGTCACCGCGGGTGCGCGACCAGGCCCGCGCCGTCGTCGCCCTGATGACCTTCTCCGCGCTCGCCTCCGCCGGCCTCGCCGTCGGGCTCCTCCTCGTCACCACGCTGGGCAGGTAGCGCCGATGTCGGAGTCCGGAAGCCGGACCCCCGGGCGCGGACACGTCCCGGTGATGCTGGACCGGGTCGTCGAGCTCCTCACGCCCGCCCTCGACCACGCCGACAGCGTGCTCGTCGACTGCACGCTCGGCCTCGGCGGCCACAGCGAGGCGGTGCTCGAGCGCTGCGGCCTGGCCCGGGTCATCGGCATCGACCGGGACCCGCACGCGCTGGCCCTGGCCGGCGAGCGGCTCGCGTCGTACGGCGACCGCTTCACCGGCGTCCACGCCGTCTACGACGAGATCCCCACCGTCCTCCACGGGCTCGGGCTCTCGTCGGTGGACGGCGTGTTCTTCGACCTCGGGGTCTCCTCGATGCAGCTCGACGTCCGCGAGCGCGGCTTCGCCTACGCCGAGGACGCCCCCCTCGACATGCGGATGGACGACTCCACCGGTGTCACCGCGGCCGAGGTCCTCAACACCTACCCGGCCGGCGAGCTCACCCGCATCCTCAAGGAGTACGGCGAGGAGCGCTTCGCCCGCAAGATCGCGCGGGCGGTCGTGCGCGAGCGCGAGAAGGAGCCGTTCTCGACGTCGGCCCGCCTCGTCGAGCTCCTGTACGCCGAGATCCCGGCGCCGGCCCGTCGCACCGGCGGGCACCCGGCCAAGCGCACCTTCCAGGCCCTGCGCATGGAGGTCAACGACGAGCTGGCGGTGCTGCGCCGGGCCGTTCCCGCCGCGATCGACGCCATCGGTGTGGGTGGCCGGGTCGTCGTGGAGGCCTACCACTCCCTCGAGGACCGGCTGGTGAAGCGGGCCTTCACCGAGGCCACCCGCCTCGACGTGCCCGAGGACCTGCCGTTCGTGCCCGAGGGGGCCGAGCCGTCGCTGCGCCTGGTCACCCGGGGCGCGGAGGTCGCCAACGAGCACGAGATCGAGCAGAACCCGCGAGCCGCCTCGGTCCGGCTCCGCGCGGTCGAACGCACCCGCCCCCGCAGCACACCCAGCAGCAAGCCGTCACGAGGAGTCGCCTGACATGAGCAGCCCGGCCGTCCAGCTCCGCTCCCGCGTCGCCCACATCGGCGAGGCGGCCGTCGAGCGTGCCCGCCTCAGCGTCGTCCCCCGCGCCCGCGTGCGGGCCGCGCGCATCCCGTTCGTCACCCTGGTCAGCGTGATGCTGCTCGGCGGCGTCATCGGCCTGCTGATGTTCAACACCTCCATGCAGCAGGCCTCGTTCGCCGCCAGCGACCTGGAGGGACAGGCCAGCACGCTGGCGGCCCGCCAGCAGACGCTGCGCCGTGAGCTCGACGAGCTGCGCAGCCCGCAGCGCATCGCCGCCCAGGCCCAGCAGATGGGCATGGTGGTCCCGGCCGCCCCTGCGTTCCTCGAGCTCGACGGGACCGTGATCGGCACGCCGACCCCCGCGACGCCGGCGGATGCGCTCCAGCTCACCCGGCGGCCGACGGCCAAGCCCGCCGCCCTCGTCGCGCCGGTCAACACGGTCGAGGTGATGGCGACGCCGCCCGATCCCGCCGCGACCGTGCAGAAGAAGGCCCAGAAGAAGGCCCAGAAGAAGGCCCAGAAGAAGGCTGACAACCAGCAGGGCCGGAACAACTCGCCCAACCGCTGACGCGACACGTTCTCCGTCGAGGCTCAGCCTCGACCGGTCGACCCGCTTGGACGGGTAGACATGGAGGAGAACGAGCCGATCCCGACCGTCGTTCACCAGACCACCCGGAGCACGCCTTGCCGTCGAACCCCCCGTTGCCTCCCCGCCCCAGGCCGACCCGCGGTCGTCTCGCGGGGCGCCCGGCCGGCCGGGGAGCACCCAAGGTCCGGCTGCGGCTGGGCTTCGTGGTCATCGCCATGGTGCTCTCGGTGTTCGGGGCGAGGCTTGTCCAGCTGCAGGGCATCGACCCCAACGCGTACGCCGCGATGGCCGCCAAGGAGGGCATCGTCGACATCGTCCTGCCGGCCGAGCGCGGCGACATCCTTGACCGCAACGGCGTGCCGCTGGCCGACTCGGTGGCCGGGAAGATGGTCATCGCCGACCCGCAGATGACCCGGGACAACGCCAACGAGCTGGCCCGGATCCTCTCGACCCAGCTCGGCGTCGACTACTTCTCCACGCTCGACAAGCTGCGCCACGACGGCGGCGACGGCGTCGGTGGCCGGTTCCAGTACATCGCCCGTCGGGTCCCCTCCACCCAGGCCACCGACCTCGTCGAGCAGGTCGAGAAGCTCGGCTTCCGGGGCATCAGCACCCGAGAGGACCCGGTCCGCGACTATCCCGCCCACGAGGTCGCCGCCAACGTGCTCGGTTTCATGGGCACCGACGAGCCGCTCGGCGGCTTCGAGCGCACCTTCGACAAGCAGCTGCGCGGCAAGGACGGCCAGGCCATCTACTCCGAGGGCCGCGGCTACCGCATCCCGCTCGGCGAGAACTCCACGGTCAAGCCCATCGACGGTACGCCGCTGCGCACGACGCTGGACCGCGACCTGAACTTCTTCACCCAGACCGTGCTCAACCAGACGCTCGACGCCTACGACGCCGAGTCGGGCGCCGTGGTGGTCATGGACTCCCGCACCAGCGAGATCCTCGCCCTGGCCGACGGTCCGACCTACGACCCGAACCGCCCGCTCGACTTCCCCGAGGGCGACCTCGGCTCCCGCGCGCTGAGCGACCCCTACGAGCCCGGCTCGGTCCAGAAGGTGCTCACCGTGGCCTCGCTTCTCGATGCCGAGAAGGTGACGCCCCGCACCAAGATCAAGGTGCCGCCGTCGCTCGACCGCCAGGACCGCTCGATCGGTGACTGGTTCGACCACGGCGACATCAAGCTGACGCTGGCCGGGGTCATCGCCAAGTCCTCCAACATCGGCACCGTCCTCGCCACCGACGCGCTCACCCCGCCGGAGCTGACGGGGTACCTCAAGAAGTTCGGTCTGGGCGCGAAGACCGGTCTCGGTGTCCGCGGCGAGACCCGCGGCATCCTGACCCCCGGCGAGGCGATGACGTCGCAGACCAAGGACCGCGTCGCGTTCGGCCAGTCCCTGTCGGTCAACGCCGTGCAGATGGCCGCGGCCGTCAACACCATCGCCAACGGCGGAGTGCGCGTCACACCCAGCCTGATCCGCGGTGAGGCGGTCACCGACGACGGCATCCGCGTCGGCACCGACACCGCCACGGAGACCCGCGTGGTCAGCGAGAAGGCCGCCCGCCAGACGATGCTGATGATGGAGCGCGTGGTCGACGACGAGGTCGGTGTCGCCCCGCGCGCCCAGGTGGCGGGCTACCGTGTCGCCGGCAAGACCGGCACGGCCCAGCGCGTCAGCTCGGAGTGCGGTTGCTACGACGGCTCCAACTCCGTCTCCTTCGCCGGCTTCGCCCCGGCCGACGACCCGCGGTTCACCGTCTACGTCGTCGTGCACGGACCGCGGGTCGACGGCGGCGGTGGCTCGATCGGTGGCCCGGCCTTCTCCCGGATCATGGGCTACGCCCTCGGCCGCTACCAGGTCCCGCCCACCGGCACCCGGCCGTCACGGCTGCCCGTCGAGTGGTGAGCCGCAGGCCCGGCGATAGTGTCCGGGTCGTGGTGAGCGACAAGGCGGCTCCGGCAGCGGGGCAGACCCGACCGCGCCGCCCGACCCCCCACGCGCTGGCCGACCTGGCCACCTGGCTGGGCGCCCGCACCACGGTGGACGTGCTGGGCGACCTGTCCGTCGTGGTCACCGGCGTCACCCTCAGCTCGCAGCGCATCCAGCCCGGAGACCTGTACGCCGCCGTGGCCGGCGCGCGGGCGCACGGGGCCGACTTCGCCCAGGCAGCCCTGGCCGCGGGCGCCGTGGCCGTGCTGACGGACCCGACCGGGGTCGACCGGCTGCCACCGGGGATCCCGGTCGTCGTCGTACCCGATCCGCGAGCGGTGCTCGGCCCGCTCGCCGCTCGCGTGTACGGCGACCCGGCGACCGGTCTGCGGATGCTCGCGGTCACCGGCACCCAGGGCAAGACGACCACCACCCGGCTGGCCGAGAGCGGCCTCCAGCGCTCGGGCATCCCGGCATCGGTGATCGGCACCGTCGGCACCCGCATCCTGGGCGCCGACGTCAAGACGACCCTCACCACGCCCGAGGCTCCCGACCTGCACGGCCTGTTCGCGCTGATGCGCGAGCGCGGCGTGGCCGCCTGCGCGATGGAGGTCTCGAGCCACGCGCTCGTGATGGGCCGGGTCGACGGGGTGGTCTTCGACGTGGCGACGTTCCTCAACCTGGGTCGCGACCACCTCGACTTCCACGCCGACGTCGAGGACTACTTCGCGGCCAAGGCGTCCCTGTTCACGCCCAAGCGGGCGAGGCTGGGGCTGACCAACGTCGACGACGCCTATGGTCGGCGGCTCCTCGCGGAGGCGACCGTCCCGATGCGGACCTTCTCGGTCACCGGCGTCGAGGCGGACTGGCAGGCGGTCGACGTGGAGTCGACCGCGACCGGATCGACCTTCACAGTGCTCGGCCCCGACGGGCTCGCGGTGGACGCGGGGGTCGCGCTGCCTGGCTCCTTCAACGTCTCCAACGCGCTGGCGGCGATCGCCTCGTGCGCCGAGCTCGGCTTCGAGTCGGCCCGGGTCGCGGCCGGCATCGCCGCGGGTGGCGGTGTGCCCGGCCGGCTCGAGCGCGTCGACGTCGGCCAGGACTTCGTGGTGTTCGTCGACTACGCCCACAAGCCCGACGCCGTGGAGGCCGCTCTCGAGACGCTCCGCCCCCTCACCGCCGGACAGGTGATCGTGGTGCTCGGTGCCGGCGGCGACCGCGACCCCGGCAAACGGCCGATCATGGCCGAGATCGCCGGGCGCCTCGCCGACGTGCTCATCGTCACCGACGACAACCCCCGCACCGAGGACCCGGCCGCGATCCGCGCCGCGATGGTCGACGGTGCCGCCGGGCCCGGTGAGGTGGTCGAGATCGGCGACCGGCGCGAGGCGATCAACCAGGCGGTACGCCGCGCGCGGGCCGGCGACATCGTGCTCATCGCCGGCAAGGGACACGAGTCCGGCCAGGAGATCGACGGCGTCGTCCACCCCTTCGACGACCGTGAGGTCGCGGCCAGGGCGATCCGCGAGGTGCTCCGGTGATCGCGATGAGCCTCGGCGAGGTCGCCCTCGTCGTGGGCGGACAGGCCGTCCGCGACCACGGCGTCATGGTCACCGGGCCGGCCTTCATCGACAGTCGCGAGGTGGTCCCCGGGGGGCTGTTCGTGGCCGTCGCGGGGGAGCACGTCGACGGCCATGAGTACGCCGAGGGCGCCGTCGAGGCCGGCGCAGCCGCGGTGCTCGGCACCCGCGACACCGGCGTGCCGACGGTCATCGTGGCCGACCCGGTCGTCGCGCTCGGCCTCCTCGCCCGACACGTGCTCGAGGCGCTGCCCGACGTGACGGTGCTCGCGCTGACCGGCTCGCAGGGCAAGACCGGGACCAAGGACTACCTCGCGCAGGTGCTCGCGGCCGTGGGCCCGACCGTGGCCACGGCCGGCAACTTCAACAACGAGATCGGCGTCCCGCTCACGGTCCTGCGGGCCACGCCGGAGACGTCGTACCTCGTGGTCGAGATGGGTGCCCGCGGTATCGGCCACATCGCCTACCTCTGCCGGGTCGCACCGCCACAGGTGGCCGCCGTGCTCAACGTCGGCACCGCCCATCTCGGCGAGTTCGGCAGCCGGACCGCCATCGCCCAGGCGAAGGGCGAGATCGTCGAGGCCCTGCCGGCCGACGGCACCGCGGTCCTCAACGCCGACGACGAGCTGACCGCGGTGATGGGGGAGCGGACCACCGCCCGGGTGCTGGGCTTCGGCGCCGCCGGCGCGGTGACCTGGCGCGGCCTCGACTTCGACGAGCTCGAACGCCCCACCTTCGAGATCGGGTACGCCGACCACTGGCGGTCCGTGCGTCTCGGGCAGGCCGGTCAGCACCAGGTCTCCAACGCCGTGGCGGCTGCCGCGATGGCGCTGGCGGTCGGGGTCGGCGTCGACGTGATCGCGCACGCCCTCACCGGGAGTGTGCCCGCGAGCCGCTGGCGCATGGAGCTGCTCGAGCGCCCGGACGGGCTGGTGGTCGTCAACGACGCCTACAACGCCAACCCGGCGTCGATGACCGCCGCGATCCAGACCGTGGCCCGCATCGGCTCGGCACGCCGGGGACGCAGCGTCGCGGTGCTCGGCGTGATGCTCGAGCTCGGGTCAGAGTCCACCGAGGCCCACCACGACGTCGGCCGGGTGGCGGCGCAGGCCGGCCTGGACGTCGTGGTCACCGTGGGCAACGAGGCCGCGGAGATCGCGGCAGGCGCCCGCGAGGTGCCCGACTGGGCCGGTGAGGCGATCGTCACGGCGAGCCGGGACGAGGCACTGCTCTGGGTGGTGGAGAATGTGTCGGCCCCCGACGTCGTCCTCGTCAAGGCCTCGCGCGGCGCAGCGCTCGAGCACGTCGCCGATGCACTCCTCGCCCACCGACCCGAAGGGGAAAGCCGATGAGAGCCATCCTGTTCGGCGGTGGGCTCGCCCTCGTCTTCTCGCTGCTCGGCACCCGCGTCGCCATCACCGTGCTGTCGAACCGCGGCTACGGCCAGGAGATCCGCGACGACGGCCCGACCGGCCACCACACCAAGCGCGGCACGCCCACTATGGGCGGCATCGTCATCATCATGTCGTCGGTGGTGGCCTACTTCCTGGCCAAGCTGATCACCGGTTCGACTCCGTCAGCGTCCGCGCTGCTGCTGCTCTTCTTGTTCGTGGGCCTCGGTCTGGTCGGGTTCCTCGACGACTTCATCAAGATCGTCAAGCAGCGCAGCCTCGGCCTGCGGAGCAAGGCCAAGATGATCGGCCAGACCGTCGTCGCGATCGCCTTCGGCGTCCTCGCCCTGTCGCCCGCGCTCGCGGACGAGCGCGGCAAGACGCCTGCCGCCCTGCACCTCAGCTGGATCCGCGACTTCGAGGCGTGGAAGCTGCCGACGGTCGTGGTCGTGCTGCTGATCTGGGTGATCGTCACCGGCACCAGCAACGCGGTGAACCTCACCGACGGGCTCGACGGCCTGGCCACCGGCGCCTGCGTGATGGTGTTCGGCGCCTACACGCTGGTCAACATCTGGCAGAACAACCAGTCGTGCGCGGTCAGCCAGGGCCCGTCCTGCTACGAGGTGCGCGATCCGCTCGACCTCGCCGTGGTGTCGGCGGCGATCATGGGCGCCTGCTTCGGCTTCTTGTGGTGGAACGCCTCGCCCGCGCAGATCTTCATGGGCGACACCGGCTCTCTCTCGCTCGGCGGTGCGCTGGCCGGCCTGGCGATCCTGACCCGCACCGAGCTGCTGCTGATCATCCTGGGTGGCCTCTTCGTGGCCGTCACCTTGTCGGTGATGCTCCAGGTCAGCTGGTTCAAGGTCACCAGACGTCTCACCGGCACCGGGAAGCGGATCTTCCGGATCGCGCCGCTGCAGCACCACTTCGAGAACCTCGGCTGGGCCGAGATCACCATCGTGATCCGGTTCTGGATCATCACCGGCCTGTGCGTCGCCGCCGGCCTGGGCATCTTCTACGCCGAATGGGTGGCCGGCACCGGATGACGCCTCCACACCGCTCGCCGTCCGACCGGGGCCGCCATGACTCCTGGGAGGGCGTGCACGCGGTGGTGGCGGGCTTCGGCGTGTCCGGCTTCGCCGCGGCCGACAACCTCAACCACCTCGGCGCCGCGGTCGTCGCTCTCGACGAGCAGACCAGCGACACCAAGGCCGAGAAGGCCGAGCTGCTGGAGGTGCTCGGGGCGACCGTCCGCCTGGGGGAGGGCGCGACCGCGACCCTGCCCGACGACGTCGACCTGGTCGTCACCTCACCCGGTTGGCGGCCCGACGCGCCGCTGCTCGCCCAGGCCCGGGCCCGCGGCATCCCCGTCTGGGGCGAGGTCGAGCTCGCCTGGCGGCTGCGCGACCCCGACCACTCAACGCCGTGGCTCGCGGTCACCGGCACCAACGGCAAGACCACGACCGTGCAGATGCTCGATGCGATCCTGCGCGCCGCCGGGCTGCGCTCGCTCGCGGTCGGCAACGTCGGCCTGCCGATCGTCGAGGCCGTCATGGACCCCGAGCCCTACGACGTGCTGGCCGTCGAGCTATCCAGCTTCCAGCTGCACTACGTCGAGTCGATGAGCGCCGAGTCGGCCGTGGTGCTCAACATCGCCGAGGACCACCTCGACTGGTACCCCGGACCCGCCGGCATGCGGGAGTACGTCGCCGACAAGGGCCGCATCTACGACCGCGTGCAGCGGGCGGCCGTCTACAACGTCGCCGACCCGGAGACCCGCCGCCTGGTCGAGGAGGCCGAGGTCGTCGAGGGCGCCCGGGCCATCGGCTTCACGCTCGGGATGCCCGGCGTCGGCATGCTCGGCGTCGTCGAGGACATCCTGGTTGACCGCGCGTTCATCGAGCAGCGCGCGACGAGCGCGGCCGAGCTGTGCACCATCGCCGACCTGGCCTCGCCGGCGCCGCACTTCGTGGCCAACGCCCTGGCCGCCGCCGCGCTGGCCCGCTCGCACGGCGTCTCGCAGGCCGCCGTCCGTGACGGGCTGCGATCCTTCCGGCCCGACGGGCACCGGATCGCCCACGTGGCGACGCTCGACGGCGTCGACTGGGTCGACGACTCCAAGGCCACGAACGCGGCGGCCGCGCAGTCGTCGCTCCAGGCCTACGACCACGTCGTCTGGGTCGCCGGCGGCCTGGCCAAGGGTGCGCGCTTCGACGACCTCGTGCAGACCGTGCGCGACCGGCTGCGCGGCGTCGTGCTGCTCGGCCGGGACCGTCATGTCATCGCCGACGCGCTTTCGCGACACGCGCCCGATGTGCCGGTCGTCGAGATCGGCGACGGGGAGACTGGTAGCCCCATGGAGCGTGTCGTGGGCGCTGCAGCCGGTCTGGCCCGTCCGGGCGACACCGTGCTGCTGGCGCCGGGATGCGCATCGATGGACATGTTCGCGGGCTACGCCGCTCGCGGCGACGCCTTCGCCGCAGCGGTGCGTGCCCGGGATGCAGGCAGGGACCACTGACCGATCGCGACGCACGAGGAGGGGACCGATGGCCACCACGAGCCCCGAGCGCGTGAAGGTCGCCCCCCGCTCCTGGCAGGGTCGGGGTTCGGCATCGTCCTGGCTCGCCACCGTGCGGCACGCCCTCGACCGGCCGCTCACGTCCTACTACCTGCTGCTCGGCGCCTCGGCACTGCTGCTGACCATCGGCCTGATCATGGTGCTCAGCGCCTCCAGCGTCTCGTCGTTCCGCGGCACCGGCGACTCCTACACCGTGGTCAAGCGCCAGCTCGTGTGGGTGCTCCTCGGCCTGCCGGCCGCCTACGTCGCCTCGCGCCTGCCCCACCAGTGGATCCGTCGGCTGGCCTGGCCGGGCTACGTCGTCTCGCTCACGCTGCTGCTCCTGACCACCTTCCTTGGCGAGGAACGCAACGGCAACCAGAACTGGCTCGCCATCGGCCCGCTGGCCATCCAGCCCTCCGAGATCGCCAAGCTCGGCCTGGTGCTGTGGGCGGCCAACATCTACGCCCGCAAGGAGCGCCGCCTCGACCGCGTGCACGAGATCATGATCCCGGTCGTGCCGGGGATGATGCTCGCCACGGGCCTGGTGGTCGCCGGCCACGACCTCGGGACCGCGCTGGTGCTGTTCGCGATCCTGCTCGCCATGCTGTGGGTGGTCGGTGCGCCGGCCCGGCTGTTCATCTTCGCGACCTCGATCATCGGCGTGGTCGCGCTCTTCCTGGCCACGACCAACACCGAGCGCCGCGAACGCCTGACGTCGTTCGTCGACCCGTTCACCGACTTCCACGGCACCGGCTGGCAGCCCGCCCACGGCCTCTACGCGCTCTCGACCGGTGGCTGGTTCGGCCAGGGCATCGGCGCCAGCACGCAGAAGTGGGGCGACCTGCCCGAGGCCCACACCGACTTCATCTTCGCGGTGCTCGGCGAGGAGCTCGGCCTGGTCGGCACGCTGCTCGTGGTGTGCCTCTTCTTCACCATCGCCTACGCCGCCCTGCGGGTCGCCCTGCGCACCACCGACCCGTTCACCCGCTACATGAGCTTCGGCATCATCGTGTGGCTGCTCGGCCAGATGATCATCAACGTCGGCATGGTGCTCGCCCTGCTGCCCGTCATCGGCATCCCGCTGCCCCTCGTGTCGTACGGCGGGTCCGCACTGCTGCCGTCACTGGTGGCGCTCGGTCTGCTCGTCGGCTTCGCACGCCGTGAGCCCGAGGCCGCCGCTGCGCTCGCCGCCCGCAAGCGCAACCGGTCCGCTGGTCTTGCTGCCGGTGGCCGGCGCCTAGGCTGAGCAGGATGCACGTCCTCCTCGCCGGCGGTGGCTCCGCCGGACACACCTCACCCCTGCTCGCCACCGCTGACGCCCTCCGTCGGCTGGCCCCCGGGACCGTCATCACCTGCCTGGGCACCCGCGAGGGGCTCGAGGCCAGGCTGATCCCCGAGGCCGGCCTGCCGCTGGAGGTCGTGCCGCGGGTGCCGCTGCCCCGTCGACCGGGAGCCGATCTGGTCCGCGTGCCGGCCAGGCTCCGGGCCGCCCGGAGGGCTGCGCTCGAGGTCGTCGACCGGGTCCGCCCCGACGTGGTCGTGGGCTTCGGCGGCTACGTCTCCGTACCGGCCTACCTCGCCGCCCGCTCGCGTGGGCTGCCGCTGGTCGTCCACGAGGGCAACGCCATCGCGGGCATCGCCAACAAGCTCGGCGCCCGCATGACCTCGCACGTCGCGACGAGCTTCCCCGACACCGCACTGCCGCACGCGACGTACCTCGGGCTCCCGGTCCGGCGGATGATCTCCACCCTCGACCGGTCCGCGTTGCGCGACGAGGCCCTCGCCCGCTTCGGGCTGTCGGCCGACCGCCCGACCCTGCTGGTCACCGGTGGGTCGCAGGGGGCCGCTCGCATCAACGCCGCCGTCTCGCAGGCCGCGCCGGCGCTGGCCGCGGCCGGCATCCAGGTGCTGCACGTGGTCGGGCCCAAGCACACCGTCGAGGTGCCCGAGGGCGCCGGGACCTACGTCATCGAGCAGTACGTCGACCGGATGGACCTCGCCTACGCGGCGGCCGACGCCGTGCTGTGCCGGGCCGGCAGCAACACCGTCACCGAGGTGTCGGGCGTCGGGCTGCCCGCGATCTACGTGCCCCTGCCCATCGGCAACGGCGAGCAGGCACTGAACGCCCGCCCCGTGGTCGACTCGGGCGGCGGGCTCCTCGTCTCCGACGCCGCCCTCACCCCCGAGTGGGTGGCCGCCACCCTGCCCGACCTGCTCACCGACCGCGCTCGTCTCGACGCCATGGGCGCCGCCGCCGCCGACGTCATCCCGCTCGACGCGGACGAGAAGCTGGCCCGGATGATCCTCGAGGCAGGCGCCCGATGAGGGTGCCCGTCCCCGAGGTGCTGCTGCCGGCCGACGAGCTGGGTCGCATCCACTTCATCGGCATCGGTGGAGCCGGGCTGTCCGCGATCGCGCGCATCATGGCCAGGCGCGGACTGCCGGTCAGCGGCAGCGACGACCAGGACACCCCGTTCCTGCCCTCGCTCCGCGAGCTCGGCGTCGCCTGCCACCTCGGCTACACCGCCGAGCACCTCGGCGACGCCGACACCGTGGTGGTCACCACCGCCGCCCGCGCCGACAACCCGGAGGTGCTCGAGGCCCAGCGGCGCGGGCTGCGGGTGCTGCCCCGCTCCGCCGGCCTGGCTGCGGTGATGGCGGGCCAGCGGGTGCTCGCAGTGGCCGGCACGCACGGCAAGACCTCGGCCTCCAGCCTGCTCACCGCCGCGCTGCTGCACGCGGGCGCCGATCCCGCCTACGCGATCGGCGGGGTGCTGTCGTCGACCGGGCTCAACGCCGACGCCGGCTCCGACGAGCTGTTCGTCGCCGAGGCCGACGAGAGCGACGGCGCCTTCCTCGTCTACTCCCCGTACGCCGCGATCGTGACGAACATCGAGGCCGACCACCTCGACCAGTGGGGCACCGAGGCGGCCTACCGGGAGGCGTTCACCGAGTTCGCCGGCCGCATCGACGCCGACGGGCTGCTCGTCACCTGGGCCGACTCCGAGGCGACTCGAGAGCTCGCCGCCACGGCCCGCGCCGCCGGCCGCCGCGTGCTCACCTACGGCCTGGCCGCCGATGCCGACCTGTCGCCCGCCGACCTCGGTGTCGAGCTCCTCGTGCCGGGTGAGCACAACGTCATGAACGCGCTCGGTGCGCTCGCCCTCGGCACCGCCCTGGGGTACGACGCCGACGACCTGCGCGCCGGCCTCGCGGCGTACGCCGGGACGGCCCGGCGGATGGAGCTCAAGGGCACCGCGGGTGGCGTCCGGGTCTACGACAGCTACGCCCACCACCCCACCGAGATCGCCGGCGACCTGCAGGCAGCCCGATCGGTGGCCGGGTCGGGTCGGGTCATCGCCGCCTTCCAGCCGCACCTCGTCTCACGCACCCGCATCTTCGGTGCCGCGATGGGGGTGGCCCTCGGTGCGGCCGACGAGGTCGTCGTCCTCGACGTCTACCTCGCGCGCGACGAGGCGGACCCCGAGGTCACCGGTGCGCTGGTGGCCGACGCCGTCCCGCTGCCGCAGGACCGGGTGGCGTTCGTGCCCGACTTCGCCGCCGTGCCGGCCGAGCTCGCGCGGCGGGCCGTCGAGGGCGACCTGGTGATCACGCTGGGCGCGGGCACCGTCACCTCGATCGGCCCGCGCGTGCTCGACCTGCTGGCCGACCGATGAGCGTCGGAGGGGGAGCGTCCCCGTCGACCGACCCCGGCAGCGACCGGATGCGTCGGCGCTTCGCCCGCCGCCAGTGGTCGCGACGGTGGCTGACCTGGCGCTACGTGCTGGCCTTCGTCGTGCTCCTGGCCGTCGTGGCGGCGACCGTGTGGCTGGTCTTCTTCTCCGCCGTGCTCGCGGTCCGGGCCGTCACGGTGACCGGCACCGACGTCCTCACCGAGCGAGAGGTCAAGCAGGCCGCCGACGTGCCCGTGGGCGAGCAGCTCGCCCGGCTGGACATCGCGGCGATGCGCGCCCGCGTCAAGGCGCTCGCACCCGTCGAGACGGTCGACGTCTCACGACGCTGGCCCGACCGGGTCGAGATCCGCATCGTCGAGCGCGAGGTCGTCGCCGTCGCGGACCTCGGCGGCCGGTGGCGGGGCATGGACGCCGACGGAGTCGTCTTCCGCGACTACGCGCGCCCGCCCGACGGCGTACCCCGGGTGTCGGTGCTGCCCACGGCCGACCGTGACGCCCTGCGCGAGGCGGCGGAGGTCATCTCCTCGCTGCCCGCGGACCTGGCCGACCGGGTCGACCACGTCGAGGTCGAGACCGTCGACAAGATCGCCCTGGTGCTGCGCGACGAGCGTCGCGTCGAGTGGGGGAGCGCGGAGGAGTCGGCCGAGAAGGCCAGCGTCCTCGCCGCGCTGCTCGAGGCCCGGGAGGCCCGGGTCTACGACGTGAGCGTCCCCGGTCAGCCGGTCACCAGCGACATCGCGAGATAACCCGCAAAGTCGCGGCGCGCCCGGCGTGTCTGACGGGTTCGGGGGTGGTGCGTCCCTACTGTCATGACCAACGCGAGGTTGACATAACTATAACCCTCAGGTTCACGGTTAGAGTTCCGGCCCCGCCAGAGCACGATGTCCAAGCACGATGACCAAGCACGATGACGACGCAGATCGCTTCCCCACCAAGCGAACCCACCCGGACGTCCGGTGCAGCACCGGACCCGAAACACGGAAAGAGGCGCACCAGCCGTGGCAGCAGCGCAGAACTACCTGGCCATCATCAAGGTCGTGGGCATCGGTGGTGGTGGAGTAAACGCCGTCAACCGGATGATCGAGGTCGGTCTGAAGGGCGTGGAGTTCATCGCCATCAACACCGACGCCCAGGCCCTCCTCATGAGCGACGCCGACGTCAAGCTCGACATCGGCCGCGAGCTCACCCGCGGTCTCGGAGCAGGCGCGAACCCCGACGTGGGTGCGCAGGCCGCCGAGGACCACGCCGACGAGATCGAGGAGGTCATGAAGGGCGCCGACATGGTCTTCGTGACCGCCGGCGAAGGCGGTGGCACCGGCACCGGTGGCGCGCCGATCGTGGCCCGCATCGCCCGCTCGCTGGGCGCCCTGACCATCGGCGTCGTGACCCGCCCGTTCGCCTTCGAGGGCCGTCGTCGCGCCAACTCCGCGGAGGAGGGCATCTCCCAGCTCCGCGAGGAGGTCGACACCCTCATCGTGATCCCCAACGACCGGCTGCTCTCCATCAGCGACCGGAGCGTCTCGGTGCTCGACGCCTTCAAGCAGGCCGACCAGGTGCTGCTCCAGGGTGTCTCCGGCATCACCGACCTGATCACCACCCCCGGTCTGATCAACCTCGACTTCGCCGACGTGAAGTCCGTGATGGCCAACGCCGGCTCCGCCCTGATGGGCATCGGCTCCGCGCGCGGCGAGGACCGCTCGGTGATGGCTGCCGAGCAGGCCGTGTCGAGCCCGCTGCTCGAGGCGAGCATCGACGGCGCGCACGGCGTGCTGCTCTCGATCGCCGGTGGCTCCGACCTCGGCCTGTTCGAGATCAACGAGGCGGCCGCCCTGGTGTCCGACTCGGCGCACCCGGAGGCCAACATCATCTTCGGTGCCACCATCGACGACGCGCTCGGTGACGAGGTGCGGGTGACGGTCATCGCAGCGGGCTTCGACGGCGGCATGCCCAAGCGCCGTGAGGGCGAGTCGGGCCTGCGTCGCCCGACCCAGCAGACCCAGACCCAGGCCGAGACCCGGGCAGCGGTCCAGCAGGCCGCGACCCAGCGGCCCGAGGTCAGGCAGCCCGCGTCGGTCGGGGCCTCGCAGCCCTCGACGCCGACCCGTTCGGCCGAGCCGGCCGCACCCGTGACCCCGCCGGCACCGGTCCGGCAGTCCCGGCCGGTGCAGTTCGACGACGACGACCTCGACATCCCCGACTTCCTGAAGTAGGCACGTGTTCCGGTTCCGCGACACCCGTGAAGGCGACGTCCGTGTGGACGTCGCCTTCACGGATTCCTCCGTCGACCTCCAGGGCGACGACCCGGACTTCCCCGAGCTGCTGACCCGGCTCGAGGCGGAGGTGGGCGGGGGCTTCGCCCGGCTCTCGCAGGTGCACGGCGACGAGGTGATCGTGGTGGACGCGCCGACGGCCCCCGGTGCCGTGCCGTCCGGCGATGCCCTCGTGACCACGACGCCGCACCTGGGGCTGATGATCCGGGTCGCCGACTGCGTGCCCGTGCTGCTCGCCGACCCGCGAGCAGGGGTCGTCGGGGCGGTGCACGCTGGCCGGCCCGGGATGGTCCTCGACATCGCCACCCGCGCCGTCGAGGTGATGCGAGAGCAGGGAGCCGGCGACATCGTGGCCTGGCTCGGTCCACACGTGTGCGGTGGTTGCTACGAGGTGCCCGAGCAGATGCGCAGCGAGGTGGCCGCGGTCGTGCCGGAGTCCTACGCCACCACGACCTGGGGCACCCCGGCCGTCGACATCGGTGCCGGGGTGCACGCCCAGCTCACGCGAGCCGGCGTCGACGTCGTCGACGTGGGTGGCTGCACCCGCGAGGACTCCGGGCTGCACTCCTACCGCCGCGACGGCACCGCCTCCGGGCGGCTGGCCGGGCTCGTGTGGATGTCGTGAGCCGCGCCCAGGAGATCGCTGCTGGCCTCGGCGACGTACGCCGTCGCATCGAGGTCGCGAGCGAGGCGGCCGGCCGCGACCAACCGGCTGGGCCTCGTCGTGGTGACGAAGTACTTCCCGCCCGCCGACGTGCGGATCCTGGCCGACCTGGGCGTGACCGACGTCGGAGAGAACCGGCACCAGGAGGCGCAGCGCAAGGCGCACGAGTGCGCCGAGCTCGGGCTGCGGTGGCACTTCATCGGCGGCCTCCAGAGCAACAAGGCCGCCGCGGTCGCCGACTACGCCGACGTCGTCGAGTCGGTCGACCGGGCCAAGCTGGTCGCCGGCCTGCAGCGCGGCGCCACCGAACGCGACGCGACCGTCGACGTGCTGCTCCAGGTGAGTCTCGACCCTCCGGGCAGTGCCGGTCGTGCCGGTGCCGACCCGGCCGACCTGGAGGCACTGGCGGTGCGGGTGGGGGAGTGCGCCGCCCTGCGGTTGAGGGGACTCATGGCCGTCGCGCCGCTCGGGGAGGACCCCGACGCGGCATTCGCGCGCCTCGCCGCGATCCGGGCCGAGCTGCTCGACCGGCACCCCGACGCGACCCAGCTGTCCGCCGGCATGAGCGGCGACCTCGAGGCGGCGATCAGACACGGCGCGACACACGTGCGTGTCGGCTCGGCGGTCCTCGGTCCGAGGCCCCCTGTCTTGTAGTGTCGGCAACCAGACGACGGTGCCCGCCACGGGTGCCACGACGTACCGGAGGAATGTGTCATGAGCGGCGCGATGCGCAGGATCGGCGAGTACCTCGGCCTGCTCGAGGACACCGGTCGGTACGACGAGTACACCGGCGATGCAGATGACGTGACCTCGGCCCACGAGCAGGTCGACCGTCGTCCCGCCCCTGTTTCCGACCTGTCCGAGCGCCGTCGTCCGGCCTCGGTCCCGACCGCAGGAGTGGTAGCCGAGTTGAGCCGCATCACGACCTTGCACCCGAGCACCTACAACGAAGCCCGCACCGTCGGTGAGAACTTCCGCGACGGCACTCCGGTGATCATGAACCTCTCCGAGATGGACGACTCCGACGCCAAGCGTCTCGTCGACTTCGCAGCCGGTCTGGTGTTCGCCACCCGCGGCAGCATCGAGCGCGTCACCAACAAGGTGTTCCTGCTCTCGCCTCCCAACGTCACGGTGGCCGCCGAGGACAAGGAGCGCATCGCTGAGGGCGGCTTCTTCAACCAGAGCTGATCGCCGTGTTGCTCGTTGGTCAGATCCTGTACGGGGTCCTCTTCTTCTTCATCGCCCTGCTGTGGGTGCGCTTCATCATCGACTGGGTGCAGGTCTTCGCGCGCAGCTGGCGCCCGAGCGGGCCGGTTCTCGTCCTACTCGAGATCATCTACTCGCTGACGGATCCGCCCATCAAGCTGGTGCGCCGTTGGGTGCCCTCGCTGCGGATCGGGAGCATCGCGCTCGACCTCAGCTTCCTCGTGGTGATGATCGTGGCCTGGCTGTTGCTCCAGGTCGTGGTCATGGTGTTCTTCGGCTGACCCAGCAGCCCCATGGGTCACTAACCACCTGCGAGCATGTGGCGCTATTGTTCCAACGACAGATCGAACTGCCGACTAACGAATGGGTGAGGTCATGCCGCTGACGCCTGAGGACGTGAGCCTGAAGCGCTTTACTCCCGTCCGGCTCCGCGAGGGGTACGACATGGGAGAGGTCGACCAGTTCCTGGACGAGGTGGAGGCCGAGCTGGCCCGCCTCACCAAGGAGAACGACGATCTTCGGGCCAAGCTCTCCTCGGCGCAGGTCTCCGGCTCCACGCCCGCTCGTGGCGAGGAGAAGGCGCCCGAGCCGGTCAAGGAGCCGGAGCCGGTCAAGGAAGCACCGGCGCCTGTCGCCGCTGCGGTGGCTGCCCCGGCCGAGGTCGAGACGGTCCGGGTCCAGACGATGCCGCAGGCGTCCAACGCTGCTGCCCGGCTGCTGGAGATCGCGACGCGCAACGCCGACGAGCTGGTCGAGGAAGCCAAGGACGAGGCCGACAAGATCGTCGGTTCCGCCCGCACCAAGGCCGAGCGGCTCGAGTCGGAGTCGAAGGGCAAGTCCGACCGCCTCGAGGCCGATGCCCGCCAGCGGGCGCAGATGCTCGACTCCGAGACCGCCGAGCGTCGCCAGCAGATGTTCGGGGACCTGGAGAAGGAGCGCGACAAGCTCAACGGAGAGGTCGAGAACCTCCGTTCGTTCGAGCGCGAGTACCGCTCCCGACTCAAGAGCTACTTCAGCCAGCAGCTCGCCGCGCTCGACGGCAACGGCGAGAGCGACGCGCCGGCTCCGGGTCTCGGCGCCTCGTCCGGACCCGGCGGCGAGGTGTCCGCACCCAAGCGGCTCCGCTCGATCCTGGGCGACGACGAAGCCTGAGCACCGCATCACCCGTACGACGACGGCCGGTCCCTTCTGGGACCGGCCGTCGTCGTACGGCGAGGCTGTTGTGACGGGCTTGGGCCGACGGGCTATCCTCCCTGCGAGCATGTGGCAGCGGCCGCATCTTTTTTCTTTTCCTCCTGAGGGGGCTCTCGTGGCTGGCAGTACACGCAAATCGTTGACGGGTACGGCGGCCGCCGCGGCCAGGAAGCTCATCGGTCGCAAGCCCGCGTCGGCCTCGGCTGCCACGAAGAAGGCTGCACCGGCCAAGAAGGCTGCACCGGCCAAGAAGGCTGCACCGGCCAAGAAGGCCGCTCCGGCCAAGAAGGCCGCTCCGGCCAAGAAGGCCGCTCCGGCCAAGAAGGCCGCTCCGGCCAAGAAGGCCGCTCCCGTCAAGAAGGCCGCTCCCGTCAAGAAGGCCGCGAAGGCCGCCCCCGCGAAGAAGGCTGCGCCGGTCAAGAAGGCCGCGCCCACGAAGAAGGTTGCCACCGTGAAGAAGGCTGCACCCGTCAAGAAGGCCTCCGCCCAGAAGGTGGCCACCACCGCCAAGTCCGTCTCGCCGAAGCGCGACGCACCGGCCGGCAAGACCCCCGCCACCAAGGCGCCGGTGAAGAAGGTCGCGCCGGGCAGGACCGGGGCCGGGACGCTGGCGATCAAGGAGGGCGAGACCGCCTGGACCAAGGGCGAGCTCAAGGAGGTCCTCGACGAGCTGCACGGACACCGCGACCGCCTCGTCTCGCTCCTCGAGGAGCAGGAGCGGGAGCTGGCCGGCCTCATGAAGGATGCCGGCGACGGTGCCGGTCACGACCAGGCCGACATGGGTGCGACCAGCTTCGAGCGCGACCACGAGCTCACCGTCGTCAACAACGAGCGCGAGATGCTGGCCCAGATCGACCGGGCCCTGGCCCGCATCGACGACGGCACCTACGGCGTCTGCGAGTCGTGTGGGGAGCCCATCGGCAAGATGCGGGTCATGGCCTTCCCGCGTGCCACACTGTGCCTGCCATGCAAGCAACGGGAGGAGCGTCGCTGAACGCCAGCGACCACGCCGCGCCACACGAGCCGGCGTCCGAGTCTCCGCGGCGAAGCCTGTGGTGGCTCTTCCCCCTCACCGCTCTCACCGGCTACGCGATCGACCTCGGCACCAAGACCTGGGCCGTGGACGCCCTCTCCGGCGGTCGCGACCGGAACCTCATCGGGGACCTGCTCACGTTGCACCTCACGTTCAACCCGGGTGCGGCCTTCTCGACCGGCACGGAGTACACCGTGCTGCTGACGTGCCTGGCCATCGTCGCCGTGTGCCTGGTGCTCGTCTTCAGCGTCCGGGTCCGCAGCGGCATCTGGGCGGTGGCCTTCGGTCTGCTGCTCGCGGGGGTCGCCGGCAACCTCACCGACCGGCTCTTCCGGGAGCCCGGACCGATGCGCGGCCACGTGGTCGACTTCCTGCAGCTGCCCAACTGGCCGGTCTTCAACGTGGCCGACATCTGCATCAACGTCGCAGCCGGGCTGATCATCCTGCAGACCTTCCGCGGCATCGCGCTCAACGGGTCGCGCGAGAGCGACGAGCCGGTCGCCGGTGCCGACCGGCCCGACGAGGCCGCGTCGTGAGCACCTTCGCCGACCACCGGACCGTGCACGTCCCCGAGGGGCTGGCCGGGGAGCGCGTCGACGCCGCGATGGCCCGCATGTTCGGGTTCTCCCGCACCCGCGCCGCCGACCTCATCTCGCAGGGTCACGTCCAGCTCGACGGCGGCCCCGTCGGCAAGAGCGACCGGGTGCACACCGGCTCGGTGCTCGACGTCGCGATCCCGGTCGAGGTGGACCCGCTCGAGATCAGGGCCGAGGTCGTCGAAGGCATCAAGATCATCCACGACGACGACTCGATCGTCGTGATCGACAAGCCCGTCGGCGTCGCCGTACACCCCTCGCCGGGCTGGTCGGGTCCGACCGTGGTCGGGCACCTCGCCGGTGCGGGCTTCCGGATCGCCACCAGTGGGGCCTCCGAGCGGCAGGGCATCGTGCAGCGGCTCGACGTCGGCACCTCCGGCGTCATGGTGATCACCAAGTCCGAGCGCGCCTACTCGGTGCTCAAGAACGCCTTCCGCCACCGCACCGTCGACAAGACCTACCACGCGCTCGTGCAGGGCCACCCCGACCCGCACGAGGGCACCATCGACGCGCCGATCGGGCGCCACCCGCGCCACGACTACAAGTTCGCGGTGATGGCAGACGGCCGCAACAGCGTCACTCACTACTCCACCCTGGAGGCGCACCGGTTCGCCAGCCTGCTCGAGGTCCACCTCGAGACGGGCCGAACCCACCAGATCCGGGTGCACATGGCGGCGCTGAAGCACCCCTGTGTCGGCGACCTGACCTACGGCGCCGACCCCACCCTCGCCACACGGGTCGGCCTCGAGCGCCAGTGGCTGCACGCGGTCAAGCTCGGCTTCGAGCACCCAGACACCGGTGAGTACGTCGAGTACGAGTCCGAGCACCCCGACGACCTGGCGCACGCGCTCGAGGTCATCCGGAACTCTGACTGAGGCCGATGGGAGGGCACGCATGTCTGACCCTGACCTGACGATCCGGCGCGGTGCCGGTGAGGACCTGTCGGCCGTGGCCGAGCTCTACCTGGCCGTGCGTAGGGCCACCGAGCCGTTGATGCCGCCGCTGGCCCACGACGACGACGAGGTCCGCGCCTGGGTGGCCGGCTGGAGCCTGCACCTGAGCGAGGTCTGGCTCGCGTTCACCGGCGACCGGCTGGTCGGCTTCGTCAACTTCACGCCGCACTGGCTCGACGCCCTCTACGTCGACCCGTCGGCCCAGCACGGCGGGGTCGGGAGCGCGCTGCTCGACCTGGCGAAGGCCCGGCTCGAGGACGGCTTCGCGCTGTGGGTGTTCGAGTCGAACACCCCGGCCCGTGCGTTCTACGCCCGGCACGGCCTCGTCGAGCTGGAACGCACCGACGGCCGCGCCAATGAGGAACGCTCGCCCGACATCAAGATGGCCTGGCCGGGGACCGACGCAGTGGGGTTCTACCGCTGGATGATCGACGAGGTGGACGACCAGCTCGCCGACCTGCTCTCCCGGCGGGTCGCGCTCACCCGCGCCGTACAGCCGCACAAGGCGAGCGAGCGCCGCGACCCCGCCCGGGAGCGTGAGATCGCCGACCGGATGGCCACCAACGCACCCGAGCTCGGCGCCGAGCGGATCGCCCGGATCATGGACGCCGTGATCACCGAGTCCCTCGGTGCCACCGACCGGTGACGGCTCGGCTGTGGGTGCCTCGACTGACCCCCCACGCTTGGGCGGATACCGCATGTTTCGGGGCCGGTTCGTTGCGGTTCGGGACCAAACCGCAGGGTCCGGGCCGGCCGACAGCGAAGCCCAAGAAGACCCCCCGCCCCGGCTCGGCCAGGGATGTCGGTGTGCCCTGCCATGGTGGTCACCTGCGGTCCCGTAGGCTGACGTCCTTCCCCGAGACAGACGTCCGGCTGCACCTGCCGGGCTGCCTGGTTCCTGTCCGTCTCGACCCGTGTTGGGAGCAGTACCCCGCCCATGGCTGAAGGTTCTCGCGACTCCTTCGTGCACCTCCACGTGCACACCGAGTACTCCATGCTCGACGGCGCCGCCCGCCTGGGCGCGCTGGCCGAGCGCACCGCCGAGCTGGGCATGCCCGCGATCGCGATGACCGACCACGGCAACGTGTTCGGTGCCTATGAGTTCTACAAGAAGTGCAAGGCCGCGGGGGTCAAGCCGATCATCGGCATCGAGGCCTACTTCACGCCCAACATCTCCCGCTTCGAGCGCAAGGGCGTCAACTTCTACGACGGCGGCCCCGACGACGTCTCGGCCCGCGGCGCCTACACCCACATGACGCTGCTGTCGGAGTCGACCGAGGGCATGCACAACCTCTTCCGGCTCACCACCAGCGCGTGGCGCGACGGCTTCTTCAAGCAGCCCCGCATGGACCGCGAGCTGCTCGCGCGGCACGGCAAGGGCATCATCGGCACCACCGGCTGCCCGTCCGGGGAGGTGCAGGTCCACCTGCGCTACGGCAAGTACGACGAGGCGCGCAAGGTCGCCGGCGAGTTCCAGGACATCCTCGGCCGGGAGAACTACTTCCTCGAGCTGATGGACCACGGCCTGTCCATCGAGAGCCGGGTGCGCGACGGGCTGCTGCGGCTGGCCAAGGACCTTCAGATCCCGCTGCTGGCGACCAACGACTCCCACTACGTCATGCAGGAGGATGCCAAGAGCCAGGAGCACCTGCTCTGCATCAACTCCGGCTCCACCATGGACATCCCCGCCGGTGACGGCCCAGGCCAGCGCTTCGCGTTCAGCGGCAACGACTACTACATCAAGTCCCCCGAGGAGATGCGCTCCCTGTGGGTCGACAAGTACGACCTGCGCGAGGCCTGCGACAACACCCTGCTCATCGCCGAGCGCTGCGACGTCTCCTTCACCGAGGGCAACGGCACCTTCATGCCGCGGTTCCCGTGCCCCGAGGGCGAGAACGAGGACTCCTGGCTGATCAAGGAGGTCGAGAACGGGCTCAGGTTCCGCTACCCCGGCGGCATCTCCGACGAGGCCCGCAAGCGCGCCGACTTCGAGGTCGGCGTCATCACCGCGATGGGCTTCCCGGGCTACTTCCTGGTCGTCTCCGACTTCATCAACTGGGCCAAGGAGCAGGGCATCCGCGTCGGCCCGGGTCGCGGGTCGGGCGCGGGGTCGATCGTGGCCTACGCCCTGCGCATCACCGACCTCGACCCGCTGGTCCACGGCCTGCTCTTCGAGCGCTTCCTCAACCCCGACCGTGTCTCCATGCCCGACTTCGACATCGACTTCGACGAGCGCCGGCGCGGTGAGGTCATCCGCTACGTCTCCGACAAGTACGGCGACGACCGGGTGTCGATGATCGTCACCTACGGCACCATCAAGGCCAAGCAGGCGGTCAAGGACTCGTCGCGGATCCTGGCCTACCCGTTCTCGATGGGCGACCGTGTCACCAAGGCGATGCCGGCGTCGGTGATGGGCAAGGACGTGCCCCTCAAGGACATCTTCGACCCCACCCACAAGCGTTTCGGCGAGGGTGGCGAGTTCCGCGCGCTCTACGACAGCGACAACGACGTCAAGCGCGTGGTCGACACCGCCATCGGCATCGAGGGCCTCAAGCGGCAGTGGGGCGTGCACGCGGCGGGCGTGATCATGTCCAGCGAGCCGCTGCTCGACATCATCCCGATGCTCAAGCGGCCCGCCGACGGCGCGATGATCACCCAGTTCGACTATCCGACGTGCGAGTCGCTCGGCCTGATCAAGATGGACTTCCTGGGGCTGCGCAACCTCACCGTCCTCGACGACGCCATCAAGAACATCCAGGCCAACCGCGGCGAGACGATCGTGATCGAGGAGCTCGAGCTCACCGACGACGCGACCTACAAGCTGCTCCAGCGTGGCGACACGCTCGGCGTCTTCCAGCTCGACGGCGGCCCGATGCGGTCCCTGCTGCGCTCGATGAAGCCCGACACGTTCGAGGACATCTCCGCGGTGGGCGCGCTCTACCGGCCGGGTCCGATGGGTGCCGACTCCCACAACAAGTACGCCCGCCGCAAGACCGGGCGCGAGCCCGTCGAGGCCATCCACCCCGAGCTGGCCGAGCCGCTCCAAGACGTGCTGGGCGAGACCTACGGCCTGATCGTCTACCAGGAGCAGGTGATGGCCATCGCGCAGAAGCTGGCGGGCTACACCCTCGGCCAGGCCGACATCCTGCGGCGCGCGATGGGCAAGAAGAAGAAGGAGGAGCTCGACAAGCAGTTCGAGGGCTTCTCGGCGGGCATGATCGAGCGCGGCTACAGCAAGGGCGCGATCAGCAAGCTCTGGGAGATCCTGCTCCCGTTCTCCGACTACGCCTTCAACAAGGCGCACTCCGCGGCGTACGGCCTGGTCTCCTACTGGACCGCCTACCTCAAGGCCAACTACCCGGCCGAGTACATGGCCGCGCTGCTCACGTCCACCAAGGACGACAAGGACAAGTCGGCGATCTACCTCAACGAGTGCCGGCGCATGAAGATCCAGGTGCTGCCGCCCGACGTCAACGAGTCGGCGTCCAACTTCACCCCCGTCGGCAACGACATCCGCTTCGGCCTCACCGCGATCCGCAACGTCGGGCACAACGTGGTCGAGGGCATCGTCGGGGCCCGCGAGGAGAAGGGGCGCTACGCCGACTTCAACGACTTCATGGAGAAGGTCCCCGCCCTGGTCTGCAACAAGCGCGTCATCGAGTCGCTGATCAAGGCCGGCGCGTTCGACGAGATGAAGCACCGGCGCCGGGCGCTGGTGGTCGTCCACGAGACGGCCGTCGACCAGTACGTCGACATCAAGAAGAACGCCGCGATCGGGCAGGACTCGCTGTTCGCCGAGATGGCCAGCCTCGACGGCGCCGACTCCCTCGGCTTCGGCGTCTCGGTCCCGGTGCCCGACATCGAGGAGTGGGAGAAGATGACCCTCCTCGGCCACGAGCGCGAGATGCTCGGCCTGTACGTCTCCGACCACCCCCTGCTCGGGCTCGAGCACGTCCTGTCCAGCGGCACCGACTGCACCATCGGTCAGCTGATGCTCGACGAGGAGCGCGCGCACGGCAGCACGCTCACGATCAGCGGGCTGATCACCTCCGTGTCCCGCAAGATCACCAAGCGCGGTGACGCCTGGGCGACGGTCACCCTCGAGGACCTCGACGGTGCCATCGAGGTGTTGCTGTTCCCGAGCTCCTACCAGCTGGCTTCCCCCTACCTCGTCGAGGACGCCATCATCCGGGTCAAGGGGCAGCTCTCCCGCGACAAGGACCAGCCCGAGCTGCGCGGCCAGGAGGTCACCGTCCCCGACGTGTCCGGTGGGCCCTCCGGCCCGGTCGTGATCTCCATGCCCGCCACTCGCTGCACCGCCTCGACCGTCGACCAGCTGCGTGAGGTGCTCGCCACGCACCCCGGCATGACCGAGGTGCAGCTGCGGCTGATGGCCCGCGCCTCGACGACGGTCATGCGTCTCGACGACCGGCTCCGCGTCACCCCGACCCCGGCGCTGTTCGCCGACCTCAAGCAGCTCCTCGGACCCGGATGTCTGGCAGGCTGACCACGCCCCGGACGCCGGTCTCCCGGTGGGTGCTGCGGGCTCTGCTGATCCTCGTCGCTGCCGCCGTGCTCGGCGTGCTGGCCGGGGTCGTGTGGGAGTGGATCTGGAGCCCGCCGAGCGGGGTGGCCTACGAGGGCCGCTTCGTGCTCGACGAGAACGGCCTGCCGAGCGAGTTCTCCGGCACCGGCTGGTACGTCGTGGTCGCAGCCGTCGCCGGGATCCTGCTGGGGGTCGGCGCCGCTCTGGTCTCGCGGGACGGCGAGGTCGTCAGCCTGGCCGCGGTGAGCGTGGGTGCCCTGCTCGCGGGTGGGTTGATGTTCCACGTCGGCCACGCGCTGGGGCCGCCCGACCCGGCCGTGCTGGCCGCCTCGGCGGAGGACCTCACCGCGCTCCGCGGCGACCTGCGCGTCGGTGGTGTCGGCGGGCGCCCGCACTTCTACACCTTCGACTCGGCGGCGTTCGTCGCCTTCCCGGCGGGTGCCCTCCTGGCCTTCTCCGCCCTGGTCCTGATGCTGTCGCCGCGTCGCTCAATCACCGACTGAGAGCCTCCGGCGCGGGTAGGATCCACAGCGTTCGCGAACGCACCGGGACGTCCAACTCGTCGTCCCATTCCAGGGGGAGTCACCGTGTCAGATCAGATCCCGCCACCGGGACCGCAGAATCCAGAGGACCAGCCGGCACACGTCCAGGCAGGCCACGACCAGCCCGAGTACCTCTCCAGCGGCAGCGGTGACCCGCTGGCCCGGGCTCCGCTCGCCACGGCCGCCGGTGGCAAGAAGAAGGCCATCGTCGCCGGCGCCGTACTCGGCGGGCTCGCGATCGCCGGCGGCGCCGCCTACGGCATCGCCTCCTTCGTCAGCGCGGGGGCCCAGCCGGCCGAGGCGCTGCCCGCCGGCACGATCGGCTACGTCTCGGTCAACCTCGACCCGAGCGGCGCCCAGAAGATCGAGGCCATCAAGACCCTGCGCAAGTTCCCGGCGCTCCGCGACGAGATCAACATCGACACCGACGACGACCTGCGCAAGCGACTCTTCGAGGAGATCCAGAAGTCGGGTGCCTGCGAGTCGGTGGACTACGCCAAGGACATCGAGCCGTGGCTCGGTGACCGGATGGCCGTGGCCGCCGTCGACACGGGCGCCGACGAGCCCTCGGGAGTCGGGGTCCTCGAGGTCACCGACGGCTCGAAGGCCGAGGACGGCCTGACCAGGCTCCAGGCCTGCGCAGGCGAGGCGGCCAGTGGCGAAGGCGAGGACCTCGGCGGCTTCGTCGTCAGTGGGGACTGGGTGGTCATCGCCGAGACCGAGGAGATCGCCCAGCAGGTCACCGACGCGGCGGCCGACAAGCCCCTCGTCGACGACGACTCCTACAACCGGTGGATCGACGAGTCCGGTGAGTCCGGCATCGTCAGCATGTACGCCGCCCCGGCCGCCGGCGAGTACCTCGCCTCGCAGCTCGGCACGGTCGGGGACCAGCTCGGCGCGCTGGGCGGAGCGACTCCCGACCTCTCCTCCGGGGGCGGCTCCGACGGCGGGGTGACCCGTGAGCAGCTCACGGAGATGGGCTTCAGCGACCAGGAGATCGACGACCTCGGCCTGCTCGACGACGCTGCTCCGGAGAGCGACGTCGAGGACCCGTCGGTCCCGGCCGAGGTCACCGAGGCGTTCCGGGACTTCGAGGGAGCAGCGGCCACCATCCGTTTCAACGACGGTGCGCTGGAGGTCGAGTTCGCCGGCAACGCCGGGGAGCAGACCGACGCCCTCGGCGGCAGCGATCGCGGCGGAGACGTGGTCGAGACGCTGCCCGAGGACACCCTGCTCGCGGTCGGCGTCGGCTTCGCCGACGGCTGGTTCGCCAGGGTCATGGAACAGATCTCCGCCATGTCGGGCGAGGAGATGGACCTCGACTCGATGATCGCCGACCTCGAGGACCAGACCGGTCTGACCCTCCCCGAGGACATCGAGACGCTGGCCGGTGAGTCGCTGGCCCTTGCCGTGGGCAGCGACATCGACCCCGAGGCGATCTTCAACGGCGGCGGCCCGGCCGACATCCCCGTGGGCATCAAGATCAAGGGCGACGCCGACAAGATCGACGAGGTCCTGGCCAAGCTCGGGCCCGATCTCGTCCCCGGCTCCCTGCTCGAGGCTGAGGCGAAGGGCGACCTGGTCGCACTGGGAGCCAACGCCGACATACCGCGCCAAGCTGGTCGAGGACGGCGGGCTCGGCGGCACCGATGCCTACCAGTCGGTCATCGAGGAGTCCGGCAAGGCGGGCGCCCTGGTGTTCTTCAACTTCGACGCGAACGGCGACTGGCTCACCTCGCTCTCCGGGAACGATCCGACCGTCGCTGCGAACATCGAGCCGCTGTCGGCGTTCGGCATCTCCGGCTGGGTCGAGGACGGCACCGCGCACGGCCTGCTCAAGCTCACGACCGACTGAGTCGTCACCGTCGGCTGTGGCCACTGCGGCGACGCGGTGGCTACAGCCGACCGATCGGGGCGACGGTCGCCGACGTCATGGTCACCAGGTCGTGAGGCGCAAGCTCCACGTCGAGGCCGCGTCGGCCGCCGGAGACCAGGATCGTGGCGTGGTCGAGCGCCGACGAGTCCACGACCGTGGGGTGGCTCCTGCGCTGGCCGATCGGTGAGATGCCACCCGTGACGTAGCCGGTCGCCCGCTCGGCGGCGGCGACGTCGGCCATGACCGCCCGGGCCGCCCCCAGCGACCGGGCGATCGCCTTCAGGTCCAGCTTTCCCGCCACCGGCACCACGCCGACCGCCAGGTCCCCGTCGGCCGAGACGAGCAGGGTCTTGAACACCCGGGCCGGTTCGACTCCGAGAGCCGTGGCGGCCTCCAGCCCGAAGCTCTCGGCCCGCGCGTCGTGGACGTAGGAGTGCAGGGTGAAGGAGATCCCCGCACGCGACAGCGCCACCGTGGCGGGCGTGCCCCCGGTCGGCCTCCGGGCCATCAGGCGCGAGCCATCAGTTCGGTGACCAGCGGGTCCGGGCGACGTCGGTGGCCGGCAGCGACGGGATCGCGTTCATGGCGCGCAGCTCGGCGCGCAGCAGGTCGGTGACCAGGATCAGCCGCTCCTCCGGGTCCTCCGCCTCGAGGAGGCTCTGCCGTTCCGCCAGTGGCAGCGGCGCCAGGGCGGCCAGGGTCCACGAGAGGTACAGCGGGTCGCGGGGGAGCCGGCCGGCGAACGGGTCGCCCCGGAACTCGCTGACCCGGGCGCGGTAGGCCGTGAACACCGCTCGGGCCCGGTCGATGACCTCGCTGTCGACGGGTGCCTCCGGCTCGGGCAGCTCGCTGACGTGACCGGCGGGGAACTCGCCGGTGGTCTCGAGCTCGTCGAGGCGGATCCGGTCGCGTCCCACCGCCACGATGTCGAAGCTGCCGTCGGCGCGCGCCTCGACGTCCCCGAGCTGGAGGCGGCAACCGACGCGGTAGAGCGACTGGGCGCCGTGGTCACCGACCTCGTAGCCCTCCCGGATGGCCACCGAGCCGAAGACGCGGCGCTCGGGATCGGGCTCCCGGAGCAGGTGGTGCACCAGCGCCCGGTAGCGGTCCTCGAACACATGGAGCGGCAGCTGCACCCCCGGGAAGATCACGGTGCTCAGCGGGAACATCGGCAGGGTGGGCTGCGGGTCGCTCACGTCACGACACTAGCCCCGGATCGGGCAGGGTGGGCGCAGCCTCGCCCGACCGGCGGACGGCGGCGCGGAGGCATGCGGCACACCCACCTAGAATCAGCCCCATGATTCGCCGCATCGACCTCCGGGGAGCCGCCAGCCAGGGCGGCCCCGTCGACTACCGCTCCGCCGTGCCGCGGGCCGACTTCGACGTGGAGGCCGCCACCCATCTGGTGCAGCCGGTGTGCGATGCGGTGCGAGCCCGCGGGGTCGACGCGATCGTGGAGTTCAGCGAGCGCTTCGACGGCGTCGTGCAGCGCGACATCCGGGTCCCGAGGGCGGCGCTCAGCCAGGCGCTGGCGGACCTCGACCCGGCCGTCCGGGCGGGCCTCGACGAGTCGATCCGCCGGCTGCGGCTCACCTGCGAGGCGGAGCTCGAGAGCGACGTCGTCACCCAGGTGTCGCCGGGCGCCACCGTCACCCACCGGCTGGTGCCGGTCGACCGGGTCGGCCTCTACGTGCCCGGTGGCCTGGCCCCGCTGGTGTCCAGCGTGCTGATGAACGTCGTGCCGGCCCAGGTCGCCGGCGTCGGGTCGATCGCCTTGTCCAGCCCGCCGCAGCAGGACAACGGTGGCCTGCCCGAGTCGGCCATCCTGGCTGCATGCGAGCTGCTCGGGGTCGACGAGGTCTACGCCGTCGGCGGCGCGCAGGCGATCGCGATGTTCGCCTACGGCGCGGGTGAGTGCCGTCGTGTCGACCTGGTCACCGGCCCCGGCAGCATCCACGTGGTCGCGGCGAAGCGCCTGCTCAAGGGCGTCGTCGGCATCGACTCCGAGGCCGGCCCGACCGAGATCGCGATCCTGGCCGACGACACCGCCGAGGCGTCGTACGTCGCGGCCGACCTGGTCAGCCAGGCCGAGCACGACCCGCTCGCAGCCGCGGTGCTCGTCACCGACTCCGAGCGGCTGGCCGACGAGGTCGAGGCCGAGCTCGACAAGCAGGTCTTCGCGACCCGGCACACCGCGCGCATCCAGACGGCGATCGGCGGGCAGCAGTCGGGGATCGTGCTCGTCGACGACATGGAGCAGGGGCTCGACGTGGTCAACGCGTACGCCGCGGAGCACCTCGAGATCCACACCGCCGACGCGTCGGCGCTCGCCGCGCGCGTGCGCAACGCCGGCGCGATCTTCGTCGGCGCCTATACGCCCGTCTCGCTCGGTGACTACTGCGCCGGCTCCAACCACGTCCTGCCGACCGCCGGCTGCGCCGGCCACTCCAGCGGCCTGTCGGTGCGCTCGTTCCTCAAGGCGGTGCACGTCATCGACTACTCCCGCGCCGCTCTGGCGGAGGTGGCCGACCACGTCGTCACGCTGGCCGAGGCCGAGGACCTGCCCGGTCACGGCACCGCCGTCACGGTGCGCTTCGGGGAGCCGACCCCGTGACGTTCCCGCCGCTGCGCGAGGCGCTGCGCGGCATCGAACCGTACGGCGCGCCGCAGCTCGACGTGCCGGTGCAGCTCAACGTCAACGAGAACCCCTACCCGCCGTCGGCGGAGTGCGTCGCCGACATCGCCGAGGCGGTGGCCGAAGCGGCGACGAGCCTCAACCGCTACCCGGACCGCGAGTTCGGCGAGCTGCGCGAAGCGCTGGCGACGTACCTCTCGAGCGACACGCTCCAGCCGGTGTCGGCCGAGCAGGTGTGGGCGGCCAACGGCTCCAACGAGGTCATGCTGCAGCTGCTGCAGGCCTTCGGCGGGCCGGGTCGGTGCGCGCTGAGCTTCGCGCCGACGTACTCGATGTACCCGGAGTACGCCCGCGACGCCATGACCGAGTGGGTCGTTGGTCACCGTGAGTCCGACTTCTCGCTCGACGTCGACGCGGCCCGGGCGCTGATCCTCGAGCGTCGGCCGTCCGTCGTGCTGCTGCCGTCGCCCAACAACCCGACCGGGACCGCCCTGCCGCCCGCATCGGTGTCGGTGCTGTGCGAGGCGGCAGGTGACGGGATCGTCGTCGTCGACGAGGCGTACGGCGAGTTCCGGCGTCCCGGCGTCCCGAGCGCCCTCGACCTGCTGCCCGAGCACCGCAACCTGGTCGTCTCCCGCACGATGAGCAAGGCCTTCGCGCTGGCGGGTGCGCGGCTGGGCTACCTCGCCGCGGACCCGGCCATCTGCGACGCGATCCGAGTGGTGCGACTGCCGTACCACCTCTCGGCGGTGACCCAGGCCACCGCGCTCGCGGCCCTCCGGCACGCACCCACCCTGCTGGCCCGGGTCGCCGACCTGCGGGCCGAACGCGACGAGACGGTGACCTGGTTGCGGGCGCAGGGACTGCAGGTGGCCGACTCCGACGCCAACTTCGTGCTCTTCGGCACCTACGCGGATCGGCACGCGGTCTGGCAGGGTCTGGTCGAACGCGGTGTGCTGATCCGCGAGACGGGCCCGGACGGCTGGCTGCGTGTCTCGATCGGCACCGCCGTGGAGATGGCAGCATTCAGGGACGCACTGGTCGACGTGATGAAGGAGCAGGCCGCATGAGCCGCACCGCAAGGCTGGACCGCTCGACCCAGGAGTCGAAGGTCCACGTCTCGATCGACCTCGACGGCACCGGCCGAAGCGACATCACCACCGGGGTCGGGTTCTACGACCACATGCTGACCGCGTTCGCGCGGCACTCGCTGATCGACCTCGAGGTCCACAGCAACGGCGACACGCACATCGACGCCCACCACACCGTCGAGGACACCGCCATCGTGCTCGGGCAGGCCCTGCGCGAGGCGCTCGGCGACAAGCAGGGCATCCGCCGCTTCGGCGACGCCACGGTCCCGCTCGACGAGGCGCTGGTGCAGGCGGTCGTCGACGTGTCCGGTCGCCCTTACTGCGTGCACAGCGGTGAGCCCGCGGGCCAGGAGTACGTCGCGATCGGCGGCGGCGGCCAGCCCGGCGGCGCGGCCTACCAGGGCTCGCTGACGCGGCACGTCTTCGAGACGCTCGCCTTCCACGCGCACCTGGCCCTGCACGTGCGGGTGCTCGGCGGGCGCGACCCCCACCACGTCGTGGAGGCGCAGTTCAAGGCCGTCGCCCGCGCGCTGCGCGACGCGATCGCGCTGGACCCCCGCGAGGCCGGCGTGCCGTCGACCAAGGGCACGCTCTGACCGTGGAGGAGCAGCAGCCCAGCGTGGTCGTCCTCGACTACGGGTCGGGCAACGTGCGATCGGTGGTGCGCGCGCTCGAGCGCGCGGGCGCCGACATCACCCTGACCGCGGACCGGACGGCCGCGCAGGACGCGGACGGCCTCGTCGTACCCGGCGTCGGAGCCTTCGCTGCCTGCATGGACGGCCTGCGCGCGGTGCACGGCCCGGAGGTGATCGGGCGGCGGCTGGCCGGTGGTCGCCCGGTGCTCGGCATCTGCGTCGGCATGCAGGTGCTCTTCGAGACCGGGGTCGAGCACGGCGTGACCAGCGAGGGCTGCGGGGAGTGGCCGGGCACCGTCGAGCGGCTCCAGGCGCCCGTCGTGCCGCACATGGGCTGGAACACCGTCGAGGTCCCCGACGGCAGTTCCGTCTTCGCGGGGGTCGAGGGGGAGCGGTTCTACTTCGTGCACTCCTACGCCGTGCGCGACTGGACGCTGGTGACCAACAACCGCACCCGCGCGCCGCTGGTCACCTGGGCCGAGCACGGCGGCGACCGCTTCGTCGCGGCCGTCGAGAACGGCCCGCTCACCGCGACCCAGTTCCACCCCGAGAAGTCGGGCGCGGCGGGTGCCGCGTTGCTGGCCAACTGGGTGCGGGGTCTCCGGTGAGCAACCGGTGAGCCCCCGGTGAGCCCCCGGTGAGCAAGGAGCGCGCGCGCCGCCGGGAGGAGCGCGAGCGCGAGTCGGCGATCAGGGCGGCCGCCCGGGCCGGCGAGCAGGAGCGCCGCGCCCGCAGCGCCGCCCGCAGGAAGCGGCTGACCGGCTGGGCTCCGGACCGCAGCCACAGCCGGCAGATGGGCACCCTGGCCCGCCGGCGTCGTCAGCAGCTGACGATGTTCGTGACCGGCCTGGTGGTGCTGAACCTGATGATCTGGTTCATCTGGACCGATCTGTGGTTGCAGGTGCTGGCCGCCATGGTGACCGTGCTCGGCGCACCTGTCTTCCACACGTTGCTGTTCCCCCGTCGTCGGTAGGGGCGGGGTGGGGGCGCGCGACACCCCCACGCGCCTCGGTCCGGCGTACGACAGTGGTGACCGGCCGCAGACCGGTGACATCTAGGCTTCAAGGCATGACCGACCACCTCCAGCTGCTGCCCGCCGTCGACATAGCGGACGGGCAGGCCGTCCAGCTCGTGCAGGGCGTCGCCGGTTCGGAGAAGCGCTTCGGCGACCCGGTCGAGGCGGCGCTGCGCTGGCAGGCCGCCGGCGCCGAGTGGATCCACCTCGTCGACCTCGATGCGGCCTTCGGTCGTGGCCACAACCGTGAGCTGCAGGCCAGGATCGTCGGCGCACTCGACATCGACGTCGAGATGAGCGGCGGCATCCGCGACGACGAGTCGCTCGCGGCCGCGATGGCCACCGGTTGCCGGCGCGTCAACATCGGGACCGCGGCGCTGGAGTCGCCGGAGTGGTGCGCGGCGGCGATCGCGACGTACGGCGACCGGGTCGCGGTCGGCCTCGACGTGCGGGGCCGGACCCTGGCCGCGCGCGGCTGGACCCGTGAGGGCGGTGACCTCTACGACGTGCTGACGCGCCTCGACTCGGAGGGCTGCGCGCGCTACGTCGTCACCGACGTCAACAAGGACGGCATGCTGCAGGGCCCGAACCTCCAGCTCCTGCGCGACGTGTGCGCCGCCACCGACCGGCCGGTCGTCGCCTCCGGCGGCATCACCGAGCTCGCCGACCTCGAGGCACTGCAGGGACTGGTCGCCGACGGGGTCGAGGGCGCGATCGTCGGGACCGCGCTCTACGAAGGGCGGTTCACGCTCGAGGACGCGCTCGCGATGACCCTGCCGGGGCGGACCGGATGAGTCTCGCCGTACGCGTCATCCCGTGCCTGGACGTCGACGGCGGCCGGGTGGTCAAGGGCATCAACTTCGTCGACCTGCGCGACGCCGGCGACCCGGTCGAGCTGGCCCGGGCCTACGACGCCGAGGGCGCCGACGAGCTGACCTTTCTCGACATCTCGGCCTCGCACGAGGGCCGGGCCACCACGATGGAGATCGTCTCGCGCACCGCCGAGGAGGTCTTCATCCCGCTGACGGTCGGCGGGGGAGTGTCCTCGGTCGATGACGTCGACCGGCTGCTGCGCGCCGGTGCCGACAAGGTCGCCATGAACACCGCGGCCATCCACCGGCCCGAGCTGATCAGCGAGGTCGCCGACCGCTTCGGCAACCAGGTGCTGGTGCTCTCGGTCGACGCGCGCCGGGCCGCCACCGACTCCGGCTTCGAGGTCACCACGCACGGTGGTCGCAAGTCAGCCGGGCTGGACGCCGTCGAGTGGGCGATTCGTGCGGCCGGGCTCGGTGCGGGCGAGATCCTGCTCAACGCGATGGACGCCGACGGCACCCAGGACGGCTTCGACCTCGACCTGATCAGGGCCGTGCGACGCGAGGTCAGCATCCCGGTGATCGCGTCGGGCGGCGCCGGCCGCGTCGAGCACTTCGCCCCGGCGGTCGACGCCGGTGCCGACGCCGTGCTCGCCGCCACCGTGTTCCACTTCGGCACGCTGCGCATCGGCCAGGTCAAGGACGCGCTGGCGAGCTCGGGACACCCCGTACGCCACTGAGCTCACGCCGCGCTCGAGGACTTCGCAGCGACCTCGGCCGCGGCCGCCGGCCGACTGGCGGGCACGGCACGGTGGGCCGTCCGGGGAGCCCTAGAATCCCGCCATGCGCATCAAGCCGTCAGCCACCTCGGGCCTCGCTGCCCTCGCCACCCTTGCCGTCCTCCTCACCGCGTGCGGCGCGCCCGTCGACGAGGAGCCGACCGCGACCGACCCGACGTCCTCGGAGACGGCTGCCGACGACTGTGCGCCCGACCAGCTCGAGACGTACGCCGACGGCGTGCTCACCGTCGCCACCGACGACCCCGCCTACGAGCCCTGGTTCGTCGACAACGACCCCGCCAACGGCCAGGGCTACGAGTCCGCGGTCGGGTTCGCGATCGCCGAGCAGCTCGGCTTCACCGCCGACCAGGTCGAGTGGGTGACCGCGCCGTTCAACGCGGTGGTCAGCCCGGGCGAGAAGAAGTTCGACTTCGACCTCAACCAGGTGTCGATCACCGAGAAGCGCAAGAACGCCGTCGACTTCTCCTCCGGCTACTACGACGTCCGGCAGACCGTGATCACCACCGAGGGCAGCCCGATCGACGGTGCGACGACGCTGGCGGAGCTCAAGGACGCCAAGCTCGGCGCCCAGGTCGGCACCACCAGCTACGTCGCGATCACCGACCTGATCCAGAGCAGCCAGCAGGCCGCGCCGTACGACACGAACGACCAGGCCGTGCAGGCGCTGGAGAACGGCCAGATCGACGGCATCGTCGTCGACCTGCCCACGGCGTACTACATGACCGCGGCCCAGCTCGACGCCGGCGTGATCGTCGGCCAGCTGCCCGCGGCCTCCGGCGAGGTCGAGCAGTTCGGCGCCGTCCTCGACAAGGGCAGCCCGCTGACCACGTGCGTCTCCTTGGCCGTCGACGCACTGCGCGAGGACGGCACGCTCGACCAGCTCGCCGAGGAGTGGCTGGCCCAGCAGGGCGCCCCCGAGCTGTCCTGATGAGCTCGACGTCGACCGACGGCTGGCAGCCCTCGGCGGTCCAGGTCGAGCGCGACGCGTTCCGTCGGCGGCGCACCGTCCGCAGCGCCCTCGTGGCGGCCGTCAGCACGATCGTCGTGTTCGGCGGCGCGGCGGCCCTGGTGGTCACCTCGCCCGGGTGGGAGCGGGTCCGCGAGACCTACTTCAGCTGGGACAAGGCGGTCAGCTCGTTCCCGGCCGTGCTGGACGGGCTGTGGCTCAACATCCGGGTGATGGCGGTGTGCGCACTGGTGATCGTGGTGCTGAGCCTGACCATCGCGGTGATGCGCACGATCCGCGGCCCGGTCGCCTTCCCGCTGCGACTGCTCGGCACGGTCTACGTCGACGTGTTCCGCGGGCTGCCGCTGCTGCTGCTGCTCTTCCTGCTCGGCTTCGGCGGGCCGGCGCTGAACCTGTCGGGTCTGCCGCGGTCGGCGCTCTTCTGGGGCTGCACGGCGCTGGTCTTGTCCTACTCGGCCTACGTCGCCGAGGTCTTCCGGGCCGGCATCGAGTCGGTCCACCCCTCGCAGCGGCTGGCCGGCCGCTCCCTGGGCCTCACCACCTCGCAGACGCTGCGCCACGTCGTGCTCCCGCAGGCCTGGCGACGGGTGCTGCCGCCGCTGATGAACGACCTCGTGTCGCTCCAGAAGGACTCCGGGCTCATCGCCGTGCTCGGTGTGATCGACGCGATCAAGGCGGCCCAGATCGAGACGGCCGAGGACTTCAACTACACGCCGTACGTCGTGGCGGGGGCGCTGTTCATCAGCCTGACCATCCCGATGGCGCGGGCCACGGACTGGTACGCGCGCAAGCAGGGCTTCCACGGAGCCGGGGGGATGATGTGAGCGACGGAGTCGAGCGAGGGACGAGCGAGCGACCGAGCTCACCAGAGGGTGATGTGAGCGACGGAGTCGAGCGAGGGACGAGCGAGCGACCGAGCTCACCAGAGGGTGATGTGAGCGACGGAGTCGAGCGAGGGACGAGCGAGCGACCGAGCTCACCGACGGCTTCGGGGACCGCCCTGCTGGAGATGCGCGGGGTGCGCAAGTCGTTCGGCTCGCACGTGGTGCTGCGCGACATCGACCTGGCCGTCGAGCCCGGCCAGTGCGTGGTGCTCATCGGGGCGTCCGGGTCGGGCAAGTCGACGCTGCTGCGCTGCGCCAACCTGCTCGAGACGATCGACGACGGCGTGATCATGTTCGAGGGCGAGGACGTCTCCGACCCGCGCGTGGACGCCGACGCGGTGCGCGCGCGGATGGGACTGGTCTTCCAGGCCTACAACCTGTTCCCGCACCTGAGCGTGCTCGGCAACGTCACGCTCGCGCTTCGGAAGGTGCACGGCGTGGCGCCGGACGAGGCGGACGCGCGGGGCACGGCGATGCTCGAGCGCGTCGGGCTGGTCGAGAAGGCGGCCGCCCGGCCCGACGACCTGTCCGGCGGCCAGCAGCAGCGGGTCGCCATCGCGCGTGCGCTCGTGGCGAATCCCGGGCTGATGCTGCTCGACGAGGTCACGTCGGCGCTCGACCCGGAGCTGGTGGGGGAGGTGCTCGACCTCCTCACCGGCCTGCGCGACGACGGCGTGACGATGCTGCTCAACACCCACGAGATGGGCTTCGCCCGCGACGTGGCCGACACGGTCTGCTTCCTGCACGACGGCATGATCCACGAGTCCGGGACCCCCGAGCAGGTGCTCGGCGACCCCCAGCAGCAGCGCACCCGGGCGTTCTTGTCCCGGCTGCGGACCTGACTCCTAGATGCCCAGGTCGGCGGCGCGCAGTGCGTCGACGCGCCCTGCGGGACCGTCGTACGCGAGGCCCTTCGTGGGCCGGTTGTAGAGCATCATCACCAGCTCGGCGGGCACACCGGTCACGGTGACCGGGTCGTCTCCCCGCCGGATGGTCGCGGTGGCGCCCGTGCCGGCACGCACGAGACGGACGGGTACGCCGGCCGGCCGGACCAGGCCGGGACCCAGGAGGCGGGCCGCTCCCCAGAGCAGGCCGGACGACGCGGCGCTGATGTCGCGCGGGGTCCAGTCGGGCCTGGCCCGGCGCAGGTCCTCGTGGTGCACGAAGAACTCGACGGAGTTGACGAGCACGTCGGTGCCCGGCACGAGGAGCAGGGGCGATGGGCGGCGCAGCCGCTCGACGAGCTCCTCGAACGGCTCCGGCGCGAGGTCGTCCATGGCCCGGTCGGTGAAGCCGGAGAGCCCCGGGATGAGCATCCCGGGGGAGCCCAGGAGGCTGCGCTCACGCACCAGCAGGTGGATCACCAGCTCCTTGGCGTTCCACTCGCCGCACCGGGTGGGGGCGTCGGGCCCGACCTCGAGCGCGAGGTCGCACAGCGCAGCGCGCTCCTGCCGGGCGAAGGTGGTCGTCATGCCCGCCAGCCTAGGTGCGGCGGACGATTGGATGAGTGTCGGCGGCGGGGAATAGCCTGTCGGGCCGGATGGTTGCGGGCCAGTGATGACGGGGAGGCGAGCGCGCGGGTGACTGATCAGATGTCTTCGCCGACCAGTACGCGGGACCGACGAGGCACCACGGGTGCCGGGTTCCGGGTCCTCGCCGTCGGCATCCGGCGCGAGCCGGCCATCTTCACGCTCTCCACCCTCGGCAGCGTCCTGTTCGCGGTCCTCACCGTCGCCGACGCGTGGGTGCTCGGGTGGGCCACCGACCACGTCGTGATCCCGGCCTTCCGCGACGGCGAGATCGGGGCCGGCATGCTCTGGGCGGTGGTCGGCCTCTTCGTCGGCGTGGCGATCCTGCGCGCCGTCGGCATCGTCGCGCGCCGCCTCGGCGCGGGAATCATGCAGTACCGCATGCAGGCGCACACCCGCCGGGCCGTCACCCGGCAGTACCTCTCCCTGCCCATGGAGTGGCACCAGCGCCACCCGACCGGCCAGCTTCTCTCCAACGCCTACTCCGACGTGGAGGCCGCCTGGGGGCCGATCGCGCCGCTGCCGATGGCGCTCGGCACGCTGGTGATGATGGTCATCGCGATCGCGCAGATGCTCGTCGCCGACGTCGTCATGGCCGTCGTGGGGCTCCTGGTCTTCCCGGCCGTGGTCGTCGCCAACCTCCTCTACCAGCGACTGGCCTCCCCGCTGATGACCCACGCGCAGGGCCTGCGGGCCGAGGTCAGCGAGATCGCTCACGAGTCGTTCGACGGCGCGATGGTGGTCAAGACCCTGGGCCGCGAGACCGAGGAGACCGACCGCTTCACCGCCAAGGCCCACCAGCTGCGCGACGTCAACGTCCGGGCCGGCCGCATCCGGGCGGCGTTCGACCCCACCCTCGCCTCCCTGCCCAACCTCGGCGTCCTGGTGGTGCTCGCCGTCGGCGTCGAGCGCGTGATGAGCGGCGCCACCGACGCGGGTGACGTCGTCACCATCGCCTACCTCCTCACCATCGTGTCCTTCCCGATCCGGGCGATCGGCTGGCTGCTCGGTGAGTTCCCCCGCAGCGTCGTCGGCTACCGCCGGGCCAAGGCCGTGATCGACGCGACCGGCTCCATGGAGTACGGCGACGCGACCCTGCCCTCGGTCGCTCGCGGCGCCCGGCTGGAGGTCGACGGCCTGGCCTACTCCTACGACGCGTCAGTGCCGCTGCTCCGGGATCTCTCGTTCTCCGTGGAGCCGGGTCGGACGGTCGCCATCGTCGGTGCCACGGCATCCGGCAAGAGCACGCTCACCAACCTGATCACCCGGCTCGTCGACCCCGACGCGGGCGCGATCACCGTCGACGGCACCGACCTGCGCGACCTGCGTCCGGGCGCCCTCGCCGAGGCGGTGGCCACCGTCTCGCAGACCGCGTTCCTCTTCGACGACACCGTCCGCGGCAACGTCACCCTGGGCGCCGACATCCCCGACGCGGACGTCTGGGCGGCACTCCGCGACGCGCAGGCGGACGGGTTCGTCGCCGCCCTCGAGCACGGTCTCGACACCACCCTCGGCGAGCGCGGCACGTCGCTCTCGGGCGGCCAGCGCCAGCGCATCTCGCTGGCCCGGGCGCTCGTCCGCCGGCCGCGGCTGCTGATCCTCGACGACGCCACCTCGGCGGTCGACCCGGAGGTCGAGGCCCGCATCCTGGCCAGTCTCCGCAACGGCGCGGGCGACACCTCACTGGTCGTGGTGGCCTACCGCAAGGCCACCATCGCCCTGGCCGACGAGGTGGTGCACCTCGAGGACGGCCGGATCCTCGACCGCGGCACCCACACCGAGCTGCTCCGCCGCAGCCCCGGCTACGCCCACCTGGTCAACGCCTATGAGCACCATCTCGTCGAGGAGAGCTGATGACCGCCGTGAGCACCGAGCGGCGGGCCGCCGGCGCCGGGGTCGACTCCGGCGAGGACATCGGCGCGATGGAGACGATCCGTCGCGGCGTGCACTTCTCGCCCGAGCTGCGCGAGGGCATCGGCGTGACCCTGCTGCTGGCGGTGGTCGCCTCGATGGGTCAGATCATCGTGCCGGTCGCGGTCCAGCAGACCCTCGACCGCGGGCTCGCCGGGTCCGGCGGCCCCGACGTCTCGTTCGTCGTGTGGATGGGCGTGATCTGCGCGGCCGCGATCGGGGTGACCAGCGTCGCGTCGTACCTCATGACCAGCCGGCTCTTCACCACCTCGGAGCGGGGGCTGGCGACGCTGCGCATCAAGGCGTTCCGCCACGTGCACGACCTGCCGCTGCTCACCCAGAACACCGAGCGCCGCGGCGCCCTCGTCTCGCGGGTCACCACCGACGTCGACCAGGTCAGCCAGTTCCTGGTCTTCGGTGGCCTGATCTTCGTGGTGAGCGTCGGCCAGATGCTCGTCGCCACGGTGATCATGGTCATCTACAGCTGGCAGCTGGCCCTGGTCGTGTGGCTGGCCTTCGCCCCGCTGTTCGCCTCGATCCGCTACTTCCAGCGCAAGCTGTCGGACGCCTACAGCGTCGTGCGCCGCCAGGTCGGCGTGCTGCTCTCGGCGATCTCCGAGCCCGTCGTCGGCGCGGCCGTGGTCCGGTCCTACGCCGTCGAGGGCCGCACCCAGCAACGCATCGACGACGCGATCGACGAGTTCAAGGACGCCAGCACCCGCGCCCAGAAGTTCACCGTGGTCTCGTTCTCGCTGGGCGGCATCTCGGCCGGCCTCGCCAACGCCGGAGTGCTCGTCGTGGGGGTGCTGCTCGGCTTCACCACGGACATGACGCCCGGCACGATCTTGGCCTTCGCGTTCCTGGTGACGCTGTTCGTGGGGCCGGTCCAGATGGGCACCCAGATCCTCACCGACGCCCAGAACGCCATCGCCTCGTGGCGCCGCGTCATCGGCATCCTCGAGACGCCGGCCGACCTCGTCGACCCGGGGGAGGACGGCGTCGAGCTGCCGCGCGGCCCCATCGACGTCTCCTTCGTGGACGTGTCGTTCGCCTACCCGGGCGGGCCGCCGGTGCTGCTCGACGTCACGATGGACATCGCCTCCGGCACCCGCATCGCCATCGTCGGCGAGACCGGGTCCGGCAAGTCGACGTTCGCCAAGCTGCTGACCCGGCTGATGGACCCCACCGAGGGCTCGGTGCTGCTCGACGGCATCGACGTGCGCGAGGTACGTCAGGCGAACCTGCGCAAGAGCGTCGTGCTCGTGCCGCAGGAGGGGTTCCTCTTCGACGACACGATCACCGCCAACGTGCGCTACGGCCGGCTCGGCGCCACCGAGGCCGACATCCTGGCCAGCGCCGAGGAGCTCGGCCTGGCCGACTGGATCGCCGGGCTGCCGCGGGGCCTGGAGACCAAGGTCGGCCAGCGGGGCGAGTCGCTCTCGGCCGGTGAGCGCCAGCTCGTGGCGCTGCTGCGGGCCCACCTCGCCGACCCCGACCTGCTGGTCCTCGACGAGGCGACGTCGTCGGTCGACCCGGCCCTCGAGATGCGGATCGGTCGGGCCCTCGAACGGCTGATGTCCGGCCGCACCAGCGTCACCATCGCCCACCGGCTGTCCACCGCCGAGGCCGCCGACGAGGTCGTCGTGGTCGACCAGGGCAGCATCGTCCAGCGCGGTCCGCACGCCGAGCTCGTCGGGCTGGAGGGCATCTACGCCGGGCTGCACGCCTCGTGGATGGCCCAGCAGTCGCACTGACCCCAGCGAGGTGGCGGGTCGACCGGGCGCGGAAGCGGTTGCCGCCGGCCGGGATACTGGACCGGTGACCGACCTCGACCCCGCCATCGCCGCCCGGCTCAAGCGCACCCCCGACGGACTCGTCCCCGCGGTCGCGCAGCAGCACGACACCGGCGAGGTGCTGATGCTGGGCTGGATGGACGACGAGGCGCTGGCGCGGACCCTGACCACCGGCCGGGCGACGTACTGGAGCCGCAGCCGTCAGGAGTACTGGGCCAAGGGCGACACCTCCGGCCACGTCCAGCACGTCCGCGCCGTCCGCCTCGACTGCGACGGCGACACCCTGCTGCTCACCGTCGACCAGGTCGGCGCGGCCTGCCACACCGGCGACCGCACCTGCTTCGACGCGGACGTGCTGCTCGAGGAGCAGCCGACCGATGGCTGAGGCGCGCCGCACCTTCGGACCCGTGGTCCTGCTCGGGCTGGCCGCAGCCGGGCTCAGTGCGGTGGCGGGTACGAAGCAGTGGCAGACCGTCGACGTCGAGGGCCTGGACTCCAGCGCCGCCTACGCCTTCGTGTTCGCCCAGGACTCCGGAGTCGGCCAGATGCCGCTGGCCGGCGCACTGGCTCTGGTGCTCCTGGCGTGCTGGGGCGTCGTCCTTGTCACAAGAGGCCGGGTACGGCGGGTCGTGACCTGGCTCGCCCTGCTCGCCGCCGTCGGCCTGGTCGCGACCGTCGGGACGGGTTGGGTCACGCTCGACGACCAGTTCGAGGACGTCATGAGACAAGCCGGCGGAGGATCGGCGCTCATCGTCACCTGGACCCCCTGGTTCTGGGTCGCCTGCCTCGGCGCCGTGCTGTCCCTCGTCGCCGCCCTCGCCGCCGTACGCCTGGTGGGCACCTGGCCCGAGATGGGCACCAAGTACGACGCGCCGACCGACCGGCTGACCGACCGGCGGGGCGACCGGAAGGGCGACCGGCAGCCCCGCCGGGGCGACGCGGAGGTCGACGAGAGCCAGGACCTGTGGAAGGCCATCGACGAGGGGCGCGACCCCACCACCTGACCCATCTCCTAGACTCGTCCGAGAGCACCCCCGCCCCTCCGGCACAGCACAGGAGCACCTCATGGCTGACAACCACGGCAACACCCCCGCGGCATGGACGGCGGTCGGTGTGGCGATGCTCGGCTTCCTGGTCGGCAGCATCGCGCTGATGCTCAGCCCGGTCAGCATGACGCTGTTCTGGATCGGCATGGCGCTCGGCGCCGTCGCGCTCCCGCTGTTCCTCGTGATGGCCAAGATGGGTCTCCACGCCCACGCGTCCGACCACCTCCATGGCCCCGCACCCGACGTCACCCGCTGACCTCACGCGGCCACCCGCCGTCGAGCCCTCCGTGGCCCGGCGACTGGCCGCACCTGTCGGCACGGCGGCCCTGGCCGCCGTTGCCACGGCTGCCCTGCACGTCCGGGACCCGCACGTCGGCGGCTCGTGGGGCGTGTGCCCGACGCTGCTGCTGGGCTTCTACTGCCCGTTGTGCGGCGGCCTGCGGGGCGTCAACGACCTGACCCACCTCGACCTCGGCGCCGCGGCCTCCAGCAACCTGCTGCTCGTCCTCGCCCTGCCGGTGATCGCGCTCCTCTGGACCCGCCGCGTGGTCGCGTGCTGGAGAGGTGGCTCCGCGATGACCCCGCTCGCCCCGCCGCTGTGGATCTGGTGGGCGCTTGGCGCCCTCGCCGGCGGCTTCATGCTGCTGCGCAACCTGCCCGGCAGCTGGCTCGCACCCTGAGCCCCGAAGCCGACGATGACCGTCGGGGTGAGAGGCTTGACCCCCATCCGAACCACGCTCCCCGGAGGCAGCCGTGTCCGTGCTCGACGAGATCGTTGCCGGCGTCCGCGACGACCTCGAGCAGCGCCGCGCGAGCGTGCCGGTGGCCGACCTCCGGGCCGCACTCAGCGACGTCGCACCTCCCCGCGACCCGATGCCGGCGTTCCGCGCCGCGGGGTCCAGCGTGATCGCCGAGGTCAAGCGCAAGAGCCCCAGCAAGGGTGAGCTGGCCGACATCGCCGATCCGGCCGACCTCGCCCGCTCCTACTCGCGCGGCGGTGCCGCGGCGATCAGCGTGCTGACCGAGCGGCGCCGTTTCGGCGGCAGCCTCGACGACCTGCGTGCCGTCCGCGCCGCGGTCGAGACGCCGCTGCTCCGCAAGGACTTCATCGTCGAGGGCTACCAGCTCGTCGAGGCCCGCGCGGCCGGCGCCGACCTGGCACTGCTGATCGTGGCCGCCCTCGACGACGACGACCTGCGCCGCCTGCACGACGAGGCCCGCGAGCTCGGGCTGACCGTGCTCGTCGAGGTGCACGACGAGGCCGAGACCGAGCGGGCGGTCGCCCTGGGTGCCGAGCTGATCGGCGTCAACGCGCGCAACCTCAAGACCCTGGCCGTCGACCACGACACGTTCGGACGGCTGGCCCCGATGATCCCCGACGACCGGGTGCTGGTGGCCGAGTCCGGCATCGGCGGCCGCGACGACGTGCAGCGCTACGTCGGCGAGGGCGCCCGCGTCGTACTGGTCGGAGAGACGCTGGTGCGCGAAGGCGACCCCGAGCGGGCCGTGCGTGAGATGACAGGAGTGCAGGCATGACCACCCACACCTACGACGCCGACGAGCTCGGCTACTTCGGCGAGGCCGGCGGCCAGCAGTGGGGCGGGCGCTTCATGCCCGAGGCCCTCGTGGCCGCCCTCGACGAGCTGACCGCCGCCTGGCAGGACGCGATGGCCGACCCGTCGTTCGTGGCCGAGTTCGACGCGATCCTCGCCGACTACGCCGGGATCCCGAGCCGGCTCTACCACGCCGAGCGGCTCAGCCAGAAGGTCGGCGCCCGCATCCTGCTCAAGCGCGAGGACCTCAACCACACCGGCGCCCACAAGATCCGCAACGTGCTCGGTCAGGCGCTGCTGACGCGGCGGATGGGCAAGACCCGGGTCATCGCCGAGACCGGCGCCGGCCAGCACGGCGTCGCCAGCGCCACCGCGGCGGCGTACTTCGGCATGGACTGCACCGTCTACATGGGCTCGGTCGACACCCGCCGGCAGGCCCTCAACGTGGCCCGCATGCAGCTGCTCGGCGCCAAGGTGATCCCGGTCGACTCGGGCAGCGCGACCCTCAAGGACGCGATCAACGAGGCGCTGCGCGACTGGGTCGCCTCGGTCGACCACACCGCCTACCTCTTCGGCACCGCCGCCGGACCGCACCCGTTCCCGAGCATGGTCCGCGACTTCTGCCGCGGCATCGGCGACGAGGCGCGCGCCCAGTGCCTCGAGCAGTACGGCGCGCTGCCGGACGCCGTCGCCGCCTGCGTGGGCGGCGGCTCCAACGCGATCGGCCTGTTCACCGCCTTCCTCGACGACGACGAGGTGGCGATCCACGGGTACGAGCCGGGCGGCGACGGCGTCGAGACCGGGCGGCACGCCGCGACCATCCACGTCGGCGCCAGCGGCGTGCTCCACGGCGCCCGCACCTACGTCCTCCAGGACGACGACGGCCAGACGATCGAGTCGCACTCGATCTCGGCCGGCCTCGACTACCCCGGCGTCGGGCCGCAGCACGCCCACCTCGCGGCGATCGGCCGGGCGACGTACACGCCAGTCACCGACAACGAGGCGATGGACGCGATGGCGCTGCTGAGCCGGACGGAGGGCATCATCCCGGCCATCGAGAGCGCCCACGCCCTGGCCGGTGCGCTCAAGCTGGCCGAGGGGATGCCGGGCAAGACGATCCTGGTCAACCTCAGCGGCCGCGGCGACAAGGACATGGGCACCGCCATCGAGCACTTCGGGCTCGGCCGGTCCGAGGAGGAGCACGCATGAGCGTCGCCCGCGCCTTCGAGACCGCGCGCGCCGAGGGTCGCTCGGCCCTGGTCGGCTACCTGCCGGCCGGCTTCCCGGACGTCGAGGGCTCGATCGAGGCGATGCGCGCCATGGTCGAGGCCGGCTGCGACGTGATCGAGGTCGGGCTTCCCTACAGCGACCCGGTGATGGACGGCCCGACGATCCAGGCCGCGGCCCAGCAGGCCCTCGACCGGGGTGTCCGCACCCGCGACGTGCTGCGCACCGTCGAGGCGGTCGCCGCGACCGGCGTGCCCACCGTGGTGATGACCTACTGGAACCCCGTGGAGCGCTACGGCGTCGAGCGCTTCGCCGCCGACCTGGCGTCCGCCGGGGGAGCGGGCCTGATCACGCCCGACCTCACCCCCGACAGCGCGTCGGGCTGGACCACCGCCGCCGACGCGCACGACCTGGACAAGATCTTCCTCGTCGCGCCCTCCTCGACCGACGCGCGGATCGCGATGACGACCGCCGCCTGCCGGGGCTTCGTCTACGCCACCGCGGTCATGGGCGTCACGGGTGCCCGGGACAGCTCGAGCGACCTCGCCGGCCCCCTCGTCGCCCGCACCAGGGCCACGACCGACCTCCCGGTGTGTGTCGGCCTGGGCGTCTCCCACGGTGACCAGGCGGCCGAGGTGGCGGCGTACGCCGACGGTGTGATCGTCGGCTCCGCCTTCGTCCGCGCCCTGCTCGACCACGCCGACGACCGCGCCGCAGGCCTGAAGGCTTTGGCTGAGCTCACCGCCGACCTCGCCGACGGCGTACGCCGTGGCTAGGCCGCTGCTGGGCGTGCTCGTCGGCGTCCTGCTCCTCGGCGGCTGCGGCAGCGCCGGCGAGGTCGTCGTACCCGTCGATGAGGACGGGTTGCACGGCGTCCGGCTCGACCAGCCCTACACCGCGCCGAGCCTGCCGCTCACCGCGACCGACGGCTCGTCGTACTCGCTCGCGGAGAGCACCGACAAGCCGCTGACGCTGGTGTTCTTCGGCTACACCAGCTGCCCCGACATCTGCACCGTGGTGATGAGCTCGCTGGCCGCCGCCGTCACCCGGCTCGACGACGCGCAGGCCGAGCAGGTCGACGTGGTGTTCGTGACCACCGACCCGGCCGTCGACGACGTCGAGAAGGTACGCCGCTTCGTGGGCCGCTTCGACCCCGACTTCATCGGGCTGACCGGAGACCTCGACACGATCATCGCCGACGCGGAGGCGCTCGCCGTCGCGGTCGAGAAGGGCGAGAAGCTGCCCTCTGGCGGCTTCGCCGTCGCCCACGGCACCCAGGTGATCGCCATCTCCGCGGACGACCGCGCCCACGTCGTCTGGAACGACGAGACCTCGGCGGCCGACTTCGCCGACGACATCGCCACCCTGCTCGACGAAGGAGCCTGACCGTGACCCTCGGTCTCTACGCCGCATTCATCCCCAGTCCCGCCGACGGCGTCTGGAACCTCGGACCCGTCCCGCTGCGCGGCTACGCGCTCAGCATCATCGTCGGCATCATCGTGGCCGTCTGGATCGGCGAGCGTCGCTGGGTGGCCCGCGGCGGCACCTTCGGCGAGGTGCAGGACCTCGCCATCTGGATGGTGCCCTTCGGTCTCGTCGGTGGCCGGCTCTACCACGTCATCACCGACTACCAGCTCTACTTCGGCGAGGACCGCAACCCGGTGACCGCCCTCTACATCTGGCGCGGCGGCCTGGGCATCTGGGGCGCGGTCGCGCTCGGCGCCGTGGGCGCGGCGATCGGGGCCCGGCGCAACCACGTCCGGCTGCTGCCGATGCTCGACGCCATCGCCCCCTCCGTGCTCGTCGGACAGGCGCTGGGGCGCTGGGGCAACTGGTTCAACCAGGAGCTTTTCGGTCGGCCGACCGACCTGCCCTGGGCGTTGGAGATCGACCAGCTGCACCGTCCCGACGGCTACCTCCAGTACGCCACCTTCCACCCGACGTTCCTCTACGAGTTCCTGTGGAACCTCGCTGCCTTCGCGGTGGTCATCTGGGCCGACCGGCGCTTCCGGCTCGGTCACGGCCGGGTGGTGGCGCTCTACGTGATGGCCTACACCGCGGGCCGCGGGTGGATCGAGTACCTCCGCATCGATTCGGTCCAGATGGACGACGTGTTCGGGCTCCGGCTCAACGTCTGGACCTCGATCGTGCTGTTCGTGCTGGCCCTGGCGTACTTCGTCTGGTCGGTGCGGGCCCGTCCGGGTCGCGAGGACGTCGTCTACACCGACCGCCGCCCTGCCGCGATCGACGACGGGGGCAGCACTGCGGAGCCGCTCGACCCCGCCACCCCCACCGACGGGCCCGGGGCGGAGACGCCGGAGACCCACGATTCGGTCGAGACCCAGCCGTCGCCGAAGCCCGAGGCGCCCGGCTGATTCTCGCTGTCCAAGGCCTGAAACTGCCGTCTCATCGGGTGGACCTCCAGTGATAGCCTTCCGAAACCGCTTGGGCCAACGTCGTCCCGCGCAGCACGATCGCCAGACCCGCACTTCTTCACGTGCCCGTTGAGTGGCACAGCCAAGTTCGCCCACAATGGTGGGCGCAGACGACGACGGGAGAATGCACATGCACGCGTTCCCGGCGCCCCAGGGGCTCTACGACGGTCGCAACGAGCACGACGCCTGTGGCGTGGCCTTCGTCGCGACCCTGACCGGCGTGGCCAGCCATGACATCGTTGCCAAGGCGCTCACCGCGCTGCGCAACCTCGACCACCGCGGCGCGGCCGGCGCCGAGGTCAACTCCGGTGACGGCGCAGGCATCCTGCTCCAGGTGCCCGATGCCTTCCTGCGGGCCGTGGTCGACTTCGAGCTGCCGGCCCAGCACTCCTACGCCGTCGGCACCGCGTTCATCCCCGGTGACGCCGAACGGGTCGCGAAGACCCGGCTGCGCATCGAGGAGATCGCCGTCGAGGAGGGTCTCGCCGTCCTCGGCTGGCGCGAGGTCCCGGTCGAGCCGGACGTCCTCGGCGCCACCGCGCGCGGTGTGATGCCGTCCTTCGTCCAGCTGTTCGTGTCGGGTGCCGGCAAGCGGGTCTCCGGCATGGCCCTGGAGCGACTGGCGTTCTGCCTCCGCAAGCGCGCCGAGCACGAGACCGACTCGTACTTCCCGTCGCTGTCCTCCCGCACGCTCGCCTACAAGGGCATGCTCACCACCGACCAGCTCGACACCTTCTTCCCCGACCTGGTCGACGAGCGGATGGCGTCGGCGCTCGCCGTCGTGCACTCGCGCTTCTCGACCAACACGTTCCCGAGCTGGCCCCTGGCCCACCCGTTCCGGTTCATCGCCCACAACGGCGAGATCAACACCGTGATGGGCAACCGCAACTGGATGCGCGCCCGGGAGGCCCTGCTCGACTCCGACCTGATCCCGGGCGACCTCGAGCGGCTCTACCCGATCTGCACCCAGGGGCACTCCGACTCCGCGTCCTTCGACGAGGTGCTCGAGGTGCTCCACATGGGCGGCCGGTCGCTGCCCCACTCGGTGCTGATGATGATCCCCGAGGCGTGGGAGAACCACACCGAGATGGAGACCGCGCGCAAGGCCTTCTACGAGTTCCACTCCGCGCTCATGGAGCCGTGGGACGGACCCGCGTGCGTCGTGTTCACCGACGGCTCGCAGATCGGCGCCGTCCTCGACCGCAACGGCCTGCGCCCCTCCCGCTACTGGGTGACCGACGAGGGCCTGGTCGTGCTGGCCTCCGAGGTCGGCGTCCTGGACCTCGACCCGGCCACGATCGTGCGCAAGGGCCGGCTCCAGCCGGGCCGGATGTTCCTCGTCGACACCGACGAGCACCGCATCATCGAGGACGAGGAGGTCAAGGCCGAGCTCGCCGCGGAGCACCCGTACGACGAGTGGCTCCACGCCGGCCAGATCCACCTCGACGCCATCCCCGAGCGCGAGCACATCGTGCACACCCACGCGTCTGTCACCCGGCGCCAGCAGGTCTTCGGCTACACCGAGGAAGAGCTGCGCCTGCTGCTCACCCCGATGGCCAACAACGGTGCCGAGCCCCTCGGCTCGATGGGCACCGACACCCCGATCGCGGCGCTGTCGCAGAAGCCGCGACTCCTCTTCGACTACTTCGCGCAGCTGTTCGCGCAGGTCACCAACCCGCCCCTCGACGCGATCCGCGAGGAGCTGGTGACGTCGCTGTCGGGCACCATCGGCCCGGAGGCCAACCTCCTGCACCCGACGCCCGCGTCGTGCCGCCAGGTCGTGCTGCCGTTCCCGGTGATCTCCAACGACGACCTGGCCAAGATCCGCCACATCAACCGCGACGGCGACATGCCCGGCTTCATCACCCACGTCTCCCGCGGCCTCTACGAGGTCGAGGGCGGCGGCACGGCGATGGCCGCACGCATCGACGCGATCTGCGCGGAGGTCTCCGAGGCGATCGCCGGCGGAGCCCGGATCATCGTGCTCTCCGACCGGCACTGCACCGCGGAGCTGGCCCCCATCCCCTCACTGCTGCTCACCGGTGCCGTGCACCACCACCTGGTGCGCGAGAAGACACGCACCCGGGTCGGCCTGCTGGTCGAGGCCGGCGACGTGCGCGAGGTGCACCACGTCGCGCTGCTCATCGGGTACGGCGCGGCCGCCGTCAACGCCTACCTGGCGATGGAGTCCGTCGAGGACCTGGCGCGCGAGGGCTACTACGTCAAGGCGGAGCCCGAGGTCGCGGTCAAGAACCTCGTCAAGGGCCTCGGCAAGGGCGTGCTGAAGGTGATGTCGAAGATGGGCGTCTCGACGATCGCCTCCTACACCGGCGCGCAGATCTTCGAGGCCGTCGGGCTGTCGCAGAGCGTCGTCGACCGGTACTTCACCGGCACCAGCTCCAAGCTCGGCGGCATCGACCTCGACACCATCGCCGAGGAGGTCGCGCGTCGGCACGCCACGGCGTACCCGCGCGGCGGCATCGCGCCCGCCCACCGCGAGCTGGCGATCGGCGGCGAGTACCAGTGGCGCCGTGAGGGCGAGCCGCACCTCTTCGACCCCGAGACGGTCTTCCGCCTGCAGCACGCCACCCGCAACGGGCGCTACGACATCTTCAAGCAGTACACCGCTGCGGTCGACGAGCAGTCCGCACGGCTGATGACGCTTCGCGGCCTGTTCAAGTTCAAGCAGGGGGCGCGCGAGCCGATCAGCATCGACGAGGTCGAACCGGTCTCGGCGATCGTCCGGCGGTTCTCGACCGGCGCCATGTCGTACGGCTCGATCAGCAAGGAGGCGCACGAGACCCTCGCGATCGCCATGAACCGGCTGGGCGGCAAGTCCAACACCGGTGAGGGCGGCGAGGACGCCGATCGCCTCCACGACCCCGAGCGCAGGTCCTCGATCAAGCAGGTGGCCTCGGGCCGCTTCGGCGTCACCAGCGAGTACCTCACCAACGCCGACGACATCCAGATCAAGATGGCGCAGGGAGCCAAGCCCGGTGAGGGTGGCCAGCTGCCCGGCAACAAGGTCTACCCGTGGGTGGCCAAGACCCGGCACTCGACGCCCGGCGTGGGCCTGATCAGCCCGCCGCCGCACCACGACATCTACTCGATCGAGGACCTCGCCCAGCTGATCCACGACCTCAAGAACGCCAACCCGGCGGCGCGCGTGCACGTGAAGCTCGTGTCCGAGGTCGGCGTGGGCACGGTCGCGGCCGGTGTCTCCAAGGCGCACGCCGACGTGGTCCTGATCTCCGGCCACGACGGCGGCACCGGTGCGGCACCGCTCACGTCGCTCAAGCACGCGGGTGGACCCTGGGAGCTCGGCCTGGCCGAGACCCAGCAGACCCTCCTGCTCAACGGGCTGCGCGACCGGATCGTCGTCCAGACCGACGGTCAGCTCAAGACCGGCCGCGACGTCGTGGTCGCCGCACTGCTCGGCGCGGAGGAGTTCGGCTTCGCGTCGGCTCCGCTCGTCGTGTCGGGCTGCATCATGATGCGCGTCTGCCACCTCGACACCTGCCCGGTCGGCGTCGCCACCCAGAACCCGGTGCTGCGCGAGCGCTTCACCGGCAAGCCGGAGTTCGTGGTGACGTTCTTCGAGTACGTCGCCGAGGAGGTCCGCGAGCTCCTGGCGGAGCTCGGCTTCCGGACGCTTGAGGAGGCTGTCGGCCAGGTGGGCACCCTCGACATCGTCGAGGCGGTCGACCACTGGAAGGCGACCGGGCTCGACCTGACCCCGATCCTGCACCAGGTCGACCTCGACGAGGTGTTCGGCGGCCAGTTCGCCGACCAGGACCTGCACTGCACCAAGGGGCAGGACCACGGCCTCGAGAAGGCGCTCGACAACACGCTGATCGCGCTCGCCGAGCCGGCGCTCGAGCGCGGTGAGAAGGTCCGGGCCGAGGTCGCGATCCGCAACGTCAACCGCACCGTCGGCACCATGCTCGGCCATGAGGTGACCAAGCGCTACCGCGGCGAGGGGCTCCCGGACGGCACCATCGACGTCACGCTGACCGGGTCGGCGGGGCAGTCGTTCGGGGCCTTCGTGCCGCGCGGCATCACCCTGCGGCTCGTCGGCGACGCCAACGACTACGTCGGCAAGGGCCTCTCGGGTGGTCTTCTGGTCGTGCGCCCGCACGACGCCGCGACGTTCGAGGCGCACGAGCAGATCATCGCCGGCAACACGATCGCCTACGGCGCCACGTCCGGCGAGATCTTCCTGCGGGGCGGCGTGGGGGAGCGGTTCTGCGTCCGCAACTCCGGTGCCACCGCGGTCGTGGAAGGCGTTGGCGACCACGGCTGCGAGTACATGACCGGCGGGCGCGTCGTCGTGCTCGGCGCGACGGGTCGCAACTTCGCGGCCGGCATGTCCGGTGGTTACGCGTTCGTGCTGGACCTCGACGAGGCGCGTGTCAACGCCGAGCTCGTCGAGCTGACCCCGCTCGACGACGACCGGGCCGACGAGGTGCGCGAGCTGGTGCAGCGCCACCACGACGAGACCGGATCGACCGTGGCGAGGGACCTCCTCGCCGACTGGACGACTGCGCGAGACCGCTTCCGGCTGGTCATGCCGCGCGACTTCAAGCGGGTCCTCGACGCTCGGGAGGAGGCCCTTGCCGAGGGCCTCACCGAGGAAGAGGCCGGCAACCGGATCATGGAGGTGCTGCATGGCTGATCCCAAGGGATTCCTGAAGAACGGCCGCGAGGTCGCACCGCGTCGTGCCGTCGCAGAGCGCGTGCACGACTGGAACGAGGTCTACCCCGACGGCATCGGCCGCGCGCTGCTGCCGATCATCAACACCCAGGCCGGGCGCTGCATGGACTGCGGCATCGCGTTCTGCCACCAGGGCTGCCCGCTGGGCAACCTCATCCCGGAGTGGAACGACCTGGTCTGGCGTGAGGACTGGGAGGGCGCCATCGAGCGCCTGCACGCCACGAACAACTTCCCGGAGTTCACCGGGCGGCTGTGCCCGGCGCCCTGCGAGACGTCGTGCGTGCTCGGCATCAACCAGGACCCGGTCACGATCAAGAACGTCGAGGTCGCGATCATCGACCGGGCCTGGGAGTCCGGCAACGTCCGGCCCCAGCCGCCCGAGTGGCTCTCGGGCAAGACGGTGGCCGTGGTCGGCTCCGGGCCCGCCGGCCTGGCCGCCGCGCAGCAGCTCACCCGCGCCGGGCACACGGTCGCGGTCTACGAGCGCGCCGACAAGATCGGTGGCCTGCTGCGCTACGGCATCCCCGAGTTCAAGATGGAGAAGAAGCACCTCGACCGCCGCATCGACCAGATGCGCCGCGAAGGCACCGTCTTCCGCGCCGGCGTGCCCGTCGGCGACGGCGACCTGACCGGCTCCCGGCTGCGGGAGCGCTACGACGCCGTGGTGCTGGCGATGGGCTCGACGGTCGGACGTGACCTGGACGTGCCCGGTCGCGAGCTCGGCGGGATCCACCAGGCGATGGAGTTCCTGCCGCAGTCCAACCGGGTCTCGCTCGGTGAGGAGGTCGAGGACCAGATCACCGCCGAGGGCCGCAACGTGGTGATCATCGGTGGCGGCGACACCGGCGCCGACTGCCTCGGTACGTCGACCCGCCAGGGTGCCGCGTCCATCACCCAGCTCGAGATCATGGCCCGGCCGCCCGAGCTGCGGCCGGCCGGCCAGCCGTGGCCGTCGTACCCGATGACGTTCCGGGTCTCCTCGGCCCACGAGGAGGGCGGCGACCGCGTCTACGCCACCTCGACGACCGAGTTCCTCGGCGACGCCGACGGTCGGGTGCGCGCGCTGCGCGTGGTCGACGTGGACGAGAAGTTCCAGCCGGTGCCCGGGTCGGACCGGGAGATCCCGGCCGAGCTGGTCCTCTTCGCGATGGGCTTCACGGGTCCCGAGCGGTCCGGCCTGGTCGAGCAGCTGGGGGTGGACCTCGACGAACGCGGCAACGTCGCCCGCGACGCGTCGTACGCCGCGTCGGTGCCGGGCGTGTTCGTGGCCGGCGATGCCGGTCGCGGTCAGTCGCTCATCGTCTGGGCGATCGCCGAGGGACGGGCCGCGGCAGCCGCGGTCGACACCTTCCTCACCGGGTCGACGACGCTGCCCTCGCCGATCCCGCCCACGGCGCGGCCGCTCACGGTCTGACGCCCCGACCTCCGGCCCCGGAGATTGGATCGTTCAAGTAGTAAGGTTCGTTCGTGCGTAGAGCAAAGATCGTCTGCACCCTCGGGCCTGCGACGTCATCCCGTGAACAGATCCGTACGCTCGTCGACGCCGGCATGGACGTCGCCAGGCTGAACATGAGCCATGGGTCCCACGAGGACCACGCCCGTTCCTACGCGCTGGTGCGGGAGGCGAGTGACGCCACCGGCCACGGTGTCGGCATCTTCGCGGATCTGCAGGGGCCCAAGATCCGCCTCGAGACCTTCGCCGAGGGCAAGGTGCAGCTCGAGGTCGGGCAGACGTGGACGATCACGGTCCGCGACGTGCCAGGCGACGCCGTCATCTGCGGCACGACCTACAAGGGCCTGCCGGGTGACGTCGAGCCGGGCGACCCGATCCTGATCGACGACGGCAAGATCCGGCTCCTGGTGACTGAGGTCACCGACACCGACGTCATCACCGAGGTCGTCGTCGGCGGCCCGGTCAGCAACAACAAGGGCATCAACCTGCCCGGTGTCGCCGTGTCCGTGCCGGCCCTGTCCGAGAAGGACATCGAGGATCTTCGCTTCGCGCTGCACCTGACCGTCGACTTCGTCGCGCTGTCCTTCGTGCGGTCGGCTGCCGACGCCGACGACGTACGCCGGATCATGCAGGAGGAGGGCGTGCTCGTCCCCCTCATCGCCAAGATCGAGAAGCCGCAGGCCATCGAGAACCTCGACGAGATCGTCAAGGCGTTCGACGGGTTCATGGTCGCCCGCGGTGACCTGGGCGTCGAGTGCCCGCTCGAGGACGTGCCGTTCCTCCAGAAGCAGGTCGTCGACAAGGCCCGCCGCAACGCCAAGCCGGTGATCGTCGCGACGCAGATGCTGGAGTCGATGATCGTCAACCCAGCGCCGACGCGCGCGGAGGCCAGCGACGTAGCCAACGCCGTGCTCGACGGCGCCGACGCGGTGATGCTCTCCGGTGAGACCAGCGTGGGTGCCTACCCCTTCGAGGCCGTCCGCACCATGGCGCGGATCATCAGCTCCACCGAGGACCACGCGCTCAAGAGCATGGCGGCCATCGACTGGCAGCCGCGCACCCCCGGCGGCGTGGTCGCCAAGGCGGCCGCCGAGGTGGCCGAGCGGATCGGCGCGTCGTACCTCGTCGCGTTCACCCAGAGCGGCGACTCCGCGCGCCGGCTGGCCCGCTACCGCGGGTCCATCCCGGTGCTGGCGTTCTCGCCGGTGGCGAATGTGCGCTCGCAGCTCTCGCTCACGTGGGGAGTCGAGACGTTCCTCACCCACGTCGTCGAGCACACCGATGAGATGGTGCGCCAGGTCGACGAGGCGCTGCTCCAGATCGGTCGCGTCAAGGAGGGTGAGCGCGTCGTCATCATCGCCGGCAGCCCGCCCGGCATCCCCGGGTCGACCAACGCGCTGCGCATCCACACGATGGGCGACGCCATCAACGAGGTCGCGCCGGCGTACCGCCGCCGCTAAGCGTCCTCAGCGCATCGCGCTGTCGCCGGTTGGGCGCCGCGCATCCGGCCCGGCCCGGCGTGCCCGGCGCAGCTCGTCCGGCCCGGCGGTGAGCTGAGGTCGGTCTGTTTGATGCGAAGCGACCTTGACTCACCGCCGCGGCGGGGTTGGCGCAGCGCATCCGGCTCGGCGGTGAGTGGGGGTCGGTCTGCCGGGTGCGGAGCGACCTTGGCTCACCGCTGCGGCGGGGTTGGCGCCGGGGATCCGGCTCGGCGGTGAGCTGTGGTCGGTCTACCCGACCCGAAGCGACCTTGGCTCACCGCTGCGGCGGGGCTAGCCGCGCATCCGGCCCGGCGGTGAGCTGTGGTCGGTCTACCCGACCCGAAGCGACCTTGACTCACCGCCGCGGCGGGGTGGCGCCGCGCATCCGGCCCGGCGGTGAGCTGTGGTCGGTCTGCCGGGTGCGGAGCGACCTTGACTCACCGCCGCGGCGGGGTGGCGCCGCGCATCCGGCCCGGCGGTGAGCTGTGGTCGGTCTACCCGACCCGAAACGACCCTGGCTCACCGCCGCGGCGGGGGCAGGTCGGTCCACCCGACCCGAAAACGACCCTGACTCACCGCCGCAGCGTGGTCCGGGGAGGCGGAGCACAGCTCGAAAACACCTCAAGTCCGGTCACCCGCGGTCGATGAGTGCCCTGGTGACCTGACGACGCGGATGTCGCTAGGCGCTGCGATCGTCTGGGAGACGACTGATGAGGCATCGCCTTAACCTGCGCGACCTGCGGATCGGGCTGCGGCTCGTCGTGGCCTTCGCGCTGTGCGGCTTCTTCGTCGGCGCGGCGGCCTACCTCGGGCTCTCGGCCCAGAGCCACGGCGAGGGCCTCCAGGTCGAGATCGACGAGATCGTGGACCAGAAGGCCCAGGCCTCGTCGATGCTGGTCAACATCAACCAGATCACCGGTTGGCAGGGGCTCTACCTCGCCGATGTCGCCGCGTTCGGTGCCGAGGCAGCGGTCGCCGACGACGCCTACAACCGGGCGGGCTACCTGAAGAACCGCACCGAGATCGAGCAGTTCTTCCGCGGGGTCGACACGACCGGGCTGACCAAGGACGAGATCAAGATCCTGCGCACCACCGAGACTGACTTCCGGCAGCTCTTCAACGAGGACAACTGGGTGATCAGCAAGCTGGCGTCCGGCGGCGTCGACGCGATGCCCGAGATCATGGGAAGCATCAACGGCGGTCAGGCGGGCCAAGCCTTCAAGGCCGTGTACGACGACATGACGGCCTTCAGCGACTCGCTCGATGCGCGTCAGAAGCTCCTCGACGACGAGCTCGCCCTGCTCCGTCACAGCGGTCGAGTCATGGTCTACGTGGGTCTGGCGCTGGCCGTGCTCGCCGGCACCGTCGTGATCTGGCTCGTCACGCGCTCGATCACCCGCCCGCTCTCGCGTGCCGTCGCGGTGCTGCAGGCTGTTGCCGACGGTCATCTCGACACCAGCATCGAGGACGACGGCCGCGACGAGATCGGTCAGCTGGCCGTCGCCCTCAACAGCGCCGTCGGCACCCTCGGCAACGCTATGGCCGAGATCGCGGGCACCTCGGTCGAGCTGGCTGCGGCCGCGGAGGAGCTGTCCGCGGTGTCGGGCCAGATGACGTACTCGGCGGCGGAGTCCTCGAGCCAGGCGGGGGTCGTCTCGACGGCCGCCGGCCAGGTGTCGCGCAACGTGCAGACCGTGGCCGCCGCCACCGAGCAGATGAGTGCGTCGATCCGCGAGATCGCCGTCAACGCCACCAGCGCTGCGGGCGTGGCCGCCCGCGCCGTCGCCGCCGCGGAGTCGACCACCGTCACCATCGCCAGGCTGGGGGAGTCGTCGACCCAGGTCGGCAACGTCGTGAAGGTCATCAACGCGATCTCCGAGCAGACCAACCTGCTGGCCCTCAACGCCACCATCGAGGCTGCCCGGGCGGGGGAGTCGGGCAAGGGCTTCGCCGTGGTGGCCAGCGAGGTCAAGGAGCTCGCGCAGGAGACCCGGCAGGCCACCGATGACATCGACCGGCGGATCAAGGCGATCCAGGCCGACACCCAGGACGCCGTGAGCGCCATCTCCGAGATCGCCGCCATCATCGCCCAGATCAATGCGACGCAGAACGCGATCGCCTCCGCCGTGGAGGAGCAGACCGCGACGACGCACGAGATGACCCGCTCGGTCTCCGAGGCCGCCGAGGGCTCCACCGACATCGCCGACAACATCACCGGCGTGGCCCGCACCGCCGCCGACACGCAGGCCGCGGCCGGCAGCACTCGGTCGGCCGCCGAGGAGCTCTCGCGGATGGCCCAGCAGATGCAGGTCCTCGTCTCGGGCTTCACCTACGTGCGCGAGCAGCCCGCGGGCGACTGAGCGAGTCGGTCCCGCCCGGAGGACATGGGGTGCTCCGGGCGGGACCGTTGCCCGTGTACGCGAAGACAGGCCGATCCCGGAGGATCGACCTGTCGGATCCTGGTGGGATCCATCGGTGCCGAGTGTGGGATTCGAACCCACAAGCCCTTTCGGGCAGTGGTGTTTGAGACCACCGCGTATGCCGTTCCGCCAACCCGGCGTGACGAAGCAAAAGGTACCGGACGGCTCGTGGGCGTGCGGCGCTAGCCTTGCCGGGTGACCGAGTCAGCCCCCACCTCCCCGAAACCACGTGTCGTCATCGCCGAGGACGAGGCCCTGATCCGGATGGACCTCGCGGAGATGCTCGCAGAGGAGGGGTACGACGTCGTCGGCCAGGCCGGTGACGGGGCCAGGGCGGTCGACCTGGCCCGCGAGCTCCGGCCCGACCTGGTGATCCTCGACGTGAAGATGCCGGTGCTCGACGGCATCGCTGCGGCTGAGCGGATCGCTGCTGACCGGATCGCGCCGGTCGTCATCTTGACGGCGTTCTCCCAGCGCGAGCTGGTCGAGCGGGCGCGGGACGCCGGGGCGATGGCCTATCTCGTCAAGCCGTTCTCCAAGCAGGACCTGGTCCCGGCCATCGAGATGGCGGTCAGCCGGTTCGCGGAGGTCCAGCTCCTCGAGGCAGAGGTGGCCGACCTCTCCGATCGCCTGCAGACCCGCAAGGCCATGGATCGCGCGAAGGGCATGCTGCAGGCCGAGCTCGGACTGAGCGAGCCCGACGCCTTCCGCTGGATCCAGCGGACCGCGATGGACCTGCGGCTGTCCATGCGCCAGGTCGCCGAGGGCGTGGTCGAGCACGGCGTTCCTTCCTCGTAGCGGACGGTCGACAGGTGGTCTAGGCGGTGCCACGCCATCGTTACGCCGCACGTCACGAATCTGCAACGACCCGAAATACCCCTCACACGGGCCATCCCAGACGACTTTCTTGGTGCTAGGTTTCGGGACACCATCGACCGTGTGGCGTGTCTCACGTCCGCGGCCCAGCATCACGGAGGATCAATGACCCGTTCCAACAAGCGTGTGCGCGCAATCGCCGCACTGATCGCTACGGCAGGGCTCACCCTGAGCGCCTGTGGCACCACTGACGACAGTGGCGACGGCGGCGGTGGCGGCAGCGCTGCCGACTGCGACAAGAGCATCGCGTTCTTCGGGGCGCTCACCGGACCTGCCGCCGGACTCGGACAGCAGATCCTCAACGGCGTCGAGCTCGCGGTCGACCAGCACAACGAGGCGAACGCAGACTGCGAGGTCGGTCTGGTCCAGTACGACTCCCAGGGCAACCCCGACCAGGCGCCTCAGCTCGCCACCCAGGCTGCCGGCGACGACTCCGTCATCGGCATCGTCGGGCCCGCCTTCTCGGGTGAGTCGGCCGCTGCCGGACCGATCTTCGCGGAGGCCGGTCTCCCGACCATCTCCCCGTCGGCCACCGGGACGGACCTGGCCGACAACGGCTGGGACACGTTCCACCGCATCCTCGGCAACGACGCCAGCCAGGGTCCCGCCGCTGCCCGGTACATCTCCGACACCGTGGCCGCCGAGTCCGTCTTCGTGATGGACGACGCGTCCGAGTACGGTGCCGGCCTCTCCGACATCGTCAAGGAGAACCTGAGCGACACCGTCGTCGGTGAGGACACCATCCAGCAGGGTGACACCGACTTCTCGGCCTCGGTCACGAAGGTGAAGTCCTCCAACGCGGAGACGCTGTTCTTCGGTGGCTACTACACCGAGGCGTCGCTGCTGATCAGCCAGCTGCGCGACGGCGGCTGGGACGGCACGTTCGTCGTCGCCGACGGCGTGAAGGACCCCGGCTTCATCGACGGCGCCAAGGATGCCTCCGAGGGCACGATCATCACCTGCCCGTGCATCCCGCCGGAGGACCCGGCCGTTGCCGAGTTCGCCGACGCCTACGAGGCCGCGTACGGCGCTGCTCCCGGCACCTACACCGCCGAGGCGTACGACTCCGCGAACGTGTTCCTCAACGGCCTGCTCGACGGCATCACCGACCGTGCGGACATGCTCGACTGGGTCAACAACTACGACGAGCCCGGCATCACCAAGCAGGTCAAGTTCGACGAGTTGGGTGAGGTCGCGGACATCAAGATCTTCGCCTACAAGGTCGAAGGCGGAGAGATCCTCTCCGACTCCGAGATCGAGTGATCATCTACCCGTCCTTCAGGTAGACAGCACGAGCGCGCGGCCGGGGGGCTGGACCTCCCGGCCGCTGCCCGCGTCGGGACTGCTTGCACTCAGCGTCTGGGAGAACACGTGAACTTCGACTTCCTCTTCAACAACTTCGCCGAGCTGACTTTCGGAGGTCTGGCCTTCGGCGCCATCTACGCGCTCATCGCACTGGGCTACACGCTGGTCTACGGCGTGCTGCAGCTGATCAACTTCGCCCACTCAGAAGTCTTCATGTACGGCACCTTCGCGGCGCTGTGGACGGTGACCCTTCTGGGCGGCACCAACTCCACGTCGAGCGGTGCCGCGATCGGCATGCTCGTGGTCGCCCTCGTCGCGGCGATGGCCGTCTCGGGCGGAGTGGCGCTGCTCCTGGAGCGGGTGGCCTACCGACCACTCATCCAGCGCAAGGCCCCCCGGCTGATCGCCCTCATCTCCGCCATCGGCGCCTCCTTCTTCCTCGCCGAGCTCATGGGCCTGCGCCAGAAGGTGACCGCCTGGGTCGGCCTCGATGACAACCTGGCCGACTACGTCGGGCGTCCGCGTGACCCCAGCAGCTGGCCGCGCATGCTCAGCCAGGTCGACCTGTTCTCCATCGGCGGCTTCACCCTGCGCAGCACCGACGCGATCGTGATCCTCGCGGCCATCTTGATGATGTTCGGCCTCGACCAGTTCGTGCGCCGTTCCAAGACCGGTCGCGGCATCCGGGCCACTGCCCAGGATCCCGACACCGCCCTGCTGATGGGCGTCAACTCGACCCGGGTCATCCAGATGACGTTCCTCATCGGTGGCCTGATGGCCGGCGCCGCGGCGTTCCTCTACATGTTCAAGATCAACACGACCAAGTTCGACGTCGGGTTCATCCTCGGTGTCAAGGCGTTCACCGCCGCCGTCCTCGGTGGCATCGGCAACCTGCGTGGTGCGCTGCTCGGCGGCTTGATTCTCGGCGTGGCCGAGAACTGGGGCGCCGCCTTGTTCGGCACCGAGTGGCGCAGTGTCGTGGCCTTCGTTCTCCTCGTGGTGATCCTGCTCTTCCGGCCGACCGGCCTGTTGGGCGAGGCACTCGGAAAGGCGCGCACATGAGTAGGAAATCAGCCGCTCCGAAGGGGAAGAAGACGTCGGTCATGGACCGCATCGCCGGCATCCCCAAGCCGGCGAAGATCGCGATGTGGATCGGGTTCGTTCTACTGGCCTACCTGCTGCCGGTCCTCGAGCCACCGATCCTCACCACTCCTGACTCCGACTTCGGCGGAGTGCTCTTCCTCGTCACCATGTACATGCTCGTGGCGCTCGGTCTCAACATCGTGGTCGGCTACGCCGGGCTCCTCGACCTCGGCTACGTCGGCTTCTACGCCATCGGTGCCTACACGGTCGCGGTGCTCACCTCCGGTCACGGCTCGTGGCCGTTCCTGCTCACCGTCCCGCTGGCGGTGCTGTTCACGACCATCTCGGGCGTGCTGCTGGGTGCGCCCACGCTGCGCGTGCGCGGTGACTACCTCGCCATCGTGACGCTCGGCTTCGGTGAGATCATCCGACTCACCGCCGTCAACGTCGACTGGCTCGGGGGTCGCCGGGGCATCCCCAACATCAAGCGCCCGCCGAGCCTCGACCTGTTCGAGATCCCGCACCTCAACTGGGACTCCGGCGTTCCGCTGCTCGACTTCAACGACACCACGAAGTTCGTGGTGTTCGGAGTGCTCGACCAGATCCCCTACTACTGGCTCGGTCTCACCGTCGTCCTGGTCGTGCTCTTCGCGGACCACCTGATCAAGGACAGCCGGGTCGGCCGGGCGTGGGAGGCCACCCGCGAGGACGAGGACGCCGCCGAGCTGATGGGCGTCCCGACGTTCCGCTACAAGCTGCTGGCCTTCTCGACGGGCGCCTTCATCGGTGGTCTGGCGGGCTCCATCTATGCCAGCCGGCAGAGCTTCATCAATCCGGACTCCTTCTTGCTGCTCTTCTCGATCCTGTTCCTAGCGGCCGTGGTCGTCGGTGGACAGGGCAACAAGTGGGGAGTCCTGGTCGGCGCGTTCCTGGTGGCCTACCTGCCCGAACGGTTCCGTGAGTTCACCGACTGGCGGGTGCTGGTCTTCGGACTGGCGCTGATGCTGCTGGCGATCTTCCGGCCCGAGGGACTGCTCCCACCCCGACGAACAGTCCGGGCAAAGCAGTCCGAACACGACATCGAGGCGCACGCAGGCGGCGCCGACGAGGAGGGCTCGCATGTCTGAGCAGATGGCTGAGAAGGCCACCACGCAGTCGGGGGAGCGGGCCAAGGTGCTCGAGATCGATCACCTCACCTTGAGGTTCGGTGGTCTGACCGCGCTCGACGATGTCTCCTTCGACATCTACCAGGGCGAGATCCTCGGCCTGATCGGGCCCAACGGTGCCGGCAAGACGACGTGCTTCAACGTCGTCACCGGTGTCTACCGGCAGACCAGTGGCGACGTGCGTTTCAACGGCGCGTCGCTGACCGGCAAGAAGCGGTTCCAGATCACCCAGATGGGCATCGCGCGCACGTTCCAGAACATCCGGCTCTTCAACTCCATGACGGCGCTCGAGAACGTCCTGGTCGGGGCGGATGCCGGGCACAAGACCGGCATGTTCAGTGCGCTGTTCCGGCTGCCGATCCACCGGCGCGAGGAGATCGACGGCCACGAGCGGGGCATGGAGCTGCTGCGCTTCATGGGCATCGCCAAGCACGCCGACGAGCTGGCCTCCAACCTGTCGTACGGCGACCAGCGGCGCCTGGAGATCGCGCGGGCGATGGCGACCAACCCGAAGCTCATCTGCCTCGACGAGCCGGCGGCCGGATTCAACCCGGCCGAGAAGGCGACGCTGATGGACCTGATCCGCAAGGTCCGTGACCGCGGCTACACCGTGCTGATCATCGAGCACGACATGCGGTTGGTCATGGGCGTGACGGACCGGATCGTCGTGCTCGAGTTCGGCCGCAAGATCGCTGAAGGCAGTCCTGCGGAGATCCGAGACAACCCGGCCGTCATCGCGGCCTACCTGGGAGTGGACGAAGATGCTTCTTGAGGTCGAGGAACTGTCCGTCAACTACGGCCACATCGAGGCGATCCGCAACATCTCCTTCGGAGTCGAGGAGGGGACGATCGCGACCCTGATCGGCGCGAACGGCGCCGGCAAGACCACCACGCTCAAGACGATCTCCGGGCTGCGCAAGGTGCGGCTGGGCAAGATCATCTTCGACGGCAAGGACATCTCGTCTTTGCCGCCGCACGAGCGGGTCGGCCTCGGCATCAGCCAGTCGCCCGAGGGTCGGGGCATCTTCGTCGGCATGTCGGTCCGAGAGAACCTCGAGATGGGTGCCTACGTCCGCAAGGACGTGGGCTCGGCCGCCTACCACGCCGACTTCGACCGGGTGATGGCGTTGTTCCCGCGACTGGAGGAACGCATCGGACAGGTCGCCGGGACGATGTCGGGCGGGGAGCAGCAGATGCTGGCCATCGGCCGGGCCTTGATGGCCAAGCCTCGGCTGATCCTGCTCGACGAGCCGTCGATGGGTCTGGCGCCGAAGCTGATCCAGCAGATCTTCGCGATCGTCTCGGAGATCAACCAGCAGGGCACCACCGTGCTGCTCGTCGAGCAGAACGCGGCCCAGGCGCTCAAGCGCGCCGACACCGCGCACATCCTCGAGACCGGCGAGATCGTCCGCTCGGGCACCGGTGCCGAGCTCGCTGGCGACGACTCGGTCAAGGCCGCCTATCTCGGTGGTGACGTCTAGCTCGTCATGCAGTCGTGCAGCACGTCCGCCCGTCCACGGGTGGGCGTGCTGCCGATCGCCTAGGTGCCCGACAGCGGGAGCTTGAGCCCCTCGTGCGAGGCGACGAAGCCGAGTCGCTCGTAGAAGCGGTGCGCATCGGTGCGCGACTTGTCGGTGGTCAGCTGCACCAGCGCGCACCCGCGCTGCCTCGCCGCCTCGATCGACCACTCGATCATCGCCGCGCCCAGACCGCGGCTCCGGAAGTCCTGGTGCACCCGAACCGCCTCGAGCTGGGCGCGCAGGGCGCCGCGGCGAGCCAGCCCCGGGATGAACGACAGCTGGAGCGTCCCCACGACCCGGTCACCGTCGACGGCGACCAGGAGCAGGTGTGCGGGGTCGGCAGCGATGGCGTCGTACGCCGGCTCGTAGGGCAGCAGGTCCGAGGCGTCGTCCCGGTTGCGGCCGAGAGGATCGTCGGCGAGCAGCGCCACGATGGCCGGTAGGTCGTCCGGTGCGGCCGCTCGCAGAACGATGAGGCTGTGGCCGAGCCGGAGCGTGGCCGGGAGCGACGTCATGAGAGGGCCGCGACCACGGTCACGAGCAACGGCGCCACCACCAGCGCGGGCAGCAGGTCGGCGACCGGGATCTCGCGGATGCGCAGCAGCCGCAGCGCCACGCCCACCAGCAGCAGACCACCCGCGGCGGTCAGCGCCGCGAGCTGGGCGTCCGGGAGCACGTCGCCCAGCACCACCCCGACGATGGTGAGACCGCCCTGGACGACCAGCACCGTCAGGGCGCTGGCGGCGACTCCCCAGCCGAACGACGCGGCGAACGCGATGGCGGCGAACCCGTCGAGGGTGGCCTTGAGGAACAACTGGTCTGCACCATTGCCCAGCCCGTCGCTGAGGGAGCCGAGGATCGTCAGGGGGCCGGTGCAGAACAGCAACGACGACGCCACGAACCCCTCGACGAAGCGGTGCCTCTCGGCCGACCCCGCCCCGCCGGCCAGCCGGCGCTGCAGCCAGCCGCCGAGCGCCTCCACGCGTGACTCCAGGCGCATCAGGGATCCTGCGATGCCGCCGATGAGCAGGGAGCCCAGCACGATGAGCATCGGTGCGCTCGAGCCGACCGCGTCGGACAGGGCCGGGTCCAGCACCGCCCACGCGGAGGTGCCGGCGATCAGCAGGGTCACCAGGCCCAGCGCATCGGTGACCACGTCGCGGGTGCGCTCGGGCAGCCGGTGTCCCAGCAGCACGCCGAGACCGGCACCGAGCAGCACGGTCGCGACATTGGTGAGCGTGCCGATTCCGGTGATCACGGGTCTCCTAGTCGTGGTGGCGCAACAGAGCGTAGTGTCGACCCCCGATGCTCACGGGGGTGACCCGGCATCACCCTGTCTGCAATCCGGAGATGGCTATGAGTCGGCAACCCGCACACGCCCGCGTGACGCTGCGCAACGCGGTGCCCGATGACGTCGCGTTCCTGCGCGAGCTCTGGAGCGACGTCGTACGACGCGCCGATCCGACCGACCAGGACGAGGACCTCCACACCGTCATCGGCGCTGCCGGCCTCACCGACGACGATCGCCTCGTCGTGGCCGAGTACGACGGCCAGCGGGCCGGTGCGGTCTACCTGCGGGCCACCACGGTCAGCCCGATCAACCTCGAACGCGTCGTGCAGGCGGTGTCGCCGCACGTGCTCCCGCAGTTCCGCCGCCACGGCATCGGCTCCGCGCTGATGGAGGCGGCGGTCAGCTTCGCCGAGGAGCGTGGCATCGGCCACATCGGCGCCGGGGCCGCATCGGCGTCCCGCGACTCCAACCGCTTCTTCGCGCGCCTCGCGATGGGACCGCACGCGGTGCTCCGCGTCGCCACCACCAATGCCGTCCGCCTCAAGCTCACCGCGCAGCGGTCGGCCCTGAGCCAGTCGCCGTTCGCCTCGCTCGGCCAGAACAAGGGCGGGGTCCGTCACATCGAGCGGGTGCTCGCCGCCCGCCGTGGCCGCCGGCGCGAGAAGGCCACCGCTCTCTGAGTCACCTGCCGACACGGTCGGCGGGGATGAGCGCGCACGTGATCCGCGAGGTGCACACACGCTTGCCGCGCTCGTCGGTGATGACGACCTCGTAGCACGCCATGGTGCGCCCCAGGTGGATCGGCGTGGCGACGCCGGTGACGGTGCCGGTGGTGGCCGCCCGGTGGTGGGTGGCGTTGATGTCGACACCCACCGAGAGCCGGTCCGGGTAGCAGTGGATGGCCGACCCGATGGAGCCGAGGGTCTCGGCCAGCACGACCGACGCACCGCCGTGCAGCAGGCCGTAGGGCTGCGTGTTGCCCTCGACCGGCATTGTCGCCACGACCCGATCGGCGCTGATCTCGGTGATCTCGATGCCCATCTTCTCGCTGAGCCTGCCCATCCCCTCTGGCATCTGCGCGAGGAACTCCGCGACGGTCAGGTCGGACAGCGAGTCGGGCATGTCAGTCATGCAAGCCATTGTGCTGGGCGGCCGGCTCCACGGTGTCGGTGGCCCTCGATAGAGTCGCGTCGTGTCCGACGTTGAGCTCAGCCCCGAGATCCGCCCGCGCCTGCTCCTGCTCGACGGCCACTCGCTGGCCTATCGCGCGTTCTTCGCGCTGCCCGTCGAGAACTTCTCCACCACCACCGGCCAGCACACCAACGCGGTCTACGGCTTCACCTCGATGCTCATCAACGTCATGCGCGACGAGGTGCCGACCCACATCGCGGTGGCGTTCGACAAGTCGCGGCAGACGTTCCGTCTCGAGGAGTACCCCGAGTACAAGGCCAAGCGCAACAAGACGCCCGACGAGTTCAAGAGCCAGCTGCCGCTGATCCAGGAGGTGCTCGACGCCCTCCACATCACCCACATCGAGCTCGACGGCTTCGAGGCCGACGACATCATCGCCACGCTCACCACCCAGGCCGTCGCGCAGGGTCAGGAGGTGCTGATCCTCACCGGTGACCGCGACGCGCTCCAGCTCGTCGGCACCGACTCCACCGTGCTCTACCCGATGCGCGGCGTGAGCGAGCTGGCCCGCATGACCCCCGACGCCATCGAGGCCAAGTACGGCGTCCCGCCGCACCGCTACCCCGAGATCGCCGCGCTCGTCGGCGAGGACTCCGACAACCTGCCCGGCGTGCCGGGTGTGGGCCCCAAGACCGCCGCCAAGTGGATCAACGAGTACGACGGCCTCGACGGGGTGATCACGCACGCCGACAAGATCAAGGGCAAGGCCGGCGAGAGCCTGCGCGAGCACCTGGCCGACGTCATGCGCAACCGCAAGCTCAACGCCCTGGTGTGCGACCTGCCCCTGCCCTACGGGCCGGCCGACCTCGCCCGTCAGCCGTGGGACCGCCACGAGGTGCACACGCTCTTCGACGGCCTGGAGTTCCGCGTGCTCCGCGACCGGTTGTTCGAGACGCTCGAGTCCGAGGAGGTGATCGACGACTCCGGGTTCGACCTGTCCGCCGAGCGGCTCGAGCCCGGCGGCGTCGGCGCGTGGCTGTCCGAGCACGCGGCCGGCGCCGAGCGCGTCGGGCTGGCCGTGCAGGGCAGCTGGCGCTCCGGCACCGGCGAGGTCTTCTCCGTCGCGCTGGCCGCCGGCGACGGCACGGCTGCCTGGTTCGACGCGGCCGAGGTGACGCCCGACGACGACGCCGCCGTGGTCTCCTGGTTGGGCGACCCCGTCCGGCCCAAGGTCATGCACGACGCCAAGGGCCCGATGCTGGCCCTGGCCGCCCGCGGCTGGCCCGTCACCGGCCTCGTCGTCGACACCGCGCTCGCGGCGTACCTCGTGCGTCCCGACCAGCGCTCCTACGACCTGGCCGACCTGACGTTGCGCTACCTCAAGCGCGAGCTCAAGCAGGAGTCCGGCGACTCCGACCAGCTCAGCTTCGACGCGCTGGGCGACTCGCTGGGCGACTCCGCGGCGAGCGACACCGCCATGCTCCACGCCCGGGCCGTGCTCGACCTGGCCGAGGCGCTCGACGCAGCGGTCGAGGAGCACGGAGGCACCGGGCTGCTGGCCGATGTCGAGCTGCCGCTGGTCGACACCTTGGCGCGGATGGAGCAGGTCGGCATCGCCGTCGACCTCGACCACCTCGAGATGCTGGAGTCCGAGTTCGGCGTCGAGGTCAAGAAGGCAGCCGACGACGCCTACTCGGTGATCGGCAAGGAGATCAACCTCGGTTCGCCCAAACAGCTCCAGGTGGTGCTGTTCGACGAGCTGGCGATGCCCAAGACCAAGCGCACCAAGACCGGCTACACCACCGACGCCGACGCGTTGCAGGGACTCTTCGAGAAGACCGAGCACCCGTTCCTGCAGCACCTGCTGCGGCACCGCGACGTGATCCGGCTGCGCCAGACGGTGGAGGGACTGCTCAAGACCGTCGCGTCCGACGGCCGCATCCACACGACGTTCAACCAGCTGATCGCCGCCACCGGCCGCCTCTCCAGCACCGACCCCAACCTGCAGAACATCCCGGTCCGCACCGAGGAGGGCCGGCGCATCCGCGAGGGCTTCGTCGTCGGCAAGGGCTACGAGTGCCTGCTCACCGCCGACTACAGCCAGATCGAGATGCGGATCATGGCGCACCTCTCCGAGGACGCCCAGCTGATCGAGGCGTTCCGGTCGGCCAAGGACTTCCACTCCATCACCGCCGCCAAGGTCTTCGGCGTCGCGCCCGACGCCGTCACCCTCGAGATGCGCGCCAAGATCAAGGCGATGAACTACGGCCTGGCCTACGGCCTGTCCGCCTACGGCCTCTCCCAGCAGCTCCGCATCGAGCCGGCCGAGGCCAGGCTCCTGATGGACGACTACTTCGAGACCTTCGGTGGCATCCGCGACTACCTCGGCGGCATCGTCGACGAGGCCCGCAAGTCGGGGTTCACCGAGACCATCTGGGGTCGCCGGCGCTACCTCCCCGACCTCACCAGCGACAACCGTCAACGCCGCGAGATGGCCGAGCGGATGGCGCTCAACGCCCCGATCCAGGGCTCGGCCGCCGACCTGATCAAGGTGGCCATGCTGAACGTCGAGCGCGCCATCGTCGAGCAGGGCATGGCGTCGCGGATGCTGCTCCAGGTGCACGACGAGCTCGTCTTCGAGGTCGCCACCGGGGAGCGGGAGGCGCTCGACGCCCTGGTGCGCGAGCAGATGGGCAACGCCGCCGAGCTCGCCGTACCCCTCGACGTGTCCGTCGGGACCGGCCACAGCTGGCACGAGGCCGCCCACTGACGACGGGCACTGACGTGGGGGCGGATCAGGGGGTCGTGGCCGCCGCGGGCTCCGGTGTGTCGTCGGTGACGAGGTAGTAGCTGATGCCGGTCAGCACGACGAGCAGGCCGAGGTCGATGAACGTGACCCACAGCAACAGGCCGATCAGGGAGTGCATCATCAGCCCGCCGCCGATGAGGGTGACGAGCGCGATCCAGACGAGGTAGATCGATCGCTGCCCCTGGCGCGCGATCACCGAGTAGACGACCAGCTGCAGCATGGCCAGCAGCGAGCCGAGGATGGCGAAGAGCCACAGCCGGTCCTGGATGTCGGCGAACTTCGAGCCGCCGGCGAAGACCAGCGCCAGCGACGAGAGCAGCCACGCGCCCAGGGTCACGCAGGCCCCGAGCGCGGCCACCAGGGTGAGGCTGAGGGTGAGGGCGCGCCGCCGTTGGTGCGCGGTGGACAGGGCCGGGAAGGCGACCACGACGACGAACTGCGGCAAGAAGAGCACCGCCTTGGTCAGGATCAGGCCACCGGCGTAGAGACCGGCCTCGTGCCCGTCGAGCACGTTGCGGGCCAAGATGATGTCGACGTTGGAGAGCGCGAAGAACGCGAAGAGCGTCTGGGAGTGACCCAGCGCCTCGCGGAGGATGGGCCTGCCCGCATGGGTGTCGGAGTGGTTGGACTGGTCGCGGTGGGCGCGCAGCGCCAGCCAACCGACGATGACCGGCGCGACGGCACCCATGAACACGCCGACGAGGGCCCAGAGCTCGGTGGGCTGCCACACGATCAGGGAGGTGCCGAGCAGCAGGCGCGGGACGCCGGCCGCGACGTACAGCAGGCCCAGCGCGGTCCAGCGGCGCTCGCCCTGGAGGATGCCGGCCTGTCCACCCATCAACGTCAGAGGGACGGCGATCACGCCGACCATCGCGGCGGCGCCGAGGCTGTCGAGCCGAAGCGCGACCTTGATGACCGGGCTCAGCGCGACGAGGACGGTGCCGAGGATCAGCGCCGCACGCCAGGAGACGCGGAGGATCTCTCGCTCGATCTGCGCGACGTGCTGGGGGTCGGCCGAGATCCGGCGGGCCGCGGTGGCCTGCAGGGCGAGCGAGAGCACGCTCACCACGAGCAGCACGTTCATCAGCGCCGCGAACGCGCCGTACACCTGGGTGCCCATGAGCCGGGCGGCGATGTAGGTGTAGAGGTACGTCGCGATGTTCATGACCGCCATCGCGATCGCGATCAGGCTGCCGTTGTCGGCGAGGCGCG
>CAWEBT010000012.1:0-80087 GCA_963807335.1 uncultured Actinomycetota bacterium
GCGTCGGCACCACGGTGGGGCCTGTTGCCCGCAACAGCCCACCTCTCTGCCGGAGCACCCAGGGCGCCCATGGGGCCAGTCCCACCCGCCGAGCATTGCGAGGACCCACGTCATGAACGAACCCGCGATCGGCTACGCGGACTTCGGCACCGCTACGACACCGACCTCGTCCTGCGTGGCGTGGACCTGCGGATCGAGCACGGAGAAGTCTTCGGGTTCCTCGGCCACAACGGTGCCGGCAAGACCACCGCCATGAACATCCTGACCACCCTGATACGCCCACCGCCGGCACAGCCGCGGTCTGCGGGTACGACGTGGTCACCGAACGCAGGGAGGTGACCCGCCGCATCGGCTACCTCCCCGCCGACGTGCGCATGTACGGACACATGAGCGCCCTGGAGAACCTTGTGTTTCTCGCCAAGCTCTCCGGGCTACCCGATGCGCGCGCCGCGGCCATGGAGGCACTCGAGTTCCTGGGGTGCGCCGACCTCGCCAAGCGCCGAGTCGGCACGTTCTCCACCGGCATGCGGCAACGCATCGGCATCGCACAGGCGATCGTGCACCGACCCCAGGTGCTGCTGCTCGACGAACCCACCTCGGGCCTGGATCCGATGGGCGTCCGCCAGCTCCGCGACACCATCACCCAGCTGAACGCCGAGCTCGGCATGACGGTCTTCATGAACACCCACCTGCTCAGCGAGGTCTCCAAGGTGTGCACCACCATCGGCGTCCTCGACCACGGCGAGCTCATCTACCGCGACAGCATCGAGAACACCACGCTCCGATTCCCCGACGAATCCTCACTGGAAGACATCTACGTCCGAGTCGGCGGCCCAACACCATGACCGCCACCTCCACCACCACCGCCACCCACGGCCGGGCCGTGATCGGCACGGTCTCGGCCCAGCAGGCCCTGACCTTCCGGCGTCAGCGAGTCCGCCTGATCGGGGTGGCGACCCTGCTCATGGTCACCGCCATGGCCGGCATCCTCGGCTGGTCAAGCCACCACACGATCGTGCGGGTCTTCGACCAAGCCGTCCAGATGCAAGCCGCAGCCCGGGGGAATGCCGCACCGGCCAACCCGTTCCTGCTCAAACCGAGCCTGTCGCTGCTGTCCAACATGGTGGTCTACATCCCCCTGATCGGGGCCCTGATCGCCGTCATGGTCGGCCACCTGGCCATGGCCGAGGACCAGACCGACGGGATCGGGCGCCTCATCTTCACCCGGCCGATCGCCGCACCCAGTACGCCCTGGGCAAGATCCTCAGTGCGGTCCGGTTATTGGCCACTGCCCTCGCAGGATGCTGGGTACTCAGCCTGGTCGCGCTGCTGATCGTGAATCGCACCCTCAACGGACCCGACCTGGCCAGACTCACCGGCTTCTATGCCCTGTCCTGGGCCTACTGGTGGTCTTCGCCCTTATCGGCATGCTCACTGCGCTGCTCATCCGACGCAGGTCCCTGGCCCTGCTCTCGGCGATCGCGGTCTGGATCGTCGTCACCTTCGTGCTGCCGCAGTTCGTCTCCGGGCTCCGCCCGACCGAGTCCCTGAACCCTCTGAGCGAACCCGCCGGCCTGTCCCAGGCTTCTTCCGATCACCCACCTCGCCCAACCGATCTCGCTCGTCGAGGGCTACAAGGACGCCGCCTCGAGCATCCTGCGCACGACACCGACCACAACCGCCGCCGAGACGGCCCTGAGCGTGCTGCCCATCCTCATCGCCGCCGCCACCCTCGCGCTGCTCGTGCTCTGGCGAATCCAGCGACACGACTACTCCAGGAGCGCCAGCGATGAGTGAGTCCACCCGCCGGATCACCCAGGTGGCGCGCCACGAGTACCGCGCTGCCCTGCGAAGCCGAGTCCTGGTCATCCTGATCGCCATCCTGGTCGCCTCCACCATCGGCTCGGTGCTGATCGGCGCCAGCGACTATGCCGCCCAGCTCGCCGACTACAACACCTACCGTGCGGCCGCCGAGGCCCAAGGGCTCACCCGTATCGCCCCCTCTCCGCTGGCCGTGCTCGCACTGCTTCGCGGTGCTTTGGAGTACATCGAGATCCTTGGCGCGATCATCGCGATCACCCTCGGCTACCTCTCGCGTCTCCCGCGAACGCGTCAACCGGACCCTGCCCCTGCTGCGGTCCCGGCCGCTGACCGCCGCCGAGCTCGCCACCGGCAGCTATCTGGGCGCGCTCGGCATCTTCGCCACCGTGATCGTCGCCACTGGGCTCGTCGGCGTCGTCGTCCCTCGGTGTGATCGGCCACGACTGGATCAGCCCGATCCAGGTGTTGCGTGTGACCCTGGCCTGCCTCGCCGCACGTGCTCTACCTCAGCGCCTTCTACTGCCTGGGCGCCATCGCAACCGCCAGGGCCAGGTCGCCGCGAACGGGCTGACCATCGCGCTGGGCATCTGGCTCGTGGTCGTCCTCGTGCTGCCTCAGATCGGCGACACGCTCGACGCCGACAACCAGGTCCCCGGCGGGCTGTTCGCCAGCCCTGGGCCTCGACCGCGCCGACGAGAGCTCGCCGTCCTCACCCATTTCGCCGGCTACGAGACGCGTTCGCACCGGCATCGAGGAGGCTCGTTCTGGCCAAGCACTTCGAGCGATTCGCCTTCGCCATGACCGACGTCAAGGTCAGAGCTACCGCCCCTACGGCCTGTCCTGGCTCCTCGACGTAGACCCGCAACAACATCGCCTGGCTCCTCGCCTACGCCGTCGCTGCTCTTCGCGTGCCCTGCGCGCGCACTCTGAGCCGCAGCCAGCCCATCGACACCAGGAGGACAACATCATGACCATCCCGACACCCGCCGCCGCCGCGACGACGGCGGGGCCGCTCTCGTCCGCGGATCGCCCTCGCCGCCGTGCAGTAGCGGCCCTCGCCAACCGGTCGCGGCAGGCTCCACCACCACCGGGACCGGCGGCAATCCCTCCGGCACACCGGCGGCCTCGACGGGTCAGTCGGCTGGCGCGGTCCTGCCCGTCACCGACAACCCGATCACCAACACCTCGACCACCCAGTCCCTGACCATCGACAGCGTCCTGGTCGAGAACAACGAGGACCCCTCCGGCAAGGCCGTCGACGACCACCTCGAGAGTCGCGCGTCACCAACACCGGAACCGACCGAGCTCTCCGGGTTCGAGGTCTACTACACGATCACCGACCCGACCGCCGAGCCACCGAGAGCTACTACTCCAGCTCCCGGCCGACTTCGCGATCGCGGGCGGCGACAACCGGGTCATCCACTTCGACAACACCGGCGCTGCCGACCACTTCCCGGTCAACCAGTACAGCCTCTACTACACCGGCCCGAACGCCCTCGACCTCGACGGTCGAGGTCAGGCGGCCGGGAGCGCATGCCCAGACCGCGACCGTCGCGAAGGACGCCGGCGGCGCCGAGGAAGCCGACTAGGGGCACCCGCCCGCGCCGCGGTGCTGTCTAGGCTCGGCCGTGTGGCGACTGGTCGACCGCCTCGGGGCTCGCGGGGTCGATGAGCGCCTCCGCACCCGACCCGCGCCACCCAGGCGGGCCGGGTGGTCGCCCTGGCGGACGGTGGTCGCCTTCGGGGCCGTCAGCCTCGCGGGCGACATGGTCTACGAAGGCATGCGCTCGATCGCTGGGCCGTTCCTGGGCAGCCTGGGCGCCTCCGCACTGCTGGTCGGGCTCATCACCGGAGCCGGCGAGGCGATGGCGCTCGTCCTACGGCTGTTCTCCGGTCCGCTCGCGGACCGCACCGGCCGCTACTGGTCGCTGACGATCCTCGGATACGCGATGACCGCCGTCTGCGTTCCCCTGCTCGCGGTGGCACCGTTCGTCGGCAGCGTCGGTCTCGTGCTGGCCGCCACGCTCATCCTGCTCGAGCGCGCCGGGAAGGCCGTCCGGAGCCCGTCGAAGTCTGCCCTGCTCGCGCGGGTCGCCGTCTCGGTGGGACGCGGCCGCGGATTCGCCGTGCACAAGGCCCTTGACCAGGTCGGCGCGTTCGCCGGACCCCTCGTGGTCGCCGGGGTCATCGCCCTCGCCGGCGTCCAGTGGCCGGCTTTCGCCGTTCTGGCCGTCCCGGGCGCGGTGTGCATGGTGCTGTTGATCAGCCTCAAGCGCCACGCGGACGACGCGCGACCCGCGGGCGACGCCCCTGCCGCCCCGGGCGGGCCCGGCGCCACGTCGGCCCGCGCGAGCACCATCGTCGAGCCGAGTGCCCTGCCCGTTCACTTCTACGCCTTCGCCGCCTCGTGCGCACTCGGCACGCTGGGGTTGATGACGTTCGGGGTCATCTCCTACCACCTGGTCGACGCCGGACTGGTCGCGACGGCCGTAGTGCCTCTCCTGTACGCCGCCGCGATGGCGACCGAGGCGGTGGCAGCCCTGGTCACCGGGTTCGCCTACGACCGCTGGGGCGCCCGCATCCTGTACACACTGCCCGCCCTCATCGTCGTCGTCCCGGCTCTGACCCTTTCCGACACCCTGTCCTTCGTGCTGGCGGGTGTCCTCATCTGGGGTGCCGTGACCGGCGTCCAGGACTCGACGGTCAAGGCCCTTGTGGCCGACCTGGTCCCCCAACGACGACTCGCCACCGCCTACGGCGTCTTCGCCGCGTTCCAGGGTGTCGCGGCACTGGCCGGCGGAACGCTTGCCGGCGGCCTCTACACCGACCACCGCACTCTTCTCATCGCCGTGGTGGCCGTGGCGCAGGTCCTCTCCGCCATCCTCCTCCTGGAATCGCGCTGCGCCGTCGCGACGCGCACTTGGGTGAGAGCCGTTCGTGGCGGACGATCTAGGCGCCGACGGCAGTGACGGGCACACCGAAGTGCAACAAGCGCTGCGCCAGATCTTGATGAAGCCATCGACTGATCGCGTGCGGATGGACGGCGACCATGATCTCGTCGACGGGCTCGCTGAGAAGGATCTCCTCGACCGTGTCCATGGGGTCGTGCCGCACCGAGATCGAGGCAATCACGTGACCTGCAGCGGCGTACTCGAGCTTCGGCATGGCCTCGCGTAGAACCACTTCAGCCTGTGCTGCCTTCTCGTGGCGCTCGGGGTGGCGCAGGTGCACCTCCGCGGCCGCGGGGTTCGGGATGACAACCCGGAACTGCACTGGCCCTTCTGCCACCCGCTTCTCGATCGCCGAGAGCAACTCCGGCGTCGCGCCTGGCTGCTCCATGATCACCAGCACCCGTGCAAAGTCTTCACGCTTCATGACTACCCTTCCCAGGTCGCTCAGGATGTTGCCTTCGGCTAAGCCTGCACCCGCACACCTGCACCAGACCTGACCGTCTTGGCTGTTCGAGCACCAACCCGTGCCGGAACGAGCTTGGCGGTGCGATCGAGGCGTCAGGAACCAAGCCCGCGATCTCACAGTGAGCCCAAAGCGAGCCCCAAGGTCGGTCTTGCGAGGGGTCGACCCCGACGATAAGGCAAATCGCGTCACCGCAGGTCAGGCGCCGGTCTTCTCCAGGAGCGCCACGCATTCGACGTGGTGCGTCATCGGTAACAGGTCGATGGGCCTGAGCGTGAGTGCGATCGTTTGCGACTGGCCGCCCACATCGGACCAAACGGGCCGCTGACCTGCGACGATGCCGCTGTTTCGCCTTGGCATCGGCAGACCGCCTTTGCGGGAGGTTGCGAATCAAACCGAGCCCAATCCAAGCCCTCCGGTCATCGGGCGCCGACAGGCGCAAAGGACAGCATCTTCAGATCTCCCCCCGAGCGCGGGCCTCGAGGTACCGATCCATCACCGCCGACGGGATTCGGCCGTGGCCGGAGACGACGATGTCGTTCGCGAACGCCCAGCGACGTACGTCAACGGGCGCGGGCGGCGCTGGCGCGAGCGCCGGCGCCGCTTCGAGGGCTCGTACGGCGAGGTCGCCGATCATCTCCTCCGAGAGCCCGACCTGGGCAGCCGCGAGGAAGCGGTAGGTCCACTCCTGGGCGAGCTTGCGGGTCTCGCAGAAGACGATCGGAACGGTCGGGAACCGGATCTGGCATTCGGCGATCCCATCGGCCACGACGCTGGGCCGGACGTGGTCGACCTTGAAGACCCGCGAGTAGCCCTCTTCGACGACGACCGCGGCGCGCGGAATCGCAGCCAGTTCGGTGAGCTGGAATTCGAGCTTGCCGGTCGTCAGCGACGTGACGAGGTCTGCCAGCGACTTGCGCTCCACCGTGGCCTGCAGCAGCCCGTCGACGAGGAGTCCGTAGTCGCCGGCCTTGAGCGGCTCCCGCCGGGTCGTCGCCTGCCGGTCGGCGAAGGTGAAGGGATACCGCTCGCGGATGTCGACCGCGATCTCCAGGTCAGCGAGGCCACTGGCGCGGGCACCTGGAAGAGAAACCGCGGGGCGCGCTTGTTTGGACGTGCGCGCGGTCTGCCAGAAGAGCATCTGCCGCCCGCGGGCATTCGTGATGATGATCTGGGAGCGGTTCTCCCGGCCGCGATCGAGCACGAGGTCGATCGCCGCGCCCCGTCGTACGCAGGAGCGCACCGGCACCCGCTCGATGATCTCGGCGGCGTCCGGCCACTCCTCGACACGGTGGCAGTAGACCTTGCCGGTACGCGGCCAGGTGTCCTTCGCCTTGAGAATGATCCCGTCCCCGAGCGGGATGCGCAGGAGGTACGGCAGCGTCGACCCGGGTTCCTCGTTGCGAGCGATGACGAAGTCCTCCGGCATGACTACAACTCCCCCGCCGTGATGAGCCGATCGAGCGAGATCTGGGCGTCCGGGATCTCGATCAGCAGCGCCCGGTCCTTCTCGACCGCGGTGACCATGGCGCGCAGCCGTTGGCGGTCCTTCTTCGTGAGCTCTTCGTTCCTGAAGTCGCGGGCTGTCAGCAGCCCGGCGAGGACGACGAAGTCGCGCCGGTGCCGACCGAGGCCGGGGTCGCCCGCGTTGCTGAGCGCTGCCGCCTTGCCGACCAGTGCACCGACGAGGTTGGGCCGACGTACGGATCCTTCGCGACCCGCGACCGTCACTTCGATCGGTCTCGCTGCGCTGCAGTGCCTGAGTCCCACCGGCCGTCGGCAGTGTCGGGCTGCCGGTGACACCGGGACGCAGGCTGGCTCGCTCACCGATCCCGTCCGGCAGGAGTACGTCGATCGAGGCGTCGCCTCGGACCCGGCGGTGCTGGAGACCCTCGGCGGAGATGCCGGACGACTGAATTCGAGGTCGGTCAGCGTCCGGTAAAGGTGGCGAGCATCGTTGGGTCGGCGCGTACGTCGATCACCGTGTCGGCGTCATTCGTCGGGCGCACCGGGAACTGCCCCCGCTCAGCGCAGTGCAAGTGGACGAGCTGGCCGCCGATCAGCGTCCAGCCCTCGGCGCGCCGCTCGTGCAGGTCCAGAAACCCAACCAGGAGGCGGTCTGCTCGCGCGGGCATCGCAGGCAGAACGATCATCGCTCGCCTGCATTCCACTCCAAGGCGAGCTCATGCAGCAGTTCGGCTGCCCTGGCCTCCTCGCGCGGCGCACGATGCTCCGCAAGGTCCGCCGCGATCCTCAGCCGTGAGTCCGGATACGGGTGCTGCCCGTCGGGGAGCACGTGGAGCACGACGTTCGCATCACGGTCGGCATCCACCAGCAGGTAGTCCTTCACGATCCCGTCCACATCCGATTCAGCCGAGGTATCCCTCGACATCGGGCTGAAGCGATACCGCTCGCGCCAAGGTCCACGACCATCGCCCAGCGATCATCGGCCCGGAGATCGGCAAGGTCGGCCGGCGCCGCACGCAGCAGGCGCCGTCCGGCTCTGTTGCGCAACACCGACCGGAGCGACACCACAAGTTGCCTGACAACGTCCTCATCGGCGACGGGCTCCGCGGCTGGCTGGAGCAAACGCTTCAACTGCATCCGCGCCCGCCCCGACACCGCAGGCCCACTGACGCCCACCCGGTCGCTGTCGTCCTCGGACGCCGCGATGACCGCCCACGCGGAGCGGGCCGAATACGGACGGCCTGCCTTGCTGCGCTCCTGGATGCGCAGGAGTGAGCGCTCCTCGACCACCCACTGGGAGCCGATCCGCTCAGCGGTCAGCGAGCCGTCCGCGATGCGCTGGTGGATCCGGGGCACGCTGACGCCCAGCCGCTCCGCGGCCTGTGCGACGCTGATTGCTCCCATGCGCACAATCCTAGAAGGGTTTCAAGGATTGTGGAAGACGTTGGGCGCCAAGGCGGGCCCAAAGTAGGCCTGCCGGCCAGTTATCGAGGCTCGTGCTCGCGAGCCCGATCGCATCACCGCAGGCCAGAGTTGCTCTTCGCAAGGTGCGCAACGCACTCCACATGGCTGTCATCGGGAACAAGCGCTCAGCATTGAACGAGGTCTCAGAAGCCCAACAGCTTGCCGAGCGCCGAGAAGATGGCGTCGAACGTCCTTGCGATCGGGTTGCTCGGCCCGTCAGCGCTGGACTTCTGCCAGAAGAGCGGGTCGTGGCCGGTGAACTCGTCGTCGACGAGTGGGGTCTTACCCCACAGGTACGGCCAGAACACCTCGGTCCGATTGACGCCCACATTCAGGCGAGAGTCGAAGCCCATCACCAGGCTCTGCTCCATCCGGGTGGACCCACCTCTGGGGCCCGTCGCCACGACATCGCCGCTGCCCTGGACGATCAGGCTGCCGGTGCCGGCGAACATGATGTAGCGCACCTGCCATGTCGCGAACGACAGGAGGCCCCACCGCCAGCGCGTCTCCAGCTCCGGCGTCCCGATAACGCCCACGACGTGCTTCGGATGCATGACCACGCCCGGGTGGTCCGTGAAGTCGATGCGCATCAGGTACGAGTTGGGGTCGTCAGGCGTTGCCAGCGTCGCCGAGGTGACGTGCTCGTCGCCGGTGATCCGACTCAGGCCGTAGAGCCCGGCTGCGAAGCTGACGAACGGCGACGACCAGTCGTAGAGGAGCCGGCTGTGGATCTTCCCCTGCACCGGACGTACGTGCTCCGACCGCGCGGACAACACCTCACCGGCCCCGAGGTCGATCGTCAAGGTGCGCTGGGCAGCGGTGGTGCGAAGATCGGCAGTCACGCGCTCGGATCCGGCCGCCAGGTGGATCCTCTTGTGCATCCGACTCACGACGGGCATCAGCAGGAAGTAGCTGACGATGCGCAGGACACCCGGCAGGACGAGTGCGAGCAGCGCGATGGCAGCCAACCACTTCCACGACTTGGCCCACTGGTTGACCACCCATCCCACCCCGGACGCCTGGGCTTCCTCCAGGCTCTCCTCCTCGGCCTCCTTCTGGACCAGCCCCGACTCCTTGTTGTCGATCTCCCTCTCGAGGGACTCATCGCCGCCTTCCCCCAGTCGGTCGAGCCTCTGCTGCGGGGTCAGGTCGGGATCGCCAAGGATCGCGGCGGCGTCCTCAGCCTGACCGAGGCTTCCCTCGAGGGTGTCCAGCGCTTCGCCCGCCTTCTCGACTGCCAGCTCGGCGGTTTCGCACGCACTGCCGGGTGTCAGAAGATCGATGACATCTTGTGTGAAGCTGCAGATCTCTTGCTGGCCGTCACGCAGACGCTCGATCTCCGCCTTCTTCTCGGTGACGTTGCGGCGGCCCTCCTCGATCTCAGCGTCGATCCTGACCTGCAGCGACGCGATCGCGTCGTACTGCTGTTGCACGGCCGTGCGCCTCAGCTGCTCGAGGTCCTCCTCGAGGGCTGCTCGTTCCTCAGCCACCTGTTGCAGTCGATCCCGTTCCGCCACGGCTTCCCGGAGAGTTGGGATCAAGGCCTGGATGAGCAGATAGCCGAGGAACAGGGACAGCATCAGCGCCGCGAGCACACCCGCCTTGCGCAACACGAAGCCGAGGACGGCCGACACCAGACGCATTCGCGAGATCCTAAGCGCCCGTGACGCGGCATTCCCTCGCCCGCGTCACGCCACGCCGGATCACCTCCCGCCAGGTCAGGTTTTCGTGAACAGCGCCACGCACTCGACGTGGTGGTCACCGCAGGTCAGAGCCGGTTTTCGTCAGCAATGCGACGCACTCGACATGGTGCGTCATCGGGAACAGGTCGAGGGCTCGCAACGCCGTCAGCCGGTAGCCGCACTCGGAGAACGTCGCGACGTCGCGGGCCAGCGCGGCCGGGTCGCACGCGACGTACGACACGGCGCGTGGGGCCCGGTCGGCGATCTGCCGGACCACGGCAGCGCGGGCGCCCTCGCGGGGCGGGTCGAGGACCACGAGGTCGAACGGCTCGTCGTACGACGAGGCGAGCACCTTGTCGACCGAGCCGACCGCGGCCTTGGCCTTGTCGAAGCCGCCGAGGTTGAGCTGGGCGTGCCGGGTGGCCTCGTGGTCGCCCTCGACCGCGACGATGCGTGCGGACTCACCCACGCGGTCGGCGAGGAAGCGGGCGAAGAGCCCGACCCCGGCGTAGAGGTCGAGCACGGACTCGCCCGGCTGCGGGTCGAGCTGCTCGAGGATCGTCTCGACCAGCACCGTCGGCGCGCCGGGGTGGACCTGCCAGAAGCCGTCGTCGGCGAGGCTGAACTCGTGGGTGTGGCCGGCGGCCGTGACGGAGCGGGTCGTGGGGACCGGCGCGCCCTCGATCGTGATGAGGCAGTCGTCGACCGGCACGACGTCGTGGGAGCGGTGCTTGCGCAGGCCGCGCCGACCGTCCCGGGTGGTGACGAACTGGGTGCGGGTGCGCCAGCGGAGACCGTCGGCGTCGCCGGGCACCTGCTCGACGACCAGGCCGGTCACCAGCGGGTCTGCGGGGTCGAGCCGGCCGAGGCGGACCAGCTGCTCGCGGACCACGGCGGTCTTGAGGTCCCGTTGCGAGGGCACCGCGACGTGCTGGAAGTCGCAGCCGCCGCAGAGACCCGGTCCGGCGACCGGACAGGGCGGCACGACCCGGTCGGGCGAGGCGGAGAGCACCTCGACCACGTCACCGCGCCAGAAGCGGTCGCCGTCGGTGCCCTCGGTGATCTCGACGACCACGCGCTCCCCCGGGATCGCGTGCCGGGTGAACACGACCCGCGACTCGGGCTCGGGCAGCCGGACGATGCAGTGACCGCCGTGGGCGACGGGGCCGACCTCGGCGTCGAAGCGCTGGCCGACGCGCGACTCACCCTTCGGCTGCGGGCGGCGGGGACGGCGTTGTTGTCCGCGGCTCATTTCTGGATCTGTCCTTTCGAAGACGATGACCGCGTGACGCGGCCGCGACGCAGGTCACCGGCCTTGACGCGCTGGTCACCACGCAGCTCACGTTCGCGGGCGATCTGCGACGAGCGCAGCTGGTAGGGAACGGAGATGACCATGACGCCGGGCGCGAAGAGGAGCCGGCCCTTGAGGCGCAGTGCGGTCTGGTTGTGCAGGAGCTGCTCCCACCAGCGGCCCACGACGTACTCCGGGATGTAGACGGCCACCACGCCGCGCGGGCTGGCCCGGCGGATCTCCATGGCGTACTCCACGATCGGTCGGACGACCTCGCGGTAGGGCGAGTGCAGGACCTTGAGCGGGACGTCGAGACGCCGTTCGTCCCACTCCTCGAGCAGGCGGTTGGTCGAGACCGAGTCGATGTCGACGTAGACCGCCTCGAGCACGTTCGGGCGGGCGGCCTTGGCGAAGGCCAGGGCGCGCAGCGTCGGCTTGTGGAGCTTGGAGGTCAGCACGATCGCGTGGACCCGGGTCGGCATCACCTTGTCCTGCTCGTCGGCAGCGAGCTCGAGGGTGACCCGGTCGTAGTGCGAGCGGATGCCCTTCATGAGGATGAAGAAGATGACCATCGCCAAGATGGTGATCCAGGCACCGTGGGTGAACTTGGTGATGAGCACGATGACCAGCACCACGCCCGTGAACGACAGGCCGATCGCGTTGATGGCCCGCGAGCGCATCATCCGCCGCCGGGCGGCCGGCTCGGTCGTGGTCTTCAGGTGCCGGGTCCAGTGCCGGATCATCCCCAGCTGACTGAGGTTGAACGACACGAAGACGCCGACGATGTAGAGCTGGATCAGCCGGGTCACCTCTGCGTCGAAGGCCATGATCAGCGCGATCGCCATCACGGCGAGGAAGACGATGCCGTTGCTGTAGGCGAGCCGGTCGCCGCGTGAGGCGAGGGAGCGCGGCGCGTAGCCGTCCTCGGCCAGGATCGAGCCGAGCACCGGGAAGCCGTTGAAGGCGGTGTTGGCCGCCAGCACCAAGATGATCCCGGTCACCGTCACCACGAGGTAGAAGCCGGGGGTGAAGTTGTCGAAGACGCCTCGGGCGATCTGCGCGATGACCGTGTGCTGGTCGTAACCGGCCGGCAGCGGGCTGCCGTCGGCGTACTTCAGCCGGTCGAGCTCCAGCGGGTCGACGTACTTGATGCCCATCTGCTTGGCCAGCACGATCACGCTCATCATCATCGTGATCGCGATCGCGGCCAGGAGGAACAGCGTGGTCGCGGCGTTCTTGCTCTTCGGCTTGCGGAAGGCGGGCACGCCGTTGGAGATCGCCTCGACGCCGGTGAGCGCCGCACAGCCCGACGAGAACGCGCGGGCCAGCAGGAACATCAGGGCGAAGGTGGTCAGCGGCCCCTCGAAGCCGGGAGCGGCATCGAGGCGCAGCTCGGCGCTCTCGACGTCGGGCAGCGTGCCGTTGAGCAGCCGGGCCAGGCCGTAGCCGCACATGCCCAGGATCGCGAACATGAAGAGGTACGTCGGGACGGCGAAGAAGGTCCCGGACTCGCGGATGCCACGCAGGTTCATGGCCGCCAGGGCGACCACCATCAGCACCCCGAAGGTCGCCTCGTGGCCCGAGAGGAAGGGCAACGCGGACGCGGCGTACTGGGCCCCCGACGAGATGGACACAGCCACCGTGAGCACGTAGTCGAGGAGCAGGGCGCTGCCGACCGTGACGCCGGCGTTGACCCCGAGGTTCACGGTCGCGACCTCGTAGTCGCCGCCACCGCTCGGGTAGGCGTGCACGGTCTGCCGGTACGACGCGACCACGGCCGCCATGACGAGGGCGACGGCGATGCCGATCTTCCACGAGAAGGCGTACGCCGACGCGCCGGCGACCGACAGCATGATGAAGATCTCGTCCGGCGCGTACGCCACCGACGACAGGGCGTCACTGGCGAACACCGGGAGTGCGATCCGCTTGGGCAGCAACGTCTCGCCCAGCTGGTTGCTCCGCAGCTTGCGACCCAGCAGGATCCGCTTGGAAACATCGCCGACACTCACGATCGTGAAGGCTAGACCCATTCAGACGTCGCGGCCGCAACCGCGCCTGTCCTCTGGGATAGGTTTGCCCCGTGCATGTCGTGATCATGGGCTGCGGCCGGGTCGGTTCGACCCTCGCCCGCTCCCTCGAGGACCGGAACCACACCGTTTCCATCATCGACGGCGACCCCGATGCCTTCCGCCGGCTCGGGCCGTCCTTCAACGGCGACAAGATCACCGGCTACGGCTTCGACCAGGAGGTCCTGGAGAAGGCCGGCATCCGCCGGGCCGACGCGTTCGCCGCGGTCTCCAGCGGTGACAACTCCAACATCATCGCCGCGCGGGTCGCCCGTGAGACGTTCGGGATCCAGCAGGTCGTGGCCCGGATCTACGACCCGGGCCGCGCCGAGGTCTACCAGCGTCTCGGCATCACCACCGTCGCCACGGTCAAGTGGACCGCCGACCAGGTGCTGCGCCGGATCCTGCCGGCCGGCGCCGAGCCCGACTTCCGCGACCCCTCGGGCACGATCCGGCTGGATCAGGTTCCGGTGCCGGAGGTCTGGATCGGGCAGCGCACGATCCACTTCCAGGAGCAGACCCGCTGCCGGATCGCGTGGATCGACCGGCTCGGCGAGGGCATGCTGCCGACCCGCGAGTCGGTGATCCAGGAGGGCGACCTGCTCCACCTCGTCATGCGCGAGGAGCACGCCGCCCGCGCCTATTCCCTGTTCGAGTCCGGCCCCGAGGAGAACTGATGCGCGTCGCCATCGCCGGAGCGGGTGCCGTCGGACGATCGATCGCCCGCGAGCTCATCGACAACGGGCACGAAGTGCTGCTGATCGACAAGAACCCCGACGCCCTCAAGCCCGAGCGGGTGGCCAACGCCGAGTGGCTGCTTGCCGACTCGTGCGAGCTGTCGTCGCTCGAGGAGGCGCGGCTCGACCGGTGCGACGTGGTCATCGCCGCCACGGGCGACGACAAGGCCAACCTGGTCACCTCGCTGCTGGCGAAGACCGAGTTCGGCGTGCCCCGCACCGTGGGGCGCGTCAACCACCCCAACAACGAGTGGCTCTTCACCGAGGCCTGGGGGGTGGACGTCAACGTGTCCACGCCGCGCATCATGTCGGCGCTGGTCGAGGAGGCCGTCACCGTCGGCGACCTGGTCCGGCTGTTCACGTTCCGCCGCGGCAACGCCAACCTGGTCGAGATGACCCTGCCCGACAACTCGCCGTACGTCGGCAAGCCGGCCGGCCTCATCCCGTTCCCGGAGAACTGCTCGTTGGTCACGATCCTGCGCGACGGTCAGGTCTACACCCCCGAGGCCCAGCAGCCCGTCGAGGCCGGTGACGAGCTGCTGTTCGTCGTCTCCGCCGAGGTCGAGCAGGAGCTCGAGAGCCTGCTCGCGCCGGTCCAGCACTGACCGACCGTCAGGCCGGCTCGCCCGGGGTGATCGGGGTGATCTGGGTGGCGTCCTCGAGGGGCGTGTGGTTGCGCGCCAGCAGCCAGACCATGCCGGCCAGGGTGGCGAGCTGCAGCGGCCAGCCCAGCCCGATCTTGAGCACGCCGAGCAGGGCGACGGCCGTGTCCGCCTCGACGGAGCCCGCCTTGGCGGCCAGCCAGAGCGGCGCCTGAACGGCGACGCGCAGCAGGCACGGCAGCGCGAGCATCCACGTCAGCGCGGTGCACAGCCGCACCACCTGACGGTTGCTGTGCCAGGCGGTGGCGTCCCCGGTGACCGAGCCGACCATGAACCCGACGATCGGCCAGCCGATCAGGCAGGTGAACGCGAGCACCACCGCGTAGCCGCCGTTGTAGATGATGCCGGGCAGGAAGTACGCCAGCGCCTGGTCGTCGGCACTGCCGCCGGCGGCCGCCGATCGCTGCACGAAGAACCAGCCGATGCCGATGCCGAGCAGCGCGTTCACGCAGAACTGCACGGTCGACCGCTGCACGAGCCGCACCAGCAGGAGGGCCGCGGCGGCCGCGAGGCTGACGTACAGCGCGAGGTACAGCTCCTTGGTGGTCAGCCAGAGCGCGGTGAACATGATGGTGGGCACGGCGGCCTCGACCATGCCGCGCCGGCCGCCCAGGGCCGTGGAGAGCTGGCGGCGCACAACGGCCTCGACCGTGTCGACCGACGGCGCGTGCGTCTCCTGCGGGTGCTGGTCGGTCACGGCAGGAGCTCGTAGCGCGGGTTGTAGATCATCCGCTTGCCCTCGTGGGCGCCGATGCGCCCCTCGACCGCCAGCGAGCGGCCGGTCTCGATGCCGGCGATCCGGCGCCGGCCGAGCCAGACGATCGTGATCGTGCCGGAGCCGTCGTCGAGGTCGGCCTCGAGCGCGGGCACGCCACCGCGCGGGCGCAACGTGACGGTGCGCAGCGTGCCGCGCAGCTTGACGCGTTCGCGGTCGGGCGCGTCGGCGATGGAGAGGTCACCCTGCTGGACGTGCGTCTCGCGCAGGTGCCGCAGATCCTGGTCGGAGCTGTTGGCCCATCGGCTGATGGTCTTGCGCAGCCGGTTCTTCTCGGTCACGTCGTCACTGCACCTTGCGGGCGTTCTCGGGCAGGGTGACCGGCAGCGGCTGGCCGACCGGCATGGCCTGGGCACCGCGGCGCACGGCGACCAGGGCGAGGGCGTCCTCCCAGTCGGCGGACTGCTCCGGCTCGACCGCCGGGCGGCCCAGCAGCGAGGCGCGGAGCATCCAGCGGGACCCGTTGACCCCGATGATGCGAGACGGCTGCACGGCGTCGGTGCCGTCGGCGCGCTTGACCGGCATCTGGCAGACGAGCTCGGTGCCGAACCGACCCTCGCGCTCGCTGACCTGGCCACCACGCTGGGTGATGTCGGCGGCGATCTGCGGGCGCACCTCGGTCCAGAGGTCGCCGCCTCGCGGCGCGGAGAAGGCCTGCAGCTCCAGGGCGCCCTCCTCGGAGGCCAGCATCACCGCAGTGACCTGGCCGGTCGCGTCGTCGACCTGGAGGCGCAGCTCGCGACCCTCGGTCGGGGCGATGAGCAGCGACCCGAGGTCGACACGCTCGATGGAGTCGGCTACCGCGTCGGCGTCGAACGGACCCGACTCCCCCGGCTCTGCGGCGTCGACCGAGTCGTCGGCCGGGTCGTCGGCTGATCCGGTCGTGATGTCGTCGGGGAGGGCCTTGCGACGGAACTTCACTGCGAACTCCTGCTTCAGCGTCTGTGCGGGGCGGTCAGGACGGACCGAATCCCCCCGTAGAACCGTAGCCCCCTTGGCCACGAACCGACTCGGGGAGGGCGTCGACGACCACGAACCGGGCCCGCTCGTAACGCTGGATCACCAGCTGCGCGATCCGGTCGCCCCGCTTGAGGTGCACGGTGTCGAGGCGGTCGTGGTTGATGAGCATCACCTTGATCTCACCCCGGTAGCCCGCGTCGACCGTGCCGGGCGTGTTGACGATCGAGAGGCCGTGCCGAGCCGCCAGTCCCGACCTCGGGTGCACCAGCGCGACGTACCCCTCGGGCAGCGCGATGGAGACACCGGTCGGCACCAGCGCCCGCTCCCCCGGCCCCAGGGCCAGGTCGACGGTGGTCTGGAGGTCGGCACCGGCGTCGCCCGGATGGGCGTACGACGGCGCGGGCAGGCCGGGGTCCAGCCGCAGCAGGGCCACGTCGAGTTCGATCACCCGCCCAGCCTAGGCTGGGCACCGTGGACTACGCCGAACGCCTGCACGTCCCCCTCCGCTGGTGGGTGCAGGGCACGATGCTGGTCGCCAGCCTGTGGCTCGCGGTCGTCGTGGCGCTCCCCGCAGCCGTCGCGTGGGCCGTCACCGCCACGGCCATGCTGCTGCTCGCCTGGGCCTTCATCGCGTACGGCGCGGCCCGGGTGGCCGTCTCCGCCGGCGAGTTCCACGCTGGCCGGGCGCACATCGACACCCGCCACGTCGGCGAGGTCACCGCCCTCGACGCCGCTCGGACCCGGCAGCTCGCCGGCGCCGAGGCGGACGCCCGCGCCTACCTGCTCCTCCGGCCGTACCTCAAGCGCGGGGTCCGGGTCGAGATCACCGACCCGGCCGACCGCACGCCGTACTGGCTGGTCCACACCCGGCGCCCCGACCGCCTGGCCGAGGCCCTGGTCGCCGCGGCGGCCGCCGACAGGTCGACCCGCTAGCCACGTCTCGTAGGCTGACCGCTCAACTTCTTGGAGGACACATGGCATCTGGTGGTTCGAAGTTCTGGTCGGTCTTCTCGCTCGGGTCGGCGCTGCTCGGCGCCGCCGTGGCCAAGAAGACCCTGAACACTTCCTGGCGGGCGGCCACCGGGAAGAACCCCCCGGCCAACCCGGCCGACCCCGACGTCGACCTCTGGGAGGCCGTGGCCTGGGCCGCGCTCAGCGGCACGGCCATCGCCATCGCCCGGATGCTGGCCACCCGACGGGCCGCCAACTACTACGCGAAGTCGACCGGCCACCTGCCGCCGGACCTGCAGAAGGACAACCAGGACGCGGACGCGGCGGACGCCCCCACGAGCTGACGGGGCCGGACGCACGAGGGCCGCAACCCGGATCGGGTTGCGGCCCTCGTCACGTTCGGAGGCTGCGCCGGGTCAGGCGCAGTCCCGGCAGGTCATCTTCTTCTCGTCCGCGAGCTGCGAACGGTGGTGCACCAAGAAGCAGCTCATGCAGGTGAACTCGTCCTCCTGCTTGGGCTTGACCTCGACGGCCAGCTCCTCGTGCGACAGGTCTGCACCGGGCAGCTCGAAGGACTCGGCCGCTTCGGCCTCGTCCTCGTCGACCTTGCCCGAGTTCTTGTCGTGTCGACGAGCCTTCAGCTCCTCGATGCTCTCTTCACTCTGGTCTTCTTCGTTCTTGCGTGGTGCGTCGTAGTCAGTCGCCATGTCCCTCGTCCCACTCCCCGACGACCGCTCAGGCGATCGTCGTCACTTCTTGTCCGCCGCGCGCCAGATTGTGCACCATCTGGGCTCTCGATGCATCACCGGCGTCGGTCGTGGCACGAGAACACCGCGGGACGGAGCCCTATTCCCGGGGAGCCACCTACGCCTCAGCGAGGTATCCCGCCTCGCTCAGCGTGCTGACGAACAGGTCCCAGCCGTCGGCCGGGGCGGCTGTGACGAGCGTCATCTCCGGCCAGCCGGCGATCCGGGCACCCCGCGCGCCCAGGGCCCCGGGCAGCACCGCGAACCGTCCGCCTGCCTCGGTGAGCACCAGGCTGGCGGCGGCCCAGTCCCACGGCTGGGCGCCCTCCTCGACGTAGCCGTCGGCGCTGCCCTCGGCCACGTGACAGATGTCGAGGGCGGACGAGCCCATCCGCCGGATGTCGCGGATCTGCGGGAGCAGCGCCTGGAGGCACGCGGACTGGTGGACGCGCACCTCGCGCAGGTAGCCGAAGCCGGTCATGATCAGGCGCTCGCGCATCGGCGGCGCCGGTCGCACCTGCAGCGGCAGGCCGTCCCGCGTGGAGCCGTGGCCGCGAGCCGCGGCGTACTCGACACCGGAGGGCACGTTGATGACGGCCCCGGCGACGATCTCGCCCTGCCACTCCGCCGCGATCGAGACGGCGTACTGGGGCAGGTCGTAGAGGAAGTTGACGGTGCCGTCGATGGGATCGACGATCCAGCGCACGCCGCTCGTGCCGGCATGGTCGTCGCCCTCCTCGCCGAGGATCGCGTCGTCGGGGCGGGCGGCGAGCAGGAGATCGCGGATCAGCTCCTCGCTCGCCCGGTCGGCCTCGGTGACCACGTCGGTGGCCGACGACTTCGTGTCGGCCACGGCGACCCCCGCGGCGCGTCGCGCCGACACCAGGGTCGCTGCCCGACGCGCGACCTCGAGGGCGAGGTCGCGGAGCTCGGTGGGCTCGGGCGTCATCAGTCGGACCCGCACAGCGCCGGACGGGGTCCGCGAGCGTTGGGGCAGCAGCCGGGGGCGCAGACCTCGCGCCACGGACCCATCGACCCGACGGCCGCCCGGCTGACGTCCTCACCGCGCTCGACGGCGGCCCGCTCGACGAGCAGGTCGCGGACCATCGCGACGAACCTCGGGTCGATGCCGGGGGTGGCCGCCCGGGCCGCGGGCAGCCCGAGCCGCTTGGCGGTCGAGAGGGCCTCCGTGTCGAGGTCGTAGATGACCTCCATGTGGTCGGACACGAAGCCGACCGGGATCAGCACGACCGAGGGCACGCCGTGCCCGGACAGCGCCTCGAGGTGGTCGTTGACGTCCGGCTCCAGCCACGGCACCTGCGGCGAGCCGGAGCGCGAGCAGAAGACCAGGTCGTGGGGGTGCCGGCGGCCGGTCTCCTGGCGCATCCGCTCGACCACCTCGGCCGCCACGCTGCGGTGCTGGACGACGTACGCGTCCCCGTCGGGGCCGCTGCCCTTGGCCATCGCCTCGGGGATCGAGTGCGTCACGAACACCAGGCGGGCCTGCTCGCGCACCGCGTCGGGCAGCTCGGCCAGCGCGGCCAGCGTCGCGTCGACGACGGGCTCGACGAAGCCGGGGTGGTTGAAGTACTGCCGCAGCCGGTCGAGCCGCGGCGCGTCCGGGACCTCGGCCACCGCGTCGGCGAGGTTCTCGCGGTACTGCCGGCACGACGAGTACGACGAGTACGCCGAGGTCGTCAGCACGGCTGCCCTGGTGACCCCGTCGGCGGTCATCTGCCGGAGGGTGTCGGCCAGGTAGGGCGTCCAGTTGCGGTTGCCCCAGTAGACCGGCAGGTCGATCCCGGCCCCGGCCAGGTCCTCGCCGATCGCGGCCAGCAGGGCGCGGTTCTGGTCGTTGATGGGCGAGCGCCCGCCGAACAGGAAGTAGTGCTCGCCGACCTCCTCCAGCCGCTCCCGAGGGATCCCGCGACCGCGCGTGACGTTCTCGAGGAACGGCACCACGTCGTCGGGCTTCTCGGGACCTCCGAAGGACAACAGCAAGAGCGCGTCGTACGGCGTGGCGTCCACAGGCATGACCACATCGTAAGGAGTTGTCCACATCCGCGGTCGAGGAGGTTGCCCGAGGTCGCCCTGGCGTCAGCCGGGCAGCGACGGGCCGTAGCGTTCACCTCGTGTTCGACTCGTACGGCCGGCTGCTGCAGGTGCCGGGCGCTCTCCGCTTCTCCTCGGCCGCCCTGCTCGGCCGGCTGCAGATCGCGATGGTCGGCCTTGGCATCGTGCTGCTCGTCTCCGCGCGCACCGGCTCCTACGGCCTCGCCGGCCTGCTGGCCGCCGCCTACGTCATCGCCGACGCGGCGCTGGCGATCGTCAAGGGCTCGCTGGTCGACCGGGTCGGCCAGGGCAAGGTGCTCGCGGTCGGCATCTCGGTGTGGGGGGTGGCCCTGACCGTGCTGATGCTGGCGGTCGAGCTGGAGTGGCCGACCTGGACGCCGTACCTCGGGGCGGTCGTCGCCGGCGCCTTCGTGCCGCAGGTCGGCTCGTCGGTCCGGGCCCGCTGGTCGCACGTGCTCGCCGACCGCGGGCAGGTCGGCACGGCGTACGCGCTGGAGGCGGTCCTCGACGAGGTGGTGTTCGTCGTCGGCCCGATCGTGGTCACCCTGCTCGCGACGCTCTGGCACCCGCTCGCCGGCCTGCTGGTGGCCCTGACCACCGGTGTGGTCGGCACGCTGGCGTACGCCGCCCAGACCGGGACCCAGCCTCCGCCCCAGACCCGCCACGCCGACAGCGGTCCTCGGCCGAGGATGCCCTGGCGGGCCGCGGTGCCCGTGGCGATCGTCTGCCTGGCGCTGGGCGCGCTGTTCGGCGCCGCGGAGGTCACCACGGTGGCGTTCGCGGAGGAGGAGGGCTCCAAGGGGCTCGCCGGGGTCCTGCTCGCGCTGTGGAGCTTCGGCAGCCTGCTGGCCGGGCTGGTCACCGGCGCGGTGCACTGGACGTCCAGCCTCGAGACCCGGCTACGGATCGGCACGGTGGCGATGCTCGCCGCGATGCTGCCGCTGCCGTTCGTGGACCACGTCGCCCTGATGGCGCCGGTGCTGCTGCTCGGCGGGCTCGCCATCGCGCCCACGCTGATCGCGACGATGATGCTGACCGAGCAGGTGGTGCCGCGGGCGCGGCTGACCGAGGGCATGGGGATCATGCACACGGCGCTGGTGGCCGGCGTCGCCCCCGGGGCCACGCTCGCCGGGCTCCTCGTGGATGCCAGAGGCGCGTCCTGGGCGTACGCCGTCCCGGTCGCGGCCGGCCTGATCGCCGTACTCGCCGCTCAGGCCACGCGCGGCGCCGACTACCGCAGCCCGGACCAGCCCGTCCTCCTGCCGGGATAGTCCGGTGCAGATTTGCTCCGGATCCGCCCGAGAACAGCAAATCTGCACCGGACTACCCGAGTGGGGCGGTCAGACGCTGGAGGGGCCGGTCGGCATGGGCGCCTGCCAGTTGTGCCACATGGCCAGCAGTCGCCACACCAGGCAGGTACCGGCGGCGAGGGGTACGACGACGTACATCGGCTGGTCGTACCGGTCGCCCAGCACGGCGATGAACGCGCCGGCGAGCGCGGGGGTCGCGTACAGCTCGCCGCGGAAGATCACCGGCACCCGGCCGGTCAGGACGTCGCGGGCCATGCCGCCGCCGATGCCGGTGACCATGCCCATCAGGGCCGCGGGCAGCGGCCCCAGTCCGTACGCCGTCGCCTTGAGGGCGCCGGTCACGCAGAACAGCGCCAGCCCGAACGCGTCGAAGACGTTGACGACCCGCTCCACGCGCCCCAGCACGGGATGGAAGAAGAACGTGACGACGCCGGCGCTGACCGGCACCAGCAGGTAGCGCCAGTCGGCCAGCGCCGCGGGGGGCGTCGCACCGATCAGCACGTCGCGGAGGAAGCCACCTCCCAGGCCCGTGGTGCCGGCCAGGACCAGGACGCCGAAGACGTCGAGGTCCTTGCGGACCGCCACCAGCGCTCCGGAGATCGCGAAGACGAAGATGCCGACGAGGTCGAGCACCACCAGCGTGGCCGACGGCTCCGGCGGGGCGACGGCCATCGCGAACACGGTCGGCAGCACAGCCGGAGGGTACCGCCCGGGCCGGCGCCACATTCGCGACGGGCGCGCCGCCAGTCGTACGCCGAAGCGCTGCCTGCGCTGGCGTAGGCTCGGGACCCAACCGGATCACGGCACGACGACGCAGGAGCAGGCAGCCGATGGTGCACCTCACGCTCGCAGGACTGAGCGATGATCGCACCCGACTGCTGCTGGTCGACGATGCCGGCGGCGAGTACACGCTCACCGTCGACGCCTTGCTCCGGGCCGCTCTGCGCGGCGAGCACGCCCGCCTCGGCCAGTTGGAGATCAAGATGGACAGCGCTATCCGCCCGCGAGACATCCAGGCCCGCATCCGTGCCGGCGAGTCGGCCGAGTCGGTGGCCCAGGCCGCACAGACCACCGTCGAGAAGATCATGACGTTCGCCGGGCCGGTGCTCGACGAGCGCGCCCACGTCGCGCAACGCGCCCAGAAGTCGTCGGTACGCCGTCGCAGCGGCGAGGGCTCGCTGGGTGGCGGGCGGACCCTGGGGGACGCGGTGGCCGAGCACCTGCGGGTCCAGAACGTCGACCCGCGCACCGTCGAGTGGGACGCCTACCGCCGCGAGGACGGCCGGTGGACCCTGACCGCGGTCTTCGCCGCAGGTTCCCGCAAGGGTCCCGCGACCTTCTCCTTCGACATGCCGGGCAACTACGTCACCGTCGAGAACGACGACGCGCGCTGGCTGGTCGGCGAGGGCTCGTCCGCCGAGGCGTCACCCGCCTCCGAGCCCCGCACCGAGACCGACGCGCCGGCCCGCAAGCGCCGGCTCTCCGCCGTACCCGCCGAGGAGCTGCCGCTCGGCGACGACGCGATCGAGATGGTCTCCGAGGCGGAGCCGTCCGCCTCCAGCGACGAGACGCTCGACCTGACCGAGTCCCTGCGCGCCGAGCTAGAGAGCGATGAGGACCAGGCGGCCCCGGAGCCCGTCGAGGCCGAGGCGCCGGCCGAGACCGACGAGACCGAGGAGCCGGCTCGCCGGCCCGTCAAGAAGACGCGCGGCCGCGCGTCGGTGCCGAGCTGGGACGAGATCATGTTCGGCGGCTCCAGCGACGACGGTCGCGGCTAGCCCGAGCCGGCGCGGGCACGACCGCCGGGGGCAGCCGCCCGAGTCGCAGTAGCATCCGCCCATGTCGTACTTCGTCACCGGAGCGACCGGCTTCATCGGCCGGCACCTCGTCCAGCAGCTGATCGACCACCGCGAGGGCGAGATCCACCTCCTGGTCCGCAAGGGCTCGCTGCCACGTCTGCAGGCGCTGATCGAGCGCTGGAACTCCCAGGGCGGCGCCGGCCGGGTCGTACCCGTCACGGGCGACCTGACCAAGCCGGGGCTGGGGGTCACCAAGGCGTGGCGCACCGGGCACGCGGGCCAGATCGAGCACTTCTTCCACCTGGCGGCGGTCTACGACCTCACCGCGGACGACGCGACCAACGAGGCGATGAACGTCGGTGGGACGCGGGAGGCACTCGCCCTCGCCGCGTCGCTCCGGGCCGGCTGCTTCCACCACGTGTCGTCGGTGGCGGCGGCGGGCGACTTCCGTGGCCGGTTCGACGAGACGATGTTCGCGGAGGGACAGCAGCTGCCCTCGCCGTACCACCGGACGAAGTACGAGTCCGAGCGGATCGTGCGCGACGAGGCGACCGTGCCGTGGCGGGTCTACCGGCCGGCCATCGTGGTCGGCCACAGCGAGACCGGCGCCATGGACAAGGTGGACGGCCCCTACTACTACTTCTCGATCCTCAAGGCCCTGCGCGACGTGCTGCCGGCCTGGCTGCCGTTGGTGGGCCCCGACCTGGGCGACACCAACGTCGTGCCGGTCGACTACGTCGCCGCCGCGATGGACCATCTCGCGCACCTCCCCGGTCGCGACGGTGAGGCGTTCCACCTGGTCAACCCCGAGCCGCAGCCCGTGGTGGAGACCATCAACCTCTTCTGCCGTGCGGCCGGGGCGCCGCGGTTCGCGACGCCGATCGACCGGCAGACGACCGCCAGCGGCCCGCTCGGCCTGGTGCCGCGGATGCTGCGCCCGGCCACCCTCGTCTCCGCGATGGTGCGGTCCGGTGCCGGGCAGCTGGTGCTCGACCAGACCCTCGGCCGCCTCGGCGTGCCGGCGGAGGTGCTGGGGCACACCAGCTTCCGGCCCGTCTTCGACTCCCGCGCGACGGAGAGGGCGCTGACCGGCTCGGGCATCTCCGTGCCCGACCTCGAGTCCTACGCCCGGACCCTGTGGGGCTACTGGGAGGAGCACCTCGACGAGTCGACCGGCAAGGACGCCCGGGTCCGCGCCGCGCTGGCCGGCAAGTACGTCGTCATCACCGGCGCCTCGTCGGGCATCGGCCAGGTCACCGCGCTCAAGGTCGCCCAGGCCGGCGGCATCCCGGTGCTGGTCGCCCGCGGCAAGGACAAGCTGGAGGACACCAGGGCCACCATCGAGCTGCGCGGCGGCACGGCACACGTCTTCCCGTGCGACCTCTCCGAACTCGAGGCGATCGACCGGCTCTGCGAGCAGCTGACCGCCGAGCTCCCGAGCGTCGACTTCGTGGTCAACAACGCGGGCCGCTCGATCCGTCGCTCGCTGCGGCTGTCGGCCGACCGCTTCCACGACTTCGAGCGGACCATGCAGCTCAACTACTTCGGCGCCATCAGGCTGGTGATGGGCCTGATGCCCGCGATGCACGACCAGAAGGCCGGCCACATCGTCAACGTCAGCTCGATCGGCGTGCAGACCAACCCGCCGCGCTTCTCGGCGTACGTCGCGTCCAAGGCGGCGCTCGACTCGTGGAGCAACGTGGTGGCCTCGGAGGTCGTCGGCAACGGCATCACGTTCACCAGCATCCACATGCCGCTGGTGCGGACGCCGATGATCGCGCCGACCAAGCTCTACGACAAGTTCCCCACGATCTCGCCCGCCCAGGCCGCCGACCTGGTGATCAAGGCGCTGGTGGAGAAGCCGCACGAGATCAACACGGCCCTCGGCAACACCGGTGCGATCGCCCACACGATCGCCCCGAAGACGACGTTCCGGCTGCTCAACATGGCCTACCACGTGTTCCCGGACTCGGCCGCGGCCAAGGGGCAGGGCTCCGAGGCGGGCACGCGCGAGTCGGAGCAGATCATGCTCGCCAGGGTCTTCAAGGGCGTCCACTGGTGACCCTGCGGCTCACCGGCCTGAACGTCCACCCCGTCAAGAGCACCGCGATCCGCCCGGTCCGGTCGGCCGAGGTGCGGCCGAGGGGCCTGGCCGACGACCGCTCCTGGGTCGTGGTGGACTCCGACGGCGTGATGGTCTCGGCCCGCGAGCTGCCCGCGCTCTTCACGATCGTCGCCGACACCCCCGCCACCGATGCGTCGGTGACCGGCGCCCTGCGACTGACCGCGCCGGAGCGGCCCACACTGTCGCTGGACGTGCCCACGGGACCGCTGGTCCCGGTGCGCCTGTTCAGCCAGGACCTGTTCGGCATCGCCGCCGACCCGGCGGTCGGCGAGTGGCTGGCCGCCGCGCTGGGCCGGCCCGGCCTACGACTGCTTTGGTGCGACGACCCGACGCGCCGCCGTCTCAACCCGAGGCACTCCTCCCCCGGCGACCACACGGCGTACGCCGACGGCTACCCGGTCACGCTCGCGTCGGAGGCGTCGCTGAGGCAGCTCAACGACTGGGTCGTGGCGGGCGCCCTCGAGCGCGGCGAGGAGCCACCGGAGCCGCTGCCGATGCAGCGCTTCCGCCCCAGCCTGGTGATCGACGGGGATGCTCCGTTCGCCGAGGACGCCTGGTCCCACGTCGAGATCGCCGGCGTCCGCTTCCGGGTGGCGATCCCCACCGGGCGGTGCGTGATGACCACGCTGGACCCCGACTCGCTGCGCACCGGCAAGGAGCCCATCCGCACCCTGGCCCGGCACCGCCGGCCGGCCAAGGACACCCTGTTCGCGCTCAACCTGATCCCCGAGGGCGCCGGCACGATCAGCGTCGGCGACGAGGTCTCAGTCGGCTGACCGCTCGACAGGTCGCGCCGGGTCGGTGATCCAGCCGCTCCAGCCGCCCGGGTAGAGCCGGGCCTCGATGCCGGCCACCTCCATCGCGAGCAGGTCGTGCGTGGCGGTGACGCCCGAGCCGCAGTACGCCGCGACGTCGACCCCCGGATCGGCACCCACCTCGGCGTAGACCGACCTGAGCTCAGCGGCGGCACGGAAGCAGCCGTCGGCGCCGAGGTTGCGCGAGGTCGGCACGTTCACCGCGCCCGGGACGTGGCCGGCCACGGGGTCGATCGGCTCGGTCTCGCCCCGGTAGCGCTCGGCGGCGCGGGCGTCGATGAGGACCTCGACGTCGAGCACGTCGGCGACCTCGACCAGCCCGGCCCGCGTCTCGCTCGGCTCGAAGTCGCCCGGCTCGACGGCCGGCGAGCCCTGCTCGACCTCTCCCCCGGCCCGCTGCCAGGCCGGCCACGCGCCGTCGAGCACCCGCACGTCCGGGTGGCCGTGGTGGCGCAGCAGCCACCACGCGCGCCCGGCGGCGTGCGCCGACCAGTCGTCGTACACGACCACGGGACGGCTGTTCGACACGCCGACCCTTCGCATCGCGGCGACGAAGTCGGCCGCCGCTGGCAGCGGGTGTCGCCCGCCGGCGCCGGGAGGTGCGGCCAGGTCGGTGTCCAGGTCGACGTACGCCGCACCCGGCACGTGCCCGTCGGCGAAGGCGGCGCGTCCGTCGGGTCCGCCGAGCCGGTAGCGCACGTCCAGCACGGTCACGTCGCCCAGCAGGGCTCGGAGCTCGTCTGCTGCGATGAGGGGTCCGGTCATGGCAGGCATCCTGCCCGACGGCCCCGCTGCTGCGGTGTGGAAGGATCACGCCTCGTGGCTGAACTGCACTTCTTCACCGGCACGATGGACTCCGGCAAGTCGACCCTCGCCCTGCAGACGAACCACAACCACGCGGCCAGGGGCCGGGTCGGCCGCATCTTCACCACCCATGACCGGGCCGGCCAGGCGATGGTCTCCAGCCGGCTGGGACTCACCCACCAGGCGCTCGAGGTCGATCTCGACTTCAACTTCTGGACCTATGTCGTCACCACCCTCACCCAGGGCGGCCGGATCGACTACCTGATCTGCGACGAGGCCCAGTTCTACTCCGTCGACCAGATCGACCAGCTCGCCAAGGTCGTCGACGAGCTGCAGATCGACGTGTTCGCGTTCGGCATCCTCACCGACTTCCGCACCCAGCTGTTCCCGGGCTCCGGGCGGTTGATCGAGCTCGCCGACCGGATGAACGTGCTCCAGGTCGAGGCGTTGTGCTGGTGCGGCAAGCGGGCCACCCACAACGCCCGCACCGAGAACGGCGCCATGGTGGTCGAGGGCGAGGTCGTCGTCGTCGGCGACGTCGAGCCGCTCGGAGACCGGCCCGACGAGCCACCTGCCGACGTGGCCTACGAGGTCCTCTGCCGCCAGCACCACCGACGCCGGTTGACCGCAGCCCGGGCCCACGCCGTCAGCCTGGCCCCCGAACCGCTGCCGTTCGGCTAGCTCCGGTGCTCAGCTGACCAGGATCGGGATCAGCATCTCGGCCGGTGTCAGCGAGCCGTGCAGCCCGATCAAGGTCTTCTCGTAGGGGAAGTCCACGGTCGACACGACCGCCGCGTCGCCCCGACAGGCGACCACGACGTCGCCGATGCGCGGGAGGACGGACGGGCTCACGGCGCCGAACCAGCCCCGGCGAAGAGCCTCGTCACGGGTGAGCACGTCGGCCCGGTCGCCCAGCACCTCACGCCACGTCGCGGCGACGTCGTCGTCGGCACCGCGGTCGCAGTAGAGGTGACGGAACCGCGCCTCCCCACCCAGCAGCCACACACCGTCGCGCAGCTCGCGCCGGTCGTCGACGTCGATGCGGGACTCCGTCGGGCTGTCGACCATGCCGTGGTCGGCGACGACGAGCAGTCGGACGTGCGCCGGCAGGGCCTCGCGCATCTGCTCGGCCTCCGCGTCGACCATCGACAGCTGCTGGAGCCAGGGCGTGGAGGCGACGCCGAAGCGGTGGCCGGTCCAGTCGAGGTCGCTGTCGTAGACGTAGGTCAGCGACGGGCCCGTCCTCGAGGCGGCGAGCACGGCGGCGATCCGCTCGCCGACCCGGTCGGCGCCGACGTAGTCGGCTCCCCGGTGCGCCGCCAGCGTCAACCCGCTGCTGCGGAAGTCGCGCTTGTTGATCACGGTGGTGGTGACGCCGTTGGCCATCAGTCGGGAGAAAGTCGTCGGGTGGGGCTGCCACTCGACCGGATCGACGTCCTTGGCCCAGAAGAGCGCGTTGAGGAGCCGGTCGGTGCCCGGGATTCGGGAGGTGAACCCGACCAGCCCGTGGGCGCCGGGCGTGAGGCCGGTGCCGAGCGAGGTCAGGCTGGTCGCCGTGGTCGACGGCACCCCGGCCGTGCCGGGTGTCTGGTCCTCCAGCAGCTCCGAGAGGAACGGCGCCATGTAGGCGTAGCGCCGCAGCAGCTCGGCCCCCAGCCCGTCGATCAGGAACAGGACGTACGACGGGGCGGCCGGCAGCGTGAGCCGCGAGGGCGGCTCGCCGAGGGAGTGACCGAGCGCGGCCGCGATGGCCGGCACGACGTCACCGAGCGAGCGCTCTCCGTAGGCCGGCTCGACGAACTCCGCCGCGACCGACGTCATGCCCCGCGGGTGCGGGCGGACAGCGCCTCGGCGAAGCCCAGCAGCCCGGCCACGGCGTCGATGCCGTCGGCCGCGGCGGAGACCCGCAGCGAGAAGTCGTCTCCGGCGAGCACGCCGGTGTAGCCGTGGTCGGCGTCGCAGTCGGGGTCGGCGCAGTCGGCGGGCTCGAGGTCGATGCGGCCGACACCACCCCAGCCGATGGTGAGCACCGCCTCCGCGGCCGGCGCGGGGCCGCCCGTCGGGTTGGCGACCATGCGGGTGACCACGACCGACCGCACCGACGACAGCGCGATGGCCTCGGTCGAGGTCGAGGTGTAGGGCTCGGGCAGCAGGTCGTCGCCGGGGTGCTCATCGGTGTGGGCCAGCACGAGCCGCGTCGGCGTGAGCACGACGACGGTGAGGTGACGGCGTACCTCGTCACGCTCGAACGTCGGCTCGTGGTGGACGTAGAAGGACGAGACGTCCTCGCCCGCGACCGCCGCGAACACGCCGTCCGCCACGACCTCGGGGTAGTAGCCGGTCCGGTCGATCGCGCCGCGAAGCTCGCGGGCGCGGTCCTTCTCGGCAGGAGTGTGGTCGGCGGCCTTGCTGCGCATGTGGGGCAGTCTGTCACGATGCGCCGACGGTGGCCGCACCCAGCGCGAGCCTCCGACGCGGAGGTCGGCCCGCCGTTCGTGGGCCCCGGGTCAGAACGTGTAGCCGAAGGTCTCGATGTCGTCGGCGAAGACGTCGGCGACCCGGTCGCGCATCGGCGGCGTGTAGGCGTCGCGGTGGTCGCGCGGCGTCGACGCGTTGTCGCGCGGCACCTGCACCACCGGTGGCAGCCCGAGCCGGGCGACGAGGGTGGCCACGTCGGCGTCGAAGGACTCCTGACGGCCGATGAAGTCGGCCCGTCGGGTGGGTGTCGTGAGGTAGGCGAGCTGGGGGGTGCGCAGCCGAGGTCGCTCGACGGTGCCGCGCAGGACGAAGGCCTCGAAGTCGGCGTACTCGCGGGCGACGACGGCGAGGAAGCCCTTGCCCTCGAGGAAGCCCCTGGCCTTGGGTGCGCCCTGCTCCGCGAGCCCGCGGAAGCGCTCGACCATGCTCCACCACGACAGCAGCCGGGCCCACGGGTTGCGGACGACGCCGGCGATCCAGTAGTCCCCCAGCCCCGGCTCGGCCGCGAGGATCTGGTCGAGGCGGGCGTGCCGGGTCAGGCCGTCCAACGAGCGGGCGTCGGGCAGCTGCGGCCGCAGCAGGCCGTCGATGCTGACCCCGCCGGTCTTCTGGACGTGCACGAAGAGGAAGCGGTGAGCGTCGGAGACCAGCACGGCGCGAGCCTAGTCGGGCGGTCGGTCCTAGTCGGGCAGCGTGTCGCCGGGCATCGTGCTCAACCGGCGCACGAACCAGTCGGACCGTGGGTCGAGCACCGGCTCGATGCGGATGGACGCGCCGAGCACGGTGGCCCCACCGGCTCCCGCCAGGATCAGCGGGAGGTCCAGGGCCCGGATCTGCGGCAGGTCGTGCTGGAGCTGGGCCACCCGGCGCACGATGCGCTCGATCTCGGCGACGTCGACGATCTCGCTGCCGCGGTAGCCGAAGAGCAGGGGCGAGGCCTTGATCTCGCGCACCATGTCCTGGGCGTCGTGCTCGGCCAGCGGCGGGATCCGGAACGCTCGGTCGCCCAGCAGCTCGGTGAGCGGGCCCCCGATGCCGAACGAGACCACCGGACCGAACAGCGGGTCCTCCATGCTCGCCAGGCTCACCGGCACCCCGGGAGGGGCGTTGCGCTGCACGACGAACCCGGCCTTGGCGGGCTCGGTGATGACCTGGTTGAGGGTGGTCCAGGCGGCGTTCATCTCGGCGGCGTCGTCGATGTCGCGCCGCACGTGGGCCAGGTCCGGCCGGTGTCGCAGGTGGTTGGCGGTGGCCTTGAGCACGACGTCGTAGCCGAGCAGCGCGGCCGCCGCCTGTGCCTCGTCCAGCGTCGAGACGCTGATGGTCTCGGAGAGGTTGACGTCGTAGGCCGCGAGCAGCGCCTGGGCCTCGGAGTGCGTCAGGTCGTGGCCCTCGCGGTGGGTCATGAGCAGCTCGTTGACCAGCCGCTTGGCGCCGAGCCGGTCGACCAGGGCGGCATCGACCGCCTGGGTGTCGGGCGTGCGCAGCCACACGGCGTACTGCACCACGCGGGCCAGCGCTCGCACGGCTGCCTCGACGGCGGGGTACGACGGCACCGAGCCGCGGCCGGCCGTCATGCCCGCGACGTCGGGCACCCGCAGCAGCTCGGGCACGCCCTCGGCCCCGAGGAACGTCGACACCAGGGGCTTGTCCGACTGCTCGCCGACGGCGGCCAGGACGTTGGCGACGTCCTCACCGGAGACGTTGAGCGGCGGGATGTAGATCGCGACGACCGCGTCGACCTCGGGATCGTCGATGGCGGCGTCGAGGGCGTCCTCGAAGTCCTCGGCATTGGCCTCGGCGCCGAGCGGGAGCTGCTTGTTCACGACCAGGCCCACCGCGGCGGCGGCGTCGGTGGCGAGCAGGCCGAGCGCGTCGGAGTTGCCGACGACCGCCACCCGCCGCCCGCGCGGCAGCGGTTGGTGCGCGAGCAGCTGCGCGACGTCGAACATCTCGTCGAGGGTGTCGACCTGGATCACGCCGGCCTGCTTGAACATCGCGTCGACCGCCTGCTGGGGTGCGGCGATCTTGCGGACGGCGTGCCCCATCGGCACGCCCTGGCTGTTGCGGCCCGAGCGCACCGCGATCACCGGCTTGCGCCGGGAGACCCGGCGGGCGATCCGGGAGAACTTGCGGGGGTTGCCGATCGACTCCAGGTAGAGCAGCACGACCTCGGTGGAGTCGTCCTTCTCCCAGTACTGGAGGAGGTCGTTGCCCGAGACGTCGGCGCGGTTGCCGGCGCTGACGAACGTGGAGAGGCCGAGGCCGCGGTTGTTGACCTTCTCGAGGATCGCCGAGCCGAGCGCGCCCGACTGGCAGAAGAAGCCCGCCCGCCCGCGCGGCGGCAGCACCGACGACAACGAGGCGTTGAGCGACACGGACGGATCGGTGTTGATGACGCCCAAGGCGTTGGGGCCGATCAGGCGCAGGCCGTAGGAGCGCGAGAGCCCGACCAGCCGGCGCTGCCGGGTCCGGCCCTCCTCGCCGGTCTCGGCGAAGCCGGACGAGATCACGACGAGGCCGTGCACCCCCTTGGCCGCGCAGTCGAGCACGACGTCGTGCACCGCCTCGGCGGGGACCGCCACGATCGCCACGTCGACGTCACCGGGGATCTCGGAGACGGTGGGGTACGTCGGCAGGCCGGAGACCGCGTCCGCGCTCGGGTTGACCGCGTAGACACGTCCGGTGAAGTCGCCCGTGATCAGGTTGCGCACCAGCGCCCGGCCGATGGTGTCCTGGCGGCGGCTGGCGCCGATGACGGCGATCGACCTCGGGTTGAAGAACCGCTCGATCGACGCCGACTCGGCGCGGTGCTCGCGCTGCTCCATGACGCCGATGGCCGTGTCGGTCGGGTCGATGTCGAAGACCAGCGCCATCACGCCGTCGTCGTACTCGCTGGCGATCTTGTAGCCGGCGTCCCGGAAGGTGCGGATCATCGCGTGGTTGTCGGGCAGGACATCGGCGACGAAGCGGTCGACGCCGCGCTCGCGCCCGGCCTGGGCGAGGTGCTCGAGCAGCAGCTGGCCGATGCCGCGGCCCTGGTGCTGGTCCTCGACCAGGAACGCGACCTCCGCCTGGCCGGACTCGACCACGTCGTAGCGCCCGACCGCGATCATCTTGGCGCCGACGGTCAAGATGAACGCCACGCGGTCGGTGTAGTCGACCTGCGTGAACCGGACGATGTCCTTGTCGGACAGCTCGGGCATGGGTGAGAAGAAGCGGTAGTACTTCGACTCCGGCGACACCCGCGTGTAGAAGTCCACCAGGAGCTCGGCGTCGTCGGGTCTGATCGGCCTGATGTGAGCGACGCGGCCGTCGCGCAGCAGCACATCGGCCTCCCAGTGGCGTGGGGCGGAGGTCTGGGCGGGCACGAGGGGAATCTATCGGGTCGCCGCGCGACCAACGAGCGCGCCCGAGACGGCGAGCCCCCCGCCGAAGGACCGGCGGCACCGTGAAGAATGCGACCCATGGCACGCCGTACGACAAAACAGCCCCTGCCCGACGACTTCGAGGAGCACATCCTCGACATCGACGTCGGCGACGAGATGCGCGCGTCCTTCCTCGAGTACGCCTACTCGGTCATCTACTCGCGGGCCCTGCCCGACGCACGAGACGGCCTCAAGCCGGTCCAGCGCCGGATCCTCTACACGATGGACCGGATGGGCCTGCGCCCCGACCGCGGGCACGTGAAGAGCGCCCGCGTCGTCGGCGAGGTGATGGGGCGGCTGCACCCGCACGGCGACAGCGCGATCTACGACGCCCTCGTCCGGATGTCCCAGCCGTGGTCGATGCGGGTGCCGATGATCGACGGGCACGGCAACTTCGGCTCGCCCGACGACTCCCCCGCCGCGATGCGGTACACCGAGTGCCGGATGGCACCCGCCGCCGTCGCGATGACCGCCGGCATCGACGAGGACACCGTCGACTTCAAGGCCAACTACGACGGCCGGGAGACCGAGCCGACCGTGCTGCCGTCGGCGATCCCCAACCTGATCGTCAACGGCACCACCGGCATCGCCGTCGGCATGGCCACCAACATCGCGCCGCACAACCTGGTCGAGGTCGTCCAGGCCCTGCGCCACCTGATCACCCACCCCAGCACCGACCTGGACGGCCTGATGCGGTTCATCCCGGGTCCGGACCTGCCGACGGGCGGCAAGATCGTCGGCCTGGACGGGGTCCGGGACGCCTACGAGACCGGCCGCGGGACGTTCCGCATGCGCGCCACCGCCCGGATCGAGTCGATCACGCCCCGGCGCAAGGGCATCGTGGTCACCGAGCTGCCGTACGGCGTCGGCACGGAGCGGGTCATCGAGCGGATCAAGGTCCTGGTGCAGGGCAAGAAGCTGCTCGGGATCTCGGACGTGAAGGACCTGACCGACCGCTCCCAGGGCCTGCACCTCGTGATCGAGGTGAAGAACGGGTTCCACCCCGAGGCCCTGCTCGAGCAGCTCTACCGGCAGACGCCGATGGAGGACACGTTCGGCATCAACACGGTGGCGCTGGTCGACGGCCAGCCCCGCACCCTGGGGCTCAAGGAGCTGCTCGAGGTCTTCCTCCAGCACCGCTTCGACGTCGTCCGGCGGCGCTCGGGCTTCCGGCGGGCCAAGGCGCTCGAACGCCTGCACCTCGTCGACGGCCTCCTGGTCGCGATCCTCGACATCGACGAGGTGATCCAGCTGATCCGCACCAGCGACGACACCGCCATGGCGCGCGAGCGGCTGATGGAGGTCTTCGACCTGACCGAGGTGCAGACCAGCTACATCCTCGAGATGCCGCTGCGCCGGCTCACCAAGTTCTCCCGCCTCGAGCTGGACACCGAGAAGGCCGAGCTGCTGCGCACGATCGAGGCCCTGGACGCGATCCTCGGCGACGAGAAGATGCTCCGCAAGGTGGTCTCCGAGGAGCTGGCGGACGTCGCCAAGACGTTCGGCACCCCGCGTCGTACCGTGCTGCTCGCCTCGGCCGGCACCACGGTCATGGCCGCGACGACGGGCTCCCTCGAGATCGCCGACGACCCGTGCTTCGCGTTCTTGTCCTCCAGCGGCCTGATGGCGCGCTCCTCGACCGCCGAGGCGCCGGGAGAGGGCGGCGGCCGGACCAACCACGACGTGATCGTGTCGGCCGTGCGCACCACCGTCCGCGGCGAGATCGGCGTGATCACCTCCCGCGGCCGGGTGCTCAAGCTGGGCGTGCTCGACATGCCCGAGCTGCCGGCCTCGGCCAACGACCCCAACCTGCAGGGCGGGCTGCCCCTGACCGAGGTGCTCTCGCTCGACACGGGTGAGCGGACCGTCGCGCTGACCGCCCTGCCGACCGACGGCCCCGGCCTCGCGCTCGGCACCCGCGACGGCATCGTGAAGCGGGTCAACGCCGAGGTCCTCGCCAAGGACGACTGGGACCTCATCGGCCTCAAGGAGGACGACGAGGTGGTCGGGGCCGTCGAGCTGGTGACCGGCGACGAGACGCTGTGCTTCATCACGAGCGACGCACAGCTGCTGCACTTCGGCGCCGACGGTGTGCGCCCGCAGGGCCGCTCCGGTGGCGGCATCGCCGGCGTCCGGCTGACCGCGGGCGAACGCGTGGCGTGGTTCGGCGCGGTCGACCCGGCGAGCTCGGTGGTCGTCACCTCCTCGGGCTCCTCGACGGCACTCCCCGGCACGGAGCCGGGCGCGGTCAAGGTGGCGCCGTTCAGCGAGTACCCGCCCAAGGGTCGCGCGACCGGCGGCGTGCGCTGCCACCGGTTCCTCAAGGGTGAGGACACCCTCGTGTTCGCGTGGGCGGGCGCCGCCCCGGCCCGCGCTACGGCGTCCAGCGGGGCTCCCATCGAGCTGCCCGAGGCGACCGGCCGACGCGACGGGTCCGGCACCCCGGTCGCCCAGCCGATCGCTGCCTGCGCGGGGCCGGTCGCGACCCAGGTGGGGCTCACCGCCGGTGTGGAAGGCTCTGCGACATGAGCCACCCCCTGCGCCGCTCCTTGGCCGTCCTGCTCGCCGTCCTGGTGGCGCTGCTCGTCGTCTCGTGCGGCGGCGACGACGAGAAGGCCGCGGCCGAGGACCAGACGCCCGAGGAGGTCCTCGCGCTCGCCAAGGACGCCCTGGACGAGACCTCCGGGGTGCGGCTGAGTCTCACCACCGACGACCTCCCCGACGGCGTCACCGGCATCACCAGCGCGGTCGGCGTCGCGACCCGGGCGCCGGCGTTCGAAGGAGCGATCAAGGTGGTGCTGTCGGGCACGGAGTTCGAGGTGCCCGTCATCGCCGTCGACGGCGTGGTCAACGCCCGGATCCCGCTCACGCCCGGCTACTCCGACGTGGACCCCGCCGAGTACGGCGCGCCCGACCCGGCGGCGCTGATCACGCCCGACCGGGGGTTCTCCTCCCTCCTGCCGGTCACCACGGAGGTGGAGGCCGGCGAGAGCGTCCGCGGCGGCGCCAACAACAGCGAGATCCTGACCACCTACACCGGCACCATCCCCGGTGCCGCGATGAAGAACGTCATCCCGAGCTCGTCGGGCGACTCCTTCGCCGCGTCGTACCTCGTCTCCGACGCCGGCGAGCTCCGCGAGGCCTCGCTGACCGGCGTGTTCTACCCCGACTCCGACGAGATGACCTACACCGTCACCTTCGACGACTACGGCACCGAGAAGGCGATCACCGCGCCGTGAGCGTCGCCGCCGGCCCACCGATGAGCCGGAGCTCCCGCCTGCTCCTCGGGCTGGCCGCCGTGGCGGTGGCCTTCGCCGCCGCCGACACCTACGTCGTGGTGCTCGCGCTCCCCGACATGATGACGTCGGCGGGCGTCCCCGTCGAACAGCTCCAGCGGGCCGCGCCGGTCATCTCCGGCTTCCTGCTCGGGTACGTCGCCATGCTGCCGCTCATCGGTCGGATCGCCGACCTGCGTGGGCGGCTGCCGGTGCTCCTGATGGCGCTGGTCGTGTTCGCCTTCGGGTCGCTGGTGACCGCGCTCGCCTACGACATGCCGAGCATGGTGTCGGGCCGGTTCCTGCAGGGTGTCGGCGGCGGCGGGCTGGTCCCCGCCACCTTGGCCCTGGTCGCCGACATCTACCCCGCCGACCGGCGCAGCGTCCCGCTCGGCATCGTCTCGGCCGTCCAGGAGATCGGCTCGGTGCTGGGTCCGCTCTTCGGTGCTGTGGTGCTGTCGGTGGCCGACTGGCGGGCGATCTTCCTGGTCAACCTGGCGGTCGGGCTGGTGCTGGCTGCGGCGCTGCGATCCCTGCGGTTTGGGACCAAACCGCAGGAGATCAGCCCCGAATCACGCGGTTTGCGACCAATCGAGGGGCTCCCGGACGTCATCGGCGGCCTCCTGCTCACCATCACCCTGGTCGCCGGGTCGCTCGTCTTCGTCCAGCCGCCCGCGCTGATGCGCGACATCACCTGGGGCGAGATGTTCGTGCCGTTCACCGGCGACGGCCGCTGGCTCACCCCGGTCGGCGTGGTCGCGATGGTGGCCGCCCTGCTGTTCGTCGTCCGCTGCGTCACTGCCCGGCGCCCCCTGGTCGACGTCCGCGGCTGGGTCGGCTCGATGCGCGAGGCCGACCTCACCGGCTCGCTGCTGCTGGCCGCGGCGCTGAGCGGCGTGATCCTGGCGTTCGCCACGGCCGACCCCAAGGTGCAGGTCTTCGCCGACAACGGCTGGTGGTACCTCCTCGGCGCCCTGGTCGCCTCACTGCTGCTCGTGTGGCACCTGCGTCGCGACGACGCCCCGCTGATCCCGCACGGCGCGCTGCGGCGTACTCCCGCGTGGGGCGCCCTGCTCGTCAGCTTCTTCGTCGGCGCCGCCCTGATCGCGGCACTCATCGACATCCCGCTTTTCGCGCGGACGACGATCTACGCCGACTCCCAGCTGATGGCCGCCCTCGTGCTGGTGCGCTTCCTCGTCGCGCTCCCCGTCGGCGCGGTCATCGGCGGCTACCTCTCCCGCAGGATCGGCGCCGGCCCGACGACCGCGACCGGGATGGCGTTCGCGGCCACCGGCTTCGTGCTGATGAGCCAGTGGGACCTCACCACCCTCGAGCACTGGCACGCCAACGTCGGTCTGGTGCTCGGCGGCCTCGGCTTCGGCCTGGCGCTGGCGCCCGTCAACGCCGCGGTACTCGCCTACACCGACGACGACGTGCACGGCCTCGCGAGCGCCCTGGTGGTCGTGTCGCGAATGGTCGGCATGCTCGTGGGCATCTCCGCGCTGACGGTGATCGGCCTGCGTCGCTACTACTCCGAGCAGGACGACTTCCCGTCGATCCGCGACGTCTGCGGCGGCAAGAGCCGCTGCCAGGAGTTCACGCTGCTGCTCAAGCAGGCCGGCATCGCGCAGGAGCAGACGGTGTTCCTCGGCGCCGCGGTGTGCGCGGTGATCGCGGGAGTGCTCGCGCTCGTGCTGTTCCGGCGGGCCCGCATCGACAGCATCCGCGCGCGCGACGCCCTGTCCGTGCACTGAGCCCTGCCCTTCGTCGCCGCCAGCCCAGCGTCCGTGCCTCACCGGCGCCGGACGGAGGATCTGGGTGGACGCGGATTCCGCTACCCTCCCGGTTGTGGGCGACTTCGACGACCTGATCACCGCGAACCGTGAGTTCGCGACCGACTTCGACCTGGGCGGTTTCGACGGCGTCGCGCACGCCGGCGTCGCCATCGTGACCTGCATGGACTCGCGGATCGCGCCGCTGAACATGCTCGGCCTCAGGCCCGGTGACGCGAAGATCTTCCGCAACCCGGGCGGCCGGGTGACCGCGCAGGCCCTGGAGGCGCTGGTCCTCGGCGTACACCTGCTCGGCGTACGCCGGATCCTGGTCATCCCGCACACCCGCTGCGCGATGGCCTCCCACACCGAGCAGGAGCTGCGCGAGCGGGTCGGCGCGTCGGCGGGCCAGGACGCCTCCTGGCAGCAGTTCCACGTCGTGGAAGACCAGCTCAGCGCCCTCGACGAGGACGTCCAGAAGCTGCTGTCGCACCCGCTGATCCCCGAGGAGATCCTCGTCGGCGGGTTCCTCTACGACGTCGACACGGGCCTGCTCGACCAGAAGTACTGACGCCGCTCTGAGGGGTAGTCCGGTGCAATCTTGCTCCTCGGACGCGTGAGCACGACGAATCTGCACCGGACTACCCCGACGCCGCACCGGCCCGAGGGCACAAGCGCTCAGGCGTCGAGCGACTCCACGTCGACCTCGTAGGCGCCCTGGACGATGAACTCCTTGCGGGGCGCGACGTCGGAGCCCATCAGCAGCTCGAAGACGTCGGCGGCGACCGCGGCGTCGTCCACGGTGAGCCGGCGCAGGGTGCGGTGGCGCGGCTCCATGGTGGTCTCGGCCAGCTGGTCGGCGTCCATCTCACCCAGACCCTTGTAGCGCTGCACCGGGTCCTTCCAGCGCACGTTCTTCTTCTTCAGCTCCGCGAGGCGGCGCTGCAGCTCGTCGTCGGAGTAGGTGTAGACGTACTTGTCCATGCCCTTCTTCGGGTTCGACAGCTCGATGCGGTGCAGCGGCGGTACGGCGGTGAACACGCGCCCGGAGGTGATCAGGTCGGGCATGTACTTGAAGAACAGCGTCGCGAGCAGGCAGCGGATGTGGGCCCCGTCGGAGTCGGCGTCGGCCATGAAGATGATCCGGCCGTACCGCGCGGCGTCGAGGTCGAAGGTGCGCCCCGAGCCCGCGCCCACCACCTGGATGATCGAGGCGCACTCGGTGTTCTTGAGCATGTCGCCCACCGAGGCCTTCTGGACGTTGAGGATCTTGCCGCGGATCGGCAGCAGCGCCTGGAACTCCGAGTCGCGGGCCAGCTTGGCGGTGCCGAGCGCGGAGTCCCCCTCGACGATGAACAGCTCGGTGCGCTCGGTGTCGTTGGAGCGGCAGTCGGCCAGCTTCGTCGGCAGCGCCGAGGTCTCGAGGGCGTTCTTGCGGCGCTGCGTCTCCTTGTGCTGGCGCGCGGCGATGCGGGTCTTGGAGGCGCCGACGACCTTCTCCATCACCAGCTTGGCCTGCGCCTTCTCGGCCCGCTTGGTCGAGGTCAGGAACTTCTTGAGCTCCGCGCCCACGACCTTGCGTACGACGCCACGCGCCGCGGGGGTGCCGAGGATCTCCTTGGTCTGCCCCTCGAACTGCGGCTCGGCGAGCCGCACCGTGACCACGGCGGTCATGCCTTCCATGACGTCGTCCTTGATGACATCGGTGTCCCCCACCTTGAGCGCCTTCGTTGCGCGCATCACCTCGTTGAACGTCTTGGTGACCGCCCCCTCGAAGCCGCTCACGTGGGTGCCGCCCTTGGGGGTGGCGATGACGTTGACGTAGGAGCGCAGCTCGGTGTCGTAGCCGGTGCCCCAGCGCAGCGCGACGTCGACCTGGAGGTCGCGCTCGACCTCCTGGGGGGTCATGTGACCCTTCGCGTCGAGCAGGGGCACGGTCTCGGTGAACGTGTCGGAGCCCTGCAGCCGCAGCACCTCGGTGACCGGCTCGTCGTGCGAGAGGAACTCGGCGAACTCCGCGATGCCGCCGTCGTGGCGGAACTTCTCCTCCACCGGCTGGTCGCCCCGCAGGTCACGGATGACCAGCTCGAGGCCCGGCACGATGAACGACGTCTGCCGGGCTCGCCCGAGCAGCCCCTCGAACTCGAACGTCGCGTCCTTGGTGAAGACCTGGCGGTCCGGCCAGAAGCGGATGCGGGTGCCGGACCGGCCCTTGGCCACCCGCTTGCCCTTGCGCGAGAGCCCCGACTTCGCGGTGAAGGACGCCTGCGGCCCCTCGCTGTCGAAGACGCCGGGCACCCCTCGACGGAAGCTCAGCCCCTGCTCGGACGGCGTGCGCTCTACGTCGATGTCCATCCGCACCGACAGCGCGTTGACCACCGACAGCCCGACGCCGTGCAGGCCGCCCGTGGCGACGTACGAACCGCCGCCGAACTTGCCTCCGGCGTGCAGCTTGGTCGCGACCACCTCGACACCCGGCAGCCCGGTCTTGGGCTCCTTGTCGGTCGGGATGCCGCGCCCGTCGTCGTGCACCTCGACGGAGTCGTCGGGGTGCAGGGTGACCTCGACGCGGTGCGCGGCGCCGGCGAGCGCCTCGTCGACACCGTTGTCGATGATCTCCCACAGGCAGTGCATCAGGCCACGGGTGTCGGTGGAGCCGATGTACATGCCCGGGCGCTTGCGCACCGCCTCCAGACCCTCGAGGACGAGGAGGTGCGCTGCGTTGTAGGTGTTGTCGGATGGTGCTGCCACGAAACGTCTAGTCCCATCGTGATTCGGTCACGGTCCGAAACGCCGGCTCTCGGCTCCGAACAGGTCCCCAAACCTACCTGCGCGGATGGACGACCCGAGACAGGCTCGCCATCTCGACACGCCGTACGACGTGTCGCAAGCGCGATACCGGGCGGATCCGGCGTGTCGGCCTACGGTGAGTTGGAGAACAGGGCAATCCGCATCACGATGTAGAAACGAAGTACCCAAGATCAGGCGTTTTGCAGTGTGGATGCGGTCTCTCGGGGTAGAACTCGGTGTGATGGGATGAAGACCTGTCGGACCGGGGCATCCAGGGAATGATTTGAACCCTTGGCTACGTTGAAGAGGTACCGATGAAGACGAACCAGACGATCCAGATGACCCGTTCACCACTCAATGGGAAGAGGCCGATGTGACTACTGCCGTTGCCCCCAGTGCGGCCGCGCTCACCGCGGTCGACCGCTGCGACCGCTGCGGAGCTCAGGCCTACCTTCGGGTGGAGCTCCAGAGCGGCGGCGAGCTGCTGTTCTGCGCGCACCACGCGCGCGAGCACGCCGACGCGCTCCGCGAGGTCGCCGTGACCGTCGTGGACGAGACGCACAAGCTCTCCAACACGCCTGCCCCCGCTCCCGAGGGCGAGCACTGACGACCATCCCCCGCTGACCTACGAGACGGCCCCCGACCTCACGGTCCGGGGCCGTCTGTCATGTCCGGACCGTGTGACAGGCTGACCCGGTGACGCTCACCACCATCGCCGTGGCCATCGGCATCGCGGTCGGCCTGGCGGGCATCGTGGTGCCCGTCCTGCCCGGCTCCGTGCTCGTCCTCGGCGCGATCCTCGTCTGGGCGCTCGACGTCGGCTCCAACACCGCCTGGGTGTTCTTCGGCATCGCAGCGACCTTCCTCGTCGTCGGCACCGTGGTGAAGTACGCCGTGCCCGGTCGTCGCCTGAAGGCCAGCGGCGTCCCGAACACCACCCTCCTGCTCGGTGCGGCCGTCGGGATCGTCGGCTTCTTCGTGATCCCCGTGGTCGGACTGTTCGTCGGCTTCGTGCTCGGCGTGTACGCCGCGGAGCGGGGCCGCGTCGGCGCCGCGCAGGCCTGGCCGTCGACCAAGCAGGCGCTCAGGGCGGTCGGCCTCAGCATCCTGATCGAGCTGGTCGCCGGCATGCTCGCCGCCGCGACGTGGGTCGTCGGCGCGTTCGTGGTCTGACCCTCCGATGGCCGTCCTCCTCGCGCTCGCCGCCGCCATGGCGTACGGCGTCTCCGACTTCGTCGCCGGCCTGGCGTCACGGCGTACGTCTGCCTGGCCGGTGGCGGTCACCGCCGCCGTCGGCGCCCTCCTCGGCGCGGTCGTGCTGGCGGTGGCCCTCCCCGGAGACCCTGCCAGCGCCGACCTGGCTTGGGGCGCCCTCGCAGGCGTCGGCAGCGGCGTCGGGTCCGCCTTCCTCTACCGCGGCCTCGCCCTCGGCCGGATGGGGGTCGTGGCACCGGTCTCGGCGGTCTTCGCGGCGCTGCTGCCGGTGCTCGTCGGGGTCATCGCCGGTGAGCGGCCGGCGCCGCTGGCGTGGCTCGGCATCGCGGCCGCGGCGCCCGCCATCTGGCTGGTCTCGCGCGAGTCGACCGATCTGTCGGCGCCCACAAGCTCCAGCGCCGGCCTCCTGGACGGCGTGCTCGCCGGGGTCGGCTTCGGCCTGCTGTTCTCCGCGACCGGTCAGGTGCCGGAGAGCGCCGGGTTCTGGCCACTGGCAACGACCCAGCTCGCGGCGATGGCCGTCGTCGTGCTGCTGGCCGTGACCCTGCGTCAGTCCTGGGCGCCGCGCGCGGCCAACGACTGGTGGGGCGCGGTCGCGGGCCTGCTCGCCACCGTGGCCGTGCTCGCCTTCCTCCTCGCGACCCAGCGGGGGCTGCTGGCCGTCTCGGCGGTGCTCACGTCGCTCTACCCGGCCACCACGGTCCTGCTGGCGATCGTCGTGCTCCGCGAGCACGTGCACCGCACCCAGGCGCTGGGGCTGGGGCTGTGCGGCCTCGCGGTCGCCCTGGTGGCCGCCGGCTAGCCCGCAGCCAGCCAGTCGGTGAAGCCGCGACGGTCCGGCACCCAGTCCGTGACGATGTGCGAGCCGTCGTACGCGTCCTTGACCTTGATGCCGACCCGCACCTCGGCGACCTCGTCGAAGCAGGCCCGCTCGACCCAGTACGTCGCCTTGTCCCGGCGGTAGTCGAGCTTCAGGTCGCTCGCGCACGCGAGGAGCTCCTGGTTGTCGCGCCAGCCCGTCATCGTGCCGAGGTTGTAGTCGGTGCCCTCGAAGAGCCCGGCTCCCGCGCGGAACTCGGGCCCACGCAGCGAGGGATCGGTGTCGAAGTAGATCGACATGCCGGAGTTGCCCTGCGGCGCGAGGTCGGCGAACTTCACCTTGACGAAGACCCGGCTGGTGCCGTGGCGTACGACGACCTTGGAGATGTCGTAGTTCGACCCGCTGGCATCGGCGGGGTCGGTCAGGCGCACTCCCTCGGCCGAGGCCGGGCCGGCCACGAGGGTGACCGCAGCAGTGGCTGCGGCAGCGGCGAGGGCGGTGGTGACGAGACGAGCGGTGTGCATGAGGGCCTCCAGTCCGGTGGGCTGGCCGAGATACCACACCCACCGGACGAGGCTACTGCGTTCGCAGGTCGCGCGCCTCGTGCCGCTGCTGCCCCATCGGACTCGACCGGGGCGATCCCGACCGACATAGGGCCTTGATCAGGACCGCTCGCAGGACCGCTCGACCTCGGCGTCGCAGGTGTCGCGTCCCCCACGGCCGTGGGCGACGTCCCGGCCGGGTCCGCCGACGAGCACGTCCCTGGAGCCCGAGCCGCTGAGACGGTCGTCTCCAGATCCGCCCCGAAGCCTTGCGGGACGGCTGCGCCGGCACCATGCGTGGTTCCCGACGCGCGCACTGGAGAGCCGGTCGTCGCCGCCACGACCGTCGATCCGGACGTCACACCCGTTCGCGGAGAGACGCTCGCCGTTGCTGCTGCCCGTGATGCGCACGACGTCCGCCGCCGCCGAGAAGTCCTCGAAGCCGGGCAGCGGCACGGTGACGTCGTGCCCCACGCCGGGACCGTCGACGGCCACGCGCTGCCGGCGAGCGTCGACGTCCACCGTGAAGCTGCGCCGGCTGTCGGTGGACAGCAGGAAGCTGTCCCGACCGTCACCTCCCGTGAAGCGCCAGTCGGCCGGGATGGTGGGCGCCAGGTCGGAGACGGTCGCGACCAGCCGGTCGTCGCCCCCGCCCATGTCCGCCTCGACGGGCTGCCGGTCGCCGGTGGTCAACGTCTCGCCCTGCGGCCCACCCAAGAAGTGAGTGAGGCTGCTGAACCCGTTGAGACCGAACTCCTCGAAAGAGCTCCACCCGAACTTGAGAACTCCGCCGGACGTCGCGGTGTGACTGCGGTTGTCGAGCACCCAGGCCGCCCCGCCCAGGCCCGATCCGCGGAGCAGGTCGCCGCCTCGCCCTCCCTCGAGGGTGGCGGCGCTGCTGTCGGACGCGATCACGGTCAGCCAGTCGCGCCCAGCCCCGAGGTCGACGTGATCGGAGTTCGGGACTCCGACGACCCCCGTGTCCACGCGGTCTGCCCCGGGGCCGGTCCTGATGTCGTCGATGCCGTCGTCGGCGGTCTGGTCGTAGAACTCGCCGCGGATGACGTCCCTGCCCCGGGAGCCCCGGTAGACGTCGTCCCCGAGCCCGAGTCTGGTCTGAGCCTTCGCCCCGCGCCGGGTGCGCAGATTGATCACCACGTCGTCGCCGTCACCGGCGTACACCCGGACCGAGTCTCGCCGGCCCGTGGCCGACGTCAGACAGATGAGATCGTCACCGCCGCGCGAGTCGATGCTCGCGGACCCGTTCGAGACGATCACATCGGCACCCTTGGTACCGGTGAGATATTTCTTCCCCGGGCTCCCGACGATGGTGGCGGGCTGGCCCTGGCAGCTCTCCGCGGCGCCCACTGCCGCCGACTGGACGGTGAGCAGGCCCACGCCCCAGGCGGTGGCGACGGCCAGCGAGGTCCAGCGACGGCCGGCTGAGGGGGTGTGCGACATGCGGACTCCAGTGCTCGTGCGGATCACTTCCCGCTGGTATGACGCACGCCGGCACCGGAAAGTTGTGCTCTCCTCCACAGCTCGACCGGGTGGCCGGTCGCCGCGACCTACGCCCGGCTCGACGACCCACATGCCGGACCGCGCCCGGCCCCAGCGACTCGGGGCGGGCGCGGTCTGGACGGGCTGAGGAGCGGGACGGACCCGCAAGTCAACGAGGACCGGGGCGCAACTCGACGAGGATCCGGGCGGGTCAGTCCAGGTAGTCGCGCAGGACCTGCGAACGGCTCGGGTGACGCAGCTTGGACATGGTCTTCGACTCGATCTGACGGATCCGCTCGCGCGTCACGCCGTAGACCTTGCCGATCTCGTCGAGCGTCTTGGGCTGACCGTCGGTGAGGCCGAAGCGCATGCTGACGACACCCGCCTCGCGCTCGGAGAGCGTGTCGAGCACGGCGTGCAGCTGCTCCTGCAGGAGCGTGAAGGACACCGCGTCGGCCGGGACGATCGCCTCGGAGTCCTCGATCAGGTCACCGAACTCGGAGTCGCCGTCCTCGCCGAGCGGGGTGTGCAGCGAGATCGGCTCACGACCGTACTTCTGGACCTCGATGACCTTCTCGGGGGTCATGTCGAGCTCCTTGGCGAGCTCCTCCGGGGTGGGCTCGCGGCCCAGGTCCTGGAGCATCTGGCGCTGCACGCGGGCCAGCTTGTTGATGACCTCGACCATGTGCACGGGGATGCGGATGGTGCGTGCCTGGTCGGCCATGGCGCGGGTGATCGCCTGGCGGATCCACCACGTGGCGTACGTCGAGAACTTGTAGCCCTTGGTGTAGTCGAACTTCTCGACCGCACGGATGAGGCCGAGGTTGCCCTCCTGGATCAGGTCGAGGAAGAGCATGCCGCGGCCGGTGTAGCGCTTGGCCAGCGAGACCACGAGGCGCAGGTTGGCCTCGAGGAGGTGGTTCTTGGCCCGGCGACCGTCCTCGGCGATCCACTCGAGCTCCTCGTGGACCTTCGGGGTGACCTTGCCGCCCTTGGCGAGCTTCTCGTCGGAGAACAGGCCCGCCTCGATGCGCTTGGCGAGCTCGACCTCCATCTCCGCGTTGAGGAGGGGCACCTTGCCGATCTGCTTGAGGTAGTCCTTGACCGGGTCGGCCGTCGCACCGGCCACCATGACCTGCTGCTCGGGCTCGTCGGTCTCGTCGGCGGCCGAGACGACGAAGGAGGCGGACTTCTCGTCCTCCTTGATCGTCGGATCGGTCGCGACGTCCTTCTCGAACTGGTCGTCCGGGATGTCGGGCAGCAGCTTCTTGCCGTCGGCGCCGACGGCCGCCGGGTCGAGAGCGGCGGCGGCCTTCTTGGCGGCCGCCGTCGTCTTCTTCGCGGCAGGGGCGGCCTTCTTCGCGACGGCCTTCTTGGCGGGCGCGGGCTCCACGGGCTCGGCGGCGGCCGTCTTGGCCGCCGTCTTCTTCGCGGCGGGCGCCCTCTTGGCCGGCGCCTTGGCGGTGGTGGTCTTGCGTGCCGTCGCCGCGGCGGCGGCGCGGGTGCCCACCGCCGACACGTCGACGGTGATGCCCAAGCCGCTGAGGTGGGTCAGCAGCGCCTTGAGGTGTCGGGGCTCGATGGCAGCGTCATCGCTGGCGGTGCGCACCTCGTCCGGGGAGACCTGGCCAGAGACGGCGCCACGTTCGACCAGGGTGGTCACGGCAGGGTGGGAAAGTACTTCGGCGGGGAGCAGCTTGCGTGCGTTCGAAGACACGAACACCTCTCGTGAACGACATGGGGGCGCGGCGAGGCCCGGTAAAGTCAAGAGCCGCGTTGTCATTCTGCCACGGCTCCCCAGGACTTCCACCATGCCCCCGTTCGCGCGCCGAGGACCGGCCCTCAGGAGCCCGGAGCAGCGGCCTTGGCCTCGGCCTTCTTCGCCTTCTTGAAGTCCCGCACCTTCTGCAGCGAGGCCGCGTCGACGACGTCCGCGACCGAGCGGTAGCCCGGCTCGGCGTACGTCCCGACGGCGTCCTCCCAGCCCGCGGGCCGGACACCGGCCTGCTTGGCCAGCAGCGCCACGAAGATCTGCGCCTTCTGCTTGCCGAACCCCGGCAGGGCCATCATCCGCCTGAGGAGGTCCTTGCCGTCGGCGGCCTCGGTCCAGATCCGCGACGCGTCGCCGTCGTAGTCGTCGCTCACGATGCGCGCGAGCTCCTGCAGGCGCGCGGCCATCGAGCCGGGGAACCGGTGGATCGCCGGCGTCACCGCCGCCATCGCCGCGAACTCCTCGGGGTCCGCCGCCGCGATCGCCGCGGGGTCGAACGTGCCGAACCGGTCGACCACCTTGGCGGGCCCGCGGAACGCGTGCTCCATCGGGTACTGCTGGTCGAGCATCATCGCGGCCAGCAGCGCGAAGGGTGACTCATCGAGTACGGCGTCGGCCTGCGGGTCGCCGGTGATGTGGAAGCTCATGGCCCGAGTATCTCGCAGCCCTACGAGGTCGAGCGACTCGTCGATCGCACCAAGAAGATCGCGACCACGACGCTCCACAGTGCGAAGACCATCTCCGGGACATGCTCGAGCCATGGTCCCCCGCCCTGCTCGGCGAGACCGTAGAGAGCGCCTCCGCCGATGCCTCCGAGGACACCTCCCACCGCCAGGGCCAGCCCATGGATCCCGAAGTAGGAGGCGATGGACTCGCCCTCGGCGAACGTCGAGACGGTGGCGTTCATGATCGGCTGGAACAGGACCTGGCCCAGCGTGAACACCACCACTCCGGCAACCAGACCGGTCACCGACTGCCACAGCCCGAGCAGCACCAGCCCGGCACCGAGGCCCAAGGTCCCGACGGCGATGGCGGTCTCGGGACGCAGCCACCGCTCCGCGGCCCTCGTGAGCGGCAGCATCGCCAGCACCATGACGATCGCGGCGACCGAGTAGACGGCACCGAGTCCCACGGTGCCGGGCAGCACGTCGGCCGCCCTCAGCGGCACCACCAGGTACAGCTGCGAGAACAGCACCCAGCCCCCGGCGACGGCGAGGCAGAACCGGAGAAAGCCTCGATCGAGGAGGACGAGGCGCAGCCTGCTGTTGGCTGCCGGCGATCTCGTGCGGCCGCGAGGGTCGCGTGGCAGGCCGATCATCGTGATCAGGAAGGCCATCACGAAAAGACCGGCCGAGACGAGGCAGACCCAGGAGAAGCCGATCCCTCCGAGGAGCCCCCCGAGCACAGGGCCGCCGACGAAGCCGAGGTTGCTCAGCATCTCGCGCAGTGAGTAGATCCGCACTCGGCTGTGGTCGTGCGCGAGCAGCGCGTACATCGCGTAGCTCGCCGGATGGAACAGCGAGCCGCCCAGACCGGTCAGGACACAGGCGACCACCAGTCCGGGGACGGACTCGACCACGGCGAAGAGGGCGAATCCGCTGGCACGGACCAGCACACCGGTCGCGATCGCGCGACGGTGTCCGAACCGGTCTGCCAACGCCCCGGACCAGGGCATCAGCCCCTGCTGGCTGGCGGTGCGGACCGCGGCCAGCACGCCGACCGTCAACACGGTCAGCGACAGGTCGTCGAGGAGGTGGAAGGCCAGGAGGGGCACCAGCATGTAGAAGCCGAGCGCCATCGTGAAGGTGTCCGCGAGCAGCACGATCAACGGAAGGCGGGAGGTGTCCTCACCGACCGTCCGGGCGTCCTGTGCGGGCTCAGCCGCCGACACGCCAGCGCCGACTGCTCGCAGAGATCAGGCCGACGAGCACGGGGACGCTGATCCCGAAGAAGGGGATGACCGTTGGCAGCAAAAGGCAGAAGGCGAGCCAGGTGACGACCACGACGCAGACGCCGAGGGACCTGATCGGCCTGGCCACGCTCAGCGCGAAGGCCCCGCGCAGCCAGTCCGCGGTGCCTCCTTCCGGGTTCCCTGCCACTGCAGCTGGGAAGTGGACCAGGACCAGCAGCATCACCACGGTGACGGGGACCACGGCGCCCAGCATCACGATGGCCAACGGAGACTCCCGGCTGAGGAGGAACAGCCAGTTCGCGATGAGGATCGTGCTCAGCACGGCGGCCAGCACGCTCACGCCGAGGCTCCGGCGCCACGTGCTCCCCCAGGCACGGAAGGTGCCGACGAAGACCCCGCCCTCGTCACCTTCCCTCCACCTGTCCAGGGCCACGCCTGCGGCGGCGGCAGCGGAGACGGCGGTCACCAGGGGCAGGGCGAGCACGAAGGCGGCGAGACCCGCGAAGGCCAGGTTCGCCGGGTAGGCGAGCCAGCCGAGCACCGCCGTCTCCCACGACGCTCGGCCAGACCGTGACGACCCGGCGTTCAACTGACGACGACCTGCGCAGGGACCGGCGATGCGACGGCAGCGATGTCCGGTCCGACGGCCTGCCCTGGTCCGCCCAGGATCTCGATCGCGTCCGTCCCGTCCAGGGACACGGCGACGCGCTCGAGGACTCCGGCGCGCTCCACCTCGACGACCAGCCCACCGGCAGTCCGGTGGACCCTGACGCTCGACGAGGCGTCGTCGGTCCAGTGCACGGGCTCCAGCACGGTGACGAGCTGGACGGCCGTGGTGGCCGGGGTCTCGCGGCTCAACGTGTGCAGGGTGCGTTCGATCGCCAGCTCCGGGGAGCTCGCGGTCGGGTTCGCCTGCACCAGCGTGCGACGGCGGGAGAACGCCTGGTCCTGCTCCTCCGCCTCCGGGGCGGAGACCCTCAGGGAGGCACGTCCTGCGGACGTCACGTGGATGCCGGCATCCTCGCTCGTCCAGGGGTTGTCGCTCTGCAGCAGCCAGGTCCACTTGCGTGGCACGTCCGCACGAAGGTCATCCACGAGGATCACCGTCCCACGAGGCGACATCGCGAGGTGCCGGTCCACGCGGGAGACCCCCAAGGACTCGGCGTACATCGCCCCGGACTCGCTGGTGGCGCACGTCCAGCCGCCACCGAGCACGGTGGAACGGATGCGCGCGGTGTGTGTCTCGGGCAGGTCCTTGTAGACGTGGTACCGATCCTCGTTCGAGTACCCCTGCCCGTCGACGAGGATGCCGTTGTGGTGCATGTGGCGCTTGTTGTTCGAGTAGCCCTCGTCCACCGCCAGGTAGTCGCCGTGGCCGATCAGCACGAACGTGCCGGCATCGGGATGGTGGTGCCCGGCGTTCAGGGTCGTCCACCCTGTGGTGCGCTTGACCTCGTGGGAGGTCGTCCATGCCTTGTGCCCCCCGCCCGGCGCGGACTTGAACGACACCATCGTGGCGTCGCTCTCCCACGAGGTGCGACCCACCACGAGTCCCAGGTCGGGGAAGTGGCGCGTCAGCGGCAACGACGCGAGGTCGCGCGGCACCACCGTCGGGTCGAACCAGAGCAGCTCCTGGTACGCCTCGGGCCGCACTCCTGGCCGGACACCGCTCTCGTAGGCCTCGCGCCAGAAGAACCGTTCGCTGACCTGGTCGGCCAGCCACTGGGCCTCGCCGATCCGGTACTTCGATGCGAGCTTGTAGTACAGGGCGACGCTGTGCCCGCTGCGCCGGTCGTGGCAGTCGCCGTGGTCGATGATGCGCTCGAGGTCGGGGGCGGCCTGGTAGAGGCGGTACCAGAAGGTCTCGCGCAGGTAGTCGCTCTGCGCGAACAGGTCGATGCCCTCGGCCGACTCGAGGACGTCCAGATAGCTGACGAGCCACGGGACGCCGTAGCGCCAGTAGACGACGCCCTCGCAGTTCGAGCCGTCCTCGGGGAGCAGCCTGAACACCTCTTTGAAGTTCGCCTTGGCGCGCTCGGTCCAGGCCGTCGTCTCAGCGGAGACGCCGGCCAGGACATAGCCGGCCGTGGCCAGGCCCGCGTAGCAGATCCAGTTGTGGTTCTGCCAGAACGAGCTCGACCACCAGTCGCCCTCGGACTCGACGGCGAACTCGTAGAGTCGCCTGCCCTGGAGGAGCAGCTTGTCGGCCAGTGCGGTGCGTTCCTCCTCGGGAAGCGCGTCGCCCGCCCAGGCGTAGGCGAGGCCCAACCCGTGGCAGAGCCAGCCGGCATCGAGGTCGTGGTCGGGCATGTGCGCCTTGCCCCAGTGTGGGAAGGACAGCGGCGGAGCGAGCCAGCGCCGCAGCTCGTCGAGGTAGTGCTGGTGCCCGGTGATCCGGTAGGCCAGCGCCAGGTTCGCCGCGGCAGGCCCGAAGTACGTGATGCTCGATGAGGGATGCTCGGTCGGGAGCGGAATGGTCCGATAGCGCTCGCACTCCTCGAGCAGCCGACGGAACTGCGGTCCGCGGACGCCCTCGACCTCGTCCCTCAGCTGCTCGAGTCTTCGGTCCGCGAGCAGCAGACGGCCGGCGGTGTGTTGCCTCTGTGGCTGGTTCACTTAAGTCTCCTTGGGACGGAGCCGGACGACGTCTCGTCGTCCGGCATCGGCTCGAACCGGACGATGAATGCTCGGTCGCCGACCGGCGCGGCCTCGACCTCGAGGCCGTGGTCGGTCGAGCTCACGATCCTCAACCGAGGTCGTGCAGCCGCTGGATCACGCAGCGGTTGGTAGAGCGAGACGAACCAGCGCTCCTCGCCCTGTGCCGACCAGTCGATCCCGCCGAGCAGTCGAGCGGGGTCGTCGGAGGGTCCTCGGACCGGCGTCCAGCCGAAGACGCTCCGGGCGGAGCTGAGGTGGCACCCGTGCAGGTCGCGACCCCGTTCCTCCGGCTCGGAGGCCCCGCCGTCCCTCCACGTCGTGAGGAACAGGCCTTCCTCCTCGGTGGCGTGCAGCCGGTCGGCCGGTCGCAGCCCGACGACGATGTGGCGTGCCTCCGCGGCCCGCACGTGCACCGCATCGAGGAGCACGTCACCCTGCATCACCAGGTGGCGCTGGATCTCGACTCCCGGGAACGCCCCCGGGGCCGAGACCACGGCGCGGGTCACCGCCGCGCCGCTCTGCCACATCAGCAGTCGGCCCGACGTCTCCGCCTGGTCCAGGCCGTCGATCCTCACGGTCGGGTGGGCCGCGCTCCGGGCGTAGTAGTCGTGGCGCAGGGCGCTGCCGTACGGCGGCACTCCCGGTGCCGGCTGCCAGACCTCGCGATCGCCGTACAGGTAGAGCGCCAGCTTGGCGAGATGGCCGTGCGCGCCGCCATGGGGCCCGGCGTCGACCACTGCCTGCCAGCGGCCGCCGGGTGATCGCAGCACGAGGTGTCCGGCGTCGGCGAAGCTCACCGAGGCGCGTGGGCCGGACGACCCCGGCGGTGCCGGCAGGGCGGGCCCGGCGAACCAGGAGGCAAGCTGGTCCTCGAGGCTGGTGGCGGCCGGACCCAGCTGGGCACGGGTGCCGGCCTCCACCTCCTCGAGCCCGGGCAGGTCGACGAGCTGGCGGCCGAGGACATAGACCTCCAGCAGCTCCTGCAGTGCCTGCGGACGTCGGTAGGGGCCGTCGTGCAGGACCGGCAGCACTCCCCCGTCGGTGGACAGGTCCACCAGGACCCGCAGCATCGACACGATCCTGGCAGCGTGGCCCGCCGGCAGTTCCGCAGGCACCCGGCCGCGCAGGGTCAGCAGGTAGGCCCGCAGGACGAAGAAGTGGTAGTAGGTCGATGCCTCCCACTCCCAGCCGTCGGCGTGGATCGCGACGTCCAGGTGCGCCCAGAGCCCGGACGGGCCGTCGAGCCAGGTGTCCACCTCGGCCTCGTGGCCCAGCCGGGCCAGGACTCGTGAGGAGGACAGCCCGGCACAGATCAGCCAGGCGGTGTAGTTGCTGCGCAGGTCGTGCCGCTCGTCGACCAGGACGCGCCTGGCTTCGCTGACGGTCGAGAGCAGCCCCGCGAACAGGTCGCCGATCCCCGCGAGGTCCTGGGAGGGGCGCTGCCAGCGCTCGTCCGCCTCGAGGAGCGTGAGCACGCCGTGAGCCAGGGAGGTACCCCAGATCGCCTCGGTCAACGCCTGGTGGAACAGCTTCCCCCGGAGCATCCAGGTCGCTGCGGTCTCGGCCCACCCGACATCGGCTGCCTCCGCGTAGATCGCGCAGAACCCGGTGAGCAGGTCCTTCGCCGCCCGCCGGTCGGGCTCGTCGCCCGTGGCGGCGTAGCGGTGCGCGAGCTCCCGGAAGTCACGAGCGCTCTGCTGGAGCTCGAGGACCCGCCAGGCGCCTTCGTAGGGCTCTCCCCGCAGCTCGCAGCCGTACGGGCAGGTGTGGACGTCGGCCGGCCGGCCCGCGCGGGCACCGGGCCGGAGCTCCGTGCCGTGGGTCGGGCAGACGTACTCGTGCCACCAGCCCGCTCGCGCCCGATGCGCCGGGGGCCTCGTGGCGCTGTCCTCCAGCGATGGGGTGGTCACCTGGTCAGCACCCCACCGTTCACGTCCAAGGTCTCACCGGTCATGTAGGACGAGAGGTCACTGGCCAGGAAGCAGACCGCCCCCGCGACGTCGGCGGGGGTTCCCTCACGCTGCAGGGGGATGCCTCCGACGATGTTGCGACGGGCCTCGTCGCTGGTGAAGGTGTCGTGGAAGGGGGTCTGCCCGATGAAGCCGGGGGCGACCGCGTTGACGGTGACGCCTCGGCCGGCGAGCTCCTTGGCAAGGCCCTTGGTGAACCCGACGAGCCCGGACTTGGCTGCCGCATAGGCCACCGATCCGGGTCCGCCCCCGTTCTGCGCCGCCAGCGAGGCGATGTTGACGATGCGTCCGTTCGAGGAGCCCGAGATGACGGGAATGGCTGCTCGGGTGGTGAGGAAGGCGGTCGTCAGGTTCGCCTCCATGACCGAGCGCCAGAAGTCCTCGGTCATGTCCTCGACCTTGCACCGACCCACCAGGTGGCCGGCGTTGTTGACGAGGATGTCGAGACCGTCGAGGTGGGCCGCGGCCTCGGCCACGCATCGCGAGGCCTCGTCGGCCCGGGTGAGGTCGGCCTGAACGGCCACCCCCCGGCGCCCGGCGGCGATCCCTTCCTCGACGGCGCTCTTCGCGCCGTCTGCGCTCGAGGCGTAGTGGACCGCGACATCGGCTCCCGCCTCGAACAGGGCAGTGGCGATGGCCCGGCCGAGGCCGCTCCCGCCGCCTGTCACGAGGACGCGCCGGTCGGTCAGGTCGATCTGCATGTGTGTCTCCTTGGTCGGGTGCGTGGTCATCACTTGATGCCCGCGTTGGTGAATCCCTGGACGAAGTAGCGCTGCGCGAAGAGGAACAGCAGCACCATGGGCACCGTGGCCAGGGTCGTGCCCGCCATCAGGTAGGCCCACTGGGTCGTTCCCTCCTGCTGGAAGACCGCGAGGCCGACCTGGATGACGCGTAGGTCGTCGCGAGTTGTCACCAGCAACGGCCACAGGAAGTTGTTCCAGCTGTCCTGGAAGGTCAGCAGGGAGACGGTGGCGATCGCCGGCTTGATCAGGGGGGTGTAGATCCGAGCCCAGATCCGGAACTCACCCGCCCCGTCGAGGCGCGCCGCCTCCTCGAGCTCCTTGGGCAGGGAGAGGTAGAACTGGCGGAAGAGGAAGATGGCGAACGGGCTCAGGCCACCGGGGATGATCAGCGCCCACCACGTGTTGAGCCAGCCGCTCCCGCCCTGTCCCAGGATGTCGTTCCCGCCGAACAGGGGCATCGACTTCACGATCAGGAACTGCGGAACGATCTTGGTGTACGTCGGGATCATCAGCATGGCGACGAAGCCCAGGAACACCAGGTCCCGGCCACGGAAGGCCAGCCGAGCGAGCGCGTAGCCGGCCATCGCCCCGAACACGACCGTGATGAGGGTGTGGGTGATCGAGATGATCAGGCTGTTGCGGAAGTAGGTGAGGAACGGGGCCGCGCCCATGGCCTCGCTGTAGTTGCTCCAGGCCCACTCGCGCGGCCAGAAGGTCGGCGGGAACTGCGACAGCTCCGACGGCGTCTTGAGCGAGGTCAGCACCATCCACAAGAACGGCGTGAGCATCGTCAGGGCGGCCAGGGCCAGCACCACCTGCAGGGTGAGGCGACGTGCGTCTATCCGGCGACGCCTGGCAGGGCGCTGCTTCTGGATCGGCTTGTCCAGGACTTCGGCGCTCATTCCCCGTCACCTCCCGTCAGTCGTCGGTTGATCACTGTGAGCACGATGAGGAAGCCGAAGAGCACGACGGACTGAGCGCACGCCATGCCCATCCGGAAGTTCTGGAAGGCGCTTCGGTACACCTCGTAGGTCATCATCGTGGTGGCGTTGGCGGGCCCTCCGTCGGTCAGGACGTAGACCAGGTCGAACACCTGGAACGCGCCGATCACCGACACCACGAACACGAAGAAGGTCGCCGGCTTCAGCATCGGGACCGTGATCTTGAAGAACTGCTGGATCTTCGACGCACCGTCCATGTCGGCTGCTTCGTAGAGGGTCTCGTCGATGTTCTGGAGGGCTGCCAGGTAGATCAGCATCTTCAACCCGATGCCCTGCCAGATGCCGACCACGATCACGGCCCACAACGCGAAGTCCGGGTCGGCGAGCCAGGCGTGGCCGGGTAGGCCAAGGAACGAGAGGAACCCGTTCACGATCCCGTACTGCGGGTTGTACATCCACAGCCAGACCATGGCGATCGCGACCGTCGCGGTGACCTGGGGCAGGAAGAAGCAGGCCCGGTAGATCGCTCGGCCTCGCAGGTTCTGGTGCAAGAACACCGCGATCACCACGGCGATCGCCATGGAGAACGGCACCGTGAAGAACGTGTAGATGACGGTGTTCCAGGTCGCCTTCCGAAAGACCTCGTCGTTCCAGATCTCGACGTAGTTGTCGAGGCCGAGCCACTGGGGCCGTTGGAACACGGAGTAGTCGGTGAAGCTCAGCACGATCGTCGCCGCGACGGGGATCGCGATCCAGATCAGCGTGTGCAGCAGCGCCGGAGCCAGCATCAGCCACCCGGTGCGACGTGCGCGCCGCGCCTGGGTGTTCTTGGCTGCCCTGGGCATGCGCCGCTGCGGCGAGTACGCCGTGTCCGGCGGGTCCTTCACTTTCGAAGCAGTGCTGGAAGTCATCAGTACCTCTTGGTGTCGGGCTGGGCCCGGGCCGTGATGCGTTCACATCTCGGCCCGGGCCACGCGATCAGCGGTTCATTGCCTCTTGGGCGGAGCTGGCCAGACCGTCCAGGGCCTCCTGGGGGGTCTTCTGCCCCAGGAGCGCCGACTGGATCGCGGCCTCGAAGTCACCGCGGATCTCGAGCCAGGCAGGCACGCCACCCTCGGGGTAGGAGCTGTCGAGGTTCTCCATGGCGAACTGGACGGCAGGGTTCGCCGTCACGTAGTCGCTGCTCAGAAGGTCGTCGAGGGCCGGCACGTTTCCGCGCTGCTCATTGGCGGCCAGAGAGGCGTCGGCGTCCGTGAGGAACTCCAGCAGCGCGACGGCGGCATCCTTGTTCCGTGACTGGTTGGCCACGGTGACCAGTGTGCCGCCCTGGAACATCGCGTCCTGGGTCCCGTGGATCATGAAGGGGACCAGCTGCTCGGCCACCTTCGGGTCAGAGGCCTGAGCCTTCACCCAGAAGTCGTTGTGACCCACCATCATCGCTGCCCGCCCGTTGATGACCGGGTAGGCGTCGGCGTCCGAGCTGGAGTACCCGATGTCCTCGACCTTGTCCTCGCGGACCAGGTCGACGATGTACTGGAGGGCCTCGACGCCCTCCGGAGAGTTGAACGTCGGCTCAGTGCCGTCCTCGTTGAACAGCGAGCCACCGTTGGAGAAGAGGAAGACCTCGAACATCTGGCGGGGATCCAGCGTCATGATGTCGAGCCCGGCCCGGGTGAGCTTGCCCTTGGCATCGCGCTCGGTCAGCGCCTTGGCATACTCGCGCAGCTCCTCCCAGTCACTCGGGGGCGAATCGAAGCCGGCCTCCGCGAGCAGGTCCTTGCGAGCGATGCCGTACCGCGCGTCGAGCATCGTGGGGACCGCGTAGAGCGTCCCTTCCCACTCGCCGGCCTTGAGCACCTGCTCGTTCATGGTCGCGTCGAGGCTCGACGCCGAGAGGCCGTGCTCCCCGAGGTCGGCCAGCACTCCCTTGTCGGCGAACCCCTCGATCCAGCCGACGCCCATCATCATCACGTCGGGCACGAGGCCGCTCGCGATGGAGGTCGTCAGCTTCTCGTTGAGGCTGCCGTAGTCGGTGTAGTCGACGTTGACGGTGACGCCGGGGTTCTGCTTCTCGAACTCGGGGAGCAGCTGGTCCTCGAGCACCGCCTTGCCCGTCGAGCCTTCGAAGATGGGCGTCAGGAGGGTGATCTCACCTTCCCCGCCGGCGCTGTTGGAGCCGCCTCCGCACGCGGTGAGCGCGAGACAGGTCGAGAGGGCGAGGGCAGCCCCTCCCAGGAGCTGCGAGCGTGTTGTCTTCATCGGTGGTGTTCCTTTCATGGTGTGCGGATTGCGGCGGCGTGCTCGCAGCTGCGGATGAGTTCGGAGGCAAGCTCCTGGAGGCCGGTGTGACCGGCCTTGGCGAAGGTGGAGTTGATGACGCTGCCGATGCCGACCGCGCAGGCGCCGGCGCGCAGCCAGGTGGCCACGTCCTCGGGTCCGATCCCGCCGGTCGGCACGATCCCGATCTCCGGGAACACCTGTCGCAGTGCGGCCAGGTGGGCGGGCCCCGCGGTGGCGGCGGGGAACAGCTTGGTCGTGGTCACGCCGCAGCTCCGAGCGGACATCACCTCGGACGGGGTGAAGGCACCCGGCACGATCGCGACCGGGTGGCTCATGGCGGCCTGCACGACACCGAGGTCCAGCCCGGGGCTGACCACGAACCGGGCGCCGGCGTCCACGACGGCGTGGACCTCGTCGGGACTGGTGATGGTGCCCGCACCGACGATCAGGCTCGAGTCGGCGGCCAGCTCCGCGATCAGCTCCGTGGCGCCGGGGATCGTGAGCGTGATCTCCAGTGTCCGGATCCCGCCGGCGACCAGGGCGCGTGTCATCTCCAGTGCGGACTCCGCCGAGTCGGTGCGCAGCACGGCGATCGGCACCGGTGTCGGGACCAGCGAGCGAAGATCGTGCGGTCCGCGGTTCATCGCTGGACCAGCCTTGCCGAGGCCGTGTGAGCGTCGAACTCCGCCGAGTCGGGGAGCCCCTCGTAGTCGCCGGCGTGCGAGACCACGCAGCTGGCGACCCAGGACCCGATGTCCAGCGCACGTTCGAGGTCGGCCCCCTCCATCAACGCGTGCAGGTAGCCGACGTTGAAGGCATCCCCTGCCCCGACAGTGTCGACGACCGAGGTCTGGTGGGCAGCTCTTGTGAGTCTGGACCGTCCGCGCGTCCCGGTCACTCCACGGGAGCCCCGCTTGACCACCACGGAGTCGAGGTCGAACTGCTCGACCCACTCGAGAGCCTCGTCGAGGCTGGCTCCCGCGCCGCCGACGCCGGCCATGGCCAACAGCTCCTCCTCCCCCACGAGGAGATCGTTGACGGCGGGCAGGATCGAGGCACACACCTTGGCCGCCTCATCGGCCGACCACAGCTTGAGCCGGAAGTTCGGGTCGAAGCTGACCGGCACCCCGTGCGCGGCGCACATCTCCAACAAGGTGTCGACGGCGTCGCGCGGACCGATGCCCAGGGCCAGGGTGATCCCGGTGACGTGGACTCGCCGGGCCCGCCTGATCGCCTCCTCGGCGACGTCACCCGCGCACAGGTTGGCGGCGGCGGAGCCCTCTCGGTAGTAGTACACGTGGATGTCGTCGGGACCCCGGCGTTCCTTGATCAGCAGCCCCGTGGGGTGTGACGCGTCGCGAGTCACCCAGTGGGTGTCGACGCCCTCGCCGCGCAGGGTGCGCACGATCTCGTCGCCGAACGGATCCGCGCCGAGGCGCGACAGGAGGGCGACCGAGCGACCCAGCCGGGCGAGACCGATCGCGACGTTCGACTCCGCGCCGGCCACCGACTTCAACAACGTGCTGCTGCTGGGCAGGCGTCCCTCGGTGGCCGTCAACGCGATGAGTGGCTCACCGAGAGTGACGAGATCCAGATCACATGAAGACTCAGGTCCGTGAACATCGTTCATGTATATGAACATGCCATGCGCCTATGTGAATGTCAACCCCTATGCTGAACGAGTGCGGCATGCTGAGCGCACCCCCAGCTAGACGAAGGCGAGCATGATGACCACGAGTGTGGACGGGTTCCAGCCGGTCAAGTCCGCCGACCGGACGTTGGATGTCATCGAGACGCTGGCCGACTCCGAGCAGCACCGGACCTTGGGCGAGCTGTCGACCGAGCTGTCGATCCCCAAGAGCAGCCTGCACGCCATCTTGCGCACGATGGCGCAGCGAGGCTGGGTCGAGCTGGACGGCAGCGGCACGCGCTTCAAGCTCGGGCTGCGAGCGCTCCGCACCGGCACGGCGTACGTCGATCGAGACGACGTGGTGGTGCGGGTCCAGCCGATCCTCGACTGGTTGTCGAGCGAGCTCGGGGAGACAGCGCACCTCGGGCGGCTGGACGGCTCGGACGTCGTCTACCTGGCCAAGCGTGAGTCACCGCATCCGATCCGGCTCTACTCGGCGATCGGGCGGCGTCTGCCGGCCCACGCCACCGGGCTCGGCAAGGCGGTGCTGGCGACTCGGACCGACCGCGCCGTCGACGAACTGCTGCCTCGCGACCTCACGGCGCTCACACCGCACACGATCACCGACCGCTCGGCCCTGCTCGGAGATCTGGCCCGGTGTCGCAGCGCCGGGTTCGCGGTGGACCGCTCCGAGAACTCCGAAGACGTCCGGTGCTACGCCGTCGCGCTCGCGCCGCGCAACGGGGGTCCGGCCACCGATGCCGTGAGCGTCTCCATCCCGCTCTTCCGACTCAACGACGCCCTGGCGGAGCAGACCGTGCGCTGCCTCCTGGAGGTCAACGAGCGGTTGCGCAGGGTCTCGTGACCCGTGACGGCTCGCGCGAGAAGGGTGTCCCCGAGGCGCCAGCCGAGACCGGCCGCCGTGGAGACCACGGCGGCCGCAGGCCCGGTCAGCCGGCCTTGACGGCCAGCACGGGGCAGGGCGCGTCCAGGAGGATCCGCTGCGCGTTGCTGCCGAGGATCAGCTTGCCGACGGGCGAACGACGACGCAGGCCGATGACGATCAGCTCGGCGGAGTTCGCCTCGGCGATGCTGATCAGGTCCTCGGCCGGCTCGAAGCCCCGCACCATCTGGCGCAGGTCGTAGGTGACGCCCGACTCGTCGAGCTTGTTGCGGACGGCATCCATCTCCGACTCGGCCTTGCGGGCTGCCGGTCCGTCGAAGTCCGCGCCGCCCCGATGCGAGTTGACCACGACCAGCTTGGCGTCGCGGAGCTTCGCCTCGTCGATCGCGGTGCTGAGCGCCGCATCTCCCTCGGGCTTCGGAACGTAGCCCACCACGACAGTCCCCATTGACGGCCTCCTCGCTGCCTTGCGGCGATGCGTCGACCGCATCGCTCCGTGGGCACCGTATCGAATCCGGCGGGCCAGCGGGAGCCTGTGGACGCGCGCGGCAGTCGCAGGCCCGGTCCGGCAGGGTGGGATCATGACGGGCGCCGACGGCTTCTCCCCCGCAGAACGGCGGGGGTTGAGGTCCGCGGCGCTGGACGTGAAGGCCCGCTGCCCGCGCGGCCGGTTCGCGATCCGGATCGGCGCCGGACTGCCCGGAGGTCACGCCCACTGGTTCGAGATCCGGGTCGGGGACCGCCTCGATCACACGCTCCGCACGGAGATCGCCGGGGCGCTCGTGCTCCGGGTCCGGCCCCGCGTTGCGACCCCCTGGCTGTGGATCACCCGCCCGGGTCCGCTGAGCGTCACCGACGCAGACCTGGTCTGGTCGTCGGCGAGCCGCGCGGCACTGGCCGAGGCGGCCCTGCCGACGCGCTTCGTGGTGGTCACCCGGCACGGCTGGCTGGAGCCCACGACCGGCGCCGGCCGCGCCTGGGACCGGCTCCGGGCGCGGTCGTGAGCAGGGCTCACTGCCAGGTGTGCACCGGCTCGTTGGTGTGCATGCGCTCGCGGTACTCGAGCAGGGTCGCCCGCAGTGCGTCGTAGCGGTCCTCCTTGGCCCGGTCCTTCATCCGGCCCACGAACCACTCCGACCCGGTCACCCCGGTCAGGCAGCGCTGCTCGATGATGCCGAGCAGCCGGTCACGGTCGGCGGCCGGCACACCCCACGCGTCGAGACCCTCGTAGGCCATCGGCAGCAGCCGGCGCAGCACCAGCTCGGTGGCCTGGACCGCCCCGCCGATGCCCGGCCAGTAGACCTGGGCGTGGATGCCCTGCTGGGCCGCCACGTGGAAGTTCTCCTCGGCGGCACTGAACGACATCTGCGACCACAGCGGCCGCTCGCTCTCGGCCAACGAGCGCACCATCCCGTAGTAGAACGCCGCGTTGGCGATGGTGTCGGCGACGGTCGGCCCGGCGGCGAGCAGCCGGTTCTCGACGCGCAGGTGGGGCTTGCCGTCTGCGACGTCGTAGATGGGTCGGTTCCAGCGGTAGACCGTGCCGTTGTGGAGCCGCAGCTCGTGCAGCGTGGGTGCACCACCGGCCTCGAGCACCTCGAGCGGATCCTCCTCGTCGGTGATGGGCAGCAGCGCCGGGAAGTAGCGGACGTTCTCCTCGAACAGGTCGAACACCGAGGTGATCCACCGCTCCCCGAACCACACCCGGGGCCGGACCCCCTGCGCCTTGAGCTCCTCACTGCGGGTGTCGGTGGCCTGCTCGAAGAGCGGGATCCGGGTCTCGCTCCACAGCTGCTTGCCGAGGAGGTACGGCGAGTTGGCGCCCACCGCGAGCTGCACGCCTGCGATCGCCTGGGAGGCGTTCCAGTAGTCGCCGAAGTCGTCCGGCGAGGTCTGCACGTGGAGTTGGGTGCTCGTGCAGGCGGCCTCGGGCACGATCGAGTCGGCGGTCGTGTCGAGCCGCTCGACGCCGGTGATGGAGATGGAGATGTCCTCCCCGCGGGCGGCGAGGATCTGCTCGCTGAGCAGCCGGTAGCGCGGGTTGGCGCTCAGCGCGCTCATCCCCATGTGGCCCTCGGCCAGCGTGGGCAGGATGCCGATCATCACCATGTGGGCGCCGACCTTGGCCGACTTGGACTCGGCGTCGTTCAGGCTGCGCCGGAGGTTGTCCTCGAACCGGGCGAGACCGCCGTCGCGCAGGGTCGCCGGTGGCACGTTGATCTCGATGTTGAACTGGCCGAGCTCGGTCTGGAAGTCGGGGTCGGCGATGGCCTCGAGGACCTCGGCGTTCTTCAGGGCGGGGTCGCCGGCGTCGTCGACGAGGTTGAACTCCACCTCCAGCCCGGTCATCGGGTCGTCGGTGTCGAACCTCGCCTCGCGGAGCATTCGCGCGAACACGTCGAGGCAGCGGCGCACCTTCTCTCGGTGCCGGGTGCGGTCGGCGCGTGAGAACTCCTGTGCCTCTACCTCTTCTCCCATGCCCGCACGATAGGGCACCCACGACGCCTGGAGCAGGGGTCACGCCGCGCCTCCCGAGGCGTGGTCCGCCTCGCTCCCCGGGGGCGAGCAGCCGGGCGGTTGCCAGCGCTCGGGAGACACCGCCGCGACGAGCAGCTCCGAGACGGTGTCGGCCAGGGTGCAGCCGGGGTCCGCGGCCCGCGCCCGGTCCACGGCGCACCAGGCCAGCGCACCGTGCCCGGACAGCCAGGCGGCGAGGCCGAGCACCGCGGCGGGCGCGGCAGCCAGCCCGGGGGGCGACGCGCGCAGCGCGGCGGTCCAGAACGCGACATGCGAGCGGGACTCGGCGCGGCCGATCTCGCACCAGGCGGCGTCGCGGACCACCGGGTCGGCGATCGAGATCAGCAGCCGGGCCAGGTCGGGTGGCTCGGGCACGCTGCCGGCGCGGGCATGTCGCCGGACCAGGCGGCGCACCCAGGCGCCCCGCGCCGGCGACGCGTCCTCGAGGGCGTCGGTCACCTTCGCCACGGCAGCCGGGTCGGCGGCGAGGGTCGCCGCGAGGTCACCGCGGGTCGCGTGCGTCACCAGGCCGGCGACCACGGCCTCCGCGGCGAACCGATGACAGGAGACGTCGTAGGGGACGCCGTCGTAGTGCCCGGCGGGCCGGCCGGGCAGCAGGGGGAACCAACGTCGGCCGTCGGCGCACAACATCTCGAACACGACGATGCCCTCGCGCGCGAACCCGCACTCGAGCCGGTCGGCCAGCACGCGCACCGAAGCCGGGCCTTCGGCGTAGAGCAGCAGCACGACGCGGTCGACGTCGTGGCGCACGCAGGGATCGACCAGCGCCTCCACGACGAGGTCGATCTCGCCGGGATCGGCGGGCAGGTCGACACGCGCGTGGAACCCGGGGCCGGGCCCGAAGGTCAGCATCGCGACCGACTGCTCGGGCACGAACCCGAGGGCGACCGGCACGAAGGCCAGCAGGTCCTCGGGGCAGCGTGCGGTCATCGTGGCCAGCGGCGGCCGGTGGACAGGGCGGGAGTGGGGGTGACTGGTCATGGCTCCACGCTTCCGGCGACCGCCGACGAGCAGACCGGAACCGGGGGCCACCTGTGAGCAACGCACGTCTTGGGTGGGTCTGTGGACGACAACCGGCCGGAATCACCGAGAATCAACGGGTGCGTGCCCAAGCCTCGGTCCTCCACCTGGACCTCGACGCGTTCTTCGCGTCGGTCGAGCAGCGCGACAAGCCCTCGCTGCGGGGCAAGCCGGTCGTCGTGGGCGGGGTCGGCGGGCGTGGCGTGGTCGCCACCGCGTCGTACGAGGCGAGGGCGTACGGCGTGCACTCGGCGATGTCGACGCGGGAGGCGCGCTCGCGCTGCCCGCACGCGGCGTTCCTCACCGGACGCTTCCACGCCTACCGCGAGACCAGCGAGCAGGTGATGGCGCTGCTGCGCGCGACCTCGCCCCTCGTGGAGCCGCTGTCGCTCGACGAGGCCTTCGTCGACCTGCTCGCCGCCGACCTGCCCGATCACGAGGTCGACACCGTCACCGCCTGCGCCGAGCGGCTGCGCGCCGCGGTGGTGGAGGCGACGGGCGGCCTGACGGCCTCGGTCGGGGTGGGGTCGTCGAAGTTCATCGCCAAGATCGCCAGCGAGATCGACAAGCCCGACGGGCTGACCGTGGTGCTCCCCGGGACCGAGCGAGACCTGCTGCGCCCGATGAACGCCACCGTGATCCCCGGTGTCGGCCCGGCCACCGCCGAGCGCCTCCGGAGGGCCGGCATCACCACGGTCGCGGACCTGGAGTCCGTCAGCGAGGACGAGATGGTGCGGCTCCTCGGCAACGCCCACGGCCACGGCCTGTACCGGCTGGCCCGCGCCGACGACGACCGGCCCGTGGTGGCGGAGCGCGAGACCAAGTCGGTGAGCGTCGAGGGCACCTATGCCACCGATCTCATGGACCGCAAGCTGATGGAGGGCCTGCTCACCCGGCAGGCGTCCCAGGTCTCGGAGCGGCTGCGGAAGAACGGCCTGTCTGGCCGCACGGTGACGATCAAGGTGCGCCTGCACGACTTCACGACGCTGAGCCGTTCGTCGACGCTGACCGCGCCCACCGACAGTGCCTCGACGGTCGGCCGACTGGCCCGCGGGCTGCTCGCCGACCTCGACACCTCGGGGGGCGTGCGCCTCCTGGGCGTCGGTGTCTCGGGCCTGGCCGACTGGATCCAGGAGGACCTGTTCGGCGAGACCGAGGAACCCGAGGACGAGCACGTGGACGTGCCCGGCCTGATGGCGTCGCGGCACACGACGTGGGCACCCGGCATGGACGTCACGCACGACGAGCACGGTCAGGGCTGGGTGTGGGGCTCGGGTCGTGGCGTGGTGACGGTGCGCTTCGAGACCCGCCTCACCCCGCCCGGCCCGGTGCGGTCCTTCGCCACCGACGACCCGCTGCTCGCGCCGCTCGTGCGGCCCCCAGAAGCGTGATCGGGGCGCGATCGGGGCGCGATCGACGTCGAGAGCTGGTGGAGAATAGGTGAAGGGCTCCTGATGGTATGAGCATCAAGAGCCCTTCGGGTGACCGGTTGGGTGACATCCGATCGATCGTTCGGGCCGCCCGGTCCCGCCACCCCCGTCACCGAGGTGGCGCGGCGACCGAAGTCGCCGGCTGGACCATCTTTCCCGTCCGATCCCCAACTCCGCGAACGGACTTGGTAGAGAGAGTTCTATGCCGCAGAACCCCCATCGCACAAGGGGTTTCTGCAACTTTCTGCCGGCTTTCGCGTGGGTCGGCGTGTCCTCCACAGGTCGTCCACAGCGGGCGCGAGGTACTCCACAGATTGCTCCCTCCCCTTCCACAGATTTCTCTCTGCCCTGTGGATGACGGGCGGCGTCGGAGACCCGACGTGGATCCGGCTACGGTTCCTGACATGCAGCCTCCGCTCGCTCCACCCGTCGCCGACCGCCGCCCCGTCACGTCGAGCTTCCACGGTCGAGAGCGCACCGACCACTACGACTGGCTGCGGGCCAAGGAGGACCTCGACGTGACGTCGTACCTCGAGGCGGAGAACGCGTACACGGCCGCGCGCACCGAGCACCTCGCCGGGCTGCGCCAGTCGATCTTCGAGGAGATCAAGGCGCGCACCCGCGAGACCGACCTGTCGGTGCCTACCCGGAACCGCGGCTGGTGGATCTACTCCCGGTCGTTCGAGGGCAAGGAGTACGGCGCGAGCTGCCGCGTCGCCGTGCTCGACGAGAGCGACTGGACGCCCCCGCGGCCCGCGCAGGACGCCTCGCCCGACGAGCCCGCCCTGCCCGGCGAGGAGGTGCTGCTCGACCTCAACGAGCTGGCCGAGGGCCACGACTTCTTCTCGCTCGGCGGCTCGTCGCTGAGCCTCGACGACACGATGCTGGCCTGGTCGACCGACACCACCGGCGACGAGCGCTACACCGTGCACTTCAAGGTGATCGCCACCGGCGAGCTGCTCGCCGACGTGATCACCGGCGTGCTCGGCGGCGTCACCTGGTCGCCGGACAACAGCAGCGTCTACTACTCCACGGTCGACGACTCGTGGCGCTCGGACAAGGTGTGGCGGCACCGGCTCGGAACTCCGCAGGCCGAGGACGAGATCGTCTTCCACGAAGCCGACGCGCGCTTCTCGGTAGGTGTCGGCCGCACTCGCAACGACCGGTTCATGATGCTGGCCACCAGCTCCAGGACCACCTCGGAGTGGCACTTCCTCGACCTGGCCGACCCCGACGGCGAGTTCCGGCTGTTCGCGGCCCGCAGGGACGGGCTCGAGTACGGCCTCGACGCGGCGGTCGTCGGCGGCGAGGACAGGTTCCTCGTGCTCCACAACAGTGCGGGTCCGGACTTCGAGCTGGCGATCACACCGGCCGAGCCGACCGGGGTGGACGACTGGGTGCCGCTCATCGGGCACGACCCCGCGGTGCGCCTCGAGGACGTCGACGCCTTCGCCACCCACCTCGTCGTGCACCAGCGCAGTGACGGGCTGACCCAGCTGCGCATCCTCCCGCTGGACGAGGACGGCGTCGCCGACGACTACCTCGTGGAGTTCGACGACGAGCTCTACACGATCGGCTCCGGCGGCAACCCGTCCTTCGAGCAGCCGACCGTCCGCCTGGGCTACACCACGATGGCCACCCCCGCCTCGATCCACGACTACGACGTCCGGACCCGTGAGCTCACCCTGCTACGGCGCACCCCCGTGCTCGGCGGCTACGACCCCGCCGACTACGAGGAGCACCGGCTCTGGGCCACCGCCGACGACGGCGAGCGGGTGCCGATCTCGCTCGTGTGCCGCCGCGACGCGCGCGCCGGTGGCGAGCCGGTGCCGCTGCTCCTCTACGGCTACGGCGCCTACGAGACGTCGGTCGACCCCTACTTCTCCATCGCCCGGCTCTCGATGCTCGACCGGGGCGCGGCGTTCGCCATCGCGCACGTGCGCGGCGGCGGGGAGCTCGGCCGGCGCTGGTACGACGACGGCAAGATGATGCACAAGCGCAACACGTTCACCGACTTCATCGCCTGCGCCCACCACCTCGTCGATACCGGCTGGACGACCCCCGACCACCTCGTCGCCGAGGGCGGCAGCGCCGGCGGGCTCCTGATGGGCGCGATCGTCAACGAGGCTCCCGAGCTGTTCGGCGGCATCCTCACCCAGGTGCCGTTCGTCGACGCGCTGACGAGCATGCTCGACTCGAGCCTGCCGCTGACCGTCCCGGAGTACGACGAGTGGGGCAACCCCGAGGGGGACGCCGAGGTCTACGACTACCTGGCCGGCTACTCGCCGTACGACAACGTGGCTGCGCTCGACTACCCGCCGATCCTGGCCGAGACGTCCCTGCACGACACCCGGGTGCTCTACGTCGAGCCGGCCAAGTGGATCGCCCGGCTGCGAGCCACCGCCACCGGTCGACGCGACTTCCTGCTCAAGACCGAGATGAGCGCCGGCCACGGGGGCGTGTCGGGCCGCTACCAGTCGTGGCACGACCGGTCCTTCTCCCTCGCCTGGGTGCTCGACCGGATGGGTCTCGCCGAACGCTGAGGGGTTCCTGAGGGTAGTCCCCACCCCCTGAGAAGTCCCTGAGATTTCAACGGCTCGGCAACTCCTGCGCCCTCTCGCGCGTCATTGGAGGTGAAGGCACGCACCTCCGTCGCAGCAAGGATCGGGAATCTGGCGGGGCACCGGGCCGTTGAAGTAGGCGTGGGCAGTCGAATTTCGGACGCTCACCGGGATGAGGAGGCGACACCATGGCCACGGCCACCGCAAAGAAGTTCGTACGTGAGATCGAGGGACGCGACAGCGTCGGCCTCTACCTCGACGAGATCGCCCGCACCCCCCTGCTCGACGCCGAGACGGAGGTAGAGCTCTCCAAGACCATCGAGGCCGGGCTGCTGGCCGAGAAGCTCCTCGAGCAGGGCCGCGTCGGTCGTCGCAGGGGCGGCGCCCCGATGACGGCCACGCAGGAGGAGCTCGAGTGGCTGGCCGAGGAGGGTCGGCAGGCCGTCGACACCTTCATCAGCGCCAACCTGCGGCTGGTCGTGTCGATCGCCCGCAAGTACGGCCGGGCCCAGATGCCGATGCTCGACCTGATCCAGGAGGGCAACACCGGCCTGATCCGGGCGGTCGAGAAGTTCGACTACACCAAGGGCTACAAGTTCTCCACCTACGCCACCTGGTGGGTACGCCAGGCCATCACGCGCGGCATCGCCCAGCAGGCCCGCGTCGTCCGGCTCCCCGTGCACGTCGTCGAGGAGCTCAACCAGGTCGGTGGAGCACGCCGTACCCTCGAGCGTCAGCTGGGCCGCGACCCCGACCCGGCCGAGATCGCCGAGGAGCTCGACATGGCCATCGAGCGGGTGCTCGACCTGATGTCGTGGGGCCGCGAGCACGTCTCGCTGGACACGCCCCTCGACGAGGACGGCGACACGTCGCTGGGCGACCTGATGGCTCAGGAGACCTCCCCGGGCCCCGACCTCACGGTCCTCGACGTGGAGGCCCGTGAGCGCCTCAACTCGCTCGTCGGGCAGCTCGACGAGCGCGCCGCGGAGATCATCCGGGCCCGCTACGGCCTGGTCGACGGACGGCAGCACAAGCTCGCCGACATCGGCGCCCAGCACGGCATCTCCGCCGAGCGGGTGCGCCAGCTCGAGCGGGAGGCGCTGCAGAAGCTGCGTCGACTGGGCGACCCCGACCTGGCCGCCTGACCCGCCCCCACGAACCGATCGGCAGGCACCGACCCCCGGGTGCCTGCCGATCGTCATGTCCGCTCGTCATGTCCGGGCGCTACCGCTCCAGTGTCCTGAGGGCGCGCCCGCCGGACACGCGCAGCCCGGCGACATGGGCGGCCCAGTCGGTGACGTCGGCGTCCTTGCGGCTGGCGAGCTGGTGCGGGTCGTCGGCCAGGTCGTAGAGCTCCCACTCGTCGGTCCCGAGGTGCTCGACGTACGCACCGGACCCCTCGCGGAGCAGCGCCCACTTCAGGTTGGTGTTCTCGACGAGCAGGCGGCGCCGCCAGCCCGACCAGTCACCGGTCCGCAGCGGGACCAGCATCGAGCGCCCGTCGAGCTCCCGCCCAGCGTCGGGGTCCAGGCCGGCGATCTCGAGCGTCGTGGGCATCAGGTCCACCTGCGACACCAGCCGGTTGGAGGTCCCCGGTGCGACGCCCGGCCCGCGGACGACGTACGGGACGCCGGTCGACTCCTCGTACGGCTGCTCCTTGTGGAAGAGCCGGTGCTCCCCCAGCAGGTAGCCGTTGTCGGAGACGAAGAAGATCCAGGTACGCCCCAGCTGGCCGGTGTCCCAGAGCACGTCGAGGATCCGCCCGACCTCGTCGTCGAGGTCCGCGAGCTCCTCCAGCTTGCCCTCGAAGGCCCTGCGCATCTGCTTGCGGTCCTGCGGCGGCAGGTTCCGCAGCCAGCTCGGCTTGTCCGACATGTCGGCCTCGTTCAGGGCCGGCGGGTCCCACGCGACACCGTCGAAGTCGTGGCGGTGTGCGGCACTCGGCGTGTACGGGTCGTGCGGGGTCGACGGGGAGAACACCGCGAACCACGGCCCGCTGTCGCTGTGACGCCCGAGAAAGCGGCGCAACCGCTCCGCGGCGAAGCCATCGGCGGCCTGCTGGGACTCGAGCTGGCGCACGTCGCGGTCCACGTTGATCAAGCCGTCGTTGCCGACCGTGACGACCCAGCGGCCCCAGCCCGGCGCGACGTACTCCGGATCCTTGCCCAGCCCGTTCATGTACTTGCCGAAGTAGCCCGTGGCGTAGCCGGCGCCGGCCCGGATCCGGGTCGCGACGGTGTCCAGGTCGAGGCCCTGCGCGACGAACGGCTGGTGCGTCATGTTGTTGTGGCACCCGTGGTTGTGCGGGTAGCGACTGGTGAGGATCGACGCTCGCGCCGGACCGCACCACGGCATCGCGGCGTACCCGCGCCGGAAGCGCACGCCCTTGCCGACCAGCCGCTCCCAGGTCCGGTCCATCGTGCGCAGCGTCGAGCGCATCTGGTCGTCGGTGATGATCCACAGCACGTTGTCGGCCACCATCGGATGATGACTCAGTAGGCAGCGTCGCTCAAGGCCGCAGACGCCGCTTCGGCCTGGGAGACGGCGTCATCCGGCACCGGTTGCTCGGCGGCCCGGCGCTGCTGCCAGAGCTGTACGGCGATCACGGTGGCCGCGGCATCCTCGATGCGTTCGCGGGTGATCGTCCCCTTGCGGATCGCCTTCGCGACCGTGGCATGCGTGCCGGCCGTGTTCGAGGGCATCAGCAGCAGGTCGGCACCGGCCTGGAGGGCCGTCACCCCGGGCAGCTCTCGGGTCGCGACCGCGCCCATGCCCATCGAGTCGGTGATCGCGACGCCGTCGAAGCCCATCTCGTCGCGCAGGAAGTCGTACATCTCGGGCGCCAGGCTGGCCGGCACGCCCGGCGCGAGCGCCGCCACGTCGAGGTGGCTGAGCATGATCGAGGGCGCGCCCGCCTTGATCGCCGTCCGGAACGGCAGCAGGTCGTGGGCGCGCAGCTCGTCGAGCGACTGGGTGAGGCGGGGCAGCACCAGGTGGCTGTCGGCGGTGGCCGAGCCGTGGCCCGGGAAGTGCTTCGCGGTCGAGACGATGCCGGCGTCGTCGTAGCCGCGCACGGCGGCGGCGGTGGCGGTCGCGGCGGTGCGCGGGTCGATGCCGGCCGAGCGGGTGCCGATGGTCGGGTCCGCGGCGCCGATGGTGACGTCGGCGACAGGAGCGAAGACCCAGGTGAACCCGAGCTGGCGCAGCTCGAGGCCCGAGGCGCGGGCCGCGGCGAGCACGGCCCTGCGGCCGGCTCTGCCGCCGTCGGCGCGGTCGCGCTCGACGGCGGTGCCGGCCACCTGGAACGCCGGGAAAGTGGTGGCGATCCCGCGCAGGTGGGCGACCGACCCGCCCTCCTCGTCGACGCCGACCACGGCTGGGAACCCGCGCCCGTCGGCAGCCACCGCGTCGCTGATCGCCTGCGTGGTCGCGAGCACCTGCGCCTCGTCGGTGACGTTGGCCGAGGTGACGCACATGCCGGCCAGGTGCAGGTCGCGCACCAGCGAGGCGGCCTCCTGCGGGTCGGTGCTGAAGTAGCGCCCGACGATGACCTGTCCGGCGAGCTGCGCGGGCGACCAGTCGGACACCAGCTCGTGCGCCTCGGCGATCTCGGCCTCCGTCGGCCCCCACAGCGTGGGCAGGTCGGCCGGTTCCTCGGCGGCATCGCCGGACTCCGGGGAGGCCACGGCGGCTTCCTCCGCCGGTCCCGACGCCTCCTGCGTCGGCGACCCGGAGCACGCGGTGAGCGCGGCCGCGGCGGCGAGGCCTGCGGCGCCCACTCGCAGTCGTCGTCTCGTCATTCGTCCCGTCAGGCTCACGCCGGGACGCTACCTCGCAGGTCCACGAAGACCTCAATCACCCGATCCCTCAGCTCGTCGACGGACCCGGTGTTGTCCACGACGTACGTCGCGGCGTCGAGGCGCTCCTCGCGGCTCGCCTGGGCGCCGATCCGCGCCCGGGCGTCGGCCTCCGACATGCCGCGCAGGCGCACCATCCGGTCGACCTGGACCTCGGTGGGCACGTCGACCACGATCACCGCGTCGAACGCCCCCGCCTGCCCGGTCTCGACCAGCAACGGGATGTCGTGCACGACGATGGCGTCCGGTCCCGCTGCCTGCTCGAGCTCGGCACCACGGGCCCGCACGCGCGGGTGGATGATCGCCTCGAGGGTGCGCCGCTTCTCCTCGTCGGCGAACACCACGGCACCCAGGCCGGGCCGGTCGAGGCTGCCGTCCTCGCCGAGCACATCGGTCCCGAAGGACGCGACGATCTCCGCGAGCCCGTCGGTGCCCGGCGCCACGACCTCGCGAGCCAGCACGTCCGCGTCGACCACCACCGCGCCGAGCTCCGACAGCATCGTCGACACGGTGCTCTTGCCGGAGGCCACGCCTCCGGTGAGTCCCACGCGGATGCTCATGCGGTGCTCCTTCTCGACGGTGTGCAGGATCCGGTCGAGGGTACGTCGGCCAGCAGCCGTCCCCTGTCCTGCGTCACCCTGCGCCGCCCTCAGCGTGGCGTGAGGCCGGCCTTGACGGCGTACTTCCGCGCCTGCTCGTCGGCGTCGAGCGTCCCGGCGAGCAGTCGCGTCGTGGTCCAGTGGCCGACGTCGAGCCCGGAGAGCCGGGCGTAGTCCTCGACCTCCCCGCGGAGCGAGGCCGCGAGCGTCATCAGGTCGTCGCCCGTGGGGGCGGTGCCGGTCACCGCCTCCGTGCCGGCCATCAGGTGCTTGAGGGGTGGGCGCTCGCTGAACCGGCGCACGCCGAGGTGGTCGGTCGCCGCGTCCAGGTGCCGCTCGTGATCGGCGAGGAACGACGTGAAGTCCATCAGCAGCCACTGCTCACGGTCGAAGACCTCGAACCCGCGCCGCAGCTGGCTGCCGTAGTAGCCGCGCACCACCCCGTTGGCCCGCCGGAACCGTCGGCGCGCCTCGGGGCCGCCCAGCTCGTCGGGGATCTCGGTCGGGAGGCTCTCTGGCCGCCAGGCGATGAACTCCGGCCAGTCCGGAGCCGCGTCGCCCTCGCGGGAGCGCGTCATCACCCAGTGCGAGAACACCCGGTCGATCGGGTCGCGGAACAGCGCGATCAGCCGCATCCGCGGGTTGTAGGCGTGCATGCGCTCCAGGGCGTGCGGCCACACCAGGTAGCGCGGGCTCGCGTCCCCCATGTGGTGGTGCGCCCGGCGTCGCCGCGGCACGGCGTACGACGCGTGGTCGGTGTGCTCCCAGTCGACGGAGTCGTCGTCGAAGTAGCGCAGCTCCTTGCGGGGCGCCCGGGCGATGTTGACGTGGGCGTCGAGCAGGGACGACAGCGTGGAGGTGCCGGCCTTCTGCACGCCGACGATCGAGAACGTGTACGGCTGCCAGCCCAGCGGTGGTTCGGTCTCGGCGGGCATGCGCCGGGACGCTAGCACGCAGCCTGCGTGGCAGGATCCCCGTCGTGAGCGCGGACGTCGACCTGCACCCCGGCGACCGGGTGCTCCTGCTGCAGCCCGGCTCCGCGGCGTACGTCGACCTGGTGATCGGCCTCCTCGCCGAGGGCATCTTCCCGGTCCCGCTCGACCCTCGGCTGACCGAGCGCGAGCTGGCCGTGATCCTGGCCGACGTCGAGCCGCGTCTGGTCGTCGACTCCCCCGACCTGTTGGCCGCGCTGCTCGAGCGCACGCCTGGCCGCTACCGGCTCGGGCTCCCGCTGGGCCGGCCGATGCACGTCACCAGCGGCACCACCGGTCGCCCGAAGCCCGTGGACTCCGGCACGCTCACCGTTGCCGAGGCCGAGACGCTGCTGGCCGAGGAGCGCGAGCTCTGGGGGTTCGCCGCGACCGACGTCAACCTGGTCGTCAGTCCGCTGCACCACTCCGCCCCGCTGCGCTTCGCGATGGGGACGGTGCTCGCCGGTGGCCGGCTCGTCGTCCCCGGCGCCTTCGACGCGGCCCGGGTCACCGAGGTGATCGTCACCGAGCGGCCGACCACGCTGTTCTGCGTGCCGGCGCACCTGCAGCGGCTCTTCGCGCACTGGGACGTCGTGGGCGTGCCAGACCTCTCGTCCTTCCGGCTGGTCGCGCACGCCGGCGCGCCCTGCCCGCCGTCCATCAAGCGGCGGCTCGTCGAGCTCTTCCCCGACGGCAGCACCTGGGAGTTCTACGGCTCCACGGAGGGCCAGTTCACCGCCTGCCACTCCGAGGAGTGGCTCGAGCGACCCGGCACCGTCGGCCGCGCCCGCCCGGGCCGCAGGCTGCTGATCGACGACGAGGGCCACGTGTGGTGCGTCGTGCCCGCGAACGCCCGGTTCAGCTATCGCGGTGACCCGGAGAAGACCGCGGCCGCCTGGCGCGACACCCCGGACGGGCCGGCGTTCACCGTGGGTGACCTCGGGCGGCTCGACGACGAGGGCTACCTGTGGCTCGACGGTCGCCGCGAGGACCTGATCATCACCGGTGGGGTGAACGTGTACCCGGTCGAGGTCGAGAACGCACTGCGTGAGCACCCTGGCGTCGACGACGTCGCGGTGTACGGCGTGCCCGACGACAGCTGGGGTCAGCGCGTGTGCGCCGCCGTGGTCGGCGACGTCGACGCCGACGAGCTCCAGGCGTTCGCCCGCGCCCGGCTGGCGCCACCCAAGCGTCCGAAGGACTACTTCTTCGTCGGCGACCTGCCGCGTACGGCGACCGGCAAGGTCCGGCGTGCCGACCTCAGCGCTGGCGGATCGTCCTGAGCGGACCTTCGTCGGCCGTCGGCGGCTCGAACTGGTCGAAGTACGCGGCCGCGAGCTCGTCGGGCAGGACGTAGTCGTCGGCATGGCTGCCGCGCCTGGCCCGAACCCGCTCCAGGACGGTCTCGCGGTCGGTGGCGAGGTAGATCGTCTCGGGGACCACACCGGCTGGTTCGAGCAGCCGCCGGTAGTCGTCGCGCATCCGGCGCGACCAGAACGAGAAGTCGAGGACGACGTCGCACCCCTCGGCCACGAGCTCCAGCAGCCGGGCGCGCAGACCAGCCTCGATCTCGGCGCGGGTCCCCGCCGGGAGCGGCACCTCCGTGAGCCCGCGACGCCACATCTCGGTGTCGAACGACAGCCGAACCAGGCCCTCGGCCACCAGCCGCCTGGCGTAGGTCGACTTCCCCGACCCGGAGGGACCGCACATGAAGACCACTCGGCTCACGGGCGAACCCTACGTCGATCCGGCGCCTCACTCTCGCCGGTGGAAGGTGACCTTGCCGGTCGGGCTCGGGTGGCGGTGTAGCGCTGGTCGTGGGCAAGTCGGTGGTGTCGGTGGCAGGGCAGGCGCCCGTTGTCGAGGCTGGTCGGCCCGCCACGGGACCACGGGACGTCGTGTTGGGCGAGGCACAGGCCGGCCGGCAGGTCGCAGCCCTCGGCGGTGCAGCCGCCGGCGCGCAGGGCCATCGCGAGGCGCTGGGACCTGTCGTGCAGGCGACGGGCCCGGCCGAGGTCGAGGACCTTGGAGTCACCAGCGAGAACGGCGGGCACGATCTCGGCCTCGGCCTGCCGCACCCGGGCGTGCCGGTCCGAGTCCAGGGCAAGGGGCCATCGCCCGCCGTGCCCCCGCCCGGGTCTGCCCGGTGGTCACCGCCCACCACACCGCGGTCGAGGCGGCGGCGACCTCGCCGTCGGCCAGCGTGCGCAAGGACACGAACGCCACCCCGTCCACCCCCGCGTGCAGACCCGCGAGCCCGGACACCAACGGACGCGTCGGCGTCTGCCACACCGTCATCGAGAGCCACCCCCAGCACGGGTCGGAGAACGTGACCGGCAGCAGCAGCCACCGGCATCCCACGGTCTCGACACAGCACGCCTGTGAGGGGCGGACCACCCACCCGGGGTGGTGCGGGCCGAGCCTTTGGATCGCGTCCCGTCAACGGTCCGCCCACAGGTCATAGGCTTCTCGGATGAGTCCCCCCGCCCAGCGTCCCGGTGGACCGACGGGACCCTCGTGGGCGACCTACCGGGAGTCCATCGGGGACAGGTCCGGGCTGTTCGCCGCCATCGCCGGCGACTGGGCGCCCACGCGAGCCCTCTACCCGGGCAGCTACCTCGACCTCTCCCCCTCGACGGCGATCGAGTCGGTCACCTACGTCGACACCGACCGACGGGCCGCGCGCTTCTTCGCCAACCAGGAACGCGTCGCCGCCGAGCTCGAGGGCCGGACCCGGCCCGGCGCCGGGGTCGACGTGACGTTCCTGCACGCCGACTACACGACCGATCTCCCCCTCCCGGCTGCCGGGTTCGACCTGCTCATCTCGCTGTACGCCGGCCCCGTCTGGGACCACTGCCAGCAGCACCTGAGCCCGGGCGGGCTGTTCCTCGCCAACACCAGTCACGGCGACGCGAGCCTCGCCGCGCTCGACCCGCGCCTCGGGCTGGTGGCCGCCGTACTCCATCGTGGCGACGACTACCGACTGGACCGCGAGGCGCTCGACACCTACCTCGTGCCGAAGAAGCCGGCAGCCGCCGACCCCGACCTCATCCGCCGCACGGGTCGGGGAATCGCCTACACCCGGAGCGCCTTCGCCTACTTGTTCCGGTTGACCTGAGAGCCGACCACGGCGCGCAACGTCAGTCCGCCGGGCCGCCCGGAAATGGCGAACGGCCCACCAGCAGGGCTGGTGGGCCGTTCAGCTGCTTTTCAGCGGGTCAGTTGGATCCGCCGGTGAGCTTCTCGCGGAGAGCCTGGAGAGCCTCGTCGGAGGCCAGCGAACCGCTGGTCTCGACGGCGCTGCTGCTGCCGTCGTCCTCGGAGGTGGTCTCGTCGCCACCCGAGCTGTAGGACGTCGCCTCGCTGGCCTCGACCGCGGCCACCTTGGCCTCGGCCTGCTGCTTGACGTGCGCCTCCCAGCGGGTGTGCGCCTTGGCGTACTGCTCTTCCCAGACCCCACGCTGGTCGTCGAAGCCCTCGAGCCACTCGCCGGTCTCGGGGTCGAAGCCCTCGGGGTAGATGTAGTTGCCCTGGTCGTCGTAGGTCGCCGCCATGCCGTAGAGCGTGGGGTCGAACTCCTCGACCTCGGACGCGGCAGCCGTCTCGTTGGCCTGCTTCAGCGACAGCGAGATCCGGCGACGCTCGAGGTCGATGTCGATGATCTTGACCATGACGTCGTCGTTGACCTGGACGACCTGCTCGGGGATCTCGACGTGACGCTCGGCGAGCTCGGAGATGTGCACCAGGCCCTCGATGCCCTCCTCGACACGGACGAACGAACCGAACGGCACCAGCTTGGTGACCTTGCCCGGGACGATCTGGCCGATCTGGTGGGTCCGGGCGAAGTGCTGCCACGGGTCTTCCTGCGTCGCCTTGAGCGACAGGGACACACGCTCGCGGTCCATGTCGACGTCGAGGACCTCGACGGTGACCTCGTCACCGACGGTGACGACCTCGGACGGGTGGTCGATGTGCTTCCAGGACAGCTCGGAGACGTGCACCAGGCCGTCGACGCCACCGAGGTCCACGAAGGCACCGAAGTTGACGATGGAGGAGACGACACCCTTGCGGATCTGACCCTTCTGGAGCTGGGTCAGGAAGCCGTGGCGAACCTCCGACTGGGTCTGCTCGAGCCAGGCACGGCGCGACAGGACCACGTTGTTGCGGTTCTTGTCGAGCTCGATGATCTTGGCCTCGAGGACCTGGCCGACGTACGGCTGCAGGTCGCGGACCCGACGCATCTCGACCAGCGACGCGGGCAGGAAGCCGCGCAGGCCGATGTCGAGGATGAGGCCGCCCTTGACGACCTCGATGACCGTGCCCTCGACGACGCCGTCTTCTTCCTTGACCTGCTCGATGGTGCCCCAGGCGCGCTCGTACTGGGCGCGCTTCTTGGACAGGATCAGCCGGCCTTCCTTGTCCTCCTTCTGGAGAACGAGGGCCTCGACCTTGTCGCCCACGGAAACGACCTCTGAGGGGTCGACGTCGTGCTTGATCGAGAGCTCGCGGGAGGGGATGACGCCTTCGGTCTTGTAACCGATGTCGAGGAGGACCTCGTCACGGTCGACCTTGACGATGGTGCCCTCGACGATGTCGCCGTCGTTGAAGTACTTGATGGTCGCGTCAATGGCCGCGAGGAAGTCCTCTTCGGAACCGATGTCGTTGATCGCGATCTGAGGCGCGTCGTAATCGGGAAGAATCGAGATGGTGCTCGTCATAAGGGAAGTGATTCCTTGGGTGGTCAGAAAGTCGTCCGGGCACGCAGGAAGCCCCGTTTCACTACCGTGGAGTTGAGATAGCGAGCGAGTGTCCACTCCTGTGGGACCCAGGCGGACTTCAAGCGCCTCACGAGTCTACGCGCGGGCGCGCTGGAGAGTCCAACCGAGCCCCACGCTCAGGTCACCGCAACGGCGGGCGCCGGGTGCATGGCCCACCGGATCGCCCCGGTCGAGGCGGCGCCGAGCGCCCGGGAGACGAGCTGGTCGGCGATCGGGAGCGGCGACGGCAGGCCCAGGGGGCGTCGTGACCAGCGGGGCAGCAGGCCGACCGCGGCGGTCGCGAGGGCGGCGTACGGCGCCCGGGCGACCAGCGGCAGGGGCGGCTTCCAGAGCACGTGGCCGACGGCCTCGCGAGCGGCCGGCGTCGCGCTGAGCTCGGGCCGGAAGGACCGCATCACCTCGGCCAGCTCGGCCTGCGTGGTCGGCGGCGAGAGGACGCCGAGCCGGCGGGCCACCTCGCCCTGCTGGGCGACGTACTCGTCGCGACCTGCCTGGTCGAGCGGCCGGCGCCCGTAGGTCGAGTGCGCCAGCAGGAAGCTCTCGACCTCGGCGACGTGCACCCACATCAGCAGGTGCGGGTCGGACGCGGCGTACGGCGTCCCGTCGGGCAGCTCGCCGGTGACCCGGCGGTGGATGGCCGAGACGATGTCGACGGCGCGCTGGGCGTCCTCTGCGGTGCCGAAGGTGGTGGTCGCCAGGAACGTGCTGGTGCGAGCCAGCCGGCCCCACATGTCGCCGCGGTAGCCGGAGTGGTCGGCAACCGCCTGCATCGCCGCCGGGTGCAGGGTCTGGAGGAGCACCGCCCGCAGCCCGCCCACGAACATCGACGCATCGGCGTGGACCTCGGTGATGGGGCTGCCGGCCTCGAACCAGCGTGGACCCGGGGTGCCGTGGATCCGCTCGCGGTGCTTGGGCCCGTCCGGGCCGGCGACCCGCAGGAAGAGGGCGTGTCCCATCCGGCCGCGCAGGTCGTCGACGTAGCTCATGCGTGCCATCGTGCCCGTCAGGTGGTGACGTGGACGTCCCGTGCGCCGGCGATGGCCCGCAACAGGTCGTGCGCGCGGTCGGCGACCGGGTTGGCGCCGCGCCGGCCGGCGAGGCCCACCAGCGCCCACAGGTCGGCCGAGCGGGCCAGGTCGGTGGCCTCGGCCGGGTCACCGCCCAACCGGTCGACGTACGCCGTGACGACCGCCTCGACCCAGGCCGGGTGCCGGTCGAAGCGAAGCACGTTGCCGAGATCGGTGTACGGGTGCCCGCTGTGGGCGAACTCCCAGTCGAGGAGGGCCGAGACGGTCAGCGTCCCCCGGTCGACGATGAGGTTCTTCGGGTTGAAGTCGCTGTGCACCAGGCAGGTGCGGCCGACCGTGTCCAGCAGGTCCTGCGCGGTGTCGGCGACCTCCGCCAGCCCGGACCGCTCGGACTCGCTCCAGTGCGTGAAGGACCCGGCGTGCCGGTCGACCCACTCCGACAGGTCGAGCCGGAACGGCTCGACGGCCAGCGTGCCGTCCCGGAAGGTGCCGCCCTGGAGGGTGGGCATCCCGGCCAGCGTGGCCACCAACCTGCCGACGTCGCGACCGAGGTCGGCCAGGCCCCCAGGATCGAGTGACGGGAGCAGCAGGTCGCCGCGCTCCCCCTCGACGAACCCGGTCACCAGCATCGCCGGCACGTCGGCCCCCGGTACGGCGCGGCGTACCTCGAGGACGGGCGCCACCGGCACCAGTCCACGCACCAGCCGCAGCAGGGCGGCGTCGATCTCGGCGGCGTACTCGCCGCGGTCGCCGGGGCGGGCGTAGATGCGCACCACCGAGCGCTCGCCGCCGGCCTCGGCGAGGAACGTCTCGCCCGACCAGCCGCCGGGCAGTGGGGTCAGCTCGGACACGACTTCGCTCACGCGGGGTCATGCTGCCACGGCCGGCAGGGAGACGGGGACTAGCCTCGACCTGTGCAGGACCATCTCCCCCAGTCCGTGCGCGTCGAACGACGTTCGGTCACCGAGACGGAGTCGCGCCGCGCCAACGGCCCCGACTGGGACCGCTACGCCGACGAGTACCAGGCCACCCACGGCAGCTTCCTCGGCGACGTCGGGTTCGTGTGGGGCCCGGAGGGGTTCACCGAGTCCGAGGCCGGCGCGCTGGGCGAGCTCCGCGACCGCGACGTGCTCGAGGTCGGCAGCGGCGCCGGGCAGTGCTCACGCTGGGTCCGCAGCCAGGGCGGCCGGGCCGTCGGCCTCGACCTGTCCCACCGGCAGCTCCAGCACAGCCTGCGTCTCGACGCGGAGACCGGAATAGCGGTGCCCTCGGTGCTCGGCACCGCCACCGCTCTGCCGTTCGCCGATGCCGCCTTCGACGTGGTGTTCTGCTCGTTCGGAGCGCTGCAGTTCGTCAGCGAGATCGAGGTGGCCCTCGACGAGACGGTGCGCGTGCTCCGCCCGGGCGGCCGCTTCGCGTTCTCGATCACGCACCCGACCCGCTGGATGTTCCCCGACGACCCCGGCCAGCCGGGGCTCACCGCGTCCCAGTCCTACTGGGACCGCACGCCCTACGTCGAGGTCGACGACGCCTCGGGAGTCGTGTCGTACGTCGAGCACCACCGCACCATCGGCGACTGGGTCGCCCTCCTGGCCCAGCGGGGCTTCGTCCTGCAGCGGCTGCTGGAGCCCGAGTGGCCGGCCGAGCACGACCGGGTCTGGGGCGGCTGGTCGCGGATGCGCGGGCTGCTCACGCCGGGCACGGCGATCTTCGT
>CAWEBT010000013.1:0-513643 GCA_963807335.1 uncultured Actinomycetota bacterium
GCAATGAGAAGGTCAGGGGTTCGAATCCCCTCAGCTCCACCATCGTTCACGTCAGCCGCGCAGCCCGGAGTCCCCGGACCTCCATGTAACGCGGAGTCATGACCACTGGGCGCCCTGTCTGCGGGTGTCCCAGTAGTAGCAACTCCGCGCTGGATGGGGCCAGCGGGTCGGACGGGCTGCCCAGCACCAGCTCAGCCGGCGAGGTGGCCCCACTCCGCCGCCAGCGTGTGCCAGGGACCGACGGCGGCGACCTCGCCGTCGGCCAGCACGACGACCCGGTCGGCCTGCTCGAGGGCGGCCCGCTTGCTCGTCGCCCCGATCACCGCGGTGCCGCGCTCGCGCAGGGCGACCCACAGCTCGACCTCGGTGGTCGCGTCGAGCGCGCTGGAGACGTCGTCGGCCAGCAGGAGCTCGGTCTCGGCGGCCAGCGCCCGAGCCAGGGCGAGGCGCTGCACCTGGCCGCCGGAGAGGCGTACGCCGCGGTGCCCGACGACGGCGTCGGGGCCGCCTGCGTCGGCCAGGTCCCGCTCGAGCCGGGCGTCGACCACCGCACAGTGGAAGGCGCGGTCGTGTCCGAGCAGCACGTTGTCGGCGAACGAGCCGGACAGCACCCGCGGCACCTGGGCCACGTGCGCTACCTGGCCCGGGCGCAGGAACGTCTCGGCGTCGTCGATCTCGACGCCGTTCCAGCGGATGGACCCGGTGTGCTCGACGAGACCCGCGAGCGACGACAGCAGGCTGGACTTGCCCGACCCGACCTGTCCGAGCAGCAGCACCAGCTCGCCGGCCCGCACGTCGAGGTCGACGCCCACGACGCCCCGGGTGCCGTCGTCGTGCACGGCCGCGACGCCGCGGAGGCTGAGCTCGACCAGCGGGGTGCGGTCCGCCTCGGCGGGCGCCGGGGCGGCACCCGCCACCAGGTCGACGCCGGGACGCAGGGACACCAGGTCGACGCCGCCGGCCAGGCGGCTGGAGGCCTGCTGCCAGGCGCGCACCCCCGGCGCCTCGGTCACGACCGACCCGGCCACCCGGCCGAACCAGTCGAACCCGTTGACGGCGCCCGAGACGAGGATGGCGGTGGCGAGGTCCCAGCCGCCGAGGAAGTACGTCGCCCAGGCGGCCACCACGCCGGTCTGCACCATCACGACGGGGACGCCGTCGAGCACCGCCTGGACCCGGTGCTCGAAGACGGCGGCGTCGACGCGGCCCTGGTCGACGCGGCGAAGATGGGCGTGCACCGACGGGGTCGCCGCGGCCAGCTTGACGGTGCGGGCCGACTCGAGGACCGAGACGAGCGAGCGACCGAAGCGGGCCCGGGCAGCCGACGACTCGGCCGCCGAGCGCCCGGCGATGGGCCGCCCGACCGAGGAGGCGGTGGCGGACCCGACCATCACCGCCAGCAGCACGCCACCGGCCAGCAGGCTGCCGCCGGCGACGGAGGTGGCCACCACGATCGCCAGCCCGTTGATGAAGTCGACCCAGCGGTCGGCGTACCGGGCGTAGCGGTCGGCATCCATCGACCGGGCCACCACCTCGCCGGGCGGCGTGCGCGCCAGCCGGCGCTGCTCGGTCTGGCCGATCAGCATCGACATCCGGACCCGGAGCATCACCTCGATCCACCACTTGGGGTAGCGCCGGATCGCGGCGGTCAGCAGGAGAGGCGCCGCCATGATCGAGAGCACAACGCCGGCCGCCAGCCACCACGTCGACGCCTGGTCGCCGCGGCCCTGCTGCAGGTCCTGCACGAGGGTCCCCCACAAGAACCCGGTCACCGCGCCGAACGCGCCGACCAGCGCGGCCAGCAGGAACAGGAACGCCGCGAACGCGCCCCACCACGGGCGGACGAGCAACGCGTGGGTGATGCCGCGCGCCAGGCTGGGACCGGTCCCGACGTCGGGGACCTCCGGAGGCATGCCGGTACGCCGGGCACCCCCGACCGCGCGGGACGGCTCCTCGGCGGGGCCCTCCTCATCGAGGGGCGCAGCGGCCGGCACGTCGATCTCGTCACCGCGGCTCGCCTCGAGCAGCCGCCGGAACGGCCCGGCGCTGCTGCTGAGCACGTCGCGGGCCCCGACCTGGACGACGCGACCGGCCTCCAGCACCGCCACGAGGTCGGCGCGGGCGGTGGTGGAGAGACGGTGGGCGACGAGCAGCCCGGTACGCCCGCGCAGGAGGCGGTCGGCGGCGCGGACCACCAGCGACTCGGTGAGCGGGTCCATCCGCGCGGTGGCCTCGTCGAGGACGACGACCTGGACGTCGCGCACCAGCAGCCGCGCGAACGCGACGAGCTGCTCCTCGCCGGCCGACAGGGTGGTGCCGCCGGGGCCGAGCAGCGTGTCGATGCCGTCGGGCAGCCCGGAGACCCAGGCCTCCAGACCGAGCTCCGCGACCGCGTCCTCGACCCGTCCGCGGGGCGCGTCGGTGAACAGGGCGATGTTGTCGGCGAGGGTGCCGGCGAGGATCTCCGTGCGCTGGGTGACCACACCCACCGCCGCGCGCAGGAGCTGGAGGTCGAGGTCGAGCACGTCGACACCACCGATGAACAGCGTGCCCGGCGGGGGGTCGACCGCCCGTGACACCAGGGAGGCCAAGGTCGACTTGCCGGAGCCGGTGCGGCCGACGAGGGCGATCGTCTGCCCGGCCGGTACGTGCAGGTCGACGTCACTGAGCGCGAAGGACCCCTCCTGGTAGGAGAAGCGGAGGTCGCGGAGCTCGACGTCGAGGGAGCAGTCGGGGACCGGCAGCCCGCCGACGGGCTCGGGCTCGGACTCGACGAGCTGACGCAATCGCACGACCGCACCCAGGCCGGCCTGGAGGTCGGGAAGGTGGCGGGCCATCTGGTCGACCTGGCCGACGAAGGTGCTGGTCACCAAGAACAGCGTCACCAGCTGGCCGACGGACAGGCCGCCGTCGACCGTCAGCGCGACCCCGCCCAGGGCGATCCCGGCGAGCATGGCGTGCAGCAGCCCACCGGTGCGCAGCGTGATCCGGGTCTGCACCCGCAGCACCTCCGCGAACCGACGGTGGACCTCTCCCGACAGCGCAGCGACGCGGCGTACGACGTGGGCCTGGCCAAGGCTGGTGCGCAGGTCGTCGCGGCCGCTGACGCCTTCCTCCATCGCCGCGGCGTGGTCGGTCCACGCCATCTCCTCGAGCACGGTGAGCCGCTTGACCTCGGGGAGCAACGGCCTCATCACGAGGAACGCCGCGTAGCCGAACAGCGGGAAGAGCAGCCACGCCGGCCACCAGGTCAGGCCGGCGACCACCCACATCGGCAGCGCGGCGAAGACGGTGCGCAGCGCGTCCCACACCTGGCGGCGCAGCAGCGCCCCCACCTCGTGGGTGTCGTCGTCGACGCGGTCGAGCACCTCGCCGACCGCCTGCTCGTGCAGCGCGGGCAGCGGCTGGTGGAGCGCGGCGTCCAGCAGGTCGCCGCGCAGCCGGCCCTCGGCCCGGTCGACGACCGCCGACCAGACCGTGCGCCCCACCGTGTCCAGCACCGCTCCGCCGACGACGCAGAGCGCCAGGAGCCAGACCAGGGTCCGCGTAGGCCCCTCGGCCAGTGAGCCGACCACGACCGTGCCGAGGGTCTTGCCGAGGGCGCCCAGGAACGACGCCGCCATCGCCCAGCCGACGGCGACCTGCCGCAGCCGTCGCCAGTCGACGGTGCGCGTGCTGTCGCCACCGCGGTCGGGGTCGCTCCGAGTCGGACGCTCTGCGGTCGTGTCGATCATCGGGGTGGACGCTACGCGGCCTCGCCGACACTCTCACCCGGATTTCCGAGCAGCCGCGACCGTGCCGCTTCCCGCCCACTCCTCCGCCGACCCCCATGTAACGCGGAGTCATGGGTACTGGGCGACCTGTGTGCGGGTATCCCAGTGCTGCTGACTCCGCGTTACATGGAGGCACGGGCACGGGTACGGGCGCCGGGCGGCCGGCCGGAGGTTGACAGGGACACCGTTCTCGGTGGATGTTTGGGCTAGTCCAATGGTCTAACTCGGAGATCCCACGTGCGCCTCACGGTTCCTGCCCTCGCCCTGGCCCTGTCCGTCACCGGAGTCCTCAGCGTCGCCGGCCCCTCCACCGGCACCCCGGCCCCGGAGGTCCGGCAGCGGCACGCTCAGTGCGCGCCCGCCGCCGAGGCGCCCAAGCGCCAGCTGCGCGCCGACTGGATCGCGAGCGTGGTCAACATCGACTGGCCCTCGGCTCCCGGCCTGACCCCCGAGCAGCAGCAAGACGAGCTGGTCGCGCTCTACGACCAGGCCGTCGGCCGCGGGCTCAACGCGGTCGTGCTGCAGGTCCGCCCGACGGCTGACACGTTCTGGCCGAGCGCGCTCGAGCCGTGGTCGCGCTACCTGACCGGCACCCCCGGCCAGGACCCGGGCTACGACCCGCTGGAGTTCGCCGTCCGCGAGGCCCACGCGCGCAACCTGGAGCTGCACGCCTGGTTCAACCCCTACCGCGTGTCCATGAACACCGACCGCAGCCAGCTCGCCCCCGACAGCCCGGCGGCGCAGCACCCCGACTGGGTGGTCGAGTACGGCGGCAAGCTCTACTACGACCCGGGCCTCCCCCAGGTCCGCGCGCTCACGACCGACGTCATCCTCGAGGTCGTGCGCGGCTACGACATCGACGGCGTGCACTTCGACGACTACTTCTACCCCTACCCGGTGGCCGGGCAGGAGTTCGCCGACGACGCGACGTTCGCGGCGTACGGCGGGGAGTTCCCGAGCACCCCGGAGGGTCGCGCCGACTGGCGCCGCGACAACACCGACCGGCTGATCGAGGGTCTCGACCACCGCATCCACCAGGCCAAGCCGTGGGTGCTGTTCGGGGTCAGCCCGTTCGCGGTCTGGCGCAACGCGGCGACCGACCCCGAGGGCTCGGCGACGACCGCCGGCGCCGAGACCTACGACGACCTCTACGCCGACACCCGCAAGTGGGTGCGCGAGGAGTGGCTCGACTACGTGGCCCCGCAGGTCTACTGGAACATCGGCTTCGCGCCGGCCGACTACGCCGCCCTCGTGCCGTGGTGGTCGCAGCAGGTCGCCGGCACCGACGTGCAGCTCTACGTCGGCCAGGCCACCTACAAGGTGGGGGTCTCGACCCAGGACCCGGCGTGGTTCGACCCCGAGGAGATGACCCGCCACCTCACCTTCAACCGGGACCACCCCGAGGTCGTCGGCGACATCTACTTCTCCGCCAAGGACGTCCGCGCCAACCGGCTCGGGCACATGGACCTCGTGCAGGCCGAGCACTACGCCCACCCTGCGCTGCTGCCCGTCACCGAGGGCGTGCCGGGCCACCGGCCCGCCGCGGTGCGCCGGCTCGACGCGGACCGCCGAGGTTCCGACGTCGTGCTGCGCTGGCGTCCCTCGCGGACCGGCACGACCGAGGCGTACGCCGTCTACGCCGTGCCGGGACACCGGGTCGGCCGGTGCGATCTCGCCGATGCCAGCCACCTGGTGGCCGTGGTCCGCGAGCCGACCTGGGTCGACCGGCAGGCCCCGCTCGGCGACACGACGTACGTCGTCACGGCCCTCGATCGTGCCCACCGGGAGAGCCGGCCCGCACACGACACCACCAGAGGACGTCTGTGACCGCCGTGCAGACCTCCGACGGCTCCAAGCAGGAGCACGTACGCGCCGAGCTCCACGCCCGCCTCGCCGACCTGCACCCTGGTGACCTCCTGCCGGCCGAACGGGCCCTCGCCCAGGAGCTCGGGGTCGCCCGGATGACGCTGCGCCGCGCGGTCGACGGGCTGGTCACCGACGGCCGGCTCGTCCGCCGCCCAGGATCGGGGACCTTCGTCGCCGGCGCCCCGGACGCCAAGGTGTCGCAGCGGCTCGCCGCCTCGTCGTTCTCGTCGGAGATGCGCTCCCGCGGGCTGCGCCCCGGCAGCCACACCGTCGCGTCCCGGGTCGCCCCGGCGGGGGCGATGCTGGCCGCGATCCTCGACGTCCCGCCGCAGACCGACGTCCTGCACGTGCGCCGGCTCCGGCTCGCCGACGACGTCCCGATGGCGCTGGAGGACCTGCACGTCCCCCTCACCGTGGCACCCGGGCTCACCGGTGCGGACCTGGAGGGCGCGTCGTTCTACGACCTGCTCGCCGGGCAGTACCAGACCCCGGTGACGGCCGGCACCCAGACGGTCGAGCCGGCCCTGGCGCCGGCCGAGGAGGCCGAGCTCCTCGGCATCGCCGCCGGCGACCCGGTGTTCCTCTTCGAACGCACCTCACGCGTGAGCGACGGCCGCGTGGCCGAGTTCGTGCGCTCCCTCTATCGCGGCGACCGCTACCGGATCGTCGTCGACATCTTTCCGCCGTCCTGACGGCGGACCGACCAGCTCGACGCACGCCGACCAACAACTGCTCAACCGGGTGAGAGGAAGTCCCATGAAGACACGACGGAGGACCGCGAGGATCGCGGCCGGCACGGCCGCGCTGGCGCTGCTGGTCGCCGGCTGCGCAGGCGGCAGCGACAGCGAGGCCGAGGTGAGCAACGCCGACGGCACGGTCGACGGGTCGGGCGAGACCCTGAGCGTCTGGATCATGGAGGGCACCAACCCCGACGCCGAGCCCTACGTCGAGGAGCTCAGCGCCGCCTTCGAGGAGGAGACCGGCGCGGAGCTCGACGTCCAGTTCGTGCCCTGGGCCGACGCGCACGACAAGTTCGTCAAGTCGATCGCCGGCGGCACGACGCCCGACGTGGCCGAGGTGGGCACCACCTGGACCCCAGAGTTCGCCGACGCCGGCGCGCTGGTCGACCTCACCGACGCCGTGTCCGACGCGGGCCTGGACGGCGACCTGGTCGCCGGTCTGCAGGAGGCCGGGACCGTCGACGGCGAGCTGTACGGCATGCCGTGGTACGCCGGCGTCCGCTCGATCGTCTACCGCACCGACGTGTTCGAGAAGGCGGGCGTCGAGCCGCCCACCAGCTGGGACGAGCTCGTCGACGTCGGCAACAAGATCAAGACCACCCACCCCGACCTGGCGACCTTCCCGGTGGCCGGTGGCAGCGAGTACGGCGTCTACCCGTTCGTCTGGGGCAACGGCGGTGAGATCGCCACCCAGGACGGCGACTCGTGGACCAGCGCCATCGACTCGCCCGCCGCACAGGAGGGCATCGAGTTCTACACCGACCTGGCGCTCGAGCACGGGTTCTCCACCCCGGCCGCGACCACCTGGGACGAGGCCGACCTGTCCGACGCGTTCGCCCGCAAGGACGTGGCGATGATGGTCGCCGGCAGCTGGACGCCCGCCGCGCTGGTCGAGGCCAACCCCGAGCTCGAGGGCAAGATCGGCGCCTTCGCGATCCCCGGCCCCGACGGCGGCCTGTCGCCCTCCTTCCTCGGCGGTTCGCACCTCGACATCTTCAACACCACCGAGAACGCCGACCTGGCCTTCGCCCTGGTGCGCATGATGAGCACCGGCGACCTCGCGCAGAAGTGGGGCGACCAGACCGGCTACTTCCCGGGCACCAACGCGCTGCTCGAGGACATGCAGGCCCAGGGCGACCCACTGGTCACGCCGTTCGCCCAGCAGGTCTCCGAGGCCGGCAAGAGCGTGCCCGTGACCCCGCTGTTCGGCCAGGTGCAGGGCAAGAAGACGGTCTCGGCGATGCTCCAGGCGATCTTGTCCAAGAAGGCCTCGGTGGCCGACGCCTCGTCCGCCGCAGCCGACGAGATGGACGCCATCTTCGAACGGGGCGACTGAGTCCGTTGTCGACGACGCAGCAGGCCGCCCGCCAGCGGCCCGACCACCAGCCAGGTCAGCGGCCCGTCCGCGCCCCCGCTCGGGGAGGCACGGGCGGGAGGCTGACCCCCGGCTGGCTGCCGTGGCTGCTGCAGGCACCGGCTCTGCTGGTGCTGGCGGCCCTGCTCGTCTACCCGCTGCTCTGGGTGGTCACCCTCGCCTTCCAGGACTTCGGCCTGCGCGAGCTGCGGCAGGGCGGCTTCTACTGGAGCGGGCTCGACAACGTCCGCGAGATCCTCACCGACCCGCTGCTGTGGCGCACTGCCCTGCCCAACACCGTGGTGTTCGCCGTGGTGTGCGTCGTCCTCACCGTGGTCGTGGGCACGCTCGTCGCGCTGCTCCTGCTGCGGCTCGGCGCATGGGGCCGCGGCATCCTCACGACCGCGATCATGATGGCGTGGGCGATGCCGGCGGTCAGCGGCACGTACGTGTGGGTCTACGTCTTCGACACCAGCGACGGCGTGGTGATGCGCCTGCTCTCGAGCATCGGCCTGGCCGACCCCGACACCACCAACTGGTTCACCGACCGGCTGGCGTTCTACGGGATCGCCACCCTCAACGTCGTCCACCACGGCTTCCCGTTCGTGGCCGTCACCGTCTTCGCGGGCCTGCTCACCGTGCCCGGTGAGCTGCTGGAGGCGGCCGGGATGGACGGCGCCGGCGCCTGGCGTCGCTTCTGGAACGTCACCTACCCGCTGATGAAGCCGATCTTCGCGGTCGTGGTCGTCTTGTCGACGATCTGGGACTTCAAGGTGTTCACGCAGATCTACCTGATGCCCGGCGGCAGCGGCACCAACCGCGAGGTGCTCAACCTCGGCACGTGGTCCTACCTCGAGGGCATCTCGCAGAACAGGTACGGGTACGGCGCCGCGATCGCCGTCGTGCTCACCCTGCTGCTGCTCGCGATCACCACGGTCTACCTGCGGACCCTGTTCCGCCAGGACGAGCTGTGAGCACGCACACCGCACCCGTCGCGGCCACGCCCGCCCGACCGGCCAAGCCGCACCGCCCGCTGCGCGGCCGGGTCCTGACCGGCATCGGCTTCGTGGTCGTGCTCGCGTTCAGCATCTTCCCGGCGCTGATGATGGTGACCACCGCGTTCGACAGCCGCGCCAACGACGGCTCGCGCGCCCTGCTGCCGACCCACCTGTCGCTCTCGAACTTCGCGTTCGTGCTGGGCGAGGGAGGCTTCGGCCAGTACCTGCTGAACTCGTTGCTCGTCGGCCTCGGCACCGTCGTGGTCAGCGGGCTGCTGGCCCTGCTCGCGGCGGTCGGGGTGGCGCGGTTCCGGTTCAGGTTCCGCACCGCCGTGCTCGTCATGATCCTGGTCATCCAGATGGTTCCGCTCGAGGCCCTGGTGATCCCGCTGTTCATCCAGGCGAGCTCGCTCGCCGTGCTCAACAGCCTGATCGCGCTGACCGTCATCTACGTCGCCTTCTCGCTGCCCTTCGCGATCTGGATGCTGCGCGGCTTCGTGGCCGCGATCCCCAAGGAGCTCGAGGAGGCGGCGTACCTCGACGGGGCGTCCTGGCCGAGGATGTTCTGGTCGGTCCTGTTCCCGCTGGTGGCCCCCGGCCTGGTCGCCACGAGCGTGTTCTCGTTCATCACCGCCTGGAACGAGTTCGTGTTCGCGATCACCTTCTTCGACGACGACGCGAAGTTCACCGCCGCGGCCGGCCTGCGCCAGTTCTTCACCCAGTACGGCACCGACTGGGGCTCGGTGATGGCCGGCTCGACGCTGATCACCGTTCCGGTGATGGTGTTCTTCGTGCTCGTGCAGCGCCGCCTCAGCGAGGGACTCGTGGCCGGGGCGGTGAAGGGCTAGTGGGCGCCGACCCGACGCTGCGCCGCCTGGCCTCCGCCGTCGTGCTCCCCGGCTTCGTCGGCACGACGGCACCGGACTGGCTGCTCCGGATGCTCGACGAGGGGCTCGCGGGCGTCTGCCTGTTCGGGCAGAACATCGAGCACCCCGACCAGGTGCGCGACCTGACCGCCGCTCTGCACGGCGTACGACCCGGCGTGCTCGTCACCGCCGACGAGGAGGGCGGGACCGTCACCCGCCTGGACGCCGACGCGGGCTCGCCGTGGCCGGGGCACGCCGCCCTGGGCGCCCTCGACGACCTCACGACCACCCAGGAGGTCGCCCGAGGCATCGCCGCCCGGGCGCGGTCCCTCGGCGTCGACGTGGTGCTCGGACCGGTCGTCGATGTGCACTCCGAGCCCGACAACCCGGTGATCGGCGAGCGGTCGTTCGGCGCCGACCCGGTGCTGGTCGGGCGGCACGCGATGGCGTTCGTGCGCGGGCTGCACGCCGGCGGGGTCGCCGCCTGCGCCAAGCACTTCCCGGGGCACGGCGCCACCCGCACCGACTCGCACGTCACCCTGCCCGAGCTCGACGTCGACGAGGCCACCTACCGGGCCCGCGACCTGGCGCCGTTCGCCGCTGCGGTGGCCGCCGGGGTCGACTGCGTCATGACCGCGCACGTGGTGGTCCGCAGCCTCGACGCCCAGCCAGCCACCATGAGCGCTCCGGTGCTGCGGCTGCTGCGCGACGAGCTCGCCTTCACCGGGGTCGTGGTCAGCGACGCCCTCGACATGCGAGCCATCGCCGACCGGGTGGGCCGGGCGCAGGGCGCGGTGCAGGCACTCGCCGCCGGCGTCGACCTGCTCTGCGTCGGCAACCCCGCCTTCCCCGACGCGTACGCCGACGCCGAGGCCGCGGAGGAGGTCGTCGCTGCGGTGGCGGCCGGCGTGCCGGGCGCTCGTCTCGAGGAGGCCGCCGCCCGCGTCGCCGCGCTGGCCCTGCCCCCGGCGGTGGCGCCGCTCGACGACCACGCCGCCCTGGCGGTCGGCAGCGACGCCGCGACGCGCGCGCTCAGCGTCACCGGCTCCGTCCGGGTCGGCTCCGACGCGTTGGTCCTGCTGGCCCCGCCCGAGACGTCGTACGCCGCCGGCCGCCGAGCCTCGGCCCTGAGCGGTCTGGTGCCGACGGTCCCCGTCGCCGACGCCGACGACGCCGCCGCCCTCGCGGGTGCGGCGCCTCAGGTCGTCATCGTCGTCGAGGGCCGCTCAGGCCCGGTGAGCCGCCGGGTCGTCGCGTCGGTGCTGACCGTCCGGCCGGACGCCGTCGTCGTGCACCTTGGCCTCGCCGACGCCGACGGGCCGACCCCGGCCCGGATGCTGGTCACGCACGGCGGTGGGCGCGCGGCCGCCGTCGCCGTCCAGCGAGCACTGGGACTGGAGGACCACCGATGATCGTCGGAGTCGACCTGGGCAAGACCCGCTGCCGGGCCCGTGCCGCCGACGGCGCACCCGTCGAGGGGGCCGGGGCGCCCGGGCTGGCCGAGCCCCGCGGTGTCGAGTCGGCGATGTCCGCGATCAGCGCGGTGCTGCCGCGGATCGGCGTACCCCGGGTCCTGTGCGTCGCGGCGGCCGGCGCCGCGGCCGCGCCCACCGCGGCCCGCCGCCTGGCCACCGAGCTCACCCACCGCTATCCGGGCGCGCGGGTCGCGGTGACCTCCGACGCGGACGCCGCCCACGCCGGTGCGCTGGCAGGTGGCCCCGGCAGCGTCCTCGCTGTCGGCACCGGCACGGTCGCGCTCGCCATCACGGCGTCGGGCGTGCGGACGCAGCTCGACGGTTGGGGTCCCTGGCTCGGAGACGACGGGGGCGGGTCCTGGATCGGCCGGGAGGCCCTGCGCGCCGTGCTCCGCGCCCGCGAGGCCCGTGGCCCGGCGACCGTCCTGACCACGGCCGCCGAGCGCCGGTACGGCGACCTGGCGGCCCTGCCCGCGACGCTGGCGGCCGGCGGCACCACGGCCCGCGAGACCGCGGCCTTCGTGCCCGACGTGATCGCGGCGGCCGAGTCCGGTGACGCCACCGCCCGCGACGTCCTCGGCCGGGCCGCCGGCTGCTGGCAAGACCTCGCGCTGGCTGCGGTGGCAGCCGCGGGCGTGCCGTCGCTGGCCGTCCTCGGCGGCCTCGCCGACCTGCTGAGCCCTACGTGGCCCGAGTCGGTGAGCGCGGTCGCCGCAGCCGGCAGCGCGCTCGACGGCGCGCTGCTGCTGGCCACCCGCACCGACCTGCCTCACGAGCCGGCCGTCGTACGCGACGTCGGCGGCGCCAGCGCCGTCAATGTGGCGCTCGCCGTCGACGTCGACCAGCTCGCCACCGAGCAGGTGCGCGCCGACCTGGCCGACCTCGACACCCGCGACCCCGACGAGCTGGTCGGGCTGCTGCTGGCTGCCGAGGCCACGGTCCCGGCAGCCCTCGCGGCCGCCCGCCCGGCGCTCTCCAGCGCGGTCGGGCTCGCCACCCGTGCGCTCGGCGCGGGTGGCCGGATCATCTACGTCGGCGCCGGCACGCCCGGACGACTGGCCGCCACCGACGCCGCCGAGTGCCCGCCGACGTTCGGGGTGGCCCCCGACCGGGTCGTCGCGCTGTGCGCCGGTGGCGACGCGGCGGCCAGCACCGCCGTGGAGGGCGCGGAGGACGACGCCACGGCCGGCCACGACGACCTGGCCGCCCTCGGCGTCGAGGCCCGGGACGTGGTCGTCGGCATCACCGCGTCGGGCCGGACGCCGTACGTGCTCTCGGCGCTGGCGCACGCGCGGGCCTGCGGCGCCGCGACCGTCGCCATCGTCAACAACCCCGCGAGCGAGGCGGCGACCGCCTCGGATGTCGCCGTCGAGCTGCTGACCGGCGCCGAGGTCCTCGGCGGCTCGACCCGGCTGAAGGCCGGCTCGGCGCAGAAGGTCGCCCTCAACGTGATCTCGACGGGGGCGATGGTCGGCGCCGGGCACACCTACGGCGCCTGGATGGTCGACGTCGTCGCCTCCAACAGCAAGCTCCGGCGCCGGGCGCGACGGATCCTGCGGGAGGCGACCGGGGTCACCGACGACGTGGCCACCGCCGCGCTCGCGGACGCCGGGTGGCGCACCAAGACCGCACTCGTCACGCTGCTCGGCGGCGTCGACGCCAGCGCGGCCGACCGGCTGCTCGCCGGGCACGGCGGCCAGGCGCGGGCTGCCCTCGCCGCGGCGGCCGAGGGCCGGGGCGCTGCCGGCTAGGAGCCGACCGCGCGCTGGTCGTCGCCGGCAGCCTTCTCGGCCTTCGCCTGCTCCTCGGCGGAGCGGGCCAGGGCGGAGTCGATCTCGGACCGGCCGGAGCTCCAGACGCCGGTCGACTCGAGGTCGATCGTCTGCACGCTGCGGCGTACGGCCGCGGGCTTGGACACGTAGGTCGGGAGCGTCACCGGGACCATGTCCCACATCGACGGGTCGGTGGAGACGAGTGCGGAGGCGGTGACGGCCTCGCCCGTGACACCGGCGAGCAGGTCGTCGGTGACGGGCGGGATGCCGGTGGAGGTGTCGTCGTCGTGCTCGACGACAGGGGCGGCCCGGGGCGCGGGGACGAACGCCGCGCGCTCCTTCTTCACCATCAGCCGGCAGGCCACGAGCCAGGCCACGAGCAGGCCGGCCGGGATCGCGACGTACGGCCAGGGGGTCACCGCGGCTGCGGAGAGGGCGACCACGGCCACGTTGGCGAGCAGGATCAGGCTGAGCACGTTGCGGCGGCGCCGGGCGGCGGCGTTGGCGGCCGCCCGCTGCGCGGCGACGGTGGCGACCTTCGGAGCGGGCCCCTTGGTCTCGACGACGGGCACCGAGGCCGAGCGGCCCGGGCTCACGACCAGCCGGGCGTCCCCGCGGCTGACGGGCTCACGCCGCGCGAGCACGCGCATGGTCTGCGAGAAGCGGTCGACCGATCGGCTGCGCTGCACCTCGTCGTGATGACGGAGTGCCTTCGGCACGAGGTAGACGGCCCACGCAACGGCGAGTGCGACGAAGATCAGTGCGCTGAGGTCCACGGTCTGAGGTTATGAGGGCTAGCGCAGGATGGGACGGATGTCCATAGGTGTGTCGCAAGGCAACCTGTGTGACTGGTGTGGTGGAGCGGTGCCTTCGGGGGGTAGTCCGGTGCAGATTCGTCGTTCGCGGGCCCCTGGACGACCGAACTGCACCGGACTACCCCGAAGACAGCCGGGCCGCGATGCCGTGCGGGACCTCTTCGACGGTGACCGCGTAGACGCGGTGGTCGCGCCAGTCGCCGTCGATGTGCAAGAAGCGGGGCGCGTAGCCCACCTCGTACATCTCGAGCTTCTCGACGACGCGCAGCGAGTTGGTGTTCTCGGGCCGGATGCAGATCTCGATGCGGTGCAGTCCGCCTTCGTCGAAGCAGTGGTCGATGACCATCGCCACGGCCTGCGGCATCAGCCCGCGGCCGGCGACGGCCTGGTCGATCCAGTAGCCGATCGACGCGAACTGCGCCGACCCGCGCACGATGTTGTTGACCGTCACCTGCCCCACGAACCGCCCGTCCACCTCGATCGCGAACGGCATCGCCTGACCGTCGCGGGCCAGGGCTCGCAGCCGGCGCACCAGAGCGCGGTACGACGACGGCCGGACGCCGGCGGTCGGACCCGGTGGCACGGTGGCCTCCCAGTGCCGCAGCCAGTCGGCGTTGCGCTCGCGCACCTCGCGCCAGGCACTGCGGTCGCGGTTGCTCAGGGGTCGCAGGGTGATCGCGCCGTGCGTCAGCCGCGCCGGCCAGCCGGGTGCCACAGCGGGTTCACGCACCTGTCGCGTGGTCGCTGCCGACGACCTGCTCGACGGCGTGCACCAGCACGGGCTCGAGCACGGCGAGGCCGTCCTTCACCCCGCCACGCGAGCCCGGCAGGTTCACCACGAGGCACTGGCCCGCGACGCCGGCGACGCCACGCGACAGCATCGCCGTCGGCACTCCCTTCGCCAGGCCGTGCGCCCGGATCGCCTCGGCGATGCCGGGCACCTCACGGTCGAGCAACGGCCGGGTCGCCTCGGGGGTGCGGTCGGTGGGGGTGAGCCCGGTGCCGCCCGTGGTGAGCACCAGGCGGGCGCCGGCCGCGATCGCGCCGCCGATCGCGGCCGCCACCGGCTCGCCGTCGGGCACGACCGCCGGCTCGCCGCACGAGAAGCCGGCCGCCCGGAGGAAGTCGACGATCAGCGGTCCCGTCTCGTCGGCGTACACACCGGCCGCCGCGCGGTTGGACGCGACGACGACAGCAGCGAGGAGGCCGGCAGCAGGAAGGGTCATCGCGACCAGTCTCCTGACTTCCCGCCGGTCTTGGTCTCGACACGCACGTCGGTGATGGTCGCACCCTTGTCGACGGCCTTGACCATGTCGATGACGGTGAGCGCCGAGACGGCCACCGCGGTGAGGGCCTCCATCTCGACGCCGGTGCGATCGGTGGTGGAGACCGTGGCGACGATGTCGACGGACTCGTCGGTGACGCGCAGGTCGACCCCCACCGCCGACAACGACAGCGGGTGGCACAGCGGGATCAGCGACGGGGTCTGCTTGGCGCCCATGATGCCGGCCAGCCGGGCCACGGCCAGGGTGTCGCCCTTGGGCACCCCGGCGCCGCGCAGCAGCTCGATCACCGCGGCCGACACGAGCACGCGTCCGGAGGCCGAGGCGGTGCGCGCGGTGACCTGCTTGCCGGACACGTCGACCATCCGGGCCGCCCCGGACTCGTCGACGTGGGTCAACCGGTCACCCATCAGAACTCCTTGTCGAGCCGCAGGACCTGGACCATCTCGCCTGCCGACAGCGACGTGGTCTCCTCGGGTACGACGATCAACGCGTTGCTCGAGGCAAGGTCACCGAGCAGGTGCGAGCCGTGCCCGCCGACCGGGCTCACGAACGGTCCCCCGCGGTCGACGTCGTAGGCACCGCGCGCGAACTGGCGGCGACCGGCCGGCGAGGAGATCGGGTGGGTGAGCCGCGCCCGCGTGGTCGGCCGGGAGTAGGGCAGCTTGCCCATCATCCGGCGCAGCGCCGGCAGCACGAACGTCTCGAACGAGATGTAGGCCGACACCGGGTTGCCGGGCAGCGTGAAGATCGGGGTGTCGTCGTCCCCGACGACGCCGAAGCCCTGCGGCTTGCCCGGCTGCATCGCGACGCCGCCGAACCACACGGTGCCCAACGAGGACAGCGCCTCCTTGACCACGTCGAAGTCGCCCTCGCTGACCCCGCCCGAGGTCACCACCAGGTCGGCGCGCACCAGCTGGTCGGTGAGCGCGACGGTGAAGGCTCGCGGGTCGTCCGGCACGATGCCGACGCGGTAGGCGATGGCCCCCTCGCGGCGCACGGCAGCAGCCAGCAGGTAGGAGTTGCCGTCGTAGATCGAGTCGTGGCCCAGCTGGGTGCCGGGGTCGCGCAGCTCGGAGCCGGTGGAGATCACCACGACCCGGGGCCGCGGACGCGAGCGGACGGCGGAGCGGCCGACGGCGGCGAGCAGGCCCAGGTGACGCGGACCGAGCACAGTGCCGTGCTCGATGAGCACCTCTCCCTCGGCGACGTCCTCGCCGAGCCGGCGGACGTGCTGCCCGGGCTGGGGCGCCTTGTTGATGACCACCCGGGCGACGCCCCGGTCGGTCCACTCGTAGGGCACCACGGTGTCGGCACCGGTCGGCATCGGGGCGCCGGTCATGATCTTGACGGTGGTACCGGGCGACATCGCCATCAGCTTCGCCTGGCCGGCACCGATCTCACCGACGACCGGCAGGTGCACGGGACTCTCGGGGGTGGCCGTGGCGACGTCCTGCATCCGCACGGCGTAGCCGTCCATGCCCGAGTTGTCGAAGCTCGGCAGCGACATCGGCGACACGACGTCCTCCGCCACCGCGAGACCCAGCGCATCCATCAGCGGCTGCTGGAAGTCGGGCAGCGGCGCGACCGTCGAGAGGACGCGCTCGAGGAGCTCGGAGACCGGGGTGAGGTCAGCCATCTGTCTCGCTCAACAGCGTGTCGGCGGCGATGCGCTGGGCCGACGTCGCGTCGAGCCGGACGGCGCCGACCACCTTGACGCCGTGGCCGAACGTGAAGTCACCGTCGACGGTGAACGACGAGGCCCGGCGCAGCGAGGGCGCGCCGTCCGGGAAGCGCTTGTCGAAGTCACCGACCTGCTTGTAGAAGTCGTTGTCGAGCTCGATGTAGGGCACGGCGTCGCTGGCCTGGTCGAGCACGAAGTCGCCGCCCAGGTCGTAGATGTCGGAGCGCAGCACCAGCAGGTCGTTGGTGGTCTTCACCGGGACGAAGCGGTCTCGGCCGACCTCGATCGTGAGCGCGTTGGGGAAGACCTCGATCGCGGCGCCCATCGCCGACTCGATCTGCACGACCTCGGGGGTGCGCGGGTCGCCGGGGTCGACGTGCTTGACGTTGCGGATCAGGGGCAGGCCGAGGATGCCCTCGCGGGCGTCGAGCATGTCCTGCATGGCCTGGAGGTCGAACCACAGGTTGTTGGTCGACGTGAACTTGTGCCGGTCGAGGTCGCCGAGCGCCTCGAGGTCGGCCGGCAGGGTCTGGGCGCTCTCACGGAGCACCACGCGACCGTCGCTGAGGCGCCGGGCGAAGTGGCCGCCCTTGCGGTCGTTGGGAGTACGTCGCACCGCCTCGATCGCGAACGGCGCACCCGACGCGGCGAACCAGCCGGCCACCCGGGCGTCGGGCACGGCGCCGAGGTTGTCGGAGTTGGACACGAAGACGTGTCGGTAGCCGGCCTCCATCAGGCGGCCGAGCAGCCCGGTGCCGCGGAGCGCGGTGTAGAGGTCGCCGTGCCCGGGCGGGCACCACTCGAGGTCGGGGTCCTTGGGATAGCTCACCGGCAGCAGCCCGTCGAGCAGCAGCTTCGGCTCCTTGTTCTGCAGGAACTCCAGCGGCAGGTCGTCGACGGGAAGGCTGTCGTACCGACTGAGGGCGGCCATCGTGTCGGCCGAGGTGCGGAAGCTGTTCATGAAGATCAGCGGCAGCGGGGCGGCGTACTCCTCACGGAGGTGGAGCACCTGGCGGGCGATGATGTCGAGGAACGACAGTCCACGGCGCACGCACAGCAGCGACTTGGCGCGGTTCATGCCCATCGAGGTGCCGAGCCCGCCGTTGAGCTTGATCACGACCGTCTTGCGGATCGCCTCGGCAGCGACGGCGTCGGGGACGTCGGCGTCGGCCAGGGAATCCATGTCCAGCGGCTCGATCGACGACTCCGGGATCATCCCGGTCTCGCCGTGCTCGAGCAGCCGGTAGTAGTGCGCGAACGTGTCGATCGCGACGTCGTCGACGCCCTCGTCACGCATCTTCTGGCGCGCAGCTTCCAGTCCAGTGCTACCCATGCAGTCGATCGTAGGCTCAACCCATGAATGTCACACCCGGCCCCCCGCTGGCGGCCAAGGTCGCGCTCCGAGACCAGGTGCTCACCGCCCGGCGGAGGCGCCCGTTGGACGAGTCCGTCGAGGATGCCGAGGCGATCGCGCGGCACCTGCTCGACACCCCGGAGGTACGCCGCGCGGCCTCCGTCGCCGCCTACGTCTCGATCGCCCACGAGCCCGGCACCGGCCTCCTCCTCGACGCCCTGGTGGCGGCCGGCAAGCGGGTGATCCTGCCGGTGGTCCTGCCCGACCTCGACCTGGACTGGGCCGTCTACACCGGGTCGGTGGACCTGGTCCCGGCCAGGCGCGGCCTCCTCGAACCGGCGTCGGAGCCGCTCGGGGTAGACGCGATCGCGACCGCCGACGTGGTGCTCGTCCCCGGCCTCGCCGTGTCGTCCTCCGGCATGCGGCTGGGCCAGGGCGGCGGCTGCTACGACCGCGCGCTGGCGCGGGTTCCGGTCGGCACCTTCACCTGCGTGGTCGTGCACGACGACGAGGTCGGCCGCGACGTGCCCAGCGAGCCGCACGACCGACGGGTGGCCGCAGCGGTCTCCCCCTCCGGCATCGTGCGCTTCTGAGCCGCGCGCGAGCCGCCCGTCAGCCGCCCGGTCAGTCGCCTGTCGAGGCCGGGTTCAGCACCAGGGTGTCCGCGGCCGCCTCCTCGACGGCCCGGCGCGAGAACGCCCACGGCAGGGTCTCGCCCGCCACGAAAAGCTCGGTCTGGTCGTCGTAGTGATCGCTGGCCGGGTGCCCGGAGACGCCGGTCAGGTTGACCCAGCGCGAGTCGTCGAGGTCGGCCAGCGAGACGACCATCCGCATCGACGGCGCGCTGGTGACGGCGTACCCGTCGGCGGCGTCCCAGCTCGTGGCGTTGACGACGCTGGAGCCGCCGCCGATCTGCGCACCGTCGCGGTTGACCAGCCACTCGACCGCACCGATGCCGCTCTCGCCCAGGGTCGGGTTGTGCAGGTCGAGCCGGTGGAGGTGTCCCCAGCTCCAGTCGGCCGGGTTGCGGGCCTGCCGGGCGGTCATCTCGTCGCGGGCCTCGGTCATCGCCTGCCGCAGGACGTCGTCTCGCGTCTCGACCACCTCCTCGGTGGTGCGGTCGTCCCACCAGGGCCCGGCCGGCTTCCTCAGCAGGCCCTCGACCACCGCGAACCAGCGGTCGCCGCCGCTCGGCCAGGCGCGCTCGTCCAGCTCGTCGTGGAAGGTCAGTCTCAGCAGGTTGCTCCACACGACGTTGAAGTACGCCGCGGCACCGCTCTCGGCGGTGTCCTGGAAGTCCCACTCCCGCAGCAGCGCCTGGCCGCGGCCGTAGTAGCCGCGGGGCAGCCCGACGTCGAGGAGGTACGGCACCAGCGTCGGCGCCAGCGGGTGCTGCTCGTCGAGCTGGATCTGTGCCATCTCGTCCACCGACAGGTCGCCCTCAGCCTCGATCAGGTCGCGGATCCGCTGCGAGCGGTAGCCGCGGTCCCAGTCGCTGGTCAGGTAGTAGGGGTACTCCGGCCCGGCCACGGCCTGGTTGGCCGCTGCCACGAACCCCTCGTCCGGGTCGAGCACGCTCGGCAGGGCGGTGAACGGCACGAAGTCGCCGGTCCAGTCGTTCTCGGGCTGCCAGCCCGCGGCGGGCAGCCGGCCGTCGTTGCCCGACTTGCGGATCGGCACCCGGCCCGGTGCCTGGTAGCCGATGTGCCCCTCGCGGTCGGCGTACACCATGTTCTGGGCGGGTACGTCGAACTGGCTGGCGGCCTCGCGGAACGACGCCCAGTCGCTGGCCCGGTCGAGACCGAGGATCGCGTCGGCGGTGGGGCTGGGCTGGAGCGCGGTCCACTGCAGCGCCACGGCGTAGCCGTCGCCCCGGTCGACCACCTCCGGGTCGTCGGAGGGAGCGGGCGCGTCCTGGCCGACGCCGCTGATCTCGCTCGAGACGTCGGAGAGCAGGGGTCCGTGGTCGGTCGACCGCACCTTGAGCGTGACGTCGTCGCCACCGTGCACCTTGATGGTCTCGGTGCGCTGCGCCAGCGGCAGCCACTCGCCGTCGTACCTCCACTCGTCGCCACGCACCTGCTCGAGGTAGAGGTCGGAGACGTCGGGGCCGAGGTTGGTGAAGCCCCACGCGATGTCGGCGTTGTGACCGATGATCACGCCCGGCACTCCCGAGAACGTGAAGCCCGCGACGTCGAGGGTGCAGTCGTCGTCCGCCGTGCGGCAGTGCAGGCCCATCTGCATCCAGATGCCCGGCTGGCTGATGCCCAGGTGCGGGTCGTTGGCCAGCAACGGCATGCCGGTCGCCGAGTGCTCGCCGTCGACGACCCAGCTGTTGGAGCCGATGCCGTCACCCTTGCCGATCAGCGCGGGCAGCTCGGCGATGCTGTCGCTGAGGCGTTCCAGCTGCTCGACCGCAGCAGCGGGGTACGCCGGCCTCTGCGGCTTGCGGGTCGCGTTGCGGGTCGCGTCCTGCTCGTAGACGCCGTCCACCACGGCACCCTGGGTGACGATCGGCCGGTGCACCTGCCCGTCGTAGGCGGGATAGAGCTGGGCGACCTCGGCGTCGCCGTGGTCGAGCCCGGCCAGGACCCGGTCGATCTCCTGCGCCATGTTGCCGCGCAGGTCCCAGGCCATCGCCTTGAGCCACGCGAGCGAGTCGACGACCGTCCAGGGCTCGGGGGTGTAGTCGAGTCCGCCGACGCGCAGCAGGGTGTACTCGACGGCGATGTCGGAGGGGTCGTGCTGGGCGAGGTAGGCGTTCACGCCCTCGGCGTACTCCTCGAGCGCCACCCGCGTCTCCGGCTCCAGCAGCCCGACCTCCCGTCCCGCCACCATGCGCCAGCCCATCGTGCGGATGAGCTTGTCGGTCTCGAGGCCGGTCTCGCCGAACATCTCAGAGAGCCGTCCGGCGGTGACGTGGCGGCGTACGTCCATCTCGAAGAACCGCTCCTGGGCGTGCACGAAGCCCTGCGCCCGCATCAGGTCGGCGTCGGAGTCGGCGTAGAGCTGAGGGATGCCCATCTCGTCGCGGATGACCTCGACCCGGGCGCCGAGGCCGGGGACGTCGATCTGGCCTCCGGTCTGGGGCAGGGGCTTGCGGTAGAAGGCCCAGCCGACGACCAGGGCCGCGACCAGCGCCAGGACCAGGCCGCAGGCGACGTACACGCTCAGCCGCGCCGGCCGCGGCCACCCGCGAAGGATGCGCCACCACGAGAGGGGGGATGCCTGGTTCGGGGGCGGGGACGCCGCTTGCTCGCTCATCGCCGGACATTGTGCCCGGTCAGCGGGCCGGTTCTGGTCACGTACGATGATCCGCCGTGCCCACCTATCAGTACGCCTGCACCGCTTGCGGGCACGCGTTCGAGCAGATCCAGAGCTTCAGCGACGACGCGCTGACCCATTGCCCCGAGTGCGACGGCCGCCTGCGCAAGGTGTTCAACGCCGTCGGCGTGGTCTTCAAGGGGTCCGGCTTCTACCGCAACGACAGCCGTTCGGCGGACTCGGGCTCGGGCTCGGCAGGGTCCTCGGCGGCCGCACCGGCGTCGGGCTCGAAGTCGTCGGACTCCACGAAGCCGGAGAGCAAGCCGGCGTCGACCTCGGACTCCTCATCCGGCTCGTCCTCCTCGTCATCCTCCGGGTCGTCAGGCTCGTCCGGCTCGTCCGGGTCGTCGTCCGGGTCGTCGTCGGCCGACTGAGGCCTGTGGACGACCGACGCCGCGAGATCCAGGATCCGCCTAGCGTCGGGGCATGGCTGCCACCCTCACCGACCTTCGTGAGCGCGGCGGTGTGCGGGCGCGCCGGTTGCGGCGGCTCTACCGCCGCCGGGTCCTCGCCCACCGCAGGCTGCTCGCCTTCGTCTGTGCCGCCGCCGCCGTGCTGGTCGGCCTCCAGACGGCGCGGCCGCCGGCGCCTCCGAGCGACCTCGTCCTCGTCGCGGCGCGGGACCTGCCCTCGGGCACCGTCCTCCGTGCGGCCGACCTGACGCAGGTGCGGTACGCCGAGGGCACGGCGCCGACCTCCCTCGACCCGCGGCCGCTGGGCCGCACGCTGGCCGCGCCGCTGCGGCGCGGGGAGCCGGTCACCGACCTGCGGCTGGTCTCCCCCGCCCTCACCGACGGCTACCCCGGGCTCGTCGCCTACCCCGTCCGCATCCCCGATGCCGGGGTGGTGGCACTGCTCCGCGTGGGCGACCGGATCGACGTGCTGGCCACGGATCCGGAGTCGGGCGAGACCGACGTGATCCTCACCCGGTCGCCCGTGCTGGCGCTCCCGCTCGGTGACGACGCGACGGGCGGCGAGAGCCTCCCGGGGCGCCTGTTGGTGCTCGGCGTGCCCGAGGACGAGGTCGAGGACCTCGGCGCGGCGGCGACGACATGGTTCCTGTCGGTGACCTTGGGACCGCTAGCGTGACGGTCGTCTCGGACAGACAACTCCCACCCCCGGGAGGGCTAGGAGATCTCATGACCGGCTTCAAGAACTTCCTTCTCAAGGGCAACCTGGTCGACCTGGCGGTGGCCGTCATCATCGGTGTCGCCTTCGGCGCCGTCGTCACGACGTTCACCGAGTGGCTCACCGGCCTGATGCCCAAGAGCACCTCGAGCTACTTCAGCACCGCAGATCAGTCGTTCGGCGCCTTCCTCAACGCGACCGTCTCGTTCGTCCTGCTGGCCGCGGTCGTCTACTTCCTCGTCATCACGCCCTACGTCAAGGCGAAGGAGCGGTTCTTCCCGAGCGACGCGAAAGGCACCCCTGCCGACATCGCCCTGCTCGAGGAGATCCGCGATCTCCTCAAGGCCGACCGCACCCGCTGACGCGGCGGCCGGGCCCGGCCCGTCCGTGCCGGGGCTAACCGTGGTGGGGCGGCACCTGCGCACGCAGCCAGGCATCGGAGCCGACCTCACCCGCAGGATCGCCCGGCTCTCGCTCGTCCTCGGTGGTGTCGGGCAGCACGTCGCCGAACACTGCGGCGAGCCGCTTGCGGCGTACCCACCCGGGCTCGGGAGCGTCGGGACCGCTCATGCGCACAGTCCGTTGATCTCTGCCGCCGCGACCTCGTCGTCGGTCGGCGGCGCGGCCTCGGTGGGGGTCGCGCTGGGGGACGCGGAGGCGTCGGCACTGGCCGTGTCGCTCGGGTCGGCCGGAGCAGGCTCCGCGCCGGGGGGCTTCGCCGCGCTGATGGCACCCGTGGTCAGGCGCCGGCTCAGCGGCTTGTCCGCGGCGAGCCTGGCCCAGACCTTCTTGGCGTCCGGCGTCCAGTAGACGCGGCCGGGGTGGTCCGAATCCAGCGGGTAGTAGGCGTTGGGGATGGTGAGGAACTGGATCTCGTCGAGCCCGATGCCCTGGAACTGCAGCCCGAGCTTGCCGATCTTGGCGACGTTCTCGAGGCCGGGGTCGACCGTCAGCGAGCTGGTGGCGGCGTTGAGGAAGCCCACGATGCGGTCGACCCGCGTCAGGGTGCCCTTGGAGACCAGCTTGTTGACCATGGACGCGATGAACGCCTGCTGGCGCTTGATCCGGCCGATGTCGGAGCCGTCGCCGAGGGTGTAGCGGGCCCGCACGTAGTTGAGGGCCTCCGCGTCGCGCAGCACCCGGTTGCCGGCCTCGATGTTGATGCCGTGCTCGGGATCGGAGATGTCCTCGGGGATGCACACCGAGACCCCGTCGATGGCGTTGACCATGTTCTTGAAGCCACCGAAGTTGACCACGACGTAGTGGTCGACGAAGACGCCGGTGAGCTCCTCGAACTGACGGATGGTGCACGCCTGGTCACCGACGGTGTAGGCCACGTTCCACAGCACCTCGGTGCCGCCGGGGATCTGGTCCTTGTCGCCGCAGTCGGGCCGGTCGACGATCGAGTCGCGCGGGATGGACACGCCGTAGGCGCGCTGCCGGTCGGCGGAGAGGTGCAGGAGGATCGTGGTGTCCGAAGCGTCGCCACCGGGGAGGTCGTCGAGGTTGCAGCCCTCGCAGTCACGGCTGTCGGAACCCATCACCAGCACGTTGAGGGGCTCCTGCGGACCTTCGTCCACCACCTTCTCGGGGCGGTCACCGAGCGCACTCGTGACGTCCTCGACGTTGAGGTTCCCGTTCAGGTGGCGGTAGAGGAACACGATCGACAGCCCGGTCACCAGCGCCAGCGTGACCAGCGAGGCGAGCACGACGTAGCCGACGGTGTGCTTCTTCTTGACCCGACCCCGGCGCTTGGGCGCGCCCGGGCGCTCCGCTGACTCGCCAGTCTCTGTCTCGGACACGCTCGTGCACCTCGGGCTGCTTACGGGCCGGGCGACCGGCTGGGCTGAACTGAGGTCGAACCTACGCGACCTGCGCAAACAGTGTGCTCGCCGCGTCGCCGTACCACCAACTCCACCGGGTTACCGGTGGGTCGGCGGCTGGTGCCCCAGGCAGGAGTCGAACCTGCGACCTTTCGCTTAGGAGGCGGCTGCTCTATCCACTGAGCTACTGGGGCGGGGTGCACTTTCTCGTCGAAAGCCCACGCTGGCGTCCATATCTTGTCAGGACCGGGGCGACGGGGGCGAAACCGGCCGGTCTCCGGCTCCCGGGCCAGCACGGAGTGCCTGCGCACCTTGCGGGTCCGCGTGCAGCCTGCCGCGTCGCACGACCCTCAGCCCACGACCTCGAAGGTGATGCCCTGCGCCTGGAGCCGGTCGATGAGCGCCTGGCCCATCGCCTGCGCGGTGGTGACCTGGCCGGCGGTGGGCGGCAGGTCGTCGAACGCCAGGCAGAGCGCGCTCTCGGCCAGCATCTTCGCGGTCTCGGTGTAGCCGGGGTCGCCGCCGGAGACCTTGGTGCGGACGGTCTGCCCACCGGCCTCGCCGACGAAGTGGACCGCGAACCAGGATGCTTCGCGGCGGGACTCGTCGGGGCCCTCCCCCTGCGGCACCCGCTTGAGCAGCAGGTCGCGGATCGGCTTCACCTGGGCAGCGAGGCCCAGGGCGGTCACGCCGAGGGCGGCACCGCCGGCGTACCTCAGGGTGCGGGTGCCGGCGAAGTGGGAGTAGCGGAACCTCGGTCCGTACGCAGGCAGGGCGGCGCCGCTGCGGGCCACCACCACCGGGTCGATGGTCGGCAGCGGCAGGAGCCAGTAGCCGAGCACGGGGTCCCGCTGCGGCTTGGCGCCGGCCGGCTTCGACGACCGGCCCTCCGGGCGGGGCTCGGCGGCACGACGAGCCGAGCTGGCCTGCTTCATCTGCCTGGCCCGCGAGAAGGCGTTGAGCGCCGAGTGGAACGTCCCACCCGAGAACATGCCGCTGGCCCGGACCACGCCACGCAGGTTGATCGGCTGGTCGTCGGGCAGGAGCCCGACCGTGAACAGGGCACCGAGGTCGTGCGGGATCGAGTCGAAGCCGCAGGCGTGCACGATGCGGGCGCCGGACTCGACGGCGCGGGCGTGGTGGGCGCTCCACATCCGGTCGACGAACTCGGGCTCGCCGGTGAGGTCGACGTAGTCGGTGCCGGCGGCCGCGCACGCGGCGACCAGCGGCTCGCCGTACTCGAGGTAGGGGCCGACGGTGGTGATCACGACCCTGGCGCGCTCGGCGATCGAGGCGAGGGAGTCGGCGTCGTTGACGTCGGCGTGCAGCAGCGGCAGCTCGTCCCAGCGCTCGTCGAGGGAGGCGACGCGGTCGCGCACCCGCTCGAGCTTGTCGGCGTTGCGGCCGGCCAGCGCCCAGCGCAGCCCGTCCGGCGCGTGGGTGGCGAGGTAGTCGGCGGTGAGACCGCCGGTGAAGCCGGTCGCTCCGAAGAGGACGATGTCGAACTCACGGGCAGCAGCCATGACCCCATCGTCTCAGTCATGGAACCGTCGCAGCACCCCGCCCGTCCCAGTGCACATGCGAACAGTGCAGGTGCGGCGACAGGTGATGGCGGCAGTGGCAGGCGGAGCGGCGCTCGCCGTGGCCTTCGGTACGGGGGTGTTGGTCGCCGCCGACGGCACGGACGCCGGCACGCCCCCGGGCGCCCCCACCCCACCTCTCCACCTCGCGAACGCGGACCTCACCACAACCGCCTCGTGCGACGACCTGCTCGACTCCTACGTCCGGCGCGCCATCGACCTGGTCGGGCCGTGGGGCTGGGGCAGAGGGCCTGAGGTCTGGTACGCGGACGGGGCCCCCGAGCTGTCCTCCGGGCTGTCTTCTGGGCCGTCCTCTGGGAAGGCCACCTCGTCGCCGACGACGACCCGGGCCACCAACAGCGACACCGGCACCAACGTCCAGGAGGCCGGCGTCGACGAGCCCGACGTGGTGAAGACCGACGGCGAGCTCGTCTACCGGATCGACGACGACGAGCTCACGACGTACGACGCGACGGGCGACGAGGTCACCGAGCTCGCCCGCGTCGTCCTCGACGGCCTCGCCGACGCCGAGATCCTGCTCGTCGGCGACCGGGTGGTCGCCATCGGCGCCAACCTGCCGCGCCGCGAGGGCGACACCAGGATGGTCGTCGTCGACGTGGGCGACCCGGCAGCCCCGGTGGTGGCGGGCGCCTGGGTGTATGACGCCGAGCTGGTCACCGCCCGGCTGAACGGCGACGTCGTCCGGCTGGTGCTGGCCAACGGGCTGCCCGAGCTCGACTTCGTGAGGCCCGGCGACGACCTGGGTGAGCGGAGTGCCCGGCAGGAGAACGAGGAGGTCGTGCGCGCCAGCACGCTCGACGACTGGTTGCCGCACGTGGTGGAGGTGACGGCCGACGACACCGTCGACCCGGCCACCGGCGACCTGGTCGCCGACTGCGGGGAGGTCGCCGTGCCGGGCGACCACGACGCCGGGCTCGGCACCATGACCGTGGTCGGGATCGACCCGTCCCGGCCCGCCGAGCGCACGGTCTCCGCGGTCGCGACCGACGCCCGGACGACGTACTTCTCGACGGACCGGATGTATCTGGCCACCGGCACCGGGTGGGGCTGGTGCTGCGAGCTGGTGGGCACGCGGCCGTTCCCGGCGGGGCAGGAGCCCGACGGCACGACCCGGCTCTACGCCTTCGCCCTCGACGGCGCCGCCACCGAGCACGTCGCATCCGGCGAGGTCGACGGCAGGATCCGCGACCGTTGGGCGATGGACTCCGCGGACGGCGTGCTGCGGCTGGCCCTGGGTGCGACCCAGGCGACCGGCAACTTCAGCTCGATCGTGACGCTCCGCGAGGACGACGGCGATCTCCGGGAGGTCGGCCGCCTGGACGGGCTCGGCCGCAACGAGGACATCAAGGCGGTGCGGTGGTTCGACGACCTCGCGATCCTGGTGACGTTCCGCCAGGTCGACCCGCTGTACGCCGTCGACCTCACCGACGTCGAGGAGCCGACCTCACTCGGCGTGCTGAAGATCCCCGGCTACAGCGAGTACCTCCACCCGCTCGGCTCCGACCGGATGATCGGCATCGGCCAGGCCGCCGATCCGGGCGGCCGCGTCACCGGAGCGCAGGCCGCGCTCTTCGACGTCACCGACCTGACCCACCCGCGCCGCCTGGACACGGTGGAGTACCCGCCCTTCTCGCAGGCCGGCGCCGCCACCGACCCCCGCCAGTTCACCTGGCTGCCCGACCAGCGGACGGCGCTCACGGTGGTCTCGAAGGGCTGGCCGGGACGGACCGGCTGGGTGTCGGTGCTGCGGCTCGGCGACGGCCGGATCGACAGCGAGCTCGTGCCCGTGGAGTACGGCGAGGAGATCGCGCAGGTCCGGCTGGTGCCGATGGCGTCGGGGAAGGTCGTGCTCGTCACCGGTGACGGGGTCTCGTTCCTGCCCCTGTGAGGCCATTTGATGGCAGGTGCGCGCCGCCTATTCTGGGCACATGTGCCGCAACATCAGACCGCTCAACAACTTCGCGCCGCCGGCCACCGAGGACGAGGTGACCGCGGCCGCGCTGCAGTTCGTCCGCAAGGTCAGCGGGACCACCAAGCCGTCGCAGGCGAACCAGGAGGCGTTCCACGCCGCCGTGCACGAGATCACCCACATCACCCGGCACCTGCTCGACAACCTGGTCACCAACGCACCGCCCAAGGACCGGGACGCCGAGGCGGCGAAGGCGCGCGCCCGTGCGGAGCTGCGGTACGGCACGTGACGCTCGGTCTCTCGCAGGGACCTGACCCGACCCCCGGCCGATCGGTCGACGACGTCGTCGGCTTCCTGGCCGACCGGCCCCTCGTGGTGCTCACCGGGGCGGGGCTGTCCACCGACTCGGGCATCCCCGACTACCGCGGGCCGGGGTCGGTGCCGCGCCAGCCGATGAACATCGCGGAGTTCCGCTCCGGGCCCGAGGCGAGGCGGCACTACTGGGCCCGCAGCCACGTCGGGTGGGGGCGGATGGGCACGGCCAGCCCGAACGCCGGGCACCAGGCGCTCGCGCTGCTCGACCCGGACCTGCTGATCACCCAGAACGTCGACGGGCTGCACGAGCAGGCCGGGTCGCGCCGGCTCGTCGCGCTGCACGGACGGGTCACGGACGTGATCTGCCTCGACTGTCGCGCCACGTCGGCGCGGTCGCTCATGCAGCAGCGGATGAACGAGCTCAACCCCGGGTGGGCCGAGCGCCATGCCGACGTGGCCACCCGCCCCGACGGCGACGTGGACCTCGACGAGACCGCCGACTTCGTGGTGCCCGCGTGCTCGGGGTGCGGCGGCATGCTCAAGCCGGACGTCGTGTTCTTCGGCGAGAACGTGCCGGCCCCGCGGGTCGAGCAGTGCTACGCGGCCGTCGAGTCGCTGGCCGACTCCGGAGGAGCGCTGCTGGTGGTGGGGTCGTCGCTGACGGTGATGAGCGGCCTGCGGTTCGTGAAGCGGGCGGCCACCCGGGGCACCCCGGTGGTGATCGTCAACCGCGGCGTCACCCGAGGCGACGCGCTGGCCACCGACAAGCTCGAGGTGGGGTGCAGCGAGTTCCTGACGTCGCTCACGGCCCCGGCGGCCCCGCGGGCCGACGTACGCCAGGAGCCCGCCGGCCGGTAGCCCGCCCAAGCCTTGTGGGCGTGTCGTGAGGTTTGTGGGGTTTGCAAACGTCACGAACGCCAGGGTTCCCCGGATATCCGGGGAACCCCGACACGCCCCACCCTCAGAGCGCCGTCACGAAGATGTGGTCGGCCGCGTCGAGGTCAACCTCGGCGGTCTCGCCACCGGAGCCGACCAGCACACCGCTCTCGGTGGCGATGACGGTGACGGTGGTGTCGGGCAGGGCGCCGACGCGGCGCAGCGCGGTCATCAGCGACTTGTCCTTCTGCATCTCCTCGGAGATGCGGCGGATGTGGACGCGCGACTCGGCCGCACCGGCCGCGGTCGCGAGCGCCTCGACGCCCGCCATGAACTCCTCGCCGATCTGGCTCTCGCCGAGCTCGTCGAGGCCAGGGATCGGGTTGCCGTACGGCGACGACGTGGGGTGGTCGAGCAGCTCGATGAGCCGGCGTTCGACCGTCTCGGACATCACGTGCTCCCAGCGGCAGGCCTCCACGTGCGCGAGCTCCCAGTCGAGGCCGATGACGTCGGTGAGCAGCCGCTCCGCGAGCCGGTGCTTGCGCATGACGCGGGTCGCGAGCCGGGTGCCCTCGCCGGTGAGCTCGAGGTGGCGGTCGCCCTCGACGGTGAGCAGACCGTCGCGCTCCATCCGGGCCACCGTCTGCGACACCGTGGGTCCGCTCTGGTGCAGCCGCTCGGCGATGCGCGCACGCAACGGGACGATCCCCTCCTCCACGAGCTCGAAGATCGTGCGGAGGTACATCTCGGTGGTGTCGATCAGGTCGCTCACCCATCCATTGTGTCCTATGCCGTCGTGGTCGTTGAGCCGGCAGGTGGCAGGGTTGGGGCCGTGACCGAGCTGATCGTCCCCCGCCGCTTCTGCGGACCACCCTCGTCGGGCAACGGCGGCTGGACCGCGGGCGCCCTCGCCGGCCTGGTCGGCCGCGACTCCGTCCGAGCCGGCGTCGAGGGCTGGCCGGCGATCGAGGTGTCGCTGCGCCTGCCGCCACCGCTCGACACGGCGATGGCCGTCACCACCACCGACGGCGTCACGGTGGCCGCGTCCGGCGGCGCCACCGTCGCCGACGCCCGTGCCGTCGAGACCACCCTCCACACGGTCGACCCGGTCGACGCCGAGACGGCGCGCGCCGCGGAGGCGAGCTACCCCGGGCTCGGCTTCTCGCCGTTCCCCACCTGCTTCGTCTGCGGCACGGAGCGTGCGGACGGTGACGGGCTGCGGATCTTCCCCGGACCCGTCGCGCCCGTCCGCGACGGTGCCACCCGCGTCGCGGCCACCTGGACACCGCACGAGAGCGTGGCCGAGGACGACCGGCGCCGTACGTCGCTCGCCGTCGCCTGGGCCGCGCTCGACTGCGTGAGCGCCTGGTCCGCGGACTTCGAGGAGCGCCCCATGGTGCTGGGCCGGATGACCGCACAGGTCGACACCCTGCCCGTCGTCGGCGAGCAGCACGTCGTGGTCGGGCAGGTCCTCGGCGTGGCGGGCCGCAAGACCTCCACCGCCGCCACGCTCTACGACCCCGAGGGTCGCGTCGTCGCTCGCGCCGAGCACCTCTGGATCGCCATCAACCCGAAGGACTTCGCATGACGCTCTCCTCCGACCAGTGGTGGCGCGAGGCAGTCATCTACCAGGTCTACGTCCGCAGCTTCGCCGACAGCGACGGCAGCGGGGTCGGCGACCTGCCCGGCATCACCTCGCGGCTGCCGTACCTGCGCGACCTCGGCGTCGACGCGCTCTGGATCACGCCGTTCTACACCTCACCGCAGAACGACCACGGCTACGACGTCAGCGACTACCTGGACGTCGACCCGTTGTTCGGCTCCCTCGCCGACGCCGACGCCCTTCTCGCACGCGCCCACGACCTCGGGCTCAAGGTCGTCGTCGACCTGGTGCCCAACCACACCTCCGACGAGCACGCCTGGTTCCGCGCGGCCCTGGCGTCCGCGCCGGGCTCGCCGGAGCGGGCGCGCTACCTGTTCCGCGAGGGCCGGGGCGCCGACGGCAGCGAGCCGCCGAACAACTGGGAGTCCGTCTTCGGCGGCGCGGCCTGGACCCGGGTGCCCGACGGCGAGTGGTACCTCCACCTCTTCGACCCCACCCAGCCCGACCTCGACTGGCGCAACCCCGAGGTCGGCGACATGTTCGAGGACGTGCTGCGCTTCTGGCTCGACCGCGGCGTCGACGGGTTCCGGGTCGACGTGGCGCACGGCCTCTACAAGGAGGAGTCGCTGCGCGACCAGGTCGTCACCGAGGGTGGCAGGGCGAGCTCGGGCCAGGTCAACACCGACCACTCGATGGTCTCTCTCGAGCTCGACGACGAGCCGATGTGGGACCAGCCCGAGGTGCACGACGTCTACCGCCGCTGGCACGACGTGCTCGACGAGTACGGCGCGGACCGGATGGCGGTGGCCGAGGCCTGGACCCAGACCCCCGAGTCGATGGCCGCCTTCGTGCGCCCCGACGAGCTCGACCAGGCCTTCAACTTCTCGTGGCTGCTCTCCGACTGGACGGCCGACGCGTTCCGGGAGGTCATCACCGGCACCCTCGCCGCCGTCGGCCCGGTCGGCGCCTCGCCGACCTGGGTGCTGTCCAACCACGACGTGGTGCGTCACCCCACGCGGTACGGCGGCGGCCCGGCCGGCCTGGCCCGCGCCCGTGCGGCCACGCTGACGATGCTGGCGCTGCCCGGGGCGTCGTACCTCTACCAGGGCGAGGAGCTCGGCCTCGAGCAGGCCGAGGTCGCGCCCGAGCTGCGGCAGGACCCGGCGTGGCGGCGTCGGCGCGAGGGCAACGACGATCCGGGTCGCGACGGGTGCCGGGTGCCGATCCCGTGGTCGGGCACGCAGCCGCCGTTCGGCTTCGGCCCGGGCGAGGGGCAGCCGTGGATCCCGCAGCCCGCCGACTGGTCGGCGCTGTCGGTCGAGGCGCAGACCGGTGTGGCGGGCTCGACGCTGGAGTTCTACCGGACGGCGCTGGCCGCCCGCCGCGCGTTCGTCGCCACGGCCGGGGACACGGTCGAGCTGATCGGCGCGGACCCCGACGTGCTCGCCTTCCGCCGGGGGCCGGTGACGGTCGTCGTCAACTGCGGGACGGCACCGGCCGTGCTGCCGGACGGCGAGGTGATCGCCGCCTCGGGTGAGCTGTCGACCGGGAAGCTACCTGCCGACACCGCGGTCTGGCTGCGCTGACCCGAGCTGCTCGCCCGTCTCGAGCGACTCGTTGTAGCGGCTCAGCAGGGCGGCGAACCGCTGCAGGTCGCGGTCATCCCAGTCGCCGAGCCGCTCGTCGAACCACCTACGCCGGACCTCGCCGACCTGGTCGACGCGCTCACGCCCCTCGGCTGTGACCTCGAGGATGCTGGCCCGACCGTCGGCCGGGTCGGGCGTGCGCTCGAGGAGGCCGAGGTCCTCGAGGTGCTGGACCTGGCGGCTGACCGCACCCTTGTCGGTCTCGAACGTCTCGGCGATCGCCGAGGACCGTTGCGGCCCCTTCTCGGCGACGTAGGCCAGCATGAGGTACGCCGCCGGCTGGAGGTCGGGATGGATCATCGCGGCGCGGGCGCCGAGTGCGCGGCGGACGCGGCGGATGAGCACGCCGAGCTCGCGCTCGATGCCCGAGAGCGTGTCGGAGCGGTTCATCGGCTCGGCACCGGAGCAACCGCCTCGATCTCGCCCGCCGGCCCGACCAGCTCGTCCTCGCGCAGCACCGTGGTGCGCAGCGGGACCTCCTTGATCAGCAGCACGCAGACGAACGCGATCACCGCGAACGGCACGGAGACCAGGAAGATGTGGCCGATCGCGGTGCCGAAGGCGTGCTCGAACAGCGCCCGGACCGGCGCGGGCAGCGTGCTCAGGTCGGGGATCGAGTGGCTCTCGTCTGCTCCGGCGCGGATCCCCATCCGGGACAACCCGGCCGACACGGTGCCGGCCACCTGGTGGCTGAGCACGGCGCCGAGCACGGAGACGCCGACCGAACCGCCCATGGAGCGGAAGAACGCCACCACCGAGGAGGCGGAGCCCATGTCGGACTGTGCGGTGATGTTCTGCACCGCGAGGACCAGGTTCTGCATCGTCGCGCCCAGGCCGAGGCCGAGCACGGCCATGAAGAGGCCGACGACGGTGAGCGAGGTCGTCTCGTCGATGGTCGAGAGCAGCGCGAGCCCGGCGACGACCAGCACCATCCCCCCGACGAGGAACCGCTTCCAACGTCCGGTCCTGGTGATCAGCCGACCACTGACGATGCTGGAGACCAGCAGTCCGCCGACCATGCAGATCGACATCAGGCCGGCCCGGGTGGGCGACATGCCGCGAGCCAGCTGGAAGTACTGCGAGAGGTAGACGGTCGCACCGAACATCGAGAGGCCGATCATCACCGAGGCGGCGGTCGCGAGCGAGGTGGTGCGGTCCTTGAACAGGCGCAACGGAATGATCGGCTCGACGGCGTACCTGGCCTCCACGAGGATGGCGAGGCCGAGGACCACGGCGCCGGCGACGACCAGTCCGACGCTGGTGGCCGACGTCCAGGCGAACTGGCTGCCGGCGAGCGAGACCCAGACGAGCAGGAGCGAGACGCCGCCCACCAGCAAGGTGGCGCCGGTGTAGTCGATGTGCACCTCACGCTTGACGACCGGCAGGTGCAGCGTCTTCTGGAGCACCACGAAGGCGACCAGCGCGACCGGCAGGCCGATGAAGAAGCACCAGCGCCAGCCCGCCGTGTCGACCAGCAGTCCACCGATGAGGGGGCCGGAGACGGTGGCGATCGCGAACGTGGCGCCGATGTAGCCGGAGTAGCGGCCGCGCTCACGGGGGGTGACCATGCTGGCGATGACCACCTGCACCAGCGCGGTCAGGCCGCCGACGCCGAGTCCCTGCACCGCACGGGCACCGATCAGCACCTCCATGCTCGGCGCGAAGCCGGCGATGAGCGAGCCGATGGAGAAGATCACCAGGGCGGACTGGACGAGGAGCTTCTTGCTGAACAGGTCGGCCAGCTTGCCCCAGATCGGCGTCGTCGCCGTCATGGTCAACAGGGTCGCCACCACGACCCAGGTGTAGCCGGTCTGGCTTCCGTCCAGGTCGGTGATGATGCGCGGCAGCGCGTTGGACACCACGGTGCTGGACAGCATCGCGACGAACATGGCGAGCAGGAGGCCGGACAGGGCCTCGAGGACCTCGCGGTGCGACATCTCGCCGGACTGCTCGGCGGGCACGGGCACGACGGCGTTGGACACAGGCTCTCGTTTCGAGACACTCGACGGTGGGGCTGACCGAGGATAAAAGGTTGACGTGCACAACTATATTCCGGATCGCCTGAATCTCCCACGCGGCGCCGTGTATACAAGGAGCCATGGCAGTCATCTCGGTGTTCGTCGTCGACGACGCTGAGATCATCCGGTTCGGGATCAGGGCCGTCATCGCCTCGGCCGACGACGTCGAGCTCAGCGGCGAGGCGGCCAACGCCACCGACGGGCTCGCGGCGATCCTGCGACTTCGGCCCGACGTCGTCATCGTCGACGGGGACCTCCCCGGCGCCCGCGCTGCCGACCTCGTCCGCGAGCTGCGCGAGCACGCGCCCTCGGTCGCGTCCCTGGTGCTCACCAACGACCGGGACGACGAAGCCGTCGTCGACGCGATCCTCGCCGGCGCAGCCGGCTACGCGCTCAAGAACATCGGCGGCAGTGCCCTGCTCGGCGGGGTGCGGGCGCTGGCTGCGGGCCAGTCGCTGCTCGACCCGCACGCCGTCACCCACCTGCTGAACCGGATGAAGGGCCCCGTGCACGCGACGGGTGAGCTGGCCGCGCTGAGCCCGCGTGAGCGCCGGATCCTGTGGCAGATCGGTCAGGGCCTGACCAACCGCCAGATCGGCGAGCAGCTGCACATCGCCGAGAAGACCGTCAAGAACAACGTCACCCAGGTGTTGTCGAAGCTCGGGCTCGAGCGGCGCACCCAGGCCGCCGTGCTGGCGTCCCGGGTGGCCGATCAGCTGGGCGAGATGGGCGCCTGAGCCCAGGCGTCAGGTGCGGTTCCGCTTCTCCATGGCCGCGCGCAGCGAGGCGACGATGTCGTCGGTGGGCGACGCGGCTTCCTGGTTGGTCTTCTCGAGCTCGGCCAGCAGCTCGGCGCGGTGCACCTTCACATCTCGGGGGGCCTCGATGCCGACCCTGACGATGTCGCCGCGCACTTCGAGGATCGTGATGGCGATGTTGTCGCCAACGACGACGCTCTCACCAATCCGGCGGCTCAGAACCAGCATGGGTGCACGCTACGCCACGAGGGGCGCGGCGAGCTGCAGGGCGGGGTCGTCGAGGATGACCTGGGCTCCCTTGAGCGTGCGGGTGTTGACGAGGATGGGGGCCAGAAGGTTGGCGGTGGTCTCGGCGAGCGAGTCGGCGGCACTGAGCACGACCAGGACGAGCACCTCCTCGACGCTCTCGATGCCGAGCTCGGCCACGGTGGCGTCGTCGACGACCGGCGCGTAGTCGGGGAAGAAGGTCACGGCCGAGACCACGAGGAAGCGCATGTCGGGATCGTCGATCGAGCGCAGCGCGCACAGCACGCCTGCGTCGTCGAGCTGCACGAGGGCGAAGCGGCTGAGCTGGGGAAACCCGGGCACGGGCCGACTCATCTCGATCACCGGGAACTCGGGCATCTCGGTCCTCATCAGCTCTTGTTCGTGGGTCAACGTCATGATGGCACCGCTCATCGGAGGAAGTCGATCAGGCTCGGCTGCATCACGCGCGCCGTCGAGGCGAGCGCAGCCTGGTACGCCGTCTCCTGGAGCTTGAGCTCCATCAGCGCCTTGGGCAGGTCGGTGTTCTCGACCTCGGAGAGCGAGGTCCGGAGGGACAGCTCGGCGTCCAGGGCGGCCTGCTCGGCCATCTCGACCCGGACCGTGCGGCTACCGACGTCGGAGAGCGCGTTGGTCACCCGGCTCAGGCCGGTCTTCAGCGCGTCGAGGCCCGTGGCCGTGGCCGCCGAGTCACCGGCCCGGATCGCGGCGGCGAGGGCCGTCAGGTCGTCGAAGAGGTTGGCACCGTTGGGCCCGACGATGGTCGGGCCGTCGACGTTGACGTCGATGCGGACGCCGTTGGCCACCGTGCGGGTCACCGCACCGGCCTCCCCGACGAACGCACCGCCGGCGTCGTAGGCCTTGGCGCCTGCGGTGATGCCGCCGAAGATCGGGCGGTTGAGGTAGGTGGTGTTGGCGTCCTTGATCAGGCCCTCACGGATGCCCTCGATCTCGGTGGCCACGGCGTTGCGGGCATCGGCACTGAGCGCGCCGGAGTTGGCACCCTGCAGTCCCAGCTCCCGCGCCTTGCGGATCTGGAGGCTCATCGACGACAGCGTGCTGTCGGCCGTGTTGAGCCAGGCCAGCCCGTCGGCGGTGTTGCGGACGAACTGCTGCTGGTCGTCGAGGCCCTTGCGCAGGTTCATCGCCGACGCCGCGTCGATGGGCGAGTCGGAGGGCCGGTTGAGGATGCGGCCGGTCGAGACCTGCTCCTGCACCTTCGCCAGGCGCGTCAGGCCCATCTGCATGCCGGCGAGCGAGCGCTCCGACATCATGTTCTGGGTCACCCGGGTGATCATCGGCCGACCAGCCCGGTGCGGTTGATCAGGGTGTCGAGGATGGCGTCGACCGCGGTGATCACACGAGACGCGGCCTCGTAGGCGCGTTGGGCGGTGAGCATGTTGACCATCTCCTCGTCGAGGTTGACCCCGGCGAGCTGCTCGCGAGAGCCGTCCACCTGGGCGGTGAGCACCTGCTGGTTGGCGGTCAGGCGATGCACGGAGGCGACCCTCGAGCCGAACCCGCTCACGAGTGTCTTGTAGGCGTCCAGCCCCGCGGTCTTCTCGAACAGCGCGTGGGCGTTGGAGCCGTCGAGGCCGCCGCCGGGTACGCCCGAGGCGGCCACGCCCTGGGGGTTCGTGATGGCGACGGCGAGCGACCCGATCGGGTCGCCCGGGTTGTAGGAGAAGAGCGGCTGGCCCGGGTTGCCGACACGGTCGTAGCCGGCGGTGTGCTGGGCGTTGACCTCGTCGGCGAACGTCTTCACGACGGTGTTGAGACTGGCCAGGTAGTCGGGCAGCGTGACGTTGAGGAGGTCGGTGGTCGCACCCGCCTCGCCGCCGACCGCGCCGGTGATCGGGATCGTGCTCGCACCGTCAGAGATCGCGAACGTCACGGGCGCACCGTCGGCACTGCCGTCGGCGGCCACTCCGGAGGCGATCTGCAACGTGTTGGCCTGCTGGCCGGACACCAGGGACACTCCCGCGATCGTGACGTCGGCCCCGCCGTCGCTGCGGATCTTGGTCACCCCGCCGGTCAGCTCGGAGAGCCTCAGCGCCAGCGCGTCGCGCTGGTCGAGGAGCACGTTGGCGTCGGAGCCGGACATCACGGCGGTGGCGATGCTCTGGTTGGTGGAGGCGAGGTCGGACGCGAGGACGTTGACCTCCTCGACCGTGGCCTGGAGCCGGAACCGCTGGTCGGAGGCCTCGTTGGTGATGTTGCCGGCCTGGTTGCGCAGCGCGGCGACCACCTCCTGGGCGCGGGCGAGCACCTGGGTGCGAGCCGACTCCTGGTCGGGGTGGTTGGCGAGGTCCTGCCAGCCACTCCCGAACTTGGTCAGGGCGGCGGACACCCCGGCGTCACCGGGCTCGCCGATGCCGGACTCGATGCGGTCGAGCACGGCGGCGGTGCGGTTGAGGTAGCTCTGGTTGGCGTGCTCGACCCGGACCCGCGCGTCCAGCAGCGGGTCGACGAGCCGGTTGATGCTGTCGACCTTCACGCCGTCGCCGGAGCTCGAATAACGCGACCACATGGAGAGCTGGGCGGGGGCACCGACCGAGCTGCCCTCGACCCGGCGCCGGGCGTAGCCGGCGGTGGACGAGTTCGCGATGTTGCCGGCCGCGGTGTCCATCGCCACCTGGTTGAAGCGCAGCGCGCTCAGCCCGGTGTTGAAGGACGAGAAGGAGCCAGACATCTCACAAGGTCCTGTCGAAGAGGCGGGCAGGCGTTGAGGTGACCACTGCCGTCCCCTCGTTGGTGTAGCCGTCGACCACCTCGCCGAGCGCCAGGATCGTCTCGTGTGCCGAGCGGTACCCGACCGTGATCAGCTCTCGGTTCGTGTCGGCCAGCGCGGTGATCTCGCGGGTCAGGGACTCGAAGGCGTCGCCGTGCTCGTTGAGCAGCTCGTCCCAGGGCGCGTCGGCGGCTCTTGCGAGGGCGCGCAGGCTCGGGTTCGACGCGAGGGAGACCGACGCGGCTGCCGCGTCGGAGGCGACGGCTCGCAGCACCTCGGTCTCTCGCAGCGTGCCGAGGACGGCCTCCACCTCCTGGGTGGCGTGCATGAGCCAGCGGGAGTTGCCCGTGGCCAGCACCAGCCGCTCGACCTCGAGCTTGTAGAGCAGTGTGTCCAGGAGCTCGCGCTCACGCCACAGGATCAGCGACAGCTTCTCCACGGCGCCCTCCATCTCATCGGTGGCCCCACACTCGGTTCGTGAGGCGTTGCTCCCTTCCCATCGGGCGCCGATCGGGACTCCTGAGCACTTCTTGTCCCGAGTTTGCTGCCCAGCCGGATCATGGTCGATCGGGACCTTGGGCCCGACCTTGCGACCAGACTCCCCATAATTGGGTATTGCCCCTCGCGGCGTCTCTTTGTCGGGCAGCGTCTCCGCTTGTGACCGAGACGAAGATCCAGCCGAGGCAGGCCAGCCCTTCCACCGCAGCGCTGTCGACCGACGAGCTGATCACCGCCAACATGGCGGTCGTCGGCCACATCGTCCGAGAGACCATGGGTCGCCTCCCGTCCTACGTCGACCGTGACGACCTCACCTCTGCCGGCTTCGCGGCTCTCGTCTCCGCCGCCAAGTCCTTCGACGCCGAGCGCGGCGTCCCGTTCGCCCGCTATGCCGCCAACCGCATCCGCGGTGCGGTCATCGACGAGCTGCGCGGCATCGACTGGGCCTCGCGCACCGTCCGCCGCCGTGCCCGCGAGCTCGACTCCACCCGCTCCGCCCTCGCCGCCTCCCTCGGTCGCCCCGCGACCACCGAAGAGGTCGCCAGCGCCACCGGCCTGACGGCTCGCGACGTGATGGCCAACGAGGACGACATCACCCGAGCCCAGGTGCTCTCGCTCTCGGGTGCCGAGGACTCCTCCCTCGAGGACCTGATCCCCGGACACGGTCCCAGCCCCGAGGCGCTCTTCGAGCACCGCGAGCGACTGACCTACATGGTCGGCGCGGTCGCCGAGCTCCCCGAGCGCCTGCGGGTCGTCGTCGAGGGCTACTTCCTCGCCGAGCGCCCGATGGCCGAGATCGCCGAGGAGCTCGGAGTGAGCGAGTCCCGCATCTCGCAGCTGCGCGCCGAGGCCCTCGTCCTGCTCCGCGACGCCATGAACCATGGCCTCGAGCCGGACCTGGTCGCGCCGAGCACCCGCCCCGGCGGCTGCGTCGACCGTCGCCGGCACGCCTACTTCGACGCGGTGGCCAGCCGGCACTCCGTCGCCTCCGGTCGCCGCGCCATGCCCGCGACGCTCGACGCCACCGCCTGATCCACTCCCCCGGCCACGCTGCCCTTCGGGCGTCCGAACGCGGTCGGCGAAAAGAACCGAAAGAAATCCCCCGAAACTTCTCAGGGCCAGCAGCACCGGGCCGATGAGGATGCCGGAGCCCACGGACGGACTCCGCGAAAACATTCCAGGAAGGAAACATCATGTCTCTCCGAATCAACCAGAACATCGACGCTTTCAACTCGTACCGCAACCTGTCGGTGACCCAGGGCCAGATGAGCAAGTCGCTGGAGAAGCTCTCCAGCGGTTTCCGCATCAACCGTGCCGCTGACGACGCTGCCGGCCTGGCCATCTCCGAGGGCCTCCGCTCGCAGGTCGGTGGCCTCAAGGTCGGCGTCCGCAACGCCCAGGACGGCATCTCCGTCGCCCAGACCGCTGAAGGTGCCCTCACCGAGGTGCACTCGATGCTCCAGCGCATGAACGAGCTCTCGGTGCAGCACGCCAACGGCACCCAGAACACGGACTCCAAGGCTGCGCTGCAGGCGGAGTTCGGCCAGCTTCAGTCCGAGATCACCCGGATCACGACCAACACGAAGTTCAACGGTGTCGACCTGTTCGCCACCGGCACCCTGAGCTTCCAGGTCGGCTCGGACGCGGCTGACAAGATCGACGTCACCACCGCGCCCGTCCCCGCCTCGGTCGCCTCGGCCGTCATCACGTCCAGCACCGGCGTGCAGACCGCCATCAAGGACGTCTCCACTGCCCGCGCCGCCCTTGGTGCCGTGCAGAACCGGTTCGAGCACACGATCAACTCGGTGAACGTGGCGATCGAGAACCTGTCCGCGTCGGAGAGCCGCATCCGCGACACCGACATGGCCTCGGAGATGGTGAACTTCACCCGCTCGCAGATCCTGTCGCAGGCCGGCACCGCCATGCTCGCCCAGGCGAACCAGGCGCCCCAGGGCGTCCTCTCCCTGCTCCGCTGATCCTCGGCCGTCGCCGCCGCAGGGTGGTGACGGCTGAACCAGCGGCTTCATGGGGAAGCCGATCGCACCTCAGCACCACGCGCTCCCGGCGAGGGACCACTCGTCCCTCGCCGGGATCGCTGCATTTCCCACCCAACCAAGCCCGGAGGGCGAGATGGCACCCAGCATCAGCGGCCTCGGCAGCGGCCTGGACACCTCGACGATCATCAGCCAGCTCATGCAGCTCGAGGCCATCCCCCAGACCCGGTTGAAGAGCAAGCTCACCACTGAGCAGTCCACGCTCAAGACGATCCAGGACCTCAACGCGAAGTTCGCGGCGCTGACCACCGCGTCCGAGGCGCAGGCCAAGCCGGGCGCCTGGTCGCCACTGAAGGCCACCAGCTCCCACGAAGGCGTCACAGTCGCCGCGAGCACCGGCTCCGCGGCCGGCAGCCTGAGCCTGCGGGTCGACCAGCTCGCCCAGGCCCACTCGCTCCGCTTCGCCACCACGGCCGCCAGCAGCGACGTCATCGTCAGCGGCGGCACCACCGTCGACCTCACCATCAACGGCGCCACCCAGACCATCGAGACCGGTGACGGCACGTTGGAAGGCCTCGTCAACGCCCTGAACGGCTCGGGCACGGGAGTTCGCGCCAGCACCCTGAAGCTCGACGACGGCACCTTCCGGCTGACCGTGCAGGCCGCGGCCAGCGGCGCCGCATCGTCGTTCACCCTCACGTCGTCCGACGGCTCCGACCTCCTCGGCGGCGCCGCCGTCCAGGCCGGGCAGGATGCGGCGATCACCGTCGGCACCGACACGATCCATTCCGCCAGCAACACCTTCACCGGGCTGCTCACCGGCATCGACGTCACGGTGTCGCAGAAGGCTCTCGGCGAGACGGTCACCATAGACATGTCAGCCGACTCCACCAAGGCCCGTGAGCAGGCCAAGGGCATGGTCGACAAGATCAACGAGCTGCTCACCCAGGTCGAGAAGCTGACGGCGTACAACGCCACCACCAAGACGTCCGGCGCACTCGGCGCCAACAACACCGTCCGCGACCTGCGCGACAGGCTGCTGGGTGCGGTCTACCCCGATGCCACCAGCACGATGGCCGGCTTCGGAGTCCAGACCGACCGCTACGGCAAGCTCGTCTTCGACGCCGCCGCCTTCGACACGGCCTACGCCGCCGACCCCGGTGGGGCCTCCGCCGCCTTCACCGGTTTCTCCGGCCGGATCGAAGCGGTCGGCAAGGCGGCCAGCGACAAGGTCGACGGCACCCTCACCTTGCTCGCGACCGGCTCGACGGCTCAGATCGACCAGCTCCAGGACAACATCACGGCTTGGGACTCCCGGCTCGAGCTGCGCGAAAAGACCCTGACCCGCACCTACACCGCCCTCGACGTGGCGCTGTCCCGGCTCAACAGCCAGTCCAGCTGGCTGACCGGCCAGCTCGACTCGCTGTCCAGCTCCTCGTAGCAAGGAAGAGACATGACCCCCAACGCACGCGCGACCTACCTGGACGCGTCGATCGCCACCGCCAGCCCCGCGCGCCTGCTGGTCATGCTCTTCGACCGGCTGCGCCTCGACATCGGCCGTGCCCTCGAGGCTCAGGGCAACGGCGACCACGAGACCGCACACCGGCAGCTGCTCCACGCCCAGGACATCGTGATGGAGCTTCGCGTCAGCCTGAAGCCGGAGCTCTTCGACGGCGGCCCTGGGCTGGCCCAGCTCTACGACTACCTGCACACCCAGCTCGTCCAGGCCAACGTCAAGCGTGACGCGGCCATCACCACCCAGTGCCAGCTGCTGGCCGTCCAGCTCGGCGACACCTGGCGCGAAGCCGCCATGCAGCTCGCCGTGAGTGCGTGATGACGATGCCGGACCACACCCCCGCGACCGAGCTGACCTGGGCCACCGAGCTCGACCGGCTCGAGCTGGAGCTGCACCAGATCGAACGGCACAAGCTCGACCGTGCCGGCGCCTTCGACCTGCAGCCCGCCCTGTCCTGGGAGGAGCCACGCGACCTCGGCCCCATCCCGCCGTCGTTGACGACGCGCGCCCGCGACATCCTGGCCCGCCAGCAGCAGGTCGCGGCCGGCCTCAACGACGCCCTGGACCGCATCGCGCGTCAGCAGCGCTACACCGCCCGGGTGACGCAGGTCGTGAACGCCGCCCAGCTCCCCGTCTACCTCGACATCACGGCCTGAGGGCCGTCGAGCAGTGCGAGCCGTCGTGGACCGCGGACTTCCGACGCCCCGCGCGCTGGTCATCACCCTCGGCGAACTGCTCGACCGCGAGGTCACCCTGGCTCCCGCCCCGGCGTTCATCCCGGGACCGTTCCGGCCGGCCACCCTCGGCGTCTACGTCGACGACAGCCTGCAGGTGGTCGCGGTGGCCGTGCTCGACCTGGCGCTCTCGGCCTACGCCAGTGCCAGCCTCGTCATGCTGCCCCGCAAGGTGGCGTTCGCGGCGGTCGGCTCGCGCACCCTCCCGGCCGTGCTGCGCGACCCGCTCCGGGTCCTCCTCACGACCGTCGGCGAGCTGCTGACCCGCGCCGGGACCCCGGTCCACCTGTACGACGTGCACGCCGCCGGCGATCCCGCCCCGGACTTCGTGCTGCACAAGACCTGGGTCCTGGAACGCCGGATGGACGTCCAGATCACCGTGCCCGGCTACGGGTCCGGACTGCTTTCACTCGTGCGCACCTGACAGTCGATCGACGATCTCAGACGGGACCTTGGTCCCCGCCTCGATGCGGCACGGGCCATCTTCCGGTGAATACCCTCAATTAGGGATGGACGCCGCCGAAGATCAGTCTTGAGCACGGATTGCTCACCACCGCCGAAGGACCGGCACCCTCGCTTCCCAGAGAGGAACTGTCGTGTCCTTCGCCATCTCCGATGCCGTGAGCAGCGTGCTCCACAGCGCACTCGACGGCATCTCGATGCGGCAGAACACCATCGCCGACAACATCGCCAACGTCGACACCCCCGACTTCCGTGCGACCTCGGTCGAGTTCGAGGACTCGCTGCGATCGGCCATCTCGAGCGGTGACCTCGGCTCCGGCGTCTCCGTGACCGAGAGCCTGACCGACAGCCCCGTCGGCCCCAACGGCAACAACGTCGATCTCCGCAAGGAGACGCTCGCGGCCATGCAGTCGCAGTTCCAGTACCAGATGATGACCCGCGCGGTCACCGACCGCCACAGCCTCCTGCGCTCCGCGATGGCGAGCCAGTGATGGCCGCCTTCGAGGCCCTGCGCATCGCCAACACCAGCCTGGGCATGCACCAGACCTGGCTGGACTCCCTGGCCAACAACATCGCCAACGCCAACACGATCACCAGCACCGGCGAGGACGCCTTCCAGAGCCAGATGGTCATCGCTCGGGCCCGTCCCGACGGCGGCGTCGACGTCGCCGGCATCGCCGAGAGCAGCCCCGAGGGCATCTTGGTCCACTCCCCCGACCACCCGCTGGCTGACGAGGCCGGCTACGTCCGGGCGCCGGACGTTGACATGTCCACGCAGATGACGCAGCTGGTCATGGCCCAGCGCGGCTTCCAGGCCGCCGTGCAGATCACCAAGAACGCCCAGGACGGCTACCAGGCAGCCCTCTCGATCGGAAGGTCCTGATGAGCATCGGCGGCATCGAGAGCATGGGCTTCACGCCCTTCACTGCTCCCGTCACCAGCAGCGACGCGGTCACGCTCGGCAAGTCCGGAGCCGAGGGCCCGAACAAGGCCTTCGGCGACATGCTGGTCGGCGGCCTGCAGAACCTCGAGAACGTCAACGACCGTGCGGACGGCCTGGCCGTCCAGGCCGCGACCGGCGACCTGTCGAACATCCACGACTACACCGTCGCCGCCTCCGAGGCCGCGATCACCACCCAGCTCACCGTCGCAGTGCGTAACCGCGCCGTTGAGGCCTTCAACGAGATCATGCGGATGCAGGTCTGATGCGCGTCACGATCCAGCGGACCCTGAGCCGCTACCAGAGCACGTTCAACGCCTTCCCTCCCGGGCAGAAGGTCGTCGCGATCGTCGGCAGCCTCGGCCTGCTGCTCGCCGGCTTCATGGTGTTCAGCTGGGCCTCGACGCCCGACTACACCCCGCTCTACAGCAACATGTCGTCGAAGGACGCCTCGGCGGTCATCGAGAAGCTCGACGCCGACGGCATCCCCTACGAGCTCAGCGGTGGCGGCGGGACCGTGATGGTGCCCCAGGACCAGGTCTACGCGACCCGGATCGCGCTGAGCGGCGAAGGACTGCCCACCAGCTCCGACGGCGGCTACTCGCTGCTCGACAACCAGGGCATCTCGACGTCGAAGTTCCAGGAGCAGACCAGCTTCAAGCGCGCCATGGAGGGTGAGCTCTCGCGCACCGTCGGCGCCATCGACGGGGTCGAGACCGCAGTGGTCCACCTGGCCCTGCCCGAGAAGCAGGTCTTCGCCAACGAGCAGGACCCGGCCACCGCGTCGGTGCTCGTGGCCACCCGCGCCGGCACCACGCTCCAGACCAACCAGGTGCAGGCGATCGTGCACCTCATCGCCTCGTCGGTCGACGGGCTCGACCCGAGCAAGGTCACCGTCGCGGACTCCACCGGCCAGGTCCTGTCGAACGACGACGGCTCGGGCAGCTCGGGCTCGAGCAGCCGCACCCAGCAGGTCGACGACTACCAGAGCGAGATGTCCTCCCGGATCCAGCAGACCCTCGACCGGGTGCTCGGTCCCGGCAACTCCACGGTCACCGTGACGGCCAACCTCGACTTCGACAAGTCGGTGCAGGAGTCCAAGACGTACACCACCAAGAAGGGGAGCAAGCCGCTCTCCCAGTCGATCCAGACCGAGGAGTACAACGGCCCCGACAGTGGCTCCGGCGCCGGGATCACCGGCGGCGTCGTGGGTCCCGACGGCCAGATGGACACCGCTCTCGGCGGCGCCGGCACGGACTCGGCGTACAAGAAGGAGTCCAGCACGTCGGACAACGCCGTCGACACCGTGATCGAGACTCGCGAGACCGCCCCCGGCGGCATCGAGACCCAGCACATCGGCGTGGTGGTCGACACCGAGGCTGCGCGAGACATCAGTACCGAGGACCTCGGGGCCCTGATCATCGCGGCCGCCGGCATCGACGACACCCGCGGGGACACCTTCGAGGTGCAGTCCATGCCCTTCGACCGGACCGCCGAGGAAGCGGCCGCCAAGGAGCTCGCAGCAGCAGCCGCCGCAGACAAGAAGGCGAACATGAACGAGGCCATCCGCAACGGCGCGCTCGGCGGCATCCTCGCGCTGATGCTGGCCCTGGCCTGGTTCAAGGGCCGCAAGCGCTCCAAGGCCCGCGACCAGGCCACGACGTACGTCGTCGAGCAGCTCCGCAACGAGTCCGCGGCCCGGACCGCCACGTCCCTGGCGCCCCCGCCCGCCGTGCTGGCCCTGGAGTCGACCGAGCAGCTGAAGGCCGAGGAGATGCGCGCCGAGCTGGCCGCGCTCGTCGAGCGTCAGCCCGAGGAAGTCGCCTCCCTTCTCCGCGGCTGGCTGGTGCAGAACTGATGTCCACGTCCAACGTCACCGTCGCCAACGCGGGTGTCCGCAAGGCCGCGATCGTGCTCATCCAGCTCGGTCGCGACCGAGCCGCCTCCGTCATGGCGCACATGTCGGAGACCGAGGTCGAGGCGCTGTCGGCCGAGATCGCCCGACTCGACAACGTCAACGCCGGCGAGAGCGGCCCGATCATCGACGAGTTCCGCGAGATGCTCGTCGCCCGCGCGCACATCCAGCAGGGTGGCCTCGCGTTCGCCCAGCAGATCCTCGAGCAGTCGCTCGGTCCCGAGCGGGCAGCCGAGATCATCGAGCGTCTCAACGCCGCCGTCGTCCAGATGCCGTTCCAGTTCCTGCACCGCGCTGACCCGGCCCAGCTGCGGTCCTTCATCGCCGACGAGCACCCGCAGGTGATCGCGATGGTGCTGGCCCACATGACCGCCGAGAAGGCGTCGCTCCTGCTGTCCGGCCTGCCGCCCGAGCAGCAGGCGTCGGTCGCCCACCGGATCGCCGTGATGGACCGCACGTCACCCGAGATCATCCGGACTGTGGAGGCCACCCTCGAGCGCAAGCTCTCGTCCATGCTCCAACCGACGGAGATGTCGCGCGTCGGTGGGCTCGACCCGCTGGTCAACATCATCAACCGCTCCGACCGGGCCACCGAGCGCCAGATCATCGACGGCCTCGAAAGCCTCGACCAGGTGCTCGCCGACGAGGTGCGCAGCCGGATGTTCATGTTCGAGGACATCGTCATGCTCGAGGACCGCTCGGTGCAGCAGATCCTGCGCGGCGTCGACACCGCCACCTTGGCCCTCGCCCTCAAGGGCGTCGCCGAGGAGGTCCGCACCAAGATCACGGGCAACCTCTCGCAGCGTGCCGCCGAGGGCATCGTCGAGGAGATCGAGCTGCTCGGTCCGGTCCGGCTGGTCCAGGTCGAGGAGGCGCAGCAGGCGGTCATCCGCACCATGCGTCAGCTCGAGGAGAAGGGCGAGATCTCGGTCCGCCGCTCGAACGAGGAGGAGTACGTTGTCTGAGGCGCTGGCGGCCGAGTTCCGTCCATCCCCGCTCTCCCCCAGGGTCCCGAGCACTCCCCGCGCCGACGCCGGCACGGGCCACGCGACCGTCACCCCCCTGCCCGAGCTGCGCACCGGTCACTGGACCCGGTACGGCGACTCCGGCGTGCTCGCCGACGGGGTCACCGAGCACGCGCTGGCCGCCCTCGCCGAGACCACCCGCTCCGCCGCCCGCTCGCAGGGCTACGCGATCGGCTGGACCGAGGGACGGCGCGACGCCGAGGCCGCGGCGTACGTCGCCGCGCGCCGCCACCAGGACCTGGCCGACGCGGACCGGGAGCGTCACGAGGCCGAGCACCGTACGGCCATCGAGGCTCTGGAGAGCGCGGCCGCCCAGCTGGTGGCTGCGATCGAGACCAGCAGCCGCGACGTCGACGAGCGCGCCACCGACCTCGCCTTCGAGCTCACCCGGACCCTCGTGGGCCCGGCCCAGGAGCGCGCGACCGACGCGGACGTCGTCCGCCGGGTGCTGGCCGAGACCCCTCAGGAGCCGGGCGTCACGGTGCGGATCAACCCGCGCGACGGCAGCCGCGCCGACCTGTCCGGGCTGACCAGCCAGGGACTGGCCGTGGTCGTCGACCCGACGCTGGACCACGCCGACGCCTTCATCGAGACCGACTCCCGCGTCATCGACCTGCGCGTCTCCACCGCTCTCTCCCGGGTCCGCGAGAGTCTGCGATGAGCGCCCTGACCGAGTCTGTCCGGCGCGCAGCGCTGCAGGCCGCCCGACCGCTGGCACTCGGACGCGTGACGCGCGTGCTGGGCCTCCAGGTCCAGGTGAGCGGACTGTCCGCCGCGATCGGTGACGTGGTCTCGATCGGCGAACGCAATCCCGTCCTGGCCGAGGTCGTCGCCAGCTCACCGGCCGGCCTCACCTGCCTGCCGCTGGGATCGACCAACGGTCTCACCGCCGGCGTGTCCGTTCGGCACACCGGTGGGCCGCTGGAGATCCACGTCGGCGAGCAGCTCCTCGGACGCGTCGTGGACGGCATCGGCCGGCCCGTGGACGGCGGTCCCCCGATCACCGGCCTCGACAAGGTCGGCGTCAACCTCACCCCGCCTCAGGCGCTCCAGCGCCCCCGCATCAACCGCCAGATCGGCACCGGCGTGCGGGCGGTGGACGCACTCACCCCGCTCGGCCGCGGCCAGCGCGTCGGCATCATGGCCGGCTCCGGCGTCGGCAAGTCGAGCATCCTGTCCATGGTCGCGCGGGGCACCGATGCCGACGTGTCGGTCATCGCACTCGTCGGCGAGCGTGGTCGCGAGGTTCGCGAGTTCATCGAGAACGACCTCGGCCCCGAGGGCCTGGCCCGCTCGGTCGTCGTCGTCGCGACCTCCGACGCCCCGCCCGTCGAGCGCCTGCGCGCGGCCTTCGTCGCCACCCGCATCGCCGAGTGGTTCCGCGACAGCGGTCGCCACGTCATGTTGATGATGGACAGCCTCACCCGCGTCGCCATGGCCCAGCGCGAGATCGGCCTCTCGGCCGGCGAGCCGCCCGCCACCCGTGGCTACCCGCCCAGCGTCTTCGCCCTGCTCCCCCAGCTCCTCGAGCGTGCCGGCACCTCACCGGACGGCAGCATCACCGGCCTGTACACCGTCCTCATCGAGGGCGACGACCTCCAGGACCCGGTCGGTGACACCGCCCGCTCGATCCTCGACGGCCACATCGTGCTGTCCCGCCGGCTCGCCACCTCCGGACACTTCCCCGCCATCGACGTCCTCGAGTCGATCAGCCGAGTCACCTCGGCGGTCACGACCGTCGAGCAGCGCGGCGACGCCACCCGCATGCGTCGCCTGCTGGCGGCACACCGCGACGTCCGCGAGCTCGTCGAGATCGGTGCCTACGTCAACGGCGCCGACGCCGACGCCGACGCGGCCATCGCCGCGATGCCGGCCATGGACGCCTTCCTGCGCCAGGACATGGACGACGCCAGCCCGCTCGACACGACGTGGGCGCTGCTGAACGGCGTCGTTGGCACGTCTGCCGGGATGATCCGATGAGCGCCAAGCACGACGCCGGCCTGCACGCCGTCGCCCGCGTTCGCGAGGTGCGTGAGCGCGACAGCCGCCACGGCCTGACCACCGCCATCACCGAGCACGCGACCGTCGAGTCCGGCGTACGCAGCCTCGAGACCCAGCTCGCCGGCCAGCCGGGTTTCGTGTCCGGCAGCTCGGTGACCTACCTCGCCGACCGCTCCCACGCGCTCGCCGTCGGCGAGGCCCTGATCGGCCGCCGTGAGGAACTGCGCGTCTCCGCGTCGATCATGGCCGCCGCCACCGCCCACTGGCGCGCCGACCGGTCGCGCCTCGAGGCCGTGTCGATGCTGCTGGAGCGCCGCGCCGAGGAGCGTCGCGCCGAGCGCGCCCGCACCGAGGCACGACACCTCGACGACGTGGCCACCCAGGGCTGGCTGCGCCGCCGGGAGTCCCTGGACCAGGCGGTGGACGCATGACCATCGGTGACGTCACCTCCCGCATCTCCGCGATCCAGGCCCAGCTCGACCTGCTCGCCCCGCAGAACAACCCCGTCTCGAGCGCGGCGTTCGCGAACGCCCTCAGCGCGAACTCGCTGACCTCGGCCAGCGGCATGCCCTCCGCGGGTGCGACCGCCGACGGTCTCGCCGTGGTCGACGAGGCCAAGCAGTACCTCGGCGTCCCCTACGTCTGGGGCGGCACCAGCCCGACCGGCATGGACTGCTCCGGCCTCGTGCAGATGGTCTACGAGAAGTTCGGCTACGACCTGCCGCGTGTGTCCGCCGACCAGGCACGCTCCGGCCAACCGGTGGCGAGCATGGCCCAGGCGCGCCCCGGCGACCTGATCGCGTGGGACAACTCCAGCCGCAACAACGGCGTCGACCACATCGCGATCTACATCGGCGACGGCAAGATGATCGAGGCTCCGCGCACCGGCCTGAACGTCCGCATCGTCGACGTGCCGTCCACGCCCGACGTCATCCGCCGGATCCTGCCCGACACCCAGGCCGTCACCGGCCTGTCCGCGGCACCCACGTCCGGCGGAGCGGTGCCGGACTTCGTGCCGTACGCCGACGCGTTCAACGCCGCGGGGCGCGCGCACGGTGTCAGCCCGATGCTGCTCTCCGCGGTCGCTCGCCAGGAGTCCGGCTTCGACGCCAAGGCCGTCAGCAGCGCCGGCGCCCAGGGGATCATGCAGCTGATGCCGGGCACCGCGAAGGGCCTCGGCGTGAACGACCCGTTCAACCCCACCCAGGCCATCGACGGGGCGGCGCGCCTGCTCAAGGACCTGGTGACCCGCTTCGGGACCACCGAGCTCGGGCTGGCCGCGTACAACGCCGGCCCGGGTGCAGTCATGAAGTACAACGGCATCCCGCCGTACGCCGAGACGCAGAACTACGTCCGGTCGGTCATGAGGACGCTGGCGGCCACCACATGAGCAATCTCTCCATGCCCACCCTGCCGGCCGCCGTCTCGGTGACGCCGACCGCCACCCCGCCCGGCGCCCGTGACGCCGGCGCGGAGGCCGGCGAGTTCGCGAACCTGATGGCCGGTCTCCTCGGCAAGGACGCCGCGAGCACCGACGCACCCGTCGACGCCGCGACCCCGGCCGCCCCGACGGTCGTCGACCCCGCGCTCCTGGTCGCCTCCGGCGCACCGGTGGCGCCCCCGGTCGCGCCCCCTGCCCCGGACACCGTGGAGAAGAAGGACCCGAAGCTCCCCACCCCGTCCCTCCCGACACCCGGCCCCATCGAGCGGACCGGCCCCACTGGAGCGGGCTCACGCCCCGTCGACGACGGCGGCGAGGTCCCGCGCACCTACGGCTGCACCACCGGCGTCGTCATCAAGGGCCCTCGTCCGCTGGGCCAGCCGGCTCCGTCGGGCGACCTTCCCGCCCAGCAGGGCTCGACCACCCAGCAGGCTCCCGTCGCCCAGCAGGCTCCCGTCGCCCAGCAGGCACTCGTCGCCCAGCAGGTGGCACCCGCCCAACAGGGCGCGACCACCCAGCAGGCACCCGTCGCCCAGCAGCAGCAACCCGCTCAGCCCGGGCAGCCCGCTCAGCAGGCACCCACCGCCTCGCCGGCCGGCGCCGCCACGACGCCGCGGATCGACGCGACGGCGGTGGCTCCGGACGCCGTCGTGCCCGCTGCCGCGGCCACGGACCTGGCCACGCCTGCGGACGGTGCGACCACCGACCCCCTGGTGGCTCCGGCGCCTGCGGTGCCGCAGCCCGCCCTGCCGGCCAACGTCGCCCAGGTCGCGCCGACCGCGCCCATCGTCGCGGCCGCCCCGTCGGCGCCCGCGCCCGTCGGGCCGAGCCACATCCCCGACCAGGTCACCGCCCAGGTGTTCCCCGAGATCGGCCGGCTCGCGGTGCGGGCCACCTCCGCCGGCGAGGGCATCCACCGGATCACCTTGAACCTCCACCCCGAGACCCTCGGCGACGTGCGGGTGACGCTGGTCGTCCGCGGCGGGGAGCTGAAGATCAGCATCCACGCGGCCAACGAGGCCGGCCGGATCATGGCCGACAGCATCCCCGAGCTCCGCCGCCTGCTGGGCAGCGCGGGCGCGGACGCGATCGTCGCGGTACGCGACAGCGGCGCCGGCGGCGCCACCTTGAACACTGCCGACCAGGGGAGCAGCCGCTCCGAGCTGGACCGCAGCGGGTACGACGCGCACCAGCAGGGGCGCGACACCCACGGCCGAGACGCACGGACGCGTGACGGCCACATCGCCACGGATGGCTCGAACAGCGGAGCACGGGGCAACCCGCCCGGCCCGCTCGATCTGGTCCGTGACATCCGCTCTGCGGGTGTCGACGTGACCGTGTGAGGAACCACCGTGTCGATTCCAGCCTTGGAAGCCGTCACCCCTACCGGCATGTTCGGTCCCATCGAACCAGTGGGCACCAGCAGCGCCGCCGGCGGTGACAAGCAGATGTTCCTGCAGCTTCTGGTCGCCCAGATGAAGTACCAGGACCCGATGAACCCGACCGACTCCAGCCAGTTCCTGGCGCAGTCGGCGCAGTTCACCGCCCTGGAGAAGATGCAAGAGGTCGCCGACAAGACCGCCCAGCTCGTGTCGGCCCAGGTGGCCTTCGGTGCCACCGGCCTCGTCGGCCGTCAGGTCAGCTACATCGACGAGGCGGGCGCGACGGTCGCCGGGCTCGTCTCCGGCGTCACGTTCGGGGCCGACGGCCCCGTCCTCGACGTCGCCGGCAAGCAGGTGCCACTCGGCGCCGTCCAGTCCGTCGCCACCGCCACCCCTGCTCCCGCGTCCTCCAGCCCCTCCTCGACCACCTCCGCCTGAGCGGACAAGAAAGGACCCACCATGCTTCGCTCCCTCTTCGCCGGCATCAGCGGCCTCCGCGTCAACCAGACCATGCTCGACGTCACGGGCAACAACATCGCCAACGCCAACACCACGGGCTTCAAGTCCAGCAACACCGTCTTCAAGGACACGCTCAGCCAGATGCTCACCGGCGCCTCGAGCCCCACCGCCGAGCGCGGCGGCACCAACCCGATCCAGATCGGCCTCGGCGTACAGCTCGCCTCCACCAACACCAACTTCAACCAGGGCTCGGCGCAGACCACCGGTCGCACGACCGACCTGATGATCAACGGTGACGGGTTCTTCATCGTCAAGGCGGGCAACGAGGACGTCTACACCCGCGCCGGCGCGTTCAACTTCGACCGGGACAACTTCCTCGTCAGCCCCAACGGCAGCCGCGTGCAGGGCTACGCCCTCGACGCGACCGGCGTGCCCACCGGCGCGCTGACCGACATGACCCTCGACGCGGCCGGCCTCACCCCGCCCGTGCCCCCGGGCGTCGAGCTGAAGTCGTACACGATCGGCAGCACCGGCGTCCTGCGCGGTGTGTTCTCCGACGGCGTGCAGCGCGACATCATGCAGGTCGGCGTCGCCGACTTCAACAACCCGATGGGCCTCGACAAGGTCGGCGACACGAGCTTCCGCGCCTCGGCCAACTCGGGCGCCGCCGAGCTCGGCGTCTCGGGCGAGGGAAGCCGCGGACAGATGATGGCCGGTGCGGTCGAGATGTCGAACGTCGACCTCGCGGCCGAGTTCACCAACCTGATCCTCGCCCAGCGCGGCTTCCAGGCGTCCAGCCGCGTCATCACCACCTCTGACCAGGTGCTCGAGGAGCTCGTCAACATCAAGCGCTGATCCACCGCTCACCGCGGACGCGGTCGACTCCCACGGGGAGTCGGCCGCGTCCTGCTCATTTCTGCCGTCGGTCGCCTCCGGCCATGTCCAACGACCTGCTCATTCCCCTCAAGTCCCCGCCACCCCTGCCGATGGAACGGTGCGAGGGAACCACGGACGGTTCCTTGAACAGCACAAGGATGGTGCACCCCGATGATCACACTCACGCGTCTCTCCGGTTCCGAGTTCGCCCTGAACTCCGACCTGATCGAGCGCGCCGACTCCACGCCAGACACCGTCATCACGATGATCGACGGCAAGAAGTACGTCGTGTGCGAGTCGCTCGCCGAGGTCGTCCACCGCATTCGCGCGCACCGCGCCGAGACGATCGCACTCTCCGCCGTCGTGGCCGAGAACCCGCAGCTCGTCCTCGGTCGGCTCTCCCCGGCGCCCGCGCCGGCGCAGGGCCCTCCGCACCTGACGTCGGTCGCTTTGCTGCCGCACGGGGTCGACGAGGCCGGAGAGATCTGATGGACCCGGCAGCACTGATCGGCATCGGCCTCGCGTTCGTCGTCATCGTCACGGCGAACATGATGGAGGGCGGCAACCCGATGAGCCTCCTGCTCATCCCGCCGCTGCTCCTCGTCTTCGGCACGACCATGCTGATCTGCATGGCGGGCAGCACGATCCCCGACACGAAGCGCTCCTTCGCCGCTCTCAAGACCGCCTTCCTCAGCAAGGTCCGGCCGGCCCACGAGGTCGTCCCGACCGTCGTCGCGCTCGCCGACAAGGCGCGTCGCGAGGGCCTGCTCGCGCTGGAGGAGATGATCGCCGACATCGACGACCCGTTCCTCGTACGTGGCGTCTCGATGGCCATCGACGGCACCGACCCCGAGGAGGTCCGCGAGATCCTGGAGTCCTCGGTCTACGCCAAGCGGGCCTCCGACAAGCAGGCCGCGAAGTTCTTCGGCGACGCCGGCGCCTATGCGCCGACGATCGGCATCATCGGCACCGTCATGGGCCTGGTGCACGTGCTCGAGAACCTCGCCGAGCCCGAGGAGCTGGGCCACCTCATCGCGGCCGCATTCATCGCCACCCTCTGGGGCGTGATGTCCGCCAACGTGATCTGGCTGCCCATCGCCAGCCGGCTCAAGCGCCTCAGCGAGCTCGAGGTCGCCCGCATGGAGCTGGTGATCGAGGGCGTCGCCGCCATCCAGTCCGGGTCCAACCCGCGCGTCGTCGCGGCCAAGCTGTACTCCCTGCTGCCTGCCGGCGCTGAGGAAGAGGCCGGCAAGGCGACCGCGAAGCAGGCGGCCTGACATGGCCGGCCGCAAGGGCAAGCGCGCCCCCGAGGAGGAGCACGAGAACCACGAGCGCTGGCTGGTCACCTACGCCGACATGGTCACCCTCCTGATGGTGCTCTTCATCGTGATGTTCGCGATGAGCTCGGTCGACCAGCGCAAGTTCCACGCGCTCAAGTCCGGTCTGTCGGCCGGCTTCGGCCAGCCCGCGGCGATGCTCGACGGTGGCGAGTCGATCCTCGACCAGCCCGGCGCGGCGGTCGCGGAGTCGATCGTGCCGCAGGCCCAGACCACCGAGATGGCGCCCGAGATGCGCGACCAGGTGAGCCTGGCCGTGGCCGAGAACGCCCGTCTCGAGCAGCAGCGCAAGGTCGCGGAGGCGCAGACCGAGGTGGACCGCCTCGACGAGGTGCTCAAGCGCCTCTACAAGGCCCTGGAGGCGCATGACCTCGAGGACGACGTCAAGACGGCCATCGACGACCGCGGACTGGTCGTCAGCCTGGTGTCTCGCCACGTCGTCTTCGACCCCAACGTCGCCGAGCTGACCCCGCGCGGGGAGCTCGTCATCGACACCCTGGCCCCGGTCCTCAAGGACCTCCCGGACAAGCTCGAGATCGACGGACACACCAACCAGGTCAAGGTGAAGCCGAAGAACTACCCCACGGACTGGGAGCTCTCCTCCGCCCGCGCCATCACCGTGCTTCGCCGGCTCAGCGAGAAGTGGCGGATCCCCGGGGCCCGGTTGACGGCCTCGGCCTTCGGCCACGAGCGCCCGCTGGTCGACCCGTCGAAACCGGGCTCCCAGGCCGTCAACAAGCGCGTCGACATCATCATCCTCACCTCGCTTCCCGCCGAGACCCGCGACCTCATCAGCCAGGTCGCCCACACCGACACCGCGCCAGCCGCCCAAGGAGCATCATCATGAGCGTCACCACCCTTCCACCGAACGCCACGGAGGCCGAGGGCGACGGCAAGAAGGCCAAGAAGGAGAAGAAGGGTGGCAAGAAGAAGAAGCTGATCATCCTCCTCGTGCTGCTCATCGCGGGCGGGGCCGGCTGGTTCCTCTTCCTCAAGCCGGCCGGACCGCCCCCTGAGCCCCTGCCGGGCGAGACGGTGGCCCTGGAGTCGATCCAGCTCAACCTCGAGGCCGGCCACTACCTCCGCCTCGGCCTGGCCCTCCAGCTCACCGCCGACGTGCACGGGAAGGTCGACGGCAGCAAGGCGCTGGACGCCGCGATCGACCTGTTCAGCGGGCGCGAGATGTCGGAGATCAACACCGGCAAGCAGCGCCAGGAGCTCAAGGAGGAGCTGATGCACCGCCTCGAGAAGGCCTACCACCACGAGGTGCTCGACGTGTACTTCACCGAGTTCGTGACCCAGTAAGGAGATTTCCCCTCAGGTCTAGTCCATGGCGGCCGATACGGCCTCCGTGAATCCATCTGCGCCCACCTCCACGAGCAGCCCGCTGGGCTCTCGTGCACGTCGGCGCGCCCGCACGTCACCCGCCGTCGCCTACGACTTCAGCAAGCCGATCCAGCTCTCGCGCGAGCACTCGCGCATCCTCCAGCTGGGCTTCGACGGGTTCGCCCGCCAGGCGACGACGGTCTTCACGTCGGCCCTCCGCACGGTGTGCCAGGTGGCGCTGAGGTCCATCGACCAGCACAGCTACGCCGAGTACGTCGACTCGCTGCCGTCCTCGACGTACCTCACCCTGTTCTCCGCCGACCCGATGCCAGGGCTCGGCGTCCTCGAGCTCCCGCTGCCCGCGACGATGGTGTCCATCGACCACATGCTCGGCGGCCCCGGTGGCGCCCTGCAGCCGCAGCGCCCCCTCACCGACATCGAGTCGGGCGTGATCCGCGGGCTCATCGAGCGGCTGCTGCGCGAGATGCGCTACTCGCTCGCCACGATCGTGCCTCTGGAGCCGTCGATCAGCGGCATCGAGTACAGCCCCCAGTTCGCCCAGGTGGCCGGCGTCGCGGACGTCATGGTGGTGGCCACCCTCGACATCCGGATCAACGACGTGGGCCACCAGGCCACGGTGTGCCTGCCGTTCAACGGCCTGCTCCCCCACCTCGTCGCCGCGGCCGCGCCGTCACCGGTCTCCGACCGCGAGCGCGCCCAGCGCGCCCGGGCCGCCGACCTTCTCGTGGAGGCCTTCAACGACGTCCCGGTCGACGTGGCGGTGCGCTTCCGCAGCACCCGTCTGGACCCCGACGCCCTCAGCAACGTCTCCGTCGGCGACGTCCTCCGGCTCTCGCACCCGTCTTCGGCCCCGCTCGACGTGGCCGTCGACGACACCCCCTTCGCGCACGCCACCGCCGGAGCCACCCGCAACCGTCTCGCGGCGCTCATCGTCGCCACCCCCAAGGAGATCTGATGACCGCCAACGTGAACGAAGCCCTCGGCAAGGCGGCCGTCGCGGCCACCGACGCCGCGACGGCTGCCGCCGGCGTGCTGCCCTCGGTGCACCCGCTCGTCGCCGGTGAGCCGCTCGCCGGGAACAGCGCGGTCGCCTCCTCCTTCGCCGGCGGTGCCGTCTGCAGCGTCTCCGGTGGCGGTCGGATCGCCATCCTCGTGGGTGCCGACCTCGTCGACGCCCTGTCCTCGAGCCCGGTGGCGGGTCTCGACCTGGCCGCCGCCATCCAGCCCGCGCTCGATGCTGCCGCCACCTCGCTCGGCCACCGTGCCGAGGTGGGACGTCAGCTGTCGCCCATCGAGATCGTCTCCGAGCTGGGCGAGCCCTTCACGGTCGTGACCCTCGCCGGCGCGGAGGAGGTCATCGCGGCGCTGCTGGTGCCGACCAGCCTGCTCGCGGATGCCTCCGAGACGGCATCGTCCGCGAGTCCCGTCATCACGCCCTCCGCCATCTCCGACGTCCCCCGCCGCGGCATCGAGCTGCTCCACGGCGTCGACATGGAGGTGACCGTCGAGCTGGGTCGCACAAGGATGACCGTGCGCGACCTGCTGGCGCTCGCGCCCGGCGCGGTCCTCGAGCTCGACCGGGCCGCCGGCAGCCCTGCCGACCTGCTGGTCAACGGCCGCCTGATCGCTCGTGGCGAGGTCGTGGTGATCGACGAGGACTTCGGCCTGCGCGTCACCGAGATCGTCGACGAGAAGGCTGCGGTCTGAGTCGTGCTCGAGCTCGCTGTCCGACTCGTCTTCTCGCTGGCGGTCGTGGTCGGACTCCTCCTGCTGCTGGCCCGCTTCGGCGCCAAGCGCTTCAACAGCGGCACGAACGCCCCGATCAAGGTGCTGCACCGCCAGTCGCTGAGCCGCAACGGCTCCGTCGCGCTCATCTCGGTCGGCGGCCGGGTGCTGGTGCTCGGCACGACCGACCAGCAGGTCAGTCTGCTGACCGAGCTGGACCCCGACGAGATCGACATCGTCGAGCCGACCAGCATCTTCTTGCCGAAGGCGGTCGAGGTCTCGACCGCGCTCGACCCGTCGGACGAGCTCGTCTCGACGTCGGTCGTCCGACCGACCTCGCTCACTCGTGGGACCCACGTCCGTCGCAGCAACGAGTCGGGGGCCGTGAACGGGTCCATCCTCTCGCCGCAGACCTGGCGCCAGGCCTTCGACGCGGCCACCAAGCGCGTCTCATGACCCGCCTGCAGCGGCTCGGGTTCCTGCTCCTCGTGGTGGTCGGCCTCTCGATCATCCCGCTCGGCCTGACCGCCGTGTTCGCCGAGTCGGCCTCCGCCGCCGTCGACACCGCCGGCCTCAGCGTCGCCGCGGCGGCCCCGGAAGGCCCCGAGGGCCCCACCGGCCCGAAGAACGACACGTCGGTGCGCATCGACCTCGACGGCCTCACCGACAAGCCCAGCACGTCGGTGACCGTCATCGTCGCCATGACCCTGCTGTCGCTGCTGCCGGCGCTGCTGCTGACCTGCACCAGCTTCACCAAGATCCTCGTGGTGCTCGGCCTGACCCGCAACGCGCTCGGTCTCCAGCAGATCCCCAACAACCAGGTGCTGGCCGGTCTCGCCCTGTTCCTGAGCCTGTTCATCATGGGACCGGTGCTGGCGCAGATGAACGACATCGGACTCCAGCCCTACCTGGACGGGGACAAGACCACCACCCAGGCCTACAACGACGGCATCGAGCCCCTGCGCGAGTTCATGCTCGACCAGTCCGGTGACGACGAGCTGATGCTGCTCACCAACGTGGCCGGCCGCGACCTGCCCGAGGACCGCTCGGAGGTCGGGATGAGCACCCTGGTGCCGGCCTTCGTGCTCTCGGAGCTCAAGCAGGCCTTCATCATCGGGTTCATCATCTTCATCCCGTTCCTCGTGATCGACATCGTCGTCTCCGGAGCCCTGATGGCACTCGGCATGATGATGATGCCGCCGGTCATGGTGTCGCTGCCCTTCAAGCTGTTGCTGTTCGTCCTCGTGGACGGCTGGGCGCTGATCATCACGTCCCTCGTGACGAGCTACGGGTAGGCGGGCCGATGACCGACACCGTCATCATCGAGCTGGCGCTCAAGACCATGCTCGTGGCGCTCAAGCTCTCCGCGCCGATCCTCGCGACCTCGCTGGTCATCGGCTTCACGGTCTCGCTGTTCCAGTCGATGACCCAGATCCAGGAGTTCACCCTCTCCTTCGTCCCCAAGCTCATCGGCGTGGGCCTCGCACTGCTGATCTGCGGCAACTGGATGCTGCACACGCTCATCACGTTCACGCTTGACCTCTTCGAGGCGCTGCCCTCGATGCTGGCCTGAGCCCGGCGTCCGATGACCCTCACCCTCGACGGACAGCCCGTGCTGGCCCTGCTGCTCGCGTCGGTGCGCATCATCTCGTGGCTGGCCATCGTGCCGCCGTTCTCGTCGCGCGCCGTGCCGGCGATGGCGAAGGTCGTGCTCTCCCTCGGGCTGGCCCTGGCGGTCGCGCCCCGGCTGGCGGAGTCACCGATCCCGGTCGACACGTTCGGCTTCATCGTCACCGTGATCACCCAGGTGGCGATCGGGGTGTCGATGGGCTTCGTGACCTACCTGATGTTCGCGGCGGTCACCGCGGCCGGCGCACTGATCGACGTGTTCGGCGGCTTCGCGCTCGCCGCGGCGTACGACCCGCTGTCGATGAACATGAACACGGTGTTCGGCAAGTTCCACCAGATGCTCGCGACCATGCTGCTCTTCGCGACGAGCGGCCACCTGATCGTGATCGGCGGGCTGCTCAGCACGTTCGAGTTCCTGCCGCTCGACGGCACCCCCGAGGTGAGCAACGGCCTCGGCCTGCTCGTCACCGCGATGCGGCTGTTCTTCGCCACCGCCGTGCAGATCGCGCTCCCGATGATCGCGGTGCTGTTCCTGGCCGACGTGGGACTGGCACTGCTCACCAAGGTCGCGCCCCAGCTCAACGCGATCAACGTGATGTTCCCGGCCAAGATCGGCCTGACGCTGCTGCTGCTCGGACTGTCCTTCCCGGTGCTGCCGGGCGCAGTGGCGGAGCTGGTCGAGCTGTCCAACGAGGCGATGGCCGCGATCGCGGGAGCCACCTGATGGCCGCCGAGGAGAAGACTGAGAAACCCACCGACCGCAAGCGCAAGGAGTCGCGCAAGGAGGGGCAGGTCCCGCGTACGCAGGAGCTCGGCGGGTGGGGCTCCATGCTGGCCGTCGGGATGGCGCTTCCCGCGCTGATGAGCCGCGAGATGGAGGCCCTCACCGAGCTGATGGCCTCGGCCCTCACCGCGACCGCCGCCGCCGACGTCTCCATGGCACTGCGGATCCTCGGCCAGGGCATGTGGCACATCTTCTTCACGCTGGTCCTGCTCGGACTCGGCGTGATGATCATCGGCGTCGCGTCCGCAATGGCCCAGGGCGGCTTCTACCTGGCGACCAAGCAGGCGAAGCCGAAGTTCTCCAAGATCAACCCGCTGCAGGGCGCCAAGCGCGTCTTCGGACCGCAGGCGTTGTGGGAGGGCATCAAGATGCTCATCAAGAGCTCCATGGTCGGGGTCCTCGTCTACGTCTCCATCCAGTCCCTCATCCCGCTGATCGGCGGGATGGTGCCGATGTCGGTGGTCATCGACGAGTTCCTCGGCACCGCGCTCGGACTGATCCGCAACATCGCCATCGCCGGCATCGCGATGGCCGGCGCCGACTACCTCATCATGCGCCGCCGCATCGGCAAGCAGACGCGGATGACCAAGCATGAGATCAAGCAGGAGCACAAGAACACCGAGGGCGACCCGCTCATCAAGAGCGCGATCCGCTCGCGCCAGCTCGCCGCGGCCCGCAACCGGATGATGGCCGACGTGCCCCTGGCGGACGTCGTGCTCGTCAACCCCACGCACGTCGCCATCGCTCTCAAGTACGACGCGGAGCGCGGCGCACCCCGGGTGGTCGCCCGCGGCGCCGGTGAGGTGGCCGCGAAGATCCGCGCGAAGGCGTCCGAGAACGCCGTGCCGCTGGTGCGTGACATCCCGTTGGCCCGCGCCCTCTACACCTCCACCAAGGTCGGCCAGGAGGTGCCGCCCGAGCTCTTCAACGCGGTCGCCCAGGTGCTCGCGTTCGTCATCAGCAGGCGCAAGCACGGCCAGACCGGCGGCGAGCACAACTCACCCCGGATGGCGGGCAAGCTGCCCGAGGTCCCCCGGGTCAGACCTCGTCGGAAGATTTCCTCAGGTAAGCACGCAATGGGTCGATAAGACCTGCGGACACATGGACCGTGTCCGGGAACGTGCCATGGATGGCCGCCACTTCGGCGTCCTGAAAGGCAGCCACGTGCCCCGCAAAGGCTTGACCCAGCTGGCAGTCCCGGTTGGCATCGTCTTCATCGTCGTGATGCTGGTCGTGCCGCTGCCCGCCATGGTCCTCGACGTGCTCATCGCGTTCAACATCACCGCAGCCCTGCTGGTGCTGCTCACCGCGATGTTCGTCAAGCGCCCGCTCGACTTCGCGTCGTTCCCCGCCGTGATCTTGGTGCTCACCCTCTTCCGGCTCGCGCTCAACGTCAGCGCCACCCGGCTCGTGCTTCTCGACGGCTTCGCCGGCAAGGTCATCGACACGTTCGGCCACTTCGTCGTCGGTGGCTCGCTGATCGTCGGCATGATCGTCTTCACGATCCTGCTCATCATCCAGTTCGTGGTCATCACGAACGGTGCCGGCCGCGTGGCCGAGGTCGGCGCCCGCTTCACCCTCGACGCGATGCCCGGCAAGCAGATGGCCATCGACGCCGACCTCAACTCCGGGCTCATCGACGAGAACGAGGCGCGCAGGCGACGCACCGAGGTGCACCAGGAGGCCGACTTCTACGGCTCGATGGACGGCGCCTCGAAGTTCGTCAAGGGCGACGCCATCGCCGCCATCGTGATCACCCTGGTCAACCTCATCGGTGGCTTCGGGGTCGGCATGATGCAGAAGGGCATGTCGTTCAGCGACGCGGTCCACACCTACAGCCTGCTGACCATCGGCGACGGTCTCGTCTCGCAGATCCCGGCACTGCTGCTCTCCGTCGCCACCGGCCTCATCGTCACGCGGCAGTCCGGCGACAACGACATGGGCTCCGACATCATGCGCCAGCTGGGCGCCAACAAGATGCCGCTGCGGGTGTCGGGCTTCGCGGGCTTCGCGCTCTGCCTGATCCCCGGTCTGCCCAAGATCCCCTTCCTCATCGCCGGCGGCATCATGCTGATCGCCTCGACCCGCGTTCCGGAGGTCACAGACGATGCCGCCGAGGCCGCCACGGCGGCCGCCGAGCTCGCCCCGCCGTCCGACTCCCCCGAGATGCTGGCCTCCGAGATCCTCGTCGACCCGCTGGGCCTCGAGCTCGCCGCCGACATGATCGACCTCGTCGACCCGGCCGCCGGCGGCGACCTGCTCGACCGCGTCAAGGCGCTGCGCCGCAAGGTCGCCGGTGACATCGGCATCGTGGTGCCACCGGTGCGGACCCGCGACAACATCGAGCTGCCGATGCACCACTACGCGATCAAGCTCTTCGGGGTCGAGGTCGCGCGCGGCGAGGCGCCGGCCGGCACCGTGCTGGCCATCGGCGACATGCTGGGCGCCCTGCCCGGCACGCCGACCGTCGAGCCCGTCTTCGGCCTCGAGGCCAAGTGGATCCCCGCGTCGATGCGCCACCAGGCCGAGCTCGGCGGCGCCACCGTCGTCGACCGGGCGTCGGTCATCACCACCCACCTGGCGGAGGTCGTCACCAGCCAGGCCGCGCGCCTCCTCGGCCGCGAGGACGTCAAGATCCTCACCGACATGGTCAAGCGCAGCCACCCCATCGTCATCGAGGAGCTCACGCCCGTACAGCTCAGCCTCGGCGAGATCCAGCGCGTGCTGCAGTCGCTGCTCGACGAGAAGGTCTCGATCCGCGACCTGGTGCAGATCTTCGAGGCGCTCTCGCTCAAGGCCCCGGTGTCGCACGACCTCGACGGACTCGTCGAGGCGGCACGCAACACCCTCGGTCCGGCCATCGTCGCGCCGTACGTCGTGGACAACACCGTGCATGTCATCAGCCTCGAGCCCGCGCTCGAGCAACGCATGCTCGAGGCCCTGCGTGGCACCGAGCGTGGCCCCGTCATCGCCCTGGACCCGACTCTTGGACAGCAGGTGCTCATGGACATCACCCGGATCGCCACCGATGCCGAGAACCAGAACCTGCGCCCGGTGCTCACCTGCGCGCCGCAGATCCGGGCGGCCCTGCGCCGGATGATCAGGCCGACCTTCGACCGACTGCCGGTGCTCTCCTACCCCGAGCTTCTCGGCGCCGGCAACGTCCGCTCCCTGGGAGTCATCCCCGTCGAGGTGCACGCCGGGGTGCTCGCATGAGCCCCCTCTCGCCGATGGTGCTCGGCTCCGCGGCCGTGGTCACCTCGCAGGCGATCTGGGCGGCCGCGGTCGACCAGACGCTCGCCCTCGACCAGGCCATCATCCGGTACCTGGTGGCGGTCGCCGCGTGCTGGGCCCTGCTCACCGCGCTCACGGAGTTCGCGCTCAAGCCCGCGCCGATGTCGACGCCGAGCCGGTCCGGCGACGCGGAGGCCGGCGCGGGCGGCACCACGCAGCCGATCGACCAGACGCCCACGTAGCCCCGAAATGGCAGCGACCCGCAGGCTGCCCCTGCCCCGCCCACGAGTGGGCCGGCCAAGGGCTCCCCGGTGGATGAGACTCCGGGGACCTGCGGGTCGGGCAACTGCTTGTGGATTCACCAGCGGCACCCTGCGAACGGGTCGCGCGCCTTCCACTGGCAGGCGCTGCTAGGGAGCAGTCACCTCACGCATCCGAAAGCTCTTCATTCCTCGGACCACCTCCTTTCCCGTGTGCCCCAACGGTACGACGCGAAGCCGGGGCCGCCAAGGGGTTTCTCGGGTCTCGCACGATCAGGTCGTGGCCGCCGCGAACTGCGCGTTGTAGAGCGCGGCGTAGGCCCCATCGGCGAGCAGCAACGACTCGTGCGTGCCCTGCTCGACGATGGACCCGTCCTCCATCACCAAGATCAGGTCGGCATCGCGGATGGTCGACAGCCGGTGCGCGATGACGAACGAGGTGCGGTCGGTGCGCAGCGCGGCCATCGCGTGCTGCAGCAGCAGCTCGGTCCGGGTGTCGACCGACGACGTCGCCTCGTCGAGGATCAGCAGCGCCGGATCCGACAGGAACGCCCGGGCGATGGTGACCAGCTGGCGCTCACCGGCCGAGAGGTTGGAGCCCTCCTCGTCGATGACGGTGTCGTAGCCGTCCGGGAGGGAGTGCACGAAGCGGTCGACGAACGTCGCCTCCGCGGCCCGGAGGATCTCCGCCTCCGACGCCCCGGGGCTGCCGTAGGCGATGTTGTCGCGGATCGTGCCCGCGAACAGCCAGGTGTCCTGCAGCACCATGCCGATCTGGCTGCGCAGCGCGCCCCGCGGCATCGACGCGACGTCCACGCCGTCGAGCAGGATCCGGCCGGACTGCACGTCGTAGAAGCGCATCACCAGGTTGACCAGCGTCGTCTTGCCGGCGCCGGTCGGGCCGACGATGGCGACCGTGGCGCCGGGCTCGGCCACCAGCGACAGGTCGGCGATCAGCGGTGCGGCCGGGTCGTAGGAGAACGACACCCGCTCGAACCTGACCTCGCCGTGCCGCTCGCCGGCCGCAGCAGCCGCGCCCTGCTCGTCGGGGGCCTGCTCGTCGGCGTCCAGCAGCTCGAAGACCCGCTCGGCCGAGGCGACCCCCGACTGCAGCAGGTTGGCCATCGACGCGACCTGGGTGAGGGGCTGGGTGAACTGGCGGGAGTACTGGATGAACGCCTGCACGTCACCCAGCGACATCGAGCCGCTGGCGACCCGCAGGCCGCCGAGCACCGCGATCACCACGTAGTTGAGGTTCCCGATGAACATCATCATCGGCATGATCAGGCCGCTGACGAACTGCGCCCCGAACGACGCCTTGTAGAGCGCCTCGTTCTCCTCGTCGAAGGTGTGCTCGACCTCGTGCTGGCGGCCGAAGACCTTCACCAGCGCATGCCCGGAGAACGTTTCCTCGATGTGGGCGTTCAGGGCCCCGGTCTGGCGCCACTGCGCGACGAACATGCCCTGTGAGCGCTTCATCACCGCGCCGGTGATCCACATCGTGAGCGGGACCGTGATCAGTGCGACGAGCGCCAGCAGCGGCGAGATCCAGACCATGATGCCGAGCACGCTGACCACGGTCAGCAGCGACGTCAGGAGCTGGCTCATCGTCTGGGTCAGCGTCTGGGAGACGTTGTCGATGTCGTTGGTGACCCGGCTGAGCAGCTCACCGCGCGGTTGCCGGTCGAAGTAGCTCAGCGGCAGCCGGTTGACCTTGTCCTCGACGTCGCCGCGCAGCCGGCGGACGGTGTTCTGCACGACGTCGTTGAGCAGGTAGCCCTGCAGCCACGCGAGCAGCGACGCGGCGACGTACAGGCCCAGCACCAGGAGCAGCACCCGCCCGACCGCGTCGAAGTCGACGCCCTGGCCGGGCACGAGGTCCTTCATCGACCCGATCAGGTCGGCCTGCTGGTCGTCGCCCTGCGCACGCAACGCCTCGGCCGCCTGCTCGCGGGTGCCGCCGGCTGCCATCCGGCCACCCAACAGCCCGGCGAAGATCAGGTCGGTGGCGCGACCGAGCACCTTCGGCCCGATCGACATCAGGAAGACGCTGAACACGGCGAGGACCACGACGGCGATGGCCTTGACCCGCTCGGGCCGCAGCTGCGCGACCAGGCGCCTGGCCGACGGCTTGAACGTCGAGGCCTTGCCGCCGACCATGCCCCCACCGAACGGTCCGCGGCCGGGACCGGGACCGCCCTGGATGCGCTCGGTCTCCTTGAGCGTCTCGGTCCCGCCCGCCGTCAGCCCTCCCGACGTCGTCCTGCCCGAGCCTGCGGCCGTCATGCTGCCTCCTCCGCGCTCAGCTGGGACGCGACGATCTCCTGGTACGTCGAGCACGACGCCAGCAGCTCCTCATGGGAACCGCGACCGACCAGCCCGCCGTCCTCCATCACGAGGATCAGGTCGGCGTCCCGGATGGTCGAGACGCGTTGCGCCACGATCACCACCGTGGCGTCGCGGGTCTCCGGCTTGAGCGCCGCCCGCAGCCGGGCGTCGGTCGCCAGGTCCAGAGCGGAGAACGAGTCGTCGAAAAGGTAGATCTCGGGCCTTCTCACGAGCACCCGCGCGATGGCGAGCCGCTGCCGCTGACCACCGCTGACGTTGGTGCCGCCCTGTGCGATCGGCGCATCGAGTCCCTCGGGCATCGCCTCGACGAAGTCGCGGCCCTGGGCGATCTCCAGCGCTCGCCACAGCTCGTCGTCGGTGGCGTCGGGCTTCCCGTGCAGGAGGTTGCTGCGCACGGTGCCGGAGAACAGGTAGGCCTTCTGCGGCACCAGGCCCAGTGCACCCCACAGCACCTCGGGGTCGAGGTCGCGCACGTCGACACCGTCGACCAGCACCCGCCCACCGGTGGCGTCGAAGAGCCGCGGCACGAGGCTGACCAACGTGGTCTTGCCGGCGCCCGTGGAGCCGATGATCGCGATGGTCTGGCCGGGAGTGGCGGCGAACGAGATCCCGCGCACGACCGGCACGTCCGCCCCGGGGTAGGTGAACTCGACGGCGTCCAGCTCGAGCCGGCCGCGGGTGCCGACGATGGTCACCGGGTCTGCGGAGGGGACGACCGAGGACTCGGTGTCGAGCACCTCCATGATCCGGTCGGCGCACACCGCCGCCCGCGGGACCATCATCATCATGAACGTCGCCATCATCACCGACATCAGGATCTGCACGAGGTAGGCCAGGAACGCCGTCAGCGACCCGATCTGCATCTGGCCGCTCTCGACCCGGTGCCCGCCGAACCACAGCACCGCGACCGACGAGGCGTTGAGGATCAAGATGACGACCGGGAACAACAACGCCTGCCAACGCCCGGCGCGGAGCGCGACCGCTGTCAGGTCGCCGTTGGCCGTGGCGAAGCGCTCGGTCTCGTGGTCCTCGCGCACGAACGCACGCACCACCCGCACGCCGGTGATCTGCTCGCGCAGCAGGCGGTTGACCTCGTCGATCCTCTCCTGCATGGCGCGGAAGCTCGGCACCATCCGCACGATGATCAACGACACCGAGACGAGCAGTGCGGGGATGCACACCGCGAGCAGCCACGAGAGCCCGAAGTCCTCGCGCATCGCCATGAAGACGCCGCCCACCATCATGATCGGCGCGCTGACCATCAGCGTGCACGACATCAGCACCAGCATCTGCACCTGTTGCACGTCGTTGGTCTGGCGGGTGATCAACGAGGGCGCCCCGAACTGCTGGAGCTCCCGCTGGCTGAACGACCCGACCCGTTGGAAGATCTTGGCGCGCAGGTCGCGGCCGAAGCTCATCGCCGTCCGCGCGGAGAACCAGACGGCGGCCACGGCGCAGCCGATCTGCGCCAGGGCGACGACCAGCATGATGCCGCCGGTGCTCACGATGTAGCCGATGTCGCCGGTGGTCACCCCGAGGTCGATGATGTCGGCGTTGAGGCTCGGCAGGTAGAGCATCGCGACCGTGCCCACGAACTGCAGCCCGACGATGGCCAGCAGCCAGCTGCGGTAGGGCTTGAGGTGCTCCATCAGGAGGCGCAGCAACATGTCAGCCCTCCTCGCGAAGCACGCCGTGGAGCAACGCGTCCACGATCTGCGGCGGGGTGAGCGGCCGTCCGTCGGAGATGCCGGAGTGGCTGGCGCTGAAGGTCAGCAGGTTGACCAGGTGGACGACCTCCGCGACCGGCTTCCGCAGGTGTTCGGCGTCCGGCTCGAGCAGCGCCGCCAGCAGGGCGCGCAGCTCGCGGCGGCCCGCCTCGTGCTCCTCGCGGTCGTGCTCGGGCGGGGAGACCAGGCCGACCGCCGTCATCAGCCCGAAGATCGCGAGGTAGCGCTGCTGCAGCACGCTGACGTAGGCCACCAGCTTCTGCTCCAGCGGCAGCGCCGGGTCGATCTCGCGCACCCGCACCGGCAGGTCGCCGGGTTGGAAGGCTGCGGCGATGGCGGCGTCGACGAGCTCGTCCTTGGAGCCGAAGACGCGGAAGATCGTGCCCTCCGCGACGCCCGCGGCCTCGGCGATCAGCCGGGTGGTCACGCCGCGTCCGTGGACGTGGAGCAGGGATCGGGTCGCGCTGATCAGCGCGGCCCGGCGGTCGTGCGGAGGCATCCTGGGAGCGCGAGGGGTCACCGCCACACCTTAAGTGAGTGAGCGCTCACTCACAAGTGCTGGATCTCTGCTTGCTCAGGGAGCCAGGCGGTGGACGTCCCAGCCGGTGCCCGCGGCCGTACGCCGGTAGACCAGCCGGTCGTGCATCCGCCCCGGTCGGCCCTGCCAGAACTCGATCTCGGTCGGGTGGACGGCGTAGCCGCCCCACATCGGGGGCACCGGCACCACCTCGTCGTTCGCGAACCGCGCCGCCACCTCGTCGTAGGCCGCGGCGAGCTCGGCGCGTGAGGCCACCTCCGACGACTGGTGCGAGGCCCAGGCACCGAGCCTGGAGGCTCGCGGACGCGTGGCGAAGTAGGCGTTGACGTCGGCCGGCGGGAGGTCCCACGCATCGCCGATGATGCGGACCTGCCGCTCCAGCGGGTGCCACGGGAACAGCAGCGAGCACTTCGGGTTGCCGGCCAGCTGGACACCCTTGGCCGAGCCCCGGTTGGTGTAGAAGTGGAAGCCACGCTCGTCGAGCCCCTTGAGCAGCACCATCCGCGACGTCGGTTGCCCGTCGGACGTCACCGTGGAGACGACCATCGCGTTGGGCTCGTGCAGCCCCGCGTCGATCGACTCCTGCACCCACCGGCGGAACAGGTCGTACGGGTCGGTGGTCAGGTCTGACTCGGTGAGCCCGCCGTCGGCGTACTCCTTGCGCAGCGAGGCGATGTCCAGGTCCATGTGCCAACACTAGGATGCGGCCATGACTGACGTTCACCACGGACTCGAGGGCATCGTCGCGTTCGCGACCGAGATCGCCGAGCCCGACAAGGAGGGCTCCGCGCTGCGCTACCGCGGGGTCGACATCGAGGAGATCGTCGGCCGGGTGCCGTTCGAGAAGGTCTGGGGGCTGCTGATCGACGGCAGCTACGATCCCGGCCTGCCGCCGGCGGAGCCCTTCAACCTGCCCGTCCACACCGGTGACGTGCGAGTCGACGTCCAGGCGGCGGTGGCCATGCTGGCTCCGCAGTTCGGCTTCGGGCAGACCTACGACATCTCCGACGAGCAGGCCCGACTCGACCTCTCCCGGGTCGCGGTGATGGTGCTGTCCTACGCCGCCCAGTCGGCGCGCGGCCTCGCCCAGCCGGTGGTCTCGCAGCGCGAGGTCGACCAGGGCGCGACGCTCGCCGACCGCTTCATGATCCGCTGGAAGGGCGAGGCCGACCCGGCCCACGTCAAGGCGATCGACGCCTACTGGAGCTCGGCGGCCGAGCACGGCATGAACGCCTCCACCTTCACCGCCCGCGTCATCACGTCCACCGGAGCCGACGTCGCCGCCGCCTTCTCCGGCGCCATCGGTGCGATGTCCGGCCCACTCCACGGCGGGGCACCCTCGCGCGTCCTCGGGATGATCGAGGCCGTCGAGAGGTCGGGTGACGCCGAGGGCTACGTCAAGGGCCTGCTCGACGACGGCGAGCGCCTGATGGGCTTCGGCCACCGCGTCTACCGCGCCGAGGACCCCCGCGCCCGCGTGCTCCGGCGGACGGCGAAGGAGCTCGCCGCGCCCCGCTACGAGGTCGCCGAGGCGCTCGAGAAGGCCGCGTTGAAGGAGCTCAAGGAGCGCCGCCCGGACCGGGTGCTCGAGACGAACGTCGAGTTCTGGGCGGCGATCGTCCTCGACTTCGCGGAGGTGCCGGCCAGCATGTTCACCTCGATGTTCACCTGCGCCCGCACCGGCGGCTGGTCGGCGCACATCCTCGAGCAGAAGCGCACCGGCCGGTTGATCCGGCCGTCAGCGGTCTACACCGGTCCGGCCTCCCGCTCGGCCGACTCGGTCGAGGGCTGGCAGACCGAGTGGGCCGGCTGAGCGAGCCGCGCAACGAGGCGGTCAGCCCGCCAGGGCGGCGACCCAGTAGCTGGTCCGGGCCCGACCGCCGGCCCTGCTGAGCGAGAAGTGCACGTGGTCGCGGTGCCGAAGGGTCTGCGAGCACTTCCGCAGCTTGCGGCACGACGAGCTCTTGTAGCGCTTCGGCTCGAACGCGTCGTACGACGCGAACATCTGGTCGTCCCAGATGATGTACATGATGCCCATCTCGCGGGCCAACGCGTGCGGGTTGCCCTCGGCATCCGGCGCGAAGAGCTCGGCGAGCGTGTCGTCGACGAGCCTGCGACCGGCGGGGTCCCTCGCCGAGACCACCCAGTCGAACGCGCGACCCTCGGAGTGCTCCGAGACGCCGCCGCCGCACGGTCGGTTGATGGCCCCCCAGCCGCCACCGCGCGTCGTGAGCCAGGTGGCCAGTGCGACGGCCCCTGGCTTGTCGTGGTGCGTGCAGTTGCGCTGCGGCTGGTAACGCGCGTAGTCGTCGATGACACCGGCATGGGCCGGCGCAGCGAACCCGGTGGCGATCAGCATCGTCACGAGCGTCATGACGGCGAGGCCGAGCGGGCGCGCAGAATTCCCCTGGTACATGGTGTTCCCCTAGCTGTTCCGTGCTGCCGCTTCCCAACGGCAGGTCCGAACCTACGAGACGTGGCGGGGCGCCGCCCCCCGAACCACGGAAATGGAACCGATCGGGTGACCCCGGTCGCCGGGTGACACAATGGGCCTGCTGACAGCGTCGTCAGAGCACACCCGTTCCCGACCGCAAGGAATCCCGGTGACCGACGCCATCACGATCCCCACCAGTCTCAAGCCCGCCGACGGCCGTTTCGGCGCCGGGCCGTCGAAGATCCATCCTGCGCACCTCGACGCACTCGCCGCGACCGGCCGGTCCCTGATGGGCACCTCGCACCGACAGGCCCCGGTCAAGGACACCGTCGGCCGCGTCCGCGAGGGTCTCGCCGCGCTGTTCGGCCTCCCCGAGGGCCACCAGATCGTGCTCGGCAACGGCGGCGCCACGGCCTTCTGGGACATCGCCGCGTTCGGCCTGATCCGCGAGAAGAGCCAGCACCTCGCGTTCGGCGAGTTCTCGCAGAAGTTCGCCGGGTCCACCAAGGCCGCGCCCTGGCTGGCCGACCCGACCGTCATCACGGCGGACCCGGGCTCGCTGCCCGAGCCGGTCGCCGAGGACGGCGTCGACGCCTACGCGTGGGCGCACAACGAGACGTCCACCGGGGTGATGGCCCCGGTGCGTCGTCCGGCCGGCATCGCCGACGACGCCCTGGTCCTGGTCGACGCCACCTCGGGCGCGGGCGGCCTGCCCGTCGACCTGACCGAGGTCGACGTCTACTACTTCGCCCCGCAGAAGTCGTTCGCGTCCGACGGCGGACTGTGGCTGGCCGCGATGTCGCCGCGTGCGCTCGCCCGGGTCGACGAGATCGCGGCCACCGACCGGTACGTCCCGCCGTTCTTCGACCTCCCGACCGCGGTCGACAACTCGGCGAAGAACCAGACCTACAACACCCCGTCGGTCGCCGCGCTGTTCCTGATGGCCGAGCAGCTCGACTGGATGAACGCCAACGGCGGCCTCGCGGGCATGGTCGAGCGCACCACCGCCTCGTCGGACGCGCTGTACGGCTGGGCCGAGAAGCAGGCCCACACCTCGCCGTACGTCGCCAACCCGGCCCACCGCTCCCTCGTCGTCGGCACGATCGACTTCGACGACGCGATCCCCGCGGACGAGATCGCGGCGACGCTCCGGGCCAACGACATCGTCGACACCGAGCCCTACCGCAAGCTGGGCCGCAACCAGCTGCGGATCGCGATGTACCCCGCGGTCGATCCGGCCGACGTCGAGGCGCTCACCGCCTGCATCGACTACGTGGTCGAGCGCGTCAGCAGGTCGTAGGCCGCGCCGCCGAACGCGACCATCCGGGCCACCTCCACGTCAGTGGGAGTGGCCCGGAGCGTCTCCACCGCAGCAGCCACCGCGTCGTCGAGCGGCCAGCCGTAGACGCCCGCGCTCACCAGCGGGAACGCGACGCTGCGCGCGCCGAGCTCGTCGGCCACCGCCAGCGCACCGGAGTAGCAGCCGGTCAGCAGGCCCCGGTCCGTCTGCCCGGCCCGGCGGTCCGGGCCCACCACGTGGATCACCCAGCGAGCCGGCAGGTCTCCGGCGGTCGTCCAGCCGGCTCGCCCGGTCGGCAGCCCGTCGGGGAAGCGGCGTTCGCAGTCCGCCAGGATCGCCGGGCCGCCGGCGCGGTGGATCGCTCCGTCGACGCCGCCTCCCCCGCGCATCCGCGAGTTCGCGGCGTTGACGACGGCGTCCACGTCCTGCTCGGTGATGTCGCCCCTGACGACCTCGATCCTCATCCGAGCAGCCTCAGGACGGCCCGCTCGAGCGCGGCCTGGCGTTCGTCCGGGTTGGCCTGGCGGCGACGCGCGGTCGCCGCGATGGTCCTGCCCTCCTCGTAGGCCTGCACGACTCGCGGGTCGACGTACGACGAGCGCGCCAGCGCCGGGGTGTTGCCGAGGAACTCCGAGACCTCGCGCATCGCCCCCGCCACGGCCCGCTTGCGGGACGCCTTCGTCTCCCCCGGCTCGTCGGTCTCGGCCAGAGCGACGGCGGCGAGCACGGTGGCGTGCCAGGTCCGGAAGTCCTTGGCTGTGGCCTCGCTGCCGGTCCGGTCCCGGAGGTAGTCGTTGACCTGGTCCGCGGTCAGGTCGCGCCAGGTCCTGCCGTCCTTCCAGCACATCAGCTCGACGTCACCGGCGGCCCGGCGCCGGCGCATCACCTCGACGGCGTCCACGGTCGGCCGGTCCTCGATCTCGATGGTGTGCTCGATGCCCGACTTGCCGACGAAGCAGAACCGCAGCCCGTCGGCCGTCCTGCTGACGTGTCGCCGTTGCAGGGTGGTGAGGCCGAAGCTGCCGTTCTCGTCGGCGTACACGTCGTTGCCGATGCGGAAGTAGCCCAGGTCGAGCAGCCGGCACGCGACGGCGCACGAGCGTTCGAGGCTCATGCCGGTGGTGCCGAGGTCGGCGAGGACCCGCTCCCGGGCCTTTGACAGCCCCTTGCCGAAGTCGAGCATCCGGCGGTGCTTGGCGGTGTCGCGACGGGCGCGCCACTGCGGGTGGTAGAGGTACTGCCTCCGTCCGGCAACGTCCGTGCCGACGGCCTGGAGGTGTCCGTTGTCGTACGGCGTGATCCAGACGTCCTGCCAGGCCGGCGGGATGACGAGGTCCTTGACCCGCTGCGCGTCCTCCGCCGGCAGCCGCCGGCCGCCTTCGTCGAGGTAGGTGAATCCCGACCCCGCACGACGACGGGTCCACCCCGGCTGGTCGGGCGAGGTCCTGCGCAACCGGGTCATGGAGGCAGCGTAGGGCTCAGCGCGGCGGCCGTGACGCCCTCACACCGATGAAGATCGCGAGCAGGAAGATGGCGAAGCCCATCACGAACGGCAGCACCGGCCGGTCTGCCGCGGCCTGCTCGAACACGTTGCCGGCCGGCTCGTCGGGTGCCGGGCTCGGGTCGGGTGCGGCGCTCGCTGCCGGGGCCGGCTGCATGGAGAGACGCACGTCGGTCGGTAGCGCGACGGCGAGGACGGGCGCACGCTGACCCTCCGAGCTCAAGAACACCTCGCCGGCCGGCGACACGGCGATGCCCTCACCCTGCTTCTGCTTCGGCAGGGCGAACGACCCCACCGACTCGAGGGACGGCCAGGCGTAGACGACTGCCTGCGTGTAGGTGCGCGCGATCAGGTGCCGGCCGTCGGGGAAGAACGCCGCGTCGGTGACGATCCCCGTGACGTCGCCGAGCGGCACCATCCGGTTCGGCCGGTCGGCCGCCAGTGTGCGCGGGGCGGCGTAGACCTGACCGCCGAACACGACCTTGCTGAGGACGAAGAGCTGGCCGGTCCGCGGGTGCGCGACCAGAGCCTCGGCATCGCGGGCGCCGTCGGGGTAGGTCAGCTCGTACTCCTCGCCGGCCGAACCGTCCAGTGGCACCCGCCGCACCGAGACGCGCTCGCGCGAGCGGGTGTTGTCGCCGATGTCGGCCACCCAGACGGCGTCGTCGCCGGCCGGCGCCAGCGCTTCCACGTCCTCGGCGGCGCCGGGCCAGGTCACCTCGTCGGTCGTGTCACCGGTGCGTGGGTCGACGACGAAGACGCGCGCCGAGTCGCCGCTGTCGTTCACGGTGACGAAGCGCGTGCCGAGCGCGACCAGCCCGCTCGACTCCACGATCTCGGGGTCGGTGAACGAGAAGACCACGTCGCGCTCGTCGGCCAGCGGCGGCCCACCCGTCGTGGCGTAGCCCAGGAGGAACGGGGTCGCTACCGCGAGGGTCGCGGCGCCGCGCTGCAGCGCCTCAAGCCCGGGCATCGAGCAGCACCGCGAGTCGCGGCTCCAGCGCCCAGGTGCCCACCAGCTCGTCGTACTCCTTCACGACGCCGCCGCCCTTGACGGGCGACCCGGCCCGCACCGCGCGCAGCATCGTGTTGCGCGGGGTGTGCTGGCTCTCGACGAACTGCATGACGTCGACGCGGTAGCCCTGGATCCGCATCAGCGACGCCCGGATGCCGTCGGTGAGGGTGTCCGCGAGCCGCTCGCGCAGGATGCCGTGGCGGGTGAGGACGGCGTACGGCGACGGCGTGGGCGCCTTGCGGAGCTGCGCGGCGATGTCGTGGTGACAGCACGGTGCGGCCAGGACGAGCGAGGCCTGCCACTCCACGGCCCGGACCAGCGCCTCGTCGGTCGCGGTGTCGCAGGCGTGCAGCGCGAGCACCACCTCGGGGGCGGGGTCGAGCTCGGCACCGAGGATGCTGCCCACGACGAAGTCGGCGTCGACGCCGAGGCCGGCCGCGAGCTCCGCGTTGTGGTCGCGCGACTGCTCGCGGACGTCGACGCCGGTCAGTCGCACGGGCAGCCCGCGCACGTCGGCGAGGAAGCGCTGGGCCGCGAAGGTCAGGTAGGCGTTGCCGCAGCCGAGGTCGGCGATGCGCAGCGGGTCCTCGACGGTCGGGCGGCGCAGGTGGCCCTTGTCCATCGCCTCGGTGATGGAGGAGTCGAGCAGCCGGAGGAACTCCTCGACCTGGCGGTACTTCGCCTGCCGGCTCGGCTTCATCCGGCCGTCCTCGTCGGAGAGCCCGAGCGCCACGAAGACCGGGTCGTCCTCGCGCAGCAGCCGGTCCTTGTCCCGGTCATGGCCGCGTTCGGGCGAGACCTCCTCGACCCGGTCGGTGGTGTGCACGACCGCCTCGAGGCGCTTGGTCACCCGCACCTGGTGCTGCTGGGTGGTGGTCTCGACGTGCCAGTTGGCGAACGGCTCGTCGAGGAGGTCGTCGACAGCGTCCCGCGCCGCGTCGCCGGCAAGGTGGTTGGCGGTGTGGGCCTGGGTGTCGTCGTACGCCGTGACCTGGAGGTGCCGGCCGGCCTTGAGGTCGACGTAGCGGAACTCCACCCGGCGCCAGCGCGGCGTCAGGCCCTTCTGGCGGCCGGACGCGACGGCCTTCACGAGCTCGTCAGGAGCCAGGATGTGGCTGCGCATCCGCGACAGCACCCGCAGCAGCGGTTCGCTCATCAGCCCATCACCGCAGCGATGATCACGATGACCAGGAGTCCGGCCAGCGCCAGCGGGATGACGAGGCGGCGATGGCGGGGGTTCACGCAGCGATTCTACGGGCGACGGGGCGCCAATCAGGCTTCGAGAGGTTCGCCACGACAGGCACGGATGGCCGTTCAGGCCCCGTCGCGACCGAATCCGGCGTCGGTGCCTGTTCCGCGCGACGGTGCGCCAGCCAGCAGCTCCGCCAGGTGGACCGCCCGCACGCCGGCCAGGTCGTCGAGCTGGTGGCGGCACGACAGCCCGTCGGCCAGGACGACGGCGGCGGGGTCGGCACGCAGGGCGGCCCGGACGGCCGGCAGCAGCTGGGTCTCCGCCACGGCCACCGAGACGTCGTAGTGCCCGCGCTCCATGCCGAAGTTGCCGGCCAGGCCGCAGCAGCCACCCAGCCGGGTGAGGGTGGCACCGGTCGACCGCAGCAGCCGCTCGTCGGCCTCCCAACCGAGCACCGACGCGTGGTGGCAGTGCGGCTGGGCCACGATCTCCACCCCGCTCAGGTCCGGCGGGGTCCAGTCCAGCCGCGTCAGGAGCTCGGCCAGGGTCAGCACCCCGGCCGCCACCGTGGCCGCCACCGGACGCCCGTCCAGGTGAGCGAGGTCGGAGCGCAGCGTGGCCACGCACGACGGCTCCAGGCCGATGACCGGCACCCCGCTCGCGACGTACGGCGCGAGGGCGTCGACCGTGCCCGTGGCGATCCGTGCGGCCTCGTCGAGCTGACCGGTCGTGATCCAGGTGAGGCCGCAGCAGGCGCCCCGCTCGACGACCCCCACCCGCAACCCGGCCGACTCCAGCAGCCGCACGGCCGCGCGCGCCGTCTGCGGCAGGAAGTGCTCGGTGAACGTGTCGGCCCAGATCCACACGTCCGGCTGGCCGGGCGAGCCCACGACCCGGTCCGCAGCCAGCCTCGGCACCGACCGTCGCGGATCGATCCCGGCCACCCGCTTGGCCAGGGCGGCCGTCGGCCCGAACCGCATCGCCGCGTTGACCACCGGCACCAACGGGCCCAGCCGCCGCACCAGTGCGGGCAGCCGCCCCAACGTGTAGTGGGTGCGCGGCCGGCGTCGCCCGGCGTAGGTGTGGTGCAGTGCCTGGCTCTTGTACGTCGCCATGTCGACGCCCGTGGGGCAGTCGCTCGCGCAGCCCTTGCAGGACAGGCAGAGGTCGAGGGCCTGACCGACCGCGGGGTCGGCCAGCCCGTGCACGAGCTCCCCGTCGAGCGCCTCCTGCAGCACGCGCGCGCGACCACGGGTGGAGTCCTTCTCGTCGCGCGTCGCCTGCCAGGACGGACACATCACCGCACCCGACGGCGCGGCCACGCACTTGCCGACGCCGGTGCAGCGGTGCACCTCGCGGCCCAGCACCAGGTCGGTCACCGGCCGAGCCGGCCGCAGGTCGAGGTCCATCGGCGCCGGGTCGACGAGCACCCCGGGGTTGAGCGTCGAGCCGGGGTCACAGATCGCCTTGACCGCGGCGAAGAGCCTCAGCGACTCCGCGTCGTACATCAGCGGCAGCAGCTCGGACCTGGCCCGGCCGTCGCCGTGCTCGCCGGAGAGCGAGCCACCGTGCCGGGCCAGCGCCGTGGCGGAGGCGACCAGGAACTCCCTGAACGCCGTCCTGCCCGGCCCGTCGAAGGTGAAGTCGATGCGCACGTGGACGCAGCCGTCGCCGAAGTGGCCGTACGGCACACCGTCCAGGCCGTGGTCACGCAACAGCTCGTCGAACTCCCTGAGCCACGCGCCCAGGTGCTCGGGCGGCACGGCCGCGTCCTCCCAGCCGGAGTACGCCGGCCGGTCGAGGCTGATGGCGGCCAGCCCGGCGCCGTCCTCGCGGATCCGCCAGAGGGCGGCCGCCTCGGCAGCACCGTCGACCAGCCGGGACTCGAGCGCCTGGGCCGCGGCGACGACCCGCGAGGCGGCGCGCTGCGCCTCGCCCACCGAGCCACCGGTGGTCTCCACCAGCAGCCACCCGGCGCCCCGCGGCAGGTCCGGAACGCGGCCGCGTGAGGCGCGCACGATGTCGACGATCCTGGCATCGAGCCCTTCGCAGGCCACCAGGGAGCCGCACGCCAGGATCGCGGGCACGGCGTCGGCCGCCTCGGCCATCGACGGGTAGCCCAGCACCACGAGTGCCGTCGCCGCCGGCTCCGGCACCAACCGCACGGTCGCGTGCCTGACGACGGCGAGCGTGCCCTCGGAGCCGACGAGGAACCTGTCGACGTTGCCCCCGTTCTCGGGCAGCAGCTGCTCCATCGCGTAGCCGCTGACCTGCCGGGAGAACCGGCCGAAGCCGGTGCGGATGTGGGCGAGGTGCTCATTCGCCAGCGTCCGCAGCCGGGCCGGCACGTCGTCGTACGGCGAGGCGTGCAGGACGTCGAGCGCCACCACGTTGTCGCTGGTGCGGCCGTAGCCCAGCGCCCGCGACCCGCAGGCGTTGTTGCCGACCATGCCCCCGATGGTGCAGCGCGTGTGCGTCGACGGGTCCGGCCCGAAGCGCAGCCCGTGGCTCGCGGCGGCAGCCTGCAGCGACGCGTGCACGACACCGGGCTCGACAACGGCCGTGCGTTGCTCGGGGTCGAGCGAGACGATGCGGTGCAGGTGACGTGAGGTGTCGACCACGATGCCGCTGCCGACCGCGTTGCCGGCGATCGACGTCCCCGCACCACGCATCGTCAGTGGCACCCCGGTCTCGCGGGCGACGGTCACGATCGCGTCGAGCTCGTCGACGTGGCGCGGCCTGGCCACCGCCTCGGGAACGACGCGGTAGAGCGACGCGTCGGAGGAGTAGAGCGCGCGCGTCAGCGTCGAGTCGGAGACGTCCTCGACACCCGCCCGGCGGAGGGCACCGACCAGGTCACTCACCGGGAAGGCGCTTGTAGAAGCGCATCCGAAGCACGAGCGTGACGCCGAGCCCGACCACCAAGGCCACGATCACCACGACACCCCAGGGCCACAGCGACGGCGTCGCATCGTCGGCCACAAGCACCGTGAAGGCCTGGATGCCCGTGAGGAACACCATCAGCGACCCGCCCACGTGGTACATGTCGTCCTGCAGCCGCCGACGGGCCACGCGCTGGTTCTCCGGGCGCTCCCAGAACTCCTTGTCCGGCATGCTGACGAAGCTGAAGGGCAGTCGCCAGGCGGACATCGCCAGCGAGAGCATCATCGCGCCCACCAGCAGCCCGACCCCGCCCATCTCGGCGACGGCGCGCGCGGGCGTGCCCCAGCGGTCGGCCCGGCCGTCCGTGCCGAAGTGCAACGGGACCCGGTCGGGCAGCACGACCCACGACACGGCGAGGGCAGCGACGAAGAGTCCTACGCCCAGCCAGAAGAAGCGACGACCGGTCACCAGTTGTCCATCGAGCCGCGGAAGATGCCGGCGAGGTCGGCCGCCGCAGCCTCGCGAGGGGCGGTGGCCAGCAACCTGGTCTGCTTGAGGCTGCCGCTCACCAGGTCGTCGACGTCCGCGTCGAGGTAGCCCACCTCGGCCAGTCCGCTGGGGAAGCCGATGTCGCGCATGAGCGTGCGCAACACCTCGGGCAGCGTGTGCGCATCGCCGTCGGAGACCGACGGGTCCAGCAGCCTCGCCGCGTGCAGGTGCCGCTCGGGGGCGGCCTCGAACGTGAAGCCGAACGCTGCCGGCGCGGTCAACGAGACCGCCATGCCGTGCGGCACGATCGCCGCGTCCTCGGGGTAGCCGGCGGGCCGGAAGTCGCGCACCCGCCCGGCCACCGGGTAGGCGTTGGCGTGCGGGATGTGCACCCCCGCGTTGCCGAAGCCGAGCCCGGCGAACGTGGCCGCCAACGCCATCTGCTCGCGCGCCGGCCGGGACGACTCGAGGCCACCGTCGCGTACGGCGACCCGCATCGCGCCGGACAGCAGGCGCAGCGCCTTCTCCGACCACATGTCGGCGATGGGGTTGGCGCCGCAGTAGGGCACCCGCTGCTCGGGCGACTTCCGGTCGAACTCGGAGTACCACCGCGCGGTGTAGCTCTCGAGGGCGTGGCAGAGGATGTCCATGCCGGCGGCGGCGGTCACCATCGCGGGCTGCGTGAACGTGAGGTCCGGATCCACGACGGCGAGCGTCGGGCGGAGTCTTGAGTGACTGATGCCGGTCTTCACCTTCAGCGACAGCACGTCGAGCACGCAGATCGTCGTCGACTCGCTCCCCGTCCCGGTCGTCGTCGGCACCGCGACGAGCGGCAGCAGCGGCTTCGTGGGCGCCCGCCCGTCGCCCACCGGCGCGTTGAGGTACTCGAACAGCTCACCGTCGTTGGTCGTCAGCAGGTTGACCGCCTTGGCGGTGTCGATGCTGCTGCCACCACCGACGGCCACGATCGCGTCGAACGGTCCGGCCGCGCGGGCGGCCGCCACCGCGTCCTCGATCGATGCGTCGGTCGGCTCCACGTGCACCCGGTCGTACGTCGTCACCTCGAGGCCCGCGGCGGTCATCTGCTCGGCGATGCGCGCCGGGTGGCCGGTCGCCGCGACGCCCGGGTCGGTCACGAGCAGCACCCGCCGGACGTCGTACTGACCGAGGTCGAACGCGATCTCCGCGGACGCACCGGGACCGAACTTCAGCGCCGGCGAGGCGTAGGTGAAGACCGTCTCAGTCATGGACCCAGTATGCCCAGCGCGTGCCGGACCACGTCGAGCACCGGCACCGCTCCGGACTCGATGTCGGCGACAGGCACCCACGCGACCGCGTCGGTGGTGCCGTCGACCTCCGCGACGTGCGGCTCGACGTCGTCGGACACGCTGCCCGCGTAGATCAGGTGCACGCCGTGGTAGTCCTCGAGCCGTCCCGACGGGGCCATCCCGGAGAAGTGGAGGTCGTGCACGCCGAGCAGCCCGTCGACCTCGCACACGACACCGCACTCCTCCTTGACCTCGCGCGCCAGCGCAGCCACGGGTCGCTCGCCGTGGTCGATGCCGCCACCAGGCAGGGTCCACCGACCGGGGGACGCGGCCCGGTCGGAGAGCCGGGTCAGCAGCACCTCCGAGCCCCGCCGGATCAACGCGTACGCCGCCACCCGCTGCAGCGCGACGGGCCGGTGGTCGCTCAGCGCCTCGTGGACCATCGGCACCACGGGCACGACCCCCGACGCCACGTCGGCGAGCGGCACCCACGCGGCCTCGATCGTCGAGCCGTCCACCTCGAGCACTCGCGGCTCGGGAGCGTCGGCCGACACCCATCCGTCGTACACGATGCGGATCGCCTGGGTGTCGACCACCCGGCCCTGGCGCCGGACCCCCGACAGGTGCGCGGAGTAGATGTGCGCGGTGGTGCTGACGGTGGCCCGGAGACCGGTCTCCTCGTGGATCTCGCGGAGCACCGCGTCGTGCGGGTCCTCACCGTGCTCGATGCCGCCGCCCGGCAGGGTCCACAGCTCGTCGGGCGTGACCCGGGCCGCCAGCCTGCTGAGGAGGATCTCCTCGGTGTTCGAGCCGGGCGGGACCCGGAGGATCACGGCGTACGCCGCGACCCGCTGCACCTGTGGAAGATCCTCCATGTCGGTGACCCTATGCCGCGGCTACGCTGACCCGGTGGCACCCGGCGGCAAGCGTGACCCGTGGCTCGACAACGTCAAGATGGTCCTGGTCACCATCGTCGTCGTCGGGCATGCCGTGGTGCTCATGCCGTCGAGCGGTCTGAAGTCGCAGGTCTACGACTTCATCTACTACGTCCACATCCCGGCCTTCGTGCTGATCACCGGCTACCTCTCCCGGTCGTTCCGGTGGAGCCCGCGGCACTTCGTCTCGCTGGCGACGACCCTGCTCGTGCCGTACCTGATCTACGAATGGCTGATGGCGAGCTTCCGCATCCACGTGACCCACGAGGTCGAAAGTCTCGACCGGATGTGGCTCAATCCGCACTGGCCGATGTGGTACCTCATCGTGCTGCTGATGTGGCGGCTGCTGACCCCGATCCTCAAGCTGCACTGGGTGTTCGTGCCCATCGCGATAGGTGTCAGCCTGCTGGCCGGCCTGCGCGACATCGAGCTCTTCGACATCAACCGGATGCTCGGCCTGCTCCCGTTCTTCGTCATCGGGCTGCACCTGCCGAAGGTCGCGCTCAGCACCGCCCGCGCGCGCTGGAGCGGCCTCGTCGGCGCCGTCGTGCTGCTGCTCATCTGGGTGCTCGCCGACTACACCGACAGCCTCTGGAGCACCGAGTTCCTCTACTACCGCACGTCGTACGACGAGCTCGGCGTCACCACCGGCGACGGCATGTGGGTCCGGTTGCGGCTGCTGGTGATCGCACTGGCCGGCATCTTCGCGGTGCTGTCACTGATCCCGAGCAGGCGCTCGTTCCTGACCGCGATGGGCGCCTGGACCATGGTGGTCTACCTGTTGCACGGCTTCGTCATCAGGTACGTCGAGGCGCAGGGCTACGAGGACTGGATGCCCGGCAACAACGTGCTCACCCTCGCCATCACCGTTGCGTTCGCCGTCGGCCTCGCCCTGCTGCTGGCGTCGCCGCCACTGGGCAAGCGGCTCAACGTGCTCGTCGACCCGGTCAACAGCCTGCTGGCCGTCAGGCGAAGGGCGGTCGAGCGTCGCGCGCAAGCGAGCGGCGACCGGCCCAGCGCCACACCCGTGCCGCCCGGTCGCGATCCTCGTCCGTGACCAGGTTGCCCATCCAGCGCAGCGCCAGCGTCATCAGCCAGTCCGAGCGCATGCCGGCCGGGCCCAGCGCGGGCAGCAGCCTCGGCACCGTCACGAGGCCCGCCAGCCGCCGGGCGATCGAGAACGACTCGCCGTAGTGCTCGCGGAGCAGGGCCGGCCAGACCTCGCCCAGCTCGCCACCGGCCGCCATCACGTCGGCGACCAGGCGTCCGGTCTCGAGTCCGTAGTCGATGCCCTCGCCGTTGAGCGGGTTGACGCAGCCGGCCGCGTCACCGATCAGCGCCCAGTTGCGGCCGGCGACCTGTGACACGGCGCCGCCCATCGGCAGCAGGGCCGACGTCGGCATCCGGAGGTCGCCCGCCAGCTCGAACTCGTCGCGGCGCTCGTCGGCGTAGAAGCTCATGAGGGGCTTGATCGCGATGTTCGCCGGCCGCTTGGCGGTCGCGAGCGTGCCGACGCCGATGTTCACCTCGCCGCTGCCCAGCGGGAAGATCCAGCCGTAGCCCGAGAGGATGTCGCCGTCCTCGCCGCGCAGCTCGAGGTGCGAGCTGATCCACGGGTCGTCGGCCATGCCGGAGTCGACGTAAGCGCGACCGGCCACGCCGTACACCGTGTCGCGGTGCCACTCGCGGCCCAGCATCTTGCCGAGTGGTGAGCGCACGCCGTCGGCGACGACCAGCCGGTCGCACGAAACCTCGACGATCTGGCCGTCTCGCTCGACGTCGACCGCGCGGACCCGGTCGCCGTCCAGGTGCACGCCCACTGCCCGGGCGCCGTCGACGGCGGCCGCGCCCGACTTGATCGCGGTGGTGCGGAGGTGGTCGTCGAGCTCGGTGCGGGCGACGGCCGAACCCCAGTCCGGCAGGGACCCGCCGGGCCACGGCAGCAGCAGCGTCTGCCCGAAGCCGTGGGCACGCAGCCCCTGGTTGACGGTGTGGGCCCGAAGCCACTCGCCGAGACCGAGGCGTTCGAGCTCGCCGATCGCGCGCGGGGTGAGCCCGTCGCCGCAGGTCTTGTCGCGGGGGAAGACGGCCGAGTCGAGCAGCAGCGTGTCGAGCCCGGCGCGCGCCGACCAGGCGGCCGCCGCGGACCCGGCCGGGCCGGCGCCGACGACGAGCACATCGGTGCGCAGCGGCAGGGTCTCGGTCACCCGTCGATTCTCTCAGCCGTTCCCCAACCGACCGAATCCGGCGGCACCCCGGAACACCCGGCCGTAGATCTCGTGGATCACCGACTCCTTGCGGGAGTTGCGGTCCTCACGTGTTCGCCGATCCATGACAAATGTCAGGGCGACCGATGACAGGCCGCACTACCGGCAACGCGACGGCACGGGTTGGCTGGTGGACATGGAAAGCGACAGGAACAACGACTGGGTCACCGCGATCGACGTGCACGACCTGCGTCGGGTCTACGGCACCGGGAACCAGGCCTTCGAAGCCGTTCGCGGGGTCGACCTCCGGGTCGAGCCCGGCACCATCCACGCCCTGCTGGGCGTCAACGGGGCCGGCAAGACCTCGCTGCTCGAGGTCATCGAAGGGCTGGCCACGGCGTCTGCCGGGAGCGTGCGTGTGCTCGGGCTCGACCCGATCGCCGACCGCGCGGAGGTACGCCGCCGGACCGGCGCCCTGCTCCAGCGCAGCGGGTTCTCGGGCGACCTCACCGTGCGCGAGACCCTCAAGATGTGGGCCGCCACGGTGACCGATCCCCGCCCGGTCGACGAGTCGCTCGACCTCCTGGACCTGGGCGGGCGTGCCGACGTGCCCATGCGGGCCCTGTCCGGCGGTGAGCAGCGACGCGTCGACCTGGCCTGCACCCTCACCGGCCGGCCTGAGGTGCTGATGCTCGACGAGCCCACCACGGGCCTCGACCCGGAGAGCCGACACCGCGTCTGGGGGCTGATCCGCTCGCTGCGGGAGGAGGGGGTCGCGGTCCTCGTCACCACTCACTACCTCGAGGAGGCCGAGGCGCTGGCCGACCAGATCTCGATCATGCGCGCCGGTCGCATCGTCGTGGCAGGCACCCGGGCGGAGATCGTCGCCGGACAGCCCTCCGTCATCTCGTTCCGCACGCCGGACGGCGAGCTCCCCCCACTCGCGGCGGCGCACGTGGAGAGCGCCGCCGACCGCACCGTCGTGGCCGCCGACGACCTCCAGCGCACGCTGACCGCGCTGCTGGGCTGGGCGCACCAGCACGACGTGCGGCTCGACGACCTCTCCGCCCGCACCGCCTCGCTCGAGTCGGTCTTCCTCGACCTGGCCGAGGGCCGCGACGCAACCACGGCCCCCGACCCCCACCCTGAAACGGAGATGGCCCGATGACTGCTCGCGTGCTCGGACTCGCCCAGGCCAACGCCCTGCTGATGCGGCGCAACCTGCTGACCGTCGTGTACGCCGTCGCCGTACCCCTCGCACCCCTCGGGCTGCTGGTGGCCGCTCCCGAGAGGACCGGCCAGGCCGGCGCAGTCCCCCTGAGCCTGGTCCTGCTGATGGCCCTGCTCTTCCCGGTCTACTACAACCTGCTCTCCATGTTCGTCACGCGTCGCGACGAGCTCGTGCTCAAGCGACTGCGCTCCGGCGAGGCCACCGATGCCGAGATCATCGTCTCGATGGCCCTGCCCGGTGCGGCGATCGTCTTCGTCGTGGCCGGCATCGCGACGGTCGTGACCGGGGCCCTGGGGTACGGGCTGCCGCTCAACCCGATCCTGCTCGTCCTCGGGCTGCTGCTGACCTGCGTCACCTTCTCCGCCCTCGCCCTCTGGACGGCGGCGTGGACGAAGAACGCGGAGGCAGCCCAGCTGACCAGCGCCCCGGTCCTGCTGCTCGCGACGATCGGCAGCACCCGTGCCGCGTTCCCCGAGGGGGCGCAGCGCTGGCTCGACCTGCTCCCCGGAGCAGCCCTGGAGGACCTCGTCCGGGTGGCCTGGCTCGGGATCGAGCCCGGTGTCCTCGGCACGGACGCCGTCACCTGGTCGGCCACGTGGGTCGAGGCGGCGCCCGCCTTGGGCTGCCTCCTCGGCTGGACGGTCATCGGGGCTCTCCTCGCGCGCCGGGCGATGACCTGGGAGCCACGTGCCTGACAGGATGCGCACGTGATGACCTGGGGGTGGTGGGCGCGCAAGAGCCAGGTGGAGCGCGTCGTCGTCTACACGCTGACGTCCCTCTACGCCCTCTACTGGCTCCTCCTGTTCCTCACGTTCGTGAGCGCCGTCGCGGCGATCACCTCGTCGATCCCGTTGACGGTCACGGCGATCGGCACCCTCATGCTGGGTGTCGCCGGCACCCTCGTGCTCCGCGACGCGATCCGGTTGCACCCGGACAAGGGTCCGCTGCCCTGGCGGTCGCTCTCCTGGTTGCTCGGCCTCGCGGTCGTGGCCGTGCCACTGGCGCTGCTGCTCCCCCGCGACCCCCGTGCCGGCACCTCCCTGGTCATCGTCGCCGCTCTGGCGTGGACCGCCGGCGCCCTGCTCGACACCCGCGTGCGGAACGCGATCCTGGCCGCGTCAGCCGTCATCACCGGCGTGCTCGGTGGCCACCCCGGCCTGGCGGTCTTCGGACTGGGTATGGCCGTCTTCCTGGTCTTCACCGTGCAGAGCTCGCTGTGGCTGATGGGTGTGGTCACGTCGCTCGAGCGGGCTCGCGACAGCGAGGCTGCTCTGGCCGTCGCCCGTGAGCGGCTGCGCTTCTCCCAGGACGTCCACGACGTGATGGGCCGCCGGCTCTCGACCATCGCGGTGCAGGCCGAGCTCGCCGCCACCCTGGCCGCGCGGGGCGACCCCCTGGCCACCGACCAGGTGCTGGAGATCCGCGCCACCGCCCACGACGCCCTCCGTGAGGCGCGCGGGCTCGCGCGCGGCTACCGCCCGCTCGACCTGCCGACGGAGGTCGCCGGCGCGGTCTCCCTGCTCGCCTCGGCCGGCATCACCGCAGAGGCCGACATGGACGGCGTGCCTCCCGAGCGCCACGAGTCGGTGGCGCGGGTCATCCGGGAGGCCGTGACCAACGTGCTCCGCCACTCCAGGGCACGCCGGGTCGAGCTGACGTACGCCGCGAACGAGCTGATCGTCTCCAACGACGGCGTGGTCCCCGGCCAGTCCCCGGGCCGAGACGGCAGCGGCCTCACCACGCTCGCCGAGCAGCTGGCCGGCAACGGCGCCGAGATGACCTCCGGAGTCGAGGGTGAGCGCTTCGTCGTGCGCGTCCGCTTCGAACCCGCCGGCGCGGGAACTGCCGGGGCCACGGCGTGATCCGCGTCCTGCTGGCCGACGACGAGCACCTGATCCGGGTTGCCCTCGCCCAGATGCTCGACCTCGAGGACGACATCGAGGTCGTCGGCCAGGCCGCCACCGGACCCGAGGCGGTCGCCCAGGCACAGGCGCTGCGCCCCGACGTCGCTGTGCTCGACCTCCAGATGCCCGGTCTCGACGGCATCTCCGTCGCTGCCCGGATCGCCGAGAGCCTGCCCGGTTGCGGGTGCCTGATCGTCACCAGCCACGGCCGCCCCGGTCTCCTCAAGCGCGCGCTCTCGACCGGCGTGCGAGGCTTCCTCCCCAAGACCACCAGCGCGCAGACGCTCGCTGCCGCCGTCCGTGCGATCGCCGCCGGTGGACGCTACGTCGACCCGGGCCTCGCCGCCGAGGCGATGGCGGTCGGCGACTCCCCCCTCACCGCGCGCGAGACCGCGGTGCTCGAGGCTGCCGCCGACGGCGCCCCCGTCGACGAGATCGCCCGGCGCACGCACCTGGCGGCCGGCACGGTCCGCAACTACCTCTCCAGCGCCGCAACCAAGCTGGCCGCCGCCAACCGCCACGAGGCCGTCAGCACCGCCCGGCGGATGGGCTGGATCTGACCCGCCGGCCGGGACCCCTGCAACATGACACCGGCCCCGCCACCCAGGAGGGTGACGGGGCCGGTGAACGACTGAGCCAGACGATCAGTTCTGGTAGGAACCGAAGTCGAAGTCGTCCAGCGCCACGGCCTGACCGGTGCCAGCACCGAAGTCGTAGTCGTAGTTGTCGTAGCCCGTGACGGAGTACGCCGCCGCGCGGGCCTCCTCGGTGGGCTCGACCCGGATGTTGCGGTAGCGCTCGAGGCCGGTACCAGCGGGGATGAGCTTTCCGATGATCACGTTCTCCTTGAGGCCACGCAGCGAGTCGCTGCGCCCGTGGATCGCCGCGTCGGTGAGCACCCGGGTGGTCTCCTGGAAGGAGGCCGCCGAGAGCCACGACTCGGTCGCCAGCGACGCCTTGGTGATACCCATCAGCTCGGCACGACCCGAGGCCGGCTTGCCGCCCTCGGAGACCACGCGACGGTTCTCCTCCTCGAAGCGGGCACGGTCGACCAGGTCGGACGGCAGCAGGTTGGTCTCACCCGACTCGATGACCGTCACGCGACGAAGCATCTGCCGCACGATGATCTCGATGTGCTTGTCGTGGATCGACACGCCCTGGCTGCGGTAGACCTGCTGGACCTCGTCGACGAGGTGCTGCTGGGCCCGGCGGATGCCGAGGATGCGCAGCACCTCCTTCGGGTCCGGCGTACCGACCGTCAGCTGCTGCCCGACCTCGATGTGGTCGCCGTCGGCGACCGAGAGGCGCGAACGCTTGGAGACGGGGTACTCGATCGGCTCGCTGCCATCGTCGGGAGTGACGATGACCTTGCGGGTCTTGTCGGTCTCCTCGATCTCGACCCGGCCGGCGGCCTCGGAGATCGGGGACAGACCCTTGGGCTGGCGGGCCTCGAAGAGCTCGACCACGCGGGGCAGACCCTGCGTGATGTCGTCAGCGGAGGCGACACCACCGGTGTGGAAGGTACGCATGGTCAGCTGCGTGCCGGGCTCACCGATCGACTGGGCCGCGATGATGCCGACGGCCTCGCCGATGTCGACGAGCTTGCCGGTGGCCAGCGAGCGGCCGTAGCACTTGGCGCACGTGCCGGTCTTGGCGTCACAGGTCAGCACGGAGCGGACCTTGACCTCCTCGATCCCGGCAGCCACGAGCTCGCCGATCTTGACGTCGCCGAGGTCGTCCCCAGGACCGGCGAGCACGTCGCCGGTGTCGGGGTGGGTGACCTCGCCCGCCGAGGACCGGGCGTACGCCGCGGTCTCGGCGTTGTCGTCCTTGCGGACCACACCGTCCTCGCCGCGGACACCGATCACCTTGGGCAGGCCGCGCTCGGTGCCACAGTCGTCCTCACGGATGATGACGTCCTGCGACACGTCGACCAGACGACGGGTCAGGTAACCCGAGTCGGCCGTGCGGAGCGCGGTGTCGGCCAGGCCCTTGCGGGCACCGTGGGTGGAGATGAAGTACTCCAGGACCGACAGGCCCTCACGGAAGTTGGCCTTGATCGGGCGCGGGATGATCTCGCCCTTCGGGTTCGCCACGAGGCCACGCATGGCCGCGACCTGACGGATCTGCATCATGTTTCCGGACGCGCCGGAGTCGACCATCATGAAGATCGGGTTGGTGCGGTCGAAGTTCTTCTCCATGGCCTTGGCCACTTCGTTCGACGCCTGGGTCCAGATCTCGATGAGCTCCTGACGACGCTCCTCGTCGGTGACCAGACCACGCTCGAACTGGGTCTGCACCTTCGCGGCCTGCGTCTCGTAGCTCTCGAGGATCTGCTTCTTGTCGGCCGGCGTGGTCACGTCGTCGATGGAGACCGTGACACCCGAGTGCGTCGCCCAGTAGAAGCCGGCGTCCTTGAGGGCGTCGAGCGAGGCAGCGACCTCGACCTTGGTGTAGCGCTCGGCGAGGTCGTTGACGATCGCGCCGAGGGCCTTCTTGCCCACCTCGTAGTTCACGAAGGGGTAGTCGGCCGGCAGGGTCTCGTTGAAGAGCGCGCGACCCAGGGTGGTGTCGACGGTGAGGGACGTGCCCTCCTCCCAGTCGGCGCCGAGCTCGAGGTCGAGCGGGGGCACGATGCCGTCGAGACGGATCTTGACCTTGCTCTGCAGCGAGATCTCGCCCAGGTCGAACGCCATGAACGCCTCGGCGGGCGACGAGAACGCGCGGCCCTCGCCCTTCTCGCCGTCGCGGTCGGTGGTGAGGAAGAACAGGCCGATGATCATGTCCTGGGTGGGCATGGTGACCGGGCGGCCGTCGGACGGCTTGAGGATGTTGTTCGTCGACAGCATCAAGATCCGCGCCTCGGCCTGGGCCTCGGCCGACAGCGGCAGGTGCACCGCCATCTGGTCACCGTCGAAGTCGGCGTTGAACGCCGTGCAGACGAGCGGGTGGATCTGGATGGCCTTGCCCTCGATCAGCTGGGGCTCGAACGCCTGGATGCCGAGACGGTGCAGCGTGGGCGCACGGTTGAGCAGCACGGGGTGCTCGGTGATGACCTCTTCGAGGACGTCCCACACGACCGGGCGAGCGCGCTCGACCATCCGCTTGGCGGACTTGATGTTCTGCGCGTGCGACAGGTCGACCAGGCGCTTCATCACGAAGGGCTTGAAGAGCTCGAGCGCCATCTGCTTGGGCAGGCCGCACTGGTGGAGCTTGAGCTGCGGGCCGGACACGATGACCGAACGGCCGGAGTAGTCGACGCGCTTGCCGAGCAGGTTCTGACGGAAACGACCCTGCTTGCCCTTGAGCATGTCGGAGAGCGACTTCAGCGGCCGGTTGCCCGGGCCGGTGACCGGACGGCCACGGCGACCGTTGTCGAACAGCGAGTCGACGGCCTCCTGGAGCATCCGCTTCTCGTTGTTGACGATGATCTCGGGCGCGCCCAGGTCGAGCAGCCGCTTGAGGCGGTTGTTCCGGTTGATGACGCGGCGGTACAGGTCGTTGAGGTCGGAGGTCGCGAAGCGGCCACCGTCGAGCTGCACCATCGGACGCAGGTCCGGCGGGATGACGGGTACGGCGTCGAGGACCATGCCGATCGGCTGGTTGCCGGTCTTGCGGAACGCGTCGACCACCTTGAGGCGCTTGAGGGCACGGACCTTGCGCTGGCCCTTGCCGTTCTCGATGGTGTCGCGCAGCGACTCCACCTCGCCGTCGATGTCGAAGTCCTGCAGGCGCTTCTGGATCGCCGTGGCGCCCATGAAGCCCTCGAAGTACTTGCCGAACCAGTTCTTCATCTCGCGGTACAGGAGCTCGTCGCCGAGCAGGTCTTGGACCTTGAGAGCCTTGAACGTGCTCCACACCTCGTCGAGGCGACCGATCTCGATCTCCGAGCGCTTGCGGATGGCGGCCATCTCGCGCTCGGCGCCGTCCTTGGCCTTGCGGCGCTGGTCGGCCTTGGCACCCTCGGCCTCGAGGGCCGCGAGGTCCTCCTCGAGCTTCTTGGCGCGGTCGTCGATCATCGAGTCCCGGCGCTTCTCGAGACGCTCGCGCTCGAGGCCCACCTTGTTCTCGAGGGTCGCCATGTCCTTGTGACGGGCGTCCTCGTCGACCGAGGTGATCATGTACGCCGCGAAGTAGATGACCTTCTCGAGGTCCTTCGGGGCGAGGTCGAGCAGGTAGCCCAAGCGCGACGGAACGCCCTTGAAGTACCAGATGTGGGTGACGGGCGCGGCCAGCTCGATGTGGCCCATGCGCTCGCGCCGGACCTTCGAGCGGGTCACCTCGACGCCGCAGCGCTCGCAGATGATGCCCTTGAAGCGCACGCGCTTGTACTTGCCGCAGTAGCACTCCCAGTCCCGGGTGGGACCGAAGATCTTCTCGCAGAAGAGCCCGTCACGCTCGGGCTTGAGCGTGCGGTAGTTGATGGTCTCCGGCTTCTTGACCTCGCCGTGGCTCCACCCGCGGATGTCCTCCGCGGTGGCCAGGCCGATCTGAATCTGCTCGAAGAAGTTCACGTCCAGCAAGGTTTGTTCCTTTGGTTGCTGTTTGAGTCAGTGGCTTGGGACTGGGGGCCCGGGCGGTGTCTCCACCGCCCGGGACTCACCTCAGACTTCTTCGACGCTGCTGGGCTCGCGCCGCGACAGGTCGATGCCGAGCTCCTCGGCCGCCCTGAAGACGTCTTCCTCGGCGTCCTTCAGCTGGATGGGGCTGCCGTCTTGCGACAGCACCTCCACGTTGAGGCACAGGGACTGCATCTCCTTGACGAGAACCTTGAACGACTCGGGGATGCCGGAGTCGGGGATGTTCTCGCCCTTCACGATGGCCTCGTACACCTTCACGCGACCGGGCACGTCGTCCGACTTGATCGTCAGCAGCTCCTGGAGCGCGTAGGCAGCGCCGTACGCCTCCATCGCCCAGACCTCCATCTCACCGAAACGCTGGCCACCGAACTGGGCCTTACCGCCGAGCGGCTGCTGGGTGATCATGGAGTACGGGCCGGTGCTGCGGGCGTGGATCTTGTCGTCCACCAGGTGGTGGAGCTTCAAGATGTACATGTAGCCGACCGAGACCGGGTCCGGGAACGGCTCGCCGGAGCGGCCGTCGAACAGGTCGGCCTTGCCCGTCGCGTCGATCATCCGGACACCGTCGCGGGTGGGGTAGGTCGCACCGAGCAGGCCGGTGATCTCGTCCTCACGCGCGCCGTCGAAGACCGGGGTGGCCAGCTTGGTGCCGGGCTCCGCCTTGTCTGCGTGGATCGAGACGAGGCGGTCCTTCCACTCGGCCGAGCCCTGGTCGTCGTGCAGGTTGAGGTCCCAACCCTGCTTGGCCAGCCAGCCCAGGTGCAGCTCGAGGATCTGGCCGATGTTCATCCGTCGCGGCACACCCAGCGGGTTCAGCACGACGTCGACCGGGGTGCCGTCCTCCATGAACGGCATGTCCTCGATCGGCAGGATCTTCGCGATGACGCCCTTGTTGCCGTGGCGACCGGCGAGCTTGTCGCCCACCGAGATCTTGCGCTTCTGCGCGACGTACACGCGCACCAGCTCGTTGACGCCCGGGGGAGCTCGTCGCCCTCCTCGCGGTTGAAGACGCGGACGCCGATGATCGTGCCGGACTCACCGTGCGGCACCTTCATGGACGTGTCGCGGACCTCGCGGGCCTTCTCGCCGAAGATGGCGCGCAGCAGGCGCTCCTCCGGGGTGAGCTCGGTCTCGCCCTTGGGCGTGACCTTGCCGACGAGGATGTCACCGGTGGTGACCTCGGCGCCGATGCGGATGATGCCGCGCTCGTCGAGGTCGGCCAGGCCCTCCTCGGAGACGTTCGGGATGTCCCGGGTGATCTCCTCGGGGCCGAGCTTGGTGTCGCGGGCGTCGACCTCGTGCTCCTCGATGTGGATCGAGGTGAGGACGTCCTCCTGGACCAGGCGCTGGCTCAGGATGATCGCGTCTTCGTAGTTGTGGCCCTGCCACGGCATGAAGGCGACGAGCAGGTTGGTGCCCAGCGCCATCTCGGCCTTGTCGGTGCACGGGCCGTCGGCGATCGGGGTGCCGATCTCGAGCCGTGCGCCCTCCTTGACCAGGGGACGCTGGTTGATGCAGGTGCCCTGGTTGGAGCGCTTGAACTTGGCCAGCTTGTAGGTCTCGTAGGTGCCGTCGTCGTTCATCGTCTCGATGAAGTCGGCCGACACCTGCTTGACCACGCCCGCCTTGGCCGCCACGACGACGTCACCGGCGTCGACAGCGGCACGGAACTCCATGCCGGTGCCCACGAGCGGCGAGTCGCTGACGATCAGCGGCACGGCCTGACGCTGCATGTTGGCGCCCATGAGCGCACGGTTGGCGTCGTCGTGCTCGAGGAACGGGATCAGCGCGGTGGCCACGGACACCATCTGGCGCGGCGAGACGTCCATGTAGTCGACGTCGCCGGCCAGGATCTCGGAGACCTCTCCACGCTTCTGGCGGACCAGCACGCGCTCCTCGACGAACTTGCCGACCTTGTCGAGCGGCGCGTTCGCCTGCGCGATGACGTAACGGTCCTCGTCGTCGGCGGTGAGGTAGTGGATCTCGTCGGTGACCTTGCCCTTGACGACCTTGCGGTACGGCGTCTCGACGAAGCCGAACGGGTTGATCCGTCCGTACGACGCGAGCGAGCCGATCAGGCCGATGTTCGGGCCTTCGGGGGTCTCGATCGGGCACATGCGGCCGTAGTGCGACGGGTGGACGTCACGGACCTCCATGCCGGCCCGGTCACGAGACAGACCACCGGGGCCGAGCGCCGACAGGCGACGCTTGTGCGTCAGGCCGGCGATCGGGTTGGTCTGGTCCATGAACTGGCTCAGCTGCGAGGTGCCGAAGAACTCCTTCAGCGCCGCGACGACCGGGCGGATGTTGATCAGGGACTGCGGCGTGATGGCCTCGACGTCCTGGGTCGTCATCCGCTCGCGGACAACCCGCTCCATGCGCGCCAGGCCGGTGCGGAGCTGGTTTTGGATCAGCTCGCCCACGGTGCGCATGCGGCGGTTGCCGAAGTGGTCGATGTCGTCGGCGGAGACCTTGATGGCCTTGCCGTCGGGACCGAGCACGACGTTGCCGGCGGGGTCGACCATGTCGACCGGCTCGGCGGGCGCACCGCTGGCGTGCAGCTGCACGATGAAGCGGATGGCCGCGACGATGTCGTTGATCGTCAGGGTCTGCTTGTCGAAGGCCTCGGCGACGCCGAGCTTCTTGTTGATCTTGTAACGGCCGACCTTGGCCAGGTCGTAACGCTTGGGGTTGAAGTAGTAGTTCTTCAACAGCGTCAGGGCCGCTTCACGCGTGGGCGGTTCGCCCGGTCGCAGCTTGCGGTAGATGTCGAGGAGGGCGTCGTCGGGACCCTGGGTGTTGTCCTTCTCCTCGGTCAGCTGGATCGACTCGTACTGACGCAGCTCGGCCATCGTGGCCTCGTAGTCGTACGGGTCGCCCTCGTAGCCCTCTTCGTTGGCGAGTGCCTGGAGCGCCTTGAGCAGCACGGTGACGTTCTGCTTGCGCTTGCGGTCGAGGCGAACGCCGACCAGGTCGCGCTTGTCGATCTCGAACTCGAGCCAGGCTCCGCGCGACGGGATCATCTTCGCGGTGTAGATGTCCTTGTCGGACGTCTTGTCGGGGCTGCGCTCGAAGTACGAGCCCGGCGACCGGACCAGCTGGGAGACGACGACACGCTCGGTGCCGTTGATGATGAACGTGCCCTTGCGGGTCATCATCGGGAACTCGCCCATGAACACCGTCTGGGCCTTGATCTCGCCCGTGGTGTTGTTGGTGAACTCGGCCGAGGTGTAGAGCGGGCGGGAGAAGGTGAAGTCCTTCTCCTTGCACTCCTCCTCGGTGTACTTGGGGTCCACGAAGACCGGGTTCTCGAACGAGAGGGACATCGAGTCGTTGAAGTCCTCGATGGGAGAGATCTCCTCGAAGATCTCCTGGAGACCAGACTTCGACGAGACGTCTTCGCCGTTAGCCTTGCGGCTGGCGACGGTCTCTTCCCACTGCTCGTCGCCGATCAGCCAGTGGAAGCTGTCGGTCTGGAGAGCCAGGAGAGACGGAACCTCGAGAGATTCCTTGATCTTCGCGAAAGACATGCGGTTGGTCGAGAAAGAGGTACCAGCGGAGCTGCGCGCGGCCAAGAGTCGTCCTTCAAACAAACTGGAAGGGTGAATGGCGCCTACGAACCACAACGACACCCCTCCGGACAGGGTGAAGCGCATTTGAGAGCAGACGCAACTAGGGAGGATAGCGCAATCGCGCGCGCTCCACAAACCCCGATCCCGGCCGGGAATCGGGCGGCACCGTGGTGCGGCCCGCTCAACCGTCAGTCTCGCGTTGCCGACGATGATGAACCGCGGAAGCGGTCAGGTCAAGCACATCGGCGAATCCCGCCCGGTCAGCCCTGCGTGTCGAGCTGGTCGACGAGCCACTCCCCGTCGACTCGCTGCATCGTCACGGTGACGTAGTTCTGGTAGACCACGGGCTCGGTGATCTGCTTGTTGGTCGTCTCCTGGTCGACGAACAAGACGACCTTCACCCGGTCGGACCCCGAGCGCTCCAGGCCGCTGCCGACCAGCTTGGCGACGACCACCGGCTGGACCGCCTCGGCGTTCGCCTCGACCAGGCTGAAGGTCTTGTCGTAGTCCGCCTTGTAGTCCGAGGTCAGGTAGGACTGGGCCGCGGCGCGGTCCTGGTCGAGGTGCCGGTAGTCGTAGGACAGGATCGGCACGATCGCCTGCTCCGCGACGGTCTGCGCGGCGGCGGCGGACTCCTCGGCATCCGTGTCGCCGGCGAGCGCGAGCACCACGCCCGCGGCGCCGGCCACGATCAGCACCGCCGCGGCCAGGGCGGCGAGCAGCCAGCCCGGCACCCCACGCGACGAGGACGAGACCTCGGCACCGGGCTCGACGGGACCGTCGCCGGGCGTGGGCGCCGCCTCCGCCTGCGCGGCCAGCGCGGCCAGCTCGGCCAGCTCGACCTCAGCCTCCAGCTCGGCGTCGTACGCCGCCCGCCGGACCGGGTCGAGCAGCACCTCGGCGGCCTTGTTCAGGGTCTGGAAGCGGCGGTCGGTGGGCTCGAGGTCGGCGATGGCCGCCTTCCACGCGGCCCGCACCTCGTCGTCGCTCGACGTCGGCGCGACGTCGAGCAGGTCGTACCAGCTGGGGCTCGCGGTCATGGCGTGGCTCCCGTCCCCGGGTCGACCGGCTCCTGGTCGGCGCGGCTGGCGGTGTCCCAGTCGTCAACGAGCCACTCGCCGTCGATGCGCACCAGGTCGACGACGTAGCGGAACGGCACCGGGTCGGACTCGACGCGCTCGCCGCCACCGGACACCGACTGGTTGATGCGGCCGGCGACCAGCGCGCGGGCCGAGTCGGAGTCGAGGTCGGACACCCCGGTGGCGAACACCTCGCCCGAGCGCTCGATGCCCGCCTGGACGACGGTCTGCTCGGCGATCGAGACGTTCTTGTCGAAGTCCGCGGCGAACTTGGGCGTGAGCAGCTCACTGACGCCGGTGCGGTAGTCGGGCATCTGCTCCTGGTCGTCGAGCAGGTCTGGCCCGTAGGTGTTGATGCGGAGCGCGAACTGCTGCGCGGTCGACATCACCTGCTCGCGCTCGGCCTGGGTGTCGTCGGCGTCACCGCTGCGCACCAGCAGCCAGACGAGCACGGCGGCGCTCAGGACGAGCAGCGCTCCGAGGACCCCCGCCAGCAGCCAGCGGAACGCGGGGGCCGTGGAGCGGTCGTCGGAAGCGGTCGTCAGTCCTGAGCCAGCAGGGGCTGGAGGAACAACCACTTCCACGACTCCTTTCCGAAGGACGGCGGGGCCACGCTACCGGTGGACTGCAACCGGGCGACGTGCTGCTCACCCCAGGTGAGCCGACCCGTCTCCGGGTCGTAGGCCGCCATGGCGGGGGCCCGGTAGGCGGCCCCCGCACGCGGGGCGTTCTGGGCGCCTCGGGCGTTGGACTTGGTGGCCGGCTCGGCACAGCGGGCGTCAGTGTTCATCGTCCGGTTGTCGCCGTTCTGGGGCGCCCGCGTGTCGGTGCCCTCGTAGCCCTGGTGGCACACCGGCGGGTCCTCGGTGAGGATCATGCCGAAGTGCGCGTCGTAGTTGCCGGTGCCGGGGTCCTTGGAGACGACCGTGAAGCCGCTCTCGACGACGTAGGGGTAGATGACCAGGAGCTGCTCGATGCCGTCGAGGTGCTTCACGACGACCTCGCCGGTGGTGACCAGGTTGTTGATCAGCCCGGCCAGGTCGACCTGGTTCTCCTCGAGGAAGGTGCGCAGCTGGTTGGCCGTGGCGCTGCCGTTGTCGATCACGGCTCGCAGGTCCTTGTCGGAGCCGGCGAGCGCACCGCTGAAGAGCGAGAGGTCCTTGGCGAACGAGCGGATCGCGCTCTCGGAGGCGATCTGGCCCTTCAGCACCGTGTTGCCGTCGCGGATCAGCGCTGTCGTGACGTCGAAGCTGTCGTTGGCCGCCTCGATGAACGAGCCCCCGGAGTCGATGATCGTCTGGAGGTCCTGGCCGGTGCCACCGAAGGCGGTGCCGAACTCCGTGACGACCGTCTGGAGCGACTCCTTGTCGACGCTCTCGACGGTGTTGCTGATGTCGGTCAGGAGCGTGTCGGTCGCGATCGGGATGGCGGTGTCGTCCAGCGCGATCTCGGACATCTCGGTGAGGAAGGGCTTGCCGTCCACCTTGGGCTGGAGCTCGACGTACTGCTCGCCGACCGCCGACCGGTTGCCCACGAGCGCCTCGGTGTCGGCCGGGATGCGGTCGAAGTCCTTGTCGATGGAGAGGTGGATGTCCACGCCCTCGTCGGTCAGCACCATCTTGGAGACCTGGCCGACCCCGACGCCGCGGTAGGAGACCTCGGCACCGGCGAAGGCGCCGCCGGAGTCGGAGAAGTGCGCGACCACGGTGTAGGTGTCGTCGTAGAAGACCCGGTCGAGGCGGGCGTAGCGGGCACCCACGAACGTGACGCCGAGAAGCGTGATGACGACGAAGATGACGAGCTGGATCCTGGTACGACGCGAGATCATCGCTTCCCCGCCCTTCCGGTCATCGCCGGCACGAGCAGCCGCACCAGCGTCGGGTCGTACATGTCCATCAGCTCACCGAACGTCGGGCCGGCGCCCGCCGGTCGCGGCCGGCCGACCGGCGCACGCCCGAGGCCGGGCAGGCCGGGCACGCTCGGCAGGCCGGTGGTCGGCAGGTTCGACGGGAGGACGGTCGGCGGCGGGCCGCCGGTGGGCAGCCCGGGGATGGCGTTGAGCTGCTTGCAGACGTCCTTGTTCTGGTTCTCGGGCTTCTGGCACTCCTCGCGCAGCCGCTGGAGGTCCTTCAGGTTGCCGAGCACCTTCTGGCACGCAGGACTGGTGAGACTCCCGCTCTTGAGGCACTCCAGCACGTTGTCCAGCACGATCGTCGGGTCGATGACCGTGGGCAGGTTGGTCGGCAGGGTGGGTGGCCCGTCGAGCTTGAGCAGGTCGAGATCGAGCTGGATCGACAGGTTCGTGTAGTCGCCCATGTGGAGGTTGCGGGCGACCTGCGGGTCGCGGCCGACGACCTCGTCCACGAACGGGTAGGTCAAGAACACGTTGAACGCGTTGGCGAAGTTGTCGCCCGACGCCGCGAACTGCGAGAGCACCGGCGTGAGCTGCTCGAGGGAGTTGATGGTCGACGCCTTGGACTCCGAGATGACCTTCACGCCCACCGAGCTGAGGTTGTCGAGCGCCTGCAGCATCTTGACCAGGTCGGTGCGCTGCTTGTCGATCGAGTCGAGCGCCGACGGCAGCTCCTCGAGCGCGGCGTCGATGGTCGGCTGCTCCTGCTGCACCGAGAGGGCCAGCCGGTTGAGGCTCTCGATGGCGTCGACGATGTCGGCCTTGTTGTCGTCGAGCTGGGTCATCAGGGTCCGGATCTGCGTCAGCACCGACCTGGCCGAGCCCTCCCGCCCCTCGAGTGCGAGGTTGAGCTCGGAGGTGATGGTCTTCAGCTGCGCGACCCCGCCGCCGTTCAGGATCAGGCTCAGCGCGCCCAGGACCTCCTCGACCTCCGGGTTGCGGCCGGTGCGCTCGAGCGGGATGGTGTCGCCGTCCTCGAGCGGGTCGGGGCTGGCACCGGAGGCCGGCGGCTCGAGGCTGACGAACTTCTCGCCCAGCAGGCTGGTCTGGCGGATCTGGGCGGTGGCGTTGTCGGGGAGCAACACGTCGTTGCGGACCTGCAGGGTCACCTCGGCGACGAAGCCGTCGAGCTCGATGCCGGTGACCTTGCCGACGCTGACGTCGTTGACCTTGACCGTCGACTGCGGCACCAGGTCGAGCACGTCGGCGAACTTCACGGTGACCGCGATCGGGTCGTCACCGACGTCGGGGCCGCCGGGCAGCGGCACCTTGTAGACGTCGAAGTCGCACGCCGTGGTGGTGAGCACCAGGGCCAGCAACAGCAGCAGGGCCCGGACCGGTCGTCCGAGGGTCGAGAGGCTCATCGCGTCACCTCCACGAGGCCGCCGAGGGTGGGGTCGCTCAGCGGCTGCGGCCCCATGGCCCGACCCCCGAGCGCGGCCGACCTGGGCAGCGCGTCCTTGATCAGGTCGCAGACCTTGCCGCTCTTGTCGGCCTGGCCGGTGAGCCCGCACAGCAAGGTGGCGGGGTCGGTCTCGATCTGGTTGATCAGCTCACCGATGTTGGCTCGGGTGTCGAGCGTGCCGGCCTGCGGGTTGTAGGTCAGGGCCAGGTTGTTCAGGGCCAGGGGCGCGGTGTTCAGCACCTCGTCGAGGGCGGCACGCTGCTTGACCAGCACCTTGGACACCCGGTTGAGCCCCTTGATGTTGCGCCCCAGGATGTCGCGGTTCTCCTGCACGAACGAGGAGACCTCCGTGAGCGCGCCGGCCAGGTTCTCCAGCGACGCCTGCAGCTCCTGGCGCTCGCCGGCCAGCATGGTGGAGACCTGCGACAGCGACGTGTTGAAGTCGCGCACCGTCTGGTCGTTGTCGGCCAGTGTCTTGACGAAGCCCCCGAGCCGGGCGGCGCTGCCGAACAGCTCCTCCTTGTTGTTGTCGAGGGTCGAGCTGAGCTTGCCGAAGTTCTTGATCGTCGTGTTGAACGCGGCACCCTGGCCGCCGAAGTTCTCCGCCGTGGTGTCGAGGAGGTCGGACAGCGCGCCCTGACGGTTCGCGCCGGTCGGCCCGAGCGCCACGGTCAGCGAGTCGATGCTGCCGTAGATCTCGTCGAGCTCCAGGGGCACGGCGGTGCGATCGGTGTCGAGCTCGATGTCGTCGGCCAGCACGTCACCGCCGGTGTAGACGGGCGTGATCTGCACGAACCGGTCGCCCACGATGCTGGGCGAGATCACCACGGCCTTGGCGTCGGCGGGCAGCAAGGTGTCGGCGTCGTACTCCATGGTGACGACCACGTCGGTGCCGTCGGGCCGCACGTCGGTGACCGTCCCGATCGAGACGCCGAGCACGCGGACGTCACTGCCCTCGTAGACCGAGATCACCCGCGGGAAGTGCGCCACGAGCGTCTTCTGCTTCGCTCCCCCGAACATCGTCACCGCCGCCGCGACGACGAGCGCGACGATGACCGCCGGGACCGCGAGCCTCTTGAGAAGGTCCATGTCAGCCAACCTGCGGAACGGGGGGGAGGTTCTGGATGTAGGTGTCGAACCATGGGCCGGTGCCCAGCGTGTTGGCGAAGACGCGGTAGAACGGCGCCATCAGCCGCAGGCTGTTGTCGAGGTTGTCCTCGTTCTTGTTCAGCACCGCGACGACACTCTCCAGGTGGGTGAGGGCCGGCTTGAGGTCGGCCCGGCTCTGCCGGACCAGCAACGTGAGCTCCTTCGAGAGCGTCGAGGTGGAGGTCAGCAGGTCGTGCACCGACTCGCGCCTGGCCACCAGCGCCTGGAACAGCACGTCGGCGTCGTCCATCAGGGCGATGATGTCCTCGTCCCGGGCGTCGAGGACGGTCGCTACGCGTTCGAGATTGGTGAGCAGGCTGTTGATCTGGGTGTCCTTCGCCGCCACGTTGCTCGACAGCCGTGAGACACCGTCGAGCGCCGCCTTGAACTCCTCGGGCGTGTTGCGCGTCAGGTCGGCGAGCGTCGAGAGCGACTCCGCCAGCTGGTCGGTGTCGATCTCCTCGGCGGTGTCGGCCAGCCCGGAGAAGGCGTCGATGACGTCGTACGGCGAGGTGGTCCGGTCGACCGGGATCTCGGAGTCCTCCTTCAGCTGACCGCCGCCGGCGGGCTCGATGGCGAGGAACATCGCGCCGAGCAGGGTCTTGACCTTGATGGCGGCGCGCGAGTCGGTGCCGAACTCGGCGGCGCTGTCGACCTGGAAGGTGACCTGGACGTGGTCACCGTCGAGCTCGACGCTCCGGACCTTGCCGACGCGGACACCCGCGATGCGGACCTCGTCGTTGGGCTTGAGGCCACCGGACTCGGAGAAGGCGGCGTGGTAGGTGTCGCCACCGCCGATGACCGGGAGGTCGTCGGCGCGGAAGGCGGACATGATCAGCGCCCCGATGACGGCCAGGCTGGCCGCACCGATGATCACCGGGTTGCGTTCGCGGAAGGGGATCATCGCAGTGAGCACCTGTCCGATCCGGTGGTGTAGTCGACGGGAAGCTTCTTCCCCGCCGGCAGTGTGATGCTGCCCTTGAACTCGCAGAGGTAGAAGTTGAACCACGAGCCGTAGATGGCGGTCCGGCCGACCTTCTCGAGCTTGATCGGGAGCACCTGCATCGCCCGGTCGAGCTCGGCCTTGTTCTTGTCGAGGTTGCCGGCGAAGGCGCGCAGGTGCTTGATGTCCTCGACGAGCGGGGGCCGGATGCCCGAGACCAGGCCGGCCGTCTCGACCGACAGCTCGGAGATCGAGTCGAGGGAGCCGAGGATGGCCTGCCGGTCGTCCTTGAGGCCTCCGACGAGCTGCCGGAACGACACGATGAGCTGCGAGAGCTGGTCGTCCCGGTCGCCGAGGTGGTCGAGCACCTGGTTGAGGTTGTCGATCAGCGCCGAGATGACCTCGTCGCGGTCGGCCAGCGTCGAGGTGACCGATGCGGTGTGCTGGAGCAGGCTCTCGAGGGTGCCGCCCTCGCCCTGGAAGACCTGCACCACCTCGTAGGACAGCTTGTTGAGGTCGGACGGAGAGAGCGCCTGGAAGAGCGGCTTGAAGCCGTTGAACAGCACCGTCAGGTCGAGGGCCGGGGAGGTCTGCGCAACCGGGATCGTCGCCCCCGGCTCCAGCTTGGTGGTCTCACCCACCTCCTGGCGCAGCGAGATGTAGCGCTGGCCCACGAGGTTGCGGTAGCGGATGGAGGCGTTGGTGGCGGCGGTCATCGAGGTGTCCTCCTCGACCTTGAAGGTCACCAGGGCCCGGGTGCGGTCGACTATCTCGACGTCCTTGACGACCCCGACCTTGACGCCGGCGATGCGGATGTCGTCACCCTTGACGACGCCGGTGGCGTCGGTGAAGACGGCCTTGAACTCCTTGCTGCCCGCGAAGGAGATGTTGCCGATCACCATGACGAGGACGCCGGTGGCCAGGGTGGTGACCAGCATGAAGATCAGCAGCTTGGTGAGGTCACCCGCGGTGCGCTTGTCGAGGAGGGCCATCACCGACCACCCCCGGCGAGGCCGACCTCGGCGCCGCGCGCCATCGGCCCGAGGAGCAGCACGGCGAGGTCGGGCACTTCCGCCGCACTCGCGCCGAGGGCCGGTCCCATCAGTTCCTTGAGCACGGCTGACTCCTCCGGGCTCCCGGCATAGCCGTAGCCGCCGGACCACCCCTGGCCGAAGCCGGGCGAGACCCGGGAGATGCCCTTGCCGGTCGGCTCGTCGACGCCGTCGTCGAAGTTGGGCTGGCTGCGCACGGGGTTGGCCTGGCTGAACGTCGGTGTGGGCAGCTGGCCGCAGTGCGGACCGTTCGTCGCGCCGTACCGAGGCTTGTCGGCCGCGGTGTAGCCACGCGGCTGGTTGGGCAGCATCTCCAGGTTGATGTGCAGGGTGAAGTCGCGGAACGCCTGGGCCTGCAGCTTCCCGGCGCGCACGATGCCCTCGAGGAGGCAGGGGTACTCCGGCGCGTACTTCGCGAGGACCGTCAGCTGCTGCTCGCTGACCTGGCCGAGGCGGACGATGTTGTCGCCGTTCTCGTCGAGGAAGGTGCGCGTGGTGTCGGAGAACGCGCCGATGTCCTTGAAGAGCGCGTTCAGCTTGACCTCGCGACCCTCGAGCGTGGTGGTGGTGGTGATCGTGTCGCGGAGGATCGTCGCCACCTGCGGCAGCACGTCGCTGTAGGTGTCGGCCACCTGGGCGGTCAGCGCGAGGTCGTCCATCAGCGCCGGGATCTGCGGGTTCATCCGCTTGAGGTAGAGGTCGACGGTCTCGAGGTTCTGGCCGAGCTGCTCACCGCGGCCCTCGAGCGCGGTGGCGAGCGCGTTCAGGGTGGTGTTGATCTCGGCCGGCTGCACGGCGCGCAGCAACGGGTAGAGGTCGGAGAGGACCTCCTCGACCTCGGTGGACACATGGGTCCGCGGGATCGTCTGGTCGATCGCCACGGTGCCGGTGGGCTCGTCCGGAACGATCAGCGAGACGTACTTCTCGCCGAACAGCGTCTTGGGCACGATCGACCCGGTGACGTTGGCGGGGATGCTGCCGCGCTGGTCGGGGTAGATGCCGAGGGTGAGGCGGGCACCGTCGTCGGTGACGTCGTACTCGAGCACCTCGCCCACCTGGACGCCGCGGATCTTGACGTCGGCCCGAGACGGCATCTGCAGGCCGATCTTGGAGGTCCGGAGGTAGACCTCGTCGTAGTCGGTGAACTGCTTGTTGAAGATGGCAGTGGTCAGCCAGACACTGCCCAGCAGCAGGCACAGGAAGACGATGCCGAGCACCTTGTGGTTGCGCAACGGGTTCACGGCGCTCACCCGGCCAGTCGCACGGTCGTGGTGGTGCCCCAGATGGCCATCGACAAGAAGAGGTCGATCACGTTGATGGCCACGATGCTGGTGCGGACCGCGCGACCCACGGCGAGGCCCACGCCGGCCGGACCACCCGAGGCGGTGTAGCCGTGGTAGCAGTGGATGAGGATGACCGTCACCGCGAACACCAGCACCTTGCCGAACGACCACAGCACGTCGCCCGGTGGCAGGAACTGGTTGAAGTAGTGGTCGTAGGTGCCCGCGCTCTGCCCGAAGAACTGGGTGAGCGTCAGCCGGGTGGCGAAGTACGACGACAGCAGGCCGACGACGTACAGCGGGATGATCGCGATCAGGCCGCCGATGATGCGGGTGGTCACCAGGAACGGCAGCGAGGGGATGGCCATCACCTCGAGGGCGTCGACCTCCTCGGAGATGCGCATCGCGCCCAGCTGGGCGGTGAAGCCGCAGCCGACGGTCGCGGCCAGCGCGATGCCGGCGACCAGGGGGGCGATCTCGCGGGTGTTGAAGTAGGCGGAGAGGAAGCCGGAGAAGGCAGCGGTGCCGATCTGGTTGAGGGCGGCGTAGCCCTGCAGCCCGACCTCGGTGCCGGTGAAGAAGCACATCGCGGTGATGACACCGACGGTGCCGCCGATGACCGCGAGCGATCCCGAGCCGAGGGTGACCTCGGCGAGGATGCGCAGGATCTCCTTCTTGTAGCGGGTGATCGTGCGCGGGGTCCACGCCAGGGCGCGGATGTAGAACGCCAGCTGGCCGCCCAGGTTGTCGACCATCTGGGCGGGGCGCTCGTAGACGGACTTGATCGAGGCCATCGCGCTAACCCGTCTTCGGCGGGACGAGCTGGAGGTAGATCGCGCTCATCACGAAGTTGACGACGAACAGCAGCATGAAGCTGATGACCACGGACTCGTTGACCGCGTCACCCACGCCCTTCGGGCCGCCCGCGGCGTTCATGCCCTTGTACGACGCGACGATGGCGGCGATCAGGCCGAAGACCAGGGCCTTGGCCATGCCCTGCCAGAGGTCCGGCAGCTGGGCGAGTGCGGTGAAGCTCGCTAAATAGGCTCCTGGGGTGCCGTCTTGGAGGACGACGTTGAAGACGTAGCCGCCGGCGACACCGACCACGCTCACCAGGCCGTTGAGGAAGAACGCGACGAGCATGCAGGCCAGCACCCGAGGCACCACGAGGCGCTGGATCGGGTCGATGCCGAGCACCATCATCGCGTCCAGCTCCTCGCGGATCTTGCGCGCGCCGAGGTCGGCCGCGATGGCCGAGCCGCCGGCGCCGGCGATCAGCAGCGAGGTGGCGATCGGTCCCGCCTCACGGACGACCGCGAGCACCGCGGCGGAGCCGGTGAACGACTGCGCACCGAACTGCTTGATCAGTCCGCCGACCTGGAGTGCGATGACGGCACCGAACGGGATGGCCACCAGCGCGGTCGGGATGATCGTCACGGAGGCGATGAACCAGGCCTGCTGGAGGAACTCGCGCAGCTGGAACGGCCGCCGGAAGAGTCCGCGCCCGACGTCGAGACCGAAGGCGAACAGGTTGCCGGCGGTGCCGATGGGCGCGAGGACGCGCGCGGAGGTCAGGGAGGACATTGGTGGGTCAGGCTCCCGACGCCAGGCCTGCGTTGGAGCTCGCGAACGAGCCGGGGGGCGGGGTGACGTCGTTGTCCCGGCACCACCCGCCCGGCTCGCGCTGACTGCGCCGCGGGATGCCGTTGGAGGGCTCGAGCTGAAGCGGGATGGGCGGGAGCGGCGGCATCTCGAAGCCCTTCTCGGCCTCGAGCTCGTCGGCGTCCTTCTCCTCGGACATGCCGATCGGGCCGACCGTCTGGGCGTTCAGGAACTGGCGCACGACCGGCTCCTCCGAGGACAGGAGCATCTCTCGCGGACCGAACATGGCCAGGTGCTTGTGGTAGAGCAGGCCGATGTTGTCGGGGACCGTGCGGGCGGTGTTGATGTCGTGGGTGACGATCAGGAACGTCGCGTCGATCTGCGCGTTGAGGTCGATGAACAGCTGGTTGATGAACGAGGTGCGCACCGGGTCGAGGCCGGAGTCGGGCTCGTCGATCAGGAGGATCTCGGGGTCCAGCACCAGGGCCCGGGCCAGGCCGGCGCGCTTGCGCATGCCGCCCGAGATCTCGCCGGGCAGCTTGTCCTCGGCACCGAGCAGGCCGACGAGGTCCATCTTCTCCATGACCACGTCGCGGACCTCGGTCTCGGTCTTGCGGGTGTGCTCACGCAGCGGGAAGGCGACGTTGTCGTAGAGGTTCATCGAGCCGAACATGGCGCCGTCTTGGAAGAGCACGCCGAACAGCTTGCGGATCTCGTAGAGCTCCTTCTCAGGGCAGCTCGCGATGTCGGTGCCCTCGATCAGGATCGATCCCCGGTCGGGCTTGAGCAGGCCGATCAGCGTCTTGAGGAAGACCGACTTGCCGGTGCCGGAGGGGCCGAGCATGACCGAGACCTCGCCGGCCGGGATGTTCAGCGTGACGTCGCCCCAGATGAGCTGCTTGCCGAACGACTTGGTGAGCCCGTCGACCTTGATCTCAACGCCCATGGCGCGGAACTCCCTCTCGACTCGAGCGTCGGCGTACGACACTGCATGGCACAGCGCACCTACGCCGATCCCTTGCCGAGTCAACGCGGTAGCCGCCGTGAGGTTACGCGTTTCCTCGCTCGAGGTGTTGCCTGCGACACACCGCGTCACCCAGCGCGCCGAAAAGTTCTACTTGGAGGTGACGATGCGGGTCGTACTGCCGACCGCGCGAGCGGTCAGCCGGTGCGCCGGCGCCGGATCTCCGCGTTGACGGCCGGGATGATCTCGTGCAGGTCGCCGATCACGGCGTACCCGGCCTTCGTGACCATGGGGGCGTCGGCGTCCGAGTTGATCGCCAGGATGTTCTTGGCGCTGCTGCACCCGGCCCAGTGCTGGATCGCGCCGCTGATGCCGCACGGGATGTAGAGATCCGGGGAGATCCGGCTGCCGGTCTGGCCGACCTGCTCGTGGTGCGGACGCCAGCCCAGCGACGTGACGACCCGTGAGACGCCGAGAGAGGCGTCGAGCAGGTCGGCGAGCTCGAGCAGGTCGTCGAAACCGGTGGCGCTGCCGGCGCCGCGACCGGCGCCGACGACGACTCGGGCCGACTTGAGGCTTCCGGACAGGTCCGGCTCCGGCTCCTCAGAGGACACCACCCTGGCCACCAGGTCTGCGTCGGCCACCTCGGGCGAGTGCTCGACCGCGGTCGCGGCAGCCGCGGCCGGTGCGGGGACCGCTTCCACGGCGTGGCCGGCGACCGTGAACACGGTCGGTCGCTGGGACAGCTGCATCTCCTCCAGCACCTGGCCGCCGACGACCTGGCGGGTCACCACGAACGGCGACAGCCCACCGAACGACAAGACGTTGGCAGCCATCGAGACTCCGGCGCGCGCCGCGAGGTGCGCGAGCACCTCACCTCCGCGTGGGGTCCCGGCCGCCATCACCACGACCGAGCGGGTGGCCGCCAGCACGCTCTCGATGCCGGAGGCCCACGCCGCGCCCGAGAACGCAGCGAAGGCCTCGCCCGTCAGGCAGTGCACGTCGCGTACGCCGTACGCCGCGAGCCTGGCCTGGAGGTCTGGTGACAGGTCGCCGACGACGACCGCGTCGATCGGCACGCCGCCGCCGGCGCCGGAGAGCGAGCGGGCGAAGGTGAGGGCTTCCAGCGACACCTCGACCGCGGCGCCGGAGAGGTCCTTCTCGACGAGCACGAGGATCATCGGGTCAACACCCCCAGCCGCTCGAGGAGGTCGACCACGGCGGGCGCGGCCTCCGGGCCCTTGCCCAGGATCTGCACGTCGCTCGGCGCGGGAGCCGGCAGCGAGAGCCGGACCCGGCCGGGTCCTGTCGGCTCCGCCGCGGGGCTGCGCTCCTCGACCTGGACCTTCTTCGCCTTCATCCGACCGGGGACGGTGGGGTACCTCGGTTCGACGCCGCCCTCGAGGACGGTGACCACAGCCGGCAGCGGCACGCGGTAGGTCTCGTGGCCGTCGGGCCCGGCCCCGCTCGCCGTCACCACTCCGTCGGCGACGGACACGTTGGTGACCCCGTTGACGACCGGCCGGCCAAGCTCGTAGGCGAGCCGGATGCCGACCTGGAAGTCGCCGCTGTCCGCGGCATCGTTGCCGAGCAGCACCAGCTCGTGCGGGCGGCCGGCGGCCTCGTGGTCGCGCACGACGGCCGCGATCTCCCGGGCCACGTCGGCGGGACCGAACCGCTGCGAGTCGGCCACGACGTGGGTCGCCGAGACGCAGCCGACGGCCAGCGCGGATCGCAGCTGCTCGGTCGCGTCCGCGTCGCCGAGGGTGAGGACGGCCGCCTCGCCCGCGTCGGCCGACGCCACCTGGACGGCCAGCTCGACGGCGCACTGCTCGTGGGCGCTCATCGTGAAGCCGGCGTACCGGCCGTCGACGGCCTGGCCGTCGTCGGTGAGCACGACCTCGCTGGTCGCGTCGGGGACGCGCTTGACGCAGACCAGGACGTTCACGCTCATCGGTGCAGCTCCTCGTGCCGACGCGGGGTGTTCATCGGATCCGCTCGTTCGCCGGGTCGAACAGGGGTGTGGCGTCGATCGAGCCGACGGTCACTGGGTAGAGCTCCTCCATGTACGACACCGCCAGCTCGTTGCCCAGGGCTGCCTGGTCGACCGGGAGGTAGGCGAGCAGCACGTGCTTGCCGAGCGTGGGAGCGGAACCGGCAGAGGTGACGTAGGGGTGGTGACCGTGACCGTCGGTGAGAACCCCACCGTCCCGCGTCAGGATCGGCTCGCCACCGAGCATGTAGCGCCTGGTGCCGTCAGTCGACGTGTGGTCGTCGACGGTGAGGGTGCACAGAATGCTCGCCGGCTGCTGCTCCCGCTGGGCGAGGTAGGCCTCCTTGCCGACGAAGTCCGCCTGCTTCACCTTGGGTCGGGCCATGCCCGCCTCGATGATCGTCCGCTCGGCGTCGAGCTCCGCCCCGTAGGCGCGGTAGCCCTTCTCGATCCGGCCGGTCGTGCCGTAGACGCCGATGCCGGCCGGTACGGCACCGTGCGGCGCACCCTCCTCGAGCAGGCCCTCCCACAGCTCGGCGGCCGACTCCATCGGCACGTACAGCTCCCAGCCGAGCTCGCCGACGTAGGAGATCCGCGACGCGAGGACGGTCGTCCCCCTGACCTGGATCTCCCGGCAGGACAGGAACCCGAAGCCGGCGTCGGAGACGTCGTCGGCGGTGAGGGCCGAGAGGATGTCGCGGGCCCGGGGGCCCCAGACCCCGACCGTGGAGACCTCGTCGGTGACGTCGGTCAGCGTGGTCTCACCGTCGTCCGGGAGCTGGTCGGAGAAGGTCTTGCGGTCGGCCATCCCGTGCGCGCCGCCGGTGACGACACGGAAGTGGTCCTCGCCGAGCCGCATCACGGTGAGGTCGGACAGGAACCCGCCCTTCGCGTCCAGCACCGGCGTGTAGATGACCTTGCCCACCGCCACGTCGCACTGGGCGACGCAGGTGCGCTGCACCGTGTCGAGCGCACCCGGTCCGGTGACGTCGAGGATCTGGAAGGCGCTCAGGTCGATCACCGCGGCGGCCTCGCGCATCCGCAGGTGCTCGGCGTTGATGATCGGGCTCCACCAGCGCGCATCCCACTCGTGCTCGCGCGGCAGCACGGCGTCGCCGTACTCCTCCAGCAGAGCTGCGTTGGACTCGTACCAGTGCGGCCGCTCCCAGCCGGCCGTCTCGAAGAAGACCGCGCCGAGCTTCACCTGGGAGGCGTGCATCGGGGCCAGGCGCTGGTCGCGGTCGGACTCGAACTGCTCGGCGGGGTGGACGATGCCGTAGGTCTTGATGAACGACTCGGTGGTGCGCAGCCGGGTGTGCTCGCGGCGCATCTGGTGCGGGTGGAACCGGGCGATGTCGCTGTGGTGCACGTCGATCTCCGAGTGGCCGTGCGTCATCCACTCCGCCACGGCCCGGCCGACACCCGGTCCCTCCTTGATCCAGACGGCGGCCGCGGTCCACAGCCCGCGCACCTCGCTCTCCCCGAGGATCGGGTTCCCGTCGCACGTGAGCGACAGCAGCCCGTTGATCGCGTAGCGCATCTCCGCGCCCTCGGCGCCGAGCAGCTCCGGCATCAGCTCGTAGGCCTGCTCGAGCTGGGGGTCGAAGTCGTCCTCGGTGAACGGCATCTCCGTGGGCGAGAGCTTGGCCTGCTCGTTCGAGGGGATGTCCTCGGGCTCGTGCAGGATCGCGCGGTGGGCGTAGGAGCCGACCTCCATGTCGGCTCCGTGCTGCCGCTCGTAGCAGAAGGTGTCCATGTCCCGGACGATCGGGAAGTTGATCTCGCCCGTCCCGCCGGCCAGCTGCGGGCACGGTCCGACGCTGATCATCTGGTGCACGGCGGGGGTCAACGGGATGCCGATGCCGGCCATGTCGCCGAGCTTGGGGCTCCACACCCCGGCCGCGATGACGACGGCGCCCGCCTCGATGTCGCCTCCCGTCGTCCGCACCCTGGTGATGCGGCGCCGGCCGTGCGGCCCCTCCTCGGTGTCGAGGCCGGTCACCTCGACGGTGGGCACGACGGTCAGCTCGCCGGTCGCCAGGGCGCGCTCACGCATGATGGTGCCCGCGCGCAACGAGTCGACGACGCCGACGCTGGGGGTCCAGAAGGCGCCGATGAACTGGTCGGCCTCGATGAACGGCACCCGCTCCTTCACGAACGCGGGCGAGACCAGCTCAGACTCGATGCCCCAGGACCTCGCGCTGGACATCCGCCGGCGCAGCTCCTCCATCCGCTCCTCGGTCCGGGCGATCTCGAAGCCGCCGGACTGCGTGAAGACGCCCATCTCCTGGTACTGCCGCACCGAGTCGAGCGTCAGGTCGGTGATCTCGCGGGAGTGGTCGACGGGAAAGATGAAGTTGGAGGCGTGCCCGGTCGAGCCACCGGGGTTGGGCAACGGCCCCTTGTCGATCTGGACGACGTTGCGCCAGCCCAGTCGCGTCAGGTGGTCGACAAGGCTGTTGCCGACGATGCCGGCGCCGATGACCACCACGTCGGCGGTGGCGGGGACCTGGGCCATGCGTGCCTCCTGTTGCGTTATGCGCAACACGTTGCGCTATATGAAACACCGCAAATGTACGCCGGGATCCCCCGCGGCTGTCAAGGAGGTGGCGGGGGTGGCCTTCCGGAGTGCGGCCGACGGCCCGGCCGGGATGAGGCCGTCCCGGCCGAGCACGCCCTGATCGAGGATCAGGAGAGCCAGGCGTCCACCTTGTCCTGGTTCTCGTCGACCCACTTCGCCGCGGCGTCCGCCGGGTCCATGCCGTCCTGGGAGATGTACTTCGCGACCAGGTTCTGGTCGTCGTTGGTCCACTGGAAGCCCTGGACCAGGTCGACGGCCGCCGAGCCCTCCTCGACCCAGGACGTCGAGGCGATCTTCTTCAGCTCGGTCTCCGGGTAGTCGCAAGCCACCTTCGCGGGGTTCTCCTGGCAGCCGTCCTCGTAGGGAGGCAGCGTGACCTGCGCGAGCGGCAGCTCGGCGAAGAGCCACTGGGGCGCGTAGAAGTACCCGATCAGGAACTCCTTCTTCTTCTCCGCCTGCTGGAAGGCGGTGATGCTCGCCGCCTCGCTGCCGGAGAAGACCACCTTGAAGTCGAGGTCGAGGTTGCTGACGATCGCCTCGTCGAACTGGACGTAGGAGGGATCGGCTCCGAGGAACTGGCCCTTGCCCCCGGACTCGGAGGTCGCGAACTGGTCGGCGTACTTGTTCAGGTTCTGGTAGTCGAGGATGTCGGGGTGCTTCTCGGCGAGCCACGGCGGGACGTACCAGCCGATGATGCCCACGTTGCCCGTCGGCCCCAGGTCCTCGGCACTGCCGTCGCCGGCGTCTGCGAAGAACTTCTTCTCCAGGTCCGGGTGGCCCCAGTCCTCGATCACCACGTCGACCTCGCCGGTCCCGAAGCCCTGCCAGGAGACGTCCTCCTTGAGGTTCTTGTAGGTGACCTTGCAGCCGAGCTGCTGCTCGGCGACATGACCCACGACGTAGGCGTCCGCCTCGAAGCCGACCCAGGGGTTGACCGCCAGGTTCAGCTCGCCGCAGTCGCCCGCCTCGGCCGCCTGGCTCTCGTTGGCCGAGGTCGCATCATCGATCGAGCTCCCTCCGCAGCCGGCGAGCGCCAGCGTCATGCACGCCGCAACCGAGACGAGCCCTCCGGCCCGTTTCCTTGAGTGTCGCAATTTCTTCTCCTTGGTTGGTGGTACGTCGTGAGCTTGATGTCCCGAGGACCACACCTGTTCAGGCTGCGCGCGATGGCCTCCACCACTGGCGCTTCGAGGGGTCGAGGGTGGACTTGTCCTGATGGGCCGATGCCCGCGCGATCCGGTCGATCATGATCCCGAGCAGGACGATGCTGAGACCGCCGGCCGCGCCCTTGCCCCACTCCTCGGACCGGGAGAAGCCGAGCACGACGTCGTAGCCGAGCGCACCGGCGCCGACCAGGCCACCGATGACCACCATGGCCAAGACGTAGAGCAGCCCCTGGTTGGCGGCGAGCACGAGGGAGCCGCGTGCCATCGGCAGCTGGACCTTGGTGATCTCCTGCCAGGTGGTGCAGCCCGTCGAGCGGGAGGCCTCGAGCGTCGTGGGTGCGACCGCCTTGACGCCGTCCGCGACCAGCTTGATCGCCACCGGCGCCGCATAGACGACGCCGGCGACGATCGCGGTGAACCGGGACGGCCCGAAGAGGGCGAGCACGGGGATCAGGTAGACGAACGGCGGGATGGTCTGCCCGGCGTCCAGCAGCGGACGCAGCAGCAGGTCGACCGACTTGCTGCGGGCCATCCACACCCCGAAGACCAGGGCCAGGACCATCACGAGGAGCGTGCCGACGAGGGTCATGTTGAGCGTGATCATCGTGTCGTGCCAGAGGCCGAGCCACCGGATGCCGGCCAGGCAGACCACCGTCGGCGCGATGGCTCGCCAGCCACCGAACACGGCGGCCAGGGCCAAGATGCCAGCCGCGGCGAGCCACCAGGGCGACTGCGCGACGAGTGACTGGAGGGGGTTGAGGAGCCCCTCGGTGATCGCGTCCGCCACGCCCTGGGTGACGCCACCGAGCGTGTCGGTGATCCAGGTGAACGCGCTGTCGACCCGGTCGGAGACCCACGAGCTCCAGGACGTGTCCGGGAACTCCGCCGCGGACGGGTAGTAGCGGGAGGCCCAGATCGCGACGAGGACGCCGACCCCCGCGACGCCGAGCAGGATCCGTCTCGACCGGGGGTCGCCGCCACCTCGGGCAAGCAGCTCTCCACGCTCGCTGGCCGCGGTCGTGGTCCGGTCGAGCATCACGGCCATCACCACGATGAGCAGTCCCGGCACGAAGGCTCCGCCCACGTCGTTCTTGATCAGCGCCGACAGCACCGGCTGGCCGAGTCCCGGCCCGTCCACGAAGGAGGCGATCGTGGCCATCGACAGCGCCGCCATGATGGTCTGGTTGAGCCCGACCACGATGGTGGCGCGGGCCATCGGCAGCTGGACCTTGGTCAGTCGCTGCCGACTGGTCTGGCCTGCCGAGTCGGTGGCCTCGATGGTGGTCGCCGAGACCGAGCGGATGCCGTAGCCGGCGATCCGGATGATCGGTGGCAGGGCGTAGATCAGGGTGCACACGACCGCAGCCGAGGCCCCGATGCCGAAGAACAGCACGATCGGCAGCAGGTAGACGAACGTCGGCAGCGTCTGCATGAAGTCGAGCACGGTGTTGATGGAGGCGGTCACGGCCCGACCTGCGGTGCCGAGCAGCACGGCGAGGGGCATCCCGATGAGCACCGCGATGGTGACCGCGACGAACGTGATGATCAGCAGGTCCACCGCGTCGGTCCAGAACCCGAAGACACCGAACGAGACGAACGAGAGGGCGATGAGGATCGCGATCCGCCAGCCGGCCAGGGCGGCGCCGATCCACGTCGCCACCGCGGTCACGCCCAGCCACCCGATCTGCGGCACCGGTCGCGGGAAGTCGGGGACCGAGACCATCCGCTGGAGCCAGTCGACGACCGAGACGAACCACCCGCCCAGGCTGTAGGTGAACTGGATGACCGGGTTCGTGTCGCGACTGGCCAGGACCGAGTCGCGGAACCCGGTCAGGCTGTCCTGGAGATCGGTGTGCTCGCGGACCGGTAGCTCCAGGGTGTTCTGGCCCTTGGTGAAGGACCACACGACCACCCAGACGCCCATGACGCCGAGCGCCAAGGCCCAGCGGGGCACGCCGCGGCCGAGGGTGGCCGGCGGCTCCTCGCGCGTCTGGCCGGCGGGCTTGGGGGGCGTGAGCGTCGCGGTCATTTCCTGGTCTCCTCCTCGGCCACCACGACCCGGAGGATCGCGTCGTCGTCGACGATGCCGACCAGCACACCGTCGTCGACGACGCGCACCGGGTGGTCGGAGGCGAGGGCGGCCTGGGCGGCCTGTCGGACGACCGTGTCGGACGTCATCACCGGGCCCTCGGAGGAGTCGTCGGGCCGGGGCTCGCGCATCACCCACTTGAGGGTCAGCACGTGCGAGCGCGGCACCTCGGAGGTGAAGTCGCGGACGTAGTCGTCGGCCGGCGCTCCCACGACCTCGTCCGGCGCGCCGACCTGGACGACCTCTCCGTCTCGCATGATCAGGATCCGGTCGCCGAGCTTGAGCGCCTCCTGCAGGTCGTGGGTGATGAAGACCATGGTCTTGCCGAGCTCGCGGTGCAGCCGGATGACCTCGTTCTGCATGTCGCGGCGGATCAAGGGGTCCAGAGCCGAGAAGGGCTCGTCGAACAACATGATCCGGGGGTCGCCGGCAAGGGCCCGGGCCAGTCCGACGCGCTGCTGCATGCCGCCGGAGAGCTGGTCGGGGTAGGAGTGCTCGTAGCCGTCGAGCCCGACCAGCTCGACGACCTCGGCGGCCTTGGCCCGGCGCTCCTTCTTGCCCATCCCCCGGATCTCCAGGCCGTACGCGACGTTGTCGATCACCTGCCGGTGCGGCAGGAGGCCGAAGTGCTGGAACACCATGGAGACCTGGTTGCGGCGGAGGTCGCGCAGATCGGCCTCCGAGGCGCTGGTGACGTCGTGGTCACCGATCTGGACAGTGCCGGACGTCGGCTCGATGAGGCGGGTCAGGCAGCGCACCAGCGTCGACTTCCCGGAACCCGAGAGGCCCATGACGACGAAGACCTCCCCGGGCGCGACGTCGAAGGACACGTCCTTGACGCCCACGACACAGCCGGTCTTCTTCTTCAGGTCGGCCCTGGACAGCTCGGCGTCCGGGGTGCCGATCACCTTGTCGGCCCGTGGGCCGAAGATCTTCCACAGGTTGCGCACCGAGAGGGCTGCGTCGGTGCTCGCCGGGGCCAGCGGCGACTCGTGCTCGGTGATGGCAGTCATGGGCTCTCCTCGTGGTCGGCAACCGGGTTGCGGGGGTCCCCGGGCGGATGCAGCGGGGTGCCGTCGCGGTGCCGGTAGTACGGCACCGTGGCTGCCGGGAGCGGGGTGTTGCCCGCGATCAGGTCGGCGGCCTTCTCGGCCACCATCATCACCGGGGCGTAGATGTTGCCGTTGGTGACGTAGGGGAAGACCGAGGCGTCGACGACGCGCAGGCCCTCGAGGCCGTGCACCTTCATCGAGCCGGGGTCCACGACCGCCATCTCGTCGATCCCCATCTTGGCGGTGCACGAGGGGTGCAGTGCCGTCTCGGCGTCCTTCGCGACCCAGTCGAGGATCTCCTCATCGGTCTGGACGCCCGGTCCGGGTGAGAGCTCGCCGTCGTTGTACGGCGCGAACGCCGGCTGGGTGAGGATGTCGCGCGCCACCCGGATCGCCTCCACCCACTCCCGGCGGTCGGTGGGGGTGGAGAGGTAGTTGAAGAGGATCGAGGGGTACTGCCTCGGATCCGTGGAGCGGATCTTCACGTGGCCGCGGGTGTCGGCGTACATCGGGCCGATGTGCACCTGGTAGCCGTGTCCCTTGGTGGGAGCGCTGCCGTCGTAGCGGATCGCGATCGGCAGGAAGTGGAACATCAGGTTGGGGTAGTCGACGTCCTCGTTGCTGCGGGCGAACCCGCCGCCCTCGAAGTGGTTGGTCGCGCCCAGCCCGCGGCGGTGGAACAACCAGTCGTAGGCGATCTTCGGCCTGGCCCGCATCCGCAGGCCGGGCGCGATCGAGACCGGCAGCTTCGAGGCGTACTGGATGTAGACCTCGAGGTGGTCCTGGGCGTTCTCGCCCACCCCGGGCAGGTCGTGCACCACGTCGACGCCGAGGGCCGAGAGCTCCGCGGCGTTGCCCACCCCCGAGAGCTGCAGCAGCTGCGGGGTGTTGATGGCGCCGCCGCAGAGGATCACCTCACCGGCACGGACCTCGCGGTGCAGCCGGCCCGCGCGCAGGTACTGCACGCCCACCGCGCGCTTGCCCTCGAAGAGCACCTTGGTGGCCATCGCCACGGTCTCGACGGTCAGGTTCTTGCGGTGGCGCACCGGGTGGAGGTACGCCCGAGCCGCCGAGAGACGGCGGCCGCGGTAGACGTTGCGGTCGAACCTGGCGAACCCCTCCTGCCGGTAGCCGTTGACGTCGTCGGTCAGGGGGTAGCCGGCCTCCTGCGCGGCCTGGAAGAAGGCCTCGAACAGCGGGTTCTCGGCCGGACCGCGCTCGAGCCTCAGCGGGCCGTCGCCGCCGCGCCACTCGTCGGCGCCGGCCAGGCAGGTCTCCATCTTCTTGAAGTACGGCAGGCAGTGCAGGTAGTCCCACTCGGCCATGCCCGGGTCGGCGGCCCAACGCTCGTAGTCGAGGGGGTTGCCGCGCTGGAAGATCATCCCGTTGATGCTGCTCGAGCCGCCGAGGATCTTGCCCCGGGCGTGGAACACCTTGCGCCCGTTCATGTGCGGCTCGGGGTCGGTCTCGTACTTCCAGTCGTAGAGCCGGTTGCCGATCGGGATCGGCAGGGCGGCCGGCATGTGGATCAACGGGTCGATCCGGTAGTCCCAGCGACCGGCCTCGAGCACGAGGACGCTGGTGGCCGGGTCCGCGGAGAGGCGGTTGGCCAGCGCGCACCCGGCCGAGCCCCCTCCCACGATGACGACGTCGTACCGATCTGCGCTCATCGTGTCGACCTACTGCTCGAACCAGTGCTGCACGGCGGGTCGGATGTTGTGCCAGACATGCTTCGTCTCGCGGTACTCGTCGAGCCCCCCCGCCCCGAGCTCGCGGCCGACACCGGACTGCTTGTAGCCGCCCCACTCCGCCTGCGGCACGTACGGGTGGTAGTCGTTGATCCACACGGTCCCCATGCGCAGGCGGCGGGCGACCCGCTGCCCCTTGCCGGCGTCCTGCGTCCAGACGCCTCCGGCGAGGCCGTAGATGCTGTCGTTGGCGATCTCGACCGCCTCGTCCTCGTCGCGGAACGTCTCGACGGTCAGCACCGGACCGAACGACTCGTCCTGCGTCACCGACATCGAGCTCGAGCAGCCGTCGAGGATCGTGGGCAGGTAGTAGAAGCCGTCGGCGAGGTCGGGGCCGTCGGGCCGAGCCCCACCACAACGCAGTACGGCGCCCTCGACGAGGCCCCGGGCGACGTACGCCTCGACCTTCTCCCGGTGCGCGGCGCTGGTGAGCGGACCCGTCTCGGCCGCGTCGTCGAACGGGCCGCCCAGCCTGATCCGCTCGGCCCGGTCGACCAGGGCGTCGACGAACTCGTCGTGGATCGACTCCTCCACCAGGAGCCTCGCGCCGGCCGAGCACACCTGCCCGGAGTGCAGGAAGACGGCGGTCAGCGCGAAGTCGAGCGCCACCTCGAGGTCGGCGTCGGCGAAGACGATGTTGGGGTTCTTGCCGCCGAGCTCCAGCGCCACCTTCTTCACCGTCGCTGCGGCGGCCGCCATGATGCGGCGTCCGGTCTCGATGCCTCCGGTGAACGACACGAGATCCACACGCGGGTCGGTGGACAGGGGTGCGCCTGCGGTGGCGCCCGCGCCGAGCACGAGGTTGCCCACCCCGGCGGGGAGGCCCGCCTCCTCGAGGAGGCTCATCAGGTGGATGGCGGAGTGCGGCGTGAGCTCGCTGGGCTTGAGCACGAACGTGCTGCCCGAGGCCAGGCACGGCGCGACCTTCCACGAGACCTGGAGCAGTGGGTAGTTCCACGGGGTGATCAGGCCGCAGACGCCGACCGGCTCGTGGACGATCCGGCTGACGACGTCGGGGTTGCCCGGGTCGACCACGCGCCCGGCGTCCTCGGCCGCCACCCGGCCGTAGTGCCGGAAGACCGAGACCACGTCGGCGACGTCGTAGCGGCTCTCGACCAGGCGCTTCCCGGTGTCGAGCGACTCCATCCGCGCGACCTGCTCGGTGTCGCGCTCGAGCAGGTCGGCCAGCCGGAGCAGGAGGTCGCCGCGCTCGCGTCCGGAGGTGGTCGGCCAGGGCCCCTGGTGGAAGGCCCGATGAGCGGCCCCGATGGCCGCCTCGGTGTCCGCTGCGTCGGCTTCGTCGACCTGCGCGACGAGCGTTCCGTCGGCCGGGCAGCGGATCTCGCGCCGTTCTCCGGCGACCGCGCTCGTCCACACCCCGTCGAGATAGAGCTCTGGCACGAGCGACCCACTCTCCGCATCACCACTGTTGCGTATGTCGCAACGGCTTTCGTTCAGCGCAACAATCCCGAGTCTTCTGAGGATGCTGTCAGGGCTCCCCCGCGTCAAGAGGGGTACGGACTGCGTGACCTAACGCTGACCCCAGCCGAGGCGGTGGGAGACTTCGAGGGCGGCCTCGGTGAGCAGCGCGACGACCCGGTCGACGCGCTCGGGCGGCAGGCGGAACGACGGGCCGGAGACGCTGATCGACGCCACGACGTCACCGTGCGCGTTGCGGACCGGCGCCGCGACGGCGGTGAGCCCGATCTCCAGCTCGTCCACGGCGACGGCGAAGCCCTGCGTCCGCACCCGGTCGAGCTCCTCGCGCAGCTTGGGGCGCCGGGTGATGGTGTGGGGGGTGAAGGTCGACAGCTTGCCGAGCACGGCATCGAGGGCCTCGGCGTCCAGCCCACTGAGGAGCACCTTGCCGTTGCTGGTCGCGTGCAGGGGGATGTGCTGCCCGACCCAGTTGTGCGGCTGCAGGGCCGACGAGCCGGCGATCTGGTCGAGGTAGAGCGCGGAGGACTCGGAGAGCACCGCCACGTTCACGGTCTCGCCGGTGTCGATCGCCAGCTTGCGGCAGATCGGTCGGGCCTCTTGGACCAGGTCGAGCCGGGCGGTCGTGGCGCCCGCGAGGCGCAGGATCCCGACGCCCAGCCGGTAGCGTCCCCGCTCGCCGGCCTGCTCGACGAGCCGGTGGGCCTCGAGAGTCGCCATCAGCCGGAAGGCCGTGCTCTTGTGCACGCCGAGCTCCGCGGCGATCTCGGTGACGCCTCCCTCGCCGAAGCGCGCGAGGACCTCGAGGATGGCCAGGGCGCGGTCCACGGACTGGACCCCCGCCCCCGTGACGGCGCTGGAATCGGCACGGGGCGGATCGACCTCGGCCATCTTGGTCATGATGAGAGGCTAGCGCACGTGCTGTTGCGTATCGCAGACTTCGTTCCGCTGGGCGCAACACCGATTCGTTGAACCCGACCCACCGCCCACAGGAGCCTCCATGGCGCAGACCCCCATCTCGACCGGCCCGGCCAGCGCGCCGGTCGGTGACTTCGTCCTCATCCTCTCGTGCCCCGACCGCCCGGGCATCGTGCACGCGGTGTCCGGCTTCCTCGTCGAGCACGGCGGCAACATCGTGGAGAGCCAGCAGCACGGCGACCGGCTCACGCACCGCTTCTTCATGCGGATCGACTTCGAGGTCGCCGGCCCGGCGTCCGCACCGGACCTGCGCGTGGCCTTCGCGGCGGTGGCCACCCGGTTCGGGATGGAGTTCGAGCTGTGGGGCGCGAAGACGCCGTACAAGACCCTGATCATGGTGTCCAAGCAGCTGCACTGCCTCAACGACCTGATGTTCCGGGCCAGCACCGGCTCACTGCAGATCGAGACGACGGCCATCGTGTCGAACCACCCCGACGCCGGGCCGCTGGCCCGCTCCTACGGCATCGACTTCCACCACCTCCCGGTCACCCCGGACACCAAGGCGGACGCGGAGCGGCGCCTCATGCAGCTCGTCGACGACACCGGCGCGCACCTGGTGGTCCTGGCGCGCTACATGCAGGTGCTCTCCGACGACCTGTGCCGCCAGCTCTCGGGCCGGGCGATCAACATCCACCACTCGTTCCTGCCCAGCTTCAAGGGCGCCCGGCCCTACCACCAGGCGTTCGACCGGGGCGTGAAGCTGGTCGGGGCGACGGCGCACTACGTCACCGCCGAGCTCGACGAGGGCCCGATCATCGAGCAGGACGTGCTCCGCGTCGACCACAACTACGACCAGGACCAGCTGGTCGCCGCCGGTCGGGACGTGGAGGCCCAGGTGCTCTCGCGCGCCGTCCGCTGGCACTGCGAGTCGCGAGTTCTGCTCAACGGGGACAAGACCGTCGTCTTCCGCTGAGGCCGACGACGCACACCAACGCACCACCGAGAGAGGTCGACGCCATGCTGTCGGACATCGAGATCGCCAACGCCGCCGTCATGCGGCCGATCAGGGAGGTCGCCGCCGAGACCCTCGGGATCCCCGAGGAGCACCTCGTGCCGTACGGGCACTACAAGGCGAAGGTCGACGTGTCGTACCTGGCCTCCCTCGCCGACCGACCGCTCGGCCGGCTGATCCTGGTCACCGCGATGTCCCCCACCCCGCCCGGCGAGGGCAAGACCACGACCACGGTGGGCCTCACCGACGCCCTGCACGGGCTGGGCCACCGGACGGTCGCCTGCCTGCGCGAGCCGTCGATGGGACCGGTGTTCGGCATGAAGGGCGGCGCGGCCGGCGGCGGCTACAGCCAGGTGGTGCCGATGACCGAGATCAACTTGCACTTCACCGGCGACTTCGCGGCGATCGCGGCCGCCAACAACCTGTTGTCGGCCCTGATCGACAACCACGTCCACCACGGCAACGAGCTCGAGATCGACGTGCGCAGCGTGACGTGGAAGCGGGTGCTCGACACCAACGACCGGGCGCTGCGAGAGGTGGTCGTCGGCATGGGCGGCCACGTGAACGGGTTCCCGCGCGAGGACGGGTTCGACATCGTGGTGGCGTCCGAGCTGATGGCGATCTTCTGCCTCACCGAGTCCTGGGGAGACCTGAAGCGACGGATCGGTGACATCGTGATCGGCTACACGCGGGCGATGAAGCCGGTGACCGCGCGCGAGCTCGGGGCCGACGGCGCGATGGCGGCCCTGCTGCGCGACGCGCTCGCCCCCAACCTGGTGCAGACCCTCGAGGGCTCGCCGGCGTTCGTGCACGGCGGTCCGTTCGCGAACATCGCGCACGGCTGCAGCTCGGTGATGGCCACCCGTGCCGGACTTCGGCTGGCCGACCTGGTGGTCACCGAGGCCGGGTTCGGGGCCGACCTCGGCGCCGAGAAGTTCGTCGACATCAAGTGCCGGAAATCCGGCCTGCGACCCGACGTCGCGGTGGTCGTGGCGACGGTGCGGGCCCTGAAGTACCACGGCGGCGTCGCGCTCGCCGATCTCGGCGTCGAGGACGTCGCCGCGGTCGAGGCCGGAATGGTGAACCTGCGCCGGCACCTCGCCAACGTGCGCGAGGTCTACGGCATCCCGTGCGTCGTGGCGGTCAACCGCTTCCCGACCGACACCGAGCTCGAGGTGGCCAAGGTGGTCGAGCTGGTGGCGGCCGAGGGCGTCGCGGCCTTCCCGGCGACCCACTTCGCCGACGGCGGGATGGGCGCCGAGGAACTGGCCAAGGGCGTGCTGTCCGTCCTGGCCGAGCCGTCGCCGTACGACTTCTCGTTCACCTACGACGACGACCTCTCCCTCACCGAGAAGGTCGAGGCGATCGCGACCCGCCTGTACGGCGCGGGGCTGGTGACCTGGGACGCCAAGGCCAGGCGGCGGCTGCTGCGCATCGAGCGGGACGGCTACGGCGCGCTGCCGGTGTGCGTGGCGAAGACGCAGTACTCCTTCTCCACCGACCCCACCTCGCTGGGCGCTCCGTCCGGGCACGAGCTGCACGTGCGCGAGGTACGGCTCTCGGCCGGCGCCGGCTTCGTGGTGCTGGTGTGCGGGGACATGATGACGATGCCGGGCCTGCCCCGGGACCCGTCAGCCTCCCGCATCGACCTGATGGACGACGGGACGATCCTCGGCCTCTCCTGACGGGCGCCACTCCCGCGCGATCAGTCCGTACACCCACGAGTCCGAGACCTCTCCGTCGACGACGCAGTCCTCCCGCAACGTCCCCTCGCGGACGAACCCCAGCTTCTCCAGGACGCGGGCGGAGGCGGCGTTGCGCGTGTCGGCCGCAGCCTGCACCCGGTTCAGGTCCAGCCGGTCGAAGGCCCACGTCAGCAGGGCCCGGGCGGCCTCCGTCGCGTAGCCCTGGCCCCAGGCCTCCTCGGTGAGGCAGTAGCCCAACGAGGCGCTGCGGTGGTCCGGGTCGTAGCGGGTCAGGCCGCACCAGCCGAGGAACGCCCCGTCGGAGCTCCGCTCCACGGCCAGCCGCGCCCCACTGTCCTCCTCCGCGATCTGCCGGCACCTGGCGATGAAGCGGTCGGCTCGCGCCGGCTCCGTCCAGGGCGGCGCGTCCCAGTAGCGCAGCACGCGGGCGTCACTGTGCAGCGCGAAGAGCACACCGGCATCCGCGTCGGTGAAGGGGCGCAGGTGCAGGCGAGCGGTGTTCAGCGTGGGCAGGTGCACGGTGTGATCCTCACACCGCCGCCGAGGAGACCGTCCTCAGTCGCCCAGCTCGGCGCGCCTCCGGACGACGTACTCCTCGAGCTCCAGGCGTACGGCGTCGTCCATGGGCGGCTGCTCGTACTCCGTCAGCTTCTTCTGGTAGATCTCGGCGGCCCGGGCGTTGGCGTCCCGGCCGCCGGTGCGCATCCACCGCTCGTAGTTGTCCGACGACGACAGCAGCGGTCGGTAGAAGCAGGTGCGGAACCGCTCCATGGTGTGCGCCGCCCCGAGGAAGTGACCACCGTGGCCGACCTCCTCGTGCGCGCCGAACGCCATCGAGGCCTCGTCGATCTCGAGCGGGGTGAACTCCGCCCGCATCATCTGCAACAGCTCGATGTCGACGATGAACTTCTCGTAGCCGGCCACCAGGCCGCCCTCGAGCCAGCCCGCGGAGTGCATCACCCAGTTCGCGCCGGCGAGGAACGTCGGCATCATCGTCATCAACGCCTCGTACCCGGCCTGCGCGTCGGCCACCTGCGACGACGTGAGTCCGCCGCCGGTGCGGAACGGCAGCCCGAAGTGCCGGGCGATCTGGCCGGTGCAGAGCAGGCCGATCCCGGACTCCGGCGTGCCGAACGTCGGCGATCCCGACTGCATGTCGATGTTGGAGAGGAACGACCCGAAGATCACCGGGCAGCCCGGCCGGATGAGCTGGGCCAGGGCGATCCCGGACAGGGCCTCGACGATCTGCTGCACCAGCGCCGCGGGGATGGTCACCGGCGACATCGCGCCCATCAAGATGAACGGCGTGAGCACGACGGGCTGGGCGGCCGCGGAGTACTCGAACAGCGACTCCAGCATCCGGTCGTCCCAGTGCAGCGGCGAGTTGCAGTTGATCAGCGAGATCGAGACGGGGGTCTCCTCGATCGCCTCGCGGGAGCCGAAGAGGATCTCGCCCATCTTGATGGTGTCCGCGGCGTTGACCCCCGACACGACGTTGCCCATGTAGATCTTGTCGGTCAACGTCTGGAGCGCGTAGGTCATGTCGAGGTGACGACTGTCCAGCGGGGTGTCGTTGGGCTCGCAGATGACACCGCCGGCCGAGTCCAGCACCGGGAAGCTCTGGGCCAGCTTGGTGAAGTTCGAGAAGTCGTTCATGGTGGCGTCGCGGCGTACCTCGCCCTGGCGCACGAACGGCGGCCCGTAGACCGCGCCGAAGGCCATGGAGTCCCCGCCGATGTGGACGTTGTTGGCCGGGTTGCGGGCCTGGACGTCGAACTCCCGGGGCGCCTTCGCCACCTGCTCGAGCACGAAGTCGGGGTCGAGGAAGACCGTGTTGTCCTCCACCCGCTGGCCGGCCCGGCGGAACAGCTCGAGCGCCCGGTCGTCCATGAACTCGACGCCGATCTCGGTCATCAGCCTTCGCCAGCCGCGGTCCAGGGTCGCCATCGCTTCCTCGGACAGCACCTCATAGCGCGGCATCGTGTTGCGGAACACGGCTCCTCCTGATCTGCCCGGGGTGCTTGACCGCTGCCCCCGACGGCTCATAACCTCATGATGTGGGACCAACGTTCCACATCATGGAACCTGTGGGAAGCCCCCAACCTACGAGGAGTCGTCGTGAGCGACCCGGTCACCGGCCCGAACGGCGGCGCCAGCGGCACGCGGGCGGTCGACCGCGCCGCCGACCTGGTCGCGACGGTCGTCCGCGCCGACGTGCCGATGACCTTCGCCGACCTGCAGGACGCGACCGGCCTGGCCAAGTCGACGACCTCGCGGATGCTCACCGCGCTCGAGCGTTCGGGCCTGCTGGAGCGGGACGCGAGCGGCTCCTACGTCGCCGGTCCGCTGTTCTGGCTCTACGCCGCCCGGCACGACCCGTGGGAGGAGCTGGTCCGGCTGGCCCGGCCCACCATGGACCAGATCGGCGAGCAGACCGGCGAGACCGTGCACCTGAGCGTGGCCCGCGGCGAGCGGGTCGTCCAGGTCGCGCAGGTCGACTCCCGCTACCTGCTCGGCACCCGCGACTGGACCGAGGTCGACGTGCCCGCCCACTGCTCGGCGCTCGGCAAGGTCTTCCTCGCCTGGGGAGCGCTGCCGATCCCGAGCGGTCGGCTGGAGACGCCGACCGGGGTCACCATCGCGAGTGCTGCGGTGCTGCACCGTGACGGGGTGCGCACGCGGGAGCGCGGCTGGGCGCTCACCGCCGACGAGCTCGAGATCGGGCTCACCGGCGTCGCCGTCCCTCTCTTCGGGATCAACTCCGACGTCGTCGCCGCGCTGGGCATCTCCGGACCCACCCCGCGCCTCGAGGGGCGGCTCGACGACGTCGGCCGCCACCTGCTCGACCACGCGGCCCGGCTCTCCACCCTGCTGCGCGGCACCCCGGGCAGTCCCACGACAACCAACAAGAGCACGGCAAACACCGAGGAGGTGGTCGCATGACTCCCGAGGAGATCCTGCAGGGCCTGTACGACGAGACGCTGGTCGGCAACGCCCCCCGCGTCCTCGAGCTGACCAATGAGGGACTCGCACTCGACATGGAGCCGCAGACGCTGCTCTTCGACGCGTTGATCCCCTCGCTCGAGGAGGTCGGCGCACGCTTCGAGCGCGGCGACTTCTTCGTGCCCGAGATGCTGATCGCGGGCCGGGCGATGGCCGGCGCCATGGAGCGCCTGCGGCCATTGCTGGCCGAGACCGGCGTGCAGACGGTGGGCAAGTTCCTGATGGGCACCGTCAAGGGCGACGTGCACGACATCGGCAAGAACCTCGTCAACATCATGCTCGAGGGCGCCGGCTTCGAGGTGATCGACCTGGGCGTCCAGGTGGCGCCCGAGAAGTTCGTGGCCGCCATCGAGGAGCACCAGCCCGACATCGTCGGCTTCTCGGCGTTCCTGACCACGACCATGCCGATGTTCAAGGCCAACATGAACGCGCTCGAGAAGGCCGGCATCCGCGGCGACGTGATCGTGATGGTGGGCGGCGCCCCGGTCACCCAGGAGTACGCCGACGCGGTCGGGGCGGACGGCTATGCCGCCGATGCCTCGCAGACGGTCCGGCGCGCGAAGGCGCTGCTCAACGAGAAGCGCAGCAAGGTCCCTGCATGAGCGCCCCCCGCCTCGAGACCGTGCTGCGCTCGGCCACCCAGCAGGTCGTCATCGGGCACGACCACCGCTTCTGCCTGATCGGCGAGCGCATCAACCCGACCGGCCGCCGCATCTTCCAAGAGCAGCTGCGCGCGGGTGACCTGTCCGCGATCGAGCGCGACGTGAAGGCCCAGGTCGAGGGCGGTGCCGACGTCCTCGACATCAACATGGGCGTACCGCTGACCGACGAGGCCGACCTGCTGGCGCGCGCGATCATCTTGGTCCAGGAGCTCTCCGACAAGCCGATCTGCATCGACTCCTCCGTGGTGGAGGCGCTCGAGGCCGGGCTCGCGGTCTACCAGGGCCGCGCGCTGGTCAACTCGATCACCGCCGAGGACGAGCGGATGGAGCAGATCCTCCCGCTGGTCAAGAAGTACGACGCCGCCGTGATCGCCCTGCCCAACGACCACGACGAGATCCCGATGGAGGTCGAGAAGCGCATCGACCTGACCCGCAAGATCATCGAGGTCGCCACCAAGGAGTACGGCATCGCGGCCGCCGACATCGTCATCGACCCGTTGGCCATGCCGATCGGCGCCGACCAGGAGGTCGTCAACACCGCCCTCGAGACGATGCGCCGGATCCGCGAGGAGTTCGGCGTCAACATGACCTGCGGCGCCTCGAACGTGTCCTTCGGGATGCCGGCGCGCGACTCGTTGGGCGCGGCGTTCCTGCCGATGGCCATGACCGCCGGCCTCACCAGCGCGATCATGGACACCCGCACGCCCGAGATAGTCGAGGCGGTCAAGGCCGCCGACCTGCTGCTCGGCCACGACGAGTGGGGCGGCTCCTGGATCGCGGCCCACCGCGCGCGGCAGGCGAAGGAAGCAGCAGCGGCACCGTGACCGACAACCCCGAGTTCTCGCTCGCGGACGTGGGCCGCGAGGGTCTCCTCGAGCCGTCCGGGGCCGAGCAGGCGAGCCACGACGGCACCGGCCGCGTCGACCTCTCCTTCACCATCCACAGCCTGGCCGAGGGCGGCGCCGAGGCGCCCGCGACGTACCGCGGCGTGCGCGTCCCTCCCGGGGTGACGGTGTTCGACGCGGCGTCGTGGAACGGCATCGCCATCGACTCGACGTGCGGCGGTCACGGCACCTGCCACAAGTGCAAGATCCGGGTCGAGGGCGGCCAGGTCCCGATCACCCGGCACGACGTGCGCACCTTCAGCGGCGAGCAGATCGCCGACGGCTGGCGGCTCGGCTGCCTGGTGCAGGCCACCCGCGACCTCATCGTCGAGGTGCCGCCGCTGACCACGCGCCCCAAGGCGGCCACGGTCGGCATCGGGCGCCAGGTGATCCTCAGGCCGGCGCTGCAGAAGCGGTACGTCGAGCTGGAGGAGGCGACGCTCTCCGACCAGCGCACCGACCTGGTGCGGCTGACCGACGCGATCTCCGACCTCGAGCTCAACGCGGACCTGCACGTGCTCCGCCGGCTGTCGACGGTGCTGCGCGAGGCCGACTTCAAGGTGACCGCGGTGATCCTCGACGAGGACCTCATCGACGTCGAGGCGGGCGACACCACCGCCGCGCGCTACGCGATCGCCTTCGACCTGGGCACCACCACGGTGGTCGGGACCCTGCTCGACGTCGGCACCGGCACCCCGCTCGCGGTCACGTCGATGCTCAACAAGCAGCAGCCCTTCGGCGGCGACGTGATCACCCGGATCAGCGCGACGATGATGGACAAGGGCACCCTGGGCCGTCTCCAGGAAGCGGCCGGGGCGACCCTCGCCGAGCTGGCCGGCCAGGTCTGCCGCGAGGCGGGCATCGACCCCCAGCAGGTCTACGAGGTGGCGGTCGCCGGCAATGCCACCATGACGGCGCTGGCGCTCGGGATCGACCCCGAGCCGCTCGGTGTCGCACCGTTCGTGATGTCGTCCGCGCAGCCGCCGTCGGTGCTGGCCTCCGAGATCGGGCTGTCCCTGCACCCGCGTGCTCGCGCCTTCTTCTTCCCGGCGCTCGGCGCGTACGTCGGCGGCGACATCGTGGCCGGGATGCTGGCCACCGGCATGGACCGTGACAAGCGCACGCGGCTGTTCATCGACGTGGGCACCAACTGCGAGATCGTCCTCAGTGACGGCGACACCATCCTCTCCACCGCCGCACCTGCCGGCCCCGCCTTCGAGGGTGGGGCGATCCGGTGCGGGATGCGCGCCGCCGACGGCGCCATCGAGGTCATCAAGCTCGACGCGAACGCGCTCGGCGACGAGCCGTCGGTCACCCTCGGCGTGATCGGTGACGTCGAGCCTCGGGGTCTGTGCGGCTCCGGGCTGGTCGACGCGGTGGCCGAGCTGGTCCGGGTCGGGCTGCTCGACACCACCGGCCGGCTGGTCCCGGAGGAGGCGGCCAAGGAGATCGCACCCGCCCTCGCCGACCGGCTGGCCAAGATCGGCGAGGAGCGGGTCTTCCTGCTGCACCGGCCGTCGCCGGAGACCGAGCCCGCGGAGTGCGTCTACCTGTCGCAACGCGACGTCCGGGAGCTCCAGTTCGCCAAGGCCGCCATCTCGACGGGCTGGACGCTGCTGCTCGAGCAGCTGGGCCTCGAGCACCGCGACGTCCAGCAGGTGCTGCTGGCAGGCTCCTTCGGCAGCTACCTCTCCCCCGCCTCGGCCATCCGCATCGGGCTCGTGCCGAAGCTCCCGGTCCTGCGGATCCTCGCCGCCGGCAACGTCGCCGGCGAGGGCGCCAAGATGGCGTTGCTGTCGGTGCGCGAGCGCGCCGGGGCCCGGGCACTGCTCGAGGAGGTGGCCTATGTCGAGCTCTCCGACCGCCCCGACTTCAACGACAAGTTCGTCGAGCAGCTCTCGTTCAACCCCTGAGGAGTCGGCTCCGCGCACCGCCGTGATCGCGTGCGGCGCGATCGCCCAGCCGGTCGCGTCGATCGTGGCTCGCCGTGGGTGGCCCGTGGACGTGCACCCGCTGCCGCCGCTGCTGCACAACCAGCCCGAGCGGATCGCGGGAGAGGTGCGCCGACTGGCGGACGAGCTGGGTGCGGCGTACTCCCAGGTGGTCATCGGCTACGCCGACTGCGGGACGTACGGCGCTCTCGACGAGGTCTGCCGCGACCTCGGCCTGCGGCGGCTGCCCGGCCTGCACTGCTACGACGTGTACGCCGGCGAGTCCAGGCTGGAGCAGTTCTTCAGCGACCAGCCGGGGACCTACCTGCTGACCGACTTCCTGGTGCGGTCGTTCGCCCGCACCGTGATCCAGGAGCTCGGCCTGGACCGCTACCCGGACCTGCGCGACACCTACTTCGCCAACTACACGCGGGTCGTGTGGCTCGCCCAGCAGCCCGACGACGAGCTGCGCGGGCTCGCCCGCCGTGCCGCCGACCAGATCGGGCTGCCGCTCACCGTCGTCGAGACCGGCGACCAGGGCCTCGAGCACGCACTGGCGGTCCTGGTCGGCTGACCGGGCGCCGGCTGCTCACTGCAACCGCTCGATCAGGTCGGTGCGCCAGGCCTCCGTCTCGGCGATCTGGTTGAAGGTGAAGACGTGCAGGCCCTCCACCTTGGCGCCCGGCTCGCCGACGGCCGGGGCGCACTTCTCGAGGAAGCGCTCGCCGGTGAAGCCGCCGGGCGAGGCCAGCCGGGCGAAGGTGCCCCGGTGCTTGACGAGGAACCGGGTCGACTCCCCGACGCCGATCCGGGTCGCCATCGCCACCAGCTTGGCCCGCTCGACCGGGCCGGGGATCCCCAGCAGGAGCGGAGTGGTGACCCCGCGGGCCCTCAGTCGCAACAGCCAGTCGCGGATCACGGCCGGGTCGAAGGTGAGGTTGCTGACGATGTGGGTGGCGTGGTGCCGCTTGTCCCACATCGACTGAACGGTCAGGTCGTCGGCGATCGTCGGGTGCGTCTCGGGGTAGCCGGTGATGCCGACCTCGGTGAACGGTCGCCCGAGCGCGGCGAGGTCCTCCAGGACGCCGAGCGCGTCCAGATAGGTCCCGGCCGGCTCGGCGTCACCGCCGGGCACGAAGACGCGGGTGATGCCCTTCCCGGTCAGCCGGTCGGCGATCTCGCTCAGCTCGGACCGGCCGCTGATCATCCGCGCGGCGAGGTGGGGCACGACGACGTAGCCGTGCCCGGTCAGCCTCTCGGCCAGGTCGAGCGTCGCCTCGAGCCCTTTGCCCGGCGAGGCGGTCACGGTGATCGTCCGGTCCCGTGGCACGTGCGTGAGCACCTTGTCCTCGGTCGTGGCGGTGGGCAGCACCTCGTACCGGGCGTTCCCGAGCAGCCGGAGCAGGGTCTCGGTGGAGCGTTTGTTGCGCATAGAGCAACTCGTTTCGTGATGCGCATCAGGGAGTTCCCAGCCTAATCGCTGCGCGGCGCCCGGTACAGGGCTTCGCACCGGTTCTCCGCGACCCCACGACCCCCCGGACAGGCCGAAGGGCGGCCACCCCGATGGGGTGACCGCCCTGCGGTGCCGCGTGAGCGGCGAGCCGGTGAAGACTCTTGGCTCAGCTGATCGTCACTTGACCGTGACGGTGGCGCCGGCCGCCTCGAGGGCGTCCTTCGCCTTCTCGGCTGCGGCCTTGTCGACCTTCTCGAGGATCTCCTTGGGAGCCGACTCAACGAGGTCCTTGGCCTCCTTCAGACCGAGCGAAGTGAGGGCGCGCACCTCCTTGATGACGTTGATCTTCTTGTCGCCAGCGGCTTCGAGGATCACGTCGAACTCGTCCTGCTCGACGGCTGCCTCGCCACCAGCGGCGCCACCGGCGGCCGGGGCTGCGGCAACGGCAACGGGAGCAGCGGCGGTCACGCCGAAGGTCTCCTCGAACTGCTTCACGAACTCGGAGAGCTCGATGAGGGTCATCTCCTTGAACGCGTCGAGGAGCTCGTCAGTGCTGAGCTTCGCCATGATGGCGGTTCCTTCCATTCGGTGGCCGGTCCGCAGGCGCGGGCCGGCCGGGTTTCAGGTGGTGGTCAGACGTGACCGGTCGGGTGACCGGTCAGGCGTCGGTGGACTCGGCAGCCTCGTCGGCGGCCGGGGCCTCCTCGGCAGCGGGCCCAGAATCGGACTCTGCCGGCGTACCGGCACCACCTGCGAGGGGTTCAGAGGAGTCCTGCTCGGATTCACGCTTCGCCTGCAGGGCGCCGGCGAGCCGGGCAGCCTGCGAGAGCGGGGCGTTGAGCAGGTAGACGGCCTGGGAGAGCGACGCGAGCATGGCGCCCGCGAGCTTGCCCAGCAGCACCTCACGCGACTCGAGGTCGGCCAGCTTGGCCACCTCTGCCGCGTCGAGGGCATTGCCGTCCAGGACTCCACCCTTGATGACAAGGGCGGGGTTTGCCTTGGCGAAGTCACGCAGACCCTTGGCAGCCTCGACGACATCGCCACTGATGAAGGCGATGGCGGTGGGGCCGTTGAGAAGGTCATCGAAGCCGGTGATCCCCGCGTCCTTGGCGGCGATCTTGGCGAGCGTGTTCTTGACCACGGCGTAGCTGGCGTTCTCGCCGAGGGAGCGCCGCAGTTCCTGCAGCTGCTTCACGGTGAGACCGCGGTACTCGGTCAGCACAGCTCCGGCGGCACCGTTGAACGACTCAACGATCTCCGCAACGGCAGCAGTCTTGTCTGGCCGCGCCATGGGTCTCCTTCCGGACGGAGAGACCACCGCGGCGATGCCGTGAAATGACGAACGCCCCGAGCACAGGCTCGAGGCGCGGACTTCGCAGCTGGGCTGCGGGTCTTGCTCTCACCTGCGCAGGTCGTCCGCTCTCACGGAACCTTCGGTCTGACTGCATGCACAGTCTGACTACCGGCGGTCTCTGGATTCGTTGGGAAGACTACGCCGAGGTCGCTGGGTGGGCCAAATCCGTGCGTTTGCCTCCGCGGCCCGGCCGGTCGTGCTGAAATCGTGCCGTGGACCCGAAGCTGACCGCCCTGAGCGACGTACTGGAGAGAGTGGACGGCCGTCTGCTCGACCCCCAGAGCGCCGCGCACGTCTGGCCGACCGGGTTCCCGCTCCTCGACGAGGAGCTCGGTGGCGGCCTGCGGGAGGGGACGCTCAACCTGCTCGCCGGCGCCCAGGGCGAGGGCAAGACCACCTTCGCGCTCCAGATCGCCCGCAACTGCGCCCGATCGGGACGCCCGGTCATCGTCTTGTCCTTCGAGCTCGAGGCCGAGGCCCTGCTCCAGAAGATCATCTCGGCCGAGGCGGCCGAGGCGTCGACCAGCTCGATGCCGATGAACGTGCGCCAGGTGCGCGCCGCCTTCGAGGGGTCCGACGGCGTCGCCGGAGGGCTGCCCGAGCGGCTCAGCGAGTACGCCGACGGCCTCACGGCCCTGACCGCCGTGAGTGACTACGCCGGCCGGCTGCACATCCACCGGTCCACGACCACCCAGACCAGCCTCGACGTGATTCGGGCCGCCGTGAAGGACGTGGTGACCGAGCACGGCGCCCCGCCGCTGGTGGTCGTCGACTACCTGCAGAAGGTGTGCGCGCCCGATCACCTCACCGAGGAGGAGCAGGTCACCCACGTGACCGAGCACCTCAAGGACCTCAGCATCGAGTTCGAGTGCCCCGTGATCGCCATCTCGGCGTCCGACCGTGCCGGTCTCGAGCCGGGCACGCGCATGCGGGCGCGGAACATGCGCGGCTCCACCTCGCTGGCCTACGAGGCCGACGTCGTCTTGATCCTGAGCAACAAGCTGGACGTCGTCGCGCGCCACCACCTCGTCTACGGCGCCAACAACGGCGACCACTTCAAGGGCTGGTCGGTCGTGACCGTCGAGAAGAACCGCGCCGGCCGCACCGGCGGCGAGGTCGAGTTCCGCAAGCACTTCGAGTGCGGCCGCTTCGTCCCCGAGGGCAAGGTCGTCACCGAGAAGCTCGTCGACGAGCGGGTCTTCACCGAGTAGTCCCGCCGCGGTCCGAGACGACGACCGGCGCACACGCGTCCCCCGGACACGCCGAAGGCCCGGCCACCGCGAGGTGACCGGGCCCGGGCAGGGTGCGGAGGATCAGGCCTGAGCGGCCTGGGCAGCGTCGTCTTCGCCCGCGACGTTCTTGGTGCGGTTCGGGTCCACCTGGACACCGGGGCCCATCGTGGTCGAGACGGTGACCTTCTTGATGTAGCGGCCCTTGGAGCTGACCGGCTTGAGACGGAGCACCTCTTCGAGGGCCGCGGCGTAGTTCTCGGCGAGCTGGACCTCGGAGAACGAGGCCTTGCCGATGATGAAGTGCAAGTTGGCGTGCCGGTCGACGCGGAACTCGATCTTGCCGCCCTTGATGTCGGAGACGGCCTTCGCGACGTCGGGCGTCACGGTGCCGGTCTTCGGGTTCGGCATCAGGCTGCGCGGGCCGAGCACGCGGCCGAGGCGGCCGACCTTGCCCATCATGTCGGGGGTCGCGACGACGGCGTCGAAGTCGAGCCAGCCACCGTTGACCTTCTCGATGAGCTCGTCGCCACCGACGAAGTCGGCGCCGGCCTCACGGGCCGCGTCGGCCTTGTCGGCGTTCGCGAACACCAGGACACGGGCGGTCTTGCCGGTGCCGTGCGGGAGGATGACGGTGCCGCGGACCATCTGGTCGGCCTTGCGCGGGTCAACGCCGAGGCGCATGACGACGTCGACGCTCTCGTCGAACTTCTTCTTGCTGCCGCCCTTGGCGTACTTGATCGCGGACAGCGGGGAGTAGAGCTCGTCCTGGTCGAACTGCTCTGCCGCTGCACGGTAGGTCTTGCTGCGCTGCATGGTGTTCTTCTTTCTACGAAGGTGTGGTCAGGTGAGCCAGCGCGGCTCTGCCACAGGTGTGTTGCGGTGTCGGACTCGGATCAGTCGGTCGTGACGCCCATGGAGCGGGCAGTCCCCTTGACGATCTTCATCGCGGCGTCGATGTCGTTGGCGTTGAGGTCGGGCAGCTTGGTCGTGGCGATCTCGCGCACCTGGTCGGCGGTCAGCTTGCCGACCTTGTCCGTGTGCGGGACGCCCGAGCCCTTCTTCAGGCCGGCGGCCTTCTTGATGAGCTCCGCGGCCGGCGGGGTCTTGGTGACGAACGTGAAGGAACGGTCCTCGTAGATCGTGATCTCGACGGGGATGACGTTGCCACGCATCGACTCGGTCTGCGCGTTGTAGGCCTTGCAGAAGTCCATGATGTTCACGCCGTGGGGACCGAGGGCGGTACCCACCGGCGGCGCCGGAGTTGCTGCGCCAGCCTGCAGCTGCACCTTGACGAGGGCAGCGATCTTCTTCTTGGGAGGCATTGCTGTGTTCTCTCTCTCGTGTGGTCATGACGGGGTTCTGACCCCTGCCACTATTTCTACTGGGTACTGCATCTACTGGTGCCGCGTGGTGCTGGTTCTCGCTCAGACCTTCTGGATCTGGTTGAAGCTCAGCTCGACCGGGGTCTCCCGGCCGAAGATCTCGACGAGGGCCTTGACCCGCTGGGACTCCGCGTTGATCTCGGTGATCGTGGCGTGGAGGGTGGCGAACGGGCCGTCCACGACCATCACCGAGTCGGAGACGTCGAAGTCCGCGACCTCGACCGGCTTGCGCGACGCGGCGGTGGAGCCGGCCGGGCTGCCGGAGGCGGCCTCGGCGGCGGCCTCCGCGACCGCGACGGCGGCCGGGGCGAGCATGTCCTCGACCTCGGACATCGACAGCGGGACCGGGTGGTGGCTGTGACCGACGAAGCCGGTCACCGACGGCGTGTGGCGCACGGCCGACCAGGACTCGTCGGTGAGGTCCATCCGGACCAGGACGTAACCGGGCAGGACGGTGCGGGTGACCATCTTGCGCTGGCCGTTCTTGATCTCGGCGACCTCTTCGGTCGGGACCACGATCTCGTGGATGTAGTCGACCATGTCGAGGGCCTGGATGCGGTTCTCGAGGTTCTGCTTGACCCGCTTCTCCATGCCGGAGTAGGTGTGCACGACGAACCACTCGCCGGGCTTGGCCCACAGCTCGCGGCGGAAGGCCTCGAGCGGGCCGTCGTCGTCGGCCTCGTCCTCGCCGGCGTCGGCCTCGTCCTCACTGGCGTCGGCGTCGACCTCGTCGGTCGGCTCGGCGTCGGCGCTGTCGGCCTCGACGTCGGCGCTCTCGGTGTCCGTGCTCTCGGCCTCGGTCGCCTCGGCGGCCGTGGGCTCGTCGGCGGTCTGCTCGGCGACCTCGACAGGCTCGACGCCTGCGTCAGCGATCTCCTCGACCGACTCGTTCTGCTCCGACACGTGTTGCTCCGTCACTGGTTGACTCTCGACTTGACTCTCGACTGGCTATCGACTGGGCAGTCGACTGGATTGGTGCTGGCTGGATTCACTAGCCCGCGAACACGGCGAAGATCAGCTTGCCGAAGCCGAGGTCGAGCGCCGAGACGAGCGCCATCATCACGACCACGAACACCATCACCACGATGAAGTAGGTGATCAGCTGTTCCTGGGTCGGCCAGACGACCTTGCGGAGCTCGGCGATCACCTGGCGGTAGAACGTGGCCGGGCTCGTGCGCTGGGCGTCCTTGCCACCACGTGGCTTGCGGACCGCGCTGCTCTCCGACACGTTTCGACCTCTCAGGTTGACCGTTGACCAATGAATCCACTGCAGGGCACGAGGGACTTGAACCCCCAACCTTCGGTTTTGGAGACCGATGCTCTACCAGTTGAGCTAGTGCCCTCCGATGTTCCCATCGGGTCTCGCGCGCCCGGATCGTGACCGTGCTGAGGGCAGCGCGAAACATTGGGGGAAACCACCGAGGAGGACTCTACCGGGGGGCGGAAGGAGAGTCGAACCGGCGTGGTCGCACCGGGCGCCCGAGACCGATCACTCCTAGGATGGCCGGCATGACCCAGTCGCCTGCCAGCCCTGCCAGCCCCCGCGACCGTCGCGTCTCCGCACGCATCGGCGCCATCGCCGAGTCGGCGACGCTCAAGGTGGATGCGAAGGCCAAGGCGCTCAAGGCGGAGGGCCGCCCGGTGATCGGCTTCGGGGCCGGCGAGCCCGACTTCCCGACCCCCGGCTACGTCGTCGAGGCAGCCGTCGAGGCGTGCCGCGACCCGAAGAACCACCGCTACACCCCCGCCGGCGGCCTCCCAGAGCTCAAGGCTGCGATCGCCGAGAAGACGCTTCGCGACAGCGGCTACGCCGTGGAGCCCGCCCAGGTGCTGGTCACCAACGGTGGCAAGCAGGCGATCTACGCGGCGTTCGCGGCGATGATCGACCCGGGTGACGAGGTGATCGTCCCGGCGCCGTACTGGACGACGTACCCCGAGGCGATCCAGCTCGCCGGCGGCGTGCCGGTCGACGTGCTCGCCGACGAGACGCAGGACTACAAGGTCACCGTCGACCAGCTCGAGGCGGCGCGCACCGACAAGACCAAGGTGCTGCTGTTCGTGTCCCCGTCGAACCCGACCGGCGCGGTCTACACCGCCGACGAGATCCGGGCCATCGGCCAGTGGGTCGAGGACCACGGCCTGTGGGTGCTGACCGATGAGATCTACGAGCACCTCGTCTACGACGGGGTCGACACCGGCTCCATGCCCGTGCTGTGCCCGTTCCTGGCCGACAGCTGCGTGGTCGTCAACGGCGTGGCCAAGACCTATGCGATGACCGGCTGGCGGGTCGGCTGGATGATCGGCCCCAAGGACCTCGTCAAGGCCGCGACCAACCTCCAGTCGCACGCCACGTCCAACGTCGCCAACGTCTCCCAGCGGGCGGCGCTGGCCGCGGTGTCGGGCGACCTGTCGGCGGTCGACGAGATGAAGACGGCCTTCGACCGGCGCCGACACACGATGGTGTCGATGCTCAACGAGATCGACGGCATCGTCTGCCCGATGCCGGGCGGTGCGTTCTACGCCTACCCGCAGGTCAAGGCGCTGCTCGGCAAGGAGTACGCCGGCACCATGATCGAGACCTCCGCCGAGCTGGCCGAGTACATCCTCGACACCGCCGAGGTGGCGGTGGTGCCGGGCGAGGCGTTCGGGTCCCCCGGCTACCTGCGGCTGTCCTACGCCCTCGGTGACGACGACCTCGTCGAAGGCGTGAGCCGGCTCCAGAAGCTGTTCGCCTGAGGGGTGACCCCGACGCTGCTCGACCAGCCGGGCCCGCCGGTCTACGAGACGGACGCGGTGCGCGACGTGTTCACCCTGCCGAAGGCGCACCTGCACCTGCACTTCACCGGCTCCATGCGGCACGAGACGCTGCTCGAGCTGGCCGAGCGGGACGGCGTGCACCTGCCCGACTCGCTCGTCGGCGACTGGCCGCCGCAGCTGTCGGCGGCCGACGAGAAGGGCTGGTTCCGCTTCCAGCGGCTCTACGACGTGGCGCGGTCGGTGCTGAGCACCGAGGACGACGTGCGGCGGCTGGTCCGCGAGGCCGCCGAGGACGACGTGCGCGACGGCGGTCGGTGGCTGGAGATCCAGGTCGACCCCAGTGGGTACGGCGCGAGGTTCGGCGGCATCACCGCGTTCACCGATCTCGTGCTCGACGCCGTCGGCGAGGCGTCGCGGGCGACGGGGCTCGGCATCGCGGTGGTCATCGCCGCCAACCGCACCCGGCACCCGCTCGACGCGCGGACCCTGGCCCGGCTGGCGGCGCAGTACGCCGGCCGGGGGGTGGTCGGCTTCGGCCTCTCCAACGACGAGCGGCGTGGCCGCACCGCTGATTTCGCGGGTGCCTTCCAGATCGCCGAGCGGGCCGGGCTGCTGCTCGCACCGCACGGCGGCGAGCTGCTCGGTCCGGCCCACATCGCGGCCTGCCTCGACCAGCTGCACGCCGGCCGGCTGGGCCACGGCGTACGCGCCGCGGAGGACCCCGACCTGCTCAGCCGGATCGTCGACAGCGGCGTCGCTCTGGAGGTGTGCCCGGTGTCCAACGTGGCCCTCGGCGTCTACTCCGACCTGACGTCCGTGCCGCTGCCCGAGCTGCTGGCCGCCGGGGCCACCGTCGCGCTGGGCGCCGACGACCCGCTGTTGTTCGGCTCCCGGCTGGCGGGCCAGTACGCCACCATGCGCGTCGCGCACGAGCTCGACGACGCACAGCTGGCCGAGCTGGCGCGGATGTCGTTTCGGGCCTCGTGCGCGCCGGAGGACGTCGTCCGCGACGGCTTGGCCGACATCGGGACATGGCTGGACACTCCTGAGAGGATGAGTGCGTGACGCCACCCGACGAGCCCCACAACCTGCCCGAGGACTACCTCCGGGACAACCAGGCCAGCGGCCAGCCGGCGCAGCCCGCGCCGCCGCCGAACCCCTACGACCAGACCTCCCCGTACCCGCAGCCCGGCGCCTACGGCCAGCCCGCTCCGGGGCAGCCGGGCTACGGGCAGCCGGGCTACGGGCAGCAGGGCTACCCCCAGCAGCCCTACGGCCAGCCGGGCTACGGACACGGCGGCGGCGCCGGCGGCCAGCCGCACCCCTCGGCGACGACCGCGATGGTGCTCGGCATCATCGGACTCGCCGGCATCATGTTCTGCGGCGGGATCACGCTCGTGCTGTCACCGTTCGCCTGGGCGATGGGCCGCAAGGCGGTCCGCGAGATCGACGCGAGCTCCGGCACGCTGTCCGGCCGCGACCAGGCCAAGGGCGGCCAGATCATGGGCATGATCGGCACCGTGCTGCTGGTGCTCGGCCTGGTCCTGGTGACCGTGCTGGTCATCGGGGTGTTCACCTTCAGCAGCACGACGTTCGAGCAGGGCCCGGCCACCCCGAGCGAGTTCCCGACGCTCAACGAGGACTTCTAGGCCCTCGGCCTCCGCTACAGCGTCAGCCCGACCAGCACCGGCTCGTTGACGAGCCGGACCCCGAACCGCGCCTCGACCCCGTCGCGCACCTCACGGGCCAGCGCGACCAGCTCGGCGGCCGAGGCCTCCCCACGGTTGGTCAGCGCCAGGGTGTGCTTGGTCGACAGGCTGACCCGGCCGACGGCGTGGCCCTTGCCGAATCCGGCGTGCTCGATCAGCCACGCGGCGCTCGACTTGACGGTGCCGTCCGGCTGCGGCCACCGCGGTGCCGCCTCGGGCAGCGCCGCCACCTGCTCGGGGCTCAGGAACGGGTTGGTGAAGAACGAGCCGGCGCTCCACGTGTCGTGGTCTGCCGCGTCGAGGACCATGCCCTTGCCGGCACGGAGGGCGAGCACTGCGGCACGGACCTCGGCCAGCGGCACCCGCTGACCGGCCTCGACGCCGAGCGTCCTGGCCAGCTCGGCGTACTGCACCGGCGCGCCGAGCTCGGCGCGGGGCAGCTGGAAGGTCACCTCGAGCACCAGGTGGCGACCGGGGTCGGCCTTGAAGCGGCTGTGCCGGTAGCCGAAGCCGAGGTCCGCGGCGGCGAAGGAGCGCAGCCGCCGGTCGACGCGGTCGAAGGTGCGCACCCGCGCGATGGTCTGGGACACCTCCTGGCCGTAGGCGCCGACGTTCTGGATCGGGGTGGCGCCCACGGAGCCGGGGATGCCGCTGAGGGCCTCGATGCCGGTCCAGCCGCGGTCGACGGCCCTGGCGACCAGGTCGTCCCAGTTCTCGCCGGCGGCGACCACGACGTCGACGCCCCCGCAGGCGGCCTCCCCCGGGTCGTCATCGGTGACGCCGCGGGTCGCGACGTGCACGACGCGTCCGTCGAACCCGGCGTCGCTGACGACCAGGTTGCTGCCGCCCCCCAGCACCAGCACGGGCGTGCCCGCGTCGTCGGCCGAGGCGACGGCCTCGACGAGGGTGGCCTCGTCTCGCGCCAGGACGTAGTCGGCCGCCGGTCCGCCGAGTCTCAGGGTGGTGTGGTCGCGCAGCAGCACCGAGGGCTCAGGCACGCACGACTGCCGTCGGCCGGCCGAGGACCTTCTCGCCTCCGCACGTCACCGTCAGGCTGACCGAGACGAGCCCGTCGGTCTCACCGGTGACGACACCCGCGACCTCGATCTCGACACCGTCGGCCGCGGGCACGACGACGGGCTGGGTGAACTTGCAGCCGAAGCTGACCACCTCGGCGCCCGGGAACCACTGCTCGACCGCACGGGCGGCCAGCGCCATCGTGTACATGCCGTGCGCGATGACGCCCGGCAGGCCCACCTCCCGGGCCACGTCCTCGTCCTGGTGGATGGGGTTCTGGTCGCCGCTGGCGTCGGCGTAGGCGACCAGGGCGGCCCGGGTGATCGGGTAGGTCTGGGTGGCGAGGTCGCTCATGCGGCTGCGCCCCGGTGCACGAGCGTCGCGCCGGTGGTGCAGACGAGCGCCCCGTCCGCGTCGGTGACCTCGGAGGTGGTGCCGATGATGTCGGCGCCCGCGATCTGCCGCAGCGTGCTGACGGTGAGAGTCGCGGTGAGCACGTCGCCGGGACGGATCGGCCGCTCGTAGGCGAACTTCTGCTCGCCGTGGATGATCCGGTGCAGCTCGATCTGCTCGGCCTCGAGGAAGGCGTTCATCGCATCGAACGCGAGCACGATCGGGTACGTCGCCGGGGCGGGGCCGCCGGCGTACTCACCCCCCGTGGAGGCGACGAACGAGGCGATGCCGTCCTCGGTCACCGCGAACGGTGCGGTGGGCGGGAAGCTGCGCCCGACTAGCGACTGGTCGACAGGCATGGGGCCAACCTACCGGCCCCGGACCGGTCGCCGGAAACGCAACCGACCCGCCGCGAGACTCGCGGCGGGTCGGTGATGCTGGGGGGCGCTGGTGTCAGCGCGTCTCGCGGTGCGCGGTGTGCGTGCGGCAGCGCGGGCAGAACTTCTTCATCTCCATGCGGTCGGGGTCGTTCCGACGGTTCTTCTTGGTGATGTAGTTGCGCTCCTTGCAGTCCACGCACGCGAGCGTGATCTTGGGGCGAACGTCAGAGCTCTTGCTGGCCACGGGCTGTCCTTCGTCGAATACGGGTGAAGCTGTGCGCCGGGGATCCGGCTGGGTTCTGCGTCGGTCTGAGTAGCGGGGGCGGGACTCGAACCCGCGACACCACGATTATGAGCCGTGTGCTCTAACCACCTGAGCTACCCCGCCACCGGTTCGGGGCGCCTCACCGAGTATGTCACCCGGCGAGACCCCAACCCAGAGCCCCTTTACGGAATCGAACCGTAGACCTTCTCCTTACCATGGAGACGCTCTACCGACTGAGCTAAAGGGGCAACGACCGAGAAGAATACACAGGCTCATCGGAGAGAAGAAATCGCCTTCCTCACAGCCGGCGAGCGGGTCCCGATCAGCCCTGGATCCGGGCGAACGGGCGTGCCTCCTCGAGCTCGAACGCGAGCCCCAGCAGGAGCGCCTCGCGGCCCTGTCCGGCGCTGAACATCATGCCCTGCGGGAGGCCCGCGGCCGTGGTCCGCAGCGGCAGCGAGATGGACGGCTCGCCGGTCGCGTTCTGCACCGGCGTGTAGGCCACCCACGCCATCAGCGCGTCCATCACGTCGTCGTAGTCGCCCATCGGGTCGATCTCGCCGACCAGGGGGGTCTGGGTGGCCAGGGTCGGCGTCAGCGTGACGTCGTACGTCGCGTAGTGGCGAGCCGAGCGGTACCGCGACGCGCTGATCGCGGCGATGGCCAGCGGCAGCCGGTGCAGTCGCCGGCGGCAGTGCCGGGCGAGGCCGAGGGTCAGGTTGTCGAGCCTGCCGGCGTCCCAGGTGGGGCCGAAGGCGCGCTTCCCCCCGGCGACCACCCCCATGGCGAGCATCGACCAGTAGAGGACGAAGTGGTCGGCGAACGACGCGGGCAGGGGCGGGTCGATCTCCTCGACCTCGTGACCGAGGTCGGCGAGCAGGGCGGCGGTCTCGAGGGTCAGGTCGCGCACCTCGGGGCTGGCGCCGTGGCCGAGCCCGTTGGTCGTCAGGGCGACGCGGAGCCGCTTGCGACCGGGGCGGGTGACGTCCCCGATCGGGGCGAGGCGGTGGTCCCGGAAGACCTTCTCGGCCTCGCGGAAGAACACCGCCGTGTCGCGCACGGACCGGGTGAGCACGCCGTCGGAGACGATGCGCACCGGCATGTCGTGCATGAGCTTGTCCTGGGCCAGCCGGTTGCGGGTCGGCTTGAGGCCGACCAGTCCGTTGACGGAGGCCGGGATGCGGATCGACCCGCCGCCGTCGTTGGCGTGCGCGATGGGTACGGCGCCTGCGGCGACCAGCGCCGCCGACCCGGCGGACGAGGCGCCGGCGTAGTGCTCGCGGTGCCAGGGCCCCCGCACCGGGCCGAGCCGGGGGTGGTTGACGATGCCGTTGAAGCCGAACTCCGAGAGCCGGGTCTTGCCGAGCGGCAACAGGCCGGTGGCGAGGTACATCCGGGCGAAGTCACCGTCCTCGGCGGCCGCCTTGGCCACGAACGCGTCCGTGCCGTGCTGGGTGGGCATGCCCGCCACGTCGACGTTGTCCTTGACGAAGGTCGGGATGCCCGCGAAGAAGCCGCCGTGCGGAGCCAGCGCCTCGGCGCGGGCCCGATCGAACGCCTCGTGCGCGACCGCGCCCAGCTCCGGGTCGACCAGGTTGGTCCGGGCGATCGCCGCCTCCACCAGCTCGGGCACCGCGACCGTCCTGGCTGCGACGGCCTCGGCCAGTCCGACGGCGTCGAGGTCGGCGAGGGCGTCGTCTGCGAAGGCGTGCAGCGGGGGCATGACGAGAGCCTAGGGGCGCGGCCTGGCCAGGGCGGTTGATCGCTTCGTCAGGCGGCGGCGACGCCGCGGCGGTGGCAGCCGACCAGGTGGTGGTCGATGATGCCGACCGCCTCCATCAGCGCGAACATCGTGGTCGGACCGACGAACACGAAGCCCTGCTTCTTCAGCCCCTTCGACAGGGCCACCGAGTCCGGCGAGGTGGTCGTCATCTCCTCCGTCGTGGTGGGCGCCGGCGCGACGTCGGGCGCGAACGACTCGACGTACGCGGCGAGGCCGCCGTTGTCTCGCAGCGCCACCGTCGCCCGGGCGTTGCTCACCGCCGCGGCGACCTTGAGCCGGTTGCGCACGATGCGCGCGTCGGCCATCAGCCGGGCCTGGTCGGCGTCGTCGTACGCCGCCACGACGTCGGCGTCGAAGCCGGAGAAGACCTCGCGGAACGCGTCGCGCTTGCGCAGGATCGTCAGCCAGGAGAGCCCGGACTGGAACGCCTCGAGGGTGAGCCGCTCGAGGTAGGCGGACTCCCCGGAGATCCGCACGCCCCACTCGGTGTCGTGGTAGGCGCGGCTCAGGTCGTCACCGGTGGCCCAGGGGCACCGGGCCAGGCCGTCCTCGCCCACGATCGGTCCGCTCACCCCGGCAACCTATCCGTTGAGTTGCGCCTCCGTCCTCGTTGAGTTGCGCCTCGGTCCTCGTTCACTTGCGCCTCCCGCACCGTTGAGTTGCGCCTCCCGCTCCGTTGAGGACTCGGGCGCGACTCAACGACGGACGGAGGCGCAACTCAACGGGGACGGAGGCGCGACTCAACGAGGACGGAGGCGGGCGTTGGGCATCGACGGGGCCGGGATCGGGGCCAGGTCGCTGACGATCCCGAAGCGGCCGGCCACGATCCCGGTCCCGGTGATCTGCGCCTGCCACTCGTCGCGGAACCCGACGATCTCCTCGTGGGTACGGCCGACGAAGTTCCACCACATGACGATCGACTCGCCGAACGGCGGACCGCCGAGCACCACCACGCGCGCGTCCTCGACCGCGGCCAGCGTCATCGAGGCGCCCCCGGGAGCCAGGTAGGCCAGCTCCCCGGCCCGCACGTGCTGCTCGCCGATCCCCACGACCCCGCGATCGACGAGCACGCCGTGCTCGAAACCCGGGTCGACGGCCAGCTCCAGCCGGGCGCCCGCGGCGAGGTTGACCTCGGCACCCAGCAGCGGTGTGTACGTCGGCACCGGCGAGGTCTGCCCGAGCAGCGACCCGAGGAAGACGCGACCGGTCCAGCCGGCGCCGCCGATCTCCGGTGGAGCGTGGTGGGCGAACGACGGCCCGACCTCGCGGGCCTCGTCCGGCAGAGCCACCCACAGCTGGATCCCGTGCAGCTCAAGGGTGTCGGGCGTGGAGATCTCGGAGTGGCTGATGCCCCGGCCGGCGGTCATCAGGTTGACCTCGCCGGGCCGGACCATCGCCTGGTTGCCGACGCTGTCGCGGTGCTCGATCTCCCCGGCGAACAGCCAGCTCACGGTCTGCAGCCCCGTGTGCGGGTGCGGGGCGACGCTCATGCCGCCGGTGTCGGCGACCGGCTCGGGGCCGTACAGGTCTGCGAAGCACCAGGCCCCGATCAGCGAGCGCTGACGCGACGGCAGCGTGCGTCGTACGTGCATGGCGCGCTGGCCGCCCAACGGCACCTCCCGCGGCGCGATCACCTCGACACCCGCAACGCGACGACCGGGCTCGCAACGGATCTCGGCGGGGTCGCGCTCCGGGTTGGTCATCAGCTCAGGTGCCGGGGCTCATCCGTGCGCGAGGAGCCCGTGCCCTGGTCCGGCGATCCCTGGCTGCTGCTGCCGGACGGCGAGCCCGGCCGCTCGAGCCGGACCACGACCGACTTGGAGGTGGGCTGGTTGCTGCCCTTGGCCGTCGACTCGAGGGGAACCAACGGATTGGTCTCGGGGTAGTACGCCGCGGCGCAGCCGCGGGGCTGGTCGAACGCCACGATGCGGAACGACGTCGCCACCCGCTCCTTGCCGTCGCGCCACTCGCTCACCAGGTCGACCAGGTCGCCGTCCTCGAAGCCGAGCGACCGGATGTCCTCGGGGTGCACGAAGACCACGCGGCGACCGTTCTTGACACCGCGGTAGCGGTCGTCGAGGCCGTAGATCGTGGTGTTGAACTGGTCGTGGGAGCGCAGCGTCTGCAGCAGCACCCGGCCCTTCGGGACCTCCAGCACCTCCACCGGCGTGGACGTGATGACGGCCCTGCCCGACTTGGTCTCGAAGACGCGGCTGTCTCGAGGCGGGTGCGGGAGCACGAAGCCGCCCGGGCGGTCGACCTTCTCGTCGTACGACGCGCAGCCGGGCACCACGTGGGCGATGTGCCGCCGGATCTCGGTGTAGTCGTCGCGCATCGCGGCCCACGGGACCGGGGAGTCCTTCAGCGTCGCGAGCGCCATCGAGCAGACGATGTCGACCTCAGACTTCAGGAGCTTCGACGCCGGCTTCAGCGGCCCGTGCGAGGCGTGCACGGCGGACATCGAGTCCTCGACCGTGACCCGCTGTGGTCTGCCACCGGTGAGGTCCTTCTCCGAGCGGCCGAGCGCCGGCAGGATCAGCGCCTCGCCGCCGGTGACGACGTGCGAGCGGTTGAGCTTCGTCGAGACGTGCACGGTGAGGGCCGCGCTGCGCATGCCCGCCTCGGTGACCTCGGTGTCGGGGGCCGCTCCGACGAAGTTGCCGCCCATGCCGAAGAAGACCCGCACCTTGCCGTCGCGCAGTGCCCGGATCGCGTCGACGGTGTCGAGTCCGTGCTCGCGCGGCGGCTCGAAGCCGAACTCGTCGCGCAGCGCGTCGAGGAAGTGGTCGGGCACCCGCTCCCAGATGCCCATCGTCCGGTCGCCCTGGACGTTGGAGTGGCCGCGGACCGGGCACAGGCCGGCGCCGGGCTTGCCGATGTTGCCCTGCAGCAGCGCGACGTTGACGATCTCCTTGATGGTGGCGACCGCGTTGTGGTGCTGGGTGATCCCCATCGCCCAGCAGGTGACGGTGGCCTCGGAGTCCCGGAACAGCTCCGCGGCCTCGGTGATCTGGGCACGGGTCAGGCCGGTGGACTCCTCCACCTTCGCCCAGTCCAGCGTCGTCAGGTGGGCGACGTACTGGTCGAACCCGACGGTGTGCGTGGCCAGGAAGTCGTGGTCGAGGGCGTCCCACTCGACGAGCAGCGAGCCGATGGCCTGGAAGAGCGCCAGGTCCCCGTTGAGGCGGACCGGCAGGTGCAGGTCGGCGAGCGCCGTGCCGATGGCCATGCCCTTGGCGTGCTGCGGGTTCTTGAAGCGGACGAGCCCGGCCTCCTGGAGCGGGTTCACCGAGATGATCTTCGCGCCGTGGTGCTTGGCCTCCTCGAGCGCCGAGAGCATGCGCGGGTGGTTGGTGCCGGGGTTCTGCCCGACGACCACGATCAGCTTGGCCCGGTGGACGTCCTCGAGGCTGACCGAGCCCTTGCCGATCCCGATGGTCTCGCTGAGCGCCGCGCCGGACGACTCGTGGCACATGTTGGAGCAGTCGGGCAGGTTGTTGGTGCCGAAGGAGCGGGCGAACAGCTGGTAGACGAACGCGGCCTCGTTGGACGTCTTGCCCGAGGTGTAGAACACGGCCTGGTCGGGATCGTCGAGGCGGTTGAGGTGGCCGGCGATCATCGAGAAGGCATCGTCCCAGGCGATCGGCTCGTAGTGCGTGCCACCCGCGCGCAGGGCCATCGGCTCGGTCAGCCGGCCCTGCTTGCCCAGCCAGTACTCCGTCTTGTCCTCGAGGTCGGTCAGCGGGTGCGTGGCGAAGAACTTGCGGTCGAGCATCGTTCGCGTCGCCTCCTCGGCGACCGCCTTCGCGCCGTTCTCGCAGAACTCGGCGGTGTGCCGATGACCGGCCTCGGGATCGGGCCACGCGCAGCCCTGGCAGTCGAACCCGTCGGTCTGGTTGAGCTTGAGGAGCGTCTTCGCCGTCCGCCGGACCCCCATCGAGTCGACCGCGCGCTTCATGGCGACGGCGACCGCCGTGACGCCCGCCGCGGCGTGCGCCTCGCCCCCGACCTCGAGCTTGGACTCATCGATGTCGTGGACGGGACGGTTGTGAGTCATACCGCCATCCTTACCCGGAACCCGGTGAAGGGCACACACCCCCAGCGAGGAATACCTCCGCGCCGAGGTCGTTGGGACACCACGTGCCCTCCCTCCACGACCCCCTGGCCCTCGGCGCGGTCTCCGCGCCCCACCGCGTGCTGATGGCGCCCCTGACCCGGCAGCGCGCGACGCAGCCCGGCGACGTACCGAACGACCTGATGCTCGACCACTACGTCCAGCGCGCGGGAGCAGGGCTGATCGTGTCCGAGGGCACCCAGATCTCGCCGGAGGGCAAGGGGTACGCCGGCACGCCCGGCATCCACAGCGACGAGCAGGTGGCCGGCTGGCGGCGGATCACCGATGCCGTGCACGGGGCGGGCGGACGGATCGCCGCCCAGCTCTGGCACACCGGCCGGGTCGGCCACGCGTCGCTGCACGACGGTCGGCTGCCGGTCTCGGCCAGCGCGACGCCGTACACGAACCGCACGACGATCTTCGACGAGGACGGCGGGCTCGTGCGCGTCGACTGCCCCACGCCGCGCGCGCTCGAGACCGACGAGCTGCCCCGGCTGGTCGAGGACTACGCGCACGCCACCCGTCAGGCCCGGGCCGCGGGGTTCGACGCCGTCGAGATCCACGCGGCACACGGCTACCTGATCCACCAGTTCCTCTCACCATCGTCGAACCGGCGCACCGACGGCTACGGCGGTACGACGACCGCCAGGGTGCGGCTGCCGCTGGAGATCGTCGACGCCGTGGTCGACGCCTGGGACGCCGACCACGTCGGCATCCGGATCTCCCCCATCGGGACCTTCAACGGGCTGACCGACGAGGAGGGCGAGGAGACCGGACTGCACTTCGCGGCCGAGCTGGCGGCACGCAACCTGGCGTTCCTGCACCTCTCGGAGCCCGACTGGGCCGGTGGCGAGGCCCTCGACGACACCTTCCGCGGCAAGCTGCGGGCCGCCTTCCCCGGTGTCATCGTCGGCGCCGGCAACTACGACCTGGACAAGGCGGAGCGGGTGCTGTCGGCCGGCTACGTCGATGCCGTCGCCTTCGGCCGGGCGTACATCGCCAACCCCGACCTGCCGGAGCGGCTGCGCAACGGCTGGCAGCTCAACGAGCTGGTGAAGGCGACGGTCTACGGCGGTGGCGCCGCCGGCTACACCGACTACCCGACCTACGCTCGCGCCTGACGGGTTATTGCGTCGCGCCCTGTCGGTGCGGCCACCTAGTCTGAACCCCTCATGCAGGACTTCCCTCCTCGGATCGCGACGTTCTTCACCGGCACGGACGACGCACCCACTCCCGATCCCGACACCCGGACGCCTGCGGCGTTCCTGACCTGGCTCTTGCGCCAGCAGTGGCAGGTCATCACGCTGTCGTCACTGGCCTGCCTGCTGTGGTTGATGCCGCTGACGTTCGGTCCCTACATCTTCGGGCGGGCCGTCGACGACGGCATCCTCGCCGGCTCGACCTCGGAGCTGCTGAAGTGGTCGGCGGTGATGCTCGGGGTGGTCGTGGTGGGCGGCATCTTCGGCGTGGTCTTCCACACGCTGATCGTGCGCACCTGGCTGATCAGCCTGTACGGCACCACCCAGATGGTCACGCGCAAGATCGCCCAGATGGGGCACGTGCTGCCGCGGCGCTCGCCCACGGGCGAGGTGCTCAGCGTCGCGTCGAGCGACTCCGACGAGTTCGGCGCGCTGACCGAGATCCTGGCTCGCTCCGCCGCCCAGTTCGTCTCCTACCTGACGGTCGCCGCGATCGTCTTGTCGATGTCGTGGCAGCTCGGCGTGCTCGTGCTGGTCGCCGCGCCGGTGCTTCTCGGCGCCGCCCTGCCGCTCCTGCGGCCGCTGCACCGCCGCCAGCAGGTCGAGCGCAGCCGCAACTCCGAGCTGACCTCGATGGCCACCGACATCGTGGCCGGGCTGCGCATCCTGCGCGGCATCGGCGGCGAGCAGACGTTCGGCCGCAACTACGCCGACCAGTCGCAGCAGGCCCGCAGGGCCGGCGTCTCCTCGGGCATCTGGCAGGCCGCGGTCGAGGCGGTCGGCGTACTGCTCTCCGGGGTGTTCCTGGTCAGCCTCGTCTGGCTGGGCACCCGGCAGGTCGAGGCCGGCGAGCTCAGCGTCGGCCAGCTGGTGAGCTTCCTCGGCTACGGCCTGTTCATGGTGGGTCCGATCCGCACGTTCTTCGAGCTCGCCCAGAAGTCCACGCGGGCGCTGGTGAGCGCCCGCAAGGCGATCGCGATCTTCGAGCAGCAGCCACCGTGGCGCGAGCCGGCCGAGCCGCGGGCGCTCGACGGGAACGCCGAGATCGTCGACGACCTGAGCGGCTTCACCGCCCACCCGGGGCAGCTGACCGTGCTCGTGAGTGCGGTGCCCGAGCAGAGCGCGGCGCTGGCCGACCGCCTGGGCAGGTACCTGCCGCCCGACACCGACCCGGTGGGCGAGGAGGCCGGCGACGGGCTCAAGGGACGCGCCGCCCGCCTCGCCCGGGCCGACCGCGAACGCCGCCGGGCCCGCATCGCGGCGCGCGACGAGGAGGCCGCGACCCGCGAGTGGGGCGTGCGGCTGGGCGGCGTCGACCTGTCGGCGGCCCGCCTCGCCGACGTACGGCGCCAGGTGCTGGTCAGCGACACCGGCAGCGGCCTGTTCGCCGGCACCCTCCAGGACGCCATCGACCCGCACGGACGGCTGACCCGCGACCAGGCCGAGGCTGCCCTTCGCGTCGCCAACGCCGAGGACGTCTACGACGCCCTGCCGGAGGGCTGGCAGGGCCAGCTCGACGAGCGCGGCCGCGGTCTCTCCGGCGGCCAGCGGCAGCGGGTCGTGCTGGCCCGGGCGCTCGCCGTCGACGCACCGATCCTGGTGCTCGTCGAGCCGACCTCCGCGGTCGACGCCCACACCGAGGCCCGCATCGCCGAGCGGGTGACCGCTCTGCGCCACGGCCGTACGACGGTGGTCTGCACCGTGTCGCCGCTGTGGCTGCACCACGCCGACCGGGTCGTGCTCCTCCAGGACGGGGTGGTCGTCGCCGACGGCGAGCACGCCGACCTGCTCGCGCACGACGCGGCCTACCGCAACGTGGTGGCCAGGACGCTCGACGACGTCGGCGAGGGGGTCTCGTCATGACCGACCTGCTGGCCACGTCCCCCCAGACCTGGCGCGACCGCCGTCTCGACGCGCCGGTGATCCCGCCGGAGCTGGTCCCCCCCGTCGACGCGACGCTGAAGGAGCGCAACGCGGCGCTGTGGGCACGCCACGACCTGCGCCGTCAGCGCGCGGAGCAGGTGTACGCCGCCTCCCGCAACCCGGAGCGCGGCTGGCCGGTGTCGGGCAACCGCGCCGTGCTGAGCTTCTTCCGCGACCTGCTCGGCAGCCGGCGCGGCACCTTCATCGCGCTCGTGGTGTTCAACGCGCTCGCCGCGGCCACGGGTCTGGTGGTCCCGCGCCTGCTCGGCGAGCTGGTCAACACCACGGTCGACGGCGGCGGGCTGCCGCTCAACGATCTCGCCCTGGTGATCATCGGCGTGGTTGTGCTGCAGTCGGCCTTCACGTTCGTGGCCCAGCGCACCTCGACGCTGTTCGGCCAGGACCTGCTGTCGACGGCACGCGAGTACATCGTGCGCACGATCCTGCGGCTGCCGCTCGGCGCGGTCGAGAGCGCCAGCACCGGCGACCTCGTCACCCGGGTCACCCGTGACGTCGGCACGATGAGCCGCTCGGTCCAGTACGGCCTGCCGAGCGCCATCATCGCGCTGCTGACGGTGGCGCTGTCGATCGGCGCGATGCTGCTCAACTCCGTGGTGCTCGCGGTGCCGGCGCTGGCGACGTTCGCCACCTCGGCCTGGGCCGTGCGGGGCTACCTACGCCGCGCACCGAAGGGCTACATCACCGAGGGGGCGACGTACTCCCGCATCAACACCACGCTCACCGAGACCGTCGAGGGCGCCCGCACCCTCGAGGCACTGGGCCTCCCGGGCGCCCGGGTCCGCGCCGGTGACGACGACATCGAGGTGTCGGCGCAGGCCGAGCGCTACGGCCTGACGCTGCGCAACCTGCTGTTCATGGCGCTGAACTTCGCCTTCCAGACGCCGCGCGTCATCACGCTGCTGGTCGGCGCCTACGCCTACACCCGCGGCTGGGTCAACCTCGGCCAGATCACCGCGGCCGTCTTGTACGTCGAGGCGCTGGGCGACCCGCTCGACCGGCTGATCGGCGAGATCGACCGGCTGCAGGTCGGCGCCGCGTCGACCAGCCGGCTGCTCGGCATCGCCGAGGTGCAGCCCGACCGTGAGGCCGGCGACCGGCTCCCCGACGGCGTCGACCTGGTCGGCACGGACCTGCGCTTCGCCTACCGGGAGGGCCACGACGTGCTGCACGGCGTCGACCTGCGGCTCGGCGTCGGTGAACGGCTGGCCATCGTCGGGCCGAGCGGGTCGGGCAAGTCGACCCTGGGCCGCCTGCTGTCGGGCATCAACCGCCCGCGCACCGGCTCGGCCACGATCGGCGGCGTCGAGCTCGTCGACCTGCCGCTCGAGGTGCTGCGCACCGAGGTCGCCCTGGTCACCCAGGAGCACCACGTCTTCATCGGCTCGGTGCGCGACAACATCGTGCTGGCGCGCGAGGACTCCGACGACGATGCCGTTCGCGAGGCGCTGCGCGCCGTCGGGTCGCTGCTGTGGGTCGAACGGCTGCCGCAGGGCCTCGACACCGTGATCGGCTCGGGCCGCTACGCCCTCACCCCCGCGCAGGCCCAGCAGGTCGCGCTGGCCCGGTTGATCATCGCCGACCCGCACACCCTGGTCCTCGACGAGGCCACCTCCCTCATCGACCCGCGGACCGCCCGCACGCTCGAGGGCTCGATGAACAACCTCCTCGAGGGCCGCACCGTCGTCGCGATCGCCCACCGCCTGCACACGGCCCACGACGCCGACCGCATCGCTGTGGTGATCGACGGCCGCGTCGTCGAGCTCGGCAGCCACGACGAGCTGGTCGACCTCGACGGCGAGTACGCCGCCCTCTGGCACGCCTGGACCTCCTGACACCCCGTTGAGTTGCGCCCGCGTCCCTGTTGAGTTGCGCCCGCGTCCCTGTTGAGTTGCGCCCGCGTCCCTGTTGAGTCGCGCCTCCGTCCATGCGCCGACGGACGGAGGCGCCAATCAACGAGGACGGAGGCGCGACTCAACGAGGTCAGGAGTTGCTGAAGACCGCGGGGCCGCCGTCGCCGGTGTCGCTCGCGTCCGGGCCACGACCGGCCCAGGTCCAGGCGTACGCCGGGTCCTCGCAGGCCAGTCCGGCCTCACCGAGGTCGAGCGGGGCGAAGGTGTCGACCATGACCGCCGACTCGTCGAAGTACTCAGCACCCAGCGACGCCTCGATCGCGGACGGCTGCGGGCCGTGGGCGTAGCCGCCCGGGTGCAGCGAGATCGAGCCGATGCCGATGCCGGATCCCTTGCGCGCCTCGTAGTCACCGCCGACGTAGAACATGACCTCGTCGGAGTCGACGTTGGAGTGGTAGTAGGGCACCGGGATCGCGAGCTCGTGGTAGTCGACCTTTCGGGGCAGGAAGTTGCAGATCACGAAGTTCCAGCCCTCGAAGACCTGGTGCACCGGAGGCGGCTGGTGGATCTTTCCGGTGATCGGCATGTAGTCGTCGATGTTGAAGGTGTACGGGTACAGGCAGCCGTCCCAGCCGACCACGTCGAACGGGTGCGTCGCATAGGTCATCTTGGTGCCCAGCACGGCTCCACCGGCGCGGTGCTTGACGAGCACCTCGACGTCCGACTGGTCCCGGTTGCGCTCGACCAGCGACTCGAGGTCGGTCGGTCCGTGCAGGTCGCGCTCGCAGTACGGCGCGTGCTCGAGGAACTGCCCGAAGCGCGAGAGGTAGCGCTTGGGCGGATGGATGTGGCTGTTGGCCTCGATCGCGTAGAGCCGCGAGGACTCACTGGGCACCCATCGGTGCGTGGTGGCCCGCGGGATCACGACGTAGTCGCCGCTGCGGTAGGTCAGCACCCCGAAGACGCTCTCGACGGTGCCCGCGCCGGACTCGACGTACACGCACTCGTCGCCGATGGCGTTGCGGTAGAGCGGCGACGGCTCGACGCCGGTGACGACGTAGCCGATGCGCACGTCGTTGTTGCCGAGCACCAGCCGGCGGCCGGTCACCGGATCACCACCTGGATCCCCGGCCGATCCGCCGAGCTCGAGGTCGTGCAGCTTGAGGTGCCGCGCCTTGAGCGGGTGGTTGGGCGTCCGCGACTGGTCGGGCAGGTCCCACACGACGCTGTCGGTGATCGCCGACGGCACGCCCCGGTGGTAGAGCAGCGACGCGTCGGAGGAGAAGCCCTCCTCCCCCATCAGCTCCTCGCGATAGAGGTGGCCCTCGGGGTCGCGGTGCTGGGTGTGCCGCTTGGGCGGGAGGTGGCCGACGGTGCGGTAGAAGGTCATGAAGTCCTCGTTGTCGATTATCGGACGTTTTCGTCCGCTATTCGCAGCACGGTTAGGATAACTCCCGTGTCAACCGATGATCGCGCACCCGACGCCGCCCTGCCAGCCGCGTGGTCGGGTCTCCTCGACGACGCGGCCATCTTCCCGCCCGGCAACGCCGCGCTCCCCGATGCCATCGCGGCGTACGCCGCCCGCCGCACCGAGTGGTACGCCGACCTGGTCGCCTCACTGGTGTGCCGGGACACCGACGTCGGCTCGGTGGACGCCGGCCTCCCGCTCTCGATCGTGGTCACCGGCGGCGCCGGCGCGATCGGCGGCGCGCTCCGGCTCGCCGAACGACGGAAGCACCGCGTGACGGGCCTGGAGATCGCCCTGCGCGACCTCGACGACCTGGCCGGCAACGCTCGCCGGGTGGTGGCCGCCGTCGACGCGGCCCGGCACGAGGGGGTGCTCGACGACGCCACGCACGTCTTCGTCGAGCTGCCCCAGACCGAGCCGGGCGCGGGCTGGCTGGGCGCCGCCGACGAGGTGGCCGCCGCCGAGCTGCGACTGAAGTTCCGCACCGGCGGGGTCGATGCCCACCACTTCCCCACGGCCGGCGGGCTGGTCGCCTGGATCGACGCGGCCCTCGACCGGGAGACGCCGTTCAAGTGCACCGCCGGCCTTCACAACGCCGTCCGCCACCGCGATGACGAGACCGGCTTCGAGCACCACGGCTTCCTCAACGTGCTGCTGACGACCCGAGCGCTCTTCGACGGGGCCGCTCCCGACGACGCCGCCGCGCTGCTGGAGTCACGCGACGGCGCAGACCTCGCCGCCCGTGCCACGGAGGCCGACCTGGCCGGTGCGCGACGTTGGTTCACCTCGCTGGGATCCTGCTCGGTGCGCGAGCCGCTCGACGACCTGATCACCCTCGGACTCCTCAAGGAGAAGCCATGACCACCAGCTGGGTCGAAGGAGCCGCGGGCTCCGGATTCGACGTCGACCACCTGCCGTACGCCGTGTTCGGGCGCGCCGACGAGGAGCCCCGCGTCGGCGTGCGCATCGGTGGACTCGTCCTCGACCTCGCGCCGGTGGCGGCGATCGGCATGCCGGCGGTGGCGCACCTTTGCGAGGCCGCCACGCTGAACCCGTTGATGGCCGCCGGACGCCCGGTGTGGGACTCCGTGCGGCAGTGGCTGACCGGGCTGCTCACCGACGAGTCCGAGCGCGCAGTCGTCGAACCGCACCTGGTACCGGTCGCCGAGGTCACGCTGCGGATGCCGTTCGTCGTGGGCGACTACGTCGACTTCTACGCCTCCCTCGACCACGCCTCCAACGTGGGCCGGATCTTCCGCCCCGACCAGGAGCCGCTGCTGCCCAACTGGCGGCACCTCCCGGTCGGCTACCACGGCCGCGGCGGCACCGTCGTACCGTCCGGCACCGACATCATCCGGCCGCACGGACAGCGCAAGGCGCCGAGCGAGGACGCCCCGACCTTCGGGCCGTCCGCACGTCTCGACATCGAGGCCGAGCTGGGGTTCGTCGTCGGCACCGGCTCCGCGCTCGGCAGCCGGATCACCACCGAGGCGTTCGCCGACCACTGCTTCGGCGTGGTCGGGCTCAACGACTGGAGCGCGCGCGACATCCAGGCCTGGGAGTACGTCCCGCTCGGGCCCTTCCTCGGCAAGAGCTTCGGCACGTCGATCTCGCCGTGGGTCACCCCGCTCGCGGCCTTCGACGCGGCCTGGGTCGACCTGCCCGGCCAGGACCCCGAGCCCCTGCCCTACCTGTCCGCCGGCGCCACCCGCGGCCTCGACATCGAGGTGGAGGTGGTGCTCAACGGCGAGATCGTCTCGCGCCCGTCGTACTCGCAGATGTACTGGTCGCCCGCCCAGATGCTCGCCCACCTGACCGTCAACGGGGCGTCGACGCGCACCGGCGACCTGTGGGCCTCGGGCACGATCAGCGGGCCGGCCGCGGACCAGCGTGGGTCGTTCCTCGAGCTGTCCTGGGGCGGCAAGGAGCCGTTCACCGCGGCCGGCCGCGAGCGGACGTTCCTCGAGGACGGCGACACCGTGGTGCTGCGCTACTCGGCTCCCGGCACGGCGGGCGGTCGCCTCACCCTCGGCGAGGTCGCCGGCACCATCGCACCGGCGGTCTGACTGGCCACTAGGGTCGGCGCGTGATCCAGTACGGCCAGCACCCCCATCCCGGACACGTCATCGCGCACATCTCCGACCCGCACCTGCTGGCCGGGGGCGTGCGGCAGTACGGCGCGATCCCGACCGAGGACAGGCTGCGCGCGGCCCTCAGCCGGCTCGCGCACCTCGACCCGCCGCCACAGGCACTGGTGTTCACCGGTGACCTGGCCGACAAGGCCGAGCCCGCGGCGTACGCCCTGCTGCGTGGGATCGTCGAGCCCGTCGCCGCCGACCTGGGCGCCGAGGTCGTCTGGACGATGGGCAACCACGACGAACGGGGCGAGTTCGCGGCCGGCCTCTACGACGAGGACGGCGCGGGACCGCAGGACCGCGTGCACGACCTCGCCGGGCTGCGCATCGTCGCGCTCGACACCAGCGTGCCGGGGTTCCACCACGGCGAGCTGACCGGCGACCAGCTGGTCTGGCTGGCGGAGGTGCTCGCCACCCCCGCGCCGCACGGCACCCTGTTGGCGATGCACCATCCCCCCATCCCGGTGCCGATGACTCCGGCCGCGGGGATCATCGAGCTGCTCGACCAGCACCGGCTCGCCGATGTCATCGCCGGCACCGACGTCCGCGGCATCCTCGGCGGCCACTTCCACTTCACGTCGTACTCCACGTTCGCCGGCGTACCGGTCAGCGTCGCCTCGGCGACCTGCTACACCGCCGACCCGGCCCCCGACGGCCGGTTCATCTCCGGCGTCGACGGCCACCAGGCCTTCACCGTGCTGCACGTGTACGGCGACCGCATCGTGCACTCCGTGGTGCCCGTGGCCGCCGCCCCCGAGGTCAGCGGCTTCCCGTCCGACGTGGCCGAGCAGGTCGAGTCGCTCACCGCCGAGGAACGGCGCGACATCCTCTCCCGCAAGGACTCGCCGTTCTACACCAGCGACCTGGGCAGGTCGATCGAGTAAAACTTTCGCGCATTCGCGGCCGTGCAGGCGCTCGATGAGAGCGACAAGGGGGCCGTCCCCAGAAGAGGCGATGAAGTTGCGTGACTCTGCACGCAGGGTGGAGCAAGGGCGCGTGGCACTGACGCGCGCCACCTGCAATGAGGGAGCTTGATGTGGCACACCCCGGTAAGACCGTCCTGAGCGCACTGGCCGTCAGCCTCGCCTGTGTCGCTAGTTCTCTCGGCGGGGCGCCACCGGTCAGTGCTTCCATCGCTCATCCACGGGTCGTCAGCGACAATCCGGCGAACTACACGCCGAACGTCGAGGACGACTCCGTCGTGAGCAAGACGTCGGTCGACGCGATCGCCGAGCGCGGCGACACCATCTACGCGGGCGGCAAGTTCAACCGGGTCGACAACTCCGCTCGGACCACGTCCGACACACGCACGCACCTGATGAGCTTCAGCGCCACGACCGGCGCCCTCAACGCGTTCGCTCCCCTGCTGGACGGCAAGGTGTTCGCGCTGCTCGCGACCGGGGACGCGCTGTACGTCGGTGGGTTCTTCAAGAGGGTCAACGGCGTGTACAGGCGTGGGCTGGTCAAGCTCGACCCCGAGACCGGGATCGTCGACAGGTCCTTCGATGCCGGCCTCAAGGGCGCGGTCCACGAGATCCGACTCGTCAACGGCCGGCTGCTCGTCGGCGGACGGTTCCCCGAGCGGCTGATCGCCCTGGATCCCCAGAGCGGGGCGGACACCGGGTACATCGACGTGTCCATCACCGGGAGGCTGGCGTCCAACTCCGGCCCGACCAATGTCTACCGGTTCGCGGTCGACCCCCAGGGCACCCACCTGGTGGGGATCGGCAACTTCACCGCCATCGCGGGCCAGGCGCGCAGCCGCGCCTTCATGCTCGACCTGGGCGAGACCTCGGCCACTCTCAGCCCTTGGTACTACCAGCCGCTCGAGAACTCCTGCCGGGCAGCCAAGCTGCCGGCCTACCTGCGCGACGTGGACTTCTCCCCCGACGGCGAGTGGTTCGCGATCAACTCCACCGGGTGGGTCCCGAACTCCGGCGGGGTCGGCCGAGACATCTGCGACGCCACCGCCCGGTTCGAGACCGATGTCATCAACCCGGACCGGCCGACGTGGATCAACTACACCGGCGGCGACACCTTGCACTCCCTGGCGGTGACGGGCGCGGCGGTGTACGTCCAAGGACACTTCCGGTGGCTCGACAACCCCAACGGCAACGACAACGCCGGACCGGGAGCGGTGGCGCGCAAGGGCATCGGCGCCATCGACCCGGTCACGGGTCTCGCGTTGCCCTGGAACCCCGGCAAGGACCGGGCCGTGGGCGGCAAGGACATGCTCGCGACCAGCCGCGGCCTGTGGGTGGGCAGCGACAGCAAGCGGTTCGCGGGCGAGTGGCGCAACAACATCGCCTTCGTGCCGCTGCCCTGACCGACCGGCGGACTCGCGGACGCCCAGTCCTCAGACCCCTTCTTCACCGAGTCCGGGGTGGACCCAGGCCCGACCGGCACGCAGCTCGTCGACGGCGCCTGGGTGCACCCGCTCCAGATGGGCGATGCCGCGCCGCCGGAAGCGCAGCACCTGCATGATGCCGAGCGCCCAGAACGCGAACTGCACCGCCATCGCCACCCGGAAGTCACCGAGGTCGTAGGCGTCCATGCCACCGGCCTGGCGCAGGTCGAGCACGACGCCGATCAGGGCCATGCACAGCAGCGAGGCCATGAAGCCGCCGACGTTGACGATGCCGTTGGCCCGACCGATCACGTGAACGGGGTTGAAGGAGCGGGCCAGGTCGAAGCCGACCATCGACGTCGGGCCGCCCGAGGCGGTGGCGAAGGCGAGCACCACGATCAGCCACGTCGGCGCGGGCGTCGTCCTGAGCAAGACGGCGGCCCAAGCGGCCATCATCGTGAACACGACCGTCAGCACGATCCACGAGCGGTAGAACGGGAAGCGTGCCACCAGGGCGCCGAGCACGAAGCCGCTCACCACGACCCAACCGGTCATCGCCATCAGCAGCGTGCCGGCCGCCGCCTCGGTCCAGCCCTGCCCGCGGACGAGGAACGGGAAGCCCCAGAGCAGCACGAAGACGGTGACGCTGAACTGGGAGGCGAAGTGCGACCACATACCGAGGCGGGTGCCGGGGTTGCCCCAGACCACCCGCACCGACTGCGCGAGCGCGCGAAGCTTGACGGCCACCACGGCGGTACGGCGGTACGGCGAGTCCTTGACCAGCAAGACGACCAGCACCATCAGCACGACGCCCACGCTCGACGACACCGCGAAGGCCCGCGTCCAGCCGAGCTCTCGCAGCAGGAAAGACAGCGGCGCCGCGGCCACGATCGCGCCGGTCTGGCCGACGACCCCGGTGAGCTGGGTGACCATCGGTCCCTGGCGGACGAGGAACCACAGCGTCACCAGCCGGATGACGCTCACGAACACCATCGCGTCGCCTGCGCCGAGCACCGCCCGCGCCACCACGGCGGCCGGGAAGGTCGTGACGAAGGCGAACGCGAGCTGCCCGACCGTCATCAGCAGGAGGCCGACGACCAGCAGCCGGCGTGACCCGTAGCGGTCGAGCAGCACCCCGACGGGCACCTGCAGGCCGGCGTACACGAGCAGCTGCAGGACCGTGAAGGAGGCGAGCTGGGTGGCGGTGATCTCGAAGCGCTCCGCGGCCATCAGGCCCGCCACGCCCAGCGAGCTGCGGTGGAACACGGCGAGCACGTAGACCGCCAGGCCGACGACCCAGATCACCCAGGCTCGGCGACGACCGATGTCGTGGACCTGCTCGCGCTCCCTCGCAGCCCCCGACACCGGGCCAGTGTCGCACCGCCCGGCGCGGCCCGAAAATGCTGACAGCCCCCGAGTGATCGGGGGCTGTCACACCTGGTGGCAGGTGCAGGATTCGAACCTGCGTAGGCATAAGCCGACGGATTTACAGTCCGTTCCCATTGGCCGCTCGGGCAACCTGCCATGGTGTTGTCACGGGGGCCGTGTGGCGCCGCCGCAAGCAGGACGAAACAATAGCGCAGGCAGTGCGCCCGGAGAAAAACGCCAGGGCCAGAACCAGAAGAAGACCAGCACCCGGAGGAACACCATGGCCGACTCGTCGTTCGACATCGTCAGCAAGCTCGACCGCCAGGAGGTCGACAACGCCCTCGGGCAGGCTGCCCGTGAGGTCGCCACCCGGTTCGACTTCAAGGGCACCGGAGCCACCATCGAGTGGCAGGGCGAGCAGGCCATCGAGATCACGGCCTCCGCGGACGACCGCGCCACCGCGGTGCTCGACGTCTTCAAGGACAAGCTGATCAAGCGCCAGCAGAGCCTGAAGATCCTCGACGCCTCCGAGCCACGCGCGTCCGGTCAGCAGTCGAAGATCTCCATCACGCTCAAGGAGGGCATCACCTCCGAGGACGCCAAGAAGATCTCCAAGCTGATCCGCGACGAGGGGCCCAAGGGCGTCAAGGCGCAGGTCCAGGGAGACGAGCTCCGGGTGTCGTCGAAGAAGCGCGACGACCTGCAGACCGTGCAGGCGCTGGTGAAGTCGCAGGACTACGAGTTCGCGGTGCAGTTCACCAACTACCGCTGATCAGCTCACGGGTTCGCCGGACCGGCCCGGCGCGATGGCGTCGGACAGCTCCCGGGCGGCGACCACCGGGTCGGCGGACAGCAGGCGCGCACCCAACAGCTGCGCCACGGCGGGGGTGGCGCCTCGTCCAGCGAGGTAGACCGGACAGCCGGCTGCGAGCCGACCCAGTGGCTCGGCGTTGGCCTCGAAGGTGTGCGTCCTCGTCGCGGCGACCACCAGCGCGTCGGCACGCGGCGAGCGCGCTGCGGTGCTGAGCGCGGCGATCGGGGTGTCGCCACCGAGGAAGCGGGTGCTCCAGCCGAGCCGCGACAGCAGCAACGAGAAGCACAGCAGCACCAGGTCGTGCCGTTCGCCGGGCGGACACGCGAGCACGGCGACCGGGGCGTCCGCGTCGTGCCGCAGCCCGACGGCGAGCGCACCGAGGCGGTGCCGGATGAGGTTGCTGGAGAAGTGCTCGTGGGCCACGGTGAGCTCGCCGCGCTCCCAGCGCTCACCGACCTCCGCGAGGAACGGCAAGACGACGTCGGTGAGCGCCTGCTCGATCGGGAGGTCCCAGAGCACGCCCGCCAGGCCCCGGTCGAAGGCGTCCTCGTCGAAGGCCTCGACCGCCGACCAGAGCGCGTCGACGGAGTCCGCACCCGTGGTCATGGCGTCACTGTAGGGCTCCTAGTGCCGCTGCCCGGGGCTCACGGGCCCGCGTCGGCCGCGTCGTCACGCTGCGGACCCGTGGACGACGGGGGCACGCCGCCAGGTTTTCGCGTCACGTACCTTGATAGCCGGACCTCGGCTGCTCGGCACCGGATCACCCACCGAGCGTGTCCTGCATCACCTGGGCGGCTGTCCACGTCGGGAGATGGCGGGGGTGGGCTCGACGGCGGCGATATCGTGGGCAGTCGCACCACGAGAACTGGACCGAGAAGCACAGAGAGGCGTCAGGTGACCCCGCGGTGACTAAGCAGGTCAAGCAACTCGACCGGGTGATCATCCGGTTCGCCGGCGACTCCGGCGACGGCATGCAGCTCACGGGCGACCGCTTCACCCAGGAGTCCGCGGCGTTCGGCAACGACCTGTCGACGCTGCCCAACTTCCCGGCCGAGATCCGCGCCCCCCAAGGCACCCTGCCCGGCGTCTCCAGCTTCCAGGTGCACTTCGCCGACCACGACATCCTCACCCCCGGCGACGCGCCCGACGTGCTCGTCGCGATGAACCCCGCGGCCCTGCGCGCCAACCTCGGGGACCTGCCCATGGGCGCCACGATCATCGTCGACACCCACGACTTCAGCGGCCGCAACCTGACCAAGGCCGGCTACACCGTCTCGCCGCTCGACGACGACTCGCTCTCGGCGTACTCCCTGCACCCCCTCGACCTCACCGGCATGACGGTCGCCGCGGTCAAGGAGTTCGGACTCTCCCGCAAGGACGCCGCCCGGGCGAAGAACATGTTCGCGCTCGGCCTGCTCTCGTGGATGTACGGCCGCCCCACCGAGTCGACGACCGAGTTCCTCACCCGACGCTTCGCCAAGGTCCCCGCCATCCGGGACGCCAACATCACCGCCTTCAAGAGCGGCTTCTTCTTCGGCGAGACCACCGAGGCCTTCGCGGTCTCGTACGAGATCAAGCCCGCGCCGATGCCACCCGGCACCTACCGCAACATCACCGGCAACCTCGCCCTGTCCTACGGCCTGATCGCCGGCGGCGTGCAGTCGGGCCTGCCGATCTTCCTGGGGTCCTACCCGATCACCCCGGCCTCCGACATCCTCCACGAGCTGAGCAAGCACAAGTCGTTCGGCGTCACCACGTTCCAGGCCGAGGACGAGATCGCCGGCGTCGGTGCCGCGATCGGCGCCTCGTTCGTCGGCACCCTCGGCGTCACCACGACCTCCGGCCCGGGCCTGGCGCTCAAGTCGGAGGCCATCGGCCTCGCGGTGATGACCGAGCTGCCGCTGATCGTCGTGGACGTACAGCGCGGTGGGCCGTCCACGGGACTGCCCACCAAGACCGAGCAGGCCGACCTGCTGCAGGCGATGTTCGGCCGCAACGGCGAGTCGCCGGTGCCGATCGTGGCTCCGCAGTCGCCCGGCGACTGCTTCGACGCCGCGCTCGAGGCGGTCCGCATCGCCGTCACCTACCGCACGCCGGTGATGCTGCTCTCCGACGGCATGCTCGCCAACGGCTCCGAGCCGTGGCGCGTGCCCGAGCTCTCAGAGCTGCCCGACATCGATCCCGACTTCGCCACCAGCACCAACCACTCCCTCGGCGACGGCAAGTCCGACTTCTGGCCCTACCTGCGCGACGAGGAGACCCTGGCGCGACCGTGGGCCATCCCCGGCACCCCCGGTCTGGAGCACCGCATCGGCGGACTCGAGAAGGGCGACGGGCACGGCAACATCTCCTACGACCCCAACAACCACGACTTCATGGTCCGCACCCGCGCCGCCAAGGTGCAGCGCATCGCCGACTCGCTGCCCCCGCTCGTGGTCGACGACCCGACCGCCGAGGACGGCGAGGGTGCGAAGGTGCTGGTGCTCGGCTGGGGCTCGACCTACGGCCCGATCGGGGCCGGCGTACGCCGGGTGCGCAAGGCCGGCTACCGCGTCGCGCAGACCCACCTGCGCCACCTCAACCCGTTCCCCAACGACCTCGGCGAGATCCTGTCGCGCTACGACAAGATCCTGGTGCCCGAGATGAACCTCGGCCAGCTCTCGATGCTGCTCCGGGCGACGTACCTGGTCGATGCGGTCGGCTACAACCACGTCCGAGGCCTGCCGCTCAAGGCCGCCGAGCTGGCCGAGGCCATCGGCGAGCTGGTCTCGCAGGCCGAGGGCATCGACGTCAATCTCGCCACCACCACCTCTGAGGAGGCGCTGTCGTGACCACCACCGACCTGCCGTTCCCCGGCCTGACGTCGGGCATCGACTCCGTCCCGACCGTCGACCCCGACGCGGCGCCACAGACCGGCAAGGAGTTCACCTCCGACCAGGAGGTCCGCTGGTGCCCGGGCTGCGGTGACTACGCCGTGCTCAAGGCCGTCCAGGGGTTCCTCCCCGACCTCGGCCTGCGCCGCGAGAACATCGTCTTCGTCTCCGGCATCGGCTGCTCCTCGCGGTTCCCCTACTACCTCGACACCTACGGCATGCACTCGATCCACGGCCGCGCCCCGTCGATCGCCACCGGCATCGCGACCGCGCGCGCCGACCTGTCGGTGTGGGTCGTCACCGGCGACGGCGACGCGCTGTCGATCGGCGGCAACCACCTGATCCACGCGCTGCGCCGCAACGTCAACATGACGATCCTGCTCTTCAACAACCGCATCTACGGCCTGACCAAGGGCCAGTACTCCCCCACCTCCGAGACCGGCAAGGTCACCAAGTCCACCCCGATGGGTTCGGTGGACCACCCCTTCAACCCGGTCTCGCTCGCGCTCGGCGCGGAGGGCACCTTCGTCGCCCGCACCATCGACTCCGACCGCAAGCACCTCACCTCGGTGCTGTCGGCGGCGGCGGCCCACCGCGGCACCTCGTTCGTGGAGATCTACCAGAACTGCCCGATCTTCAACGACGGCGCGTTCGACGCGATCAAGAACCCCGACACCAAGGCCGACGCGATCATCCCGCTGGTGCACGGCGAGCCCATCCGCTTCGGCGTCGACGGTGCCAAGGGCCTGATCCGTGACTCGTCCACCGGCGGTGTGAAGGTCGCCGAGGTCGCCGACGTCAGCGCCGAGGCCCTGCTCGTGCACGACTCGCACAGCCCGGACCCGACCATGGCGTTCGCGATCTCACGGCTGACCGACTCGGGCTACCTCAACCAGTCGCCCATCGGCATCTTCCGCCAGGTCGAGCGCGCGACGTACGACGACCAGGCACGCTCCCAGATCACCACCGCCAGCGGCGACAACGACACCGACGGCGACGCGACCCAACGCCTCGGCGCCCTCATCGGCGGCGGCGACACCTGGACGGTCGTCTGAGGGTTCGACCCCCGGTCGAACCGGCGGGCCCGGACAGGCTGGCCGCCAGGTCCTACTTCCGCTTGTAGAAGGTGGCGAAGACCTGGCTGTAGGACGTGGCGTAGCCGCCCTGGGCCTTGACCTTGACGCGCCACTTCCACTTGCCGGTGCGCGGCGTGTAGATCTTGACCCGGTAGTTGCCGTAGGCGGTCGTCGTGAACTTCTTGGCCTTCTTGTACTTGCAGGAGCGGCACGCCTTCTTCTGCAAGACGGCGCGGCCGCTGGGGTAGGCCTCGATGTTGCCCTCGACGTAGAACGACTTGTAGGTCAGCGGCGTACGGGCACCGGTGATGACCCGCTCCGGCAGTGTCTCGGTGGCGCCAGCGGGCACCACGGACATGAGTGACGAGCCGAGCAGCGTGGCGATGAACAGGGCAATCAGTGCGCGGACAATCCGCATGGAGCTTCCCCCTGGGAGTCGGTGGTGATGTGCGGGCGCCGGGCAGGACGTCCACGGTGGAGACGGCTTCATGCTAGGGCCAAGAGGCCGCCTATGCTCCCCGAGTGCCAGAATCGCGCCGCGGACTCGCCTACGGCGCCCTTGCCTACCTGCTCTGGGGCACCTTCCCGCTGTACTGGACCCTGCTGGAGCCCGCGAGGGCGTTCGAGATCCTGGCGCACCGCATCGTGTGGTCGTCGATCACGATGGGCGTGCTGGTCGTCGCACTCGGCCGCCGCCGCCAGTTCGTCGCCCTGGTGCGCGACCGCCGACGTCTGCTGCTGCTGACGCTCGCGGCGGGGGTCATCAGCCTCAACTGGGCGACCTTCATCTGGGGAGTGAACAACGACCGGGTGGTCGAGACCTCGCTGGGCTACTTCATCAACCCGCTGGTGACCGTGCTGATGGGCGTCTTCGTGCTCGGTGAGACGCTGCGCCGGGCGCAGTGGGTCGCCCTGGGCATCGCCGCGCTCGCCGTCGTGGTGCTGAGCGTCGACTACGGCAGGCCGCCGTGGATCGCACTGGTCCTCGCGTGCAGCTTCGGCACCTACGGGCTGGCCAAGAAGCAGGCCAACGCCGGCGCGGTCGAGTCGCTGGCGCTCGAGACCGCGATCTCGGGGCCGTTCGCCGCGGCGTACGTCGGCTGGCTGGTCGCGAGCGGCGGGTCCAGCTTCGGGTCGAACGGCACCGGCCACGCCCTGCTGCTCACCACGACCGGCATCGTCACCGCGATCCCGCTGATCCTGTTCGGGGCGGCTGCCACGCGCGTGCCCATGGTTGCGCTCGGGATGCTGCAGTACCTCGCCCCGATCCTCCAGTTCGCCCTGGGCGTGCTGTGGTTCCACGAGGACATGCCGGCCGGACGCTGGGCCGGTTTCGTGCTCGTCTGGGTCGCGCTGGCGCTGTTCACGTTCGAGATGGTGCGCCACCGGCGGCGTCAGCTGCAGCTGGCTGTGGAGTGCGCCCCGGTCTGACCCAGGCCGGTCAGGTGGAGCGATCGGCCACGATGTCGGCGAACGCCTCGAGCGCCCCGCGGACGGGGCCCTGCGGCAGGATGTCCAGCAGGGCCTTGGCCTCGGCCGCCCGGTCCGCGACGTAGGCACGGGCCTCCGCCATGGCGGGGTGGCGGCGCAGCAGGGCCAGCGCCTCGGCGTGCAGTGCGTCGTCGGTGAGGTCGGCGTCGAGCAGCTCGAGCAGCCGCGCATCGTCCGGGTCGGTGGAGGCCCGGGCCATCAGCACGGGCAGCGTCGGGACGCCCTCGCGCAGGTCGGTGCCGGGGGTCTTGCCGGAGTCGGCCGACTCCGAGGCGATGTCGAGGATGTCGTCGCTGAGCTGGAAGGAGGCGCCGACGATCTCGCCGTACTGCGTCAGGGCCGCCTCGACCTCGGGTGTCGCGCCGCCGAAGCGGGCGCCGTAGCGTGCGGAGGTCGCGATCAGGGCGCCGGTCTTGCCGGCGACGACCTCGAGGTAGTGCGCAAGCGGGTCCTCCCCCGGGCCGGGCTCGAGCGTCTCGAGGATCTGGCCCTCGACGAGGTGGGTGAAGGTGAGCGCCTGGATGCGTACGGCGTCGGCGCCGAGGTCGGCGGTGAGCTCGGAGGACTTCGAGAACAAGAAGTCACCGGTCAGGATCGCCACGTGGTTGTCCCAGCGGGCGTTGGCGGAGTCGGCGCCCCGTCGCAGCGCGGCCTCGTCCATCACGTCGTCGTGGTAGAGCGAGGCGAGGTGGGTCAGCTCGACCACACAGGCCGCTCGGATTACCTCGTCGGCGCCGGCGGTTTCGCCCGCCTCGGCGGCGAGCAGGACCAGCAGCGGCCGGAACCTCTTGCCGCCGGCGGCCAACAGGTGGCTGGCCGCCTCGGTGATGAACGGCGCCCGGCTGCGGACGTGCCCGGCCAACGCCTCCTCGACCTCGGTCATGCGGGCTGCCAGCCGCTCCGCGAGGGCGGAGTCGGTGACCGGCAGGGCCAGGCCGGGGAACGCGTCGAGCGAGGGGTCGGTGGTCACCTGATGAACTCTCCAGCCTGCGCCGCCAGGTCGAGCAACGGACCCGGCAGCACTCCGAGCATCAGGGTCGCGGCGGCGCCGACAGCGATGGTCGTCGCGGTGAGCACAGAGGGGTGCGCGACCGACGGTCCGTCACCGATGGGTTCGGCGAAGTACATCAGCACGATGACCCGGACGTAGAGGTAGACCGCGATGATGCTGGACGCGATCGCGGCGACCACGACCGGCCACGCCCCGGCGGCCAGGGCGACGGAGAAGACCGCCCACTTGCCGACGAAGCCCGACGTCAGCGGGATCCCGGCCATCGCGAGCAGGAAGAACGCGAAGACGCCGGCCACCACGGGCGACTCCTTGCCGAGCCCGGCCCAACGGCTCAGCGCGGTCGCCTCACCCGCGGAGTCGCGCACCAGCCCGACGACCGCGAAGGCGCCGAGGGTCGAGAGGCCGTAGGTGGCGAGGTAGAACAGCACGGCCTGGAGCGAGGTGATCTCGCCCGGGCTGATCGCGGTGCTCGCCTGCACGCCCAGGACGCCGGTGAGGATGAAGCCGGTGTGGGCCACCGACGAGTAGGCCAGCAGGCGCTTGATGTCGGTCTGGGTCAGCGCCAGCACGGCACCGACGATCATCGTCAGGATCGCGATGATCCACAGCATCGGCTGCCACGAGGAACGGTCGGCACCGAACGCGACGTAGAACAGGCGCAGGATCGCGCCGAAGGCGGCGACCTTGGTGCCGGCGGCCATGAAGGCGGTGACCGGGGTGGGCGCGCCCTGGTAGACGTCGGGGGTCCACGCCTGGAACGGAGCGGCACCGACCTTGAACAGCAGGCCGACAGCCAGCAGCCCGAGGCCGACCAGCAGCATCGGACGGTTGTCGACGTCGTTGCGGACGGCCTCGCTGATCGGGCCGAACTGCATGGAGCCGGAGTAGCCGTAGATCAGCGCCGCGCCGTACAGGAAGAAGCCGGAGGAGAAGGCACCGAGCAGGAAGTACTTGAGCGCCGCCTCCTGGCTCAGCAGCCGCCGGCGGCGGGCCAGGCCGGTGAGCAGGTAGAGCGGCAGGGAGAGGACCTCGAGCGCCACGAACATCGTCAGCAGGTCGTTGGCGGCCGGGAAGAGCAGCATGCCGAACACCGCGAACATCAGCAGCGGGTAGACCTCGGTGTGGTCGAGTCCCTTGGTGGAGGCGGTGCGTTCGGCCTCGGTGCCGGGCAGGGCTGCCGCCTGGCCGGCGAACGCGGAGACGCCGCCGTCGAGGTGGCGCTCGGCGAACAGCAGCGCGCCGAGGATGCCCAGCACGAGGATCAGTCCCCAGAGGAACAGGGTGGGACCGTCGAGGGCGAGCGTGCCGCCGACGGCGAGGACGCCGCGCGCGGCGCCGTCGGCGTACGTCGGGACGTCACGGGCGACGAGCACGACCATGACCAGCGCAACGGCAAGGCCGCCGATGGCCAGCACGCTCTGGGAGAGGTAGCGGTGGGCGCGCGGCACGAACGCCTCGATGAGCACGCCGGCGCACGCGACACCGAAGACGATCAGCAGCGGAGTCAGCTCGAAGTAGTCGAGGGCTGGCTTGACGAAGTCGTTCACTGGTGAGCTCCCTCGGCGACGTCGTGGTCAGCGGCGGGCACGGTCGGTGCCTCGTCGTGGACGCCGACGTCGGTCAGCGTCGTCTCGACGTTGGGGTTGATGATGTCGAGCAGCGGCATCGGGTAGAAGCCGAAGAGCACCAGCGCCAGCATCAGTGGCGCGAGCGTGCCCACCTCGCGGCGGTCGAGGTCGGCGATCGCCACGGACCCTGGCAGCACCGGCCCGGTGAAGGCGCGCTGGTAGAGCCAGAGCACGTAGATCGCGGACAGCACGATCGCGGTGACGGCGACGGCGCCCGCCCACCAGGCGTGGCCGAACGCGGCGATGATCACCAGCATCTCGGACACGAACGGCGAGAGGCCGGGGAGACCGCAGGCCGCGAGGCCGGCGATGAGGAACATCCCGGCGAGGATCGGCGCCTTCTTCTCGACGCCGCCCATCTGGCTGATCAGCGAGGTCCCGCGGCGACGGATGAGGTAGCCGGCCACGATGAACAGCGCCGCGGTCGCGATGCCGTGGTTGACCATGTAGAGGATCGCGCCGGTGCCACCCTGCGAGGAGAACACGAAGATGCCCAGCACGATGAAGCCGAAGTGCGACAGCGAGGTGAGACCGATCAGGCGCAGCAGGTCGTCCTGGCCGATCGCCACCAGCGCGCCGTACACGATCGAGATCAGGGCGAGCACGACGACGACCGGAGTGGCCCAGCGCGAGGCGTCGGGCAGCAGCCCGAGGCAGAACCTCAGCATGCCGAACGTGCCGATCTTGTCGAGGATGCAGACCAGCAGCACCGAGGTGCCGGTGGTGGCCTTCTCGGTCGTGTCGGCCAGCCAGGTGTGCACCGGGAACATCGGCGCCTTGATCGCGAAGGCGACGAAGAAGCCGACGAACAGCCACTTCTGGGTGTCGCCGGAGATGTCGAGAGCGGCGAGGTCGGCCAGCAGGTAGGACGGCGTGCCCTGGTTGGCGGAGACGACGTACAGGCCGATCACCGAACCGAGCATCACCAGTCCGCCGGCGAGCTGGTAGATCAAGAACTTCGTGGCGGCACGGCCGCGACCCGCACGACCGAAGCCGCCGATCAGGAAGTACGCCGGGATCAACGTCGCCTCGAAGACGACGTAGAAGAGGAACACGTCGGTCGCGGTGAACACCGCGAGGCTCATCGCCTCCAGCGCGAGGGTCCACGCGAAGAAGGCCTTCGTGTTTCCCTCGTCGGAGTCGCTCCACGAGGCGAGCATCACGATCGGGACCAGGACGACGGTCAGCAGCACCATCAGCAGGCCCAGGCCGTCGACACCCACGGCGTAGTTGGCGCCGAACGCACCGATCCACTCGTGCTGCTCGGTCGACTGGAAGCCGCCGCCGGCCGAGAAGCCGGCCGCCACGACGACCGCGGGCACCAGGGCCAGCCCGGCGAAGCCGAGCCCGACCTGCTTGGCCAGCGGCTCGCGCGGTCCGCTCGGCAGGAACGCCGTGACGACAGCACCGACCAACGGGATCAGGATCAGTGTTGTCAACCAGGGAAAGTCGTTCATGCGAGGTTCACCGCCAGCAGTGCGAGGACGACGAGCAGGACGCCGCCGAGCAGGGAGAGTGCATAGGACCGGACGTAGCCGTTCTGGACCCGGCGGAGCACGCCAGAGACGCCACCGATGGTGGCGGCACCACCTTCGACGGCACCGTCGATGCCGACGCGATCCATCGTGGTGAGACCTCTGACGAGCCGGGAGCCCGGCTGCACCACGAGGGCGTCGTTGATCGCGTCGCCGTAGATGTCGGCGCGAGCAGCGCGGGTGGCGAAGGAGACGTCCTGCGGAGCGACGCGCGGGATGTCGCGACGACCGACGAGCAGCCACGCGATCGCGACGCCGACGGCCACGACCCCGACGGCCAGCAGCGTGATGACGAGCGCCGGCAGCGGCGGCTCGTGGTGCTCGGCGACACCGGTCACCGGGCTGAGCCACTCGACGATCCACTCACCGAGCAGCAGCAAGCCGCCGAGCACGGACAGCGCGGCGAGCACCATCAGCGGGACGGTCATGACGCGCGGGGACTCGTGCGGGTGGACGCCCTTCTCCCAGCGCTTCTCGCCGAAGAAGGTCATCAGCATCAGGCGGGTCATGTAGAACGCGGTGATGCCGGCACCGGCCAGCGCACACAGACCGACCACCCAGTTGTCGGCGAGCGCGGTCTCGATGATCTTGTCCTTCGACCAGAAGCCGGAGAACCCCGGGAAGCCGATGATGGCGAGGTAGCCCATCGAGAACGTCAGGAACGTCACCGGCATCGCCTTGCGGAGCGCGCCGTAGTGGCGCATGTCGACGTCGTCGTTCATGCCGTGCATCACCGAGCCGGCACCGAGGAACATGTTGGCCTTGAAGAAGCCGTGCGTCAGCAGGTGGAAGATCGCGAAGGGGTAGCCCGCGGGGCCGAGGCCGGCGGCCAGCATCATGTAGCCGATCTGGCTCATGGTCGATCCGGCCAGGGCCTTCTTGATGTCGTCCTTGGCGCAACCGATGACCGCACCCCACAACAGGGTGACGACGCCGACGATGACGACCGCGGTCTGCGCGGCGGGCGCCAGCTCGAAGATGAAGTTGGACCGGACGACGAGGTAGACACCGGCGGTGACCATCGTGGCCGCGTGGATCAGCGCCGACACCGGGGTCGGGCCCTCCATCGCGTCGAGGAGCCAGGACTGCAGCGGCACCTGGGCCGACTTGCCGCACGCCCCGAGCAGGAGCAGCAGGCCGATGGCGGTGAGGGTGCTCTCGGAGGCGCCGCCCGCGGCTTCGCTGATGCCGGAGAAGTCGGTGGTCCCGAACGTCGCGAACATCAACGCGATCGCCAACGACAGGCCGATGTCACCGACGCGGTTGATGACGAACGCCTTCTTCGCTGCGGCGGCGGCGCTGTGCTTGTGCTGCCAGAAGCCGATCAGCAGGTACGACGCGAGGCCGACGCCCTCCCAGCCGAGGAACAGCCCGAGGAAGTTGGCCGACAGCACCAGCATCAGCATGGCCGCGACGAACAGGTTGAGGTAGCCGAAGAAGCGGCGACGGCGCTCGTCGTGCTCCATGTAGCCGATGGAGTAGACGTGGATCAGCGAGCCGACGCCGGTGATCAGGAGCAGGAACAGCGCGGAGAGCGGGTCGTAGAGCAGGTCCATGCCGACGTCGAGGCCGCCAGCCTGGAACCAGGTGTAGAGGTGCTGGCCGACCTGGCGCTCCTCGTCGCCGCGGCCCAGCAGCGAGACGAACAGCGCCAGGCTGAGCACGAAGGACGCGGCAGCCGTCGCGGTGCCGACCAGGTGACCCCAGCGGTCGAGGGCGCTCGAGCCGGCCGAGCGCAGGAGCGGACCGCCGACGAGGAGGATCACGGCGCCGGCGAGCGGCAGCGCGATCACCAGCCACAGCAGGGAGAAGACGCCGTCAGCGGTGCCCGGGTCGACGACAGGGATGGACTCGTGGAGTGCGATGGACATGTGCGCAGACCCCTCAGTACTTCAGCAGGCTGGCGTCGTCGACAGAAGCCGATCGACGAGTCCGGAAGATGGTCATGATGATCGCGAGCCCGATGACCACCTCGGCGGCAGCGACCACCATCACGAAGAAGGCGGCGATCTGCCCGTCGAGGTTGCCGTGCTGCTTGGCGAAGGTGACGAAGGCCAGGTTGCTGGCGTTGAGCATGAGCTCGACGCACATGAACACCACGATCGCGTTGCGGCGCGTGAGCACCCCGACGCACCCGATCGTGAACAGGATCGCGGAGAGGACGATGTACTCGTTCATCGCTGGTCCTCCTCGGTGTTGGCCGGGGCATCGGCCTTGCCGCCGGTCTCGGGCATCTTGTCGGGGCGCACGCCGAGCTGGCGCTGCACCTCGTTGATGTCGTCGACCATGGCGGGCGCCGATCGGACCGTCCCGCGGGCCGCGAGCACCCGGGAGATCGAGATCTCCGACGCGGTGCCGTCAGGCAGCAGGGCCGGGGTGTCGACGGCGTTGTGGCGCGCGTAGACGCCGGGCGAGGGCAGCGGGCCGGGGTGCTTGCCGGTGGCGGCGTAGTCCTGCATCCGGCGCGCGGCCAGGGAGGCCTGCGTGGCCTTCGGCTCGAGCCGTTCGCGGTGGGCGAGCACCATCGCGCCGATGGCGGCGGTGATCAGCAGTGCGCTGGTGGCCTCGAACGCGAAGACGTAGCGGCTGAACAGGATGTTGGCGAGCGCCTGGATGTTGCCGCCCTCGTTGGCGTCGTCGAGCCCGACGACCGTGCCGAGCGAGATCTGTCCCAGGCCGACCACGAGGATCAGGCCGAGCGCGAGGCCGGCGACGATGGCCATCACCCGCTGGCCCTTGATCGTCTCGACCACCGAGTCGGAGGCGTCGACGCCGACGAGCATCAGCACGAAGAGGAAGAGCATCAAGATGGCGCCGGTGTAGACGACGATCTGGACGGCGAAGAGGAACGGCGCGTCCAGCACGGCGTACAAGATGGCGAGGCTGATCATCACCACGGCCAGGAGCAGCGCGGCGTGCACCGCCTTGCGGACGAAGAGGATGCCGAGGGCGGCGATCACCATGATCGGCGCGAGGGTCCAGAAGGCCATCAGTGCGCACCTCCGACGGGCGTCCCGGGCTCGGGCGCAGCGCCGGGACCGGAGAAGTTGCCGCGGTAGTAGTCGCCCTCGTCGCTGCCCAGCCGCATCGGGTGGGGCGGCTGCTCCATGCCGGGCAGCAGCGGGGCGAGCAGGTCGCTCTTCTCGTAGATCAGGTCGGCGCGGTTGGTGTCGGCCAGCTCGTACTCGTTGGTCATCGTCAGCGCCCGGGTCGGGCACGCCTCGATGCACAGGCCGCAGAGGATGCAGCGCAGGTAGTTGATCTGGTAGACGGCGCCGTAGCGCTCACCGGGGCTGAACCGCTCGCCGTCGGGGCCGTCGGAGTTGGACCCGCCCTCGACGTAGATCGCGTCGGCCGGGCAGGCCCAGGCGCACAGCTCGCAGCCGATGCACTTCTCGAGACCGTCCGGCCAACGGTTGAGCTGGTGCCGGCCGTGGAAGCGCGGCGCGGTCGGCAGCTTCTCGAAGGGGTACTGCTCGGTGACGACCTTCTTGAACATGGTCCGGAACGTCACACCGAAACCCGCGACGGGGTCCCAGAACTGCTCCTTCAGGGTCTTGGACTCGGGCTCGGCCATCAGATCTCCTCACCATCGGCGGTCACGGAGGACGCCGTCGTGGTCGTGCGGAAGGTGAGCGGGGCGGCGGGGCCGCGGACGGCGCCACCTTCGGGCATCGGCGGCACCGGGAAGCCGCCGGCGTACGGGTCGACGGGGCCGGCCGGCTCCTCATCGAGCTCGGCACCCTTGCGCTTGTCGAGCACGTCGCCGACGAAGAACATCACCAGGAAGATGCCGAACAGGATGCCGATGATGCCCAGGACGTAGCGCTGGTCGAGGTCCTCGGTGCCCGAGAGCACGCGGATGGTCGCGACCGCGACGATCCACAGCAGGGAGGCCGGGATGAGCACCTTCCAGCCGAACGCCATGAACTGGTCGTAGCGCAGCCGCGGCAGCGAGCCACGCAGCCAGATGAAGAAGAAGATGAACCCCAAGACCTTGCCGAAGAACCACAGCACCGGCCAGTAGCCCTCGTTGGCGCCGTCCCACATGGACAGCGGCCACGGCGCGCGCCAGCCGCCCAGGAACAGGGTCGTGGCCAGCGCCGCGACGGTCGCCATGTTGATGTACTCGGCGAGGAAGAACAGGGCGAACTTCAAGCTGGAGTACTCGGTGTGGAACCCGCCGACGAGCTCGCCCTCGGCCTCGGGGAGGTCGAAGGGCGCCCGGTTGGTCTCGCCCACCATCGAGATGACGTAGATGACGAACGACGGCAGCAGCACGAACGCGAACCAGCCGGGCACGGGCACGTCGAGCCCGAAGACGTCGAGCGTGTTGTTGCTCGCCTGTGCCTCCACGATCCCGGAGGTCGACATCGAGCCGGCGTAGAGGAACACCGCGACGAGGGCCAGGCCCATGGCGACCTCGTAGGAGATCATCTGGGCGCTCGAGCGCAGTCCGCCGAGCAGGGAGTACGTCGACCCGGAGGACCAGCCGCCGAGCACGATCCCGTAGATGCCGATCGACGCGATCGCCATCACGAACAGCACGGCCACGGGCATGTCGGTGAGCTGGAGCGGGGTGGTGCGGTCGGTGAACGGCAGGCCGACCTCGGGACCGAACGGGATCACCGAGAACGTCACGAAGGCCGGGATCACCGCGATCACCGGCGCGAGGAGGAAGATCACCTTGTCGGCGGCCTTGGGGATCAGGTCCTCCTTCAGCGCCAGCTTCACGCCGTCGGCGAGGGACTGCAACAGGCCGAAGGGGCCGTTCACGTTGGGTCCGATGCGGTGCTGCATCCGGGCCACCACGCGGCGTTCCCACCAGATGTTGAACAGGGTCAGCACGACCAGGACGATGAAGATGACCACGGCCTTGATGATGACCAGCCACCACGGGTCCTTGCCGAAGGCCGACAGGTCGTCGACCATCGGGAGCAGGGCCGGAGCGACACTCAGTGCCGAGCTCATGCGCTGGCTCCCTTCACCAGGACGGTGCTGCCGGGCGAGGCCAGGTCGGCCAGCACCCCGTTGCCGAAGGAGTTGGCCGGCACCCAGACGACACCGTCGGGCAGGTCGGCGACCTCGACCGGGAGGGTGACCGCGCCGCGGTCGCCGGTGAGGGTCGCCTGCGGGACGGTGCCGGGGTCGAGCATGCCGAACAGGTCGTCGTAGGCCGCCTGGCCGAGGCGGGCGACCGGCGGGCGCGCGGTGGCGCGGAGGTGCTCCTCCCCGTCCTGGAGGGAGCCGTTGTCGATCATCTGCTTCCAGGTGGCCAGCTTGAGCGAGCCGGCCCTGGCGCGCGCGACCTTCGCCGGCTTGCCCTGGTCGAAGGCCAGCCGGGCGCCGTCCCACGGACCGAACGCGGCCATCTCGGACCGGACGTCGTCGACGGTGCGGAAACCGAGCGGGGTCCCGAGCTCGTCGGCGATGCCGGCGAGGATGCGCAGGTCGGGCAGCGAGGCGGGGTTGGCGAACACCGCGTCGAAGTCGCGGGTCCGGGCGTCCCAGGTGACGAAGGTGCCGGACTTGTCGGTGACCGGGGCGACCGGGAACACCACGTCGGCGGCCCGGGTCACGTCGGTCTCGCGCAGCTCGAGGGCGACCACGAAGGCCGCCTTCTCGATCGCGGCGCGGGTGGCGGCCGGGTCGCGGGTGTCGTCGGGGTCGACGCCGCCGATGACGAGGCCGTTGACGTCGCCCGAGCCGAGCGCGGCCACGATCGCGTCGGCGTCACGGCCGGCCTTGTCGGGCAGGGAGTCGACTCCCCACGCGGCAGCCGCGTCCACGCGGGCCTGGGCGTCGGAGACCGGTCGGCCGCCGGGCAGCAGGTTGGGCAGGCAGCCGGCCTCGACCGCACCGCGGTCACCGGCCCGACGCGGCACCCACACCAGCCGGGCACCGGTGGTGGCGGCCAGGTCGAGGGCGGCAGAGAGCGCACCGGGTGAGGTGGCGAGGCGCTCGCCGACGAGGATCACGCCGCCGGCGTCGAGCGCGACCACACCGTCGTTGGCGAGTGCGGCCAGGGCGGCCGCCTCGTCACCGGGAGCGGTCGGCAGCAGCGTGCCGTTCATCTTGGTCAGCCCGCGCGTGGTGAAGGGCGCGATGGAGACGACGCGAGTCGTCCTCCTCGACGCCTTGCGGAGCCGCAGGAACAGGGTGCCGGCCTCGTCCTCGGGCTCGAACCCGGCGAGCACGACGACCGACGCCGAGTCGAGGTCGGCGTAGGTGACGCCGCCCGAGAGCACGACGTGGGCGCCGAGGAACGACGTCTCCTCGGCCGAGAGCGGCCGGGAGCGGAAGTCGATGTCGTTGGTGCCGAGGGCCACGCGCGCGAACTTGGAGTAGCCGTAGGCGTCCTCCGCGGTGACGCGCCCGCCGGTGAGCACGGCGCTCGTGCCGGCGGCGCGGAGCCCGCGTGCGGCGACGGCGAAGGCCTCGGGCCAGGACGCGGGCCGCAGGTCACCGGTCTCGTCGTCGCGCACCATCGGGTGGCTGAGCCGGTCGGTCGCCCGGGCGTAGCCGAACGCGAAGCGGTCCTTGTCGGTGATCCACTCCTCGTTGACCTCCGGGTCGTTGCCCGCGAGGCGGCGCATGACCTTGCCGCGACGGTGGTCGACGCGGATCGCGGCGCCACACGCGTCGTGCTCGGCGACCGACGGGTTGGAGACCAGGTCGAAGGGACGCGAGCGGAAGCGGTAGTCGGCCGAGGTGAGCGCCCCCACCGGGCAGATCTGGATCGTGTTCCCCGAGAAGTAGGACTCGAACGGCTCCTTCTCGTAGATGCCGACCTGCTGGAGGGCACCCCGCTCGATGAGCGCGATGAACGGGTCTCCGGCGATCTCCTCGGAGAAGCGGGTGCAGCGGGCGCACAGCACGCACCGCTCACGGTCGAGGAGCACCTGGGCCGAGATGTTGATCGGCTTGGGGAACGTGCGCTTGACGCCGTCGTACCGGGACTCGCCGCGGCCGTTGGACATGGCCTGGTTCTGGAGTGGGCACTCCCCGCCCTTGTCGCAGACCGGGCAGTCGAGCGGGTGGTTGATGAGCAGGAACTCCATCTGGCCCTGCTGGGCCTTGTCGGCTCCCGGGGAGGTGAGCTGCGTCTTCACCTCCATCCCCTCGGTGGCGACGATGGTGCAGGACGCCTGGGGCTTCATGCGTCCCGGAGGGCCCTGCATCGTCTTGAGCGAGCCGTCGGGGCCGGGCAGCGCGATCTCGACCAGGCACTGGCGGCAGGCGCCGACCGGCGCGAGCAGCGGGTGGTCGCAGAACCGCGGGATCTGCACGCCGACCTGCTCGGCCGCGCGGATGACCAGGGTGCCGGGAGGAACACTGACCGAGACGCCGTCGATCGTCAGCGTGACGAGGGTGGTCTTCTCAGGAGTGGTCGTCATCAGGCGGTCGCTCCTGCCGGTGCGAAGAGGGTCGAGGCCGCGGGGTCGAACGGGCAGCCGCCGTGGTTGAAGTGCTCGATGAACTCGTCGCGGAAGTACTGGATCGACGACTGGATCGGGCTGACGGCACCGTCGGCGAGCGCGCAGAACGAGCGGCCCAGGATGTTGTCGCACTGGTCGAGCATGGTGTCGAGGTCGGCCTCGGTGCCCTGGCCCTTGTCGAGCCGGGTCAGCGTCTGGACGAGCCACCACGTGCCCTCGCGGCACGGCGTGCACTTGCCGCAGGACTCGTGCTTGTAGAACTCGGTCCAGCGGAGCGTGGCGCGCACCACGCAGACCGTGTCGTCGAAGATCTGCAGGGCTCGGGTGCCGAGCATCGAGCCGGCCGCGCCGACACCCTCGAAGTCGAGGGCCACGTCGAGGTGGTCGGCGGTCAGCAGCGGCGTCGAGGAACCGCCCGGTGTCCAGAACTTCAGCGCGCGGCCGCCGCGCATGCCACCGGCCAGCTCGATCAGCTTGCGCAGGGTGATGCCCAGCGGGGCTTCGTACTGGCCGGGATTGGTGACGTGGCCGGAGAGGCTGAAGATGCCGTAGCCCTTGGAGCGCTCGGTGCCCATCGAGGAGAACCAGGCGGCGCCGTTGCCGATGATGCTCGGCACGGACGCGATGGACTCCACGTTGTTGATGACCGTGGGGCTGGCGTAGAGACCGGCCACGGCGGGGAACGGCGGACGCAGTCGAGGCTGGCCCCGGCGGCCCTCGAGGCCCTCCAGGAGGGCGGTCTCCTCGCCGCAGATGTAGGCGCCCGCACCCGCGTGCACGACGACGTCGAGGTCGAAGCCCGAGCCGTGGATGTTCTTGCCGAGGTGACCGGCCAGGTAGGCCTCCTGCACCGCGCGCTGGACGCGCCTGATGACGTGGAGGACCTCACCGCGGATGTAGATGAAGGCGGTGTTGGCCCGGATCGCGAAGGAGCTGATGATGACGCCCTCGACGAGGGTGTGCGGGCTGGCCATCATGAGCGGGATGTCCTTGCAGGTGCCCGGCTCGGACTCGTCGGCGTTGACCACGAGGTACTTGGGCTTGGGGTTGTCCTGCGGGATGAAGCCCCACTTCATGCCGGTGGGGAAGCCGGCGCCGCCCCGGCCCCGCAGGCCGGAGTCCTTGACGGCGGTGATGATGTCGTCGGGCGCCATCGCGAGCGCCTTCTTCAGGGCCGAGTAGCCGCCCTGCTCCTCGTAGGAGGAGAGGGTCCAGCTGCGTTCGGCGTCCCAGTTGTCGGTCAGGACCGGAGTGAGTACGTCGGTCACTTGGAGCCGCCTTCCTGCGTGTCGGCCGGGTCGGGTGCCGTCCAGCCCTTCTCGCGCGCGATGGCCAGGCCGACCAGCGACGCCGGTCCGGCAGCTGGACCCTCGTCGGCGAGGCCGTCGGGGAAGCCGGCGAGGACGCGCTCGGCCTCGCGCCAGGTGCAGAGCTTGGGCCCGCGGGTGGAGTGGACCTCCACGCCGGCGCGCAGGTCGTCGACCAGCGCCGTGGCGGACTCCGGCGTCTGGTTGTCCATGAACTCCCAGTTGACCATCACCACCGGCGCGTAGTCGCAGGCCGCGTTGCACTCGACGTGCTCGAGGGTGATGGTCCTGCCGGCCCCGTCATCCAGGGTGGTCTCGTCGTTGCCGACGTCGAGGTGCTCCTTGAGCCGCTCGAAGATGACGTCGCCGCCCATCACCGCGCACAGCGTGTTGGTGCAGACGCCGACGTGGTAGTCGCCGACCGGCTTGCGCTTGTACATCGTGTAGAACGTCGCGACACCGCTGACCTCGGCCGCGGTGATCTCGAGGATCTCGGCGCAGGCCTCGATCCCGGCGGGCGTGATGCGCCCGGCCACCGACTGCACGAGGTGCAGCATCGGCAGCAGTCCCGACCGCTTCTGCGGGTAGCGGGCCGCGATCTCCTGGAGCTCGGCGTACGTCGTCTCGTCGAGGACGCCCTCGGTCGCGGTCATCGGTCAACGCCTCCCATTACGGGGTCGAGGGACGCGATCGCCACGATCACGTCGGCCACCATGCCGCCTTCACTCATCACACTGGTGGCCTGGAGGTTGGTGAACGACGGGTCGCGGAAGTGCGCGCGGAACGGGCGGGTGCCGCCGTCGGAGACGACGTGCGCGCCGAGCTCGCCACGCGGCGACTCGACCGGCACGTAGGCCTGCCCGGCAGGCACGCGGAAGCCCTCGGTCACCAGCTTGAAGTGGTGGATCAGCGCCTCCATGGACTCGCCCATGATGTGCTTGATGTGGTCGAGGCTGTTGCCCATGCCGTCGCTGCCGATCGCGAGCTGGCTGGGCCAGGCGATCTTCTTGTCGCCGACCATGACCGGCGAGCCCTCGAGGCCGGAGAGGCGCTCGACGGCCTGCTCGACGATCTTGAGCGACTCGTGCATCTCGTTCAGGCGGACCCGGAAGCGCCCGTAGGCGTCGGAGGTGTCCCACGTCTGCACGTCGAAGTCGTAGGTCTCGTAGCCGGAGTACGGCTCGGTCTTGCGGAGGTCCCAGGCGTAGCCGGTGGCGCGCACCGGGGGGCCGGAGAGGCCGAGCGCCAGGCAGCCGGCGAGGTCGAGGTGACCGACGCCCTCGAGGCGGGCCTTGAAGATCGGGTTGGCGTTGCAGAGGGCGGCGTACTCGGGCAGGCGCTTCCTCATCAGCACGACGAAGTCGCGGATCTCGTCGAGCGCGCCGGGCGGGAGGTCCTGGGCGACGCCGCCGGGACGGATGAACGCGTGGTTCATCCGCAGGCCGGTGATCAGCTCGAAGAGGTCGAGCACGAGCTCGCGCTCGCGGAACCCGATCGTCATCACGGTCAGCGCGCCGATCTCCATGCCGCCGGTGGCGATGCAGACCAGGTGGGACGAGATGCGGTTCAGCTCCATGAGCAGGACCCGCATGACCTGGGCCTTCTCGGGGATGTCGTCCTCGATGTCGAGGAGTCGTTCCACGCCGAGGGCGTAGGTCATCTCGTTGTAGAACGGCGAGAGGTAGTCCATCCGCGTGCAGAACGTGGTGCCCTGCACCCAGGTGCGGTACTCCATGTTCTTCTCGATGCCGGTGTGGAGGTAGCCGATGCCGCAGCGGGCCTCGGTGACCGTCTCGCCCTCGAGCTCGAGGATCAGCCGGAGCACGCCGTGGGTCGAGGGGTGCTGGGGGCCCATGTTGACCACCACGCGCTCCTCGGCGGTGTCGCCGAGGCCCTGGGTGATGGAGTCCCAGTCCTGCCCGGTGACGGTGAACACCTTGCCCTGGCTGGTCTCCGACGGGTCGGCGTACAGATCTTCGTTCGTCATCAGTTGTAAGACCTCCGCTGGTCGGGCGGCGGGATGCTGCCGCCCTTGTACTCCACGGGAATGCCGCCCAAGGGGTAGTCCTTGCGCTGCGGGTGCCCGGGCCAGTCGTCGGGCATGAGGATGCGCGTAAGCGCGGGGTGGCCGTCGAAGACGATGCCGAACATGTCCCACGTCTCGCGCTCGTGCCAGTCGTTGGTGGGGTAGATGCTCACCAGCGACGGGATGTGGGGGTCGGAGTCGGGCGCGCTGACCTCGAGCCGGATCCGGCGGTTGTGGGTCATCGAGAGCAGGTGGTAGACCGCGTGCAGCTCGCGGCCGGCGTCGTCGGGGTAGTGCACGCCGCTGACGCCGGCGCAGAACTCGAAGCGCAGCGCGTCGTCGTCGCGCAGCATCTGCGCGACGAAGGCGAGGTCCTCGCGGCGGATGTGGAAGGTGATCTCGCCGCGGTGCACGACGACCCGCTCGATGGCGGTGTCGAGGTCGGTCTGGCGCAACCGGGCCTCGAGGGCGTCGGCGACCTCGTCGAACCAGCCGCCGTACGGACGCTGGGTCGAGCCGGGGTAGACGATCGGGGCGACCAGCCCGCCGTAGCCGCTGGTGTCACCGGTGCCGGCGGTGCCGAACATGCCGTGGCGCACGCCGACGGCCTGCTCGACGGTGGCGTCGGCCGGGAGCGGCGTGCGGTCCGCACGGGCCGGGCTCCTCTGCGCGCCGTCCTGGGCGACGGTCGGCGCGTCCTTGGTGGGGACGACGGCAACGGCCTGCTCGTCAGGCGTCTTGTCGTCCTTGGCGCGGTCCTTCGCGTCGTCGCTCAACGGAGCAGGCCCTTCATCTGCGAGGTCGGCAGCGCCGTGAGGGCTGCGGTCTCGAGCTCCTCGATCTCGGCCAGGCGGTTGACGCCGAGCTTGGTGGCCTGCACCTTGTCGTGGAGCTTGAGGATCGCGTCGATCAGCATCTCGGGGCGCGGAGGGCAACCGGGGAGGTACATGTCGACGGGGACGACGTGGTCGACGCCCTGGACGATCGCGTAGTTGTTGAACATGCCGCCCGAGCTCGCGCAGACACCCATGGCGAGGACGTACTTGGGCTCGGCCATCTGGTCGTAGATCTGACGCAGGACGGGCGCCATCTTCTGGCTCACCCGGCCGGCGACGATCATCAGGTCGGCCTGGCGCGGGCTGGCCCGGAAGACCTCCATGCCGAAGCGGGCCAGGTCGTACTTGGGACCGCCGGACGTCATCATCTCGATGGCGCAGCAGGCCAGCCCGAAGGTTGCCGGCCAGAAGGAGGCCTTGCGCATGTAGCCGGCGACACCCTCGACCGTGGTCAGGAGTACGCCACTGGGCAGCTTCTCTTCGATTCCCACGTCAGTCCCATTCCAATCCGCCGCGGCGCCACACGTAGACGTAGGCCACGAACACCGTGGCGATGAAGACGACCATCTCGACGAGACCGAAGACCCCCATCGCGTCGAAGTGGACCGCCCACGGGTACAAGAAGATGATCTCGATGTCGAAGACGATGAAGAGCATCGCGGTGATGTAGTACTTCACCGGGAAGCGGCCGCCGCCGACGGGCTGCGGCGTCGGTTCGATGCCGCACTCGTAGGAGTCGAGCTTGGCCCGGTTGTAGCGCTTTGGCCCGATGAACGCGCTCATGATCACCGAGAAGATCGCGAAGCCCGCCGCGAGGAGGGCCAACGCCAGGACTGGCGTGTAGAGCTCCATGCCGTGCGTTCCCTTCCGTCGTACAGCCCTCGACTGAGACCCGGGTCATGTGACCTTGTGAAAGTCTTCACGAGTGGCGCAGCGCACAGTCTAGGGGGCGGTCCCAGTTCCGTCATCCCGGGGTCCCGCGCTCGGGAACGGCCCGCTGACCTGCGCATTTAGCCAATGATCGTGTTGCGTAATTGTCCTCTCACTTCGCCGTCCGGAGGGGGACCACCCTGCCCGCTCAGGCGGTCGCGCGGTGCAGCGCGACCACCCCGCCGGTCAGGTTGCGCCAGCCGGGCTCCTGCCAGCCGGCCTCGGCGATGAGGCCGGCGAGGCCGGCCTGGTCGGGCCAGGCGCGGATCGACTCGGCCAGGTAGACGTAGGCGTCGGGGCTGGAGGAGACGGCGCGGGCGACCGGGGGCAGCGCCTTCATCAGGTACTCGATGTAGACGGTGCGAAACGGCGCCCAGGTCGGGTGGCTGAACTCGCACACGACCAGCTTGCCGCCGGGGCGCGTCACCCGACGCATCTCCCGGAGCCCGGCCAGCGGGTCCACGATGTTGCGCAGGCCGAACGAGATGGTCACCGCGTCGAAGGTGTCGTCGGCGAACGGCAGCAGGGTGCCGTCGCCGGCGGTGAACGGCAGGGCGGGGCGCGCGGACTTGCCGACCTGGAGCATGCCGAGCGAGAAGTCGCACGGCACCACGTAGGCGCCCTCGTCGGCGAACGGCTGGCTCGACGTGCCGGTGCCGGCGGCCAGGTCCAGGACCAGGTCCCCCCGCTCGGGGGCGACGGCGTCGATCACGTCGCGGCGCCACCGCCGGTCCTGGCCGAGCGAGAGCACGTCATTGGTGACGTCGTAGCGCTTGGCGACGGCGTCGAACATGCGACGTACGTCGGTCGGTTTCTTGTCCAGTTCTGCGCGAGCCACGCACGGAGCCTACGACGTCACCCACGGCGTCGACCGGCCGGCAGCGCCCAGCAATGCCCGGCAGCGCCGGCAAACGCCCTGGCAACCAAATGCCCGGTCGATGCGTCCTCCTCGTTGAGACTGAACGCGAGGTCTCGACCTCGACGACGCACCGGATGGACAGGAGTAGACGATGAAGGCGCTGCGAGCCCTGACGCTGATCGTGCTGACGATGGCGGTGCTCGCTGCCACCACGATCGGCACGACCTACGCGGTGCGCTGGTACGCCGACCGCCAGGCGGAGCCGGCCTCCGCCAGCACCGTCGCCCCCACCCCCACGCCCGGCCCGAGCGAGCCGACCGGCGAGCCCACTGGCGAGCCCACTGGGCCGACCACCCCGACGCTCGAGCCCTCCGAGCCGGCTCCGCCGGAGCTCGTGCTGTCGCAGGGAGACCGCGGCGAGCAGGTGCGCGAGCTGCAGCACCGGCTGTTCCAGCTGGCGTGGTGGCCCGAGCTGACGACCGGCAGGTACGACGGGGCGACCCGTGAGGCGGTGCGCGGCTTCCAGACCAAGCGCGGCTTCGAGGCCACCGGCCAGGTCGACGAGAAGACCTGGAAGCGGCTGACGGCGATGAGCGAGCCGCCGACGCACGACCAGCTGTTCAACGTGCTGAAGCCCGGCCCGGCGCTGTACGCCGCCGGCGCCAAGGGCGAGGAGGTGCGCGCCGTCCAGGCCCGGCTCAAGCAGATCGCGTGGCTGTTCGGCGACGTGAGCGGCAGCTACGACGACGCGACGGTCGAGGCGGTGCGCGGGTTCCAGGCCAAGCGCGAGATCCCGGTCACCGGCGAGGTCGACCAGCGCACCTACGACCGGCTCGTCGCGATGACCTACACACCGACCTACGAGCAGATGCACAACATCGAGCCCAAGCCGGCCGCCCTCGACCCGCGCTGCCGGACCGGACGGGTGCTGTGCATCGACAAGAGCTCGCAGACCCTGCGCTGGGTGACCGACGGCAAGGTGCAGGACGGCTTCGAGGTGCGGTTCGGCTCGGACGAGCTGCCGACGCGGGAGGGCGCGTTCTCGGTGTTCTCCAAGTCGCGCGACCACGTCTCCAGCCTGTACGACACCTCGATGCCGTTCGCGATGTTCTTCTCCGGCGGGCAGGCTGTCCACTACTCGCCCGACTTCGCGGCCAACGGCTATGCCGGCGCCTCCCACGGGTGCGTCAACGTGCGCGACTACGACGGCGTCGCCCGGCTGTTCGACCAGGTTCGGATCGGCGACCGGGTGATCGTCTACCGGTCGTGACCGGGAGACCCGGCCGGACGTCACGGGGCGCGGCGTAGGCTCTGCCCTCGTGACGAGCAGTGCGACCCCCGGCGTTCCCGGCGACCCGGCGGCAGAGCCACTCGTCGTACGCACCGTCCGGATCGACTCCGAATCGGTGTCCGAGCTGCTCGACCGGCTGCCCGCCGGCGACGTCTGCACCTGGCTGCGCAGGGGCGAGGGCCTGGTCGGCTGGGGCACCGCGGCGCGGATCCGCACCTCCGGCCCGACCCGCTTCGCCGATGCCGACAAGTGGTGGAGCGAGCAGGTTGGCCGGGCGCGGGTGACCGACGAGGTCGGCGAGCCCGGCTCCGGGATGGTCTGCTTCGGCTCCTTCGCGTTCGCCGACGAGCCGGGTGACTCGGTGCTCACCGTGCCGCAGGTCGTGTTCGGGCGGCGCGGCGAGACGACCTGGCTGACGACGGTCGGTCCGGCCGACCTCGACCCCTTCGCCGCCGTCGAGGGTGCTGCCGCGCCGGACGGCGTGAGCTTCGCCGACGGCGCGCTCAACGGCGAGCAGTGGATGAGCGTGGTCGCGGACGCCGTGGCCCGCATCAACCGCGGCGACCTCGAGAAGGTCGTGCTCGCGCGCGACCTCGTCGCGACCGCCAACGGGCCGATCGACGTGCGCTGGCCGCTGCGCCGGCTCGCCACCGACTACCCGATGTGCTGGACGTTCCACGTCGACGGCCTCTTCGGCGCCACCCCCGAGATGCTCGTCCGACGCGAGCGCGGACTGGTCACCTCGCGAGTCCTCGCCGGCACCATCCGCCGCACCGGTCACGACGACCGCGACCTGGCGCTGGCCGCCACGTTGGCCCGCAGCAGCAAGGACCTCGAGGAGCACGAGTACGCCGTCCGCTCGGTCGCCGACGCACTCGACCCGCACTGCACGTCGATGAACGTGCCCGAGACGCCGTTCGTGCTCCACCTTCCCAACGTCATGCACCTGGCCACGGACGTCGCCGGGGTCGCCCAGGACGCCGACACCACGTCGAGCCTCCGGCTGGCCGAGGCCCTGCACCCGTCGGCTGCCGTCGGCGGCACCCCCACCATGGCCGCCGTCGCGCTCATCTGCGAGATCGAGGGGATGGACCGCGGTCGCTACGCGGGCGCGGTGGGCTGGATGGACGCCACCGGCGACGGCGAGTGGGGCATCGCGCTGCGCTCGGCCCTGCTGGACGGGGACACGGTGCGGCTGTTCGCCGGCTGCGGCATCGTCGGGGACTCCGACCCCGAGGCCGAGCTGGCCGAGTCGCAGGCCAAGCTCGTCCCTGTGCGCGACGCCCTCACCACCGGCTGAGCCGACGGGCTAGCCGGGCAGGTCCTGGCCGTCCTCGGGCCGGGCGTACTCCAGGCCGGCCTCGCCCAGGAAGCGGCCGAGGTGGGTGTCGAGGACGCTGAGGCCGACCGCTGAGTAGACCTTGTCGTGGATGGCGAGGTTGCGCGGCGCCCCCACCGCCAGGGCGAAGTCGATCGCCTCCGAGACCTTCTGCCACGGCGCGCAGATCGGCGCGCAGAGCACGTCGACCTCCTCGCCGGGCGGGGTGAGCGCGTCGCCCGGGTGGTAGACCCGCTGGTCGCCGAGCGTCAGCACGTAGCCGGAGTTGGAGAACCGCGGCAGGTCGGGGTGGATGACCGCGTGCAGCTCGCCCACCGCTCGCACCGGGACGCCGGCCACCTCGAACCGCTCACCGGGCGACACGACGATCACCCGCTCGAGCAGGTCGGGGGCCTCCTCCCGGATCCGCGCCGCCACCGCCTCGATGGTGAAGATCGGCGCATCGCAGGCGCGGAGGTGGGCCGGCAGGTAGTGGTCGGGGTGCTCGTGGGTGATGAGCACCCCGTCGGCGCCGTCGGTGGCTCCTGGCCCGGTGAACGCGCCGGGGTCCAGCACCACCGAGCGGCCGGCGTGGACGACGCGCACGCAGGAGTGGCCGAGCTTGGTGATCAGCATGGTCCACCGTAGGCGTCTGCAACCCTGGTGCGCATGCATGTGCCACCGCCGGGCGTCAGCCTGCGACTCGCGACGCTGGACGACGTGACGGCGCTCGCGCTGCTCCACCGGCAGTGCTGGCGCGAGGCCTACTCCTCGATCGTCGGGGAAGCCCTGCTCGAGACGCAGCTCGACCTCGGGCGGTCCGAGGACAACTGGCGGACCCAGATCGAGAACGGCCGCAAGCGGCTGATCGCGCTGCGCGGCGGCGTACCCATCGGCTTCTCCTCCTCGGGGCCGAGCCGGGACTCCGACCGGCCGGCGACACGGGAGCTGTACGCGTTGTACGTCGCCGAGGCCGAGTGGGGCAGGGGCGTGGGGCGTCTCCTGCTCGCCGAGGAGCTGCGCGGGGAGTCCGCATCGCTGTGGGTGCTGGAGGAGAACGTACGTGCCCGGGACTTCTACGTCCGCCACGGCTTCGCGTGGGACGGGGCACGCAAGAGGTTCGACGAGCTCGGCGTCTGGGAGGTCCGGATGGTCCGCCACGTCGATCGCCCGGTGCGCTCGTGAACACGCCCCGTCTTTACCGTTGAAGCAGATGGAATGGAGATCGGCGGCTACTCTGGACGAGTCGCCGCCACCTTTCTTGGGGCTGGCGGCCTGACCATCACCCAAACGCCCGAACAGGACTCATTCATGTCTGGACGCCGACTCATCGTCGGGAGCATGGCCGCATTGCTGATGCCCGCCTCCCTGCTCCTGGCCACCCAAGCCAACTCCCAGACGCAGGCCCCCGCCTCGTCTCTCTCCACCAAGGCCGTCGTCAAGAAGGCCAAGACGCGCATCTCCATCCAGGTGCTGCCGCAGATCTCGCAGTACGGCAAGAAGGTCGCCAACCCCAACTCGGCCAAGGCCGCCGTCGCCGTCAAGGTGAAGCGCGTCCGCAAGGGCACCAAGGTGCTGCTGCAGGTCAAGGCCGGCTCGAAGTGGAAGAAGGCCGGCAAGGCCACCACCAACCGCAAGGGCCTGGCGCAGTTCAGCACCTCCGCGACCCGCGGCGGCAAGCCGGTCCAGCTCCGCGCGAAGGTCGGCAAGGTCACCTCCAAGTCGGTGAGCAACGCCAAGTGGCTGGCGCCGATGTTCACCGACGGGTTCGACGGCTCGACGCTGGGCGACCAGTGGTCGCACCGCATCCCCGGCTACAACCCTGAGGGCTTCCGCGCCTGCTCCCGGGGCGGCCCCGAGGCCGTCCGCGTGGCCGGCGGCGCCGTGCGCCTCAGCGTCATCAAGGACCCGTACCGCAACGACACCTGCACCGCGAAGCAGGAGGGCAAGGTGCTCGGCAAGTACGCGTACCGCCTCAACGGCCACATCTCCACCGAGGACAAGGTCAGCTTCAAGTACGGCGTCGCAGCCGCGCGGATGAAGTTCCAGAAGATGCGCGGCCAGCACGCCAGCTTCTGGCTGCAGCCCGACACCGACGTGCCGGGTGGCGCGGAGATCGACGTCATCGAGTACTTCGGCAAGGGTGCCGCGCAAGGCGGCCTCACCAGCTTCACCTACCACCGCGACAGCAAGAACAAGCTGGTCAAGACGGGCAACTGGATCAAGGACTCCGACTCCTTCCTCGCGAAGAAGAAGGACGACTGGTTCAAGGCCTACCACGTCTTCTCGGTCGAGTGGACGCCCAGCGCGTACATCTTCCGCATCGACGGCAAGGAGACCTACCGCAGCAAGAAGGGCGTCTCCAACCAGCCCGAGTTCCCGATCCTGTCCCTGCTCAGCTCGGACTACGAGATCCCGAACCTCGGCAGCGACAAGAAGCTCCCCCAGCACTCGTACGTCGACTGGGTGCGCATCTGGCAGTCCTGAGCCCCGGGCTCAGCCTCCGCAACATCCGGCATCGCGTCGCACCCTCGGGTGCGGCGCGATGCTGCATTTGCGAGGGCGCCCGGGCGGTGGTCAGGCGGTCTGGTGGTGCACGTAGCACCAGCGCCAGTTCTCCCCGGGCTCCGCGGTCTGCACCACCGGGTGTCGGGCGTCGTCGAAGTGACGACTGGCGTGCTGGGCGGGCGAGGAGTCGCAGCAGCCGACCTGACCGCACTCCAGGCACTGGCGCAGCGCCACCCAGGTCGCCCCGTCGGCGACGCACTGGGCGCAGACCGGCTCCGGCTCGGTCTCCGCCGGCGGGTACGCCGTGAGCTCGGCGCACTCCTCGGCGTGGATGCCGCCGCTCTGCGCGCCCTTGAGCAGGTTGCGCGACTCGGTGGCGACGTCCAGCATCGACTCCTCGATGTCGAGCATCGCCAGGACCTCCGAGACCACCTCCGAGGCGACCGTGCCGCCGGATCGGATCTCCAGCACGCGGGCCCGCTCGGCATCGATCATCTCCAGCCGGACGCGCGCGTAGAGCTCGCTCGGGGTCTCCGCGTCGGCCACGGTGGAGAGCCGCTCCCAGGCCGAGAAGTTGCGCTGGTCGACGCGCTGGCGGATCAGGGCGACGACTTCGTGCGGGTCGTCGTACTCGAGGTGCTCGAGCTTCTCGAACCCGGCCTTGGACGCCTGCTGAAGCAGGGTCGCCCGCGCCAGCGCGTCGGAGGCGGGGTCCGGCGAGGGGACGTTCAGGCGCCGCGCCAGCCACGGCAGCGACAGGCCCTGGATGAACAACGTGCCGGCGACGACGGTGAAAGCGACGATGAGGAGCACCTCGCGGTGCTCGACCTCCTCGGGGATGACGAAGGCGGCCGCCAGGGTCACCACGCCCCGCATGCCCGCCCAGCCGAGGATGAAGGTGTAGGTCCACGGTGGCCGGTTGCCGGTCTCGTCGGCCCCGGGCCGCACGAGCAGGTAGCGCGCCGGGAAGACCCAGACCAGCCGCAGCACGATCACGGCCGCGAGCGTGGCCCCGCAGATCAGCGCCACCCGAGCCCAGGAGATGGCACTGGCATCCACGTCGTCGAAGATCCAGCGAGCCTGCAGACCGATCAGCAGGAACACCGCGTTCTCGAGCATGAAGGCGACGGTCCGCCAGTTCATCCGCTCGGCGATCCGGCTCTGCGCGGTCTGGATGATGGGCGCCTTGTGCCCTAGGAGCAGGCCGGCGACGACCACGGCGATGACGCCGGAGGCATGCACGCGCTCGGCGCTGATGTAGGCGGCGAACGGCACCACGAACGAGATGGCGGTGTCGAGCACCGGATCGGAGACCTTGGTGCGGACCCGTGCCACGATCATGAAGACGGCCAGCCCGATGGCCCCGCCACCGACCGCCGCGATCACGAAGTCGGTGCCCACCTGGAACGCGGTCACCCCGCCCGCGCCGGCCGCGATCGCGGTCCGCAGCGCCACCAGGGCGGTCGCGTCGTTCATCAGGGACTCGCCCTCGAGGATGGTGACGATCCGCCGCGGCAGCCCGATGGTGCGGCCGATCGCGGTCGCAGCGACCGCGTCCGGGGGCGCGACGACCGCGCCGATGGCGAGGGAGGCCCACCAGCTCACGTTGGGCAGCAGCGCGTGGACCAGGACGGCGACACCGAGCGTGGTGAAGACCACGAGCCCGACCGAGAGCAGCGCGATCGCGCGGCGGTTGGCGTTGAAGTCGACGAGCGAGGTCTGCACGGCGGCGGCGTAGAGCAGCGGCGGGAGCAGCCCCAGCAGCACCACGTCATGACCGAGCTGGATCTCGGGCAGCATCGGCAGGAAGGACCCGGTGACACCCACAGCGATCAGCAGCAGGGGCGCCGGGACCGGGAGCCGACTGGCGACCGCCGTCCCGGTCAGGACGACGACGGCCAGCGCCACGATCAAGAAGGCGATCTCCACGGGGTCAGTGTGACCGATGCTGGTGGTCCCGACACTGCTCGCCCATCCCCGAGCGTCAGGCGGGCCCAGCCACCCACAACATCGGGTCTCCCCAGCCGAGCTCCCCGACCCCGTGCCTCTCGAACGCCAGCACGACGAGGGTGCGCCGGTGGGCGGCGAAGGTCAGGACGTGCGCGATCATCCCGCCGTAGGTGAACACGGTCGCGGGCTCGCAGAGCGCGTCGACGAAGGTGTCGTCGAGCCGCGCGGAGTCGACCACCTCGCGGACGTGGGCGAGGTACGTCGGGCCCTCGTCGGCCAGCCGCTGCCGCAGCGACGACAGCGACTCGTGGTGCTCCACCGACCAGTCGTACTCGCGCGTCGCCATCGCCGCGTTCCACATGCCCAGCTGCCCGACCAGCCGCGACAGCAGCGACCGGATCGTCTGCTCGTCGTCGTCGACGCTCACCACGATCGGCTCGTCGAGCTGGGCGTCGCTGAGGCGCTCGGCCAGCCGGATCATCTGGCCGGTCAGCCAGATGTGGTGCTCGACCATCTTGGTCATCAGGTCCATGGCGGTGACCTCGTCTCGCGCGGGCAGCCGCAGGCTGCCGGGTGGATGGAAGTGGACGTCGCTCGGCGCCTCGATCTGGATGTGTCCCGGCCGCCGGCGCCAGGTGGCGGGCGGCACGGCGTACGCCTTGGTGAACGCCCGGGTGAACGCCTCGTGCGAGGCGTAGCCGGCCTCGACGGCGATGTCGATCAGCGGAGCGGAGGTGGTGATCATCCGGTACGCCGCCCGCTCGAGGAGGATGCGGCGGCGGAACGCCGCCGGTGGCTCCCCCGCGACCGACCGGATCATCCGATCGAAGTGGAAGCGCGAGAAGCCCAGGCGTGCGGCCCACTCGTGTCCCGGCGCGCTGGCCAGGTCGTCGTCACCGACCGAGGCGAGAGCCTCGGTCAGGTGGTCGACGAATCCGGCGAAGGTGTCGGTGGCGACGCTCATGGCACGACGATGCGGGCTCCGGCTCGCGCCCGCTTGATCAGGCTTGCCCGATCGCGGCTGCGGACCGGGTCGCGGGTGGCCATGCCCCCATGATGCCCACACGACACGTCAGCACGTCACCGCTTCGTAAGCGGCGGGCACCCGACCGGCCGTCCCGGACACCTAGGTTGTACCCCGTGACGACCGACCTGATCCTGCCCTGCCGCGACGAGGGGCCGGCGCTGCGCCTGCTGCTGCCGCGGGTGCCGGCCGGCTTCTCCGTCATCGTCGTCGACAACGGCTCCAGCGACGACACCGCCGCCGTCGCCCGCGACCTCGGTGCCCTGGTGGTCACCGAGTCCCGGCCCGGGTACGGCGCGGCCGTGCATGCCGGCCTGCTGGCCGCGACCGCCGACCACGTGGCCTTCATGGACGGCGACGGGTCGTTCGACCCGCACGAGCTGGTGCCGATGGTGGCCGCCGTGGCGGAGGGCCGGGCCGACATCGCGGTCGGCCGCCGTCGTCCCGTCTCCTCCGGCGTTTGGCCCTGGCACGCCCGGGTCGGCAACTCGATCATCGTCGCGTGGCTGCGGCGCCGGATCCGGATGGCTGCCCACGACATCGCGCCGATGAGGGTGTGCCGTCGCGAGGCCCTGCTGGAGCTCGACGTGCAGGACCGCCGGTTCGGCTACCCGGTGGAGCTGCTCCAGAAGGCGACGTTGGCGGGCTGGCGGTTCGAGGAGCGCGACGTCAGCTACCACCCGCGCGCCGAGGGCACCCGGTCGAAGGTCTCCGGGTCGGTGCGGGGCACTGCCCGCACCGCACGCGACTTCTGGAAGGTGCTGCACCGATGAAGATCCTGCTGGTGGCCAAGGCGCCCGTACCGGGCCGGGCCAAGACCCGGTTGGGTGCGCACATCGGCGACGACGTGGCCGCCGACGTGGCCGCTGCCGCGCTCGCCGACACCATCGAGACCTGCAACGCCGCCGGCGCCGAGCGCCACCTGGCGCTGGCCGGCGACCTCGGCGACGGCGTACGCGCCGACGAGCTGCGCGACCTGCTCGTGGGCTGGGACGTCACCGGGCAGCGCGGCGACGGGTTCGCCGAGCGCCTGGTCAACGCGCACCTCGACGCCGGTCATGGCGAAGTCGTGCAGATCGGCATGGACACCCCCCAGGTGACGGTCGCCGCGCTGCGGGCGGTCGCCGCCGGCCTGGCCGACCACGACGCGGTCGTCGGGCCCGCCGAGGACGGCGGCTGGTGGGCCCTCGGCCGCACCGACCCCGACGTGGCGCGCGCGCTGGCGGGCGTGCCCATGTCGACCCCGACGACCTGCCGGGACACCGTGGCTGCGCTGCGAGCGGCCGGCCACTCGGTCCGCGAAGCGGGCAGCCTGCTCGACGTCGACACGCTGGCGGACGCCCGCCGGGTCGCCGCGCAGATACCGGACAGCCGATTCTCACGAGCCTGGGGTGAGCGATGAACGACGTGCCCTTCTCCACCGTCTTCGCGCTGGCGCTGCAGGGCGAGCCGACGCACGTCATCGGTGTCGGGGAGGAGCCGGTCGCGCTGCCCGTGGGCGCCTGGACCCAGCCGGCCGACGCCCGGGACCACCGGATGCTCGACCTGTGCATCGGGCCAACGCTCGACGTCGGCTGCGGCCCGGGCCGGATGACCGCCGAGCTGGCCGAGCGCGGTCATGTGGTGCTCGGCATCGACGTGGTGCACGAGGCCGTCGGGCAGACGCTCCAGCGCGGCGGTGCGGCCATCGTCCGCGACGTGTTCGAAGAGCTGCCCGGCGAGGGTCGCTGGGAGACAGTGCTGCTCGCTGACGGCAACGTCGGCATCGGCGGCGACCCGGTCGCGCTGCTGCGGCGGCTGGCCAGCGTCGTCGACCCGCGCGGCCGGCTGGTCGTCGAGGTGGCCGGTCCCGGCGTCCTCGCCAGCACCCACTGGGCCACCCTGCAGAGCGGAGAGCAGCGCAGCCGCCCGTTCCGGTGGTCGGTCCTCGGCGTCGACGCGGTCGAGGCCACCGCCGCCGAGGCCGGGCTGGCCGTCGCCTCGGTCGAAGACATCGACGGCCGGTGGGTCGTCGTGCTCCAGGGTGCCTCGTGAGGGCGCCACCGCTCCCGGCGCCGGAGCACTTCACCTCGCGGCTGCGCAGCCCCCAGGTCGCGGCCCGGGTCGGGCTGTGGCTCGGCATCTGCTTCGGGATCTGCTTCCTCACCGGGCTGATCAGCCACTACGCGCAGAACCCCAGCCAGCCGGTGCCGTTCCCGACCAGCCCGTCGTGGGGCTACCGGGTCACCCAGGGCCTGCACGTGACCACCGGCACCGCCGCGATCCCGCTGCTGCTGGTCAAGCTGTGGAGCGTGCTGCCGAAGCTCTTCGAGCGGCCACCGTTGCGTGACGTGCGCCTGCTGCTGGTGCACGCCCTCGAGCGCGCCTCCATCGGTGTGCTCGTCGCCTCGTCCGTCTTCATGCTGGCCTCGGGCCTGCTGAACTCCGCGCAGTGGTACCCGTGGGACTTCTCGTTCCGCACCACCCACTACGCGGTCGCCTGGATCGCCATCGGGTCCCTCGTCGTCCACATCGCCGTCAAGCTGCCGGTCATCCGCGACGCGCTGACCGGCGACGTCGACGACACCGCCCACGACCGCCCGAGCGCGACCGAGGACGGCGCGCTGTCGCGGCGCGGCCTGCTGCGCACGACGTGGGTGGCCAGCGGCGTGGCGGTGCTCGCGTCCGCCGGCAGCGCCGTGCCGCTGCTGCGCGAGGTGTCCGTCTTCGGCGTCCGCTCCGGTGACGGCCCAGGGGGCATCCCGATCAACAAGTCCGCCGCCGCGGCCAAGGTGACCGCCACCGCCACCAGCGCGTCGTACCGGCTGGAGGTCGTGTCCGGCGACCGCTCCGTGTCGTTGACCCGCGACGACCTCCTCGCCCTGCCCCAGCACACCGAGACCCTCCCCATCGCCTGCGTCGAGGGCTGGAGCGCCAGCGGCTCGTGGGGCGGCGTGCGCGTCCGTGACCTGCTGGCTCTCGTCGACGCACCGTCCGGCGACGTGCGCGTCGAGTCGCTGCAGGAGTCGGGACCGTTCCGGAGGACCGTGCTGCCTGCCAACTTCGCCCGCGACGACCGCACCCTGCTCGCCCTCACGCTCAACGGCGAGACGCTGGCCCTCGACCACGGCTTCCCGTGCCGGCTGATCGCGCCCAACCGACCCGGGGTCCTCCAGACCAAGTGGGTCACCCGGTTGGAGGGCGGCGCATGAGGACCCGCATCGCCCTGATCGGCCTCGGCACCCTCGTCGGCGGGTACGGCGCGTGGTTGCTGCTCTCGCGCCAGGACCTCGACCAGCTGCGCAGCGTGGCGGTGTGGCTCGTTGCCGGGGTGCTGCTGCACGACGTCCTGCTCTCGGGTGCGCTGATCGCGCTCGGGCTGGTGGGCAGCCGACTGCTGCCGCTGCCGCTTCGGCGGCCGGCGACGATCACACTCGTCGTGCTCGGCACGGTCACCGTGGCAGCGGTGCCGGTGCTCGGGCGCTTCGGCGCGCGAGCCGACAACTCGACGCTTCTGGACCGCGACTACGGGGCCGGGTGGCTGGTCCTCGCAGTGCTCGTGGTCGGGACCGTCGCGGTGGTCGAGGTGCTCGTGAACCGTCGACGACGCCACCGGCAGAAGGGCTGACGATGCCGAGGATGCTCGTGGTCGAGGACGACGTGACGGTGCGCGAGGTCGTCGTCTCCTACCTCCGCGCAGCCGGGCACGAGGTGACCGAGGCGGCCGACGGCCAGACCGCGCTCGAGGTCATGGAGGAGCGCCCCGCCGACCTGGTGGTGCTCGACTTGATGATGCCCGGCATCGACGGGCTCGAGGTGTGCCGGCGCCTCCGCCTGATCGGCGACGTGCCCATCGTCATGCTGACCGCCCTGGGCAGCGAGCAGGACCGGGTGATCGGGCTCGAGCTCGGCGCGGACGACTACATCACCAAGCCGTTCAGCCCGCGCGAGCTGGTGCTGCGCGTCGACTCGATCCTGCGACGCACCGGGAGCGCACCGGAGGCTCCGGTGCTGCTGGCCGACGGCGACCTGCTGATCGACACTGCGCGGCACGAGGCGACGCTGGGCGGCGTCGTCCTGCCGCTGACGGGGCGTGAGTTCGACCTGCTGCAACACCTCGTGGCGAACCCGGGTCGGGCGTTCTCGCGAGACGACCTGCTGCGCGACGTGTGGGGCTGGACCGTGGGCGACCACTCGACCGTGACCGTGCACGTGCGCCGCCTCCGGGAGAAGGTGGAGCAGGATCCCACCAGCCCGGTGCGCCTGGTGACGGTGTGGGGCGTGGGCTACCGATGGGAGAAGTCATGAACGGCGACCAGCTCGAGATCCTCCTCGTGGCGCTCGTGGCCGCCGTCACCAGTGGGGTGCTGGGGTTGGGCGTCGGCTGGCTGCTGCGCACCGCGTCGGTCCGGTGGCAGTTCGCCCTGATCGCGGCGGTGTCGGTGCTGTCGGTGCTCGCCGGCGTGCTGGTCGCCGCCAAGCGGATGCTGCTCATGCCGCACGACCTCGAGGTGGTCACGATCGTCAGCGTGGCTGCGGCGGTGAGCTCGATCCTGGTCGCGCTCGTGCTCGGCGCGGCGCTGGTGCGCTGGTCGCGCGACGTGCAGGAGGAGGTACGCCGCGTCGGCACCGGCGTGGCGGTGCGCCCGTCGACCGGGCCGCGCGAGTTCCAGGAGCTGTCGGCGGAGCTGGCCACCACGGTGGCCAGGCTCGACGAGTCCCGCGCCCGGGAGGCCAGGCTGGAGAGCTCTCGCCGCGAGCTGGTGTCGTGGGTGAGCCACGACCTGCGCACACCGTTGGCCGGCATGCGGGCGATGACCGAGGCGCTCGAGGACGGCATGGCGCCCGACCCGGCGCGCTACCACCGGCAGATCCGCGCCGAGGTCGACCGGATGGTGCGCATGGTCGACGACCTCTTCGAGCTGTCCCGCCTGCACGCCGGCGTGTTCACCATGACTCCTCAGGAGGTCGCCCTGGGCGACCTGGTGAGCGAGGCGCTGGCCGGCGCCGACCCGGTGGCGCGGGCCCGCGGCGTACGGCTCGGCGGGAGCGTCGACCACGGACTCCAGGTGCTCGCCGATCCGGAGGGACTCTCCCGCGTGCTCGCCAACCTGCTCATGAACGGCATCCGACACACGCCGACCGACGGGGTGGTCCAGGTCATCGGCCGCGCGGTCGTGGGCGGCGTCGAGCTGAGCGTCACCGATGGCTGCGGCGGCATCCGCGAGGAGGACCTCACCCGAGTGTTCGACGTGGCCTGGCGCGGGGCCTCGGCGCGCACCCCGGAGCCCGATCCCGCGGACGCCCACACCGCCCGGGCCGGTCTCGGGCTGGCGATCGTGAAGGGCATCGTCGAGGCGCACCGCGGCGTCGTCGAGGTCGTCAACGAGCCCGGCGTGCCGGGCTGCCGCTTCCTCGTCCGTCTGCCGGCCTGAGCTCGATGCAGGTTCGTCACCGCGGCGCCGCCGTCGGGATGCTGGCCGCGCTCGCGATGCTCGCGGCCTCGATCGCGATCCCGCCGCTGTTCGGCTGGGACGTGGTCACCCGTCGCGACGACCGCGTCGAGTTCCCGCCGCTGCACGGCTTCTGGCACCCGAGCACCAGCGCGGTGAGCCTGCTGGTGGTGGCCCTGGCCGTGGCCGCCTGGTGGTGGGGTCCCCGGCTGGCCGAACGGCTGTCGTGGCGAGGCCTGCTGCTCGCGTCGTACGTCGCCGGGCTGGCGTGGCTGCTCGCGCTGGCGTGGGTCGACGGGCCGGACGGCATCTCGCGGGTGCTGGGCAACCCGTTCGAGTACCTCGAGACGGCCCGGGCGACCGACGACGTGGGGCTGATGCTGAGCACCTTCATCGACCGGATCCCCTACGCCGCCGAGGACAACTGGGTCACGCACGTCGCCGGCCACCCGCCGGGTGCGCTGCTGTTCTTCGTCGGCCTGGTGCGAATCGGGCTCGGTGGCGACCTGGCCGCGGGGCTCGTCGTGACGGCCGTCGCCGCCACCACCTCGCTCGCGGTGCTCTCGACGCTGCGCACCCTCGGCGCCGAGCCGACCGCCCGGAAGGCCGCACCGTTCCTGGTGTTCACGCCGGCCGCGGTCTTCATGGCCGTCTCGGCCGACGCGATGTTCGCCGCCGTCGCGGCCTGGGGCCTGGCCACGCTCGCCTACGCGACCCGGTCGCGCGGGTCGCACCAGCTCGCCTGGGCCGTGGCGTCGGGCCTGCTGCTCGGGTTGTGCATGTTCTTGTCCTACGGCCTGCCGCTGCTCGGCCTGCTGGCGCTCGCCGTGCTGCTGCTCGGCCGCTCGTGGCGTCCGCTGCTCCCCGCCGTCCTCGCGGCCGTCGCGGTGGCCGGGGCGTTCGCGGTCGCCGGCTTCGCGTGGTGGGAGGCCTACCCGGTGCTGGTCGACCGCTACTGGGACGGGGTCGCCTCCGAACGTCCGCAGTCCTACTGGATCTGGGGCAACCTCGGCGCGCTGCTCATCTCGGGCGGCCCACTGCTGGGTGCCGGCATCGCGCACGCGGCCGCGCGCTGGCGACGTACGGACCGGACGGTCGTAGTGCTGGCCGGCGCCGCGCTCGTGATCATCGTCGCGGCCGACCTCTCCAGAATGTCCAAGTCCGAGGTCGAGCGGATCTGGCTGCCGTTCGTCCCCTACCTGACCATCTCCCTCGCCGCCCTCCCCGCTCAGTGGCGGCGGTGGGGGTTGGCGCTCCAGCTCGCCACCGCGCTGGTCGTGCAGCACCTGCTCTACACGAGCTGGTGAGCGTCGGTCCCGCCGGTGGTCGATCGTTCGACCGCCCCTCTCTCAGGCGCGCAGCGGCGCGGTCGCGAACTCCCGCAGCCCGTCCACCGGACTGATCGCGGCGGTGAAGCCGAGCGCCGCACTCGCCAGCTCGGGCGAGGCCACGATGTGCCGGACGTCGCCGAGCCGGTAGCCACCGGTGACCTCGGGCTCGATCTCGCGGCCGGTGCCCGCGGCGACCTGCCTGGCCACGTCGAGGATCGAGACGGGCTGCCCCGAGCAGACGTTGTAGGCGGCGTACGTCGAGTCGTCGGCGTCGACGACGGCGCGCAGCGCCAGCACGTTGGCCCGGGCCACGTCGTCGACGTGCACGAAGTCGCGCATCTGGCCGCCGTCCTCGTAGACCTGCGGCGCCTCGCCGCGCTCGAGCGAGGAGCGGAACATCGCCGCGACCCCGGAGTACGGCGTGTCCTTCGGCATGCCCGGCCCGTAGACGTTGTGGTACCTCAGTGCGACGGCAGCGGACCCGGCCTGCCGCACCCACGCGGACGCGTAGTGCTCCTGGGCCAGCTTGCTCGCCGCGTAGGTGCTGCGCGGGTCGAGGCGGGCGTCCTCGTCCACCAGCTCCCAGGTCAGCGGCGCGTCGCAGGCCGGGCAGTGGTTCTCGAAGTCACCGGCATCGAGCGCAGCCAACGCACGCGGCCCGGGCACCTGCGGGCCGTGGGTCGGGCAGGCGTAGCGGCCCTCGCCGTAGACCACCATCGACGACGCCACCACCAGGCGCCCGACGCCGGCCTCGTGCATCGCCGCCATCAGGGCGGCCGTGCCGAGGTCGTTGTGGCCGGCGTACTCCGGCAGGTCGGACACCGCGACCCCCGCACCGACGAGGGCGGACTGATGACACACCACGTCGACGCCCCGCAGCAGCGCGGCCCACTCGGCGGAGGCCGCGGCCTCGCGGACGTCGAGGGTGTGGGTGCCGGGCGGCGCCTCGGCGCTGCCGTGCGCGTTGGCGAGCATGATGTCGACCGGCACGACCTCGTCCCCGGCCGCGTCGAGCCTGGCCCTGATCGCGGAGCCGATGAAGCCAGCGGAGCCGGTGAGCAGGACCTTCACGAGCTCGGCACCGGGTAGGTGAGCTCGACACCGTCCGCCCACGTCGAGCAGGTGCACCCGTCCGGGTCGGGCAGCGCCTCGATGGCGGTGCGGAGGAGTCCACCCAGCCGGTCCAGGTTCTGCTTGAACATCGCGAAGACCTCTGCCTGGCCGACGCCCGAGCCCGACTCGGCGCCGGCGTCCATGTCGGTCACCAGGGCCATCGCGGCGTAGCACTGGCGCATCTCGCGGGCCAGCATCGCCTCGGGCGCACCGGTCATGTTGATCAGGTCCCAGCCTTGCGCTGCGTAGTGACGGGACTCCGCGCGGGTGGAGAAGCGCGGCCCCTCGATGACGACCATGGTCCCGCCGGCGGTGATGCCGGCGCCGGCGCCGGTCACCGCGGCGCTGACACCCGAGCAGTAGGGATCGGCGAACGGCAGGTGGACGGCGCCGGTCTCGACGTACGACGAGACGCGTCGGTGGGTGCGGTCGACCAGCTGGTCGGGCACCACGATGTCGCCGGGCCGCACGCGCGGGCTCAGCCCACCGACAGCACACGGGGCGAGGACCTGACGGACCCCCAGCGAGCGCAGCGCCCACATGTTCGCGCGGTAGTTGATCGCGTGCGGGGGGTGCTCGTGGTGCGGCCCGTGCCGGGGCAGGAACGCCACGCTCCTGCCGGCCACGGTCCCGATCGAGACGGGGGCCGAGGGCTCGCCGTACGGCGTCTCGACGCGGTGCTCGCTGGGGTCGTCGAGGAAGGAGTAGAAGCCGGTGCCGCCGATGACGGCGATGTCGGCGCGCTGGATGGGTGCGTTCACGCGTCCCACTCTGCCAGCCGCTCCGGCGACCACCCGACGTCGGCCGCCCAGCGCTCGGCGGCGTCGATGATCAGGTCGCACACCGGGTCCTTCACGGCGTAGTAGGCGTCGACGTCGTCGGGATGCAGCCGGGCGAGCGCCACCTTGACCTGGGCGTAGGCGCCGGCAGCAGCGGCGGAGCTGCGCAGGTAGTCGCGGAAGAGCAGGGCGTAGCGCTGGTTGGCTCGTCCCGTCGCCCGCACGTGCAGGTGGGTACGCCGCCACGACGCCGGCGCACGGAAGTAGCGCTTCTCCCACTGCGCGGGATCGGGGTCGCTGCCGGGCGGCACGTGGTCGGTGGTGATGTCGGTGGCAGTTGCGCCGATCAGCTCGAAGGCCTGCAGGAGGCGCGGGTCGTCGAGGTCGACGACGCCGACCTGGACGTCGATGACGTCCTTGGCAGCCAGGCCCGGCACCGACGTCGAGCCGATGTGGTCGATGCGTACGGCGGCCCCGCCCAGGGCGCCACGCAGGAGCCGCTCCACGACGGTGAACTCGGCCGGCCAGCGGTCGTCGTAGGGCCGGATGACGATGCCGGGCGCGGTCACGACCACGAGTCCGGCACCAGCGCACGGATCCGCGCGTCCAGGTCACGCCGGTTGTCGCGCCGGACCCGGACCTCGACGACCTCGATGCCACCGTTGGGCGAGGCCAGGGCCTGCTCGAGCTCGGGCAGCGACTCGACCCGCCAGTGCGGGGTCCGGGTGGCCGCGCACAGGGCGGCCAGGTCGACGTGGTGCGGGGTGCCGAACAGGCGCTCGTAGGCCGCGGAGTACGCCGGTGCGCCCTGCTCGAGCATCGCGAAGATCGAGCCCCCGTCGTCGTTGACGACCACGATGGTGAGGTCCGGGACCGGCTCGGCCGGGCCCATGACCAGGCCGCCGGCGTCGTGCAGGAACGTCACGTCGCCCATCAGCGCGAAGGTCCGCTCCGACGTGCGCCCGAGGGCCGCGCCGATCGCGGAGGAGACGGTGCCGTCGATGCCGGCCAGGCCGCGGTTGGCGATGACCTTGCGCCGGGCGCCGACGGCGTACCTCGGCACCATCAGGTCGAGGTCGCGGATGGGGCTGGAGGCGCCCACGACGAGCAGCCCGCCCGGGGGCAGGGCGCTCGCGACGGCACCGGCCACCTCGTACGGCGTGAGGTCGGGCTCGGTGGCGAGCAGGGCGTCGAGCTGCGCGGCGACCGAGGCGTCGGCGGCGTGCCACTCGTCGACCCAGCCGGACTCCCCCGGCTCGCAGGCCAGCGCGTCGAACTCGACGTCCACGTCGAACGGCCGCTGGACCCACGCCCCCGCGGCCCGCTGGGCCCAGACCTCGACACCGGCGCGGCCGAGCAGCCGGGTGACCGGTCGCGACAGCGTCGGGTGGCCGTAGACGACGACCCGCTCGATGCGTCCGCCGAGGTCGCCGTCGAGCAGCAGGCGGTAGCACCGCAGGGCGCTCGCGCCGGTGCGCGAGCCGCTGGACGGTTCGGCGAGCAACGGCCAGCCGGCCCGCTCGGCCAGCACCCGGGCGGGTGGCCCGGCGTCGTCGCCGGCCACCACGACGGTGCGGGGTCCGGCCGGGATCGGGGTGCCGTCGCCGTAGCCCGGCCACCGGCGTTCCCGAGCCGGCGGTGCCTCGGGCAGCCAGCCGAGATCGTCGTCGTCGGGGAGCAACGGGTCGTCGAGGTGCACGTTGAGGTGCGTCGGCCCGTTGGTGAGGAGCTCGAAGTCGACACCGGTCAGGTCCTGGGTCGCCACCAGGGGCCCGAAGACCCCGACCTGGTCGGTGGTCTGGTTGGCGTTGGTGCCGCGCAGGCGGACCGGGCGGTCGGCGGTGACCACGACGAGGTCGACAGCCGCGTGGGCGGCCTCGAGCACCGCCGGGTGCAGGTTGGCGACGGCCGTGCCCGACGTGCAGACGACGGCAGCACGGGCCCCGACCTTGGTCAGGCCGAGGGCGAGGAACGCCGCCGAGCGCTCGTCGAGCCGGGAGTGCAGCCGGATCCGGCCGGCCTGGGCGGCGGCGTACGCGGCGAAGGACAGCGGCGCGTTCCGGGACCCGGGCGCGACCACCACGTCGGTCACCCCGGCCGTGACCAGCCGGGCGACGATGCCGCGGGCGAGCTGGGTCGACGGGTCGGTCATGGGCGTCGATCCTGCCGTACGCCGCGCACCTCGACGAGCCGGCGCTCCCAGTGCGCCACCCGGTCCGGTGCGGCGGTGAGGCGGGTGAGCGCCTCGTCGTCGACGGACGGGAGCCCGACGGGCAGCCAGCCGCCGACCGGCAGGAGCGGGTCGGCAGCCACGTCGTCGTGGAACAGCTGCACGGTCGCCAGCCCGCACGCGTGGTCGAGGGTGGGCAGGGCCGCGGCGAGCGCGACCCCGGCCGCGATGCCGACGGACGTCTCGAGGGCCGACGAGACCACGACCGGGAGGCCGATGTCCTCGGCGATCCGCAGGCAGGCCCGCACCCCGCCGAGCGGCTGCACCTTGAGCACGGCGATGTCGGCGGCTTCGAGGTCGCGCACCCGGTAGGGGTCGGCGGCGCGGCGGATGGACTCGTCGGCGGCGATGGGGACGTCGACCCGGCGCCGGACCCGGGCCAGGTCCTCCACCTCCGCGCACGGCTGCTCGACGTACTCCAGACCGCCGGCGGCCCGGTCGAGCACGGGGATCGACGACACGGCCTCCTCCAGCGACCAGAGGCCGTTGACGTCGATGCGGATCAGGCCGGCCGGGCCGAGGGCGGCGCGCACCGCCTCGACGCGGGCCAGGTCGTCGGCGAGGGTCTGGCCGGGCTCGGCCACCTTCACCTTGGCGGTCGTGCAGCCGCCGGCGGCGACGATGGCGTGGGCGCGCTCGGCGTCGACGGCCGGGACGGTCACGTTGACCGGCACCCGGTCGCGCAGGGGCGCGGGCCAGTCGCCGGCGGCGGCCTCCTCGGCGCTGCGCAGCCACGGCTCGGCGACCTCGGGCGGGTACTCCAGGAACGGGCTCCACTCCCCCCAGCCGGCGTCGCCGCGCAGCAGCACCCCCTCGCGCTCGGTGATCCCGCGGAAGCGGGTGCGCATCGGGATCGAGAAGACGTTCATGCCAGCCTCCTGAGGGCGAGCCGGTCGACCTTGCCGTTGGCGAGCAACGGCAGGGCCTCGAGGACGACGACCTGCCGGGGGGCCCACGAGCGCGGGTGCTCGGCCGAGACCCAGTCGCGGGCCTCGTCGAGGCCGAGCGGCCCGGTCACGAACGCCACCACCCGCTGGCCCCACTCGGCGTCGTCGATGCCGAGGACCTCGCTGGCCCCGACCCCGGGATGTGCACGCAGCCGGGCGGCGACCGCCGGCAGCGGCACGTTGACCCCGCCGCTGATCACCACGTCGTCGATGCGACCCAGCACCTGCAGGCGGCCGTCCTCGTCGAGGCGGCCGGCGTCACTGGTGAGGTACCAGCCGTCGACCAGCGTCTCCGCGGTCAGCCCCGGGTCGCCGTCGTACCCGGAGAAGAGGGTGGGGCCGCCGATCCTGATGCGCGCGTCGACGCCGAGGGCCAGGGCGACGCCGTCCAGCGGCAGGCCGTCGTACACGCAGCCACCGGCGGTCTCGCTGGCGCCGTACGTCGCGACGAGGTGCACGCCGACGTCCCGGGCGCGGGCGCGCAGGGCCGGGTCGATCGGGCCGCCGCCCACCAGGACGGTGTGCATCGCGCTCAGCGCCGCGACGTCGCCGGGCGAGTCGAGCAGCCGGTGCAGCTGGGTCGGCACGAGGGAGGTGAGCTCCGCGGCACCCCAGCCGTCGAGCACCGGGTCGAAGCCGGCCACGAGCGACCGTACGACGACCTGCACGCCCGCGACGTACGACGAGGGCAGGGCCAGCGCCCAGCGGCCGGAGTGGCCGAGCCTGCGGGCGGAGGCGGTCACCGAGGCGACGACGGCATCACGGCCGAGCACCACCCGCTTGGGCGCACCGGTCGAGCCCGACGTGCTGATCAGCAGCGGCTCCGGGTCGGCGGCGTCCAGCCATCGCGCCAGCGCGGCCACCGCGGCAGCGGGGTCGTCGGGCGGACGGAGGAAGCTCACGCGACGCACGCTAGCCCCAGTGGCAGAACCGTCGCTCGTCCCGTGCGGCCGGGCGCAGGCTGTCCCGCGACGGCACGGCCGCGCCAGCCTGATTGGATACCCCGGTGACCACCACCGCAGACTGGATCGCCGGGGCGCGCCCGCGCACCCTGCCCGCCGCCATCGCTCCCGTGCTCGCGGGAACCGGCGTCGCGACGTACGCCGACGGGCTGGTGTGGTGGAAGGCGCTGCTGGCGCTCGTGGTCAGCCTGTCCCTGCAGGTGGGCGTCAACTACGCCAACGACTACTCCGACGGCATCCGCGGCACCGACGACGCCCGCGTCGGCCCGATGCGGCTGGTCGGCTCCGCGACGGCCACCCCGCGCGCGGTGAGGTCCGCGGCCTTCTTGGCGTTCGGGGTCGCCGGGGTCGCCGGGCTGGCGCTCGCGGTGACGACGGCCTGGTGGCTCGTGCTGGTCGGTCTGGTCTGCATCGTCGCCGCCTGGTTCTACACCGGGGGCTCGAAGCCCTACGGCTACCTCGGCCTGGGCGAGGTCATGGTGTTCGTCTTCTTCGGCCTGGTCGCCGTGGTCGGCACGACGTACGTCCAGACCGAGTCGTGGCAGTGGCCCGCCCTGTACGCCGGCGTCGGCGTGGGCGCCCTCGCCTGCGCGATCCTGGTCGCCAACAACCTGCGCGACATCCACTCCGACGCCGAGTCCGGCAAGCGCACCCTGGCCGTCCGGATCGGTGAGCAACGAACCCGCCACCTCTACCTCCTGCTGGTGCTGGCCGCGGCGTTCGCGATCGTGGCCATCGCCGTCGCGACCACCTGGTGGGTGCTGCTGGCGCTGGCGTTCCTCGTCGTGGCGACGCCGCCGCTGCGCGCCGTGCTCGGCGGCGCCACCGGCCCCGGCCTCATCCCCGTCCTCGCCCAGACCGGCCTCGCGCAGCTGTGGTGGTCGGGCCTGGTCGTGGTGTTCCTCCTGGTGCCGTGACGGCACCGACGAAGGCCGGCCCGGTGCGGGTCCTCGGCATGATCTCGGGGACCTCCCACGACGGCATCGACGTCGCCGTGGTCGAGCTCGAGGGCCGCGACGGCGACCTCACCGGGCGCGTGCTGCACGAAACGAGCACGCCGTACGCCGCCGGGCTCCGCGAGCGCCTGGTGGCCGCCCTGCCGCCGGCGCCGACGACGTTCGCGGAGGTCTGCGAGCTCGACACCCTCATCGGCCACGCGTTCGCGGACGCGGCAGCCCGGGCCGCGACCGCGGTCGGCGGCGTCGACGCCGTCTGCTCCCACGGCCAGACGGTCTACCACTGGGTCGACGGCGGCCGCGCCCTCGGCACGCTGCAGATCGGCCAGCCGGCGTGGATCGCGGAACGGGTCGGCGTGCCGGTGGTCTCCGACGTCCGCATCCGCGACATCACCGCCGGGGGGCACGGTGCCCCCCTGGTGTCGTTCCTCGACGACCTGCTGCTGCGCGGGCGCGCCGGTGTCTCAGCGGCACTCAACCTGGGCGGCATCGCCAACATGACGGTCGTCGGCGCCGACGCGCTGGTCGCCTACGACATCGGTCCGGCCAACGCCCTCGTCGACGCCGTCGTGGTCGCGGAGCGGCTCGACGACCTCGGCTACGACCAGGACGCCCGGCTCGCGTCGCGCGGCCGGGTGGACGAGGCGCTGCTCGCGCTGCTCCTCGACGACCCGTACTACGCCCTCCCGACCCCGAAGAGCACCGGGAAGGAGCACTTCCACCTCGACTACGTCAGAGCTGCCGGCGTCCGGCTGGGGCGGGCCACCGCCGTCCTCGACCTCGTGCGCACCCTCACCGAGCTCACGGTGCGCACGGTGGCCCGGGACGTCTCGGCCGCCGGCATCGGGTTCCTCGCGGTCTCCGGCGGCGGGTGCCACAACCCGCTCATGCTCGCCGGGCTCCGTGCCGCGCTGCCCGGGGTCGAGATCGTGCTCGCCGACGAGCTCGGCGCTCCGGCCGACAGCAAGGAGGCCATCGCGTTCGCGCTCATCGGCTGGTGCACGCTGCACGGCGTGCCCGCGACCGTGCCCGGCGGCACCGGCGCGCTGGAGCCCCGCGTCCTCGGCACGATCACCCCCGGCGCCGGGCCGCTCCTGCTGCCGCCACCGGTCGTCGGCGGCATCCGCTCGCTCTCGCTCACCGTGGCGGGAGACGACTCCCCAGACGGAAGTGAAGTCCCATGACCGAGGTCATCATCGTCCAGCACGCCGACGTGGCGGGCCGGCTGGTCGCCGACGCGATCACGGCGCTCGCCGAGCGCACCCCGGCTGCCGTGCTCGGCGTGGCCACGGGGTCGACCCCGCTCCCCGTCTACCGCGAGCTGGCGGCAGGTGCCGGCTCCGGGCTCCTGGCCGGCCTGAGCGCCTTCGCGCTCGACGAGTACGTCGGTCTGGCGCCCGACGACCCGCGCAGCTACCACCACGTCATCCACTCCGAGGTGACCCTGCCACTGGGGCTCGACCCGTCGCGCGTGCACGCACCGTCCGGCGATCCCGGGACGCTCAGCACGGCCGGCGCACGCTACGAGCGGGCCATCGCGGCAGCCGGCGGCATCGACCTCCAGCTCCTCGGCATCGGTGTCGACGGCCACCTCGGCTTCAACGAGCCCGGCTCGTCGCTCGCGTCGCGCACCCGCGTCAAGACCCTCACCGAGCAGACCCGACGCGACAACGCGCGGTTCTTCGACTCCCCCGACGAGGTGCCCATGCACTGCATCACCCAGGGACTCGGCACCATTCGCGAGGCCCGGCACCTGGTGCTGCTCGCCTTCGGGGCGAAGAAGGCCGCGGTGGTCGCCGCAGCGGTGGAGGGCGCCGTCTCGTCGTTCGTCCCGGCCTCGGTGATCCAGCTGCACCCGCACGTCACCGTCGTGGTCGACGAGGCAGCCGCCTCAGAGCTGCGGAACGTCGCCTACTACCGGCACGCGCAGCAGCACAAGCCGGCCTGGCAGGGCCTCTGACGCGGGTCCCCGGCCTCTAGTCCGAGTCCGAGTCCGGGTCCGAGTCCTCGCCGCCACGCCGCGCGTCGAAGGCGTGGGTGGCGCGACGCGCGCGCTGCTCGACCCGCTGGGCGAACGCCTCACGCTGGCGGTTGAGCAGGTAGTACGACGCGATGCCCGACAGCATGAAGGCCAGCACGACGGACCAGATGGAGTGGACGCTGTCCTGGCCGGCCAGCAGCGCCCAGACACCGATGACGATGAGCAGGGACGCGACGAACAGGACGAGGCGCAGGGCGGTGTAGACGACGAACTCTTTCACCCGGCCAGCCTAGGCCGTCACCCCCGGTCACCACACAAGGCATACATTGGGGACGTGCTCAAGTTCCTGCTGGTCGTCTTCATCTTCGCCGTGCTGGTCTACCTGCTCGTCCGGGTGATCGAGCGGCGGGGCGTCCAGGGGATGCCGCAGCGCCCCCAGCGGCCCACCAAGCCGCAGCGCCCGGCCTCGCCCGACGACGACCCGGACTTCCTGCGCGACCTCGACCGGAAGAACCGCAAGAAGCGTCAGAAGGACGAGCCCGACTCCACCTGAGCCACCGCGCTCGTCGGGTGGCCCAGCGGCGCGGCGCCCTCGGCGTACGAGTGCTGCGACGTCGTGGAGAAGTAGTTGATCCCGATGAAGTTGAACCACAGCGTCGCCAGCCCCAGCATCGCCAGCCAGGCCGCCTTCCGGCCGCGCCACCCGGCGGTGGTGCGCGCGTGGAGGTACGCCGCGTAGACGACCCAGGTGATGAACGCCCAGACCTCCTTGGGGTCCCAGTTCCAGTACGAGCTCCAGGCCTGGTGCGCCCAGATCGGCCCGGTGATCAGCGCCGCGAACGTCCACACCGGGAAGCCGAAGGCATGCATCCGGTAGGAGATGCGGTCGAGCCCGCGCAGGTCGGGCACCCGCGCGAGGTAGCCGGTGGTCCGCTCGGCGCGGTTGCCGCGCGACTTCAGCAGGTAGAGCATCGAGGCGATGCCGCCGAGGGTGAACGCACCGGTCGCGATGACCGCGGACACCACGTGGATGACCAGCCACGGCGAGTCCAGCGCCTCGGTCAGCGGTGCGACCGGGTCGTAGAGCCACAGCACGCCGGCCATCAGCACGGTGACCACGAAGCCGGTGACGATCGGCCCCATCCAGTCGAGGCCGAACCGGCGGTAGAACGCCAGGTAGAAGCCGGCGACGAAGAAGCAGCCCGCCACCGTGAACTCGTACATGTTGCCCCAGGGCACCCGGTTGGGGTCGGCGGCCATGCCCCGGCTCACGAGGGCGACGAAGTGCACGGCCACGGCCAAGATGGTGAGGAGCAGGCCGAGCCGCCCCAGCATGGCCGTCCGCCCGGTGCTGATCTCGGCGTCGGCGGGCAGCCTCCGCAGCGACGCCCACTGGCCGAGGTGGCACAAGAACGCGAGGAAGTAGACCGCCCCGGCGACGGCGATCGCCTGGTTGCTGAGGGTCTCCCACGACTGGTCGCTCACGCGTCCTCCTTGATGGCTTCCATGATCTCGGTGAGCTCCTCGGCGACGTCGCCGCCGTCGCTGCGGTCGAGGCCACCGAGCTCGACCAGTGTCTGCTCTCCCTCGCGGCGGACACGAATCCACACCCGTCGCGGCCGGATGAACAGCGAGCCCAGCAGGCCGAGCAGCGCGAGGCTGACTCCGGTGAGGGCGACGAGCTTGCCCGGCGTACGACTGATCTGGATCTTGTTCCAGCGCTCCAGGCTCTCGAACGTCACCGCCCCGGCACCGTCGGGCAGCTGCACGGTGTCGCCGATGCGCATGTCGAGCCGGAACATCGACCCGTCGGGCTTGGTGAGCAGCGTCGCGTCGGCCTTGTCGAGCACGTAGACCGACTGCTGCTCGCCGGTGTCCATGCCCAGGTCTCCGCTGTAGGCCTGCATCGACAGCAGCGGGTCGAGGGCCTGGCCGAACGCGGAGTAGGGCCCGCCCTGCTTGCCCGGCGCGAACGCGAAGGTCGGGTAGAGCTGTCCCTCGAGGCCGATCTGGGTCGGTTGCGCGTCGGGCGCCTTCACCACCCCGAACGACTCGAAGGTCTGGTCCGTGGGGAGGAACACGGTCGGGCCGCTGTAGGTGACGTTGCCGTCGCCGTCGGTGATGGTGATGACCGGCGCGTAGCCGTGCCCGATCAGGAACACCTCGGTGGAGCCGATGCTCAGCGGGTGGTTGACCTTGAGGTCGTAGGACTTCGCCGGGGCGTCGGGCGACTCGCGGTAGCTCAGGTGGGACACGAACTTCTGCGCCATCCCCTTGCGGGGTCCGCTCGTCAGCCAGTTCACGTCGAAGTCGGTCACGTCGAACGAGAAGGGCTCCATCCACTCCTGCTGGAACAGGCTGCCCGGCAGGAAGTCGTCGTAGCTGCGCACGTCGTTGGAGAAGCTGCTGCCGACCACGACGATGGTGCCGCCCCGGTAGCCGAACAGGCTGCCGACGCCGAAGCCGACGAGGACCACGACCACGGAGACGTGGAAGACCAGGTTGCCGGCCTCGCGCAGGAAGCCGCGCTCGGCGGCCACCGTGGCCTCGGTGCGGTCGACGCGGAAGCGCCGCCGGCGCAGCACCTTCGCCGCCCGGGCCAGGACGTCGTCGACCCCCTGCTGCGTGGCGTACGACGCGTGGTGCGGCAGCCGCTCGAGCCGTTGCGGCGCCTGGGGAGGGCGGGCGCCGATGGCCCGCCAGTAGACGAGGGTGCGCGGGATGATGCAGCCGACCAGCGAGATCATCAGCAGCAGGTAGATCGCGGCGAACCACGGGGAGTCGTAGACCGAGAAGAGCCCCAGCCTCTCGTAGACCGGCGTGAGGTTCGGGTGCGCGTCCTGCCAGTTGGAGGTCTTCAGCGAGTCGACGTCCGACTGCGGGATGACCGAGCCTGGCACGGCCGCCAGGGCGAGGAGCAGCAGCAGGATCAGGGCGGTGCGCATCGAGGTGAGCTGCCGCCACGACCAGCGGGCCATCTCGCGCAGGGTCAGCTCGCCGGAGCGCCGGGTCGGCTCGGGCTGGCTCATACCGGTGCCTCCGTGCCGAGGATGAGGTTGATCTGGAGCCAGGTGACCATGTCGTCCCAGAGACCGGACACCAGCAGCACACCGACGGCGACCAGCATCAGCCCACCCAGGCGCATCACCGACGACTGGTGGCGTCGCACCCAGGCGAACGCGCCGAGCGCGCGCCGGTAGGCCAGCCCGGCGACGATGAAGGGCAGTCCGAGGCCCAGCGCGTAGACGCCCGAGAGCAGGGCGCCCCGGCCGGCGGTGGCCTCGTTGATGGACAGGGTGCTGATGGCGCCGAGCGTCGGCCCGATGCAGGGTGTCCAGCCCAGGCCGAACAGCACCCCGAGCAGAGGTGCGGCCGCCAGCCCGACCGCGGGCACCTGGTGGAGGCGCCAGTCGCGCTGCAGCCACGGCACCAGGCCGGCGAACGCCAGCCCGAGGACGATCGTCAGTGAGCCGAGCACGACCGTGATCTCGCGCTGGTAGTCGATCAGCCAGTAGCCCAGGGCACCGGAGAGCGTGCCGATCGCGACGAAGACGGCCGAGAAGCCGAGCACGAAGAGCACCGAGCCGAGCAGCATCCGGCCGCGGTGCTGGCCGGCCTCACCCGAGGCCAGGTCCGCGCCCGAGAGGCCGGTCGCGTAGGACAGGTAGCCGGGCAGCAGCGGGATCACGCACGGCGAGAAGAACGAGACGAGACCGGCGATGAGCGCGACCGGCAGCGCCAGGAGCAGGGACCCGGAGAACGCCTGCTCGCGGAACCAGTCACCCATCTTCGGCGGCCACCTCGTCGACGAGGTCGGTCAGCGTCTGGGTCGAGGGGATCGCGCCGATGATGGACGCGGCGACGCGGCCCTGTCGGTCGAGCACGACGGTCGACGGGATCGAGCGGGGTGTGAGCGTGCCGTGGAAGGCCAGCAGCGCCCGGCCGTCGGGTGAGTAGACCGACGGGAACGGCACCTCGAAGTTGCGCACGAACGCCTTCGCCTGGTCCGTCGACGAGTCCCGGATGTTGACACCGAGGTACGCCGCGTCCGCCCCGGCCTCCTGCGCGGCCGCGACCAGGTCGGGCATCTCGGCCCGGCACGGCGGGCACCACGAGCCCCACACGTTGACCACGACCACCTGCCCGCGGAGGTCGGCGAGCCCGACCGGGTCTCCGTCGAGGTCGTCGCCCTCGAGGTCGATCGGCTCGTCGCGATCTGCTGGGTCGACCTGGGCGACCCGGCCGTCGCCGGTGACGTAGCCCTTGTCGCCGGTGCCCGACATCGAGCCGCAACCGGTCAGGGCGAGCAGGCCGACGAGCACCAGCGTGACGAGTCGGGTCATGCCGGTGGCTTCGGGTCGGGGTCGCCGCCCGAGGAGAACGGCGCCGACTTGTCCTTGACCGGGATCAGGTCACCGGCGGGCTCGGAGTAGCTCACCTGCGAGAGCGTGCCACCGGTGAAGTGCAGCGAGGTCAGCGAGCAGAGGGTGCACTCGCGCTTCTTGGGGTGGTGGAGGTAGGAGCGCTTCTCGACGTGCAGCCGCGTGGTCCAGATCGGCAGCTGGTGGGACACGATGACCGCCTCGTGGCCGCGAGCCTGGTCGCGGGCGTCGCGGACCGCGGCCATCATCCGGGCCGCCATCACGTCGTACGGCTCGCCCCACGACGGCTTCATCGGGTTGTAGAGGTGGCGCCACAGCCGCGGTCGCTTGATGAGCGTCAGCGCACCCTCGCCGAAGTTGATGCCCTCGAAGCGGTTGACCGACTCGATGACCCGGTCGTCGGTGACGATGTCGAGGCCGAGGCGCTCGGCCAGCGGGGCGGCGGTCTCCTGCGCGCGCTCGAGCGGGGACACCCGCAGGTGCACGATGTCGCGGTCACCGATCGAGTCGGCGATGCGCTGCGCCATCTCGTGGCCCAGCCGGGACAGGTGGAAGCCCGGACGGCGTCCGTAGAGCACGCCTTCGGGGTTGTGCACCTCACCGTGCCGGAGCAGGTGCACGATCGTCTTCTCCTGGGCCATCAGCGTCCTTCCGAGGCTGCGGCTGCCCGGGCGGCACCCGGCAGCGCGTCGAGCACGGTCTGCACCGCGCGGTCGTCGTGGGCCGAGGAGAGGAACCACGCCTCGTAGGCCGACGGCGGGAGGTAGACCCCCGCGTCGAGCATGGCGTGGAAGAAGGCCGCATAGGCGGCGGTGTCCTGCCGCGAGGCATCGGCGAAGTCGCGCACCGACGCCCCCTTGAAGAAGACCGAGAACATCGTGCCGGCCGTCTGGACGACGTGCGGGACGCCGGCTGCCGTCAGCGCGTCGGCGACGGCCACGCGGATCGTCGTGCTGGCGGAGTCGATGTGCCGGTAGACCTCGTCGGTGGCCAGCCGCAGGGTGGTCAGGCCGGCGGTGGTGGCGATCGGGTTCCCCGACAGCGTGCCCGCCTGGTAGACCGGGCCCTCGGGCGAGAGCCGCGACATCACGTCGCGGCGGCCACCGAACGCCGCCGCTGGGAAGCCGCCACCCATCACCTTGCCGAAGGTCATCAGGTCGGGGACCCACCCCTCCTCGGCACCGTCGAGACCCCAGCCGCCCTGCCTGGTCGCGCGGAACCCGGTCATCACCTCGTCGGAGACGAACAGCGCGCCCGCCTCGCGACAGGTGCGCGCCAGGAACTCGTTGAAGCCCGGGTCCGGCGGGACGACCCCCATGTTGCCGGGCACCGCCTCGGTGATCAGGGCGGCGATGCGCGGGCCGTGCTCGGCGAACGCGGCGCTCACCGCGGCGCGGTCGTTGTAGGGCAGCACGAGCGTCAGCTCGGTCGACGACGCCGGCACCCCCGGGCTGCCGGGCACCGCGAACTCGTGGTGGGTGGCGACGCCGGAGCCGGCGGAGGCCAGCAGCGAGTCGACATGGCCGTGGTAGCAGCCGGCGAACTTCACGACCACCTCACGGCCGGTGAACCCGCGGGCCAGCCGGATCGCCGACATCGTCGCCTCGGTGCCCGAGGAGACGAAGCGCACCGCCTCGACGGGCGTGCGGTCGACGATCTCCTCGGCCAGCTCGACCTCGGGCTCGGTCGGCGTGCCGTACGACGTCCCGCGGGCCACGGCGGCCGAGACGGCCGCCATCACCTCGGGGTGGGCATGCCCGAGCAGCATCGGTCCCCACGAGCAGATCAGGTCGACGTACTCGTTGCCGTCCACGTCGGTCAGCCAGGCCCCCCGCGCCGACCGGATGAAGCGCGGTGTGCCCCCCACCGCGTTGAACGCGCGCACCGGGGAGTTCACCCCACCGGGCGTCACCGCCCGGGCGCGATCGAAGAGCGCGGCCGAGGCCGTCGGGGGTGTCTGGGTCACCCGCCCATTGTCTCGTAGCACCCAACCCGACGACACGACGGGTGGACGCGCCGCCCCGCCCGGCCTACATTCGAATCCCAACATGATCAAGGGTGGGGCGCCCGGTCGCGCACGTTTGGCGTCATGCACGAGCGGGCACACCATCTCGAGACGTAACTCCGAGTGACACCATTCGTTGCTACACCATCGGCCCGCTCCGGCAGGCGGTGACGAGATGAACCGCACGACGAGGGAGACCGCGCCACATGCCTGCACCGCGCTTCGGACGCATCCAGAAGGCCACCGCCATCGTGCCGCTGGCCCTGCTGTCCGCCGCGTGGACGGTGAGCCTGGCCGGAGTCGGCGCCGGCACCGCCTCCGCAGGCGGTGAGGCAACCACCCTCCCCGACGGCACCACCGTGCCCGCCCAGGCCATCGAGGTCCCGGCCAGCGTGTCGGTCCCCGGCGTCGTCGCCCCCGGCATCGGCAGCACCAGCGCCCGGAGCGTGGTGGCCTCGGCGTCCCCCAGCGGCATCCCGGCCGCGGCCCTGGCCGCCTACCAGCGTGCCGAGGCGGTCATCAACGCCGCCGACCAGAGCTGCTCGCTGTCGTGGCAGCTCATCGCCGCGATCGGCCGCGTCGAGTCCGACCACGGCCGCTACGCCGGCAACGTCCTCGACGACGACGGCCTGGCGCAGCCCGGCATCTACGGCGTCGCGCTCAACGGGAAGTCCGACACCGCGAGGATCGCCGACACCGACGCCGGCCGGATCGACAACGACACGAGGTTCGACCGCGCGGTCGGTCCGATGCAGTTCATCCCCTCCACCTGGGCCGTCGTCGGCGTCGACGGCGACAGCGACGGCAGGCGCAACCCGCAAGACATCGACGACGCGGCGCTCGCCGCAGCGGTCTATCTCTGCTCGGGCGACGAGGACCTCTCCGGCGAGGCCGGCCAGCGCGCCAGCGTCTACCGCTACAACCACAGCAACGACTACGTCGACCTGGTGCTGTCGATCGCCCAGGCCTACGTCGACGGCGACTACCTCTCGGTGCCCAACACCACGACCTCGGCGCGCGTCTTCATGCCCGACACCACCGGCGGGGGCGGCACCGGCACCGGCAAGGGCGCCGGCAAGGGCAACGGGAAGAACAAGGGGAAGGGCGACGGCGGCAAGAACGGCGGTGGTGGCGGCACCACGACGTCCACCGGCGGCCCGACCCCGGCCCCGACGAACGGCCCGACGCAGGGGCCGACCAAGGAGCCCACGAAGGAACCCACCAAGGCGCCGGGCAACCCGCCGACGGTGAACGCCCCGACCCACGCGCCGACGGCCGTGCCGACCGCGCCGCCCACCATCGCGGTGCCCTCGGTCGGCCCGGTCCTGACCTACGCCGAGGCGCAGGCCCAGTGCATCGCGTCCGGCATCTCGGTCCTCCAGGTCACCCAGCTGACCAACTGCATCGACGGCCTGCTGAACCCCTGAGCCGAGGGTCGGTCAGCGCTTGAGCAGCCGGGCGGCCTCGGCCGCCCAGTAGGTGAGCACCACGTCGGCCCCGGCCCGCCGGATCGACGTGAGGGTCTCCAGGATCGCCGCCTCGCGGTCGATCCAGCCGTGCGCCGCCGCCGCCTCGACCATGGCGTACTCACCCGAGATGTTGTACGCCGCGACCGGCACGTCCACCGCGTCTCGCACCCGTCGTACGACGTCGAGGTAGGCGAGCGCGGGCTTGACCATCACGATGTCGGCCCCCTGCTCGATGTCGAGCAGCGCCTCGCGGACGCCCTCGAGGACGTTGGCGGGGTCCTGCTGGTAGGTGCGGCGGTCGCCGTCGAGGGAGGAGCCGACGGCCTCGCGGAACGGGCCGTAGAAGGCGGAGGCGTACTTCGCGGAGTAGGCGAGGATCGAGACCTCGGAGTGCTCGACGCTGTCGAGGGCGGAGCGGATCACCTCGACCTGGCCGTCCATCATGCCGCTCGGCCCGACCATGTCGACGCCGGCGTTGGCCTGCGCGACCGCCATGTGCGCGTAGGCCTCGAGCGTCTTGTCGTTGTCGACCTGACCGTCGACCGTCAGCAGGCCGCAGTGGCCGTGGTCGGTGAACTCGTCGAGGCACAGGTCGCTCATCACCGTCAGCCCGTCGCCGACCTCGGCGACGACGTCGGTGATGGCCAGGTTGAGCACGCCGGTTGGGTCGATGGCACCGGTGCCCCTGGCGTCCTTGTGCTCGGGGATCCCGAACAGCATCACGCCACCCAGGCCCAGCTCGGCCGCCTCGGCCGCCGCCTTCAGCAGCGAGCTGCGCGTGTGCTGGAAGACGCCCGGCATCGAGCTGATCGGGCGCGGCTCGTCGAGCCCCTCACGCACGAACATCGGCAGCACCAGCTGCCGCGGCTCGAGCGACGTCTCGGCCACCAGCCGGCGCAGCGACGGGGTGCGCCGCAGCCGGCGCGGCCGGATGATCGGGCCGGAGATGTCCGGCTCGAACACGGGCGCTCCCCCGGTCGCGGCCACTACTTCGAGCTGACCTTCCGGCGGCCCGACGGCTTGCGCTCCGACGGCTTGGTGACGGGCTGACCGGCGTCGAGCATGGCGAGGCGACGTGCGGCACCGAAGTCGGCGAGCGCGTCGACGAGCTCGTGCACGTCGGGGTGCGGAGCCAGTACGTCGACCCGCAGGCCGTGCTCCTCAGCCGTCTTGGCCGTGGCCGGCCCGATGACCGCGATGATCGTCGAGGGGTGCGGCTTGCCGGCGATGCCGACCAGGTTGCGCACCGTGCTGGACGAGGTGAACACGACGGCGTCGAACTTGCCCGTCTTGATCGCGTCGCGGGTCGGCGCCGGCGGCGGGGTGGCCCGGACCGTGCGGTACGCCGTGACGTCGTCGCACTCCCAGCCCAGGTCGATCAGGCCGGCGACGAGGGTCTCGGTGGCGATGTCGGCACGCGGCAGGAACACCCGGTTGATGGGGTCCAGCAGGTCGTCGTACTCGGGCCAGTCGGCCAGCAGACCGGCAGCGGACTGCTCGCCCGACGGCACCAGGTCGGCGCGCAGGCCCCAGGCGGCGATGGCCTCGGCGGTCTTGTCGCCGACCGCGGCGATCTTGAGACCGGAGAAGGCGCGGGCGTCGAGGCCGTACTCCTCGAACTTCTCGCGCACGGCCTTGACGGCGTTGACGGAGGTGAAGGCGATCCACTCGTAGCGGCCCTCGACCAGGCCGCGCACGGCCTTGTCCATCTGGAGCGGGTTGCGGGGCGGCTCGACCGAGATGGTCGGCACCTCCTCGGGGACCGCGCCGTAGCCGCGCAGCCGGCTGGAGACGGTGCCGGCCTGCTCCTTGGTGCGGGGCACGAGCACGCGCCAGCCGAACAGCGGCTTGGTCTCGAACCACGACAGCGTCTCGCGGAGGTCGACGACGTCGCCGACCACGATGATCGCGGGCGGGGCGACGCGAGCGGCGCGGACGTCGGCAGCCACCTGCTCGAGCGTGGACACCAAGGTGGCCTGCTCGGTGGTGGTTCCGACGCGGGTCACGGCCACCGGCGTCTGCGGCGAACGGCCGGCGGCGATGAGGGCGTCAGCGGTGTCGCCGATGGAGCCGACTCCGGAGAGCAGCACCAGGGTCCGGTCGCCGGCGTACTGGCTCCAGTCGACGTTGCCGCCGCAGGTCACCACGGCGACCTCGCGGTTGCTCTTGGTGGTCAGCGGGATGCCGGCGTACGCCGGGACGGCCGCCACGGACGAGACGCCGGGCACGATCTCGAAGCCGATGCCGGCCTTGACGCAGGCCTGCGCCTCCTCGGGACCGGACGCGTACAGGAACGGGTCGCCGGTCATCAGGCGCACCACGCGGGACTTCTTGCCGTGCTTGACCACGACCTTCGACCGGTTGGCGTGGGTCAGCGGCTGACCGTCGTCGCCGAAGCCGCCGTCGACGAACTCGGGTCCGGCCGGAGCCTCGACCGGGGCCTCGCCATCGGTCTCGACCGGGGCGGGCAGGCCCAGGAGCGTGCGCACCAGCTGCTCGTGCTCGGGAGCCTCGGTGATGACCACCTCGGCCTCGCGCAGGAGCTCGACGGCTCGCACCGTCAACAGACCGGGGTCACCGGGGCCGCTGCCGACGAACGACACCCAGCCACGGATCGTGCCGGTCTTGCCGAACGAGTCGGGACTGGTCGGAGCGGTGGTCTTGCCTCGAGTCATGCGCGCTGCTTCCTCACTGTGCCTTCATTGCTTCTGGCGCTGCTTCTTGCGGAGCTTCGGGTGCCATCAGGTCTGCTGCTCCCTCGGCGAGCATGTCGCTCGCCAGCCGGGTTCCGACGCCTACGGCGTCGTGGGGCGCACCGGTCGCGCTCATCCGCACCGACCACCCGCCGTCGAGGGTCAAGGCGATGGCCCTGATCCACAACTCGTCGCCGTCTTCGCCTTCGACGACCTCGGCCAGCGCTCCAAGCGGTGCGGAACAACCGGCCTCGAGTGTCGCCAGCACGGCCCGCTCGGCCTCGACGGCAACCCTCGTGAGGCGATCGTCCAACGTCGCGAGCGCTTCCACCAATTCGGCGGCGTCGGCCCGGCACTCGACAGCGAGCGCGCCCTGCCCCGGAGCGGGCAACATCTGGAGCGGGTCGAGCACCTCGGTGACCTCGTCGAGGCGGCCCAGGCGGGCCAGCCCGGCACGCGCCAGCAGGATCGCGTCGTACTCCCCATCGACCACCTTGCGGATCCGGGTGTCGACGTTGCCGCGGATGTCGACGACGTCGAGACCCAGTCCGAGTGCGCCGATCTGGGCGGCACGGCGCGGGCTCCCGGTGCCGACCCGAGCGCCGCGGGGCAACCCGCCCAGGGTGAGCCCGTCGCGGGCGACGACGACGTCGCGCGGGTCCTCTCGAGGAGGTACGGCGACCATCGCGATGCCGTCAGCGGGCGCCGTCGGCAGGTCCTTGAGCGAGTGCACCGCGAAGTCGACTTGGCCGGCCAGCAGGGCGTCGCGCAGGGCGCTGACGAACACCCCGGTGCCTCCGAGCTGGGCCAACGGGGCAGCACTGCGGTCACCCTCGGTGCTGACCTCGACGAGCTCGACCTCGCGGCCCAGACGCTCCCGCACCATCGCGGCGACCAGGCCCGACTGGGTGGTCGCCAGGGCCGAGGCGCGGGTGCCGAGACGCAGGGGCGCGATCACTGCTCCGCCTCCCCGGTGTCGACGGCGGCCCGGGTCACGGCGTCGACCGCGTCGGGGTCGAGGGAGAAGAGCTCGGCGAGCGCAGCGGCGTAGGAGACCGCTCCGCTCTCGTTGGCCAGCTCCTTGACCCGGACGGTCGGCTGGTGGAGAAGCTTGTCGGCGACCCGGCGCAGGGTGTGCAGGACCTCGGCGCGGATGGCGGGGTCGAGGTCGGGCCGCCTGGCGTCGAGGCGGGCCATCTCGGAGTCGACGACGCCGGTGGCCATCGACCGGAGCGCGACGACCGTCGGCGTGACCTGCGACTGGCGCCGGGCCGAGAGGAAGGCGGCGATCTCCTGCGCGACGATCGCGCGCACCCCGGCGACGTCGCTGGCGGCCGGCACGTCGCGCAGCTGCTCGCCCAGCATGGCCAGGTTGGTGAGGCGGACTCCGGGCAGCCCGGCGACGGCCGGGTCCACGTCGTGGGGCAGGGCGAGGTCGACGATCTCGAGCGGCCCGGCGAAGTCCCCTCGCGCGGCCTCGATCATCGCCCGGGTGACGAGCACTCCGGCGGCGCCGGTGCAGGTGATGAGGACGTCGGCCTCGGGCAGTGCGGCAGCCAGCGAGTCCAGCGGCAACGACCGGGCGGCGTACTCGGTCGCGAGCCGGTCGGCCTTCTCGGTCGACCGGTTGACGACGGTGATCGAGCCGGCGCCCCGCCGCGACACCGTGGCGGTCGCGAGCGCCGCCATGGACCCGGCGCCGACGACCACGACGCGGGCACCGGCGATGCCGCCGTGCGCACCGGTGGCGTGGTCGAGGGCGGCGCTCACCAGGGAGGGCGCGGCGCCGTCGATGTCGGTCTCGGCGTGGGTGCGCTTGCCGACCCGGAGCGCCTGCTGGAACAGCAGGTTGAGCGACGGGCCGAGGGTGCCGAGCTCCTGGCCGGCCCGCAGCGCGTCGCGGGCCTGGCCCAGGATCTGGCCCTCGCCGACGACCATGGAGTCGAGTCCGGCGGCGACGTGGAAGAGGTGGGAGACGGCCCCGTCGTCGTAGTGGACGTAGAGGTGGGGCACCAGCGACTCGGTCGGCTCGCCCGCGCGCTCGACGATCAGCCGGCTGACCTCCTCGACGCTGCCGTGGAACCGGTCGACCTCGGCGTAGATCTCGAGGCGGTTGCACGTGGCGATGACCGCTGCCTCGGTCACGTGGTCGCACGCGGCGGCGTCGATCGCCAGCTTGCGGGCGCCGTCGCCGTCGAGGGCCAGCCGCTCGAGCAGGGCCACCGGCGCGGTCTTGTGGGAGATGCCCACCACCAGGAAGCTCATGCGGGGTCCCCGCCGAGCTGTGAGCGGGGGGAGCGCAGCGGAGGGAGCGTGGAACTCGGTGGGGTGTTCATGCGATCACCTCGGCGGCCGACTTGCGCTGCTCGTGGTAGGCGAGGATCTGCAGCTCGATCGACAGGTCGACCTTGCGCACCCCGACGCCGTCGGGCACCGCGATCACGCTCGGCGCGAAGTTGAGGATGCTCGTGATGCCGGCGGCGACCATCCGGTCGGCGACGTCCTGGGCGGCGACGGCCGGGGTGGCGATCACACCGATGGCGACGCCCTGGTCGACCACGATCCGCTCGAGGTCGTCGAAGGGGCGTACGTCGACGCCGGCGACGACCTCCTGGTGGCGCTCGGGATCGGCGTCGAGCAGGGCCACGACGCGGAAGCCACGGCTGCGGAAGCCCGAGTAGTTGGCCAGCGCATGGCCGAGGTTGCCGATGCCGACGATGACCACGGGCCAGTCCTGGGTCACCCCGATCTCGCGGGCGATCTGGTAGCGGAGGTACTCGACGTCGTACCCGACCCCGCGGGTGCCGTAGGACCCCAGGTAGGACAGGTCCTTGCGCAGCTTGGCGCTGTTGACGCCGGTGGCCAGGGCGAGCTCCTCGCTGGAGCAGGTGGCCGTGCCGTCGTCGACGAGGGTGGTCAGCGCGCGGAGGTAGACCGGGAGACGTGCAACCGTTGCCTCGGGGATGTCCCGGGCCGGGTCGGCAGAGTTCCGTGCGGTCACTGGGCACTTCTTTCCAGCGGACCGATCCCGGACTACGACGGTCCGTTTCAGGTCGGTCGGCCAGATCACTGTAGGAGTTTGTGAACGCGAGAACAAACTGAGTGGCCTGCGTGTGACAAGCCACACCCGGCTACCGCGGGTCGGCGACCAGGGCAGCGCGCAGACGGACGGGGTCGACGCGCCAGAAGTCGTGCTGGCGGCCGTCGACGAACGTCACCGGGACCTCGTCGGAGAAGCGGCTCGAGAGCGCCGGGTCGGAGTCGATGTCGACCTCGGAGAACGTCTCGCCGACCTCGGCGCACACCGCCTCGATGACCGTCCGGGCCTCATCGCAGAGGTGGCAGCCGACGCGGCCGTAGAGGGTGACCCGAGGGCTGGTCGGCTCGGTCACTCGAGCAGGTCGAGCGCGCGACGGCGTTCGAGGCCGCGCAGTCTGCCCTTCTGCACCTTGCCGGTGCCCGTGAGCGGGAGCTCGTCGACGACCTCGATCCGGGCCGGCTGCTTGAAGCGGGCCAGCCGCGTGCCGACGTGGGCCCGGACGGCCTCAGCGAGACCGGCGCGCGCGGCCTCGGTCGCCGCCACGACGTACGCCACGACCGCTTCACCGGTGACGTCGTCGGGTGCACCGACGACGGCGACCTCGGCGACGCCGGGCACCTCGCGGATGACGTCCTCGACCTCGGACGGGTAGACGTTGAAGCCGGAGACGATCACGAGCTCCTTGATGCGGTCGACCAGGAAGAGGTCGCCGGACGCGTCGAGGAACCCGACATCGCCCGTGGCCCACCACCCGTCGCCGTCGGGCCCGCCCGCGCCGTCGGGCCAGTAGCCACTGAAGAGGTTGTCGCCGCGGATGGAGATCTCACCGGGGTCCTCGCCCGCCGGGGTGTGGCCCCGCTTGTCCACCAGCCGGATCTCGATGCCCGGCAGTGCCGAGCCGACCGAGCCCACCTGCGAGACCGTGCTGCAGAGCGTGCTGGTCACCACCGGCGCGGCCTCGGTCAGGCCGTAGCCCTGGTGGATCTCGATGCCCGACACCCGGGTGAACTCATCGATCACCTGCGCAGCGAGCGGGGCGGACCCCGACAGCATCAGGCGCACCGGCCCGAGCCGCTCCGCGAGGTGCTCCATCGGCAGCCAGTGGGCGAAGGCGGGCGGCGCCACCGGCACGACCGAGATCGCCTCGTCGTCGATCAGGTCGAGGGCACCCACGGGATCGAACCGGTCGACGAGCAGGAGCTTGGCGCGGTGGCGGAGCACCCCACCGAGCACGGCGTTGAGGCCGTAGACGTGGAACAGGGGCAGTACGCCCAGCACCACGTCGTCGCCGTGGATCATCGGTGGCTCGACCTGCGCCACCTGGTCGATGTTGGCCAGCAGTGCGCGGTGGCTGAGCATGGCGCCGCGCGGGCGGCCGGAGGTGCCGCTGGTGTAGAGGAGCGCGGCGAGCTTCTCGGGGTCGGGCAACGGAGGCACCGGCCGGGCCACGGCCGCCAGCACGTCGTCGTAGGCCGTCTCGCCCGCGACGGCCGCTGCGCCGACGACCACGACGCGAGGCGCGGTGACCAGCCTGGCGACGGCCGCCCGCACGGTGTCGATGGTGTCGGGGTCGGCGATCACGACGCGCGACCCGGAGTCGGAGAGCATCCGCTCGATCTCGTCGGCGGTGGAGGTCGGGTTCACGGGTACGGCGACGGCCTGGGCGCGCAGCACGCCGAGGTAGGAGGTCACGAACTCGAGACGGTTGCCCATCACCACCATGACCCGCTGCCGGGCGAGCGCACCGAGGTGGCCCAGACCAGTGGCGAGCCGCGCGACCTCGTCCTCGAGGGCGAGCCAGGTGAGCGACCGCCCGCCGGCCTCGACGACCGCGAGCCGTTCGGGGCTCTCGCCCGCGGCGAGGGCCACGAGCTCGGAGACGTCGGTGATGCGCGGCATGTGGAGATACTTCCACATGCCGTCGGCCGCACGACGTGCCCGCAGGGTGCCTCTAGTCTGATGCCGTGACCCCGCCCGAGAAGCCCCGGCGCGCGCCGAACCTGCAGCGCCGTTCGACCCTCGCCGGCGAGGCCGCGGCCGCGGCAGCCGAGGTCGAGGCCGCGCTCGACCTTCCCGCCGACGCGGGCAGCGCCGCCTTCTTCGACGTCGACAACACCGTCATGCAGGGCGCGAGCATCTTCCACCTCGCCCGGGGACTGCACCGCCGCCAGTTCTTCACCACCCGCGAGATCCTCGGCGCCGCGTGGAAGCAGGCCTACTTCCGCATCGTCGGCGTCGAGGACCCCGATCACGTCGCCGAGGCACGCAGCTCCGCGCTCAGCTTCATCGCGGGGCACACCGTCGCCGAGCTCGAGGAGCTCGGCGAGGAGATCTTCGACGAGGCGATGGCGCACCGCATCTGGCCCGGGACCCGCGCACTCGCCCAGCTGCACCTCGACCAGGGTCAGCGGGTCTGGCTGGTCACGGCCGCCCCGATCGAGATCGCCACCACCATCGCCCGTCGGCTCGGCCTCACCGGCGCGATGGGCACCGTCGCCGAGCACGAGAACGGCGTCTACACCGGTCGCCTGGTCGGCGAGATGCTGCACGGTCCCGCGAAGGCCGAGGCGATCCGGGCGCTCGCCGCCCGCGAGGACCTCGACCTGGCCCGCTGCTCGGCGTACTCCGACTCGTTCAACGACCTGCCGATGCTCTCGATCGTCGGCGAGCCGATCGCCATCAACCCCGACGCACGCCTGCGCGCGCACGCCCGCGAGCAGGGCTGGCGCATCCGCGACTACCGCACCGGACGCAAGGCGGCCCGGGCCGGGCTGATGGCCGCCGCGGTCGCCGGCGCAGCCAGCGGGACGGTGGCCGCTGGCCTCGCGCTCAAGGGGCGCCGCGGCCGTTAGCCCCCTCCTCCCCGACGGGGCTATCTCGCCGAACGGGTTCACATCGCGCGCACTGCGTCCTACTCTTGAGTAGGCCCAGCGGGAGCGGGCGGTCTGGGAGGGCTGGCAGCATGCTGGACGAGCACGGTCTCGCGCGCGGACTCGACGCGCTCAGATCCGCCGTCCTCGCTGCCCTGTGCACCCCTCAGCCCTCGCCGCTCGGCCCCGCCGTCATGTACGCCGAGGCGGCCGGGCGCCCCGACCGGGACACTGTCGTGTCGGCGGGCGGCGGACCCGGTGCTTTCGGCGACGCCGACCAGGCCGCCTCCTCGGAGGACTCCGAGGCCGACCGCACCCGGCTGATCGCGCTCGTCGAGCTGGCCCGCACCGGTGACAAGGAGGCGTTCGGACAGCTCTTCGACCACTACCACGGCTCGGTGTACCGCTTCCTCTACTACCGCACCCGGTCGGCCACGCTGGCCGAGGACCTGGCCTCGGAGACGTTCTTCCGGGCGCTGCGCAGCATGAACAACTTCCGCTGGCAGGGCAAGGACTTCGGGGCCTGGCTGATGACCATCGCTCGCAACCTCGCCACCGACCACTTCAAGGCAGGTCGCACCCGCCTCGAGATGACCACCGACGACATGGCGGCCCACGACGACGAGACCGAGGGGCCCGAGGACGAGGTGCTCGCCGGGCTGACCAACGAGCTCCTGCTGCTCGCGCTCAAGGACCTGCCCGACGAGCAGCGCGACTGCCTGGTCATGCGGTTCCTGCAGGGCCTCTCGATCGCGGAGACGGCAGCGATCCTCAAGCGCAGCGACGGCGCCATCAAGCAGCTCCAGCTCCGCGGCGTACGCAACCTCGCCAAGCTGCTGCCCGAGGGGGTGCGGTCCTGATGGAGGAACCGCGACAGCTGACTGCCCCCGGCGCCGTAACCTCCCTCGCCGTTGCCTCGTTGGATCGGTCGAACGAGCTTTTCGGTGACGGGGCCGGAAGCCAGACAGAGCAGCGAGGACGGCGGCGATGAGTCCAGTCTTCACTGCGCGTCGACAAGCCGACGAGCTCCAGCGCGCGCTGTCCGGCGATCTCGACCCCTCGAGCCTGTCGCAGCGCGACGCCGTGGCCCTGGCCCCGTTGCTCGACCTGGTCGGCCAGCTCCGGGTCCTCACCCCGCCGCCGCCGCGGCCCGACCAGGTCGCCGAGCTGCGCGAGCGGCTGATGGTCGAGGCAGACTCCGTGCTCAGGCCGATCGACACCGCCACGGAGGCACGCCTCCGCCTGACCGTCAGCGACCCGACCGCCCGCCCGCGCGAGCGCCGTCTGGCCACCGTGCTCGGCGGGGCGGTGCTCATCGGCGCCACCGCGTCGGTGGCGGTCGCCGCACAGGGCGCACTGCCGGGGCAGGTGCTGTACCCCGTCAAGCGGGCCATCGAGAACGTCCGCACCGACATCTCCACCGACGACGGGGCCAAGGCCCGCCTGCTGCTGGCCAACGCGTCCGGCCGGCTCGACGAGGTCGACCAGCTGGCTCGCGAGGGCACGCCCGCCGGCATCGCAGCGCTGCCCGGCACGCTCAAGACGTTCTCCGAGCAGGCCGGCGAGGCCGGTGAGCTGCTGCTGGCCGACTACCAGCGCACGGGCCGCGAGGGTTCCATCACCGAGCTGCGCGACTTCACCGGCGCCAGCATGACCATGCTCGCGCGACTCGAGGGCACCCTGCCCGACGGCGCGCGCGACGAGCTGTTGGAGGCCGCGCGCACGGTCGCGTCGTACGACGCCCGGGCCAGTGCGGCCTGCCCGACGTGTGCCGGGGTGGGTGTCACCGAGATGCCCACCGTGCTGGCGTCGGCCGGCGACACCGTGTCGGTCGTGACGGTGCCCGCGTCGCTGCCCGGCATCGAGTCGCCCACGACCTCGCCCCGGCCCACCGGCGATGCGAAGCCTGGCGGCGCCAACAGCACCGGCGGCGACCGCGCCACGACCGACGACACGACCGACGGGCTCCCCGTGCCCGTTCCCCAGCCGACGCCGCTGCCACCCACGAAGAAGCCCGGCAAGGACGTCGTCAAGGACACCACCAAGAGTGCGACCGACACCCTCGACACGATCACCGGCACGCTGACCGGCACCCCTCCGCCGGAGACCGGTCCTGCCGGCCCGGTCGGTGGGACTGTCGGAGGGGTGACCGAAGGGACTGTCGGAGGGGTGGTCGACGGGGTCGACGACGTCCTCGCCGGCACCGGTGCGGCCGGCGACGGTGTCACCGATGGACTCACCGGCGGTGTGACCGGTGGACTCACCGGCCCCTGACCACTGCCTGGTGGTCAGCTCACCGGCTGGTCAGCCGAAGACCGACTGGCGGTCGAGCAGCAACGTGTAGAGCGTCTGCTGGATCGTCTCGCGCACCTGGTCGGTGACGTTGAAGACGAGCATCGGGTCCTCGGCCTCGGCGGCGTCGTAGGAGTCGGTGCGGATGGGCTCACCGAACTCCATCAGCCACTTCGACGGCAACGGCACGAGGCCGAGCGGGCCGAGCCAGGGGAACAGCGGCGTGATGGGGAGGTAGGGCACCCCGAGCAACCGCGCCAGCGACGGGATGTTGCCCACCAGCGGGTAGATCTCCTCGGCACCCACGACCGAGAGCGGCACGATGGGGACACCGGTGCGCAGGGCGGCCGAGACGAAGCCGCCGCGGCCGAAGCGCTGCAGCTTGTAGCGTTCGGACCAGGGCTTGCCGATGCCCTTGAAGCCCTCGGGCCACACGCCGACGAGCTCACCGTCGGTCAGCATCCGTTCGGCGTCCTCGGCGCAGGCCAGGGTCGCCCCGCCCTTGCGGGCCAGGCTGCTCACCAGCGGCATCTTGAAGACCAGGTCGGCCCCGAGGGGGCGCAGGAAGCGCCCGGTGCGGTCGTGGATGGCGACCATCGTCATCAGGCCGTCGAGCGGCACGGTGCCGGAGTGGTTGGAGACCACCAGCGCGCCGCCCTCGACGGGGATGTTCTCGATGCCACGCACCTCCACGCGGAACCACTTCTGCGCGATCGGTCGCAGCGCCGCGAGGAAGAAGCGCTCGGTGATCTCCTGGTCGAAGCCGTACTCGTCGACCGCGTAGCCGCCCTCGAGCCGGCGACGCAGGAACGCCATGAACTCGGCCAGCCGCCGCTCCCACTGGTCGTCGAAGATCTCGACGGCGGCCTGCTGGAACGCCGCGAGCCAGTCGGTGACCGGGATGCCGGCCATCGGGTGCCGGTCGGTGGCCGTCGTCGAGCTCGCGGCCGGGACCTGTGGGGGTACTGCCTTCGGTGCGGGCGAGATGTCGGGCGCGGGCGTCGGCTTCGCCGAAGACTTGGCCGAAGACTTGGCCGGGGTCTTGACCGAAGACCTGGCCGAGGACCTGGCGGAGGAGCTGGCGGACGGCCCGGCGGGCGACTTGACGGGCGACTTGGCGGGGGTCTGCTTCTTCGTCGGAGCCAGACCGCGGGCGGCCGACGACGGCCTGGACCTGCCGGTGCCGCGGCCGGGGCGACCGGAGGTCCCGATCGGGATGACCCGCGCATCGGAGTCAGGCACGGACAACACCTCCAGTGGTGCGAGCGGGGGCACCCAGCGAGACCCCGAAGTCGGCGAAGGCCTCCTCGGTGGTGAACTTCGGCGTGAAGCCCAGCACCGAGCGCATCCGGCTGGTGTCGACGCCGCGCCCGAACGTCAGGAAGCCGATCTGCTCGGGTGAGAAGTCGGCCAGCCGCGCGGACCGCAACAGGCTGCCGGTACGGCCCACCGCGAAGGCCGGGAGCGGGACGCTCGGCTTGTCGAGGCGACGGAGCGCCTGCGACAGCATGAGCACGCCGTCCCCCGCGACGTTGAAGGTGCCGCTGACGTCGCCGGTGGCCGCATGGGCCAGCACCGCGATCAGGTCGTCCTCGTGGAGGAACTGCAGGCGCGGGTTGTAGCCGAGGACCGTCGGCACCAGCGGCAGCCGGAAGTAGGAGGTGATCGGGCTGACGACGTGCGGCCCGATCACGTTGGCCGCGCGCAGCAGCGTCACCCCCACATCGGGGCGGCGCCGGGCGAACCCGCGCACGTAGCCCTCGATCTCGTTGACGTCCTTGGCATAGCCCGAACGGGGCAGCTTCTTGGGACCCATGTCCTCCGTGAACATCGCGGGGTCACGGCTGCTCGCGCCGTAGACGGTGGTCGTCGACTTCACGACCAGCCGTTTCAGGCCGGGCGCAGCCTGGCAGGCCGCGAGGAGCTGCATCGTCCCGATGACGTTGAGCTCCTTCATCGTGTTGCGACCGCCGGCACTGCCAGGAGTCGCGATCACGCTCATGTGGACGACGGTGTCGACGTCTTCCTTGGCAATGACCTTCGCGATGACGGGGTTGCGGATGTCGGCGCGGACGAACGAGACGGCGCCGATGTCACCCCGCGGCGGGACGACGTCCACGCCGATGACGCGATCAATGGAGGGGTCGGCGGTGGCCGCACGCGCGAAGCGTCGACCGATGTCGCGGGAGACTCCCGTGACCAGAACGACCCGCCCCATGATCGGGACAGACTTACTTGCCGAGCTTGCGACGCTGGACGCGCGTCTTCTTCAGCAGCTTGCGGTGCTTCTTCTTGGCCATGCGCTTGCGCCGCTTCTTGATGACAGAACCCACGGGAAACCTTTCAACAACGTGTGTGGCGGTCAGGCAGGTGGCCGGACCGACACGCACAGCCTACTTGCCGTGGGTCAGGGCAGAGAATCCGGTCTCGGCGTCGCCGGGCCGGGGGCCGGGAACGAGCGGTCAGCCGGCGTTGAAGAAGCTCTTGTGGAGGTACTCGTTGACGTCTTCCTCGGTCACCCGGAAGGAGCGTCCGACGCGTACGGCCGGGAGCTCGCCGTTGTGGACGAGACGGTAGACAGTCATCTTCGAGACCCTCATCATCGAAGCGACTTCGGCAATGGTCAGAAACTTGACGTCTGACATGTCCGCTGCAGCCATGGTGTGCACCAATCCTCGCTGGCGGCACGGCACCGGCTTCCCCACCGGTGTCACAAACGTGGCGCATTGGTGAGACTAGGGCCTGGAGTGACCCGGGGGAAGGGTGTGACTGGAGAAACTTGTGTTGCCTCGGCGTGTCGCATTGCAAAATGACTAATTTGGGCTACCGACTCGTCACCGAGCGGCAACCCCGTCTGATCGAACAGCCTACGGATACGGGTCCAGCCCGTGCAAGGGGAACACCGCGGTCCGGGTGGCGTGGATCGCCCGATCCAGCCACGTGTCGGGGTCGTAGCCCTCGCTCCAGTCGCGCCATGCCGGGGTCCGGCCGTCGGTGAGCCGGTGTGGTGGCGTCCGCCCGATCATCGTGTCGACGTACTCGCGCCACCGGGGCGGTGTCAGCGACGCCGGGTCCAGGGGCCGACCGCTGACGATCGCCAGCAGGTGGGTCCAGGCGCGGGGCACGACCTCGACGATCGCGTAGCCGCCGCCCCCGGTCACCACCCACCTGCCCTCGCAGATCTCGTGGGCCAGCTCGTGCAGGGCGAGGTACGCCGCCCGCTGGCCGTCCACGCTGAGCATCAGGTGCGCGAGCGGGTCCTCCATGTGGGAGTCGCAGCCGTGCTGGGTGACCAGCACCTGCGGGCCGAACTCCCGCAGCACCTGGGGCACGACGGCATGGAAGGCGCGCAACCAGCCGCCGTCGGCGGTGCCCGGCGGGAGCGCCACGTTGACCGCCGTGCCCTCGGCGTGGGGACCGCCGGTGTCGTTGGGGAACCCGGTGCCGGGGAAGAGCATCTGACCGGTCTCGTGCAGCGAGATCGTCAGCACCCGCGGGTCGTCGTAGAAGAGCGCCTGGACCCCGTCGCCGTGGTGGACGTCGACGTCGACGTACGCGACCCGCTCGACCCCCTGGTCGAGCAGCCACTGGATGCCGACCGCGATGTCGTTGTAGATGCAGAAGCCGCTGGCCTTGTCCGCCATCGCATGGTGCAGCCCGCCGGTGATGTTGGCGCTGTGCTGCGACTCGCCGCTCCACACCTGGCGGAAGGCCTCGACGCTCGCGCCCACCACGTGGGCGGCAGCCACGTGCATGCCCTCGAAGACCGGGTTGTCGTCGGTCCCGAGGCCGTGCTCGAGATCGTCGGCCCCCGGCGTGGTGCCGCAGCGCTTGACGGCGGCGATGAGCTCGCGCGTGTGCACCGTGGCGATCAGGTCGTCGTCGGCCATCGGTGCGGGCACGATGTTCAGGTGCTCGAGGACGCCGAGCTCCTCGGCCAGCCGCATCGTGAGGTCTACCCGCAACGGCGACATCGGGTGGGAGGGCCCGAAGCTGTACTCGGTGAGGGTCTTGTCGAAGACGACGCTCGCCGGTCCCGGGCAGTCCACCATGGCCGCGACGCTACCGCGCAGGAGCCGCGCGGTGGTTCAATGGACGCGTGCCGAACACGGGAACGCATGCCGGGATCCAGCTGTGGTGGGCCGCCTGAGGCGGACCACCCTTCGAGCACACCCATCGAACAGGCCGCCCACGGGCGGCCTGTCGTCATTTCGGCATCGGGACTCCGCGGGCGCAGACACCCAGGAGAACCTCATGACCACCCTCTCGCTCATCACGCCCAGCGGCCACCTCACGCTCGGCAACCTGCTGGGCGCGCTGCGGCCGATGGCCCAGCAGCAGCAGGACGCCTGCTACGGCATCTCCGACCTGCACGCGCTCACGGTGCGGCACTCCCCCGCCACCCTGCGTGCGCTGACCGACGAGATAGCCACCCTCATGCTCGCCGTCGGTCTCGACCGCTCGACGCTCTTCGTCCAGAGCCGGGTGCCTGCGCACACCGGGTTGGCCTACCTGCTGGAGTGCACGGCGTACACCGGTGAGCTGAACCGGATGATCCAGTTCAAGGAGAAGGGACGTGGCGTGGCGTCCACGCGCGCGTCGCTCTACACCTACCCGGTGCTGATGGCGGCCGACATCCTGCTCCACCGGCCCGACCGGGTGCCGGTCGGCGACGACCAGCGCCAGCACGTCGAGCTCACGCGCGACCTGGCGCTGCGCTTCAACGCGACGTACGGACCGGTGTTCACGGTGCCTGAGCTCACGGCGCCGGCGGTCGGCGGCCGGGTGATGTCGCTTGCCGACCCGACCACCAAGATGAGCAAGAGCACCGAGCAGGCCGCCGGCGTCATCTACTGCCTCGATCCGCCGGACGTCGTGCGCCGCAAGGTCTCCCGCGCGGTCACCGACTCCGACGCCGGCGCCGATGCCGTCCGAGCCGATCGGGAGGCCAAACCGGGCGTGACCAACCTGCTCCAGGTGCTCACCGCCTGCGGAGGCTCGGCCGCCGGCCTCACGACGTACGGCGCACTCAAGGGCGCGGTCACCGATGCGGTGGTGGCGGTGCTCGAGCCGATCCAGAAGGCGTACGCCGACCTGGCCGCCGACCCCGGTCACGTGCGGTCGGTGTTCGCAGCGGGTGAGCGGCGCTGCCGTGAGGTCACCGCTCCGGTGCTCGCCGATGCCCAGGCCGCCATGGGCCTGTGAGGGTGCGGCGTCGCGTCCGGGGCCGGCCTCAGCCGTCCCGGCGCTCCGGCCTGCCCAGGACGAACCCGGCGACGATCCGGCCGAGGTCGGTGCCCGCGTCCTCCTGGAGGAAGTGGCCGGCCCGCTCGACGACGGGGTGCTCGAGACCGACCGTGCCCGGCACCAGCTTGCGCAGGATCCGCGCCATCGCGCCGGTGATCGGGTCGCTGTCGCTGAACGGCGTCAGGAACGGCTTGTCCCACGCCTGCAGGACGCCCCAGGCGGCGCGGTTGGCCTCGCTGGCCGGGTCGTCGGGACGGGTCGGCACGAGCGACGGCATCGCCCGCGGTCCGGCCTTGGACTCCTCGGTCGGGAAGGGGGCGTCGTACGCCGCGCGGTCCGAGTCGCTCAGGCCGCGGACGCAGCCCGCGGCCACGAGCCGGCCGACGTCGAGCACCTCGGCCCGTTCGACGGCCCGGCGGAACTCCCACCAGACCGGCGGCATGTCGTGGTCACCGGTCGGCAGGCCGGTGTTGGCGGCCACCACCCGGCAGAAGCGCCCGGGATGCTCGGCGACCAGGCGCAGTCCGATCAGGCCGCCCCAGTCCTGGCCGACCAGCGTGGCGTCGCGCAGGTCGAGGTGGTCCTCCACCAGTGCGCGGGTCCACTCCACGTGCCGCGCATAGGTGTGGTCGCTCGTGGACAGCGGCTTGTCGGACCGCCCGAAGCCGATGAGGTCCGGCGCGACGCACCGCACCCCTGCCTCGACGAGGACGGCGATCACGTGGCGGTAGAGGAAGGACCAGGTCGGCTCGCCGTGCAGGAGGAGCGCGACCGGACCGTCGGCCGGGCCGGCGTCGACGTAGGCCATCCGCAGGGTGCCCCCACCGGGTGCCGCGACCTCGGCGTACGACGGCGACCAGGGGAAGTCGGGCAGGTCGTGGAAGCGGTCGTCGGGGGTACGGAGGCTCTCCATGACCCGAGCATGTCATCTCGCTGGTACTCCAGTGCCAGACTGGAGCCATGAGCACTCCGCAAGTCAACCCGTCCGCGCTGAGCCTGGAGTACCCCCAGTCGCTGGCCGTCTACGCGACGTACGCCGAGGCGCAGAAGGCGGTCGACCATCTCTCCGACAAGGAGTTCCCGGTCGAGAACTGCCTGATCGTCGGCACCGACCTGAAGCAGGTCGAGCGCATCACCGGACGACTCACCTACAGCCGGGTGGCGACGCTGGGCGCCCTCTCGGGGCTCTGGCTCGGAGCGTTCGTCGGCCTGCTCTTCGCGATCTTCGTCGACGGCAACGTGCTGGCGATGCTGGTCTCCACGGGCCTTGCCGGCCTGCTCTTCGGTGCGATCTGGGCGATCCTCGGCTACGCCGCCACCCGCGGCCGGCGCGACTTCTCCTCCGTCAAGGCCGTGGTGGCCACCCGCTACGAGGTGCTCGTCGAGCACAAGCACCGCGCGACCGCGCACGAGATCCTCGCTGCCGAGCCGGGACTGCTGCCCGACCCCTTCGCGGGCTAGGAGCCTTCGGCCAGCGCTCGCGAGCGGTCGCGGGCGGCCTCCATCGCGGCGAGGAACGCCGCGCGCACGCGGTGACTCTCCAGCTCTCGCAGCGCGGCGGCGGTGGTGCCCGCCGGCGAGGTGACCTGCTCGCGCAGCACGGTCGGGTGGGTGCCGGTCTCGCGGAGCATGACGGCCGACCCGACGAGGGTCTGCACGACGAGCTCGGTCGCGGTCGCGCGCGGCAGCCCGAGGTGGACGCCCGCCTCGATCATCGACTCGACGACGTAGAAGATGTAGGCGGGGCCGGAGCCGGAGATCGCGGTCACGGCGTCCATCTGCTTCTCGGGCACGCGCAGCACCTTGCCGCACGACGCCATCAGCGACTCGGCCTCGACGAGGTGCGCGTCGTCGCAGTGCGACCCGGGCGAGATCGCCGCCATGCCCTCGTCGACCAGCGCCGGCGTGTTCGGCATGACACGGACGACGGCCACGCCGTCGGGCACGCGGGCCTCGATGAACGCGGTGGTGATGCCGGCCGCGAGCGACACGAGGAGCTGGCCGGGGCGCAGCTCGGGGGCGATCTCGGTCAGGAGGTCGTCCATGTCCTGCGGCTTGACGACGAGCGCGAGCGTCTCCGCCCGGCGCGCGGCCTCGAGGTTGCCGACGACCGCGACGCCGTACCGCTCCTCGAGCTCCTGGGCCCGTTCGGGTCGCTTCTCGCCGACGAGGAGGCGATCGACGCGACGGCCGGCCCGGACCAGGCCCGACAGCAGGGTCTCCCCCATCACGCCGGCACCCAGGATCGCGGTCTGGGTCATCGGACTACTTCTTCGAGATCAGCGAGCGGAGGAACATGGCGAGGTTCTGCGGCTTCTCGGCCAGCCGCCGCATGAGGTAGCCGTACCACTCCGTGCCGTAGGGGATGTAGACGCGCATGGTCTCGCCGCTCTCGGCCAGCCGCTTCTGCTCCTCGGGCCGGATGCCGAAGAGCATCTGGAACTCGTAGGTCCCCTGCGCCCGCCCGTAGCGGCTGGCCAGGCTCGAGGCGATCTGCACCATCCGCGGGTCGTGGGTGGCGATCATCGGGTAGCCGTCGCCGGCCAGCAGCACCTTGAGGCACCGGACGTAGGACTTGTCGATGTCGACACGCGACTGGAACGCGACGCCGTCCGGCTCGAGGTAGGCGCCCTTGCAGAGCCGCACCCGCGAGCCCTCGTGGGCCAGCGCCTTGCAGTCGGCCTCGGTCCGGAACAGTGAGGCCTGGAGCACCGCACCGGTCTCGGGGAAGTCCTTGCGCAGCTCGCGCAGGATCTGCAGCGTGGAGTCGGTGGTCTTGTGGTCCTCCATGTCGAGGGTGACCGTGGTGCCGGCGTTGCGGGCCGCGCGGCAGATGGCGCGGGCGTTCTCCAGCGCCGTCTTGTGTCCGGTCTCCGGCAGGAACTGACCGACCGCGGACAGCTTCACGCTGACCTCGGCCTTGCGCGACAGGCCGCGTGCGGCCAGCTGCTCGAGGAGGTCCTTGTAGGCGGCCACGGTCGCGTCGGCCTGCTCGGCGTCGAGCACGTCCTCGCCGAGGAAGTCGAGCGTCGCCGTGAGGCCGTGGTCGATCAGGACGGCAGTGGCATCGGCTGCCGACCTGGTGCTCTCACCGGGCACGTAGCTGGCCACGATCCCCGACGAGACCGGCATCGTGGAGATGAGCTTCTTGACCGACTCCGAGCGGGCGAGCATGAGGATGGGCTGACGCAGCAACGACATGGGGAGGAGATTACGCCGTCCGCCTCCGCAACGTCACAGCACCAAGCGCCAGCCCGGCCAGCGCGAAGCCCGCGACGATCGCGACGTCCCGCCACACCTCGCCGACGCTCGCGCTCACCACCAGGTGCTGCATCGCGTCGACGGCGTACGACAGGGGCAGGACGTTGCTGATCGCCTCGAGCACGTCGGGCAGCAGCGGCCGCGGCACGAAGAGCCCGCACAGCAGGATCTGCGGCACCACGACGGCGGGCATGAACTGGACCGCCTGGAACTCGGTCCGCGCGAAGGCGCTGACGAACAGCCCGAGCGCCGAGCCGAGCACGGCGTCGGCGACCGCGACGACCGTGAGCAGCCACACCGGCCCGGAGATGTCGAGGCCGAGGAGTCCCACGCTGACACCGACCGCGAGGACCGACTGGACCGCAGCGATCAGGCCGAACGCCACGGCGTACCCGAGCAGGAAGTCCAGGCGCCCCATCGGCATCGCCAGGAGGCGCTCGAGCGTGCCGCTGGACCGCTCGCGCAGGGTCGTGATGCTGGTGACCAGGAACATGATGAAGAACGGGAAGATCGCCAGCAGGCCGGGGCCGATCCGGTCGAAGGTGTTGCCGGTGGCGTCGGCGAACATCCACCACAGCAGCGACATCAGCAGGGTCGGGAGCGCCAGGAGCATGGCCAGGGTGCGGTGGTCGCGGCGGATCTGGGTGAGCACCCGGCCGGCGACGGCGAGCGTGATCCGGGGGGTGATCTCGAGACTCGTCAGTCCTGCCATGTCGACCCCTCCACGATCTTGAGGAACGCGGCCTCGATGTCCTCGACGCCGGACCGCTGGGTGATCTCGTCGGGCGCGCCGTCGGCGATGATCCGACCCTCGCGCATCAGGAGCAGACGGTCGCAGCGATCGGCCTCGTCCATGACGTGGCTCGAGACCAGCACCGCCACGCCAGCGTCGGCCAGGCGGTGGAAGAGCGCCCACAGGTCGCGGCGCAGGACCGGGTCGAGCCCGACGGTCGGTTCGTCGAGGACCAGCACGTCGGGCTTGCCCAGCAGCGCGACCGCGAGGCTCGCCCGCGAGCGCTGGCCGCCGCTCAGGGTGCCGACGATCTGGTCACGGTGGCCGGTGAGGTCGACCGCCTCGATGGCGGCGTCGGTGCCGGCCGTGCCGAGGCCCAGCACCCGGGCGAAGAAGCGGAGGTTCTCGGCGAGCGAGAGGTCGTCGTACACGCTTGCGGACTGGGTGACGTAGCCGACCCGGTCACGCAGGGAGCGGTCGCCGGCGGGGGTGCCGAGGATCGTCACGGTGCCGCCGCGGACCTGCTGGACGCCGACGACCGAGCGCATCAGCGTCGACTTCCCGCAGCCGCTCGGGCCGAGCAGGCCGGTCACGCCGGGCGTGACGTCCAGGCTGATGCCGGGGAGCACGACGGCGCCCCCACGCACGACATGGAGGTCGCGCACCTCGATGATGTTATTCATCATGCGTTGAATTATGGGCCGTGGCGAGGGGCCCGGTCAAGGTCTCCGGACAGATACCGCTGGATGGTGGGTGCGTAGACGGAGACGACCTCGTCGACCTTCATGGAGGCGACCGGCTCGAGCTGGAGCACGTAGCGCACGACGACCAGCCCGATCAGCTGGCTGGCGACCAGCGGCATCCGGCGCTGCGGGTCGTCGACCCCGAGCGCCTGGCCCACCGGCAGCACCACCGCCGGCAGGAAGCCTTCGGTCAGCATCTCGCGGCCGGTCGGCTCGAAGGCCCCTCGCGCCAGCGCCAGGAGCGGCAGCCGGTTGGCGGGGTCGTCCCACACCCCGATGAAGACACGGAGCAGCCGTTCGCCGGCGCCGTCCACGCCGCCGGCGATCACCGGCGCCAGCGCCTGGCGCGGGTCGACCGGGATCTCCAGCGCGGCGACGAAGAGGTCGTCCTTCGTGCCGAAGTAGTGGTGCACGAGCGCCGGGTCGACCCCGGCCGCCGTGGCGACGCCGCGGATCGTCGTGCCCCGGAAGCCATGCTCCGCGAACGACGCCTGCGCCGCGCCCAGCACCGCGGCGCGGGTGTCAGGGGCGCCCGGACGTCGTCCTCTCGACGCGGGACGAGCGCGAGCCGGCATGGCGTCGAGGGTAATCGACGCCGTCGGCCGCGAGCGGCGTCAACGGGCAGGGGTCAACGGGCAGGGGTCAACGGGCAGGCGTGCTGGGCGGCCCGGCCGGCACTGCGAAGTGCGCACGCGCGAACTCGAGCGACTCGCGGAGGTCCGCCTCGCGCTCGGCACGGGTGGTGCAGCGGCGGGTGTTGATCTCGACCACGATGTCGCCGTCGAACCGGGCCGCCGCCAGATGGGCGAGGAAGCCCGCGGCACCGATGGTTCCCCGACCCGGGACGAGGTGCTCGTCCTTGGCCGAGTCGAGCCCGTCGGTCAGGTGGACGTGCTGGAGGCTCCTCCCCATCCGGTCGGCCATCGCGATCACGTCGGAGCCCGCGATGGAGGCGTGCGACAGGTCGAGGGTCATGTGGGCGTAGGTCTCCTGGGAGGGATCCCAGCCGGGCACGTACATCTCCATCGACCTCGAGACCCGTGGCCGCGACGAGGCACGCCACGGGTACATGTTCTCGACGGCGAAGGCGATGCCCGTCGACTCCTCGAGCGCGGCGATGCCGTCGACGAAGCCGGCGGCGTACTCCTTCTGCCACCGAAACGGCGGGTGCACGACGACCGTCGTGGCGCCGAGCTCGGCGGCCATGTCGGCGGAGCGTTCGAGCTTGCCCCACGGCTCGGTGCCCCAGACCCGCTGGGTGAACAGCAGGCAGGGCGCGTGCACGGCGACGACGGGCAGCCCGTGGTGCTCGGCGAGCTGGCGGACGGCGGTCTTCTGCTGCGAGAGCGAGTCGATGCCGACCATCACCTCGACGGCGTCGTAGCCGATGGAGGCGGCGTACCCGAAGGCGTGGGCGGTCGACTCGGGATACACCGAGGCGGTCGAGAGCCCGACGGAGACCGTCACGGGACCCGGATCTGGTCGAGGCGCTCGAGGATCACGCCCTCGCGCAGCGCCCACGGGCAGATCTCCAGCTCGGCGAGGTCGAAGATGTCCATGGCGGCCTCCGCGACGAGCGCGCCGGGGACGATCTGGTGGGCGCGGCTGAGCGAGACGCCGGGCAGGTCGGCGAGCTCGGCGGGCGTGAGCGCCATCAGCTTCGGGATCCACTCGGCCAGCCCGGCGGCCGTCAGGCTGCGTGCGACCAGCGGGCCATCGCCGGAAGCCGCGGCCCCGCAGATGCGCGCCAGCGACCGGAAGGTCTTCGACGTCGCGGCCGCGCGATCGGGGCGGCCGGCGCGCAGCAGGTGCCCGGCGTCCCGGGCGATGTCGGCGCGGATCTGCCGGCGCAGCTGACGGATCGTGTCGTCGTCGGGAGTGGCGCCCCCGAACCACTGCCGGGCGAGCCGGGCCGCGCCCAGCGGCAGCGACCAGGCGACGTCCGGGGTCTCGTCGGTGCCGCCGGCGATCTCGAGCGAACCGCCGCCGATGTCGAAGACGGCGAGCCGGCCCGACGACCAGCCGAACCAGCGGCGTACGGCGAGGAAGGTCAGCCGCGCCTCGTCCTCGCCCGACAGCACCCCGATGGTGGTGCCGGTGGCGGCTGCGACGTGCTCGAGCACGGCGTCGGAGTTGACCGCGTCGCGCACCGCGGAGGTGGCGAAGGCGAGCATCTCCTCGCAGCCCTTGTCCTCGGCGACCGTCATCGCCTCGGCGGTGAAGCCGGTCAGTGCGCCGATGCCCTCGGTCGTGACGGCTCCGTCGAGGTCGAGGTGCTCGGCCAGGCGGAGCGGCTGCTTGTACGAGTAGGCGGGAAGCGGGGCGGCGCCGCGATGGGCGTCGACCACCAGCAGGTGCCCCGTGTTGGAGCCGATGTCGAGGACGCCCAGGCGCATGGGAACAACCTAATGGACAGTAGGTTGGGGGTCGTGCCTGAAGTGGATCCGGTCTTCCCCCGCGCTTTCGTCGAGTTCGTCGATCCGGCCGACGACGCACAGACGTTCCGGTGCGACCTGACCTGGCTGACGTCGAGCTACATGTGCATCTTCGGGCAGGGCTGCCAGGGCATCTACGAGAGCTCGCCCGACACCGGCTGCTGCACCCTCGGGGCGCACTTCTCCGACAAGGCCGACGAGAAGCGGGTCGCCGGGTACGTCGCCCAGCTGACCCCCGAGCAGTGGCAGTTCCACCCCGGCCGGAAGGTCAAGCGGTCCGACTGGGTCGACGTCGACGACGAGGGGGACCGCAAGACGCTGGCCATCGAGGTCGCCGGGCAGAGCGGCTGCGTCTTCCACAACCGCACCGACTTCCCCACCGGCGCGGGCTGCGCGCTGCACGGCCTGGCCCTCGCGCAGGGCCGCAACCCGCTCGAGACCAAGCCCGACGTGTGCTGGCAGCTGCCGATCCGGCGGACCTTCCGCACGGTCGAGCGGCCCGACGAGACGTCGTACACCGAGGTCACCATCGGCGAGTACGAGCGCCTCGGCTGGGGGCCCGGCGGGCACGACCTGGACTGGTACTGCACGGCGAACACCGAGGCCCACGTCGCGCCCGAGCCGCTCTACGTGACCAACCAGCCCGAGCTGACCGAGCTGATGGGTCCGGCCGGGTACGCCGAGCTGGCGAGGCACTGCGAGGCCCATCTGCGGTCGAGGTCCCTGCTCGCGATCCACCCCGCCGACCCGCGCTGAGGACGCCCGGGGGCGCGGCCGAACGCCCACCCTCTGAGACTTCTCGACATCAAGACATCTGACCCCAGTGTCACGGCGACCGACCGCGCGGAACAGAATGGCAGGCATGCGCCTGGACCACCTCTCGTTCGCCGCCGGACCCGACGGCCTCGCCAGCACTGCCCAGCGCCTGGGGGAACTTCTTGGTAGAGACTTCACCGATGGTGGAGTTCACCCACGCTTCGGCACACGCAACATGACCCTGCCGCTCTCCGAGGGCACCTACCTCGAGGTCGTCGAGGTCCTCGACCACCCCGCGTCCGACAAGGCGCCGTTCGGGCAGGCGGTGCGTGCGCGCTCCCTGCTCGGGGGCGGCTGGCTCGGCTGGTGCGTCTCGGTCGACGACATCACCGAGGTGGAGCGACGCCTCGGCCGTGAGGCGGTGAAGGGCAACCGCCACCGCCCCGACGGCACCGAGCTGCTGTGGAAGCAGATCGGCGTCAACGGCTTGATCAGCGACCCGCAGCTGCCGTTCTTCATCCACTGGGAGGTGCCCGCCGAGCTGCACCCCGGCCACGGCGCCGATGGCGAGTACACCCTTGCCTGCCTCGAGATCGCCGGTGACTCCCAGCGGGTCAGCGAGTGGCTCGGCCAGTCGGTCGAGCAGCCGCTCGAGGACGTCAAGGTCGACTGGGTGGCACCGCACGGCACGCCCGGCATCATCGCCGTGCAGATCCAGACCCCTTCGGGTCTCGTCCGCATCTGATGCCGTCGGGGGCCATCCCGAGCCCCAACATCTGGCACCACACCGCGACGTACGAGCTCGAGAACCGCGCCGCGGACCCGCACGGCCGGATCGTCGAGGCGATGCGCTCGGTCACCGACTGGGCCGGGCGGGACGTGCTCGACCTGGGCTGCGGCACCGGCTTCCACCTGGCGACCTGGGCCGGTACGGCGCGCAGCGTGGTCGGCATCGAGCCGCACCCCGACCTCGTGGCGCTGGCCAGGCGACGTACGCGCCGGCACGAGAACGTGAGCGTCGTGACCGGCCTGGCCGAGTCCGTCCCGCTGCCCGATGCCAGCGTCGACGTCGTGCACGCGCGGTGGGCCTACTTCTTCGGTCCGGGCTGTGAGCCCGGACTGCGTGAGCTCGACCGGGTCGTCCGGCGCGGCGGCACCGCCTTCGTCATCGACAACGACGCGGGCGCTCGACGTTCGGCGGCTGGTTCCGGCGCGGCTACCCCATGATCAGGCCCGCCGAGGTCGAGCGCTTCTGGTCCACGCACGGCTGGACCCGCATCGCGGTCGACATGGGCTGGCGCTTCGAGAGCCGGGCCGACCTCGAGAGCGTCGTACGCATCGAGTTCGACCCGGCGCTGGCCGCCGAGCTGTTGGCCGGGCACGAGGGCACGGAGGTCGACTACGCGGTCAACGTCTGGTGGCGGCACTTCTGACGTGCCGCCCCACCGATGACCGCCGGATCAGAAGTCGGCGAAGCTGATCGACGGGCCCGGCTCGAACATCGGGTCCGCGCCGGGTTCCGGCGTCAGCCGGACCTCCGCGCCCGCCTTCTGGCAGGAGGCCGTGCTGACGGTGCACCGCACCACCTGGACCGTCTGCTTCCCGGTGCTGAGGGGGATGAGGAGCGCGTCGTTGCTCTCCCAGCCCGCGGCACCGAGCCACTCGAAGTCCTCGTCGGCGAGCACGCCCTTCGGCACGTCGAACGACACCCACTCGCCGTTCTCCACGTCCCAGATCTCCGGCAGCTCGTCGGTCAGCAGCCAGTGGCCGTCGGGCGAGAGGTCCAGCGACTCGCCCAGGTACCGGCCCAGGCACCGCGTCCCGGCTCCCACCCATCCGTCCGGGGTCACCTTGGAGAGGACCGCGCAGGTGTTGTTCTTCTCGCTGTAGTCATAGGTGAGTGCGTAGCCGGCGACGCCCCTCCCGAACGAGAAGACCCGCCCGTCCCACGAGGGCGCCTGCGCATCCCCTGGGGCCCCGAGCTCCACGGTCGAGCCGTCGGGTCGCAGCAGCCACTCGGTGCCGATGCCCTCGAACGTCGGCGCCCCCTCGTAGACGAGGCCCACGTCGGACCACCCGCTGATCCGCAGGGACGTGAAGTACTTCGGGTCAGCGGGCTCCACCATGGCCGGGTCGTGCGGGATCTCGGTGGTGTCCAGGTTGTGCGCGATGTCGACGACCCGGTTGCCGTAGGCCACCTGCGTGCCGTCGACCGAGACGAACGCGGGCGACCAGCCGGCGTCCTGCCGGTCGGGGTACGGCGGGAGGGGGTCCAGGGAGCCGTCGGCGAAGAGCACGGCCGGCGCCACCTCCGGCGCCCTGGTGCGCAGCATCACCAGCCAGCCACGGGAGACCCGCTGCGGCACCCTGGAGGTGTCGACCCCGTCGGGCACCTCGACGACGGTGTCGCCGTCGCGCAGCCCGGCGTCGCTGTAGAACGGCAGGGCGGGCGCCGGCCCCTCGGGCAGGGACTCCGCCCACTCCAGCTGCTCCGCGGAGCCCGACCGCGCCGCGTCGACGCCGTTCTCGTCACCGCCGCCGGAACCCGCGGTGGGCACCAGCAGGGCGCCCGCAACCACGGCGGCGACACCGGCGGCCACCAGCGCCGACGTACGGCGCCGGCGCAGCCGCCGCCCCGAACGCAGCGCCTCGTGGGCGAACCCGACGGGTGCCTCGACATCGTGGGTCGCGGCCGACAGGTCGCGCTTCAGGCGTTCCTCGAGCTGGGCGTCCATCCCGCCTCCTCCTTCAGTTCATCGTCGGCCCGTGCAGTCACCTGGAGGGCCGTGCGGAGCGCCGCGATGCCACGCGACGCATGGGCCTTGACCGAGCCCTGGCTGCAGCCGAGCGTCCGGGCGATCTCGGCCTCGGAGAGGTCCTCGTAGTAGCGCAGCACCAGGACCGTCCGCTGCCGCGGCGACAACGAGGCGAGCAGCTGCCACACGACCTGGCGATCTCCCACCGCATCGGCCGCGCCGACCAGTCGGTGCATCGCCTCCGGCACCTCGTCGACCAGCACCTCGGGCCGGCGGGCCCGGCCACGGGTGCGGTCGATCGCGGCGCGCGTCATGGTCGTGCGGACGTACGCCTCCTGCGCGCCGTGCCTGCGGATCCGCCGCCACGCGACGTACGCCTTGGCCAGGGCGGCCTGCACGAGATCCTCCGCGGCGTGCCGGTCACCTGCCGTCAGCAGGGTCGCGGTCCGCAGCAGGGCCGACGAGCGCGCCTGCACGAACTCGACGAAGTCTGCGTCCTTGTCCACCGAGATTCCTTTCCGTGGTCCTCAGTGGAAGAGACGACAGCGCGGCCGGTTCGGTTGACGGGCCCGGTCAGCTCGATCCACGCACCGTCAGCGTCGGCGTGAGCAGCACGCCCGGCTGGGCGATCGGCGGCGTGGCCAGCAGCATGTGCAGCGCGCAGACGATCTCGACCGCGACGTCCTCGAGCGGCTGGCGTACCGAGGTGAGACCGGGCGGCACGACCTGGGCGACCTGCGAGTCGTCGAACCCGACCACGGCGATGTCGCGCCCGGCGACCAGCCCACGGTCGGCGAGGGTGTGCAGCACGCCCATCGCGAGGGTGTCGGAGGCGCACACGAACGCGGACGGCTCGGCCTCGTCGAGCAGTACGGCGCTGGCGCCGCGCCCGCTGGCGATGGTGTCCTCGACCCGGCTGGCCAGGCCGGTCGTGCTCAGGCCGCGCGCGTGCATGGCGCGCAGCCAGCCCGACCGACGGTCCTCGCCGATGAAGGAGCCCTTCTTCCAGCCCATCCAGGCGACGCGGGTGTGGCCCTTGTCGAGCAGGTGGTCGGTGGCCATCGCGGCGCCGGCCGCGCCGTCCACGTCCACCCAGGCGTGGGTCGCCCCGGGGTCCTCCCAGGGCCGGCCGAACGCGACGAACGGCGCTCGCTGCCCGGTGAGCCAGGCGGCCTGCGGCGCGCCGAGGTAGGTGTCGGTGACGATGAAGGCGTCGACGGCGGTCGAGCGCAGCAGGTGGTCGTAGGCCGACAGCGGCTCGGTGTCGTCGTCGGCGAAGAGCAGCACGTGGTAGCCGCGCTCGGCCGTCGCCTCGACCAGAGAGTGCACGAAGCGGTCCATCAGCGCGTTGGCCGTGCCCTCCTGGGCGGGCGTGAAGCGGAGCCCGATCAGGTGGGAGGAGCGCGTGCGAAGGCTGCGGGCGGCGCGGTTGGGCGAGTAGCCCAGCTCGTTGATCACCGCGCGCACCCGTTCGAGGGTGTCGGGCCGCAGGAGGTCGGGGTTGTTGACCGCGTTGGAGACCGTCTGCCGCGAGACACCGGCAAGCTCGGCCACGTCGGCCAGGGTCGTCGGGGCGACCGGTTGGTTGCCGACGACCCTGCTCACCCTGTGCTCCGGATGCGACATCCCCGACTCCTTGATCGTTCCAAAAGCGTGGTCAGCATAACCCTGCGAGTCCTCATCGGGAGTGTCGGTGGCCTCGCCTAGCGTGCGGTCCATGAGCAAACAGCCTCGGGTCCGGCCCGCCTACCGCTGCTCCGAGTGCGGTTGGGAGACCGGCAAGTGGGTCGGCCGCTGCGGCGAGTGCCAGGCGTGGGGCTCGGTCGCGGAGGCCGCCGCCCCGACCATGCGGGCGTCGGCCACCCCCGTCACGACGCCGGCCGTGCCGATCGGCGAGGTGTCGGTCCGCGAGTCCGCCTTCCGCACCAGCGGTGTGCCCGAGCTCGACCGGGTCCTGGGCGGCGGCCTGGTGCCCGGCGCCGCGATCCTGCTGGCCGGCGAGCCCGGCGTCGGCAAGAGCACGCTGCTGCTCGAGGTCGCCGCCCAGACCGCGCGCACCAAGGAGCGGGTCCTCTACGTCACCGGTGAGGAGTCCGCCTCCCAGGTCCGGCTCCGGGCGGACCGCACCGGCGGCGTGCACGACGAGCTCTACCTGGCGGCCGAGACCGACCTCGGCGCCGTCCTCTCGCACATCGAGCAGGTCCGTCCGACACTGCTGGTCGTCGACTCGATCCAGACCATCGGCGCCTCCGGGCTCGACGGCGCCCCCGGCGGGGTCACCCAGGTCAAGGAGGTCGCGGCGGCGCTGATCCGGGTGGCCAAGACCCGCAACATCACCACCGTGCTGGTCGGCCACGTCACCAAGGACGGCACCATCGCCGGGCCGCGGGTCCTCGAGCACGTCGTCGACGTGGTGCTGCACTTCGAGGGCGACCGCAACTCCCGCTTCCGCATGGTCCGTGCGATGAAGAACCGCTTCGGCCCGGTCGACGAGGTCGGCTGCTTCGACCTCTCCCCCGAGGGCATCCGCCCGGTCAGCGACCCGACGGGGCTGTTCGTCGAGCACCACCACCAGCAGGTCCCCGGCACCTGCGTGGCGGTGACCATGGAGGGTCGTCGACCGATGCTGGCCGAGGTGCAGGGGCTGGTCACGCCGAGCGCGGCCGAGCGCCCGCGTCGTACGACGTCCGGCGTCGACTCCTCACGGGTCGCGATGGTGCTCGCCGTCCTGCAGCAGCACGGTGGCATCCGGCTGCACGCCCACGACGTGTTCGTGTCCACCGTCGGCGGCGCCAAGCTGCACGACCCGTCCAGCGACCTCGCCGTCGCGGTGGCCCTGGCCAGTGCGACGTTCGGGGTGCCCGCCCCGACCGGGGTCGTCGCGATGGGTGAGATCGGGCTGGCCGGTGAGCTCCGCCGGGTGCGTGACCTGCCCCAGCGGGTCGCCGAGGCCGCCCGCCTGGGCTTCAAGGTGGCGGTGGTGCCGAGCGAGCGCAGGACCGAGGGCGTCTCGCGGTCGCCGGAGAGCTGGACCGTTGACGGCATGCGGGTTCTCGACGTGCCCGATGTCGTCTCGGCGCTGCGGCTGCTCCAGGTGACGAAGCCGGAGCGGACCCCTCTGCGTCCCCTAGACTGACGCCGCGGCGCGCCCGGTACGGGCATCATCAGGCGCCGCATCTATGTGGGACGGGGAGCACCGTGGTCGGCACCGAGCGCTCGGAGGAGACGCTGCGCCTGCGCGCGACGCTGGCGTCGATCGCTCCGGGGACCCCGTTGCGTGACGGCCTGGAACGGATCCTGCGCGGCCGCACCGGCGCCCTGATCGTCATCGGTCACGACAAGGTGGTCGAGTCGATCGCCACCGGCGGCTTCGCCCTCGACGTCCCGTTCACCGCCACCGGCCTGCGCGAGCTGGCCAAGATGGACGGCGCGATCATCCTCGACCGCGACATCACCCGCATCCAGCGCGCCGCCGTACACCTGATGCCCGACCACACGATCCCGTCGGAGGAGACCGGCACCCGCCACCGCACCGCCGAGCGGGTGGCCAAGCAGACCGGGCTCCCGGTGATCTCGGTCAGCCAGTCGATGCAGATCATCGCGGCGTACGTCGGCGACACCAGGCACGTCCTCGAGGACGCCGGCCAGATCCTCTCCCGCGCCAACCAGGCGCTGGCCACCCTCGAGCGCTACAAGCTGCGACTCGACGAGGTGTCGAGCACCCTGTCGGCGCTGGAGATCGAGGACCTCGTCACCGTCCGCGACGTGGCCGTGGTCGCCCAGCGCCTCGAGATGGTCACCCGCATCGCCCGCGAGATCGAGGACTACGTGCTCGAGCTCGGCACCGACGGCCGGCTGCTGTCGCTACAGCTCGAGGAGCTGGTGACCGGCGTCGACGCCGAGCGCGAGCTGGTGATCCGCGACTACCTGCCCGGCGGCCGTCGCGGCCGCACGCCGCGCGAGCTCCTGGTCCAGCTCGAGGGTCTCTCCCCCACCGACCTGGTCGACCCGGGCTCCGTCGCGCGGGCGCTCACCCTCGGCAGCGCCGAGCACCTCGACGGTGCCGCGGCGCCGCGCGGCTACCGGCTCCTCGCCAAGGTCCCGCGGCTGCCCAGCGCCGTGGTCGACCGGCTGGTCGAGCACTTCGGCGGGCTGCAGCAGCTGCTGTCGGCGGGCATCGACGACCTCCAGGCCGTCGAGGGCGTCGGCGAGCTGCGGGCTCGCAGCGTCCGCGAGGGCCTCTCCCGGCTGGCGGAGTCGAGCATCCTCGAGCGCTACGTCTGACGTCGTACGACCCCCCGCTGCCTCTGCTGTCGGGATAGTCCGGGGCAATCTTGTCGCCCGGCGCCTCGAAAACAGCAAATCTGCACCGGACTATCCCGGCGACGGAGGGGGTCGGGTCACCCGCCGTCGGGCTCCACCGCGCCGGAGGGTTCGGCGGAGGCGCCGCCCTTCTTCTTCTTGGTCTTGGGGGGCTGGACCGTCTTGGTGACCGTCACCGGCGACGGCACGCCGAGCTCGAACTGAACGTCGACCGGTTCACCGGCGTACGTCGCGGCCAGCACGTGGTACCACCCGGGACCGACCCACTCGGTGAGCTTCGAGCACTCCCCGTCGGAACGGCGCCCGCTCCAGATCGCCGGGAGCGAGGTGTCGTAGTCGCGGTAGAGCGTGACGTCCTGGGTCGGGATGGACCTGGGGCACTCGCGGCTCGCCCAGATGTCGTCGTCACCGGAGGTGATCTTCAAGGTGACGGTGTCGGGCGAGACCTGCCAGGTGCAGGCGGGGGTCGCCTTCGTGCGGAAGTTCAGCACGAACTGCACCTGCCCACCGCCCTGCGCATCCGCGACCGTCGGCATGACGGTGACGTCCTCGTTGGCACAGACGCTGGTCGCGGTCGGCAGCACCGGCGCCTCCGGAGTCTTCTCGACCTTCTTCTTCTTCTTCTTCTTCGTGTCCGCCGGCACGGCCGGCGAGACCTCCGTGACCAGGTCGGTCTCCGTGGCCGACGGCGTCACGCTCTCGGTCGCCTGCACCGGGGCCGCGGCCTGCTCGGCGGTCGGCGTACCGGACTTGGCGTCCGACCCGCCGCCCAGCACGCGGGCGATGCCGAACACGAGCAGGAACACCATGCCGAGGAGCAGCAGACGCCGCGTCCAGTAGACCCGAGGGGGCAACGGACCCTTCGGCGAGCTCAACGCGGTCATGGCGTCACGCTAGCCAGCGGCGCGCTCGTGATCGGGTTGCCACTCCGGTGGCCGTAGCATCGGCGGCGATGAGCGACCTGCACGCGCCGATCCTGCGCTGGTACGACGACCACCAGCGCGACCTCCCGTGGCGCCGTCCCGAGGCGAGCGCCTGGTCGGTGCTGGTCTCGGAGTTCATGCTCCAGCAGACGCCGGTCGCCCGCGTCCTCCCGGTCCACGACGCCTGGCTGGCTCGGTGGCCGCAGCCCGCCGACCTGGCCGCCGAGCCGGCGGGCGAGGCCGTGCGCGCCTGGGGCCGGCTCGGCTACCCTCGCCGGGCCCTGCGCCTGCACGCGGCCGCGCGAGCCCTGGTCGCGCTGCACGACGGCGCCGTGCCCGCGTCGTACGCCGACCTGCTGGCGCTGCCGGGGGTCGGCGACTACACCGCGGCCGCGGTGGCGAGCTTCGCGTTCGGGCAGCGGCACGTCGTGCTCGACACCAACGTGCGTCGAGTCCTCACCCGGGTCCTGGACGGCGTCGAGTTCCCGCCGACGTCGGTCGCCCGCGCCGAGCGCGACCGGGCGGGCACGTTGCTGCCCAGCGACGAGGACGAAGCGGCGACCTGGGCGGTGGCGGTCATGGAGCTCGGCGCCCTGGTCTGCACGGCCGGCACCCCGCGCTGCGGCGACTGCCCGGTCGCCGACCAGTGCGCATGGCGCGCGGCCGGCTTCCCGGCGTACGACGGCCCGCCGCGCCGCGGCCAGGCCTGGGCCGGGACCGACCGCCAGTGCCGCGGCAAGATCATGGCCGTGCTGCGAGACAGCGAGGGCTCGGTGCGCCGCTCACGGCTGGACGTGGTGTGGACCGACGACGACCAACGTGTCCGCTGCCTCGCGTCGCTGGTCGCAGACGGCCTCGTGGTCGAGACGTCGGCCGGCAGCTACGCCCTGCCCTGAAATGGCGAACGGCCCACCCCCCAAGGGGCGGGCCGTCCTCGAGCCTCGAGTCAGTCGGTCTTCGGCACGTCGACGGGTCCGGCGGAGTCGTCGGGCCCCTCGAGAGGCGGCAGCTCGGCGTCGGCCGAGACGTCTGCCGTCTCGAACGGCGGCATGTCCGGCAGCGCGTTGACCTTCTGGCCGCTGAACGTGAACGTCGCGGTCGGGCCTTCGCCCTCCACGTCGACGACCACGATCTGCCCGGGACCGATCTCGCCGAACAGCATCTTCTCGGCCATGATGTCCTCGATCTCGCGCTGGATCGTGCGGCGCAGGGGCCGCGCACCCAGCACGGGGTCGAACCCGCGCTCGGCCAGGAGGTTCTTGGCCGGCTGGGTCAGCTCGAGCTGCATGTCACGGTCCTTGAGCCGCAGCTCGACCGCGGTGATCATGTTGTCGACCATGGACACGATCTGCTCGCGCGACAGCGGCGGGAAGACGATGATCTCGTCGACGCGGTTGAGGAACTCCGGACGGAAGTGCTGCTTGAGCTCGTCGGAGACCTTGGCCTTCATCCGGTCGTAGGAACCGGCGGCGTCACCCGACTGCTGGAAGCCCAGGCTGACCGACTTGTTGATGTCGCGGGTGCCGAGGTTGGTCGTCATGATGATGACGGTGTTCTTGAAGTCGACGACCCGGCCCTGGGAGTCGGTCAGGCGACCTTCCTCCAGGATCTGCAGCAGGCTGTTGAAGATGTCGGGGTGGGCCTTCTCGACCTCGTCGAACAAGACCACCGAGAACGGCTTGCGCCGCACCTTCTCGGTCAGCTGGCCGCCCTCTTCGTAGCCGACGTAGCCGGGAGGCGAACCGAAGAGCCGCGACACGGTGTGCTTCTCGCTGAACTCGCTCATGTCGAGCTGGATCAGCGAGTCCTCGTCGCCGAAGAGGAACTCGGCGAGCGTCTTGGACAGCCAGGTCTTTCCGACACCGGACGGGCCGGCGAAGATGAACGACCCACCGGGACGCTTGGGGTCCTTCAGGCCGGCACGCGTACGACGGATGGCCCGGCTGAGCGCGCGGACCGCCTCTTCCTGGCCGATGACGCGCTTGTGGAGCTCGTCTTCCATCTTGAGCAGCCGGGTCGACTCCTCCTCGGACAGCTTGACGATCGGGATGCCGGTGGCGACCGCGAGCACCTCGGCGATGAGCTCCTCGTCGACCTCCGCGACCTCGTCCATGTCGCCCGCGCGCCACTGCTTCTCGCGCTCGGACTTCTTGAGGATGAGCTGCTTCTCCTCGTCACGCAGACGAGCGGCGGCCTCGAAGTCCTGGCCGTCGATCGCGGCCTCCTTGCGCTGACGGACCTCGTCGATCTTGTCGTCGTACTCACGCAGGTCGGCCGGCGCCGTCATCCGGCGGATGCGCAGCCGCGAGCCGGCCTCGTCGATGAGGTCGATGGCCTTGTCGGGCAGGAACCGGTCGGAGATGTAGCGGTCGGCCAGCGTCGCCGCCGAGACCAGGGCCTCGTCGGTGATGGTGACCCGGTGGTGGGCCTCGTAGCGGTCACGCAGGCCCTTGAGCATCTCGATCGTGTGGGCGATCGACGGCTCGGCGACCTGGATCGGCTGGAAGCGGCGCTCGAGCGCGGCGTCCTTCTCGAGGTACTTGCGGTACTCGTCGAGGGTGGTGGCTCCGATCGTCTGGAGCTCACCTCGGGCCAGCATCGGCTTCAGGATCGAGGCCGCGTCGATGGCACCCTCGGCCGCGCCGGCGCCGACGAGGGTGTGGATCTCGTCGATGAACAACACGATGTCGCCGCGGGTGCGGATCTCCTTGAGCACCTTCTTGAGGCGCTCCTCGAAGTCACCGCGGTAGCGGCTGCCGGCCACGAGGGCACCGAGGTCGAGGGTGTAGATCTGCTTGTCCTTGAGCGTCTCGGGCACGTTGCCCTTGACGATGTCCTGCGCGAGGCCCTCGACGATCGTCGTCTTGCCGACGCCGGGCTCGCCGATGAGGACCGGGTTGTTCTTCGTACGCCGGGAGAGGATCTGCATGACCCGCTCGATCTCCTGCTCGCGACCGATCACCGGGTCGAGCTTGCCCTCGCGGGCGGCCTGGGTGAGGTTGCGTCCGAACTGGTCCAGCACGAGCGAGGACGAGGGCGCCTCGGCGCCCGCGGCGCCCGAGCTGGCACCGGCGGCCGTGGACTCCTTGCCCTGGAAGCCGGAGAGCAGCTGGATGACCTGCTGGCGGACCCGGTTGAGGTCGGCGCCGAGCTTCTGCAGCACCTGGGCGGCGACGCCCTCTCCCTCGCGGATCAGGCCGAGCAGGATGTGCTCGGTGCCGATGTAGCTGTGGCCGAGCTGCAGCGCCTCGCGCAGGGACAGCTCGAGCACCTTCTTGGCGCGCGGCGTGAACGGGATGTGGCCGCTGGGGGCCTGCTGGCCCTGGCCGATGATCTCCTCGACCTGGGCGCGCACTGCCTCCAGCGAGATGTCGAGTGACTCCAGCGCCTTGGCAGCGACGCCTTCGCCCTCGTGGATGAGACCGAGCAGGATGTGCTCGGTGCCGATGTAGTTGTGGGAGAGCATGCGGGCCTCTTCTTGGGCCAGCACGACCACCCGACGGGCTCGGTCTGTGAACCGCTCGAACATGTGCGCTCCTCGCCTCCGTGAGGCAGTGGGAAATCCTTCGTCGAACCCACGACGTCAACCGTTGTGGGTCAGTGAGTCCAACTCACGGTCCAGCCTACGTGTTCCCGCCAGGCAAAGCAGGATGGTCCGCTGAGAGCGAACGCATCGCTCCCCGCGGACCATCTTGGTGCCCGAAGGCCGAGTGCTCAGTGCGCGGCGTCGTACGCCTCGCGCACCTCGGCCGGGATGCGGCCGCGGTCGGGCACGGTGTGCCGGTTGGCGCGCGCCCAGGCCCGCACCTCCTTGGCGTTGACGCCCGAAGTGGCGGCACTGCTGGCCCGGCGGGTGCGGCGGCCCGACCCGACCTTGCGGGCGTGGCCGACATAGCCGCTGAGCGCGTCGCGCAGTGCGCCGGCGTTCTTGTCACTGAGGTCGATCTCGTACGACGTGCCGTCGAGTCCGAACTGAACGGTCTCGCTGGCATCACCGCCGTCGATGTCGTCGACCAGAATGATGCTGACCTTTTGCGCCATGGCGTTTCCTCTATTCAACCGAGAACGAATAATCCGACGTTTCCCTCGTGCGCATATCCTCTCGCTGAACCAATGAATCGCAAAGTCGGGGCGTTCGGTCAGGCGCATTCGGCAATCAGCGGCGCGCTTTCAGAGATATCGGCGGGCCGCATCAGACCGGAGGTCTCGGTGCGAAAGCCGAGCGTCTGCGACTCGGAATCGGCCGAGCCGAGGAATCCGGAGTCGGTCAGGCTCCCGATGGCCGCCCGGACCGATGGATCGTCGCTGCGGTCGACGGCTGCGGCCAGGTCGGAGTAGAGATCCAGCCCATGGTTGCCGGCTCCGGCAGCCAGGCTGCCGGTGCGGACGTCGCCGCGCACCGTCGTGTGGCGAGCACTGTCGCGGTTGTCCTCGCCGTCCAGGGACGGCACCACGTCGGCTTTGTTCTCGAGCGAGAGCACCGAGACGCCGTCGGGAATTCCGGAAGTGCCAACCGGGGCTCCGGCGGTCACGACGTGGGTCACGTGATATCGGAAGTCGGGATCCGCAGCGAGGGCGGCCGCCTGCATTCCACCCTGCGAATGACCGACCATCAGCACCGCATCTTCGGAGTGGACACCTGCCTGTTGCATTGCCAGGGAAATGGCCTGGCCGTAGGCCGTGTCGTCACCGGCAATGAGATTGAGATTCGAGCCCAGGTTGCGAATCGCGCACTGGTCGACGAAGTCGTCGGTCCCCGGCAGGTGCACTATCCACCTGGACTCGCCGGCCGGGCCGGTCAACCGCTGGACGGTGATCGAGCCATCGCCGTCGCCGGCCGTCGAAGCCAGGTCGCGGACCAGGTCCTCGACGCTCGTGGGCACGGCGTACGCGTCGGCCGGGGCGGGCAGCGCCGTGCCCGCGTAGTCACCGAACAGCAGCTCGCCGAGGTCGTCGGCCGCGGACCCGGTCGTCGGGTGCAGCCCGTCGAGTCCCAGCGCGTGGACGGCCGGACCGCTGAGCGGATTGAGGGCGAGCCCGTCGAGCAGACCCCCGCCGCCGTTGACGAAGGTCTGCACCGCGCCCGGATGCGCCTCCGCCCACGCCACGACGTTCTGCTCGGTGGCGAGCGTCGGGGCGACCCGACGGGACACGCCGTAGGCCAGCGCGCCGGTCAGCGCGATCGGCACGAGGTCCAGCGCGAGCGCGGCGCCGAGCCCGTAGGACATCACTTCGTACGCCGAGTGCTGGAGCGCGTCTGCGGCGCGGTAGAGCTCGACGACGGCGGCGAACGCGAAGCTCTGCGCCTCGACGAGCGTGGCCCGGGCGACCAGGCCGTGCGGGCCGTAGGTGGCGGCCAGGATCGCCGCCTCCGCGGCCGCGAACGTCTGCGGTGCGAGCACCGACGAGAGCACCAGGTCGCCGTCGGCTGCCTCGAGCTTGTCGTGCCAGGCCGCCGAGACCAGCTCGGCGCCCAGCGAGCGGTAGAGCAGGCCGAGGCTCAGGAGATCGTCGTACGACGCCGCGACGCCTCCCGCACCACCCGTCACCGTGATCGGCGTCCCCGCGGTCATCGCGCCGCTCCCGCCGCCGCGACGGACGGGGCGAGCCACGACGCCAGGTCACTCGGCTCCCGGCGCCTGAGCCGGGCCGTCGCGCCGGGACCGGGGGTGAGGTCGCGCCAGCCGTCGTCGAGGAGCAGCCAGGTCGTGATCGCCGGCTTCCGCTGGACGTCGCGGCGCCGCAGCAGCACGCGCAGCCTGGCGCGGCAGGTGGTCTCGAGAGCCGTGAGCACCTCGACCATGCCGCTCAGGCCGTGGTCGGCCGCGAGCGCGTGGAGCACGTCGGTCCGTCCCTCCCGGACCGCGGCACACCCGGCCACCAGCAGCTCGCTCGGCATCGACACGGAGGCGGGCACCACCGACGCACCCGTCCCGACGCCCGGCACGAGCACGGCACGCACGAGCTGGGAGGACCAGAACGCCGGCGCGAACCAGGCCAGCTCGTAGTGCCGACCCCGCGAGGTCGATAGCTGGACGACCACGCCACCACCCACAGCGAACCACGACCGGAGCGGGAAGCTGTCGCCGCTGCGGCGCACCACGAGGTCGAGCTGGACGAACAGTGCACCCCGGGCCAGCACGTGCAACGCCAGCGCCGCCTCGGGCACGAGGTCGCCACCGTCGACCAGCCCCCGGGCAGCGAGGCCGGCCGGGCCCTCGTCGTCGGCGCGAGCCAGCTCGCTGCGCAGGTCGTCACGAGCGGTTGACAGCGGCGAGCCGGACAGCCGCTCGTCGAGCCCGGCCGGCGCGGCGGCGAGGCGTGGGGGCAGCGGCTGCGGCAGCGGCAGCGGTACGCCGGCCAGCCCGGCGGCGGCGATCAGCTCGGCGAGCCGCAGCTGCACCCGGCGCGGCGCCCCGGGCAGCGGCACCGGGCCGCTCACGTGCGGATCCCGGGCAGCCGGTCCGGCATGGCGAGCCAGTCGCGATGACCGGGCGGAGGCGTCGGGGTCTGGGCGATCGCCCGATCGGCCTCGTCGCCCGCGGACAGCGCGGCCTTGAGGCCGCCGAGCACCGCGTCGACCGCGTCGTCGACGCGGTCGACGGCACCGGCCATGATCGCGTGCGCCTGGGTCTCGATGGTGGCAATGAGGTCGAGCAGGTGCTGCACCCGATCGGCATGGGCCCGAACCCGCTCGGCGGCCTCGTCGTAGGCGTCGGCGACGGCGCGCAGCTCGTCGCGCCGATCACCGGCCCGCTGCCGCATCCGGTCGGCGGCCACCGACACCCACGCGACCGTCTCGCTGTGTGCGTGCAGCTCGCGCGCCTGCGCCCGCAGCGTCTCGGCCCGCGCCGCGAGGCGCTCGGCCACGTCCCTGATCTTCCTCGGCTCTCCGTACACGACGCCCCCGCAGTCGTTGGCTGACCTGACGTCGACCATGCTGCCGGGATTCGCGGCTCGGCGCCGCGCCCCGTCCACAGGCGGGATCTCGGTCCGGCGCAACGCGTCGTACGACCTCCCCCGCCTTTGGGGTAGTCCGGTGCAGTCTTGCTCTCTTCGGCCCGATGCCCGACAAAATTGCACCGGACTACCCCGCTCGGAGGGGTCAGGCGTTGCGCTCGTGGACCAGGCGCAGGCCCTGCAGCGTGAGCCAGGGGGAGTACGCCGTGAAGCAGCCGCACTCGGCCTGCACGAGCGGGGCGAGGTGACCGGTGGCGATCACGGTGACCTCCTCGGTGGGGACGCCGAGCTCGGCGATCATCCGCGCCACGATGCCCTCGACCTGCGCGGCGACCCCGAAGAGCATCCCGGACTGCAGCGCCTCGACGGTGTTCTTGGCGATCACCGACCGCGGCCGGACGAGCTCGACCATCCGCAGCTGCGCGCCCCGACGTCCCAGGGCATCCAGCGAGATCTCGATGCCCGGGGCGATGGCGCCGCCGACGTACTGTCCGGCTGCGCTCACCACGTCGAACGTCGTCGCCGTGCCGAAGTCCACCACGATCGCCGGGCCGCCGTGGAGCCGGAGCGCGGCGAGGGCGTTCATGATGCGGTCGGCACCCACCTCGCGGGGGTTGTCCATCAGGACCGGCACGCCGGTGCGCACGCCCGGCTCGACCACGACCGCCGGCACGCCCGCGAAGTGGCGGCTGAGCATCTCGCGCCACTCGTGCAGCACCGACGGCACCGTCGCGCACACCGCGATCCCGTCGACGGCGTCCAGCTTGTCCACGTCGGCCAGCAGGCTGCGCACGAGGACCGCCCACTCGTCGGAGGTACGACGCTCGTCGGTCGCCACCCGCCAGTGGCACGAGACCTCGTCACCGTCGAAGAGGCCCAGGACGGTGTAGCTGTTGCCGATGTCGGCCGCCAGGAGGCTCATGTCTCCGCCAGGTCCATGCCGAGGTCGAACACGATGACCGAGTGCGTCAGCGCCCCGACGGAGATGAAGTCGACACCGGTCTCGGCCACCTCGCGCGCCCGCGCCAACGTCAATCCGCCGGACGCCTCGAGGCTGGCGCGCCCGTCGGTGAGGCGCACCGCCTCGGCCATCGTGGCGTTGTCCATGTTGTCGAGCAGGATGCGGTCGCATCCGGCGTCGAGCAGCTGCCGGAGCTGGTCGAGGTCGGTGACCTCGACCTCCACCGGCAGACCAGGGAACGCCGCTCGTACGGCGGCCAGCGCCGGCACGACTCCCCCGGCGGCGATGACGTGGTTGTCCTTGACCATGGCCAGGTCGGCCAGGCCGAAGCGGTGGTTGACCCCGCCGCCGCAGCGCACGGCGTACTTCTGCAGCGCCCGCCAGTTGGGCAGCGTCTTGCGGGTGTCGAGCACCTTCGCGCGGGTGCCGGCGAGGGCGGCCACCCAGTGGGAGGTGGCGGTGGCGACGCCGGAGAGGTGGCTGGCGTAGTTGAGCGCGGTGCGCTCGGCGGTGAGCAGCCCGCGGGTCGGCCCGGACACCGTCAGCACCCGGGCACCCGGCGTCACGTGCGTGCCGTCGGGGACCCGGTCGCTGATCGTGACCGTGTCGCCCATGACGACGTGGAAGACGAGCGCGGCGACCCCGAGACCGGCGACGACGCCTTCCTCGCGGGCGTTGAAGTCGGCCCGTCCGGTCGCCTCGGCGGAGATGGTGGCGACGCTGGTGGCGTCGACGGCGCCAGTGGGCAGGTCCTCGTGCAGCGCGGTCACGATGTCGAAGTAGATCCGGTCCGGGTCGAGCCCGGCTCCGCGCAGCTCGTCGATCAGGGACGCCGGCAGGGCGGCGTACGGCGTGAGGTTCATGCGGTCACCTCCGTCGGGTTCTCGGCCGGGTCGGTCGAGGGCGATGCGCGCCAGTGGGACCGGATCACTCCGTCCTCCAGCCAGCTGTCGATGTGGCCCGCGCGCACGTCGCGCTCGGGGAAGTCCTCGCGCCAGTGCGAGCCCCGCGTCTCGGTGCGCAGGAAGGCCGCCTGGGTCAGCGCCGCGCTGATCGACAGCAGGTTGGTGGTCTCCCACGCGTCGGGCCCGGGCTCGGCGTCCCCGGCCTGCAGGTCGTGCAGGTAGCCCATCGCGCGCTGCAGCCCCGCGTCGTTGCGCAGCACGCCCACCTCACTCGTCATCTCGTCCTGAAGGTCTCGTCGGTGCGATCCGGCGACCAGCCACGCCGCCCGGGCGTCGGGCGCCACCGGCGACCACGCGCGCAGCTCACCCGGCAACACCTCGGCGATCCGACGCGAGAAGACGAGCCCCTCGAGCAGTGAGTTGGAGGCCAGGCGGTTGGCCCCGTGCACGCCGGAGCAGGCGACCTCGCCGGTGGCGTACAGCCCCGCGACGCTGGACCGGCCGAACAGGTCGGTCGCCACCCCGCCCGACGCGTAGTGCTGGGCGGGGGCCACCGCGATCAGCTCGGTGACGGGGTCGACGCCGTGCTGGCGGCACACCGCGAGGATCGTCGGGAAGCGTTTCTCCCAGAACTCGGCGCCGAGGTGGGTCGCGTCGAGCCACATGTGCGGCCGGCCGGTCTCCATCATCCGCCGGGTGATCGCCTTCGCCACCACGTCGCGGGGGGCCAGGTCGGCGAGCTCGTGCTGACCCTGCATGAAGCGGTTGCCCTCGAAGTCGACGAGGAAGGCACCCTCGCCCCGCACGGCCTCGGAGATGAGCGGCTGCTGGCCCTGGGACTCCGGGCCGAGGTACATGACCGTCGGGTGGAACTGCACGAACTCGAGGTCACGGAGCACGGCGCCGGCGCGCAGCGCGATCGCCATGCCATCCCCGGTGGAGACGCTCGGGTTGGTCGACTGGGAGAACACCTGGCCGAGGCCGCCGCTCGCGAGGACGACCGCGCGACAGTGCACGGCGCCCACGCCGTCGCGCTGTCCCTCGCCGAGGACGTGCAGCGTCACTCCGGCGACCCCGCCGTCGTCGGCGAGCAGCAGGTCGACGGCCAGCGCGTGCTGGATGACCTCGATCTCGGGGGCCCGGTCGACCGCCGCGATCAGCGCGCGCTGGATCTCCGCACCGGTGGCGTCCCCGCCGGCGTGCGCGATGCGGTCGCGCAGGTGGCCGCCCTCGCGGGTCAACGACAGCTCCCCGTCGGGATGGTGGTCGAAGTTGGTGCCGAGCGCGATGAGCTCGCGCACCGCGTCGGGCCCCTCGGTCACGAGCGCCCGGACCGCTGCGACGTCGCACGCGCCGGCGCCGGCGACCAGGGTGTCGTGCTCGTGCTGCTCGGGGGTGTCGCCGGGGCCGAGAGCGGCCGCGATCCCGCCCTGCGCCCACTGGGTGGAGCCGGCGTTGAGCACGTCCTTGGTGACGACCAGCAGCTTGAGGCCGCCGTCCGCCGCGTGGATCCGCAGCGCCGCGGTCAGGCCCGCGATGCCGGAGCCGATGACGACGACGTCGGCGCGCGTCGTCCAGCCCGGGTCGGGGGCGGTGAGGCGCTCCGGCACCACCTCGGGTGCCGGCCGGGGAGCGGCGGTGGGGGTCATCGGCTCAGCGGTCGAGCAGGTCGCCGCGGACCAGGCCGAGCCCGCCGAAGGTCTCGGCGACGTCGTGGCCGGTGGCCAGGATCTTGTTCTCGTTGTCGACGAAGACGACGTGCGGCTGGAGCTCCCTGGCCTCCGCGGTCTCCAGCTGGCCGTAGCCGATGAGGATGACCACGTCACCGGGGTGGACGAGCCGGGCCGCCGCCCCGTTGATGCCGATCACGCCCGAGCCGCGCTCGCCGGCGATCGTGTAGGTCTCCAGACGGGCACCGTTGGTCACGTCGACGATGTGGACCAGCTCACCGGCGAGCAGGTCGGCGGCGTCCAGCAGGTCCTCGTCGACGGTGACGGAGCCGACGTAGTGCAGGTCTGCCTGGGTCACGGTCGCCCGGTGGATCTTGCTCTTCATCATGGTGCGCAGCATCAGCTGTCTCCTTCTCCTGCGGGAGCGCAGGTGGCTCCCAGGGTGATGGGCATGTTGTCGATGAGGCGCGTCGTGCCGACGCGCGCGGCGACCAGGATCCGACCCTCGGTGGCCTCACTGTCGCCCGGCAGCTCGCCGAGGTCGGCGGCCCGGATGACGAGGTAGTCGAGGTCGACCCCGTGGGCCGCGCGCAGCTCGGCGCGGGCCGCCTCCAGCGCCACGTCGGCGCCCCACGGTGACGCACCGCGAGCCACCATCATCGCCTGGCTGAGCGCCACCGCACGGTGCCGCTGCTCGGGGTCGAGGTAGCGGTTGCGGCTGCTCATCGCGAGGCCGTCGGGCTCGCGCAGCGTCTCGGCGCCGACGATCTGCACGCCCATGCAGAGGTCGGCGACCATCCGCCGGATCAGCGTGAGCTGTTGGTAGTCCTTCTGCCCGAACACCGCGACGTCGGGCCGGACCAGGCCGAAGAGCTTGGCCACGACGGTGAGCACGCCGCGGAAGTGCGTGGGGCGGGTAGCCCCCTCGAGGATCGTCGCGAGGGCGCCGGGATCGACGGTGACCTCGGGATCGCCGCCCGGGTAGACCTCGTCGACGGCCGGGGCGAACACGACGTCCACGCCCTGCGCCGCGCACAGCTCCAGATCGGCGTCGAGGGTGCGCGGGTAGCGGTCGAGGTCCTCCCCCGGCGCGAACTGCAGCGGGTTGACGAACAGGCTGACCACCACCGGGCCGTCGCCGGCGCGGGCCCGCGCCTCGCGCATCAGGCTGGCGTGGCCCTCGTGCAGGGCCCCCATGGTCGGGACCAGGACGACCGAGCGCCCCGACGTACGCGCGACCGACAGCAGGCCGGCGAGCTCCTCGCGGGTGTCCGCGAGGCTGGGCGCGCCGTTCATCGCGCGGTCCGACCCCGCTCGGTCGGCTGGTGGAGCGGGGTCGAGACCTCCGCGGCGTCGAGCATCGCCCGGATCCGGTTCGCGCGGATCGGCAGGAGCCGGCCGTCGGTGACGACGCGGTCGAGGGTGTCCCTCGCCATCGCGACGTACGACGGCAGCGTGTGCGGCGCATTGGCGGCGAGCTCGTCGAGGTGGCCCGCGACCGTGTTGAGGTCTCCCCGCACGATCGGGCCGGTGAGCGCCGAGTCGCCCTGCTCGAGCGCGTTGTCGAGGGCCGCGGTCAGCAGCGGCCGCAAGGTGTCGGCGGGGCGCTCGCCACCGGCCGCGGTCAGCAGCTCCATGGCCTGGGTGACCAGGGTGACGAGGTGGTTGGCGCCGTGCGCGAGAGCCGCGTGGTAGAGCGTGCGCTTGTCCTCGGGCACCCACATCGCCCGGCCGCCGAGGTCCTCGACGAGCATCTCGGTGACCTCGGCCTCGGCTTCGCCGGCGGTCACACCCAAGACGCAGCCGGCGAGGCGCGGCAGGTCGATGGCGGTCCCGGTGAAGGTCATCGCGGGGTGCAGGGCCACCGGTCGGGCGCCGACGGCAGCGGCGTCGGCGAGGACGGCGAGCCCGTGCGCGCCGGAGGTGTGCACGACGTACTGGCCGGCGTGGATCGCCCCGCTCGCGCTCAGCATCGACACGACGTTCGGCAGCATGTCGTCGGGCACGGTCAGCAGGAGCAGGTCGCAGGCGCGGGCGACGTTGCTGGGCTTGTCGCTGACGACGCCGGGCAGCAGCGCCTCGATACGGTCACGCGATGCGTCGGACTCACCGGCGGCCGCGACGATGTCGTGGCCTGCGGCGCGCAGGGCGGCGGCGAGGACGGCACCGACGCGACCTGCGCCGACGACGCCCACCCGAAGGCGGTCATCCATGAACGAACCTCTCGTTTCGGTCCCGCCGACCACCCCCGCCGTACGTCGTACGGATGGGGCCGGTGTGGGTACCAGACGATGTGCTCGAGAACTTTTCAACAATGAGCCTACGCCGCCACGAGAAGACCTGGGAACCGGCCGCCCGGGTGACTCATCCCACTCCCCGGTGCCGGGAGTGGCACGGCATGGCCCGGATCAGGCGCGCAGGTGCAGCTTGGCGTGGTCGGGGTCGTCCACCGTGAAGGGTCGCGGGGCGCGGGGCAGCCAGTCGTGGGTCACGTAGTCGACGATGTGCACGCCCTCCGGGGCCGTCAGCTCGACCACGCCGTCGAGGACGATGCCCTCCTTGAGGCTGTTGAACACGTGCCACTCGCGCCGCTTGCGACGGTTGCGGATGCTGGTGGCGAAGGACTCGGGGTCGGTCCAGTGCGCGAACTCGTCGCCGTCGAGGTACTTCAGCTCCACGCACAGGCCCTGCGGCAGGGCGAACATCTCGATCCGCTCGGGCGTGGTGCGGATCTCCCACTCCGGCGCCTTGCTGTAGACGAAGTCGGGGCTCATCGGGAAGCCCCACTCCTCGATGTTGCGCAGGCCGAGGTCGAGCCAGGCGTGCCGGTCGTTCTCGAGGTACAGCCCGTGCCGCGGCACCCGGATGACGGCGTCCTGCTTGCCGACCTGCCAGGAGAGGTCGGCCATCGAGACCTCGCCCTCGGTCGAGAGCACCATGTCGCCGTCCCACTTCCACGTGTAGCGCGTGGTGACGTGCGAGAAGCACCAGTTGTAGAAGTAGGCCAGCGAGTGCACCGACCGCTCGTGCTGGGCGAGGTGCTCGGCACCCGCGCGAGCCACGTCGAACGGATAGTCCTTGAGGGTGAACTTGTGCGCGAGCCCGGCCCGCTCCGCCGTCTCGACGGCGACCTCGCGGGTGTCGTCGGTCGAACCGTTGTCGACGACCAGCACGGCGTCGCAGGCCCGCAGCAGTGGTGGGAGGACGAACGGCAGCGACGGGGCCTCGTTCTTCACCCGCAGCACGGCGGTCGCCCCGCGCCGCAGCCCCCCGGGCCGGTGCCACGGCCAGACGATGTCGAAGTCGGTGTGCCCCTCGATGTTCTCGATGCCCCGGCCGGAACCGATCGGGATCACTCCCGCTCACGACCCATCGCGCGACGTACGCCGCGACGCACGGCCGGCGGGATCTTGGCCCGCACGTCGTGCGGGACCCGGTCCGCGAGCGACGGCTTCTCGGCCTCGGCCGACTCGCGGGCCTGCTTGACGCGGGCGGCCACGACCGAGGACTTCGAGATCGCCTCGGACTCGTCGTACAGGTCGACGTAGGCGTCCCGCAGCTGGTCGAGCGTGGTGTGCACCTCGGGGGTGTCGCCGCCGTCGTCGGCGAGCTGGTTGAGCGCCGACCAGGTCTCCCCGGTCAGCTCGTGCAGGCGCGGCGGCAGCTCGAGGTCGGCCAGGCTCAGGGTGACCCGGCGCAGGCTGGGGTCGATGAACCGGTGCACCTCGCGGATCTGGTCGCTGCGGGTGTGGATGACCGACTGCACGTCGAGCTTCTGGCCCAGCGCCATCGTGGTCTTGACCCAGTCGTCGAGGAGGTCGGAGTAGCGCACGAACGCGCGTCCGCCGCCGTCGACCGAGCCGAGGATGTTGTCGCGGGTGGCGCGTTCGGTGTGGAGCAGCATGTTGAGCCAGCTGGCGGCCAGGTGGGCCGAGCCGAGCTTGTTGGCGTAGTACTTCTGCTTGCTGCCCACGACCTCGGCCGGTGGGCGCAGCATCGTCGCGAAGACCGGTGTCGCGCCGGTGCGGATCGCCGCGACCCGCCACAGACCGAGGAACCAGCTCAGTCGCGGGTCCTTCACCACCAGCTCGGGGTGCTCGGCGAGGTGGCCCTCGAGCCACTCCGCGACGCGGATGCGGGCGGGCTCGCGGGTGGCGATGCGACCGGTCTCGAACCATGCGCTCGGGCGGCTGTCGCTGACCTGGACGTCCGCCTCGCGCAGCAGCCGGTCGTGCAGCTCGACGGCCCACTGCGGCTCGCCGAAGCCCCTCGGGTTCGAGGCGTCGGCCATCACCTCCGGCTTGGGCACGTGCATCCCCAGCAGGCTGAGGATCCCCGAAAGGGTGCTGGTGCCGCTGCGTCCGGCGCCGGCGACGAAGAGCACCTTGCGCGGCACGCCTTCGGGGTTCAGCTCGTCGATGGCTCTCACGGGTGGGGAGCCTACAAGACGAGGTCGGTACGCTCCCCCGCATGAAGTGGGCCGCCAGGCGCAGACATCGGCGGGAGCCGACACTGGGTGTCGTGGTGCCCGCCTACGGCGTCGAGCAGTGGCTGCCCGAGGCGCTCGACAGCGTGCTCTCCGCCAGCCACCGGGAGCTCGACGTGGTGGTGGTCGACGACGGCTCGCCCGACGCGTCGGGTGAGATCGCCGAGGAGTACGCCGCCCGCGATGCCCGGGTGCGTGTAGTGCACACCGACAACGGTGGTCTCGGCGCGGCCCGCAACGTGGGCACGGCCCACGTGCGGGGCGACTACCTGGCGTTCCTCGACTCCGACGACGTGGTGCCGGCCGCGGCGTACGCCACGCTCGTGGGCGAGCTCGAGCAGAGCGGGTCGGACTTCGCGACCGGCTCGATCCTGCGCTGGGAGGCCCCGCCGCCCGACGGCGCCGGCCTGCACGAGCCGCCGTGGATGCACCGGCTGCACCACCCCGCGCGGCCTGGCATCACCGCCCGCGAGCACCCCGAGATCCTGGGCGACGTGTTCGCGTGGAACAAGGTCTTCCGTCGATCGTTCTGGGACGAGGCCGGACTCAGCTGGCCGGAGGGCACCCGCTACGAGGACCAGCCGACGACCACCCGCGCCTACCTCGCCGGTCGCTTCGACGTGCTGCCGAACCTCGTCTACCACTGGCGGATCCGGACCGACGGCACGTCGATCACCCAGCAGCGCAGCACGCTGGAGGACCTGACCGACCGGTGGGAGACCAAGCGGATGTCACTGGCCGCGGTGCGGGAGTACGACGACCACGTCGGTGTCGGCGGTGTTCTTGGACCGGGTCCTCGCCGGCGACCTGCACCGGTACTTCACCGGCATCCCCGGCTGCGAGGACGCCTGGTGGGAGCTGCTCGTGGCGGGGGTCCGGGAGTTCTGGGGCGACCACTCGCTCGTGCTCAGCGGCCTGCCGCCGGTGCACCGGCTCACCGGGTGGCTGGTGGAGCAGGACCGGCGCGCCGATGCCGCCGCGGTGATGGCCTGGTTCGACCGGGTCGGTGCCCCGGCGCCCCAGGCCGACCGCGACGGCGCGCGGTGTCTCGACGTGCCCCACGGCGTGCTGGACCCGACCGGCGTCGACCCGGCCGCCTTGGCGGTCCGGGCCGACGAGCGGGTCTAGGCGGACCTCAGAGCAGCCCGGCCTCGGCCAGGAAGTCGGAGGCGACGTCAGCGGGCTTCTCGCGGTCGACGGCGATGCGGCCGTTGAGCTCGGTGAGGTTCTCGGTCGTCAGCGCCGCCATCAGCGGGTTGAGGATGTCGGCGATGTCGGCGTGCTCGACCAGGAAGTCGGCACCGACGGCCGGGACGAGGTTCTGGGCGGGCTGGATCTGCTTGTCGTCCTCGAGGACGACCAGGCCCTGCGACTCGAGGGTGCCGTCGGTGGTGCTGGTCTCACCGAGCTGGGACTCGCCGTCGATCACCGACTGGTAGGTCTGGTCGCTGGCGTAGCCGAGCGGCAGCACCTCGGTGATGTCGATGCCGTACTCGTCGGAGAGCCCGCCCTCGCAGTCGAGGCGCCCCTCACAGTCGGGGGCGGCCGCGAGGGTGATCGACTTGCCCTCGAGGTCGGAGAGCGAGGTGACGCCCTCGGCCTCGCTGTACTCCTTGGTCACGAAGAACGCGTTGGTGTCGGTGGCCGGCGAGATGTCGAGCAGCGTGATGCCCGCGGCCTCGAGCAGCTCGGCCCCCTGGGCGGCGAGCTCGTCGCCGTCACCGGCCTCGAACGGCTTCGCGTCGCCACCGCTCTCCTGGGTGTTGAGGAAGTTGACGATGCCGCCGACGTACTCGGGGACGATGTCGACGCTGTCGGGGAAGGTCGGCATGTAGGCGTCACGCGAGTCGACGAGCTTGACGTCGACGGTGTAGCCGGCCTTCTCGAGCAGCTGCTCGTACATCGAGGCGACGAGGGTGGCCTCCGGGAAGTTCTGGCCGGCGATGGTCAGCGAGCCCTTGTCGGAGGCGGCCGACGACTCGGCGGGGTCGGAGGCGTCGTCGGAGGCGAGGTCGTCGCCGGCACAGCCTGCGGCGAGGAAGAGCGCGCCCACGGAGAGGACCGTGGCGAGGGTACGTCGTACGAGCATGGGGTTCCTTATGTGTCCCGCGGCCTTGGCCACGCGTGTCCGGATGGAGCAGTCAGCCGACGGCGTCGGTTGACTCGTCAACGGTAGAGGCACCCGATGACATTCCCACGTCACGGTTCGGTGACGAACCACCTCGGGAGATGGGATCCACGAGGCGCTGGAGCAGGGCGGCGAGCAGCTCCAGCACGAGGGCGACCAGGGCGACCACGATGGCCCCGGCGATGCCCTTGCCGTAGTTGGAGCGGAAGAAGCCGTCGGTGATCACCCGGCCCAACCCGGGCCCGGCGACGAGGGCGGCGATGGTGGCGGTGGCCCACACCTGCACGAGCGCCAGCCGCACCCCCGACACCACCAGCGGCAGGGCCAGCGGCAGCTCGACGCGGAAGAACTGCTGTGGGCCGGTCATCCCCATGCCGCGGGCCGACTCGCGCACGTCCGTCGGCACCTCGCGCACCGCGACGTAGGCGTTGGTGATGATCGGCGGCAGCGCGAAGAGGGTGAGGGCGATCAGGGTGGCCAGGCCGGCGCGGCCGTAGGGGCCGAACGAATCGGTGCCCGGCCACTCCGCGACCACGAGCAGGGCCAGCAGCGCGAACGTCGGCACCGCGCGACCGACGTTGGAGACGTTGATGGCGAGGAAGCCACCCCGGCCGATGTGACCGAGCCACAGCGCGATCGGCAGCCCGACGACGAGCGCCATCGCGAGCGCCGTGACGGTCAGCAGGAGCTGCTCGGTGAGCAGGCTGGCCATGCCACCCGAGCCGGTCCAGTTGTCGCCCGAGAGCAGGTAGCGCCAGGCCTCCGACAGGACGTTCACGCGCGCACTCCCCTCGTCCAGGGCGTCATGACCCGCTGCAGGCCCACCAGCACGACGTCGAGCGCGACGGCGAGCAGCACGCAGATGACCGATGCGGTGAACAGCTCGGCACGGAAGTTGGTGCTCACGCCGTCCTTGATGAGGTTGCCCAGTCCGCCGTACGCCACGAGGGAGCCGACCGTGGTCAGGGCGACGGTCGACACGGTGGCGACCCGCAGGCCGGCCATCACGACCGGTAGGGCCAGCGGCAGCTCGATGCGGAACAGCAGCTTCGTCCGGCCGTAGCCAAGGCCGACGGCCGACTCGCGCACGTCGTCGGGCACTGCGCGGAAGCCCTCGAGCATGCTGCGCACCAGGATCGTGAGGGCGTACAGCGCGAGGCCGAGCACCACCGTGGTGGCGGTGAGGCCGGTGAACGGCACCATGAGCGGGAAGAGCGCCAGCGACGGGATCGTGTAGATGCCGGTGGTGATGCCGAGGATGAGCGTCTCGAGCCGTGGGAGGCGCCGGGCGAGCAGCGCCAGCGGGAACGCGATCACCAGGCCGACGAGCACCGAGACGACGGTGATCCAGATGTGCTCGACGGTGGCGTCGATGATCTGCTGCCTGCGATCGGTGAGGTACTGCCAGCAGATCCACTCGTTGGTCAACCGGCTGTAGCACGACGGTCCGGCGGCGCTCGCGAGAACATGGGTGCCGGCCTCCGCGAGTAGGGTCACCGCATGGACGCTACGGCATCGGGGGGCGCCCCAGCCTCAGCCCAGCCCTCATCGACGCCGATGATCCGGCTCGAGGGCCTGGGGAAGACCTACGACGACGGCACGGTCGCGGTGCGTGCGCTCGACCTCGAGGTCGACCGGGGCGAGATGGTCTGCCTGGTCGGCCCGTCCGGCTGCGGCAAGTCGACCACCCTGAAGATGATCAACCGGCTCATCGAGCCCACCACGGGCCGCATCCTGCTCGACGGCGTCGACGTCACCGAGTCCGATCCGGTGCAGCTGCGCCGCGGCATCGGCTACGTCATCCAGCAGGTCGGGCTGTTCCCGCACCAGACGATCCTCACCAACGTGATGACCGTGCCGCTGCTCTACGGCGAGAGCAAGAGCACCGCGAGGTCGCGGGCGATGGAGCTGATGGAGACCGTCGGGCTGGAGTCGTCCTACGCCGATCGCTACCCGCACCAGCTCTCCGGCGGCCAGCGCCAGCGCGTCGGCGTCGCCCGGGCCCTCGCGGCCAACCCGCCGGTGCTGCTGATGGACGAACCCTTCGGTGCCGTGGACCCGGTCGTGCGCACGCGACTCCAAGACGAGTTCCTCAGGCTGCAGCGCGAGCTCGACAAGACCGTGGTGCTGGTGACCCACGACATCGACGAGGCCGTCCGGATGGGAGACCGGGTCGCCGTCTTCGAGACCGGCGGTCGGCTCGCGCAGTTCGCCACCCCGGCCGAGCTCCTCGGCCGCCCGGCCGACGACTTCGTCGCCGACTTCGTGGGCTCCACCAAGGGCCTGCGCCGGCTGGCGGTGACCCGGCTCGACGAGAGGCACCTCGAGCCGATGGACGGCGTCAGCGCCGGTCAGCTCGGCGCGGCCATCGACATCGACTCGACGCTCGAGGAGGCGCTCGCCGTGCTGTTGCGCGACGACAAGCCGATGGTCGGGGTGAAGCGTGGTGCGGCCTTCGTCGGCGTACTGACCCCCAACGGCATCCACCGCGCCCTGCGCGCCTCACTGGCCGAGGCCAGCTGAGCGCTCGTCAGCGGACGGGGACGTCGCGGTGCCACGACTGGGTGACGTACGACGTCCGCCAGCCCATCGCGACGTAGATGCCCTCGGCCCCGGTCGGTGAGTCGGCGTCGACCTCCAGCCCGACCCGGTCCCGGCCACGAGCCGCCGCGTCGGCGATGATCGTGTGCAGCAGTCCCTTCGCCACGCCGCGGCCTCGGGCGGTCCCCAGGACGCCGATGTAGTCGACGTACGACCCCGGCACGCCTCCCGGAGCGGCGGTCAGCTCGGTGCCCACCAGCGCACCGCACGGCTCGGGTGCGTCGCCGTCGGTCAGCTCGGCCAGCCACCAGTGGTCCCAGCTGTGGCCGGGGTCCTCGCGCAGCCGGTGGAGGAACTCCTCGAACGTCTCCTCGTTGGAGTTGAAGTGGTCGGTGAAGGCCCCTTCGAGCACGTCGTGCATGGCACGCAGGTCGGCCTCGTCGGGCATGCCGTCGGAGCTGGCCCCGACCTGCCGGAAGGACACCGAGTCGTTCCCCCACCGCTCCGGGTCGGGCACCAGCGCGACCTCCTCTGCCTGCACCGGTCGGCTCATCTGCCACCAGGTGCGCACCTGGTCGAAGCCGGCGCCGCGCAGCCACCGCTGCTGGCGCTGGTCGTCGGCGAACGCGCCGCTGTCGATCTGCTGGACGTCGAGGCCCCTAGCAAGGCCGACGTGGACCGCCTGGGCGTCGGCCCAGGCGAACAGGGCGGCCGCGCACTGGTCGGCCTCGTCGTCCTCGAGGGCGCGCTCGACGACGTGCACGAACAGCATCCGGCCCTCGGCGCGGTCGTGGACGCTCCCCCACGCGACGATCCGGCCGTCCGCGGTTCGGACCACGACGTTCTCTCGCGTCGAGGTGCCGGGCGCGGCGATCTCGGTGAGCAGGTCGTCCTCGCCGGCCCCGGCCCAGCCACGGCCGGCGGCCTCGTGGGTGCGCTTCAGCTCGGTGAGCCTGGCGACCTCGGACTCGTCGACCCCGGTCAGCGACCAGCCGGTCGGCAGCGGGGGTGGCGTGCGGAACAAGCGGTCCGGGTCGCTCTCGAACCGGTTGTCGTCAGGGATCACGCGCCCATTGTGTCGCCTCGAGCGCGAGGCGGTGACACGGGGAGTCAGCCGTGCTTGCGAGCCTCACCCTGGGACTGCCAGGCGGCCAGCTCGGCGCGCAGCGCGTCGATCTCGACCTCGAGCTCCGCCACGAGCACGATCGCCTCGGCGGCGCGCGACTCCGAGGCCGCCAGCGAGGACGTCAGCTCGGTGCCGCGGTTCTCGGCCAGCTCGGCACGGCGGGCCTCGGCGTTGAACTTCCGGGTCACCTCCGCGGAGTGCTTCTGCGCGGCGTCCAGCGCACCCTCGAGGTCGGAGATGGTCGCCTCGCGCTCGGTGATCCGCGCGGTCATGTCCGCCGCATAGGCGGCGTTCTCGGCGGTGCGCTGCTCGGTGATCACCCGGTAGGCCTGGGCCTGCTCGGCCCGGTCGCGGGCCGCCTCACGCCGGGTCTGCACGAGCTCGGAGTGCGTGATGCGGGTGGCGGCCGCCCCGAGGACGACCGCGGCGACGGCAGCGAAGAGCTGGAACGCGGCGACGTCGCCGACGAAGGCGACAGCCACGAGGGCGGCAGCGAGGACGAGCAGGACGACGGCCACGGTCAGGCGGGTGCTGCGCTGACGGCGCCGGGCGTTGGGGGAAGCCATATCAGCAGGTTAGGGCGACTTGTCGCCGGAACGGACGCGACACGCACGCTCGAGCAGCACGGCGGACGAGGCGGTCGCCACACCGCCGGCCGCAGCGAGCAGGGACCGCCACACCCGCTCGCCGGCCAGCTCGGCGTCGTTCCCGAGCCAGCTGAGCGCATACCCGGCGTAGCCGCCGGCCAGCAGCGCGCCGACGAGGGCGCAGGCCCGGGCCAGCACGAGCCGGTTGACCGCCTGGTTGGGCTCGAGCCGTTCGCCCCGGACGTGCACGGACCGCCAGGTCAGCCAGGCGGTGGCGCCGAGGATGGCTGCGACGAAGAACAACACCATCCCCTGCAGCAGCGAGACAGTGGGCGCGGTGCCGTCGACCTGCTCGGCCACGGGGTGCCAGAGCCGGCCGAGCACGAGCCCGGCGACCGCCCAGCCCGCGAGCGTCGACCACCGCGTGGGCGTGAGGCGGTCATGGGCCGGCTTCTCGGGATCCGCTCCGGGTGCCGGTGCGCCCGTCATCGGGTCACTGGACCTCGAGGATCAGGTCTTCGCGCTTGGTGATGCCCGAGGAGTCGGCCTTGGCCAGCAGCTCGTCGATGGGCCCGGCGTCGGGGATCTCCGCGTCGGGCTCGAGGTCGTGCCAAGGCTGGAGGACGAAGGCGCGCTCATGGGCGCGCGGGTGCGGCAGGCGCAGGAAGTCGTCGTCCGCGCGGCGGTCGCCCACCACGATCAGGTCGACGTCGAGGGTGCGCGGAGCGTTGCGGATCTCGCTGCGCTCGCGGTCGAAGGCGTCCTCGACGGCCAGCGCCCGCTCCATCAGCCGGGCGGCCGGCAGCGTGGTGTCCATCAGGAGCACGGCGTTCAGGTACGGCTTGGAGTCCTCGGGCGCGTCGACCGGTTCGGTCTCGTAGACCGAGGAGACACCGGTGATCCACACGTCCGGGGTGTCGGCCAGCGCGTCGACCGCGCCCTGGAGGGAGGCCAGCCGTTCGCCGAGGTTGGAGCCGAGGGCGATGACGACCCGACGGATCGGGTGCATCTCTCCGGTGAGGGCTTCCGCCTCGGCGATGTACGGATTGGGGGTCTCAGTCACTGCTCGGACCTCGCGTTTCTGGTGATCGTCAGCGCCACATCCCGAAATGTGGCGTCAATCGGGGCATCCGGCTTGTGAACGGTGACCCGGGTCCATTCAACACGAGCATCCGTCAGGCAGATGTCCGCGATGCGCTGGGCCAGGGTTTCGATCAGGTCTACCGGGTCGTGCTCCACGGCGTCCTTGACCGCGTCGACGAGACTTCCGTAGTCCACGGTGTCGTGCAACTCGTCAGAACGGGCTGCAGGCGTGGTGTCGACGCCCAGTGTCAGATCAATCACGAAGCTCTGGCCCTCGCGCTTCTCGAAGTCGAACACGCCGTGGTGTCCGCGGCACTCGATGCCGCTGACGCTGAGCTCGTCGGTCATGGCTTCCGTCCTTCCATCGCCTGCCACACGGCCAGGGCGTCGCGGGTGGCTCGGGCGTCGTGCACCCGCAGCCCCCAGGCTCCCCGCTGGGCCAGGAGCACGCAGAGCGCGGCGTTCGCCGCCTCGCGGCCGTCGACCGGTCGGGGGGTGCCGTCGGGACCGGCCAGCAGGGTGCCGAGGAACGACTTGCGGCTGGCACCGACGAGGAGTGGGTAGCCGAGACCGGTCAGCTCGTGGAGTCCCCTCAGGATGAGCCAGTTCTGGGCGCTCTTCTTGGCGAAGCCGAGGCCGGGGTCCAGCACGATCCGGGCCGGGTCGATGCCGGCCGCGAGCATCGCGTCGACCCGGCCGGCGAGCTCGTCGCGGACCCCGGTCACCACCCCGTCGTCGTAGGTCGTGAAGTCCTGCATCTCGGAGGCGTGGGCACGCCAGTGCATCGCGACGTACGTCGCGCCGCGGGCGGCGACGACTCCGAGCATGGCCGGGTCGGCCAGCCCGCCGGACACGTCGTTGACGATGGTGGCCCCGGCATCGAGCGCTGCGGTGGCGACCTCGGCACGCATCGTGTCGACGCTGACGACCGCACCGGCGCCGGCGAGCGCGGAGATGACCGGGATGACGCGGGCCAGCTCCTCCTCGACCAGCGGACGGGTGGCGCCGGGCCGCGTCGACTCACCGCCGATGTCGAGGATGTCGGCGCCGTCGTCGTGCAGCGCGAGGCCGTGCGCGATGGCCGTGTCGGTCTCGCGGAACCAGCCGCCGTCGGAGAACGAGTCGGGCGTCACGTTGACGACGCCCATCACCCGGGGCCGCCCGAGGGGCGGTGACATGAGGTCGGTCACCTGGCCCCGGACCGGATGAGCATCATCGCCTCGGAGCGGGTCGCGGCGTTGTGCATCAGGCCGCGGACCGCGGAGGTGATGGTGCGGGCGCCGGCCTTCTTCACCCCGCGCATGGTCATGCAGAGGTGCTCGGCCTCGATCACCACGATCACGCCGCGAGCCTCGAGGAGGTCCATCATGGCGTCGGCGACCTGGGTGGTCAGCCGCTCCTGCACCTGCGGGCGCTTGGCGTAGACGTCGACGAGCCGGGCGAGCTTGGACAGCCCGGTGATCTTGCCGCTGTCGGAGGGGATGTAGCCGACGTGCGCGACACCGGTGAACGGCACCAGGTGGTGCTCGCACATCGACCAGAGCTCGATGTCCTTGACCAGCACCATCTCGTCGTGGCCCAGGTCGAACGTCGTGGTCAGCACGTCCTCGGGGGTGGACCGGAGCCCGGCGGTGAGCTCGGCGTACGCCCTGGCGACCCGGGCCGGCGTCTCGCGCAGACCCTCACGCTCGGGGTCCTCGCCGATGGCCGCGAGCAGCTCACGCACGGCCGCCTCGGCCCGGGGGTAGTCGAAGTCTGGGACGTCCTGGGGCTCCCGATCGGGGTAGGTGATCGGGTCGGCCATCAGGAAGAGCCCTGCCCACCGGGGAGGTCGCCGTGCACGTCGCCGCCGGCGCCGGGCGGGGTGAGGATGACGCCGCCTTCGGGCTCGTCGGCGACCACGCCGTTGGCGACCCGGTCGCGGATCTCCTGCGGGATCTCGATCGGCGGGATGTCGGACGGGTTGCGGTCCGGAGAGCCGGTCCAGGCCGGGCGCAGCGACCGGCGGCGCAGCGGCTCGAAGACCTGGGCGATCTGGTCCTTGTCGAGCGTCTCCTTGTCGAGCAGCTGCAGCACCAGGTCGTCGAGGACGTCTCGGTTGTTCTCGAGGATGTCGAAGGCCTCCTGGTGGGCCACGGCCACGAGCTTCTTGACCTCGTCGTCGACGATCGCGGCGACGTCCTCGGAGTAGTTGCGCTGGTGGCCCATGTCGCGACCCATGAAGGGCTCGGAGGCACCGTCGCCGAACTTGACGGCGCCGAGGCGCTCGGTCATGCCGTACTGGGTGACCATCGCCCGGGCCAGGTTGGTGGCCTTCTCGATGTCGTTGCCGGCGCCCGTGGTGGGGTCGTGGAAGACCATCTCCTCGGCCGCGCGCCCGCCCATCATGTAGGCCAGCTTGTCGAGCAGCTCTGAGCGGGTCTGGCTGTACTTGTCGGTGTCGGGCAGCACCATCGTGTAGCCCAGCGCCCGGCCGCGCGGCAGGATCGTGACCTTGTGCACCGGGTCGCTGCCGGGCAGGGCCGCCGCGACGAGGGCGTGGCCGCCCTCGTGGTAGGCCGTGACCAGCTTCTCCTTCTCGCTCATCAGGCGGGTCCGGCGCTGAGGGCCGGCGATGACCCGGTCGATCGCCTCGTCGAGGGCCTCGTTGTCGATCAGCTTGCCGTTGTTGCGGGCGGTCAGCAGCGCGGCCTCGTTGAGCACGTTGGCCAGGTCGGCGCCGGTGAAGCCGGGGGTGCGTCGAGCGAAGTTGAGCAGGTCGACGCCCTGGGCCATGGGCTTCCCGCGGGAGTGCACCTGGAGGATCATGTGCCGACCGTTGAGGTCGGGGGCGTCGACGGCGATCTGGCGGTCGAAGCGGCCCGGCCGCAGCAGCGCCGGGTCGAGCACGTCGGGACGGTTGGTCGCGGCGATGAGGATGACGCCGCCGCGGACGTCGAAGCCGTCCATCTCGACCAGCAGCTGGTTGAGGGTCTGCTCGCGCTCGTCGTGGCCGCCGCCCATGCCGGCGCCACGGTGGCGACCGACGGCATCGATCTCGTCGATGAACACGATGGCCGGGGCGTTCTCCTTGGCCTGCTCGAACAGGTCGCGCACGCGGGAGGCACCGACGCCGACGAACATCTCGACGAAGTCGGATCCGGAGATGGAGTAGAACGGCACCCCGGCCTCGCCGGCGACCGCGCGGGCCAGCAGCGTCTTGCCGGTGCCGGGCGGGCCGTAGAGCAGCACGCCCTTCGGGATCTTGGCGCCGACGGCCTGGAACTTGGCCGGCTCCTGGAGGAACTCCTTGATCTCGCCGAGCTCCTCGATGGCCTCCTCGCAGCCCGCGACGTCGACGAACGTCGTCTTCGGCATGTCCTTGCTGATGAGCTTGGCCTTGGACTTGGCGAACTGCATGACACCGCGCCCGCCGCCGCCTTGGACCTGGTTCATCAAGAAGACGAACAGCAAGATGATCAGCGCGAACGGGAGCAGGGTCGCCAGGATCGAGCCGAGCAGGCTCGGCTTGGGCACCTCGGTGGTGTACTTCTCGATCGTGCCGGCGGCGATCTGGGCCTTGACCGCCTCCTCGATCTCGTCCTGGGTCTCGCTGAGCCAGAACGTGGAGACCTTGTCGGAGCCCGAGCGCACGCCCGAGTCGAGGGTCGCCTTGATCTCCTGGTCACCGTCGACGAAGGTCAGCTCCTTGATCTCGCCGGAAGCGATGTAGGCGTTCATCTTCGACGTGGTGATCTCGTCGTAGCCGCCGTTGGGCGCGAGGAACTGGATGGCAAGCAGGACGCCGACGGCGGCCAGCACCATCCACAACCAGGGACCCTTGAATATGCGCTTCACAGGCTTCTTTCGAACAGACGAGTCGGGGCGAAGTGATGACCGTACCTGTCAACACCCAAACCCCATTGTCTCAGGAGGGTGGGTGGTAGCGGGAGTCTCGGGCCAGGTCAGGAGTAGACGTGCGGAGCCAGCGTGCCGATGTCTCGCAGGTTGCGGTACTTCTCGCGGTAGTCGAGGCCGTAGCCGACCACGAACTCGTTGGGGATGTCCCAGCCGATGTACTTCGGCTCGACCGGCATGGTCAGGGCCTCGGGCTTGCGGAGCAGCGTGGCGATCTCGACGCTGGCCGGGTTGCGGCTGACCAGACTGTTGACCAGCCACGACAGGGTGAGGCCGGTGTCGATGATCTCGTCGACGATCAGCACGTGCCGATCGGTGATGTCGGTGTCGAGGTCCTTGAGCAGGCGTACGACGCCGCTCGACTTGGTCCCGGAGCCGTAGGACGAGATGGCGATCCAGTCCATCTCGACGTGCCTCGGCAGCGCCCGCGCCAGGTCGGCCATCACCATGACCGCGCCGCGCAGGATCCCGACCATCAGCAGGTCGTGGCCCTCGTAGTCGGCGGCGATGGTGGTGGCCATCTCGCCCAGCCGCTCTTGGATCTGCGCCTCCGTGAAGAGGACGTTGACCAGTTCGTTCTCCGCATGGGACGCGTCCATGCGCCGCAGCCTATGTGACCCGGGCCGGAGCGGCCCACCGCGGTGTCCGGCCGGCTCGACGGCCGGTCATCCCGGTGCGTCCGTCACGGGTTCGAGGACGACGGCCCCGTCTCGGCGTACGGCGCGCAGCGGACCGGGCAGGTCGATCCACTTCTGGCCGCGCCAGTGGGTGAGCAGCGACTCCACGGCGAGCACGTGCTCGTGGGTCAGGTCGGCGGCCGGAACCCCGGCCGCGATCGCGGCCCGGTGCAGCACCCGCCTGCGGATCGCGACGGGGAGGTCGGTCAGGGCCGCCACCGTCAGGTCCCCGGCGTGGTGGTCGGCGACCGCGTCGAGGTACTCCATGTCGACGCGCAGCTGGTCGGCGGTGCGGGCCAGGGTGGCGCCCACGCCCGGGCCGAGCTCCCGCTCGAGCATGGGCAGCACGACCGTCCGGACCCGCGACCGGGTGAAGCGGGGGTCGTCGTTGAAGGGGTCCTGCCAAGGCTCGACGCCCTCCGCCGCGCAGGCGGCCAGCGTCTGGGCGCGGGTGACGTCGAGCAGCGGCCGGCGGAAGCGGTCGAAGCCACGCCGCATGCCCGCGATCGAGCGCCCGCCCGAGCCGCGGGCGAGGCCCATCAGCACCGTCTCGGCCTGGTCGTCGCGGGTGTGACCGAGGAGGACGAGCGGGGTGGCGAAGTGGTCGGCCATCTGCTCGAGCACGGCGTAGCGCGCCTCCCGGGCCGCGGCCTCGACGCCCAGGCCGCCGGCCTCCACGCTCACCCGGGAGGAGACCGTCTCGTCGGCGCCGGTGGCCGCCATCTGGGCGACCACGTGCTGGGCATGCTCGGTCGAGCCGGCCTGGAGGCCATGGTCGACGGTGGCACCGATGACCCGCAGGCCGCTCTGACGACCCTCGAACACGGTGGCCGCCAGCAGCGCCAGCGAGTCGGCGCCGCCGGAGCACGCGACGAGCACGGCGACGCCGGGGTCGAGCGGCTCCAGGACGGCGCGGACACCACGGCGTACGGCGGCGACGGCGGGGTCGAGGCTCATCCGAGGACGCGGGCGACCCAGGCGTCGGGGTCGCTGATCTCCGACTTGTCAGGAAGGTTCGCGGGCTCCGCCCAGACCGCGTTGAACTCCGCCATGCCGACCTTGTCGACGACGCCCCGGACGAAGATCGCGCCGTCGCGGTACTGGGCCATCTTGGCGTCGAGGCCGAGCAGGCGGCGCAGCATCCGGTCGAGGGTGCCGACACCCTGGCGACGCTTGGTGAACTTGGCGCGGATCTGGTCGACCGTCGCGATCACCGACGGCCCGACGCCGTCCATGACGACGTCGGCGTGGCCCTCGAGCAGGGACATCACGCCCGTCACGCGGTCCATGATCGCCCGCTGCTCGGGGGTGCTCATCATCTCGACGAGGTTGCCGGTGCCGGCGCCCGCGCCGCCGCGGATCGCCTCGGACGCGCGGCGCAGCCCGTCACCCAGCACGTCGTTGGGCTCGAACGACTCGAGCAGGGTGTTCATCTCGGAGAACAGGTGGTCGCGCATCCACGGCACGGCGGTGAACTGCACCCGGTGGGTCTCCTCGTGGAGGCAGACCCAGAGCCGGAAGTCGTGCGGGTCGACGTCGAGCTCGCGCTCGACGTGCACGATGTTGGGCGCGACCAGCAGCAGCCTGCCGGTCGGGGCGAAGAAGGGGTCGAACTGGCCCAGCACCTTGGTGCCGAGGAAGCCGAGCAGCAGCCCGACCTCGGCCCCGGTGACCCGTGAGCCGACGGCCAGCGAGAGGCCGGACGGCGGCCCCTTGCGGCTCGACAGCTTCTCGGCGAGCGGGCCGATGATCGTCGCGAAGCCGTCGGCGTTGGCCTGCACCCAGCCACGCCGGTCGACGACCAGCACCGGCGCCGTCCGCTCGTCGGCGACCAGGCCGGTGAACTCACGCACCAGCGGGCTGGACCTCTCGGCCCCCTCGCGCAGCTCGGCCACGGCGGCAGCCGCGGCATCGGGCGCGATGTCGGGGCCGTCGCCCGCGAGCTTCGCGCCGAGGGTCACGGCGAAGTCCCAGTCGACCATGCTGCTCATGCAGGCGAGGCTAGCCGGTGCCGCCTACGGGCTCGCCGGGCGAGCAGTGGCAGGCCGCGAGCTCCGCGGCCACCTCGTCGAGCGCGACCCGCGCCGCCAGGCTCTTGTCGGGCTTCACCTTGTCCGCGGCGACGACGAACACCATCGCGTTGCCGTCGAGGTCGGTCACGACACCCGCCAGTGAGTGCACCCCCGCCTCGGCGAGGGTTCCGGTCTTGGCGCGCACCCGGCCCCGTCCCTCGGGCGCGCCCTTGTCGAAGCGGTAGGTGAGGCTGCCGGTGAAGCCGGCGATCGGCAGCCCCTCGATCACCGAGCGCAACCCCGGCTGGTCGGGCGACGAGGCCACCTGGAGGAGGGTGGTGAAGGTCGACGCCGAGACGAGGTTGCGCCGCGACAGCCCGCTGCCGTCGAAGACCTGGTCGCCGGCGACGTCGATGCCCAGCCCGGCAAGGGTCTGGAGCACGCCGGCCGCGCCGGCCTCGAAGGACCCCACGCCCGACACGAAGAGCCCGACATGGTGCGCGAGCACTTCCGAGGCCTCGTTGTCGCTGACGTCGAGCACCCGCTGCACGATGGCCGAGAGCGGCGCCGAGGTGACGGTGCCGAGGACGGCCGCCTCCTCGGCTGCGGTCCCGGGTCGCGGCGTACCGACGACCTTCACGCCCTGGGCACGCAGCGCGTCGGCGAACACGTCGGCCGCCGTGCGGGCCGGGTCGGAGACCCGGCCGTAGCCGCTGGGGTCGCGACCCTCGTCGACCCACAGCGCCGAGATGGGCGACACGATGCCCTCGGGCACGTAGCTCGCCTCCCAGGCCGGGTTCTCGGCCGGACCGCTGAACAGCGAGCTGTCGTAGGCCAGCCGCACCTTCTTCGTGGTCAGGCCGGCCGCCACCTGGCGGGCGAGGGTGACGACGTCGGCGCGCGGCGGGTACGTCCGGGCCGACTGCGACCGGCTAGCCAGGAAGGGGTCGCCGCCGCCCACGAGCACGATGTCGCGGGCCCGCTCGCCGGCCACGACGCGGGTCGAGAACGTCGCGCCCGGGCCGTACGCCGCCAGCGCCGCCGTCGTCGTGAGCAGCTTGGTGATCGAGGCGGGCGTGACCGCGCCGGCGCCGGACGTGAACACCGGCCCGCCGCCGGACAGGTCGGCGACCATCGCGACGACGTGCTTGCCGAGGTCCTTGTCGGCCAGCAGTCCGGTCAGGGCTGCCGTGACCTCGGTCGGGTCGATGTCGCTGCCGGCCGCGGGCACGGCGACCCGCTGGGCCACCGGCAGCTCGGGAAGGGTCAGCCCGGGCGGTGGGGCCACGGCGGCCGGGTCGGTCGCGGGATCGGCGCCCCACCCGAGGTAGCGGCCACCCCAGTCGAGCCCGTCTGCCGCCACGGCGCTGCCGACGAGGGCGAGCACGAGGAGCGTCGCCACCCAGTGCGACACCGCCCCTGGACCGGCGTACGCCGGCCGGTTCGGGTCGCGCCCGTCCCGTCGTGCCACGACTGGCCCCTCTCGACTACGTGTGTGACGCCATTGTGCGCGACACTGTGAGGAGCAGCGGGCGCGACCCCGCCGGGCGAGTGCCCACGGCGCCCCGTTGCCTCTCATCTATCGAGATCAGTGGAGGAAGACGTGCTCGAGTTCGACGTACTGGTGGAAATCCCCAAGGGCGAGCGCAACAAGTATGAGGTCGACCACGAGAGCGGCCGCCTCCGCCTCGACCGGATGCTGTTCACCTCCACGGCCTATCCGGCCGACTACGGCTTCATCGAGAACACCCTCGGCCAGGACGGCGACCCCCTGGACGCGCTGGTGATCCTGCAGAGCCCGACGTTCCCCGGGTGCCTGATCGCCTGCCGCGCGATCGGCATGTTCCGGATGACCGACGAGGCCGGCGGCGACGACAAGGTGCTGTGCGTCCCGTCGCACGACCCGCGCCTGGAGCACCTGCGCGACATCAACCACGTCTCCAAGTACGACCGCCTCGAGATCCAGCACTTCTTCGAGGTCTACAAGGACCTCGAGCCGGGCAAGTCCGTCGACGGCGCCGACTGGGTCGGTCGCGTCGAGGCCGAGCTCGAGGTGCACGCGTCGTTCGAGCGCTTCAAGCAGATCGGCCACGGCGACGACGTCGAGAACCTCGCCGACGACGAGCTCGGCAAGCAGGTCTGAGCCGCGTCAGCCCCAGGTCATCAGCTCGGGTGAGCGAAGCATCTCGTCGGGCACCCCGAACGCGTCGACCAGGTCCACGGCGAGCGGGCGGACCTTGCGGCAGAGACCGTTGATCTCGCGGCTGATCGCCTTCGACCGCTGGGTCGTCAGCCGGCCGTGCTCCATGAACCACGCCCGGTCCGCCTCGATGGTCGTCAGCGCGAACAGGTCGCACAGCAGGTTGAGGGCGACCACGTTGTCGCTCTCGCCCAGGGCCCGGGTCTTCTCGACGAACGCCTCGAGCACCAGGCGTTCGACGTGGGCGCGGGCGGCGGCGATGACGTGGTCCTGCACGAGCGAGAAGACCTCACCGGGGTTCATCTCGTTGTCGATGCCACGCTTGAGTCGGCGGGCGACCCCACCGAGCATGTGCTCCTCGCGGAAGCGCAGCATCGCCAGCTGGTACTCCGGGTCGAAGAGTCCCGCCTCCTGGTCCCAGGTGTCCTCGCCCGGAAGGACGTCCTTGATCCGCTCGACCAGCTTGTGCACGGCGGTCTTCTCGAGCAGGGTCGCGACCGCGCGGCCGGCGACGAAGCGCACCAGGCCGAGCTGGTCGAGGTCGGAGAAGTCGCTGCTGTAGTCGGTGAGCAGGCCCTTCGCGACCAGCTGCAGCAGCACGTGGTTGTCGCCCTCGAACGTGGTGAAGACGTCGGTGTCGGCCTTGAGGGCGGCGAACCTGTTGACCGAGAGGTACCCCGCACCGCCGCACGCCTCGCGGCACTCCTGGATCGTGCGGGTGGCGTGCCAGGTGCCGAGCGCCTTGGTGCCGGCCGCGCGCGACTCGAGCTCGCGACGCACGTGCTCGTCGTCGGTGGCCCCGGACAGCACGTCGTGCAGCTGGGCAGCGACGACCTCCTGGGCGAAGTGCAGCGCGTAGGTGCGAGCCAGGAGGGGGAACAGTCGACGCTGGTGCATTCCGTAGTCGAGGAGGAGGCCCTCGGCGGGCGGCTCGGTGGCCTCGAACTGCCGGCGCCGCACGGCGTACCTGACGGCGATCGTGAGCGCCACCTTGGCGGCGTTGATGCCCGCCCCGCCGACGCAGACCCGGCCCTGCACGAGGGTGCCGAGCATGGTGAAGAAGCGCCGGTTCGGGTTGTCGATCGACGACTCGTAGCGACCCTCGGGGGTGACGTCGGCGAACCGGTTGAGCAGGTTGCCGCGCGGGACCCGCACCCCGTCGAACCAGAGCCGGCCGTTGTCGACGCCCTCGAGGCCCATCTTGGCGCCGCAGTCCTCGATGCGCACCCCGGGCGCGGGCTCGCCGTCGACCCGGATGGGCACGACGAGCGCGTGCACGCCGTGGCCAGCCCCGTCGACCTCGAGCTGGGCGAAGACGACGGCCAGCGTGGCATGTCGGGCGGCGTTGCCGATGTAGTCCTTGCGAGCCGGGTCGCCGGGGGTCGTGATCACGAACTCCTCGGTGGTCGCGTCGTACGTCGCGACGGTGCCCAGTGCCTGCACGTTGGAGCCGTGGCCGGTCTCGGTCATCGCGAAGCAGCCCAGCAGCCGGCCGGCGACGAGGTCCTCGAGATAGGCGTCGTGGTGCCGCTTCGTGCCGAGCTGGAGGATCGCCCCGCCGAACAGGCCGAACTGCACGCCCACCTTCACGAGCACCGACAGGTCGCCAAGGGCCAGGGTCTCGAAGGCGGCGACGGAGGCCCCGATGTCGCCGCCACCGCCGTACTCCGTCGGGAAGCCCAGGCCGGTCTGGCCCGTGCCGGCCATCTCGAGGACCACGTCGCGCACCCGGTCACGGAAGTCGTCACGGGACATCGTCTCGGCGTCCTCGAGGATCCCTGCGTGCGCGACGAGGTTGTCGCGGACCAGCGCCCGCACCTCGGCGTACCTGCCGTCGAGGACGCCGGCCAGCGCGACGACGTCGACGTCCGGCTGGCGGTAGCCCTGCTCGTCGGGCGTCGTCGCGTCGCTGGTCTCGGCCGGTTCGTCGTCGACGGACGGAGGGGAGAGCTCGGTGGGGAGGTCCTTCGCGTCGACGTGGGAAGCCATGCCGGTCACGGTACTCTCGGCGCGAGTCAGCCGGGTCGGGCCCGGATCGATCGAGAAGTGCCGCAAGGGGAGCTGTGAACGACGCGCCGCACGGCCGACTCGGCTACAACTTCTCGATCGTCGGCTGCCAGAAGTCGGGCACCTCCACGCTCTCCGGGACCATCAGCCAGCACCGCCTCGTCTGCCGGCCGCCCCGCAAGGAGGCGCACTTCTTCAACGACGAGAGCTACGACTGGTCCGCCCCCGACTACGAGGCCGACTACACCGCGCCGAGGCGGTCGGCGGTGCACTCGATGGTCGGCGACTCGACGCCGGTCTACATCATGTGGCCGGGAGCGCTCGAGCGGATGCGGGCCTACAAGCCCGACATGCCGTTGATCGCGGTGTTCCGCGACCCGATCGAGCGGCTGTTCTCGCACTGGACGATGCTCCGTACCCGCCACCCCGACTGGCCCGACTGGTCCGGCTTCATCACCGAGTTCCGGCCGACCACCCTGCCCACGACGCTGCCCACCGACGTCTCGGCGATGCGCTACAAGCACCTGTCGGGGGTGGCTCGCGGCTACTACGGCGCCCAGCTCGAGCGCGGGTTCGGGATCTTCCCCCGCGAGCAGTGGCTGCTGCTGGAGTTCCGCACGCTGCTCACCGACTACGACGCCACCGTCGACGGAGTGACCGACTTCCTCGGCCTGCCGCGCTTCGACGCGAAGCCGCCGCTGCGCAACCGGTACGCCGGCGCCGAGCTGGTCGACGGCACCCCGCCGACCGCGGAGGAGATCAGCGGGCTGGCGACGCTGTACGCCGAGGACCTGGCGCTGTTCGGCGACCTGTCCGGCATCGACACCTCGGCCTGGCCGACGAGCCGGATCCTCGCCGGCGACCTCGACCCCGGCCTGCTCGCCGAGCGGTTCGCCGCCAAGGTCGCGCCCGCTGCCGGGTGAGGCTGCGTCAGGGGCGGGCGAAGAAGTTCGGCGCCCGCCAGGAGTACATCGACTCCTGGACCACCGGTCGACCGGTGCGCGGTGCGTGGATCATCTGGCCGCCGCCGACGTAGAGGCCCATGTGGTAGATCGAGGACGGGTTGCTGGAGGAGCCCCAGAAGACCAGGTCGCCCGGCTGCAGAGCCGTTGCCGCGATCTTCGTCGAGACCGAGTACTGCGCCACGCTGTAGTGCGGCAGCGAGATGCCGCCGGCCGCCCAGGCGCCCATGGTGAGGCCGGAGCAGTCCCACGAGTTCGGGCCGGCGCCGCCCCACTGGTAGGGATCGCCGATCTGGGCTCTCGCGAAGGCGATCGCGGCGGACGCACTGCCCGACACCGGAGCCGGCGGAGTTGTCGGAGGAGCCGGGGGAGCCGGGGGCGCCGGGGGCGCGGGCGGGGGGTTGGGGGCCGGCGCGGGGGCCGGAGCCGGCGGGGGGCTCGGGTTCGGGGTCGGCTTGGTGTCCTTCTTGGCCGCGTCGGCGGCCGCCTTCTTGGCGGCGTCGGCGGCAGCCTTCGCGGCGTCGTCGGCGGCCTTCTCGTCCGCTGCCTTCTTCGCGGAGTCGGCGGCAGCCTTCGCGGCGGCAGCCTCGGCGGCGGCCTTCGCTGCGGCCTCCGCGGCGGCCTTCGCTGCGGCCGCGGCCGCTGCTTCTGCGGCAGCCTGCTCGAGGGCGGTCTGGCGCTTCTGGGCCAGGGTGACGCTGATGCCCTGCAGCTCGGCGAGCTCGGAGATCAGCCGGGTCTTCTCGGCGGCGATCGACTCCGCCTGGGCGAGTGCGGCGTCGGCCGCGGACTGGGCGGCGTCGCGCGCCGTCCGGGCCTCACGCTCGAGCTCGGCTGCCTCGGCACGGGCCTGGGTGGCCTGGTCGCTGGCGACGTCGGCCAGCGTGGCCGTGGCACGGAACTGGTCGTAGCGACCGTCGAGCGCGTCCTCGGCGTTGGCCATGGTGGCCCCACGCTCGATGACGCCCTGGATGCCGTCGGCACCGACCATGGCCGACAGGCCGGTCACGCCGGGGGCGAGCTCGTAGGTGCGGACCAGCGCGGCGCCGTACACCTCACGCTGGCGACGTACGTCGGCGCTCGCGGCGTCGGCACGCCGGTCGGCGGCCCGGGCGGCCTGGCGGGCCTGGTCGAGGCGCCACAGGGTGCCGTTGTAGGACTCGGTGACCATCGCGGCCTCGACCGCGGAGTCGTCGAGGCGCTGGTTGGCGAGCACCAGGTCCGACCGGACGCTCGAGACGTCGCGCGCCTTGTCGCCGGCCGCGGCCTGCGCGTCGGCGATGTCCTGCTCCGTGGGCACCGAGCCGCCGGCCGGATCGGCCGAAGACGAGTCGTCGGCCACCGAGGCCGAGGTGACGCCGCCGACGAGCACCAGGCTCAGTGCGACGGCGACGCCGCACGATCGGACACTGACGTGTCGCATCTTCTTCCCCTTGTTCGAGTCATCACTGTGCCCCGGCGGACTTCCCAATCCCCCAGGGCACTTCGAGCACGGTAGTGCTCACCAGTCACAAAAGGAACATCTTTCCCACATTCCCCATGGATTAGCGGCGTGTCGGCTTGACGAACTACAGTCTTGTAATTCGTGCGTGCTCGCTTGTAACGCTCCGTTATCACCACTTCGGGCCCGAAATACGGGGGTGGAAGCGGCAATAACGGAGCGTTACAAGCCGCGACGGGCGACGCGACCGCGACGGCGAGGCGGCGGCCGGGGTCAGTCGACGTCGACGGGTACGGCGGAGGTGGTCGACGTCGGGTGCGACGCGAGCCCGTGCCGGTCGAACTTCTGCCCGGAGGCCAGGCCGCCGACGTAGAACGCGATCAGGGCGATGACGACACCGCCGATGTCATCGGCGAGGTAGTGCCAGCCGAAGTAGAGGGTGGCCACCACGGTGATCGCGAAGTTGAACCAGAAGATCCACTTCAGCACCTTGCTCCGCAGCGTGTACTGCACCATCAGCGCGACGAGCAGGGTGATCGCGGTGTGCAGGCTGGCGAAGCCCGCGACCGACTGGACGGCGCGCTCGAGGTCGCCGTGGATCACGCCGCTCCGCCCGTAGAACAGGCCCTCCATCAAGGCGGAGGACCCGGTCTCAGGAAGATCGCTGTAGAGCCACGGATAGCGGAACCCCGGCCCGAGCGTGGGCAGCGCGTAGTAGGAGGCCGTGCCGAGGGTCCAGGCGATGCACTGGGACGTGGCGAACCAGTAGCCGAAGGTGATGTTGCGCGACCAGATCAGCCAGGCGGTCAGCGCGAGCGGCACGAGCGGCAGGAACCAGATGTAGACCGTCGACAGGAAGTGGGCGGAGAAGTTCTCGCCGAGCATGCTGTGCAGCAGGGTCGCCGGCTCGTGCCCGAAGAGCAGCGCGCGGTCAACCAGGTGGAGCTCACGGTCGTACTTCTTCTCGCCCATCACGAACGGCAGGAACGACTTCAGGTTCCGGTAGCTGACGTAGGTGACGTAGAAGCACGTGACGCCGAGCACCATCAACGTCAGCCGCTCGCGGGTCCAGTGGAACCTCACCCGATCGCGCACCAGCCCGGGGATCGCGGCCGGGTTCATCCGCGAGAGCCACATCGTGCGCGGGAGGACGTCGAGGAGGAACGCGCCGAACAGCAGCAGCGGCAGCCTCACCACGGCCGGACCGAGGAAGCCCTCGGGGTCGAGCAGGGGCCGGCCGATCGACACGGCCGTGATGACCGCGAGAGCGCCCATGGACGCGGCGATGCCGATGAGGAGTACATAGGCACGGCGGTACACGGGCGTCAGTCTAGGGGGAAGTGGAAGCGCGACTCCGGGGCACCTGCGCCGTCCGCGAGCGGTCGATGCGCAGGTGTACGGCGTCACCGGGCGCCACGTGGCTGCCGAGGGGCGCCACGGCGTTCAGCGCACCGAGACCGGGCACCTCGACGAGCAGCCGCAGCTGGTCGGGCGTCGCCAGCGCGGAGAGCACGACGCCGCTGATCGGCCCGGAGCCGTCGACCACCAGCGCGGAGCGACGCAGCGCGACGTCATGGCCCGGAGCCAAGCCGGCCGCCGCCGCCATCCGGTCGGCCGGGGCCCCGGTCAGCACGGTCGCGTAGCCCAGGAAGTACGCCGTCTCGGCGTCCGTCGGGTGCTGCCACACGTCGCTGATCGGGCCGTCCTGGACCAGTCGGCCGGCGCGCATCACCGCGATCCGGTCCGCCACCGCGAACGCCTCGTCGTGGTCGTGGGTGACCATCAGGGCGGTGGTGCCGGCCACGTCCAGGATCTCGCGGAGGTCGGCCGCCAGCCGTTCCCGCAGCGCCGCGTCCAGGGCCGAGAGCGGCTCGTCGAGCAGGATCAGCCGCGGGTCGACGGCGAGGGCCCGGGCCAGCGCGACGCGCTGCCGCTCCCCACCGGACAGGGTGGCCGGCAACCGGTCGGCGTACCCGGTCAGCCCGACGAGCTCCAACAGCTCGCCGACCCGGGCGGCGGTCTCGGCCCGAGGGGTACGCCGCAGCGCCAGCGCGTAGCCCACGTTGCGGGCCACGCTGAGGTGGCCGAACAGCTGACCGTCCTGGAACATCAGGGCGAACCCGCGGCGGTGCGTCGGCACGCCGGCCAGGTCGGCGCCGTCGTAGCCGATCGAGCCGCCCGCGACCGGCTCGAGGCCGGCCACGGCCCGGAGCAGCGTGGACTTGCCGCACCCCGAAGGTCCGAGCACCGCCAGCACCTCGCCGGCGGGCAGGTCGAGGCTGACGTCGCTGACGGCGACGAGGTCGTCGTAGTGCACGGTGACGCCGCGCAGCTCCAGACCGCTCATCTCAGAAGGCTCCCATCGACGGCACGCGCAGCCGCTCGACGGCCAGCATGACCACCGCTGTCGTGGTCGCGAGCACGACCGAGGCTGCCAGCGCCATCCCGTAGTTCATCTCGCCCGGTCGACCGATCAGCTTGAAGATCACCACGGGCAGGGTCGGCTGGTCGTCGCGGGCGAGGAAGGCGGTGGCGCCGAACTCCCCCAGCGAGGTGGCGAACGCGAAGCCGCTCGCGGCGAGCAGCGGCTTCCAGATCACCGGTACGTCGACCGTCCACAGCGCGCGCAGCGGGCCGGCGCCCAGCGACGCGGCCGCCTGCCGTTGCCGGTCGTCGATGCCGGCGAGCACCGGCACGAGGGTGCGCACCACGAGGGGCAGCGCCACCAGCGCCTGGGCGATCGGGACGAGGAACGGTGAGTCCCGCAGGTCGATGGGCGGGCGGTCGAGGGTGATCAGGAAGCCGAAGCCGAGGGTCACCGCGGAGACGCCGAGCGGCAGCATGAAGACGCCGTCCAGCAGGGAGCGGACGCGTCGCTCGCCGCGCGAGTGCGAGCGCCGGGTGACCACCACCGCGACGCTGAGGCCCAGCAGCAGGGAGATCCAGGTGGCGTCGACGGCGGTGCGCAGCGAGATGAGCAGCGCCTCTCCGACGGACACGAGCACCGCCGGGTCCTCGCCGGTCGTGCTCAGCGCGCGGTAGTTGCCCAGGCTCCAGGCCCCGTCGACGTGCAGCGAGCCCGCGAGCAGGGTCGCGAGTGGTGCGGCGACCAGCGCGAGCAGCACGGCGGTCGCGACGAGGGCGGGTACGTCGCGGCGTGAGACCCGCGCCGGCCGCGGCGCCCGGCGCGCCACCGTCGCGTCGGGCACGGCCCGCAGCCGGCCGGTGACGATCAGGAGGCCGGTGACGACGACCAGCTGCAGGACCGACAGCGCCGCCGCCGACTGGAGGTCGAAGAGGGTGGTGGTGAGCCGGTAGATCTCGGTCTCCACGGTGCTGTAGCGCACCCCGCCCAGGGTCAGCACGATGCCGAACGCGGTGGCGCAGAACAAGAAGACGACGCTCGCCGACGACACGATCGCCGGGCGCAGCGCGGGCAGCGTGACGGTGCGCAGCACCTGGAACGGCGTGGCGCCGAGCGCCGCCGCTGCCTCGCCGGGGCGCGCGTCGAGCGACTCCCAGGCCGCACCGACACCGCGGATCACCACGGCGGCGTTGAAGAACACCAGGCCCGCGATGATCGCGGTGGGCGTGCCGTCGAGACCGAGGAACGCCAGGGGGCCGCCCTCCCCCAGCAGCTGCCGGAAGGCGACGCCGACCACGACCGTCGGCAGCACGAACGGCACCAGGAGGGCGGCACGCACGATGCGCCGGCCGGGCAGGTCGAGCCGGTGCAGGACGTACGCCGCAGGCAGCCCGACCGACACCGACAGCACGGTTCCGAGGGTCGCCGACCAGAGCGTGAAGCCCAGCACCCGGTGGACGCGCGGCCGACCCAGCACCGCGAGGAGCCCCTGCGGGTCGAACGTGCCGTCGGGCCACAGCCCGCGCGCCACCATGCCGCCGACGGGCAGCACGAAGAACACCCCCAGCACCGCCAGCGGCAACGCCGCCAGCCCGGCGAGGGTGAGCAGCCGGCGGGTCACGGCGCCGCCCGGGGACGCGGCAGCGCTCGACCGGTCATCAGCGGCCATCAACGAGTGGTGACGTCGGTCCACTCGGTCAGCCACGACTCGCGGTTGGCGGAGATCTCGGCCGGGTCGACGACGTACGGCTCGGTGGGCTGCTCGGCGAACGCGGCCCAGTCCTCGGGCAGGCCGACGGTCGACGAGACCGGGAAGACGTACATGCTCTCCGGCAGCGCGGCCTGCACCTCGTCGCTGAGCAGGAAGTCGACGAGGTCCTCGGCGCCCGCGGGGTTCTCGGCGCCGGCGAGCACGCCGACGTACTCGACGGAGCGGAAGCAGGTGTCGAGCAGCGCGACGGTCGTCGACTCCGACTTGTCCTTGCTCACGGTGAAGGCCGGCGAGGAGTCGTAGGACAGCACGATCGGGCGGGTGCCGCCCTCGCCGCCCTGCGTGAAGCCGGTGTAGTAGGCGTCCGACCAGCCGTCGACGATCTGGGCACCGTTGGCGAGCAGCCGCTCCCAGTACGCCGGCCAGTCGTCGCCGTACTCGGCGACCGTGCTCAGCAGGAACGCCATGCCCGGCGAGGAGGTGGCGGCGCCGGGCGTCACGAACAGGTCCTGGTACGCCGGCTTGGTGAGGTCCTCGAGCGACGCCGGCGGGGTGAGCGACCTCTCGGCGAACCAGGTCTTGTCGATGTTGACGCAGACGTGGCCGACGTCCACCGGAGTCAGCCGGTCGGCGCCCTCCGGGAGCGCGTAGGCCTCGGCACCCTCCGGCAGCGTCGGGGAGTTGGGGGCGAAGACGCCCTCGTCGAGGGTGCGCGACGCGAAGGTGTTGTCGATGCCGAAGGCGACGTCGCCGGTGGGGTTGCCCTGGGTCAGCGACAGCTTGGCGGACAGGGTGCCCGAGTCGCCGGCGGCGCGGGTGACGAGCTCGAAGCCGGACTCCTCCTCGAACCGGGCGACCAGCTCGTCGGGCAGGGCGAACGACTCGTGCGTGACGAGCACGACCTCGTCGGGCACCTGCCCGTCGGAGGCGGTGCTGTCGGATCCGCTGCTGACTGCGCTGCACGCAGAGGTGGCGAGCAACGCCGCGCCCATGAGCGCGGTCATGAGCATGGTGGAGACGCGGTGGGTCATCGGATGACTCCCTTCGCCGGTGCTAACCGGAGCAGGTTCGTAGGGTCTGCGGCTTCGTCCGCACTCTCAGCACTCGGGTGCTCCCCTGTCTTGTGGCTCCAGCCTACGGCGCGGCAGGCCGCCGACCCGACCTGGCCCTAGGGTTCTCCCCATGCCAAGTCGCCGCCACGAGGTGCTCGCCTACGCCGTCCCGCGGCTCCGCAGGAGCCGCGAGCTGGACACCGTCGAGCAGGAGCGCCAGCGGCTCGTCGAGTGCCACAACGGACTCGACCGGTCGCTGCCTACGGGTGCGGTGCCGCGCTTCGCCCGCCGGTTCTCGGTGGTGCGCGACGACAGCGCCGGCTTTCCGGCGTACGTCGTGACCCCTCGGCACGTCCGACCGGCCCGGACCATCTTCTACGTGCACGGCGGCGGCTTCATCGCTCCGATCGACAAGTTCCACGTGCGGTACGCCACCCGGCTGGCGCGGGCCCTCGGGGCCCGGGTCGTGCTCCCCGACTACCCGCTGACGCCGGAGCACACCTGGCGCGACTCCTTCGAGCAGATGACCAGGCTGGCGACCCGCTGGGCCGAGGAGCCGATGGTGCTGGCCGGCGACTCGGCCGGCGGCGGCTACGCGCTGGCGCTGGCGCTCGCCCTGCGCGACGGGGGCGGGCCGCAGCCCTCGCACCTGCTGCTGCACGCGCCCTGGGTCGACCTGACCACCAGCACGCCCGAGACCGAGACGGTCACGCTCACCGACCCGTGGCTGTTCATCGGCAAGGTGCGCGCCTACGCCGGCTGGTGGGCGGGCTCCCCCGACGACCTCGGCCGGCCCGAGGTCTCACCGGTGTTCGGGTCGCTGGCCGGGTTGCCGCCGGGACTGATGATGTACGGCACCCGCGACACGCTCGCGCCCGGCTGCCGGCTGCTCACCCGCCGCTCGGTCGAGGACGGCTGGGACCTCTCGGTCATCGAGGAGCCCGACCTCATCCACGTCTACGGCCTGCTCCCGTTCGTGCCCGAGGCGCGCCGGGCGTTCGAGGCGACCGTCGCCTTCTTGGCCTGACGTCGCAGGGTCAGCGACGCAGCCACCTGCGGTAGCCGCCGACGCGGTCGGTGATCAGGTCACCGACGGCCAGCCGCTTGAGGCGTCTCCAGCGCTGGGTGCTGTTCGCCTTCTTGGCGATGACCCGCTTGCCCGCACCCCGGACGACGTCGACGCGGTGGGGGTTCAGGTGGCCGACGGCGATGGTCACCCCGTCCGCGTAGGTCAGGGCCTCGGCGACCTCACCCCAGCCGCGCACGAGCCGGGTCGTCGCGATGGCGGGCCTCCTGGCCTCGAGGCGGCGCAGCGGCGCGGGGTGGAACGACATGGCCGTCACCCGGCGCACCATGCCGGCGCGGGCGACGATCCGGCCGACCGTGGCGACGTCGGCCTTGGGCCAGCGGTCCCCCTTCAGCTCCATCAGCACGTTGACGCCGTTGCGGTCGGCGAAGCGGAGCAGGGCGCCCAGGGTCGGCACCATCTCACCGCCCTGCGCTCCACGGCAGCGCTTGCGCAGGTGGCGCATCGACCGGTCGGAGACGCGTCCACGGCAGGTGGTGGTGCGGTCGAGCGTGGGGTCGTGCATGAGGACGGCCCGGCCGTCCTTGGTCATCCGGACGTCGGTCTCGAGCGCGGACGCCTTCAGCCGGACGGCTCGCCGCATCGACCTGATCGTGTTCTCGGTGACCTTGCGGCTGGGCGCACCGCGGTGGGCGGTGATGCGGAAGTCGCCGGCCTTCGCGGCACCGGCCGGCGCCGTCAGCGGCCCGGTCAGGGGGAGCGCGAGCGCGCCCGCGACGAAGGCAGTGACGAGCAGTCCCCGGAAGCGCATGGGGCCGCATTCTGCCCGAGGATGCCGTTCGGGTCGATGTCAGACTTCGACGATGACCTACCAGTGGAGCGACCTGGCCGGTCTGGCGCTGGCTCGGCAGTTCCCCGAGAGCGGCGGCAGCCGCGACGTCGCGTCGATGCTCCGGCGGATCGGCCCGGTCCAGTCGCAGACGGCGCGGTCGCCGTACGTCGCGCTGGCGGCCCGCTTCCCCGGCATCACCTCGGCCGAGATCAGTGCGGCGTACGACGACCTCCGGATCGTGCGCGGCAGCACCCTGCGAGGCACCGTGCACACGTCGACGCCGGCCGACCATCCGCTGCTGGAGGTGGCGACGAGGGTCGGTCAGCGCGCGTTGTGGCAGCGGACGCTGCGGCCGGCCGGCGTCACGCTCGAGGAGGTGTGGGCGGGCATCGAGGAGTTCGCGGCGGCCGACTGGCGCACCCCCGACGAGCTCGACGCGCACCTGCGGGCGTGGCTCGCCGAGCACGATCCGTTCGGGCAGCCCCGCATCGAGACCCGCTACTTCGCGTTCGGGCACGGCGGACTGCTGCGGCGCCCGCTGAGCGGCGGCTGGGCCGGGCAGGGCCGACCCGGCTACCGCAGCGCCGTCGCGCTGGTCGGCGAGCGGGGCGACGTGCTCGGCGATCCGGATGGCGCGATGGACGCGTTGGTACGCCGCCACCTCGCCTGCCACGGACCGGCCAGCCGTCGCGACCTCGCCTGGTGGGGCGGCGTGGGGCTGCGGGTCGTAGACGCGTCGCTGGCCCGGCTCGGGCTGCCGAGCCGGCGCGGGCCGGACGGGCTCGACTACCACGACCTGCCGTCGCCCCCGGCGGCCGTCGAGCTGCCCGGGGTCCGGCTGCTGCCGGAGTTCGACGCGTTGCTGTGTGCCTACGACCCGCCGGCCCGGGCCCGCTTCGTGTCGCCCGAGCACTACCAGCGACTGTGGTCGCCGGACAACGGCCTGCTGCTGGCGCCCCTGCTCGTGGACGGCCGGCTGACCGGTCACTGGCGACTGCCCGGCTCCGGTCCGCGCCGGACCTGCGAGGTGGCGTGGTTCGGCGGAAGCCACCGGCCGACCCGGGCCGAGCTCGAGGAGCCGATCGCCGCCCTCGAGTCGGCGTACGGGATCGCCGTCACCTCGCTCTCGGTCAGCCGGATCTAGTGCGCGAGCTTCAGCCCGACCACACAGCCGACCAGACCGAGGATGAGCAGGATCCGCACCGTTGACACGGGTTCGGCACCGCTGGCCATCGCGTAGACGACGGTCAGGGCAGCGCCGACGCCGACCCAGACGGCGTACGCCGTGCCGATCGGGAGGTCCTTCATCGCCACCGCCAGGCCGGCCATGCTGCCGGCGAGTGCGACGCCGAAGACGATGCTCGGCGTGAGGCGGGTGAAGCCGTCGGAGCGGCCCAGCGCGGTCGCCCAGACCGCTTCGAGCACACCGGAGGCAAGGAGGATGAGCCACGACATCGGAAGAGCCTTCCGGGCCGTCTTGTCGCTGACCGGGTACGGCACCCATCGTCCGGGAGTCAGAGCTGACTCTGATCTCAGAGTCGCACGCGAGGGGTCTGGCGGCAACTCGGCCTTGTAACGCTCCGTTATTTCCGCTGGTGCTCCCGTATTTGGGCGCACCAGATGAAATAACGGAGCGTTACAAGCGGGCAGGCGTCGCGGAGTCAGCCGAGCCGGCGGTCGAGGAACGCCACGATCCGTCGCATCGACGCGACGTACTGCGGACCGAAGGCGTGGCCGTCGTCGTACAGCTCGAGGCGGGAGTCGACGCCGGCGGCCACCATCGCCCGCTGGGTCGCCTTCGCCCACGCCGGCGGGCAGGTGTCGTCGAACCTGCCCTGGACGATGAGCACCGGCTCGGTGATGCGGTCGAGGAAGGTGCGCGACGAGATGCTCTCCCAGAACGCGTCGTTCTCGGGACTCTCCTCCTCGGGCAGGCCCCAGCGCCGCTCGACGTAGCCGACGAACGCGTCGCGGTCGCCGTCGCGGTTGAACCGGTCGAAGTTGTCGGACTCCAGGGAGCTCACCGGCGAGTACGCGACGCCCGCCCCGACCAGGCCGGGCGCGAGCTCGAGCACCTTGTAGACGACTCCACCGCCCATCGAGCGCCCCATCACGGCGACGCGGTCGTCGTCGACGGGCACGTCCTCGGTCCTGCGCAGGGCGGTGACCGCGTTGATGACGTCGATGGCGTAGCCGGTGCGGAAGTTGCGCATGGCGCTCGGGTCGTCGTCCGACTGGGCGTGGTTGCGGTAGTCGACGTGCAGCGCGACGTAGCCGGCCCCGGCCAGCGAACCGCGCTCGCGCGTCATGCCCTGGCCACGCTCGTAGTAGGCCGGGTCGATGTAGCCGTGCGCGAGCACCACGGCCGGGTGCGGGCCGGGCCCGGTGGGCACGTTGAGGACGCCGGAGATGCGCAGGTCCTCACTGCGGTACGTCACGTCGTACGACGTGTAGGCGGCCGTCCGCTCGCGCACCGCACCGAGCCGCAGGCCACCGCCGGAGAAGTCCCGTTCGAAGTACGCCGGCAGCGCCGGCGGGTCGGGTCGTGCGGCAGGTGCGGCCGGTTCCGCCGAGGGCGAGGGCGACGGCGGCTCGCTGGCCGCAGGCGCGACCGGGCTGCTCGGCGTGGCCGACGGCAGCGGCGCGGGCGCGCCCACCTGGTCCGGCTGCTCCGCGGCCGAGCAGCCGGCGGACAGCAGGAGCACCGCGGCTCCCACAGCACCTGCCCATCGCATGGCCCGACGGTAGCCCCGTCCGGCAAGCCCGGACCTGCCCTCAGCGAGCGGGGCGGTTGTCGACGATGCGCCGCATCTTGCCCACCGAGCGCTCCACCGTCGCCGGGTCGACCACCTGCACGTCCACCGAGACGCCGATCGAGTTCTTGACCAGCCGCCGGAGCAGTACCCCGGCCTCGGCGGCCGCCTCGCCCGGCGTCGACTCCCGTCGCTCGACCACGACCGTCAGCGAGTCGAGGGTGCCCGCGCGGTCGAGGACGCACTGGAAGTGCGGTGAGAGCTCGGGCGTGGAGAGGATGAGCTCCTCGATCTGGGTGGGGAAGAGGTTCACCCCACGCAGGATGATCATGTCGTCGGTGCGGCCGGTGATCTTCTCGATCCGCCGCATCGTGCGGGCGGTGCCCGGCAGCAGCCGGGTCAGGTCGCGGGTGCGGTAGCGGATCACGGGCATCGCCTGCTTGGTCAGCGAGGTGAGGACCAGCTCGCCCTTCTCGCCCTCGGGCAGCACCTCGCCGGTGACCGGGTCGATGATCTCGGGATAGAAGTGGTCCTCCCAGACGTGCAGGCCGTCCTTGGTCTCGACGCACTCGCTGGCCACGCCCGGCCCGATGACCTCCGACAGGCCGTAGATGTCGACGGCGTGCATGTCGAGCCGGTCCTCCATCTCGCGGCGCATGTCGTTGGTCCACGGCTCGGCACCGAAGATGCCGGCCTTGAGCGAGGTCGTCCGCGGGTCGATGCCCTGGCGCTCCATCTCGTCGACGACCGAGAGCATGTAGGACGGGGTGACCATGATCAGGTCGGGCCGGAAGTCCATGATCAGCTGCACCTGGCGCTCGGTCATGCCCCCCGAGACGGGTACGACGGTGCAGCCGAGCCTCTCTGCTCCGTAGTGGGCACCCAGCCCACCGGTGAACAGGCCGTAGCCGTAGGCGTTGTGGAGGATGTGCCCGGCCCGGCCACCGGCCGCCCGGATGCTGCGCGCCATCACCGTCGACCACATCTCGATGTCCGCTGCGGTGTAGCCGACCACGGTCGGCTTGCCCGTGGTGCCGGACGACGCGTGCAGGCGCAGCACCTGCTCGCGGGGCACGGCGAACATGCCGAACGGGTAGTTGTCGCGCAGGTCGGCCTTCGCCGTGAACGGCAGCCTCGCGAGGTCGTCCAGCTCGCGGACGTCGTCCGGGTGCACGCCGGCGTCGTCGAACGAGGCCCGGTAGTGCGCGACGTTGTCGTAGGCGTGCCGCACCGACCACCGCAGCCGCTCGGTCTGCAGTGCGCGGAGCTCGTCGACCGATGCGGTCTCGATCGGCTCGAGGTCGCCGGGTCCCGGGCTGAGGTCGTCCATGCTCATTGCTCGGCTCACTCCTCGGTTCACTCCTCGCGTCTCCAGGTCGGGCGGCTTGTGCCGGCCCCGGATCCCGGACATATTGCACGACATCCCGAGCGACCACCCGGCCCGAGTTCAGGAGCGCCGTGACCGACCCCCAGCACGATCATTCACTGCCGGCCCGATCCGCGCGAGCAGACGAGCTGCACGAGCGCATGGTGCGGTTCATGACCGAGCGGGTGCTGCCCGCCGAGGAGTCGTACGCCGAGCACCGGCGGGCCGCGGGGCCCGACGGTCACGACGTACCTCCGGTCATCGAGGAGCTGAAGGCCGCCGCCCGCGAGCAGGGGCTGTGGAACCTGTTCCTGCCGTCGGAGTCCGGACTGACGCAGCTGGAGTACGCACCCATCGCGGAGCTGTCGGGATGGAGCCTCGAGATCGCGCCGGAGGCGCTGAACTGCGCGGCGCCCGACACCGGCAACATGGAGCTGCTGCACCTGCTCGGCACCGACGAGCAGCAGGAGACCTGGCTGCGGCCGCTGCTGGACGGCGAGATCCGGTCGGCGTTCGCGATGACCGAGCCCGAGGTCGCGAGCAGCGACGCCACCAACATCGAGACGCGCATCGAGCGCGACGGCGACGAGTACGTCGTCAACGGCCGCAAGTGGTGGACCAGCGGCGCGATGGACCCGCGCTGCGCCGTCCTCATCGTGATGGGCAAGACCGACCCCGCGGCCGCCTCGCACCGACAGCAGTCGATGGTGATCGTGCCGCGAGACACCGCCGGCGTCACCGTGGTCCGCGACCTGCCGGTCTTCGGTCACCACGACCAGCACGGGCATGCCGAGGTGCGGTTCGACGACGTGCGGGTGCCGGTGACCAACGTGGTCGGCGAGGAGGGCGGCGGCTTCGCGGCCGCCCAGGCCCGCCTCGGTCCCGGCCGCATCCACCACTGCATGCGCGCCCTCGGCGCGGCCGAGCGCGCGTTGGCGTTGATGGTCGCGCGCGCCCAGGACCGGGTGGCCTTCGGTGCCCCGCTGGCCGACCAGGGCGTCGTCCGGCAGCAGATCGCCGAGTCCCGGCTCGAGATCGAGCAGGCCCGGCTGCTGTGCCACCGGGCCTGCCACGTCATCGACACGGCCGGCAACAAGGCCGCCAAGGACCTCGTCGCGATGGCCAAGGTGGCCGTGCCGCGCGCGGCGACCGCCGTGATCGACCGGGCCATCCAGGTCCACGGCGGGGCCGGCGTCACCGACGTCACCCCGCTGGCCGCGATGTACGCCTGGCACCGGGCGATGCGGCTCTTCGACGGACCCGATGAGGTGCACCTGCGCTCGATCGCGCGGTCCGAGCTGGGTCGCACCCCGCCGCTGCCCGTCACGGCGGTGCGCGTGTGACGTCCGGAGGCGACCACGTCGGGTTCGCACTCGACCCGGTCAGGTGCGAGGCGGTGCCGGCCACTGTCGGCGACGGTGCCTAGGGTCGTCACGTGATGCCACGATGAGCAAGATGGACGACCTCCGGGCCATGCGCGAGGCCCGCCACGCCGAGGTGACCAAGCGGACGGCTCCGGCCCGGCCGTCGCTCCGGCTGGTCGACCCGACGGCCGCGCCGTCGAAGGCGGCGGGCGACGAGGCGACGGCGGGGACCCACGGCCTGGCACCCGTGCCGGACCCGCCCGCTCCCGCACTGTGCGGCCACCGCGCGATCAGCGGCAAGTCCTGCACCCGCGAGCTCGGTCATGCCGCCAAGAGCCACCGCTACTCGTGAGGGCCCCTACGATGCGCGCATGACGACGGCGAGCTGGCAGCCCGACCTCCTCGGCGAAGGCTACGAGCAGCACGTGTTCGACCTCGGGGACGACCCGGACGGCGAGGGACGCCTCGAGGCGGTGCTGGTGCGCCGCACCCGGACCGCGGACGAGACGGTCCGCGGCACGGTCCTCTATGTGCACGGGTTCTCCGACTACTTCTTCCAGACCGAGATGGGCGACTTCTTCGCCGGCCGGGGCTTCGCCTTCTTCGCCCTCGACCTGCGCAAGTCCGGGCGCAGCCGTCGCGAGGGCCACACCGCCCACTACGCCTCCGACCTGGCGGCCTACGACGCCGAGCTGGACGCCGCGCTCGACGTCATGACGAACGAGTACACCGACGTCCCGGTCGTCGTGGTGGCGCACTCCACCGGTGGGCTGATCACGCCGCTGTGGCTCGACCGGCGGCGACGACAGGGCGGGGTGGCGCCGGTCTCCGGGCTCGTGCTCAACAGCCCGTGGTTCGACCTGCAGGGCAGGCCGGTGATGCGCGGCCCCGTCACCTGGGCGCTGCGCGCCGCAGCCCGCGTGCGGCCCTTCCGGGAGATGGCCCTGCCGGAGAGCACGGTCTACGGCAGCTCGCTGCACACCAGCGGCACCGGGGAGTGGGAGTTCGACCTCGACCTCAAGCCGCTGACCGGGTTCCCGGTCACCGTGGGCTGGCTCAACGCGGTGCGGCGCGGCCACGCCCGACTGCACCGTGGCCTCGACGTCGGCGTCCCCTCACTCGTGCTGCGCTCCGACAAGAGCCGGATCTCCCGCAGGCACACGCCCGAGAGCGACTCGTCCGACGCGGTGCTCGACGTGCACCAGATCGCGCGCTGGGCCGGGTGCCTGGGCGGCCGGACGACGGTGGTGCCGGTCGAGGACGCCCGCCACGACGTCTTCTTGTCACGCGAGGAGCCGCGGCGCTCGGCGTACGCCGCGGTCGGCACCTGGCTCGCCTGCCACTTCCCGGCGGCCACCTGAGGGCGTAGCGTCGGGACTCCCCAACGGCGCGGGAGAGGCCCCCATGTGCTTCTCCCTCGAAGCCGACCTGGTGGCTGCCGTGGTGCTGGTCCCGGTGGGGGTGGTCGCCCTGCGCGAGGTGCGGCACGTCCGCGAGGTCCCGTTCGCGTCACTGCCGCTGCTCTTCGCGCTCCACCAGCTGATGGAGGCCGTCGTCTGGGCCGGCACCGAGGGCGCGGTGTCCGCCGAGGTGGCCCAGGCGGCCGCGGTGGCGTACCTCGTGGTGGCGTTCCCCGTGCTGCCGGTGCTGGTGCCGCTGGCGGTGCTCATGCTCGAGCCCCGCGGCTACCGGTGGCGGGTCGCGCCGTTCGTGGCCCTCGGGGCGGTCGTGGCGACGTACTTCGCGACGGTGGTGGTCACGGGACCGATCGACGTGATCGCGCGACCCCACGCCCTGACCTACCTGTCACCCCTCGACGACGCGACGTTCTGGACGTCGCTCTACATCGTCGCGGTGATCGGCCCGTCCCTGCTGTCGGGCTACCGGTCGATCGTCGCCTTCGGCGCGGTCAACCTCGCCAGCATGTGCGTGGCCGCCCTGCTGTACGCCGAGGCGTTCACCTCGGTCTGGTGCGTGTGCGCGGCGCTGAGCTCGGTGCTCGTGGCCACCCACATGGTCAGGCGCCGGCAGTTGCCGGACGCCGACCGGCTGCACGGCCTGCGGGTGCCCTCCCTCGCCCCGTGAGCCCGGGGCGAGGGAGGAGCAGGGTCGCCCGATCAGGCGAGGTCGAACCGGTCGAGGTTCATGACCTTGACCCACGCGGCCACGAAGTCGGCCACGAACTTCTCGACGGCGTCGTCGCTCGCGTAGACCTCCGCGAGCGCGCGCAGCTCGGAGTTCGAGCCGAAGACCAGGTCGCAGCGACTGCCGGTCCAGGTCACCTCACCGGCGCCGTTGCGGGCCTCGAACGTCTCCTGGGAGTCGTCGCTCGCCTGCCAGGTGGTGCCGAGGTCGAGCAGGTTGACGAAGAAGTCGTTGGTCAACGAGCCGACGTTCTCGGTGAGCACGCCCAGCGACGACTGGCCGGAGTTGGCGCCCAGGACCCGGAGACCACCCACCAGCACGGTCATCTCGGGAGCGCTCAGGGTCAACAGGTTGGCCCGGTCGAGCAGGAGGTACTCCGCGGGCAGTCGCTGGCCCTTGCCGAGGTGGTTGCGGAAGCCGTCGACGGTCGGCTCGAGCGCGGCGAAGGACTCGACGTCGGTCTGCTCCTGCGACGCGTCCGCGCGGCCCGGGGTGAACGGGACCGTGATCTCGTGCCCGGCGTTGCGGGCGGCCTGCTCGACGCCGGCGCAGCCGGCCAGGACGATCAGGTCGGCGAGCGAGACCTGGGTGCCCGACTGGCCACCGTTGAAGACCGACCGCACACCCTCGAGGGTGCGGAGCACGCCGGCGAGCTCGTCGGGGTCGTTGACCTGCCAGCCGCTCTGCGGCTCGAGGCGGATGCGGGCACCGTTGGCGCCGCCGCGCTTGTCGCTGCCGCGGAACGTCGAGGCAGACGCCCAGGCGGTCGAGACCAGCTGGGAGACGGTGAGGCCGGTGTCCAGCACCTGCCTCTTGAGGGCGGCGGCATCGTCGGCCGAGACCAGCCCGTGGGTGACCTCTGGGATCGGGTCCTGCCACAGCAGCGTCTCCTGCGGGACCTCCGGGCCGAGGTAGCGGTCGATCGGACCCATGTCGCGGTGCGTGAGCTTGAACCAGGCCCGGGCGAAGGCATCCGCGAACTGGTCCGGGAACTCGTGGAACCGCTTGGAGATCGGCCCGTAGATCGGGTCGAAGCGCAGCGAGAGGTCGGTCGTCAGCATCGTGGGAACGCGCCTGGCCGAGTCCGCGGCGGGTCCGGGCACCACGTCCGCCCCGGCACCGTCCTTGGGCTGCCACTGGTGTGCGCCGGCCGGGCTCTGCGTGAGCTCCCACTCGTAGCCGAACAGCATGTCGTAGAAGCCGTTGTCCCACTGGGTCGGCGCGGGGGTCCAGGTGACCTCCAGGCCACTGGTGATCGCGTCCGCGCCCTTGCCCGTGCCGTAGGAGTTCTTCCAGCCCAGGCCCATCTCCTCGACGCCTGCGGCCTCGGGCTCGGGGCCGACGTACTCGTCGGGGTCGGCCGCGCCGTGGGTCTTGCCGAACGTGTGACCGCCGGCGATGAGGGCGACGGTCTCCTCGTCGTTCATCGCCATCCGGGCGAACGTCTCGCGGATGTCGCGGGCCGCGGCGATCGGGTCGGGGTTGCCGTTGGGTCCTTCGGGGTTCACGTAGATCAGACCCATCTGGACCGCGGCGAGCGGGTTCTCGAGGTCGCGGTCACCGGTGTAGCGCTCGTCTCCGAGCCACTCGGTCTCGGGACCCCAGTAGACGTCGTCGTCGGGCTCCCAGACGTCGGTGCGACCGCCGGCGAAGCCGAAGGTCTGCAGGCCCATCGACTCGAGGGAGACGTTGCCGGTGAGGACGATCAGGTCGGCCCACGACAGGCTCTGGCCGTACTTCTTCTTCACCGGCCACAGCAGGCGGCGGGCCTTGTCGAGGTTGCCGTTGTCCGGCCAGCTGTTGAGCGGGGCGAAGCGCTGCTGGCCGGCCCCTGCCCCGCCACGGCCGTCGCTGATCCGGTAGGTGCCGGCGCTGTGCCAGGCCATCCGGATCATGAACGGGCCGTAGTGACCGAAGTCGGCGGGCCACCAGTCCTGCGAGGTGGTCAGCAGCTCGGAGATGTCGTGCTTCACCGCGGCCAGGTCGAGGGACCCGAACGCCGCGGCGTAGTCGAACCCGTCGCCGAGGGGGTTCGCCACGGCCGGGTTCTTGGCCAGGACCTTCAGGTTGAGGCGGTCCGGCCACCAACCACTGCTGCCGCCACCCTGGGTCGGGTGCGGGGCACGGCCGTGGACGACCGGGCACTGACTGGCACTGGGCTCGCCGGCCTCCTCGTTCATCTCGCCGACAACGGCATCGTGGTGCTCAGGCATGGCTTTCCTTCCGAAGGACTGGACGTGCGATCAGGTGCTCTGGTTGGTGGCGCAGTCGGGGCAGAGGCCCCAGAAGGTCACCTCGGCCTCGTCGATGACGAAGCCGTGGTCGTCGGACGCGTCCAGGCAGGGCGCGGGTCCGACGGCGCAGTCGACGTCGCGGATGGTTCCGCACGAGCGACACACGACGTGGTGGTGGTTGTCCTCGAGCCGGGCCTCGTAGCGGGCCACGGACCCCGACGGCTGGATGCGCCGGACCAGGCCGGCGGCCGTGAGGACACGCAGGACGTCGTACACCGCCTGGTGGGAGACGTCGCCGGCGGCCGCGCGTACGGCGCCGATGATGGTGTCGGTGTCCGAGTGCGGGAGGTCGCGGACCGCCGTCAGCACCGCGAGCCGTGGGCGGGTGACCCGCAGTCCGGCGCCACGCAGGGTGGGCTCGAACTCGGAGGTCGGGGGCACCGGCCCAGTCTCGACCACTTTCTGGAGTCAGTCAAGATTAGGGCCGCGCAGGTCTCACCGGTGCAGCCGCCGGTGTGCGGCACACGCGTTCGTGCAACTCTTTCAACTCCACTGATGATCGAGGAGAACATGACCGAGGAATCTCAGCCGGCGGAGCACGAGGCAAGCGAGATCACCTACTCCGAGCAGTTCTACCCGGCCAGGCCCCGGGCACTGCGACCCCGGGCGAGACTGCGGCCGCAGGGCAGCCCGACCAAGGGCGAGGACCGCACCGGCGAGGCGGTCGGGACCAACCCCTTCTACGTCGCCTGGCTCCAGCGGTCCTCCATGCTGCACGACGCCAACCAGATCGCGAACCAGTTCTCCGGCCGCGGCAGCATGTGGCAGAACCCCTTCGCCAACCCCGACCCCGGGGCGGCCGTCAACACGGCCGGCGTGTGGTTCACGGCGTACCCGCTGTCCTTGATGACCAAGCCCGGGCACTCGTTCCTCGGGACGCTCGGGGACCCCGACCTCTGGGAGACGTTCGAGAAGATCGGCATCCAGGCGCTGCACACCGGGCCGGTGAAGCGCGCCGGCGGGCTGAACGGCTGGCTGCCGACCCCCAGCGTGGACGGCCACTTCGACCGCATCAGCACCGAGATCGACATCGCCTTCGGCACCGAGGAGGAGTTCCGGGCCATGTGCGAGATCGCCACCGAGCACGGCGGGACCATCCTCGACGACATCGTGCCCGGCCACACCGGCAAGGGCGCCGACTTCCGCCTCGCGGAGATGAACGTCGGCGACTACCCCGGGATCTACCACATGGTGCAGATCGAGCCCGAGGACTGGGACGACCTGCCCGACGTGCCTCCGGGACGCGACTCGGTGAACCTGGACGTCGTCACCGAGAAGCGGCTGGCAGACGCCGGCTACATCATCGGCGAGCTGCAGCGGGTGATCTTCCACGACCCCGGCGTCAAGGACACCAACTGGAGCATCACCGCACCCGTGCTCGGCCCCGACGGCGTCACCCGCCGCTGGGTCTACCTGCACTACTTCAAGGAGGGTCAGCCGTCGATCAACTGGCTGGACCCCTCCTTCGCGGGCATGCGGATGGTGATCGGCGATGCGCTGCACTCCCTGGGCGATCTCGGCACCGGCGCGCTCCGCCTGGACGCCAACGGGTTCCTCGGGGTCGAGAAGAGTGCGGAGGGCCTGCCCGCGTGGTCCGAGGGGCACCCGCTCTCGGAGGCCGCGAACCACCTGATCGCCAGCATGGTGCGCAAGGTGGGCGGGTTCACCTTCCAGGAGCTCAACCTCACCATCGACGACATCGCGGAGACGTCCCAGACCGGGGCGGACCTCAGCTACGACTTCATCAACCGGCCGGCCTACCAGCACGCGCTGGCGGTGCAGGACACGGAGTTCCTCAGGCTCACGCTCAACGCCTCGCTGGAGTTCGGGGTGGCACCGCTCAGCCTCGTGCACGCGTTGCAGAACCACGACGAGCTGACCTACGAGCTGGTGCACTTCGCCACCCGTCACAAGGACGACGAGTACTCCTACCGCGGCGAGACCCTGCACGGCAGCGAGCTGGCGGTCGCGATCCGCGCGGAGATGATCGACGCGCTGACCGGTCCGGCCGCGCCGTACAACGCGATCTTCACGACCAACGGCATCGCCTCGACGACCGCGAGCATCATCGCGGCGTCACTCGGGGTCGCGGACCTCGACGAGATCAGCGGCCCGGTGGTCGAGCAGGTCAAGCACGCGCACCTGCTGCTCGCCAAGTTCAACGCCTGGCAGCCCGGCGTCTTCGCGCTGTCCGGGTGGGACCTGTGCGGGATGCTGCCGCTCCCCCGGGAGGGCATCGAGCACCTGCTGGCGGGGGGTGACACCCGCTGGATCCATCGGGCCTCCTACGACCTGATGGGGTACGACGAGAACCCCGCGTACAGCGGGATGCCGACCGGGCGCAGCCTCTACGGCACCCTGCCCGAGCAGCTGGCCGACCCGGACTCGTTCGTCTCCGGACTGCGTGCGGTCCTCGAGATGCGCGACCGTGCCGGCGTCGCGACCGCCACCCAGGTCGACGTGCCGCCGGTGTCGCACCGCGGCATGCTGGTGATGGTGCACGCGCTCGCAGCGGAGGGTGAGCACCAGGTCACGGTGCTGAACTTCTCGCAGGACGAGATCACCGGCACGGTGCGCTCGGAGCACCTCGTGCCCGGCTCGACGGTGCACGACATGGTCACCGACACCGAGGTCGGCGAGGTCGACGAGCTGACCAGCTTCACGGTCACGCTGGGCCCGCACGACGGACTGTCGCTGCTGGTGTCGCCGCCGACGCCGGAGCCGGTCGACGACGAGGACGACGACGAGGTCGAGGAGTAGCCGGGCGGGTCAGGTCATCCCGAGGCCGTGACCCGCTGCTCGCCGATCGACCGGGCGTCCGAGTCGATCACCCAGGTGACGAAGTCGGTCCGCCCGAGGTGCTGGTCCGAGGCCCCTCCCTTGGTGTTCTTGTTGCCCAGGGTCAGGTCCTTGGTGTTGCTGACCGAGCCCGGGCTCCAGGCCAGCGACGTCACGACGCCGTCCACGGTGACTCCGACGACGCCTCCGGCCCGCCAGCAGACGGCCCGGTGCCAGGCCCCGTCGTCGACGTTGACCTTCGAGGTGATGACCCTGGCTCCGGACGTGCCCTTGATCCGGCACGAGACGGCACCCTGGGACGATTGGACAAGTTGCATCTTGACCTGTCCCGGGTCTCCGAAGAGACCCTTCTGCATCAGGTTGCCGGTGTACCTGCCGGCGCTCGGTATGGGTTGCGAGGTGAAGACGATGCCCATGGCGAAGTTCTGCGTGCCGGGATTGTCGTACCGGGTGTTGGCCGCCGTGCCCAGGGAGGGGGCCTTGGTGAGCTCCACTGCGCCGCCGACGTAGCCGGTGGCGGAGCGGAAGCCGGGTCCGGTGAACTTCATCGGCTGCGTGCCGTTGGCATCGTGCACGACCCCGCCGCTGAGATCCATGCCCCAGGAGTTGCCCGGTGTGGCGGCGAAGGCGGCCGGCCCCACTGCCAAGGCGATGCCCACCGTGAGTGCTGCCACCGTCACGCGACCAGTCGACATCGGGCGTCTCCTTCACCGGTGCGGGCGTCTACCGCCTCGCGGGGATACCTCGGGTCTTACACCCGCGAGGCGTGGCCAGTCAACGGCCGCGACCACTGGGAGGAGCCGGGCCGACAAGGAGTGGGTCAGCGTCCGTGGCGGCGCTTGCGGATCACCAGCCTCGCCTCCTCCGCCGTGACTACCTCCATCTGGCGCGGCACCCCCTGCGTCACACCCTCGCTCAGCGTGATCGTGTCGCCCTCGAGCGCCCAGCTGCCGGTGGCCTCCTCGGGCACGTCCGTGGCACCGAGGCCGGCCTCTGCGAAGGTGCCGTCCGAGCGGAGCTCGAACGTCATCCGGCCTCGGGACGGAGGCAGGTCGGTGCCGTCAGGCCGGAAGACCATCTCGTCCGGTGTGTCCTCCTCGTGGGCGTGCACCCAGCGCCCGCTCACCTGTTCCTTCCTCACGGCCGACTACGCCGCGACGAACGATTTGCGCGGCCCGGCGAGGCAGGCGCTCATCCGTGCCACCTGCCCCGCGGTGAACATGAACATCGCTGCGTCGTCGACGTAGTCCATGTAGTTCATGAACATGTCGCCGTTGGGGTCGTTGCCACAGCTGGGCGCCGGGAAGCTGGGCCGGCCGAAGTTCGGCCCCTCGCAGTTGGGCGTGTCCGGAACCCGGTCACCCCCGCTGCAGTCGAGGGTGTCCCCCCAGATGTGGCGCAGGTTGAGCCAGTGCCCGACCTCGTGGGTCAGCGTGCGGCCTCTGTCGAACGGCGCGGTCGCGGTGCCCTCGGTCCCGAAGGCGGTGTTCAGGACCACCACGCCGTCGGTGGCCTTGGGGCCGCCGGGGAACTGGGCATAGCCGAGGAGCCCGCCCCCGAGGGAGCACACCCACAGGTTGAGGTACGCATCTGCGGGCCATGCGGTCGAGCCGCCCCGGCTGGCCCGCTTCACGTCGTCGCCGGGACCGAACGACGTCCGGTCGGTCTGGACGCGCACGATCCCGTCGGTCCGCTTGCCCTCGGGGTCCTTGGTGGCGAGGCGGAACTTGATCTTCGCGTCGGCGACCAAGCCCTTCCACGCGTCGGGCACCAGAGCGGCGTCGGGGTTCGTGGACCGGAAGTCGGCGTTGAGGGACGTGATCTGGCTCTGGATCTGGGACTTGCTGAGGTTGTCCTTCTGCGCCTTGTAGACCACGTGCACCACGGTGGGGATCGCGATCAGCCTGCGCGCGACCCGGTCGGCCTCGCCGGAGGAGACGGCCCGGGCGGTGAATGCCTCGGCCCGCAGCTGATTGGTCCGGAACGACGGCTGCTCTTCAAGCAGGCGCTCGTACTCCTGCATTGCTGCACACTGACGACGCTTGGGGGGCATGGCGCTTCCTCTCGATCAGAGTCGGTGGACCGCTGCGGGTTCCCCGGGCCCGGTCCCTGGTGGTGACGTTCCTCGCCGGTCCCGGGCCTGTCAATGCCACGGCTGCGGTCGCGGTCGCGGGCGGCGAGCAGCCTTGCTACGGTCCGGCCATGACCTGGATCGCGACCATCGGCCGCGAGGCCGCGGCCCCTCGCCTGCGCGAGACCTACGACCGCATCGCCGGCCCCCACGGCACCATCGACAACATCCTGCTTGCGCACAGCCTGCGCCCGCACACCCTGACCGGGCACCTCGGGCTGTACAAGGCGGTGCTGCACCACTCGCAGAACCAGCTGCCGGCGGCGTTCCTGGAGACCATCGGCGTCCAGGTGAGCCACCTGAACGGATGCGCCTACTGCGTCGACCACCACTCCGCCGGCCTGCGCAGGCTGCTCGACGACGACGACCGGCACGCCGCCGTCGTGGCGGCCATCACCGCTGACCGGCTGGACGACGCGTTCGAGGGGCGCGACCTGGCCGCCCTCGACTACACCCGGCGGCTGACCGAGTCGCCTCGATCGGTCAGCGAGGTCGACGTCGAGGTCCTTCGCACCGCCGGCTTCGACGACGGCGAGATCCTCGAGATCAACCAGGTGGCGGCGTACTTCGCCTACGCGAACCGTACGGTGCTCGGCCTGGGCATAACGACGGCCGGCGACGACCTCGGCACCGCGCCGCCGGTGTCCGACGACGTGACGGAGTGGCGTCACGGCTGACCAAGCACGGGTCGGCGCCGGGGTCCGGCGGTGTGATCCACTGCGGGCATGACCGCCGTGACCTTGCGCCCGGTGCAGGGGCGCCTCTGCTCGACGGCGTGCTCGGCCTGCGCGTCGCCGACCACCAGCGCGAGCTCGTCGCCAGCGTCCAGAAGTCGCTGGCCCAGGTCGCCGCCGATCCGGCCCTGCAGGCCTACGGCGACCGCCTGCCGACTGAGCGCGACACGCGGTGAGGGAATCGGCTGCATGCGACGATCACGTCGTGGGAGCCGAGGGAGCAGCTGGCGGGTCGGCGAGCGATGCGACGGCCGATCGACTGGTCGACGCGCTCGACGCGCTGGGACCGGTCGAGTCGAAGAAGATGTTCGGCGGCCATGGCCTGTTCTGCGAGTCGGTGATGTTCGGGCTCATCGACCCGCACGGCGTCGCCTTCCTGCGCGCCGAGAGCGACACCCAGCGACCGGCGGAGCTGGACAGCCACAAGCACGGCCGGATGCCGTACTGGAGCGTTCCGGTCGCCGTGCTGGACGACCACGACGAGCTGGTCCGCCGGGCCACGGAGGCGTTGCAGGTGGCGCGCGCCAACAAGTTGGCCAAGAAGCGCTAGGCCGGAGGGCCCGCCGAACCGTGCGGTTGACGGGGCCCCCGCCGCCCGCAAGCATCGATCGATGCGCATCCTCGTCACCGGCGGCACTGGCTTCGTCGGCTCCCACATCGTCTTGGCCCTGCTCGAGCGGGGTCACGACGTCCGGCTGCTGGTCCGACGGCGGGAGCAGGTGGCGGTCACCTTCGACCCTCACGACGTGACGATCGACCCCGAGGCCGTGGTCGTCGGCGACGTGCTGGACGCCGACGCGGTGACCCGGGCGCTCGACGGCTGCGAGGCCGCGGTGCACGCGGCCGCCGTGTTCACCTTCGACCCTCGCCGCTCGGACGAGATGCTCGACACCAACGCCGCTGCTGCCCGGCTGGTGCTGACCACGGCGCTCGACCAGGGCTGTGATCCGGTGGTGCACATCTCGAGCACGGTCGCCCTGACCCGTCATGGAGGCTCCGGCCGCGACCTGCCCCTCGGCGACATCCCCTTGCCCTACTGCCAGTCAAAGATCGCCTCCGAGGAGGTCGCCCGTGAGCTCCAGGCTGCCGGCCAGCCGGTCGTGACCGTCTATCCCGGTGCCGTCTACGGGCCGAGCGACCCCTATGGCGGCGAGCAGACCACCCGGCTGGGCTGGGTGGCACGGGGGCTCTTCCCGCTCTGGGCCGCTGGCGGACTGCACACCGTCGACGTCCGCGACACCGCCGCCGTCGTGGCGGGAACGATGGAGAAGGACCGAGGGCCACGCCGCTTCGTGGTGCCCGGCCACCACGTGACCGGGCGACACCTGTACGCCGCGGTGTCGGCGCTCACCGGCCTTCGGCGGCCACACCTACTGCTGCCCGCTCGCGTCGCGGCCACGTCGACACGCGCCATCGACGCGTTGCAGTCACGGCTGCCGACGGGCTGGCGCTACCCCGCCGACCGCGAGGCCACCGAGGTCCTGCTGCGCGACACCCGCTTCGACACCTCCGCGACGGAGCGGGAGCTCGGCGTCACCGCCCGACCCTTCACGGACTCGGTGCGCGACACCATGGCCTGGATGGTCGAGGTCGGGCGCCTGCCCGCCAAGTACCTTCCCCGCTGAGGCCACCGTGCGCTCAAGCGTGCAGACGCGGACGCTCGGTGAGCCTCAGGGCGTCGCTTCCCCGTCGAAGACGACCGGGCTCTTCGCGCGCGTGTCGACGCGAAGGGTGAAGACGTCGGGCCGCGCGTAGTGCCCGACGGGGTCGAACATCCTCCGCTGCGCCGCAACGGCGGCGATGTCGAGGTCCGCGTAGACGATCTCCTCACGCTCCAGGACCGGTCCCGCGATCACCTCGCCACCGGGCGCGACGATGGTGGTGTGGCCGCGAGACATCCAGTCGTCCTCGAGCCCGTAGAGCGCGCCGCGCAGTTCCTCCGGCACGTCCGAGCCGCGCAGCAGCGGCGCGACCCCGATGACGAACTGCCCGCCCTCCTTCGCGATGTGACGCAAGGTGGCCACCCACGTGTCGCTGTTGTCCCAGGTCGGCGCCAGGTAGATGTCGCATTGCTGGGCGTAGATCGCCGCCCGGGCCAGGGGCATGTAGTTCTCCCAGCACAGCAAGCCGCCGACCACTCCGAACGGCGTGTGCACCACTCCGAGCTCGGAACCGTCGCCCATCCCCCACACCGTCCGCTCCCCGCCCGTGGGCATGAGCTTGCGATGCCGCTGCAGGAGTCGACCGTCCGGTCCGACGTACAGCAGGGTGTTGTAGAGCGTGCCGCCCTCGATCTCGGTCACCCCGACCACGACGTACGCCGACACCTCCGCCGCCACGTCCTGGATGCGCTGCAGGGCAGGGCCTGGGACGCTGACCGCATTCGCGTAGAGCCGGCGCACGAACTCGCCGTCGCTCCAGGCCGGTGTCCGCCACACCCAGTCCGGGTAGGCCGGGATGAAGGACTCGGGGAACACGATCAGCTCGGCGCCGTGACCCGCGGCCTCGCGGACCAGGGCACAGACCTTGGTCGTGGTTGCCTCTAGGTCCAAGAACACCGGTGTTGCCTGTACGGCGGCCACGGTGACCATCGGTTCCTCCAGCGTCGTAGACGGCGCCGCGACCGTCCGCCGCGAGGCAAGGGCTCACGGCCAGTGTGTACCGCCTGCCGGCTCCCGTCGAGGAGTCATCCCGAGCCGTTGCCACCGGCGAGCGGACGCCGGATACTCACACCCATGTCCCAGGATCCGGTGGTGAGCAACCCAGACGCGTACTCGGTCCTGTTCGAGAACGACCGGATGCGTGTCTTGGAGTACCACGACCAGCCTGGCCACCGGACCACGCCGCACGCGCATCCGGACAGCTTCATGTACACGCTCTCCTCCTTCAAGCGTCGACTGCATGGCAGCGACACGCATCGCGACGTCGAGCTGCCGGCGGGCCACGCCGGGTGGTTGCCGGCCCAGACCCACGCCGGGGAGAACATCGGCGAGTCCGAGACGCACGTCCTCTTCGTCGAGCTGAAGTCGGAGCCGGGCGGAAGCTCGGACCCGACGCTGGGGCCGAGCGCCTGAGGCACCCCGGGGTCGTGCTGGGCTCCTGGCCCTGGCTCCAGGCACTGCGCCGCTTCGTGCCGCGAACGCGAAACACCCCCGATCTGCGTGCCAGATCGGGGGCCTTGTGCTGGTGGAGCCGCCTGTCAGAATCGAACTGACGGCCTAGTCACGACGAGTGATCCGGCGCCTCCCAGCGCGAACACATAGCCTGACCTGCACGAACACTGGCAAAGGCACGGCGTTCTCGATCACGCGTCGACGCGCACGACGTCCGGTCGCCGCGACCTGGTCGTGGAACGCCGGGGTGACGCACGTCGGCGACGCGGCGAACCATGGACGGTCAGTGCAGGACCGACGCACTCACCGGGGCAGGGCTGCCTGCGGCGTACCAATCAGCAAGCCGGTCGAATCCTGCCTCGATCCCGACCGCAGGCGCCCATCGCAGGACCGCGCGGGTGCGACGCTGGTCGAACCAGTGTGCTGTCGACAACTGCTCTGCCAGGAAGCGCGTGAGCGGCGGGGTGTCGGTGCGTCGGGTGGCTGCCCAGACCAGGTCGACGGTCGTCCCGGCGGCAAGAGCGAGCAGGACGGGGACATGCCGGCGCGGCGCGGGCACGCCGGCGGCCCGGCACACCCGTTCGAGGATCTCGGCCACCGGACGCGGATCTCCGCTGCTGATCACGAGCGGCTCGCCGTGGGCCTCTGGTCCGCACGCGTCGACGGCGGCGACCAGGGCCGACGCCGCGTCGTCGACGTACGTCGTGTCTATCAGGGCAGCACCATCCGCCAGCAGCGGAAGACGCCCCGATCGCGCGCGCGACACGAGCCGTGCGACCAGTTGCGTGTCCCCCGGACCCCACACCAGGTGGGGTCGCACGGCCAGCACCGCCAGGTCGGGACAATCAGCGGACAGGGCGAGGAGCTCAGCCTCTGCCTTGGTGCGCGAGTAGTGACCGCGGGCGTTCGCCGGGTCAGCCGGGTCCGCACCGGCGCCGCAGAGTGGTCGTCCGGCGTGCGCCACCGACGGTGATGACACCTGGACGAAACGCCCCACCCCAGAGGTGCGGGCTGCCGCTATGACGGTCGCGGTGCCCCGCACGTTGGCGCGCTCGTAGTCGGCCCTGGGTCCCACGACGTCCACCTTGGCTGCGAGGTGCAGGACCGCGTCCTGACCCCGGACGGCGCGCGCGACTGCGTCGGGATCGGAGACGTCCCCCCGCACTTCTCGGCAACCCAGGCCGGCACTACGGCGTTGCATCACCGTGACGTCGTCACCTCGCGCGAGAAGCAGTTCGGCGACGGTGCGCCCCAGGAGCCCGGACGCGCCGGTGACCAGGATTCTCACGAACTGCCACGGCCTGCGAGGGCCTTGGCCGCCTGACGCGCCACTTCGGTCCGGTCGATCTTGGACGCATGCCGGATGTCGAGTGGCAGCCGATCGGCGTCGAGCACGGCCGACACGGTGATCCCGGCGACGCGGCGTACGTCCTCGGCAAGGCCGAAGTCCGCGACCCGTAGGCGCATCGTGTTCCGCCGGCTCAGACGTCTCGGCCCGACGTCCGTGGGGACGACCACGACCACCAGGACCTGCGCCGCAGGCGGTCCTACGCCCACGACGGCGGCCCAACCGACCGTCCCGAGGGACTCGATGCGCTGCTCGATCGCGACCGGCGTGACGAAGGAGTCGCTGCGACGGATCACGTGCACGCGGCGCCCCTCGACCCACAGCCTGCCCTGATCGTCTAGATGACCGACGTCGCCGGTGGCATGCCAGCCGCAGTGGCGTGTCGAGTGGCGCTCGGTGGCCCAGAGGGAGTCGTAACGGTCCTTCATGTGGGCAGCACGGACGCAGATCTCGCCCGTCACCCCGGGGTGGTCGACCAGCTCGGTGCTCGTGCCTTCCAGCGGCTCGACGGTGACCTCGACCCCCGTGAGTGGGCGACCGACGCACACGCCCTCGCCCGCTCCGGCATCTTTGATCTCATCGTAGGAGATGTCGGTGACCGGCAGCACCTCGGTCATGCCGTACGGCGTGTGGAGGCTCGCATTCGTCAGCACCCTCCCCAGGGCCTCGAGCAGCGACGCCGGCACCGGAGCGCCGGCGGACATCAGGAGCCGGACCCGGGACAGGGCCTCGCGCTGGCTCGAGTCCAGGTCGGCGCTGGTGGCGACCACGCGGCGCAGCGCGGACGGCGAGGCGAAGATGATGCGTGCGTCCACGGCCGCCGCGGCGTCGGCCAGCAGGGATGCAGTCAGGGTGTCCGGCGCGGTGACGTCGATGTCGGGGACCGATGACCCCAGCCCGAGAGCAGGACCCAGGAGGGAGAAGGGCGCGAACGCAGCGACGAACGTGTCGTCGGGTTGCAGGTCGTAGGTCGCGCGGACCAGGTCGACCTGCGCGCGCACCTGGCCGTGCGTGTAGATGACACCCTTGGCCGGACCCGTCGCACCTGAGGTGAAGACGACCGCGCAGTCCGCATCGGAGCCCGGAGCCGTCGGCTGGGGAGCGCTACGACCTCGGCGGGCGAGCTCGTCCAGGTCGTGGTGGACGCCGAGCATGCGACGCGTGATGGGGGCCAGGGGGCGCACGGCGATGCGGGTGCCCGGCAGGCCCATGGCTCGGCCGGCGACGAGACCGACCTCCGCGGCCACAAGGTGGTCGATGCCTGCACCACGCAGGGCGCGACGCATGCCGGCGAACCCGAGACCCTTGTCGGCGACGACGATGACAGCACCTGCGCGCCACACGGCGTAGACGATCGACGTCAGGTCTGCGGACGGCTCGACGAGGAGGCCGACCCGGTCGCCCGGACGCACCCCCGCATCCGCCAGTCCGGCCGCCAGCTCGGCGACCCTCCGAGACATGGCGGCCCAGCTGACGACGGCGCCCTGGTGGGACACGACGGGACTGGTGTCCTCGGAGCGGCGATCGAGCTCCGCCCACAAGGGCTCGAGGGCTGTCTCGTGGGCCACGCTGGCACCTCGAGGCGCCGTCGACGGCGCTTCGAGCTCCCTCACCCAGTCGGCCACCAGGTCGGCGTACTCCGGTGCATCCTCCGTCACCAGGTGCGAGGCACCTTCGAAACGGTGGACCTGCGCATGGGGCAGCCGCTCGAGCAGGTCGGCGAGGTAGCGCTCGCCGAAGACGGGGTCGCGCGGACCCCAGAACATGAGGGCAGGCACGTCGAGGGTGCGCACGCCCTCGGCGAGCTCGGCCACGGCGGCGTACGACGGATGACCGGGCGAGAAGGGGATGTCGGCGACGAAGGCGCCGACCGCTCGGCGACTCGCGACGCTGTCGTAGGGCAGCGCCAACGCGTCACGGACCGTGCGCGGCAAGGACGGTCGGGACAGTGCCGTGGTCCCGCGCACGAACATCGGCGTGGCCACGCAGCCGACCGAGCGCACACCCGGCAGGTGGGCCAGCCGGATCAGCGGCGGACCGAGGTCCCCGGCCGGTTGCGCCACCGCCGTGTTGCCGACGACGACACCCCGCACCTGGTCGCGATGCGCCAGCGCCCAGCCGAGCGAGAGGATCCCTCCCCAGTCGTGACCCACGGTGACCACCGGTCCCGTGACGCCGAGGGCCTCGGTGAGGCAGCCGAGATCGGCGACCCGCTGCGCCACGGTGCGGGCAGCGTCCGTGCGCTCCGAGAACCCCATTCCGAGGTGGTCGGGGGCGATGACGCGCCAGCCTGGTGGCGCGGCAGCAATCAGTCCGCGCCACAGGTAGGACCACGTGGGGTTGCCGTGGATGCACAGCAGGGTGCCGTTCGTGGGCTCCACACCGTTGTCGAGCACGTGCCACTCGCGCTGCCGGCCCTCGGCGTCGGGAGCCGTGACCATCCGCGACCAGGCGGGGTCGAGCCCGGGCAGATCTCCCAGCTCGGGTCCGCGGCCCGTCTCGGCGGCTGCCGGTGGAGTCGGGGACACCGCGGTCACCAGACGATTTCGAGGCAGGTGGCGTTGAGTCCGGATCCGATCCCCAGCAGCAGGACCCGGTCGCCGGGCTCCAAGTCATCCACGTTGCCGGCCATCGTGAAGGCCACTGAGGCTGGACCGATGTTGCCGAACTCGGGGAAGGTGCGGGGGGCGCGCTCGGGCTCGAGCTTCAACCGTTCGCAGATCGCTTCGGTGTGGACCTGCGAAATCTGGTGCAGGAAGTAGCGGCTGATCCCGGCGTCCCAGCCGAACTCGCTCGCGGCCTCGGCCCAGAGCTCGGAGGACAGGTCGAGGCCCGCCTCCAGCAGGCCCTTGAGGTCGGTCTTCATCACCTGGTTGTCGCCCACGCAGAGCTGGTGGTGCTGGGTGGCTGCGCGGCTCACGCCGGCGATGAGTCGATGGCCCTCGGGGTGCTGGTCGGCGCGACCAAGGACCATCGCCACTGCACCCGAGCCCAGGGTCAGCGCGGCGAACTCCTGCATCACGTCGTTCGCGGTGACGCCGCTCGAGGACAGGCGTTCGATCGTCGCCTCCTGGACCGGTTGCGAGTCCTCGCTGTCCACCACCAGAGCATGATCGATCAGGCCCGACTCGATCATGGCGGCCGCGATCTCCATGCCGTTCATGAAGCCCAGGCATGCGTTGGTGACGTCGAAGTTCTGGCAGCCGGGCGACAGTCCGATTGCGTCGTGGATGACGACGGCTGTCGACGGCTCCAGCCATTCACGGCTCAGCGACGTGTTGATCATGAGTCCGATGTCCTCGGCCGCCACACCGCTGGCAGCCAGGGCCGCGCGCCCAGCGGCGATGGCGCCGTCGATGAAGGATCCGTCGTCCGCCCAGCGGCGTCGCTCACGGATGCCGACCAGTCCTTCGAGCATCCCGGCACGCAGGCCGGTGCGCTGATAGACCTCACCCAGACGGACGTCGAGGTCGGCGGAGGTGACCACCAACGGAGCCTCGACCCGCTCGACCCCCAAAAGGACGGTGCGGCCGTAGCGGTGGGTCGAGTTGTGGGTCATCAAGGCTCCTGGGGACGCGGTTCGATTGCCCTGTGACATTACGGGGGCACCCATCGATACCCGCACGAAGGCCCGATCTGCGGGGTTGAGTCCACGGGGCGTGGTGTCCGACGCAGAAGACTCCCCCGGGGTCTCGGGTCCCCGGGGGAGTCAGAGCCGCCTGTCAGAATCGAACTGACGACCTAGTCATTACGAGTGACTCGCTCTACCGACTGAGCTAAGGCGGCGCATCGCCCGGGCGTCGGCGAGGAAGCCCGGGCAACGCGGAGGAGTATACGGACCTTCGGGGCGCCCAGTGAAACCGGCGAGGCTGCTGCCGCCGTCAGCAGGAGAGCCCGGCCTCCGGCACCACGTCGTCGACGAGGTAGCCCTCGACCGCCTCGTCGACGCAGGTGTTGCCGACGTGGTAGCCGGTGTGGCCGTCGCCGTCGCGGCTGACGAGGACCCCGGACTCGAGCTGGGCTGCGAGCGCCTCGGCCCACTCGTACGGCGTGGCGGGGTCGCGGGTGGTGCCGACCACGACGATGGGGGCGGCGCCGGCGGCCCGGATGTCGCGCGCCGGCTCGCTGCTGGCGACCTCGATGTCGCCGCAGTTGACCAGGCCCCAGGCGAAGACCCGGCCGAACGTCGGGGAGGCGGCCTCGAACGCGGCGTACTCCCCGGGCACCTCGGAGGCGGGGATGGCGTAGGGGTCGTCGAGACAGTTGATCGCGTAGATCGCCTCGGAGGAGTTGTCGGCGAAGCCGCCCTCGGAGCCGCGCGAGGCGTAGAGGTCGGCGAGCTGCATCAGCTGGGCACCGTTGCCGCCCTGGGCGCCCCGCAGGGCGGCGGACAGGAGGAACCAGTAGTCGCGGTTGTAGAGCGGCGCGACGATCCCGTAGAACGCGTTGCCGACGGTGAGCTCGCGGTCACCGGCGGGCAGTGGCTCGGCGTCGATCCGGGCGACCAGGTCGCTGATCGCCGCCACTCCCTCGTCGACGGTGTCGCCGAGGAAGCAGGAGTCGGTCGAGTCCAGGCAGTTCTGCACGTAGGAGCGCAGCGCCCGCTCGAAGCCGGCCGCCTGGTCGAGGCTGAGCTGCCGGCTGCCGAGTGACACGTCGACGGCGCCGTCGAGGACGAGGTGGCCGACGCGCTCCGGGAAGAGGTCGGCGTACGTCGCGCCCAGCTTGGTGCCGTAGGACGCCCCCAGGTAGTCCAGCTGCGCGTCGCCGAGGGCGGCGCGCAGGACGTCCATGTCGCGAGCCGCCTCGATGGTGGTCACATGGCCGACCAGGCCCCCGGACCTCTCCACGCAGCCGGTGAAGAACCGGTCCAGCCAGTCCAGCAGGGCAGCCTGCTCGGCGGGGCTGTCGGGGTCGGGGTCGGCGGCCAGCAGTCCGTCCAGGTCGCTGTCGCTGAGGCAGTCGACCGGTTCGCTCCCGCCGGTGCCGCGCGGGTCGAACCCGACGATGTCGAAGTTGTCGGTGAGCCGCTGACCGAAGACGCTGCCGGCCGCCGCGGCGTACGACGTGCCGGGCGCACCTGGACCGCCCGGGTTGACCACCAGGGACCCCAGCCGCTGCTCCGGCCGGGCTGCCGGCACCTTCAGCACGGAGATGTCGATGGTCTCGCCAGTGGGGTCGGCGTAGTCGAGCGGCACCCGGAGGTCGGCGCACTCGTTGCCGCTCTCGCAAGACGACCACTGGAGCGCCTGCGCGTAGAAGGGCGCGAGGGCCTCCTCGGGTGGCGTCGTGACGTCGGCGGCCGGATCGCCCGAGGCGGACCGCGCAGGACGCTTCGGCGGCTCACTGGTCGCACCGTCGTCGCCACCGCTCGTGAGGACCACGAGTGCGGTGATGGCGGCGCTCAGGACGAGCGCGAGGATGAGCAGGAGCGCGACGACACGCTTCATCGAGACGGGCCTCCGGCCAGCTTGAGGGCGACCATCATCGACTCCAGGGCGATGGCCGGGGGGACGTTGAACTCCAGCATCTGCTGGCGAGCGGTGAAGATCGCCTCGATGCGCGTCAGGTGCTGCTCGGCCGACGACCGGCGCACCAGCTGGGTGATTTCGCCGCGGATCTCCTCGTTGATGAGGTCACCGCCGGCGCCGGCGGAGAGGGCGATCGCATCGCGGTAGACCGACGCCAGGTCCATCAGGCTGCGGTCGACGACGTCGAGCACCCGCCGCTTGGCCCGGGTCTTCTGGTCCTTCTCCATCGCGGCCAGGGCGGGGGCGTACTCGCGCGGGCGGCGGCCGCGCTCCGCGACGCCGTACGCCGAGTTGAGGTCCTGCTTCTCGCGCGCGTCGAGCTCGGAGGTGATCGAGCCGGCCTCCTGCTTGGTGACCTCGACCAGGTTGGACGCGGCGGTCATGCAGGCGCCGAGCGTGGTGAGGGACGCCGGGATGCGCACCACCTCGGCCCGTCGGTTGCGGGTGTCCTCGTCACGCGCCAGCGCCTTGGCCCGCCCGATGTGGCCCTGGCTGGCCCGCGCGGCGTGGGCGGCCAGGGCGGGCTGGACCCCGGCGGTGCGCTCGAGGAACGCCGCCACGTCGGCGGCGACCGGCGTGCTGAGCGTGACGAGGCGGCACCGCGAGCGAATCGTGGGCAGGACGTCCTCGACGGTCGGGGCGCACAGCAGCCAGACCGTGCGCTGGTTGGGCTCCTCGATCGCCTTGAGCAGGGCGTTGGCCGCGTGGTCGGTGAGCCGGTCGGAGTCCTCGACGACCAGGACCTGCCAGCGCCGGCCGTTGGGCGACAGGGCGGAGCGCTTGACGATCGCGCGCACCTCCTTGACGCCGATCGAGAGCTGCTCGGTCCGGACGATCGTGATGTCGGCGTGCGACCCCGTCATCGCGGTGTGGCACGAGTGGCACTCACCGCAGCCCTCGCGCTCGCACTGCAGGGCGGCCGCGAAGGCCACCGCGGCGTTGGACCGGCCCGACCCCGGCGGGCCGGTGAACAGCCAGGCGTGGGTCATGCCGTCGCCGCCGGCGGCCCGCGACAAGACGTCGGTGACCGCCCGCTGCCCGACCAGGTCGTCCCACACGGTCATCGCGTCACCGTCACCAACGCGACCACGCGCTCGCGGATCGTGGCGGCCAGGTCGTCCTGGGGCTGCCGGGCGTCGAGCACCAGGTAGTGGTCGGGGTCGGCCGCCGCGAGGCCGAGGAACCCCTCCCTGGCGCGCTCGTGGAACTCCACCGACTCGGCCTCGATGCGGTCGCGCTCCTCGAACCGGCCCAGGCCGTGCTCCGGCGCGAGGTCGAGCACGACGGTCAGGTCGGGACGCAGGTCACCTGTCGCCCAGCGCAGCACGTGCTCGAGCTCGGAGGCGTCGATGCCGCGGCCGGTGCCCTGGTAGGCCAGCGAGGTGTCGACGTAGCGGTCGGTGATGACCACCGCGCCGGCGGCCAGGGCGGGGCGGACGACCTTCTCGACGTGCTCGGCCTTGTCGGCGGCGTACAGCAGGGCCTCGGTGCGGTCGGCGAGGTGGCCGGTGGCGGGGTCCAGGACGATGCGCCGGATGTCCTTGCCGACCGGGGTGTCCCCCGGCTCGAAGGTGAGCAGCACCGGCCGTCCCTGCGCGCGCAGCCAATCGGCCAGCAGCCGGGCCTGCGTGGACTTGCCCGCGCCCTCGCCGCCCTCGAAGCAGACGAAGAGCCCGGAGTCGGTGTGCAGGCCGGGGTAACTGGTCACGCGCACACCCTACGGTCGGGTGCCGACGGTCCTCGATGAGGCGTGGTCTCGGAGAGGACCGTCCGGCTGACCGTCAGCCCTTCTTGGCGGCTGCCTTCTTCGTCGTCTTCTTGGCAGTCGTCTTCTTGGCCGTCGTCTTCTTCGCCGCGGCCTTCTTCGCCGTCTTCTTCGCCGGCGCCTTCTTGGCGCCCCGCTTGGCCGTCTTCTTGGCCGGGCCCTTGGCGCGCCGCTCGGCGAGCAGCTCGGCCGCGCGCTCGAGGGTGACCTCCTCGACCGAGTCGTCCTTGCGGAGGGTGGCGTTGTACTCGCCGTCGGTGACGTACTCGCCGAAGCGACCCGCCTTCACCACCACCGGCTGCCCGGAGACCGGGTCGTTGCCGAGCTCCTTGAGCGGCGGTGCGGCGGCCCCGCGACCGCGCGCCTTGGGCTGGGCGTAGATCTCCAGCGCCTCCTCGAGCGTGATCGAGAGCAGCTGCTCCTCCGAACCGATGGTCCGGGAGTCGGTGCCCTTCTTCAGGTACGGGCCGTAGCGGCCGTTCTGGGCGGTGATCTCCTCGCCCTCGGCGTCGACGCCGACCACGCGCGGCAGCGAGAGCAGCTTGACGGCCTCGTTGAGGGTGATCGCGTCGAGGGACATCGACTTGAACAGCGAGCCGGTGCGGGGTCGGGCCGACTTGGGCGCGTCCTCGGGCAGGAGCTCGGTGACGTACGGCCCGTAGCGACCGTTCTTGGCGACCACCTGGAGCCCGGTCTCGGGGTGCTCGCCGAGGGCGGTCTCCTCGCCGGCGGGGTTCTCGAGCAGCTCGCGGGCCTTGACGATCGTCAGCTCGTCCGGCGGCAGGTCGTCGGGCACGTTGGCCCGCTTGCCGGCCGGGGCGCCGTCGTCGTCGGGACCCTCGAGGTACGGACCGTAGCGGCCCACGCGCAGGGAGATGCCGTCCTCGGGGTCACCGATCGGGAACGTCGCGAGCTCGCGGGCGTCGATGTCACCCAGGCCGGTGACCAGCGGGTGCAGACCGGTCACGGTGTCGGAGCCGTAGTAGAACTCGCCCAGCTCGGTCGCCCGGTCGCGCCGGCCCCGGGCGATGTCGTCGAGGACGCCTTCCATGTCGGCGGTGAACTCGTAGGAGATGTGCCGCGGGAAGTGCTCCTCGAGCAGCCGGATCACGGAGAACGCGATCCAGGCCGGCACCAGCGCGGTGCCCTTCTTGTAGACGTAGCCGCGGTCGATGATCGTCTTGATGATCGAGGCGTACGTCGACGGCCGGCCGATCTCGCGGTCCTCGAGCTCCTTGATCAGCGTGGCCTCGGTGTACCTCGCCTGCGGCTTGGTCTCGTGGCCGCTGGCCGACACGGAGGCCGCCGATACGGCCGCACCCTCGATCAGGTTGGGCAGCCGGGTCTCGGTGTCGTCGCTCTCCGAGGCGTCGTCGCGGCCCTCCACGTAGGCCTTGAGGAACCCGTGGAACGTGATGACCCGGCCGCTGGCGGAGAAGACGACGTCCTCACCGGTCGAGGCGACGCCGCCGAGGCGCACGGAGACGCTCTGGCCGACCGCGTCCTTCATCTGGGAGGCGACGGTGCGCATCCAGATCAGCTCGTAGAGGCGGAACTGCTCGCCGGTCAGCCCGGTCTGCGCGGGCGTCCGGAACGTCTCACCGGCCGGCCTGATCGCCTCGTGGGCCTCCTGCGCGTTCTTGACCTTCGAGGCGTGGACGCGCGGGCTGTCAGGGACGTACTCCGCGCCGTACAGCTCGCGGACCTGGTCGCGTGCCGCCTCGACGGCCGACGCCGAGAGGGTCGTGGAGTCGGTACGCATGTAGGTGATGAAGCCGTTCTCGTACAGCCGCTGCGCGACCGACATCGCCACCGACGCGGTCATGCCGAGCTTGCGGCCCGCCTCCTGCTGGAGGGTGGTGGTGCGAAACGGCGCGTACGGCGAGCGCTTGTAGGGCTTCGCCTCGACCGAGCGGACGTCGTACGCCGTGTCGTCGAGCGCGGCGACGAGCGCCTCGGCCCGCGTGCGGTCGAGGTGCACGACCTCCTTCTTGGTGGAGAGCTGGCCGTCCTGGCCGAAGTCGGCGCCGCGGGCCACGCGCAGGCCCTCGATCGAGTGCAGCTTGGCCGGGAACATCCGCTGGTCGTGGCCGGAGCCGGCGTCGAAGGTGCCGTCGAGGTCCCAGTAGGAGGCGAGCTTGAACTTCATCCGGACCCGCTCGCGGTCGACCACTAGCCGGGTGGCCACGGACTGGACGCGGCCGGCGGAGAGGCCGGACATGACCTTCTTCCACAGCACCGGCGAGACCTCGTAGCCGTAGAGGCGGTCGAGGATGCGGCGCGCCTCCTGGGCCTCGACCAGGTCGTCGTTGATCTGGCGCGGGCTGGCCACGGCCGCGAGGATCGCGGACTTGGTGATCTCGTGGAAGACCATCCGGTGGACGGGGATGTTCTTCGGCTTCAGCTCGTCGAGGAGGTGCCAGGCGATCGCCTCGCCCTCGCGGTCCTCATCGGTGGCGAGGTAGAGCTCGTCGGCGTCCTTGAGGAGCGACTTGAGCTTGGAGATGTGCGCCTTCTTGTCGCGCGGCACGACGTAGTAGGGCTCGAAGCCGTTCTCGACGTCGACGGCAAGCCGCCCCCACGGCTTGTCCTTGATCGACGCCGGGGTGTCGGCTGCGCTCTGTGGAAGGTCGCGGATGTGACCGATCGACGACTCGACGACGTAGTCGGGGCCGAGGTAGCTGCCGATGGTCCTGGCCTTCGCCGGAGACTCGACGATCACCAACTTGTGTGCCACGTGTGTTCCTTGCTGCTCGCGTTCATGCCTGGCGGTGGGGGATGTTGCACCGCCTCGGCCGAACACGGTAGCGCCTACAGCGAATCCAACCGCCGCAGCGCCCTCGATGTCCCATCTCCGGCTCCCGCCCAGCATCGCAGGGATCGAGCGTCGGACGGCGCTGCCGGTGCGCGCCGGGCAGGCCTGTCAGGGCAGCAGCAGCGCCGAGTCGCCGAACTCGTGCCAGCGGTAGTGCCCGGCCACCGCCGCGTCGTACGCCGTCTGGGTGATCGTCGACCCGGCGACCGACTCCACCAGCAGCAGGTGGGACGCGTGGGGGTCGTGCCAGCCGGTGACGAGCCCGCCGACGACGCGGGGCGGGTCTGCGGGGGTCACCACGCGCTCGGTCCAGCCGCGCGCCGGCCCGACCCGGTCGTGCGCGTCGACCGCCGACTCGAGGGCGCGGGTGACGGTGGTGCCGACCGCGACCACGCGCCCGCCGGCCGCCCGGGTCGACTCGACCAGGCGGGCCGTGGCCGCGGGCACGTCGAACCACTCGGGCTGAGGGCCCTCCCCGGCCTCCTGCGAGGAGACCCCGGTGTGCAGGGTGACCGGCGCGACGCCGACGCCCCGGGCGATGAGGCGGGTGAGCAGGGCATGGGTGAAGGGCCGCCCGGCCGACGCCATCTCGGCGCTGCCCGGGACCGAGGCGAAGACCGGCTGGTAGGCCGACAGCGGGTAGCGGCGGTCGAGGTAGCCGTAGGCGATCGGCCGGCCGGCGCGATCGAGGTGCCGGCGCAGGTCGCCGTGCGCGAAGGCCCGCCACAGGCGGTTGCCCGTGCCGGTGGGCGAGGACCCCTCGTGCGGGTAAGCCGTGAGCAGCTCCACGTCCACCGGCCCGACGGCGACCCGCTCACCGGGGCGCGCATCGAGGATCGCCCGGTCGGCGTCGGGCGCCGTCCGCAGCTCGACCACCCAGGTGCCGTCCTCGAGGCGGGTGGCGGCGTGCAGCACGACGGCCTGGCCGCCGAGCGTGGCGTCGGCCTCGTTGGCGACGGTGGCGGAGTTGTTGACGACGACCAGGTCGCCGGGCTCCAGGTGCTGGGGCAGGTCCCGGAACCGGGTGTGCCCGACCCCGTCGGGGCGCGCGACGAGCAGCCGCACCTCGTCGCGTGCCAGCCCGCGGGCCTCGGGCGGGGCCGAGGCGGTCGCCTCGACGGGCTCGGGGAAGCTGGTCACCGCGTGCTCGGTCAGGATGGTCATCTCAAGCCACCTCCGCCGGCACGACGACGTCACTGGCTCGGTAGCGACCGGGCTCCGGCCGCCGCTCCACCAGCGCGAGCAGGTGGGGCACCACTGTCTCGGGCCACGGCCGGTCGGAGATGTCCTCCCCCGGGAACGCGTCCTGGTGCATCGGTGTGCGCATGTCGCCCGGATCGAAGGCGTACGTCGCGAGGCCGGTCTCGGCACCGAGCGTGAGCACCAGGTGGTCGAGCGCGGCCTTCGAGGCGCCGTACCCGCCCCAGGTCGGGTAGTGCTCGACCGCGGCGTCCGAGGAGAGCGTCACCACCGCACCACCCCGCGCCTCCAGCGCCGGCTGCAGCGAGATCGCGAGCGCCAGCGGCGCCAGGGCGTTCGTCTCGAGGACGGCCGCGAGAGACGGGGCGGAAAGGTCGGTGAGCGAGTGCATGGGGAGCGGGCCGAGGGTGCTGGCGTTGAGCACGAGCAGGTCGAGACCGCCGCGATCGCCGACCCAGGCGGCCAGGTCGGCGCGGTGCTCCGGATCGATGATGTCCCCCGGGAGGGTGTGCGCGCCGGTCCCGGCGACCGCGTCGACGAGCGGGCCGGCATGGCGCGCGTCGGTGAGCACGGACCAGCCGCCGGCCGTCAGTGCGTGCACGAGAGCGCGGCCCAGACCGGACGACCCACCCGTGACGAGTGCGTTCCTGTTGGTGTCGTTGGTAGTCATGTCTCCGATTGTTATAGTTCAAGTGAACTTGAGTTCAAGGGAGGAAGCGAAATGGATTCCCACGACGTCATGTCGATGGGCGAGGTGACCCGGCGGAGCGGGTTCGCCGCGTCGGCGCTTCGCTACTACGAGGCCGAGGGGTTGATCGCCGCCACCCGTACGCCGGGTGGCCGGCGGCAGTTCGAGCGCAGCGTGCTGCGCCGGCTCGCGTTCATCCGGGCGGCCGCCAACATCGGCCTCACCCTCGACGAGATCCGCACCGAGCTCGACCAGCTGCCCGGTGGCCGCGTGCCGACCAAGGCCGACTGGCAGCGCATCTCGCGCCACTGGCGGTCGCGGCTCGACGATCAGATCGGCGCTCTCGAGCGGCTGCGCGACGGCCTCGACTCCTGCATCGGCTGCGGCTGCTTCTCGCTCCAGCGGTGCCGGATCTCCAACCCCGACGACTTGCTGGCCACCAGCGCGGACGCGCCGGGCGCCGTACGCCTCCCGGCCCTGCTCCGCCGCCCGCACCCCACCCGCTGACCCACCCCGACTCCCCCTCCAGCGGGGTAGTCCGGTGCAAATTTGCTGCGGATCACGCCCCGGACGACGAATCTGCCCCGGACTAACCCCCGCCTACCCCCACTCCCCCTCCAGCGGGGTAGTCCGGTGCAAATTTGCTGCGGATCACGCCCGGGACGACGAATCTGCCCCGGACTACCCCGCCGTCAGGAAGCCCTCGCGCACCAGCTCGGAGACGACGGGCAGGTACGTCGTGCGGAGGTCCGCCTCGTCACGCTCGAGGAGCTGGGCGATCGCGGCCAGGATCTGGCCGGTGGTCAGGTCGCCGTCGCAGGCGCCCAGCAGCGCCGCCTCGACCGTGTCGACCTGGCGGGCGCGGCGCAGCCCCCGCTGCTGCCGCACCACGATCGTCTCGGGATCGTCGCCGCCGGGCGCGCCGGCGGCCTCCTGGCGCACGTCGGGCCTGGTCACCAGCCTGGCCGCTGCCAGGTCCGAGATGGCCGCCAGCAGGTCCCGAGCGTCCGCCCACTCGCCGATCGCCGGGGCGATGGGCTGCTCCACGTCGTAGGGCCACTCGAGGAGGTCGCTGAGCCCGGTGGCCGCCTTGCGCAGGTTGATCCACCCGAAGCCGACGCCCTCGATGCCCTGCTCGTCGAACCAGCTCAGCCAGGTGTCGTAGCGGTCGGCGTAGCCGGGCGCACCGTGCAGTCCCGCGTCCTTGAGCCACAGCTCGACGTACGCCGCTGGGTCGAGCACCTCGCGCTGCACCACGAACGCCTCGCACGACTCGTGCACCCAGGCGCCGAGCCGCTCGTCCCACGGCACGTCGCGGGCGATCACCCAGTTGGCCAGCACCTGGCACCAGCCGCCGGGCTCGAGCAGGTCGGGGGCGGCGCGCACGATGTGCTCGACCACCCGGTCACCCGGCATCCCGCTGTCGCGGTAGACGAGCCGCTCCCCGGTGGCCGGCGAGATGACGAACGGCGGGTTGGTCGCGATCAGGTCGAACGACTCCCCGGCCACCGGCTCGAAGAACGAGCCCTCGCGCACGTCGACGTTGGGGACCTCGTTGAGAGCTGCGTTGAAGCGCGTCATCCAGAGCGCCCGGCGGTTGACGTCGGTCGCCACCACCGACCCACTGTGCCGGGCCAGGTGCAGTGCCTGAACCCCGCAGCCGGTGCCGAGGTCCAGCGACCTGCCGACCGGGGCACGCAGGGTCTGCTGGGCCAGGCTCGTCGACGCCGGGCTGATGCCGAGCACGTGGTCGGCACCGACCCGGTTGGCCGACCCGTCCAGGCCGGGGGTCAGGTCGCTGACGATCCAGAGGTCGCCCGGGTCGTCGTCGTACGGCGCGGCATAGGGACGTACGTCGAGGCGCGCGCCCACCTCCCCCACCGACTGCTCGACGATGCCCTCCGCCGACAGCTCGTCGAGCAGCCCGGGCAGCGCCCGCTCGGCCGCCTCACGCGACACCGGCGCCTGGAGGAGGAAGAGTCGGGTCAGCGTCTCGACGGCCGAGCCGCCCGTGGTGGCGCGCAGACCGGGCGTCGTCTCGTTGCGGCTCAACGCGGAGTGGGCGAGCGGCCCGAGCAGGTCGGCGATCGCGTCGTAGGTGAAGTCGGCGGCCACCAGGGCCGCGCGCAGCCGCTCCGGCAGGACGCTCACGGCGTGCGCTCGTGGTAGCCGGTCTCGCGCTCACCGGCGCGCCACTGCTCCAGGTCGCCCCGGTAGCGACCGTGCCGCAGCTCGAGCTCGTAGCCGTCGTAGTGAGGGAGACCCATCTCGCGGGCCACGGCCAGCTCGGCCTCGACGTCGTACGGCACCCGGGCGAAGGAGACCGACCACGGTGCCGGCTGCTCGGAGCCCAGCTCACCCTCGAGGATGCAGTACATCGGCGTCGGGTCGCCCATGCAGTTGCCGACGGACCCGGTGTTGAACGTCGTGCGACCCTCGAGCTGGCACTCGTAGCACGGGTCGTGGGTGTCGGCGTACCCCACGAGGTCGGGCTCGGGCCCCTCTCCCACCGCCGCGACCGTGGCTGCGGTGTTGGTGAACAGCGCCTCGAACTCGTCTTGGCTGCGCACGTAGCGGACCCGGCGGTGCACCGTCTCCTCCGAGGCGTGGAAGAGCCGAACCCGGCGCCCGCTGAGCCAGAAGTCGTGGCAGAACGGCAGCGCCCTGAGCCACTCGCCCTGCCCCGGACCCAGCTGCGAGCGCCACCACCGCAACGCCTCGTTGTCGAAGGTGCGGGCCGGGTCGGGCAGGAAGTCGTCCCAGTTGCCGAGCAGGTTGACCTCGCACCGCTGCTGGCACAGGTCGATCACCTCACGGCCGCGGGGTCCCTTGCCGACGTAGTCGCCGAGGTTGAGGATCCGGGTGATGCCGCGGCGGTCGATGTCGGCGAGCACCGCCTCGAGCGCGGTGAGGTTGCCGTGCACGTCCGAGATCAGTGCCATCCGCTCCATGCGGGGCATCTTGCCAAATGCGCGAACGGCGCCCGGGGTGACCCCGGGCGCCGCTCGACTGCTGGATCAGGGTGGGTCAGGCCGCGGGCGTTTCCACGGTCTGGTCGTCGCTGATCGTGACGGTGCGCTGCTTGGAGATGTAGACCGCGACCGCGATGATCGCGACCGCCACCAGCGCGATGATGATGCGCAGCGCGTCGTTCTGGTCATCACCGACGCTCATCGACACGATGGCGCTCGCGATGAGCAGCGAGACCAGGTTCATCACCTTGATGAGCGGGTTGATGGACGGGCCGGCGGTGTCCTTGAACGGGTCGCCCACGGTGTCACCGATGATGGTGGCCTCGTGCGCGGGCGAGCCCTTGCCACCGTGGTGGCCGTCCTCGACGAGCTTCTTGGCGTTGTCCCAGGCGCCACCCGCGTTGGCCAGGAAGACCGCCATCAGGGTGCCGGCGCCGATCGCACCGGCGAGGAAGCCGGCGAGAGCCGTGACGCCGAGGCCGAAGCCGACCGCCACGGGAGCGAGCACGGCCAGGATGCCCGGCGTGATCAGCTCGCGCAGGGAGTCCTTGGTGACGATGTCGACGACCTTGCCGTACTCCGGACGACCGGTGCCCTCCATGATCCCCGGGATCTCGCGGAACTGGCGACGTACCTCGAAGACCACCGCGCCCGCCGCTCGGGCGACCGCGTTGATCGCGAGACCCGAGAAGAGGAACACCACGGCCGCGCCGAGGAGCACGCCGACGATGACGGCGGGGTTGAAGACGCTGAAGTCGAGCAGGTAGGCCTCATCGACGCCGATGTTGGCCTCTGCGAGCGACTCGAAGACCGTGGTCGCGTACGACCCGAACAGCGCCGTGGCGGCCAGCACGGCCGTCGCGATCGCGATGCCCTTGGTGATCGCCTTGGTGGTGTTGCCCACCGCGTCGAGCTCGGTGAGGATCTGCGCGCCCTCCGGGCTGACGTCGCCCGACATCTCGGCGATGCCCTGCGCGTTGTCGGAGACCGGGCCGAAGGTGTCCATGGCCACGATGACGCCGACCGTGGTGAGCAGGCCGGTGCCGGCGAGCGCGACGGCGAACAGCGACACCGTGAGCGTCGCGCCACCGAGCAGGTAGGCGCCGAAGACGGCCGCACCGATGACCAGCGTCGTGTAGACCGCCGACTCGAAGCCGACCGCGAGACCCGCGAGGATCACCGTGGCCGCACCGGTGAGCGAGGTCTTGCCGACGTCCTTGACGGGGCGGTACTCGGTGCCGGTGTAGTAGCCGGTGAGGGACAAGATGCCGGCCGACATCACGATGCCGATGACGACGGCGGAGGCGGCGATGAACCGCGGGTCACCTTCGGCGCCGGCCAGGTCGGCGGCGATGTTGGTGAACTCCGAGAAGCTGCTCGGCAGGTAGACGTAGGCGAGGACCACGCTGGCCACGGCGGCGATGCCCGAGGACAGGTAGAACGACCGGTTGATGGTCTTCAGACCGTTCTCGCCGGCCTTGGGCCGGGTGAGGTAGACGCCGGCCACCGCGGTGAGCGCGCCGATCGCGGGGATCAGCAGCGGGAAGACGAGGCCCTTGTCGCCGAACGCCTGCGACCCGAGGATCAGCGCCGCGACCAGCGTGACGGCGTACGACTCGAAGAGGTCGGCAGCCATGCCGGCGCAGTCTCCGACGTTGTCGCCCACGTTGTCCGCGATGGTCGCCGCGTTGCGCGGGTCGTCCTCGGGGATGTTGTTCTCGACCTTGCCGACCAGGTCGGCGCCGACATCGGCGGCCTTGGTGAAGATGCCGCCGCCGACGCGCATGAACATGGCGAGGAGCGCGGCACCGAAGCCGAAGCCCTCGAGCACGTCGGCCGCCTTGTCCTGGAAGAGCAGCACGACGAGGCTGGCGCCGAGCAGGCCGAGGCCGACGGTGAGCATGCCGACCATGGCGCCGGTGCGGAGACCGATCGTCATGGCGGGCTCGCGCCCGGAGGTCTCGGCCGCGGCGGCGACACGCAGGTTCGCGCGCACCGCGAGGTTCATGCCGAGGTAGCCGACCGCGGACGAGAAACCGGCGCCGACGACGAAGAAGACCGAGCGGAAGATCCGCACCGTCATGTCGTCGGCCGGCAGGGACAGCAACGCGAAGAACGCGATGACCGCGAAGATGCCGAGAGTGCGGAATTGCCGGGTCAGGTAGGCGTTGGCGCCCTCCTGGACGGCTTGGGCGATGTTCTTCATGTTGTCGGTGCCTTCACCGGCAGCAAGGACCTGGTTGCGGAACATCATCGCCATGCCGAGCGCGCCGAGCGCGATCAGGGCAACGATGACGACCAGGACGAGATTGCCGCCAGTGAGGTCCGGCTCCACGACGGCGGGAAGGATCCCGGTCATGTGCGTCCTCCATGGGGTGAGTCAGGGTGAGCGAATCGAGCCGGAGTCTACGCAGGGGTGACCTGGATCACGCACGTGGGTGTGACGGGTCCCACACGTGTCGATCTGCTCGCAACCGCCCACCAGCCGCGGCTGGAAGGGGACGCAGCGGGGAGGCTCAGGCGCTGGCGAGCGCGCTGGCGGCGTCGGCGTGGATGACGAAGACCTTGGCCAGTCCGGTGATCCGGAAGATCTTCAGGAGCCGGTCCTGGTTGCAGACCAGGGTCAGGGTTCCGTCGTGGGCGCGGACCTTCTTCAGGCCACCCACCAGGACGCCGAGGCCGGTGGAGTCGAGGAACTCGACTGCCGACAGGTCGATCACGAGCTCGTAGACACCGTCGCCGACGAGCTCGGTGATCTTGTCGCGGAGTTTGGGCGCGGTGTAGACGTCGATCTCGCCCCCGACGGCGACAACGGTCTTGCCGTCAGCCTCGCGCGTCTCAAGAGTCAGGTCCACGTCGTGCTCCTCAGGCGGTATTGCCAGGGCATTTCATAGCTCGGGGGCCCGGCTCCCCCGAGTGTGCCGGAAAATATCAAACCACGAGCCGAGCGCCGATGCAGGCGTACCACCGATCCGGGCGGAGAAACGTCTGAACCATTTGCCACACTGCCACACGTGCTGAGCCCGCATCCACGACCGCCACGCGCCTTGCGCGACGTCGTGCGACGTCTGAGCGAGGTTCCGGGTCGCGAGGAGAGGCTGACTCACCTCGAAATTCTCCCCCCGCGCGTGTCGTCGAGCGCGCCGTGGCCCGCCTGGACCCATCCGGGCGTCCGGTCGGCGTTCGAGGCCCGCGGGATCCCCGCGCCGTGGCTGCACCAGGTGGCTGCCGCGGAGGCGGCGTACGACGGTCAGCACGTCGTGCTGGCGACCGGCACGGCCTCGGGCAAGTCGCTCGCCTACCAGCTGCCCGCGCTGTCGACCCTGCTCGACCGGCGTGGTGGGCGCGACGAGCGCGGGGCGACGGTGCTCTACCTGTCGCCGACCAAGGCACTCGCCCAGGACCAGCTCGCCGGGCTGCTGGACCTGCGCACCGGCGCGCGGGTCACCACCCACGACGGCGACAGCACCCGCGAGCAGCGTGAGTGGGCGCGCGACCACGGCGAGTACATCCTCACCAACCCCGACATGCTGCACCGCTCGCTGCTGCCCGGGCATGCCCGCTGGTCGCGCTTCTTCGCGAAGCTGGAGTACGTCGTCGTCGACGAGTGCCACCACTACCGCGGGGTGTTCGGGGCGCACGTCTCGCACGTGCTCCGGCGGCTGCGGCGCATCTGCGCGATGTACGGCGCCTCCCCGACGTTCGTGCTGCTCTCGGCCACGGTGGCCGACCCGGAGGTCTTCGCGAGCCGGCTGACCGGGCTCGACGTGCTGGCCCTGACCGCAGACCACTCCCCGCGCGGCCAGGTCGCCGTCGGGCTGTGGGAGCCGCCGTTCATCTCACATGCCGGCGAGAACGGCGCGCCGGTACGCCGGGCCGCCTCCTCGGAGACGGCCGACCTGCTGGCCGACCTGGTGGCCGAGGACATCCGGACGCTGGCCTTCGTCAGGTCGCGGCGCGGGGCGGAGCAGGTCGCGCTGAACGCGGCCGAGCTGCTGGCCGAGGTCGACCCGTCCTTGCCCGGCAAGGTGGCGGCGTACCGCGGTGGCTACCTGCCCGAGGAACGTCGCGCCATCGAGACCGCCCTCCGCAACGGGGAGCTCACCGGTCTCGCGGCGACCAACGCGCTCGAGCTGGGCATCGACATCAGCGGGCTCGACGCCGTCCTGCTCGCCGGCTTCCCGGGGACCCGCGCGGCGATGTGGCAGCAGATCGGTCGCGCCGGGCGGGGCGCCCAGGACGCTCTGGCCATCATGGTGGCCCGCGACGACCCCCTCGACACCTACCTGGTGACCCACCCCGAGGCGCTGTTCGGTGCGCCCGTCGAGGCGTCGGTGTTCGACCCCGACAACCCGTACGTGCTGGCCCCCCACCTGTGCGCGGCCGCCGCCGAGCAGCCCCTCACCGAGGCGGACCTGCCCCTGTTCGGGCCGAAGGCCCGCGAGACGCTCGACGCCGTCACGGAGGCGGGACTCCTGCGCCGGCGCCACCAGGGGTGGTACTGGACCGACGGACGGCGGGCCAGCGACCTCACCGACATCAGGTCGGCGGGTGGGTCGCCGGTGCAGCTGGTGGAAGGACAGACCGGCCGCGTCGTCGGCACCGTCGACGCGGGCAGCGCCCACGGCACCGCGCACCCGGGGGCGGTCTACGTGCACCGTGGTGAGACCTACGTCGTCGAGGAGCTCGATCTCGACGAGCACGTCGCCACGATCGGTCGCGCGGAGCCGGCGTACTCCACGTCGGCGCGCGAGGTCACCGAGATCTCCGTGGCCAGGACCCGCGACCACCGTGCGTGGGGTGAGTGCCGGCTGAGCCTCGGCGACGTGGACGTGACCCACCAGGTGGTGTCGTACCTGAAGCGGCGGCAGCCGGGCGGCGAGGTGCTGGGCGAGGAGCTCCTCGACCTGCCGGCCCGGACCCTCCGCACGACGGCTGTCTGGTGGACGGTGCCCGACCGGGCCCTGGAGGACTCGGGGCTCGCCACCGCGGACCTGCCCGGAGCTGCGCACGCGGCCGAGCACTGCAGCATCGGACTCCTGCCGCTCTTCGCCACCTGCGACCGCTGGGACATCGGCGGCGTCTCGACCGCTCGGCACCCCGACACCGGCGTGCTGACCGTCTTCGTGCACGACGGCCACCCAGGTGGCGCGGGATTCGCCGAACGCGGCTTCCACGCGGCGGCAGCCTGGCTGCGGGCGACCCGCGAGACCATCTCGTCGTGCGCCTGCGAGAGCGGCTGCCCGTCGTGCGTGCAGTCGCCGAAGTGCGGCAACCAGAACAACCCGCTCGACAAGCTCGGCGCGGTGCGGCTCCTCGACGTTCTGCTGAGCGGAGCGCCGCAGTAGCCTGCACTCATGGTCTTCCTCGGTCTGCTGCTCATCGTCCTCGGCGCGGTCGCGATCCTCTCCGCCGTCTTCGTCAGCGAAGGGAGCGCCGAGCTGCTGGGCATCGACATGAGCTCGCTGTCGATCTTCCTGGTCGGCGTCGCCGCCGGCGCCGCGATCCTGTGGGGCTACTCGATCCTCAAGTGGGGGACGCGACGTGGCCTCGAGCACCGCCGTGATCGCAAGCGGCTCAACAAGCTCACCACCAAGCTCGACGCGGTCCAGGCGGAGCGCAACACCGGCCACGACACAGCCTCGGACGACCGCCAGGCCTGAACCGCCCCTCACGGCCCCGCCCTGGCGGTGGCGGTGAAGTCGCGGCCGGACCCGCCCCAGTCCGGGCTACGGACCCGCACCTCCACCCGGACGTCGTCTGCCTCGACCTCGCACGAGATGAGGGTGGCGCCGTTGGCCGCGGCCAGGCTGCCGGCCACCGCGCAACCATCGCGCCCGTACGCCACGGCCTCGGCCCCGGCCAGCGCGGCCAGGTCGGCGGCCGACTGGGCTGTCCGGTGCGCTCCCACCATGCCGGCCACGGCAGCCAGCGCGAGCGCCACCAGCACCAGGACGCCTGCCGCCGTCACGACGAGCAGGCTGGCCGAGCCCCGCTGGTCACGGCTCACGGATCCTCCTCGACCAGGGCGACCGCCTCGGCGCTGACCTTCGCGTCGGGCATGGCGTCGAACAGCCCACCGGGCGCCGGCACCGTCGCCCGGACCCGGACTAGGACGCGACCCGCGTCGCGGCCGACCGAGATCTCCGCGCTCGCCGGGGCGACGGCACGGCCGACCGCCACCGCCTCGGCCTCGGTGTCGCCGCGAGCGATCGCCCGGGCGGACTCACGGGCGGCGTCGACCGCCCTGACCTGCGCGGTGCCGACCCCCAGCAGCCAGGCCAGCCCGACCGTGAGCGCGAGCAGCAACGGAAGCCCCATGGCCAGCTCGGCGGTCACGGCCCCCCGCTCCCCCCGCGCACGCGCCACCTTCACGACAGGCCCAGCAGCTTGAAGACGTGCTCGAACAGCGACTTGAGCATCTGCTCGCCGAAGCCCCCCGTGACCAGCTTGTAGAGCACCCCGGCCAGGCCTGCGCCGGCGGCGGTGCCGACGGCGTACTCCGCCGTGGTGATGCCCCGCTGGTCGCTGCCGGTGGTCGCCCGCTGTGTGAAACGCATCGCTGACTCCTCTCGCGCGGCCGCCCGGTGCGGCCGACTGGACGACCCTGTCGCGGCGAGCCGACGCGCACGGGTCTCGCGGAGGGGCTTGTGGAAGGACACCGAGCGGGCCTGCCTGTGGACGCCGAGCGGTCGCGGTGCGACAGGTGACCGGTTCCCGCCCGGGTGACCGCGCCCGCCGGTACCGTCACCGGAGCACCGCCCCGGCCGCCGACGAGACGCGCCGCACAAGCCCTCACCCGTCACCGGAGCGGGACACCTCGAGACAGGGACTCACCTCGAACATGTTGCAGCTCATCGGGATCGCGGTCGCCACGGCGGTGGTCGCCGTGCCACTGGGCATCCCGCTCGACGCCCGGGCGGCCGCCCCCCAGACCGAGGACGTCCGGGTCCAGGTCCACGCCTACAGCCTCGCCCGGGCCAAGCAGGTCATCGGGCGCAAGGTGATCGGCAGGTCCGTCCAGGGGCGAAGCATCATGGCGTTCCGCAAGGGCAACCCCGACGCCACCACCAAGGTGGTCGTGGTCGGGCAGATGCACGGCGACGAGAAGGGCGGCGTCATGACCGCCCGGTACATCCGCGATCGTCTCCCCGTGGACTCCGACGTGGACCTCTGGATCGTCCCCACGATGAATCCGGACGGTTTCGTCCACAACACCCGCCGGAACGCCCACGGCGTCGACCTCAACCGCAACTTCCCGACGAACGGCTGGACCCGAACCAGCCCGGGCTCGATCACCTACTCCGGTCCCTCCCGGGCCAGCGAGCCGGAGACCCGGGCGATGGTCGACTTCCTCGACAAGGTCGAGCCCCGCTTCATCACCTCCATCCACCAGCCCTACGGCTCGGTGGGCCGCAACGACAAGGACCCCGGCTTCTTCCGCCGCCTGTCGCGCCACCTCGGCCTGCCGCTCGAGCAGATCACCATCGGCCCGAGCACCGGCCCGAACGTCGTCGCGCCGTCGATGACCAGCTGGTACAACCACAACGAGGCGTTCACCGGCTCCTCGGTCACGGTGGAGTACACCCGTGACCCGTCCCTGGCGTTCAAGACCGTCAAGGCCGGCAACGCCATCCTGAAGGCATCCCTCGCCGACTGGTGACGATCCGAGCCACTGGTGTACGTCGAGCGGCCGGTGCCGCTCACCCGCCGGGCGCGCCGATCGAGGCCAGCAGGCCGGCCACCAGCGGCACGATGCCGAGCAGCAGGAATGCCGGGAGCAGGCACAGGCCCAGTGGCAGCGCCGCACGGACGCCGACCTGCCGGGCACGATCCTCGGCGTCGGCCCGGCCGGCCCGACCCAGCTCCTCGGCCAGCGCCTCGATCGCCTCGCCGACCGCGGCACCCGACTCGTGTGCCCTGGCCAGGGTGCGACCCAGGACCCCGAGCTGGGGATCGGCGGCCAGGCCCTGCCACACGGCGGCCGGGTCGGTGCCCCAGCGCAACCGGCGGCGAACGTCGTCGAAGCGGTCCGCCGCCGGACCGGGCATCGCGGCGCAGACGATCGCGATGGCCTCCTCGACGGAGACACCCGCGCGGAGCGGCCCGACGAGCAGGCCCACGAGGTGGGGCAGCTGGCGGCCGGCCAGCTCTCGACGACGGCGTACGACGACCGGCTCGGCGCGCGTCAGCACGACCCACGCTGCGGCCGCGACCCCGACACCGGCGGCGGCGCCCGTCGGCCCGCCCACGAAGGCCCAGGCGCCCACTCCCGCACACCCAGACCAGAGCGACCGCAGGCCCAGGCCGCTCGACGGGGCGACCGAGGGCGGCGGGCTCGCCTCCTGAGGGACGGGCGTGCCGGCCTCGGCCACAGCGCGCCCGCGGCACCGGCCAGCAGGACCACCAGCGCGCTCAGCACCGGCGCTCCACGTCGTCGGCGATGGACTCGATCCACCAGAGCCCCGCGAAGCCGAGCCCCAGACCGGCCAGGAGGCAGGCGAGGCCGACCGGGGTGCCGAGCAGGAACTCCCACGGCGACGACCCCGGCACGGCACCCCCGCCCACGAGCAGCGCGAGCACCGGGAGGGCAGCCAGCAGGCGGGCCGTCGCCCGTGCCGACGCGAGCTCGGACTCGACCACCCGACGCGTCGCGCCACTCGCCCGGAGCCCGGCCGCCACCCTGCCCAGGGCCGCGCCGAGGCCCACCCCTGAGCGGTGCGAGACCTGCCAGGCGGCGGCCACGAGCAGCGCGTCGTGGGCACCGGCCTGCCGGGACACGGACCGCCACGCCGCCGGCACGTCGGCGCCGAGGTCGTGGCTACGCACCACCGGCTCGAGCCCCGGCCAGACGAGCGCGGCCCGGCGCAGGGCGGCCCCGGGCGGCTGACCCGCGGTCAGCTCGGACGACAGCACGCCGCAGGCCTCGAGCAGCCGGCCGGCGCGCTGCCGCGCCGCCAGTCGCTCCCGCCGGCGGCGCAGCAGCAGCAAGGCACCTCCCAGCGCGGCCGATGCGACCGCCAGACCCACCACGTGGGTGGGCTCGGGACCGAGCCGGATCACGACCCACACCAGCACCGCCGCGGTCGCCGCGACGGCCGGACCGCGGCTCGGCGACGTTGCGGGGCGCAGCCAGAGCACGGCACCGACCCCGGCCAGCACCGCGGCCGGCACACCGGTGGCCCAGTCCGCCGTCATGCGGCCAACCGGTCGGCGAGGAGGTCGGCACCGGCGCCCCAGCAGGGGCCGCCGCTCGCCGGGAAGTCGGCGACCGGGACCATCGTCACCAGGCCGTCGTCGCGGACCCGTGGCATCGCCAGCTGGGCCAGGCGCCGCCGGCCGTCCGGGCCGCGCGCGACGTGCAGCACGATGTCCACCGCCGACGCGAACTGGCTGTGCGCGGCCGCGCGGCCCAGGCCCGCGGCCAGCGCGAGCGCCTCCACGCGGGCCGGCACGAGCGTCGCGGCGTTGGCGTGGAGAGTGCCGCAACCGCCCTGGTGGCCGGTGTTGAGGGCGGCCAGGAGCTCGACCACCTCACCCCCGCGCACCTCGCCCACGACGAGCCGGTCGGGACGCATGCGCAACGCCTGGCGCACCAGCAGCCGCAGGTCGATGCCACCCGCGCCCTCCACGTTGGGCGGCCGGGACTCCAGGGCCACCACGTGCGGATGGTCGGGCCTCAGCTCGCTCGCGTCCTCCACGAGGACCAACCGCTCCGCCGGCGGCACCAGAGCCAGCAGGGTGGCCAGCATCGTGGTCTTGCCCGAGCCGGTGCCGCCGCTGACCAGGAAGGCCAGCCGCCGCGCGACGACGTCGCGCAGCAGGCGCGCCCCGATGTCGGTGACCGAGCCGGAGGCGACCAGGTCCTCCAGCGAGAACGGCCGCACTCGGGGCACGCGAAGGGAGATCAGCGTGCCCGGTCGGGCCAGTGGTGACAGCACCGCGTGGAACCGGGTGCCGTCGGCCAGCCGCACGTCGCAGCACGGGCTGGCATCGTCGAGCCGACGCCCACCCGAGGCCGCGAGCCGCTGGGCCAGCCGGCGCACGTCGGTCTCCGACGCGAAGCGCACGGAGGAGAGCTCGAGACCGTCGCCGCGGTCGACATAGACCGCCTCCGCTCCGTTGACGAGCACATCGGTGACGTCGTCGTCGCGGAGCAGCGGCTCGAGCGGACCGGCACCGAGCAGCTCGCGGCGGAGCGTCTCGTGCACGGAGCGCACCGTGACGTCCCCCACCGGCCGTCCGGCGGCTCGCAGGGCCTCGGCGACCCGGTGCGGCGTCAGGTCGCCGGGTTCGCGGGCCAGCCGGTCGCGCACCAGCTCGACGTCGTTCATGCCGACAGCGCCGGGTCGGCGGCCACGGCCAGCACGTCGGACGCGGCCCGGAACAACGGGCCACGCGACGATCGCAGCGGCCCCAGGCCCAGCTCGACGGACTCGTCGACCCCTCGCTGGTCGGCCATCTCGGCCAGCACCGGCAGGCCCATCGCAGCACTCACCTCGACGGCCGGGATGGCGCGCGCGACCCGGCGCAGCACCAGGCCGCCGCGCACCCCGTCCGGCTGGGCGGCCACCAGCCGGGCGGCGCTGGCCACCCCCGCCAGAGAGGGGCGGACCACCACCAGCACCAGGTCGCACCGGCTGACCACCTCGTCGGTCCAGGCGGCGGGCCGGCGCGGCAGGTCGACCACCACGGCCCGGTGGCCGCGCTGGCCGGCGGCGATGGCCTCGCGCACGGCCGGTGCGGGCAGGGACGTGCTGCCACCCGCTGACCAGGTCAGCGCGCCCACTCCGGCCCGGCGCGGGACGGCCGCACGCAGCGACGACGAGCTCAGCCGTCCGGCGCTGGCCTGGAGGTCGCCCCACCGGATGCCCTCGAGGTCGTCGAGCCCCAGCACGCGGTCGACTCCCGGCCCGCAGGCGTCGGCGTCGACCACGAGCGCCGGCCCGGCCCGCCCGGCCGCCTGACCCAGGGCGCACGCCAGGGTGGTCGCGCCCGCACCGCCGGACCCACCGACCACCCCGATCACGACACCCCGGCCGCCGTGGGGATCGGACACGTCGGCCAGCTCCTCGGCCAGCCAGCCGGCCGCAAGGGGCAGCTCCACCACGCTGGTCGCACCCACGGACAGCGCCGCGGTGAGGAGCCGAGCCGAGTCCCAGCCCTCGCCGAGCGTCACCACGTGCACCCCGTCTCGACGCGACGGCCCGGCGGCGGCCAGCTCGCCCACCAGATCGGCACCGACGAGCACCAGCGCGGCCGTCGACCAGCCGCGCAGCGCGCTCGCGGCATCGACCGCCGTGCCGGCGGCGACCCCCGCCCCCGCGGCCAAGGGTTGCAGCGCATCGAGCAGCGCCGGGTCGGCGGTGACGAAGAGCGGGGAGCCGGTGCGCGAGGGTTCCATGCCGACCACCCTGCCCAGCCCCGCCGACGGCGAGGGAGCACCGGGCGACGGCTGTGCACAACGCGGCGGAGGCCCCGGCTGTGGACGGATTGCGGCTCGGGCAGTCGTCGGAAACGCCGAAACGTTCGGCCTCGGCCGACCTACGATGAGGGCATGCCTGGCCGACCCCTAGTGACACCACTCAGGGAAGCCGCGTTCTTCGACCTCGACAAGACGATCATCGCCAAGTCGAGCACGCTCGCGTTCAGCAGGCCCTTCCAGGCCGGCGGCCTGATCTCCCGCCGCGCGGTGCTCCGGTCGGCCTACGCGCAGTTCGTCTTCCTCGTCGGGGGCGCCGACCACGACCAGATGGAGAAGATGCGGCAGTTCATGTCGCAGCTGTGCGCCGGCTGGGACGTCGCCACGGTGCGCGAGATCGTCGCCGAGACGCTGCACAACATCGTCGACCCGCTCGTGTACGACGAGGCGGTCAGCCTGATCGAGGAGCACCACCTGGCGGGCCGGGACGTCGTCATCGTGTCCACCAGCGGCGCGGAGGTCGTCGGACCGATCGGCGAGATGCTCGGCGCCGACCACGTCATCGCGACGCGGATGGAGATCGAGGAGGGCAAGTACACCGGCGGCATCGCCTACTACGCCTACGCCGAGGAGAAGGCCCGCGCGATCACCGAGCTCGCCGAGCTCCGCGGCTACGACCTGAGCCGCTGCTACGGCTACAGCGACTCCGTCACCGACGTCCACATGCTCGAGGTCGTCGGCCACCCGCACGCCGTCAACCCGGACAAGGAGCTGCGCCGGATCTCCGTCGCGAACGGCTGGCCGGTGCTGGTCTTCACCAAGCCCGTGGCCCTGCGGTCCCGGGTGCCGCTGCTGCCGCCGAAGCCCGCCCTGGCGGCGCTGGCCGTGGGCGGCGCGGTCGCGATGGGCGGCTATCTCTGGGCCTCGTCGCGGCGCCGCAGGGACTCGGCCTGACTCCGAGACGGGACCGAATGTCAACCCTTGTTCGCGGCCACGAAGCGGCGTAGAACTGTGGCAGAACTAAAGAAAACCCGCACGTGAGTCGGGTACCCACGCGGCGATCTACCCTTCCTACAGGGCGCGTGTCACCGGGACATTCCCGGGGCAGCAGTTAGACGTTGCACGCTTGGTAGCCATCGAGTCACGTGTCAGCGGCGGCACCCGGACCCACGTGGACCGGGTGCCGTTCGCCTGTCCGGGCACAGTCCCGTTCGCCTGTCCGGGCACAGTCACAGGTCGGGTCACAGGTCGGCCGGCGAGGTGTTCGCGCCGCACACCACGACACCCACCCGCCGACCGCGCACGTCGATCGCACCCGACGAGATCGCGGCGTACGCCGCGGCGCCGGCGGGCTCCGGCGCCAGGCGCAGGGACGACCACAGCTCGCGACGGGCGGCCACGATCGCGTCGTCGGAGACCAGCACGGAGGTCACGCCGGCCGCCACGGCCGCCGCGAACCCCCACGCGCCCACCTGCGAGGCCCCCAGCGAGTCGGCAGCGACACCGCCGACCGCTGCCGGCACGGGTCGGCCGGCCGCGAGCGCGTCGTGGAACGCCGGGCAGCCGGACGGCTCGACTGCCACCACCGGCACCCGGCCGGCGTACCACCCGGCGATGCCGCCGAGCAGCCCGCCGCCGCCGACGGCCACGACCACCAGGTCGAGATCGGGCTCCTGCTCCTCGAGCTCGCGGGCGAGCGTCCCCTGTCCGGCGACGGTGGTCGGCCCGTCGTAGGCATGGATCGCCAGCACGCCGGGCGCCGCGGCCAGCTCGGCCGAGGCCTCCAGCGCGGCCGCGAAGTTGACCCCACCCTGGTGCACCGTCGCGCCCCGTCCGGCGATCGCGGCCACCTTGACCGGCGAGGCGATGTCGGGCACGAAGATGTCGGTGGGGATGCCGAGGGCGTGACCGACGTGCGCCACGGCGAGCCCGTGGTTGCCGCCCGACGCCGCCACCAGCCGCCGAGGCCCGTCGGCCTGCGAGAGCACGGTGTTGAAGGCTCCGCGCGGCTTGAAGGAGCCGGCGTGCTGCAGGAGCTCCAGCTTGAGCACGATGCCCGGCCAGGCCTCGACCACGGGGGTACGACGGACGTGGCCGGCGATGCGGGCCGCTGCCGCCTCGATGTCGGCCGGGGCGACGGTGGAGGTGATCACCCCGGAAGCCTAGGACCGGGTGCCCGGCAGCGTGAGCCGGAACAGGGCGCCCGGCCCGCCCGCCTCCAGCGCGATCCGGCCGCCGTGCCGGTGCGCGATCTCTGCGGCGATGGCCAGGCCGAGGCCGCTGCCGGAGTGGCCGGCCCGGGCCGGGTCGGCGCGGTAGAACCGGTCGAAGACCCGCGCCCGATCGACCTCGGCGACCCCCGGCCCGTCGTCGGCGACGTCGAGCACCACCTCGGCGTCCACGTTCGCCAGCGTGACCGTCACCCGGCCGGCGGCGTGGCGCACCGCGTTGTCGAGCAGGTTCCGCACCAGCCTCCGCAGCGCCGCGGGGTCCCCGAGCACCGGCGCCGCCGACACCCCGGACGTGTCGATCCGCACCGGCTCCTTCGGCCGCACCCGGAGGGCCTCCTCCAGGACCACGTCGTCGAGGTCGAGCAGCACCGCGGCCGGACGGCGTACGCCCTCCTCGACGGCCAGGTAGAGCAGGTCGTCCACGAGCTGCTCCATCTCGGAGGTGCGCACCAGCAGCTCGGCGGCGAAGTCGCCGACCTCGAGTCGGTCGGGGTGGGCGACCGCCACCTCCAGCTCGGCCCGCAGCGCAGCCAGTGGGCTCTGCAGGTCGTGGGACGCGTCGGCCACGAAGTCCCGCTGCCGGGCGCTGGCGGTCTCGAGCCTGGCCAGCATCGTGTTCATCGTCTCGGCCAGCCGCCGTACCTCGTCGTCGACCGGTGGGACGGGCACGCGACGGTCCAGCTCGGACTCGCCGATGCCGGCGACGGCGGTGGTGATCTTGTCGATGCGCCCCAGGGCCCGGCCCACGAAGGTCCAGATCGCGCCGGCCAGCAGGAGGACCAGGATCGGTACGCCGATCAGCAGGGCGCCGCGCAGGGTGCGCGTCGTCTCGGCCACCGACTCGACGCTGGTGCCGACCACGACGGTGACCGCGCCGTCCGGCGCGTCCCCGGCTCCGACCCAGACCCGGTAGTGCTCGATCTCGTCGTCGTCGGGGCCGTCGATCCACCGCACCGTCAGGCCGGGACCCTCCTCGACCGGCACCAGGGCGGGCTGGCCGGCGACGTTGGGCGAGGCGCTCAGGACGCGACCGTCGGTGGCGATGACCTGGCCCACCCCCTCGTCGCCGAGACCGTCCAACGACGCCGGCAGGCCGCCTGACCGGGCGGAGGCGATCAGGTCTCGCACCCGGCCCTGCGCGAGCGCGTCGTCGCGGCCGGTCAGCTGCGACTGGAGGGTGAGCACGAGCGCGACCGACCCGGCCGTGAGGGCGAGCGCGGTCGCCGCGGTCGCGAGCAGCGTCGTGCGCGCCCGGACCGTGCCCCACCGCGACCGACGCTCAGCCACCGTCGGGGTCCAGCCGGTAGCCGACGAGCCGGACCGTCTGCAGGCTGTGCCGGTCGAACGGGTAGTCCAGCCGCTGGCGCAGCTGGCGGACGTAGACCTCGACGATGTTGGGATCACCCTCGTAGGCGAAGTCCCAGACGTGCTCGAGGATCGTCGTCTTCGACACCACCTCGCCGGCCCGCCGCAGCAGGAACTCCAGCAGGGAGAACTGCCTCGGCGTCAGCGCCACCTCGGTCGAGCCGCGCCACACCTGGTGACCGGCGGGATCGAGCCGGATGTCCCCGGCCACCAGGACGGTCGGCCGGTCGACGACCCCGCGGCGTACCAGGGCGCGGAGCCGGGCGACGAGGACGAGGTAGGAGAAGGGCTTGGCCAGGAAGTCGTCGGCGCCGGCGTCGAGCGCGCTGGCCTCCTCGGCGGCCCCCGACCGGGCGGTGAGCATCAGGATCGGCGCCCAGTTGCCGGCCTTGCGGAGCCGGGCGCACAGCTCGTCGCCGGCCAGTTCCGGCAGCATCACGTCGAGGACCAGCGCGTCGTAGGCGTTCTCCTGGGCCAGCCACTCGCCCTCGATCCCGTCGCCGGCCACGTCGACGGCGTACCCCTCGGCCTCCAGCCCGCGCCGGACCGCACCGGCCATCGCCGCGTCGTCCTCCACGACCAGGATCCGCATGCACCACGATCCCACGACGATTCTGAATGCGCGCTGAACCAGGCTGTTCAGCGGGGCTTCAGCGGCGCGGGCGCAGGCTGGAGTCGTCCACCCGGTCCCACCCAAGGAGCCCCTCATGAAGAAGAAGACCATCATCGCCACCGCCAGCGGCATCGTCCTGGCCGCCAGCATCACCGGCGGGGTCGCCGTCGCCAGCGGTGCCGGCGAGGACCCCGAGCCCGGCTCGCAGGACTTCACGGCACAGCAGGCCGACGACGCGACCAGGGCAGCACTCGACGCCACCGGCGGCGGCCGGGCCAACAGCGTCGAGCGCGACTCCGAGAACGGCGCCACCTGGGAGGTCGAGGTCACCCGCACCGACGGCACCACCGTCGACGTCCGCCTCGACGAGTCCTACGGCGTCGTCGTCATCGAGGGCGACAGCGAAGACGCGGGCGAGTGACATGAGTCGCGCGCCTGCCCGGGCGGCCCTCGCCGCCCTCACGGTGGCGGCGGCGGTGGCCGCGTCCGCGACCACCGGCAGCAGTGCCGCCGAGCCCGCCCGCGATCGATGCGGCTCACTGCCCACCGGCAGCGAGCCGGTGCAGCTCGACCCTGCCGACTTCACCACCCGCATCGACCATCCGTACTGGCCGATGCGACCCGGCACCGTGTGGCACCTCGTCGAGAAGGGCGGCGGCAAGACCCAGCGCGTCACCGTCACCGTCACCCACCGCACCACCCGGATCGCGGGCATCAGGGCCCGGGTCGTGCACGACGTCGTCCGCTCCGGGGGACGCATCGTGGAGGACACCTACGACTGGTACGCCCAGGACTCGCGCGGCTCCCTGTGGTACCTCGGCGAGGACACCCGCGCCTTCGACGAGGACGGGACCGTCTCCACCGCGGGCTCGTGGCGACACGGTGTCGACGGGGCGTACGCCGGCGTGCTGCTCCCCGCCCGGCCGCGTCCGGGCTGCAGCTACCGCGAGGAGTACCTCCGCGACGAGGCCGAGGACCGGGCCGTGGTGCTCGCCCGCAGCGAGGCCGCCGAGGTGCCGGCCGGCTTCTTCCGCCGCCTCCTGCACACCGCCAACACCACTCCGCTGGAGCCCAAGCTGCTGGAGAACAAGTTCTACGCCCGCGGCGTCGGCCCGGTGCTCGAGGTGGACCTGTCCCCGTCGTACTCCCGGGCCGTGCTGGTGCGGGTGGAGCACCGCGGCTAGCGCTGGCGGATCTTCAGCCGCCCCACGGCCCCGTCGGCGCCCGACGCCCAGCACGACGCCCGGCCCTTGACGGTCCTCACGCATTGCACCGAGTCGAAGTCGGCCTTGGAGAAGCGCTTCCACGACCTGCCGCCGTTCACGGTGAGGTCGCTGCCGGAGGGTCCGACCGCCACAGCGGCAGCGCGCGTGCCAGGAAGCCAAGCCACCCCGGAGCGGTAGCCGCCCAGGTCGCCGCCGTTCTTCCACTTGCCCTTCCTCGACAGGTACGCCGAGCGGTCGGTGCCGTCGGTCTCCTGCTCGAAGTCGCCGCCGACCAGCACGCCCTGACTGCCGCCTCGCACCGCGATCGAGAAGGCGCCGGCGGCGGCACCCGGGGCGAGCGTCGAGTCGGCGACCTCCCAGGTGCGGCCCTTGTCGGTGGAGTGCAGGACCCGTGCGGCGGCACCCCCGCTGACGACCCAGGCGTCCCGCTTGCCCGAGGTGATCAGGCAGGTGCCGCTGGCGGCGAAGTAGAACTCGTCGGCCACCGGGGCGGGCAGCCGGGCGGCGTCGACCCGGTTCCAGGACCGGCCGCCGTCGCGGGTGCGGATCAGCCGCATCTCGCCGTCGACCGGGTCGCTGAGCGCGAGCCCGTCGCGGCCGTTGGGGTACATCCCCATGCAGTCGTAGAACGCGTTCGGCTCGTCGTTGACGAAGGTCGTGGCCCACGACTTGCCGCTGTCGTCGGTGCGCAGGATCTGCGACTCCTCGCCGGGACCGATCGCCAGGACCAGGGCGGTCTTCTTGGACGTGGCCTCGACGTCGCGGAACATCAGGACCTGGCCGGCGGGCGTGACGTCCCTCCAGCCCTGGCCGTTCACGGTGCGCCAGACGCCGCCGTCGCTCCCGGTGACCCAGGCGACCTTGCCGGTGACGGCGTCCAGGCCGCGGAGCCCCTGGTCGGTGTCGACGTCGACCCGCTTCCACGACAGGTCCTTCTTGGACGGACCGTCGGCGGGCGCGGGTCCGGACGCGGTGGCGGCGAGGGGGAACATGACCAGCGTGAGGGCGGTGACGGCCCCGAGAAGTGTGCGCATCCGCTCACCCAACCGGTAGGCGAGCAGGTGGCGCAAGGGCCGGGGTCAGTTGGCTCGCAACGGGCTCGCGTCCGCACCGGCCGCGTACGCCTCCGCGGCGTACATCACCCACGCGTGCACGCCCCGCTGCCCGCCCTGCCGGTAGCCGACCAGGTTGGACTCGTACTCCGCCCGCAGCGCCAGGTGACCGGCCTCCGGGACGATCAACGACTTCTCGTCGACCCCGCGGGCCACGAGCACCAGTCGCTCGGCCGCCCGGGCCACCAGTCCGTTGTGCGACGCGAACGGCGCGGCCGAGGCGATGTCGGCGTGCACGACCGCCGCGACGAGCATCGCCGGGACCTCGGTCGGCGTCATCAGCAGGTCGGCCAGGGCCCGCAGCCGGTCCGCCGACGCGGCGTCGCGGGGGCGGCCGAGCGCGTCGTCGGCCACCGACCCCTGCGCCGCCAGCGCATGGATCCGGGCCAGCGCCTGCAGCGGGGACCGGCTCAAGGAGGGCGCCAGCCCCAGGAGCTCCGAGGACAGCCGCACCGCGTCCCGTGCCACCGCGTCGCCGTCGCCCGCTCGCACGTCGTCGAGCGACGAGGCCGACCCCTCCAGCACCGCCGAGGCGTGGGCGCCCCGCAGCAGCGACTCGGCGGTCGTCTCGGGGGAGGTCCGGCGCAGTCCCCGGTCACGCAGCAGCGCGTCGATGCCGTCGCGCACCGCGGCGTACGACGAGGGCACGCCCTCGAGGGAGGTCAGCCAGGCCAGTGGGTCGGTGGTCGGAGTCGTCACCCCGCCCACGCTAGTGGTGCGTCTCGGAAGCCCCGGCAACGCCGCGGGCGGGGTGCGTGGCATGGGTGCCAAGCGCCCAAGAACTTGCGAGACAGCCCCTAGTAGCCTGACGGCGATGACCGACCAACAGCAGGCCCGCTCGTTCGGCCGGGTGGCGCGCGCCTACGACCGCGGCCGGCCCGGCTACCCCGCCGAGGCCGGCCAGTGGCTCACCGACGGCCCGGGCCGTTCGGTGCTCGAGGTGGGCGCGGGGACCGGCAAGCTCACCGCCCTGCTGGTCGCGCAGGGCCACGACGTGCATGCCACGGAGCCGGACGAGGCGATGCTGGCGGTGCTGGCCGAACACCTCCCGGCCGTGCGCACGTCCGTCGCCGGCGTCGAGAGCCTGCCCGTGCCGGACCGGTCGGTCGACGTGGTCGTGTGCGCCCAGTCGTTCCACTGGTTCGACAGCGAGGTGGCCCTGCCCGAGCTCGCCCGGGTGCTCCGGCCGGGCGGGCACCTGGCCGTGGTCTGGAACGAGACCTACCGGAAGATCCCGTGGGTACGCCGCCTCGAGGCCATCCTCGGCGACCAGCACCAGGACGACCCGGCCGGCGTCGTGAAGGAGTCGGGGCTGTTCGGCTTCGTCGAGGAGACCGAGTTCCGGCACTGGCAGGACATCAACCGCGAGTCGATCGTCGACCTGGCCGCCTCCCACTCCCGGATCGCGGTGCTCGGCGACGAGGAGCGCGCGGCCAAGCTGGCCGAGGTGCAGGCGTTCTACGCCGACTTCGGCCGCGGCATGGACGGCATGCAGCTGCCCTACCTCGCCCGGTGCTTCCGCGCCCAGGTGATCGACCACGGCGGCAGCGCCCGCGAGCCGTCGGCGACGACCTCGGTCGACGACGACGCCGACGAGGCCGGCCGGATCGGACCGTTCACCTCGGACGGCACCGACACCGACATGCTGCTGATCGACTTCCGGTAGCCGCACCGCAGCACCCTCCGCCCACCCGGCCCCATGCAGCCGGCCCATCCCGCGTGCCATCCCGCCTGCCCATCCAGCGCGGAGTCAGGGCAACTGGGCGCCCGGTCTGCGGGTGTCCCAGTCGTCGTGACTCCGCGTTACATGGAGCGAATTGCACCCGAGACGACGCTCGCCCCGCGGGCCCCTCCCGTGGCAGGGTGACGAGGGCGAAGCACCGACCCATCCGCTCGGGCAAGGGGGCACCATGCACAACTCCACCATCAGCCGGATCGCCACGGGATGCGGCGCCGGGGCACTGCTGATCGCCGGTCTCAGCGTCGCCACGGTCGCCGAGGCGAAGGTCGACACCTGCCGCGGCACCACCGCGACCCTGGTCGGCACCCCCGGTCTGCCGCTGACCGGCACGACCGACCGTGACGTCATGGTCACCAACGGCGCGAGCGTGGTGAGTGGGCTGGCCGGCGACGACCTGATCTGCGTCACCGGCGGCACGCCGTACGTCGACGCGGCGGGGGGCAGCGACACGGTCGACGCCATCGGGTCCGGCGGCTCCGCGGTCACGGTCTTCCTCGGTCAGGGCGACGACCGCTTCTTCGGCGGCAACGGCGCCGACACTGTCACCACGTTCGGGGTCGCCGCGACCAACGACGACGACGCCGACACGGTGCTCACCTACGGCGGCAACGACGTCGTCGTGAGTGGCGCCCACGACCAGCCGAACGGCGACACCATCGACCTCGGCGACGGCGACGACGTGGTCGACTTCAAGGGCAGTGAGGCGCTCAAGGCCGGCGCACTGGCCGGCGGCCTCGGAAACGACCTCGTCTACCTGGACCTCTCCGGCAAGGGCGACTGGATCCTCGACAACACCACCGGCGTCGGCCGCCGCGGCGACCGCAACCTCCTCAACTGGACGTCGATGGAGCGGTTCGACCTGATCCCGACCGCGGGCACGTTCCAGTTCCTCGGCAGCGACGCGGCCGAGTTCCTCGACATCTCCGACCCGGCGACCCTCACGGCGCACGGCCGGGCATCGGTCTCGATGGGCGCCGGCAACGACAGCGTCACCATCGACCCCGAGACCGCGATCGGCAGCGTGTACGACGGCGGGCTCGGCACCAACACGTTCGTCGCCGCGTCGCCGGCGAGCACGCTCTCGGTCGACCTGACGAAGGCGCGCTTCGACGTCGGCGACCCGGGCGCCTACGGCGAGGCCGCGGTCGTGAACTTCCAGAACGCCACGCTCACCGCGACGAGGGCCACCGCCAAGGGCAGCAGCGCGGCCAACCGGCTGCTGCTCCGTGGCTGCCACCTCGCCGGGAAGGGCCTCAAGGGGAAGGACTACCTCGAGGGCTCGTCCGGTCCGCTCGTCTGCCGGCCGAGGGCCCGCTTCGTCGGCGGAAAGGGGCACGACAAGCTGATCGGGACCAGCGGCAAGGACGTGCTGATCGGCGGCAAGGGCCACGACCGGGCCGACGGGCGCAAGTACAAGGACAAGTGCCGCGCGGAGAAGCGCAAGAGCTGCGAGTCCTGACGCGCGGGGCAGCGGGCGGTCTCATGGGTACCTTGCTCCCATGAGCCCCCGCCGATGGCGTCGCACCCATCTGGGCACCGACGCCGACCGGGCCACGTTCCGCACGCTCCACACCGCCGGGCTGGCCGCGCCCGCACTGCGTGAGGGCCTGACGACGGCCAGCGCCGAGCGCGCCGTCCCCCACCTGCGTGCGCTGCTCGACACCCCGGCGCTGGCCCTCACCGACACCGCCGGGCTGCTTGCCTGGGACGGCGTGGGCAGCCACCACGACGCGCAGGTGCCCGAGCTGATCGCGTCGGCCCTCGACCAGGACACCTCCCCTGTCGCCGACCTCGGCTGCGATCTGCCGGGCTGCCGGGTTCGGCACGCGGTGGCGACCCAGCTCACCGTCGAGGACCGGGTGGTGGGCACCCTCATCGCGCTGACGCCGTACCCCACCGGCAGCCTGCTGCGCGCCACCCACGAGGTCGCGGTCTGGGTCTCGGGGCAGCTCGAGCTCGCGGAGCTCGACGCTTCGCGGACCCGGCTCATGGAGGCAGAGGTGCGGGCGCTGCGCGCACAGATCAGCCCGCACTTCATCTACAACTCGCTCGGGGCGATCGCGAGCTTCGTGCGCACCGATCCCGACCGGGCCCGCGAGCTGCTGCTGGAGTTCGCCGACTTCACCCGCTACTCCTTCCGCTCGCACGGGGAGTTCACGACGCTCGCCGAGGAGCTGCGGTCGATCGAGCGCTACCTGATGCTCGAGCAGGCCCGTTTCGGTGACCGGCTCGAGGTGACGCTGCGCATCGCGCCGGAGGTGCTGCCCGTGTCGGTGCCGTTCTTGTGCATCCAGCCGCTCGTCGAGAACGCCGTACGGCACGGGCTCGAGGGCACGGACGGCGTCGGCCGGCTCCAGATCGTGGCCCGCGACATCGGGCAGGAGTGCGTCATCGAGGTGGAGGACAACGGCGTCGGCGAGGACCCCGAGAAGGTACGCCGCGCGCTCGCCGGGGACGCAGAGCTCGACTCGGTCGGCCTCGGCAACGTCGACGCACGGCTGCGCAACGCCTTCGGCGACGACTACGGTCTGGCGGTCGAGACCGCGCCGGGCGCCGGCACCAAGGTGATCGTGCGGGTGCCGAAGTTCGCCCCGGGAGTCCACCCATGAGCCACCCGCCGAACCTGCTCACCGTGCTGGTCATCGACGACGAGCGCCCGGCGCTCGACGAGCTCTCGTTCCTGCTCCACCGCGACCCACGCGTCGGCGGAGTGCTCACCTGCGACTCCGCCACCGAGGCGCTGCACGTGCTGCGGGAGACCACGGTGGATGCGGTCTTCCTCGACATCTCGATGCCCGGCCTGTCCGGTCTCGACCTGGCGCAGGTGCTGTCGCGGTTCCGGGACCCGCCGCCGATCGTCTTCGTCACCGCCCACGACGGGCACGCGGTCGAGGCGTTCGAGCTGGATGCCGTCGACTACGTGCTCAAGCCGGTGCGGGAGGAGCGCCTCGCCGAGGCGGTACGACGCGTGGTCGAGGGCGGCCGCAGCCCGCAGCCCTCCGACGGCACGTCCATCGCCGTCGAGCGTGGCGGCGTCACCCGCTTCATCGACCGCGCCGACATCACGCACGTGGAGGCGCAGGGCGACTACGCGCGACTGCACACCGCCACCGGCTCCCACCTCCTGCGCACCCCGCTGACGACGCTGGAGCGGGAGTGGGGGCCGGCCGGGTTCGTGCGCATCCACCGGTCGCTGCTGGTCGCGCTGGCGCACGTGCGCGAGCTGCGGATGGAGCAGGGCCGGGCGAGTGTCGTCGTCGGTGACGCCGCGGCGCCGCAGGAGCTCGGGGTGAGCCGGCGCCACACCCGCGAGCTGCGCGAGCTGCTGACCCGGCGCAGGCCGTGAGCGACCAGCCGCCGGAGCGGGTCCGGGTCACCGGGCCACCGCGTCGTCGCACTCCTCCACGCCGGGCCGGCACCGGCGAGATCGACGCCGGCACCCGCGTGGGAGCGATCTACATGGGCTCGCTGCTGCGCGAGCAGGGTGTGCTGGCCCTGCGGATCCTCGCCCTGCTCGCCGTCACGGTCGGCAGCCTGCCGCTGGTCTTCCACCTCTCCCCCGGGTTGGCGGGCCTGCATGCCTGGGGGGTCCCGCTGTCCTGGCTGCTGATCGGGTTCCTGGTCTATCCGTGGCTGCTGTTCCTGGGCTGGCGCTACGTGCGGTCGGCCGAGGCCAACGAGCGCGACTTCGCGTCGTTGGTCGAGGAGATCGAGCGATGAGGACCGCCGGGGACGCCGCATGAACGCCCTGCCCGGCATCGTCGCCGTCACCCTCGTCACCATCGCGACACTGGCGATCGGCACGTGGGGGCTGCGCTTCTCCCGCACCACCAGCGACTTCCTGGTGGCGTCGCGCACCGTGCGGCCGGGCCTCAATGCGTCCGCGATCGGTGGCGAGTACCTCTCCGCCGCGTCCTTCCTCGGCGTCGCCGGCCTGGTGCTCGTCTTCGGCGCCGACATGCTCTGGTACCCGGTCGGCTGGACCGCCGGCTACCTCGTCCTGCTGGTCCTGGTCGCCGCCCCGCTCCGGCGCTCGGGCGCCTACACACTGCCCGACTTCGCCGAGGCGCGGCTGGGCTCCCGGGCGGTCCGCACCGCCTGCTCGATCCTGGTGGTGACGATCGGCTGGCTGTACCTCATGCCCCAGTTCCAGGGCGCGGGGCTGACGCTGAGCGCGGCGACCGGCGCGCCGAGATGGCTCGGTCCCGTGGTCGTGGGGCTCGTCGTGGTCGCCAACGTGACCTCGGGCGGCATGCGCAGCATCACGTTCGTGCAGGCCTTCCAGTACTGGCTCAAGCTGACCGCGCTGCTGGTCCCGGCGTTCGTGCTGCTCTCCGTGTGGCTGGGCGACGGGGCGCCGAGGCCCCGCGCCGACGGCGCGTCCGGCGGCGCGTCCGGCGGCGCCGGCGCCTGGTCGCTGCCGCTCGGTGACGGTGGGGTCGAAGGTCTCTACGTCACCTACTCGCTGATCATCGCGACCTTCCTCGGGACGATGGGCCTGCCGCACGTGGTCGTGCGCTTCTACACGAACCCCGACGGCCGGGCCGCCCGCCGCACGACCCTGGCGGTGCTGGCCCTGCTCGGCGTCTTCTACCTGCTCCCACCCGTGTACGGCGCCCTGGGCCGCATCTACGCCCCCCAGCTCGCGGTGCCGGGCCGGTCGGATGCCTTGGTGCTCGAGCTGCCACGGCTGATGGTGCCGGGGATCGGCGGTGAGCTGCTGACCGGGCTCGTCACGGCCGGCGCGTTCGCCGCCTTCCTCTCCACGTCGTCCGGTCTGGCCATCGCCGTGGCCGGCGTGCTCGGACAGGACGTCACCGGACGGCGCTTCGGCGAGCGTCGGCTGAGCGGGGTGACGGCCTTCCGGGTCGGCGCAGTGATCGCCGTGCTCGTGCCCTGCGTGCTGGCGCTGGCCGCGCCCGGGGTCGGCGTGGCCCGAGCCGTCGGCCTGGCCTTCGCCGTCTCGGCCTCGACGTTCTGCCCGCTGCTGGTGCTCGGCATCTGGTGGCGTGGCCTGACACCGCGCGGCGCCCTCGCCGGGCTCGCGGTCGGGGGTCTGGGGTCGGGCCTGGGCGTCGTCTGGACCCTCGGCTCCAGCGCGACCACCGGGTGGGTCGCCGTACTCCTCGGCCAGCCGGCGGCGTGGAGCGTCCCCGCCGCCGTCGCCACCATGGTGCTCGTCAGCCTGGCCACCCGCAACAGCGCACCGGCCCACGCCGGCAGGTTCATGGTGCGCCTGCACACGCCGGAGGCCGTGCCGCTCGATCGGGGGCGAGCCGTCCACGACGACCGCTCGTCGCGCCACACCGACCGCTGACCGATGTCGGTCACCCGCTGACCGAGCGGACCGGCCGCGCCCCTGCCCGGCTCGCCCGTGACTGCGCGACGGTGATGGCGGTCACACACGTGGCCGACTCTGCGCACGGAAGGGACACACCCCGGTGACTCCAGACTCATCCGACTCGGCCAGAGACACGGCCAAGCACGACCACGACCAGGCAGCCCGCCACGACCCGGTCTACGACCGTCTCCACGAGACCGAGGAGTTCACCGAGCTGCGGCGCCGCTACCGGGCGTTCGTCTTCCCGGCCACCATCGCCTTCCTCATCTGGTACCTCCTGTTCGTCGTCATGTCGAACTGGGCGCCCGACTTCATGAGCATCACGATCGTCGGCAACATCAACGTCGCCCTCGTCTTCGGACTGCTGCAGTTCGCCACGACGTTCGCCCTGGCCTGGCTCTACAGCAACTACTCCAACGCCAAGCTCGACCCCCTGGCGCGGGACCTCAATGACGAGTACGAGAAGGGACGTCGCGCATGAGCACGCAGATCGCCGTCATGGCAGCCAGCCACCAGGCCCTCACCACGACCCTCTTCCTCGCCGTGGTCGCGCTGACCGTCGGCATCACGTTCTGGGCCAGCCGGCAGAACAGCGGCACCGCCGACTACTACGCCGGCGGCCGCAACTTCAGCGGCTTCCAGAACGGCCTGGCCATCGGCGGCGACTACATGTCGGCCGCGTCGTTCCTCGGCATCTCCGGCGCCATCGCGCTGTCCGGCTACGACGGGTTCCTCTACTCCATCGGCTTCCTGGTGGCCTGGCTGGTCGCGCTGCTCCTCGTCGCCGAGATGCTGCGCAACTCCGGCCGCTACACGATGGCCGACCAGCTCGCCTACCGGATGAAGCAGCGCCCGGTGCGCCAGGCCGCCGCCCTGTCCACGGTCGTCGTGTCCATCTTCTACCTGCTCGCCCAGATGGTCGGCGCCGGCGCGCTCGTGTCGCTGCTGCTCGGCATCGACAGCCAGTTCATGATCAACCTGACGATCTTCGCGGTCGGCATCCTGATGGTCTTCTACGTCACCGTCGGAGGCATGAAGGGCACCACCTGGGTCCAGATCGTCAAGGCGGTCCTGCTGATGGCCGGGTCGGCCGTGATCGTGGTCCTCGTCCTCGCGAAGTTCCACTTCAACCTCTCCGACCTGCTCGGCGCGGCCGCGAGCAACAGCGGCAAGGGCCAGGCGTTCCTCGAGCCCGGGCTGAAGTACGGCGCGTCGTTCACCAGCAAGCTCGACTTCCTCAGCCTCGGCATCGCCCTCGTGCTGGGCACGGCCGGACTGCCGCACATCCTGATCCGTTTCTACACCGTGCCCACCTCGCGTGACGCGCGGAAGTCGGTGCTCTGGGCGATCGGTCTGATCGGAGTCTTCTACCTGTTCACGCTGGTCCTCGGCTTCGGCGCCGCGGCCCTCCTGAACGATGGCGACATGGAGCGGGTCACCGCCTCCGGCGGCAACCTGGCCTCGCCCCTGCTCGCCGAGACAGTGGGTGGTGGTGCCGGGACGACAGGTGGCGCGGTCCTGCTCGCGGTCATCGCAGCCGTGGCGTTCGCGACCATCCTCGCCGTGGTCGCCGGCCTGACGCTCACCTCCAGCGCCAGCGTGGCGCACGACCTGTACAACAGCGTGTGGCGCAAGGGGCAGGCCACCGAGAAGGAGGAGCTCAAGGTGGCCCGCATCGCAGCCGGTGTCATCGGCCTGATCGCCATCCTGCTCGCCATCCCGGCACAGAAGCTCAACATCGCCTTCCTGGTGGCACTGGCGTTCGCGATCGCGGCGTCGGCCAACCTGCCGGCGATCGTCTACAACATGTTCTGGAAGGGGTTCAACACGCGCGGGGCCGTCTGGAGCATCTACGGCGGGCTGATCTCCTCGGTCGGGCTGGTCATCTTCAGCCCGATCATGTCCGGCAAGGGCCTCGACGCGACCGGCAAGAACCTGTCGCTCCTGCCGGCCAGCATCGACATCTCGTGGTTCCCGCTGGAGAACCCCGGCATCGTGTCGATCCCGATCGGGTTCCTGCTCGGCTACGTCGGCTCCAGGCTCTCGACCGAGCCGGACGCCGTGGAGCGCTACACAGAGCTCGAGGTCCGCGCCCTCACCGGCGCCGGCTCCGAGGCTGCGGTCATCCACTGAAGGCGTGGCGTGGCCGTCCCGGCGGCGTCGCACGACGCCGTCGGGACGGCCCGCCCGCCCCTCCACACCCCAACCGAGAAGCAACCCACCAGGAGTAGGTTCACCGCCATGGCTGACGAGACGCTCTCCAACCTGCTTAAAGAAGATCGCCGGTTCCCGCCGCCCGAGGCACTGGCCGCCGACGCCAACGTCAAGGCGGAGGCCTACGCGCGGGCCGCGGAGGACCGTGACGCTTTCTGGGCGGCCGCGGCCGAACGCCTCAGCTGGGGCCAGAAGTGGGACCGCGTCCTCGACTGGGACAACCCGCCGTTCGCGAAGTGGTTCGTCGGCGGCACCATCAACGCGGCGTACAACTGCGTCGACCGGCACGTCGAGGCCGGCAACGGCGACAAGGTGGCCATCCACTGGGTGGGCGAGCCCGCCGACGACACCCGTGACCTGACCTACGCCGACCTCAAGGACCAGGTCTGCAAGGCCGCCAACGCACTCACCGACCTGGGCGTGGCCAAGGGTGACCGGGTCGCGATCTACATGCCGATGATCCCCGAGACGGTCGTGGCGATGCTGGCCTGCGCTCGGCTCGGCGCCCCGCACACCGTGGTGTTCGGGGGCTTCTCGGCCGATGCCCTGGCCTCTCGCGTCGATGACTGCGGCGCCAAGGTCGTCATCACCTCCGACGGCGGCTACCGCCGCGGCTCGCCCTCCGCACTGAAGCCGGCGGTCGACGAGGCCTGCCGCAAGACCGACAAGATCGAGAAGGTGCTCGTCGTCCGCCGCACCGGCCAGGACCTGGGCAGCGACGGCTGGGTCGACGACCGGGACGTCTGGTGGCACGACGTGGTCGACACCGCCTCGGCCGAGCACGAGCCCGAGATGCACGACTCCGAGCACCCCCTCTACGTCATGTACACCTCCGGCACGACCGGCAAGCCGAAGGGCATCCTGCACACGACCGGCGGCTACCTCACCGGGACGGCGTACACCCACTGGGCCGCCTTCGACCTCAAGCCCGAGACCGACGTCTTCTGGTGCACCGCCGACGTCGGCTGGGTCACCGGCCACTCCTACCTGGTCTACGGACCGCTCGCCAACGGCGCGACCCAGGTGATGTACGAGGGCACGCCCGACTCCCCGCACAAGGGCCGCTGGTGGGAGATCATCCAGCAGTACGGCGTGACGATCTTCTACACCGCGCCGACCGCCATCCGGACCTTCATGAAGCAGGGCCGCGAGATCCCCGACGAGTACGACATGTCGTCGCTGCGGCTGCTCGGCTCGGTGGGTGAGTCCATCAACCCCGAGGCCTACATGTGGTACCGCGAGGTCATCGGTGGCGACCGGTGCCCGATCGTCGACACCTGGTGGCAGACCGAGACCGGTCAGCTGATGATCTCGCCGCTGCCGGGCGTCACGGCCGGCAAGCCGGGCTCCGCCATGACCGCGATGCCCGGCATCGAGGCCGACGTCGTCGACGACGACGGCAGCTCCGTGCCCAACGGCTCCGGCGGCTACCTGGTGATCAAGCAGCCGTGGCCGGCGATGCTGCGCACCCTGTGGGGCGACGACGACCGCTTCAAGGAGACGTACTGGTCTCGCTTTCGCAAGCAGGGGTTCTACTTCGCCGGCGACGGGGCCAAGAAGGACGACGACGGCGACATCTGGCTGCTCGGGCGGGTCGACGACGTCATGAACGTCTCCGGGCACCGCCTGTCCACCACCGAGATCGAGTCGGCCCTCGTCTCGCACCCCAAGGTCGCCGAGGCGGCCGTCGTCGGTGCCGCGGACGAGACCACCGGACAGGCCGTGTGCGCCTTCGTGATTCTGCGCGACTCCGCGGGCGACGGCGGCGCCGACATCGTCGAGGAGCTGCGCCGGCACGTGCAGAAGGAGATCGGCGCGATCGCCAAGCCGCGCCAGATCATGGTCGTGCCCGAGCTGCCGAAGACCCGCTCCGGCAAGATCATGCGCCGACTCCTCAAGGACGTCGCCGAGCACCGCGAGGTCGGCGACGTCACCACCCTCGCCGACTCCACGGTCATGGACCTGATCAAGAAGAAGGAGGGGTCCGGGGCCGCCGACGAGGGCTGACCGGAGGCGTCCGGGCTGCCGTGCCCGGCGGCCCGGACCGATCCCGTCCTAGGGCGTGAAGTGGAACCGGTCGCGGTGCCCCAGCATCAGGGCGCCGCCGACCGCAGCGATCAGTGAGCCGGCAAGGACCGCGGTCTTCGCCTGCTCACGCAGCTCACCGGTGTACGACAGGTCGGCCACGAGCAGCGAGACGGTGAACCCGACGCCGGCCAGCACGGCCACGCCGATCACCTCTCGCCAGATCAGGTCCTCGTTGAGCTGCGCCCCCGTGAAGCGGGTCAGCAGCCAGGCGCCGCCGAAGACGCCGATCGGCTTGCCGATCACGAGACCCAGGACGACGCCGAGCACCACGGGCGACGAGGCGAGCTCGCCGAACGAGCCGGAGATGACGACGCCGGCCGACATGAAGGCGAAGAAGGGGACGGCGATCGCAGCCGACATCGGCGAGATCACGTGCTCCAGGCGCTCGGCGGGGCTGCGCCGCTCGTGCTTGTCCGGCCGCACCCGCGTCAGGAGTCCGAGCACCACGCCGGCGATCGTGGCGTGGATCCCGCTCTCGTGGGTGAACCACCAGGCGAAGAGGGCAAGTGGCACGTAGAAGAACGGCGAGCTCACCCGGTAGTGCTGGGCGATCGCCCACACGCCGAACCCGACGCCGGCCAGGGCCAGGGCCCCGAGGTGCAGGGACGAGGTGTAGAACACCGCGATGATCACGATGACGATCAGGTCGTCTACGACCGCGAGAGTGAGCAGGAACGCCCGCAGCGAGGTCGGCAGGTTGGAGCCCACGACGGCCAGCACGGCCAGCGCGAAGGCGATGTCGGTCGCCGCCGGGATCGCCCAGCCGCCCGGCTCACCCGCGTCGCTGGTGAGGTTGATGACCAGGAAGATCAGCGCCGGCAGGGCGACACCGCAGATCGCAGCGACGACGGGTACGGCGGCGTCGACGGGCTTTCGGAGGGAGCCGACCACGAACTCACGCTTGAGCTCGAGACCGGCTACGAAGAAGAACACCGTCAGCGCGCCGTCGGCCGCCCAGTGCTCGAGGTCCAGTGGACCGATCTTCATCTCGCGCAGGTCGAGGTAGGCAGCTCCCCACGGCGAGTTCGCCCACACGACGGCCAGTGTCGCGGCAATCAGGGCGACGACTCCACCGACGGTCTCCCGGCGGAAGATGTCACCGAGGAATGTGTTCTCGCCGGGGTCGCCGCTGGGGATCAGGAACCGCTTCTGCGGTCCGCGCTCGAGCGGGTTGCTGCCGGAGGTCATGTGGGCTCTCAGGGGTCGACGACGGGGTTGCCGACCAGACTTCCCGGCTCACCTGCCGCAGAGCCTACGTGGTACTCCCGCACCACCCACGCTCGCTCCTTGTGTAGGGTCGAGACCTGCTGGATCGCCTGTCGTACGCCCGCGACACGAGCGCGAAGACACGAGCCTGACGAGGGGTCCCATGGAACCGGTCAAGGACACCGATCCGACCATCGGCCGACTGGTCCACGACGCGAGCCGCGACATCTCGACACTGATCTCGAAGGAGATCCAGCTCGCGAAGTCCGAGCTCAAGATCAGCGTCAAGGCCGGCGGCACCGGCATCGGCCTCTTCGCCGTGGCGGGCTTCTTGGCGCTGTTGGCGATCATCATGTTCTCCACGGCGCTGGCCTACCTGATCCACTGGAACGGTTCGGGCCTCGACCTGCACTGGGCGTTCCTCATCGTGACCGGCTTCTACCTGCTGGTGGCGGGCCTGCTGGCCTGGATCGGGGTCCGCAAGGTCAAGCAGGTCAGGGGTCCCCAGAAGGCGATCCACCAGGCCCAGGAGACGAAGAAGGCCCTCACCCACAAGTGAGGGTGCCTCAGCTGGCGCAGCCGCCCGTGTCGACGGATCGGCTGGCGGTGAGCCCGAGGGCCGCGCTCTCTGCGACCGCGTCACTGGTGAGGGCGTAACCGGTCTGCGTGTCGGTGACCGAGGCCGCGAACACGACTCCGGCCACTCGACCCTCGGACGTGACGATCGGCCCGCCGGAGTTGCCCGGCCTGACCAGCCCGCGCAGTGAGAACACCTCACGCAGCACGGTGCCATTGCCGTAGATGTCGGGTGATCGCAGCCGCTGCTCGGCGCGCAGGCGTGCGACCTGGACGTCGTACGGACCGTCTTGCGGATAGCCCAGGATCGCCACCCCGTCGCCGGCCTGCGCGTCCCGGTCGAACACCAGCGTCGGCAGACCGTCCGACTCGAACTCGAGGACGGCCACGTCGAGGTCCTCGTTGTAGTAGACGACCTCGGCGGGCACGGGACCCGCGTCGAGGAGCACGTCGGGCTCGCTGACCCCGGCCACGACGTGGGCGTTGGTCATCAGCCGGTCGGGGGCGTAGAGGAACCCACTGCCCTCGATGCCGTTGCCGCAGGAGTTGGTGCCGTGCACCTTGAGCACGCTGGCGGAGGCGGCCTGGACGTCGGGATCGGTGAGCAGGCGCCTCGGCCCGGGCCCGACGTTGACGATGCGCTCGCTCGCGAACGGCTCGAGGTAGCGCGGGAAGAACGTCGTGCCGACCACGTTGTTGAACGCGCGCAGCACCCCGTCGGCGCTGGTCGGCAGGGTCTTGTCGACCTGGGCGAGCACGGTCGAGTTGCGCACCAGCGCGGTCACTCCGACGATGCGCGACCCCGAGATGGCCACGCCGAGGGCCCAGGCGACGAGGAGCACGGCGACCGCGCTGAGCGCGGCGCCGCCGATCGCGTCGAGCGCCCGCACAGGCTGCCACGTGATCGCGTCGCGGATCCGCGCGCCGGCGTACTGCAGCACTGCCTGGCCGAGGGAGGCGGAGACGATGACGATGAACAGCGCACCCAGCGAGACCCACATGGACGGGCTGGCATCGCCGAGCGCGACCGGCGCCAGCCAGATGCCGAAGAGGCCGCCGAGGAGCAGGCCCGCCGTCGCGAACGCTCCCGTGACGAACCCCTGCCAGTAGCCCGACAGGGCATAGATGCCCGCGAGGGCGAGCAGGAGCCAGTCGAGGAGGTTCACTCGCGCTCCCGGAACTCGGTGTTCTGCACGAACCTGCGGAGGTCGGCGCTGGACGGATCACTCTGGAGCATGTAGTCGGGGAGGTCACTCATCTTGGTGCGGTCCCAGTCGGTGCCCCAGCCCAGGTGGTCGAAGAGCCGGGAGATGATGCCGGCGGTGAAGCCCCACAAGATGACCTCGCGGTCGGGGCCGATGAGGAACCCCGGGCCGACCCAGCCGCTGGGGTGCCGCACGGAGATGCGGTGCGCGGGGTCGAGCAGCTCGGCGATGGAGACGTGGTGGATGGCGTGCACCTCGTCGGGGCTGGCGATGCCCACCAGACCGCGCTTGCGCCAGTAGCCCAGGACCGGGGTTACTGCGAAGTTGCTCGGCGGCAGCCACAGCTCGGGCAGCTCGGCGAGGACCTCGACGCCGCTCGGGTCGAGACCGATCTCCTCGTCCGCCTCGCGCAGGGCCGCCTGGACGGGCGTCTCCCCCGGGTCGATCATCCCGCCGGGGAACGACACCTGGCCGGGGTGCGAGCGCATGTGGTGGGCCCGCTCGGTGAGGAGCAGCTCGCCCTCGCCGTCCCGGTCGCCGTCGGCGAAGAGCATGAGCACGGCGCTGCGGCGCGGCTCGTCGCCGCCGGGCGGCTTGAAGCGGGTCAGGTCGTCCACCGTGATGCTGGCGGCGCCGGCGACGACGGGCTGGAGCCAGGTCGGCAGCCCGGGCAGCGCCGTCACGCGCCGACCCCGAGATGCGTCTGCACCAGGGTCTCGAGCTCGGCCACGCTCTCGATGACCCCGAACTCCTGGTGGACCACCTCGCCCCTCTCGTCGACCAGCGCGATGAACGGCAGCCCGCGCAGGGCGGGGAACGGCGCCAGCGCGTTGAGGTCACCCTGGAAGTCCGCGTAGAGCGGGTAGGTGACCCCGGTCTGCTCGATGAGCCTGGCGGCCTTCGCGGTCTGCGGGTCCTGGAAGTCGATGCCGATCATGTCGACTCGGTCGGCGTGCTGCTGGTGGAACGCCTCCAGCACCGGCAGCTCGGCGCGGCACGGCGCGCACCACGAGGCCCAGAAGCTGAGGACCGCGGGCCCTCGCAGGTCGGCGAGCTCGAGCGGCTCGCTGTCGGACTCGAACGCGGCCAGGCTCTGCGCGGGCAACGGCTGCGGGAGCGCCTTGCGGTCGGGCTGGTCGTCGCGCACCGACACGAACACCAGCACCGCCGCCAGCACACCCGCCAGCACCACCACGAGCCCGATGGCGGCCCGCTTCACGCCGGCCCCTGGGTCTTGACCAGGGCGGCCGCCACGACCGGGTCGGTCGGCCCCTCGCCGTACGCCGGGCAGAGCCTGGCCACGGGGCACGCGCCGCACGCCGGCTTCTTGGCGTGGCAGCGGCGGCGGCCGTGCCAGATGAGGTGGTGGGACAGCATCGTCCAGTCGCGCTTGGGGAACAGCTCGGCGATGGCGTGCTCGACCTTCACCGGGTCCGTCTCGCTGGTCCAGCCGAGCCGACGCACGAGCCGCCCGAAGTGGGTGTCGACGGTGAGGCCCGGGACGTCGAAGGCGTTGCCGAGCACGACGTTGGCGGTCTTGCGACCCACTCCCGGCAGCTTCACGAGCTCGTCGAGCGTGGCCGGCACCTCGCCGTCGTGGTCGGCCACCAGCGCGGCGCTGAGCTTGAGCAGCGACTCGGTCTTGGCCCGGAAGAAGCCGAGCGGGCCGACGAGCTGCTCGAGGTGCTCGCGCGGGGCGGCGGCCATCGCGCGGGCGTCGGGATAGGCGGCGAAGATCGCCGGCCGGGCGGTGTTGACCCGCCGGTCGGTGGTCTGCGCCGAGAGCACGGTGACGACGAGCAGCTCGAACGGGTTGTCGAAGTCGAGCTCGCAGCCGGCGTCGGGGTAGGTCTCGGCGAGCAACCGGTCGACCTTGCGGGCACGTCGTACGACGGTGGTGTCGGGACGCCCCCGGTCTGGACGGGTGGTCGGGGTGGCGGCAGGCACCCGCCCAGAGTACGGCGCAACACCGACACCCCCACGCCCAGGCGAGCGCCGCCGTCTCGGAGCCGCTGATGGCACTGTGACCCATCGCACTGGATAGGATGCGTCGGACGCCCGGACGGGCGCGTCAACGACTGGAGGATCCGTGGACAACGACGTACTGCGTCAGGCGCCGCTGTTCAGCGCCCTCGACGACGAGGCGGCCACCGCGCTGCGCGGCTCGATGGTCGAGACGTCGCTGCGCCGAGGCGAGGTGCTGTTCCACGAGGGCGACTCCGGCGACAAGCTCTACATCGTCACCGACGGCAAGGTGAAGCTCGGCAGGTCCTCCTCCGACGGCCGTGAGAACCTGCTCGCGATCATGGGTCCCGGCCAGATGTTCGGCGAGCTGTCGCTGTTCGACCCCGGTCCGCGCTCGGCCACGGTCACCGCCGTCACCGACACCACGTTCGCCTCGCTGTCCCACTCGGACCTGCTGCGCTGGCTCGACGGTCGCCCGATGGTCGCCCGCGGGCTGCTCGCCCAGCTGGCCGGCCGGTTGCGCAAGTCCAACGACGTCGTCGCCGATCTGGTGTTCTCCGACGTGCCCGGCCGGGTGGCCAAGCAGCTCCTCGACCTCGCCGACCGCTTCGGTCGCACCGCCGACGACGGCGTCCACGTGCACCACGACCTCACCCAGGAGGAGCTCGCCCAGCTGGTGGGCGCGTCCCGCGAGACGGTCAACAAGGCGCTCGCCGACTTCGCCTCCCGCGGCTGGGTGCGGCTGGAGCCCCGCTCCGTGGTGATCATGGACGTCGAACGCCTCGGACGCCGGGCTCGCTGACCGTTGAGTCGCGCCTCCGTCCTCGTCGAGTCGCGCCTCCGTCCTCGTCGAGTCGCGCCTCCGTCCTCGTCGAGTCGCGCCTCCGTCCTCGTCGAGTCGCGCCTCACGCGACGTTGCGACGCCGCAGCAGTGCCGCGAGGTCAGCCACCCACGGGTCGCCGTCGGCGAACGACTCCTTCGTGAGTACGACGACCACCCATCCCCGCTCCTCGAGCCACGCGCGACGGCGCTGATCCCGGGACCGGTCGCGCTCACTGGTGTGCCACTCCTCACCGTCGTACTCGACGGCGATGCGGGCACGCGGGTACGCCAGGTCGAGGCGGAAGACCGGCCGGCCGGCCTCGGTGACCCAGAACTGGGCAACCGGCTCCGGCAACCCGTGATCGACGATCGCGAGCCGCGCCCAGGACTCCCGCTGCGACTCGGCGTCGGCCCTGACCAGTGGGACGAGCTGGCGCAGTTGGACCACTCCCCGTCGGCGGAAGTAACGCGGCAACATCCGCCGCAGGTCGGCCCGGGTGAACCCGTGGGCACGCATGAGCGCCTCCATGACCGCGAAGGCCGTTCGACGCGGTAGCGAGCAACCGAGATCCAGGGCGGTGCGCAGCGGTGTCGTCACCCGCAGGCCCTCGACCAGCACCCAGTCGTCGTCGCGCAGGTCTCGGGTACCACCGCGAACCTCCGGTCGCTCGGTGGCGCGATGTCCCCGGAGCACCGACGACTCCAAGGGCGGCGTCCCGTCGAGCTCGGCGTACGCGTGGCACTCGACGCCCCAGATCCACGCCGCCGTACGGTCGCAGACCACGGCGTGGTCGCTGATGACGAGCGCCGCCGCTCGAGCCCGCAGCAGCGGGGTCATGGACACGTCGGCGCGGACGTAGAGCCCCGACATGAGCCGGACCAGGCGACGTTCGTCAACGGCGGCACCCAAGGCGTTGCGGGAGACGCCCCACGACGAGGCCATGGACGTGGTGAACGGTTCGGTGGGAAATGTGGAGGTCATCCCCGGGATGCTGCGGGGATCGAGGCTCCGGGCGCGCAGGGGAAGAGGCTCCCTGTGGACGCTCGCCTCCGGGCTCGACCTGGGTACGGATTCCGGTCCGTAGGCGCGACTCAACGAGGACGTAGGCGCGACTCAACGAGGACGCGGGCACGACTCAACGAGGACGCGGGCACGACTCAACGAGGACGGAGGCGCGACTCAACGGGCCAGGTAGGCGAGCTGCGCGCGCACCGACAGCTCGGCAGCTCCCCACAGCACCTCATCCACGTCGGCGTACACGATCTCCACGATCTTCCGGGCGGGGTCGCGGACGGTCCCTTCCAGCCCGCCCAGCGCCGACTCGACCTGCGCCAGGCGGTCGCGCCGGTGGGCGATGTAGAAGTCCAGGGCCCCCAGCGCGTCGTCGATCACCGGGCCGTGACCCGGCCAGATCGTGCCGACCTCGTGGGCGGCCGCCAGCGAGTGCAGCCGGTCGAGCGAGTCGAGGTAGGCGCCGAGCTCGCCGTCGGGGTGCGCGACCACGGTCGTGCCGCGGCCGAGCACCGTGTCCCCGGTGAGTACGGCGCTCTCGGCGGGCAGCAGGAACGACAGCGAGTCGGCGGTGTGCCCGGGAGTGGCGACCACCTGCACCTCGAGCCCGTCCACCGACACCACGTCACCTCCGGCGAGTCCCTCGGAACCCAGCCGTTGAGCGGGATCGAGGGCCCGCACCCCGCACCCGACCCGCTGGGCGAACTCGCGGGCCGCCTCGGAGTGGTCGAGGTGGTGGTGCGTCAGCAGGACCACCGCCACGTCACCGGCGACCGCAGCCACGGCGTCGAGGTGCTCGAGGATCGAGGGGCCGGGGTCGACCACGACCGAGCGGCGGGCTCCCGGCTCGCGCAGCACCCAGGTGTTGGTGCCGTCCAGCGTCATCAGGTTGGCGTTGGGAGCGAGCACGCACACCGCGCGCTCCCCGAAGGAGCCGCCCGTCCACGTCATCTGTCGGCGATCAGCGCCGCGTAGCGCTCCGGGGTCGAGAGGATGTGTCCCTCGCCGTCGGTGATGACCTCCGGCATGAAGATCTCGACCTCTCGCCCCTCCGCCTCGGCGAGCACGGCGTCGGGCGTGGAGAACCCGCCGATCTCGAGGCACGTCAGCCACGTCGGCGGCATCATGAAGATCTCGCCCTCGTCCACCGCGGCCACCGCCGCACGGGCCGGCATCCAGGCCACCGACGACGACTCGGTCGACACGTCGCGTGTGCGCTGCCCCTCGGGCACGACAGCGACGAAGAACCAGGTGCGGTAGCGGCGCGGCTCGAACACCGGCGTCAGCCAGCCCGACCACGCGCCGAGCAGGTCGGTGCGCAGCACCAGCCCGCGGCGTACGAGGAAGTCGGCGAACGCCAGCTCGCGCGACTCGAGCGCGGACCGGTCGGCCTCCCAGTCGTCGCCGGTCGTGTCGGAGACCACCGAGGTCGCGTCGAGGCCGGCGAGCAGCACGCCCGACTCCTCGAACGTCTCGCGCACCGCCGCACAGACCAGCGCGCGGGCGAGGTCCTCGTCGACCCCGAGCCGAGACGCCCACTCGGCCGGTGAGGGACCGGCCCACGCCACCGCAGGGTCGTCGTCGCGCTCGTCCACACCGCCGCCGGGGAACACGCACATGCCACCCGCGAACGCCATCGACGTCTGGCGACGCAGCAGGTAGATCTCCGGCCCCTCGGCGGAGGGACCGAGGAGGATGACGGTCGCCGCGTTGCGTGGCTCTGCCGCCTCCCCCGACCCGTCGGCGTAAGCCCTGGCGTGCTCCACCAGGTGCGCCGGCAGGGGCAGTCGCTTCACGGCTCAGACCTCGACGAGGATCTCGACCTCGACCGGGGCGTCCAGGGGCAGCACGGAGACGCCGACCGCCGAGCGGGCGTGGACGCCCGCGTCGCCGAAGACCTTGCCGAGCAGCTCGGAGACGCCGTTGGCGACGGCCGGCTGGCCGGTGAAGTCGGGCATCGAGGCGACGAAGCAGACGACCTTGACCACGCGCTTGACGTGCGCCAGGTCGCCGATCACCGCCTTGACCGCGGCGATGGCGTTGAGGGCGCACTGCTGGGCACACTCCAGGGCCTCGTCGAGCGACACCTCGCCGCCGACCTTCCCGGTGTACATCAGCTCGCCGGAGCGCATCGGCAGCTGGCCGGAGGTGAAGACGTGGTTGCCGGACTGCACGGCGGGCACGTAGACGGCGACCGGCTTGGCGACCTCGGGGACGGACAGGCCGAGCTCTGCGAGGTTCTCCTCGGGGTGCGTCATCAGGACTCCAGGGGACGCTTGAAGTAGCCCACGTTGTTCTCGGGGTTCATGCCCGGCGCGATCTGCACGAGCTCCCACCCCTCGGAGCCGAAGTTGTCCAGGATCTGCTTCGCGGCGTGCGTGAGGATCGGCGCCGTCAGGTACTCCCATTTGGTCATGGCAGCGACCCTAGTCGGGCTTCGCCCGCTGCGGGTAGACGGTCTCCTGCCGCGCCAGCATCGCGACGAACTCACCGATCTTCCGCTCCCTCGTGTCGGCGCGCTTCACCTGCCAGAGCCGCTGGATCAGCGCAAAGCGGTTGGCCTTCGTGAGGACGTCGAACATCGCCTGTGCAGCCGGGTCGGCCGCGATCGCCGCCGCCAGGTCATCGGGTACGACGGCCTCCGAGGGCGGCGCGTACGCCCGCTCCCACCGCCCGTCGGCCTTGGCGGCGTCGACGGCGGCCTGCCCGGCGGGCGTCATCCTGCCCTCACGCTGCAACCGTTCGACGTGTCCCACGTTGCGCGCCGACCAGGTGCTGCGGCGACTGCGCCGGGTCATCCGCTGCAACGACGTCTCGTCGTCGCGGCGCCGGGCCTGGCCGTCGATCCACCCGAAGCAGAGCGCCTCGTCGACCGCGGCCTGCCACGTCATCGTGGTCTGGGTGCCGCCCTTCTTGGTGAGCACCAACCAGACCCCGGGTGAGGTGTCGTGGTGCCCCTCGAGCCAGGCCCGCCACTGCGCAGGATCGGCTACGAGCAGCTCCTCCAGCTCCACACTCATGGGACGAACCTAGGGTCATCCAGCGACGGGCGCACCCCTTGTAACGCTCCGTTATCGCCGCTTCCCACCCGAAATATGGGGGTGGAACAAGCAGTAACGGAGCGTTACAAGCGGGGTGGGGCGCCGTACGCTGCGATCCATGAGCGCACGCAGCGAGGCCGCCGAGTCCCGTGAGAAGCATGACGAACGCAACCCGTTCGAGAAGTTCGTGGAGGCCGTCAACCAGCGGGTCAGCCGGGCGCCGTTCTTCGCCGTCATCGTGCTCGCCATCGTGCTGTGGGCCGTGAGCTACCCGCTCTGGAAGAACACCACCAAGTGGGAGCTCGCACTGCACACCGGATCGGCGATCTTGTCGCTGCTGCTGCTGGTGCTGCTCGAGAACGCCGGTCGTCGCAACCAGGAGACCGCGCAGGAGAAGCTCAACGTGCTGGCGGAGGCGCTCTCCGACCTGATGGGCCACCACGCCCACGACTCCCCCGACCTGCAGGAGTCGGTGCGCAAGCTGCGCGACGCCGTCGGCCTCGAGGAACGGCACTGAGCCCCACCTCGGGCCACGCGCCGACCTGACGACCGGTCATCGACTCCCCGCGGTCCGCATCGAGCCGCCGTCTCGGCCGTTCGACTCCGCCACGATCTCGGCCACCACCGACAGCGCGATCTCGCCGGGCGACTTGCCCCCGGTGTTGAGCCCCGCCGGCACGTGCAGCTTGTCGAGCCCCGCGACGCCCTCGTCGGCGAGCTGCTGCACGAGCCCCTCGGCGCGGCGCCGGCTGGCCATCATCGCGACGTACGACGCGGGCGAGGCCAGGGCGTCGCGCATGGCGCGCGGCGCATCGGGCGCGTCGTGGTCGCAGAGCACCACCGCGTCGCCCGCGCGCAGGTCCAGCCGGGCGAGCTGCTCGACACCACGGCCCTCGTCGTCCTCGGCCACCACGACCACCGCACGACCCACCGCCGCGGCGATGACCTCGATCGCGTCGGCGATCGGGTTGCGGCTGAGCACCACGACTCGTCCACCTGCGGCGCCGTCGTCGGACCAGGACTGCTCACGAGTAGTCACGTCCCGACCCTAGGACCGAGGCAGGCCGGCCCGACAGGTCTCAGGAGATCAGATCGGGCTGCGTCTTCTCCCGTACCTCGTCCTCGGTGACGCCCGGAGCCAGCTCGACCAGCTTCAGCACCCGGTCGCCGTGGGTGCCGGAGACCGCGACCTCGCCGGTGGCGGGGTCGACCACGTCGATGACGCACAGGTCGGTGATGATCCGCTGCACGACGCGCTTGCCGGTGTACGGCAGGTCGCACTCGTCGAGGATCTTGAGCGAGCCGTCCTTCGCGGTGTGCTCCATCAGCACGATGACCCGCTTGGCGCCGTGCACGAGGTCCATGGCGCCGCCCATGCCCTTGACCATCTTGCCGGGGATCATCCAGTTGGCGATGTCGCCGTTGCGGGAGACCTGCATCGCGCCGAGGATCGCGGCGTCGATCTTGCCGCCGCGGATCATCCCGAACGACGTCGCGGAGTCGAAGAACGACGCGCCCTTGCGCACCGTCACGGTCTCCTTGCCGGCGTTGATGAGGTCGGGGTCCTCCTCGCCGGCGACCGGGTAGGCACCCACCCCGAGGATGCCGTTCTCGGACTGGAGCACCAGCTCGACGTCGTCGGCGACGTAGTTGGGCACCATCGTCGGCAGCCCGATGCCGAGGTTGACGTAGGAGCCGTCCTGCAGCTCGGAGGCCGCCCGCGCGGCCATCTCCTCACGTGTCCACGCCATGTCAGCCTCCCACGTTCTGTTCTTGTACGGCGCTCGCCGCAGGTTGCACCGTGCGCTTCTCGATCTGCTTGGCGGCCACCTGCTCGGGCGTCAGCTCGACCACCCGCTGCACGAAGACACCAGGGGTGTGCACGTCGTTGGGGTCCAGCTCGCCCGGCTCGACGAGGTGCTCGACCTCGGCGATCGTCACCCGGCCGCACATCGCGGCGAGCGGGTTGAAGTTGCGCGCGGAGTCGCGGAAGACCAGATTGCCGTGCCGGTCGCCCTTCCAGGCCCGGACCAGGCCGAAGTCGGCGACGATCGCCTCCTCCAGCACGAACTCCTTGTCGCCGTCGGCGGTCGAGAACGTGCGCACCTCCTTGGGCGGGGAGGACACCACGACGTTGCCGGAGGCGTCGTACCGCCACGGCAGGCCGCCCTCGGCGACCTGGGTGCCGACGCCGGTGGCGGTGAAGAACGCCGGGATGCCGGAGCCGCCCGCACGCATCCGCTCGGCCAGGGTGCCCTGAGGCGTCAGCTCGACCTCGAGCTCACCGGCGAGGTACTGGCGCGCGAACTCCTTGTTCTCGCCGACGTACGACGAGATCATCCGCCGCAGCCGCTTCTCGAACAGCAGCCGGCCGAGCCCCCACTCGTCGACGCCACAGTTGTTGGAGACAGCCTCGAGGTCGGTGGTGCCGGCCTCGAGAACCGCGTCGATCAGGACCGTCGGAATGCCACAGAGTCCGAATCCGCCGACGGAGAGCGTGGCTCCGTCGGGAATGTCGGCCACTGCCTCCGCCGCGCTCGCGACGACCTTGTCCATCGTCTGCTCCTACCTTCTGCCTCGATGCCGGGGACGCCAGCGATCCTAGCCAGCCGGACGTGGCGTTCGTCATGGCCGGTCGCGCCACAACTCGCGGGTGGAGGTGGGGCGGACCCACAGCCCCACGCCTCGGTGGCCGGCTCCTCCGCAGTGACCCCGGTCGCACCGGCGAGTCACCGGCGCGCCACCGCCCCGCCGCCCATCACTGCACCGCCTAGGCTCCCCTCATGTCTCCAGCGACCCGCCCCGACGTGCCGCCAGCCGACTGGTCACGGGTGCGGCTGCACATCGTCACGGGCAAGGGCGGCACCGGGAAGTCCACGGTGGCCGCGGCGCTCGCCCTGGCTCTCGCGGCCGCCGGCAAGAACGTGCTGCTGTGCGAGGTCGAGGGACGTCAGGGCATCGCCCGGATGTTCGACGTCGACCCGCTGCCCTACGAGGAACGCCGCATCGCGCGCGGGCTCGCGGACGACGACGGGGCGGCGGGCGTCGTGCACGCCCTCCACATCGACCCGGAGTCGGCGCTGCTGGAGTACCTCTCGATGTACTACAAGCTCGGGCGGGCCGGGAAGGCGCTGGAGCGGTTCGGCGTCGTCGAGTTCGCCACCACCATCGCGCCGGGCGTCCGCGACGTCCTCCTCACCGGCAAGGTCTACGAGGCCGCCGAGCGCAACGCCCGCCACAAGAACGCGATGACCTACGACACCGTCGTGCTCGACGCCCCACCGACCGGCCGGATCACCCAGTTCCTCGGCGTGAACGGCGAGCTGGCCGGCCTGGCCCGGGTAGGACCGATCAAGTCGCAGGCCGACAACGTCATGTCGCTCTTCCGGTCGCCCCGCACGGCGGTCCACGTGGTCACCGTGCTCGAGGAGATGCCCGTGCAGGAGACGGCCGACGCCATCGCCGAGCTGCACGCGGCGGGCCTGCCGGTCGGTGCGGTCATGATCAACCAGGTGCGGCCACGCGACCTCTCCGCCAAGCAGCTCGCGTCCGCGCGCGCCGGCGATCTCGACGCCGCGGCCATCACGGCCGACCTCCAACGAGCCAAGCTCGACGTCACCCACGAGCTGGTCGACACGCTCATCGCCGAGGGCCGCGACCACGCCGAGCGGCGCACCCTCGAGGACGAGCAACGCATCGTGGTGGACGCGCTCGGGCTGCCGACGTACGAGCTGCCGAAGCTCTCCGGAGGCGTCGACGTCGGCGCCCTCCACGAGCTCGCCGCTGCCCTGTGCGAGCAGGGGATGGCCCGATGCGAGGTGGCCCGATGACCGCCCGGCTCCAGCTCGACGTCGACGCCCTGATCGACGACCCGGGCACCGGCATCATCGTGTGCTGCGGCTCCGGCGGGGTGGGCAAGACCACCACGTCGGCGGCGTTGGCCGTCCGGGCCGCGATGCGGGGCCGCAAGGTGGTCGTCCTCACCATCGACCCGGCTCGACGGCTCGCCCAGTCGATGGGCATCGAGGAGCTCGACAACACGCCGCGGCCGGTGCCGCTCACCGGCGCCGCCGGCTCACTCGACGCGATGATGCTCGACATGAAGCGCACCTTCGACGACGTGGTCACCACCCAGGCCAGCCCGGAGAAGGCGAAGCAGATCCTGGAGAACCCGTTCTACATCGCGCTGTCGAGCTCGTTCGCGGGCACCCAGGAGTACATGGCGATGGAGAAGCTCGGCCAGATCCACCGGCAGGCGCAGAAGCGGGCCGGCAAGCCCGACGGGTACGACCTGATCGTGGTCGACACCCCGCCCTCGCGCTCGGCGCTCGACTTCCTCGACGCGCCCGAGAGGCTGTCGAGCTTCCTCGACGGCCGGTTCATCCGGTTGATGCTGGCGCCGGCGCGCGGCCCGGCCCGCCTGATGACGGCGGGGCTGGGGATCGTGACGGGTGCACTGACGAAGGTGCTGGGCGCCCAGGTGCTCAAGGACATGCAGATGTTCGTCGCGGCCTTCGACACGCTCTTCGGCGGCTTCCGGCAACGCGCCCAGAAGACGTTCGAGCTGCTCCAGGCCGACGGTACGGCGTTCTTGGTGGTCGCCTCGCCCGAGCCGGATGCGCTGCGGGAGGCGGCCTACTTCGTCGAGCGCCTGCGCGACGACGACATGCCGCTGGCTGGGCTCGTGGTGAACCGCGCGACGACGACGTCCGCGGACGTGCTGTCCGCCGAGGAGGCGACCGCGGCGGCCGACCGGCTGATGCGCAGCGACCCTGCCTCGATGACGGGCGAGCTGCTGCGCGTGCACGCCGACCGGGCCACGATGGTGGCCCGCGAGACCCTGCTGCGCACCCGCTTCGCCTCGGCACACCCGAAGGTGCCGACCGTGGTCGTCCCGGCACTGGCCGGGGACGTGCACGATCTCGACGGTCTGCGCGAGGTGGGCCGGCTGCTCGCCGGCCACCCCGAGGACTGACGCCGGGGACCGCAGGGGTCAGACGTTGACGACGACGGTCTGCTTCTCGCGGGCCGCCTCGAGCACGGCACGCCACGAGGCGGCCGGGCGACGACGCAGGAGGGCCCGACGCTCACGCTCGGTCATGCCGCCCCACACGCCCCACTCGATCTGGTTGTCGAGGGCCTCGGCCAGGCACTCGGTGCGGACCGGGCAACCGGCGCACATCTGCTTGGCCTTGTTCTGCTCGGCGCCGCGGACGAAGAGCTCGTCGGGGGCCGTCTCCTTGCAAGCTGCCTTCGATGTCCAGTCTTCAACCCACATGAGAGAAACCCGCTTCTTTCGACCGGCCGGGCATCCCCATGATGCCCACCTCGGTGCTACGAGGTAAAAGGTATGGACCACAGCGCTCCAGCAACAGACGTCGATAGCCCAATTCGCATAGTCCATCTGGACTACTCCGCCGTGGTCCTGCGGTGGTCACATCGGCGTACTGATAGTGCCGAAAACGGGTCCGCGCACCCTCCTCCCGTAGGCTGTGAGGCATGTCGGACCGAACTTCGTCGCGCCCTCACGGGCCCGCAGCCCTCGCCCACCTGGGCGTGATGGCGGCCGTCGCCGCCATCATGGGCCTGCTGGTGGCGGGGCTGGTGATCCCGTTCGCCGGAGTCGTGGGCGTCGCGTCCAAGGACGTCGCCAAGAGCATGGACAACCTGCCCGCCGAGCTCGAGGCCACCCCTCTCGCCCAGAAGACCAGCATCTTGGACTCCCAGGGCAACCTGATCGCCTCGCTGTACGACGAGAACCGCGTCAACGTGAGCCTCGACCAGGTCTCGCGCAAGATGATCCAGGCCATCGTCTCGATCGAGGACTACCGCTTCTACAGCCACGGCGCGCTCGACATCCGTGGCACCATCCGGGCCCTGGTGACCAACAAGGCCGCCGACGGCGTGGTCCAGGGTGGTTCGTCGATCACCCAGCAGATGGTCAAGATGACGCTGCTCGACCAGGCCGGCAGCGACGAGAGCGCGGCCAAGGCCGCGACCGAGGACACCTACGCCCGCAAGGTCCGCGAGCTGCGCTACGCCATCGCGTTCGAGAAGAACTACTCCAAGGACTGGATCCTCGAGCGCTACCTCAACATCGCCTACTTCGGTGACGGCGCCTACGGCATCCAGGCGGCGGCTCGCCACTACTTCGGCAAGAACGCCAAGAACCTCAAGCTGCGCGAGGCCGCGCTGCTCGCCGGCATCGTGAAGAACCCGACGCTCTACGACCCCACCAACTACGAGGACAAGGCCACCACCCGCCGCAACCTCGTGCTCGGTCGGATGGCCCAGCTCAACGTCATCACCGCCGAGAAGGCCGCGAAGCTCCAGACCAAGGGGCTGGGCCTCGACGTCACCCGGTCCCCCAACGGGTGCGTTCAGTCGCAGGCGTCGTTCTTCTGCGACTACGTCGTCAACTACCTCGAGCAGGACGAGTCGCTCGGCAAGACGATCGCGGCCCGCCGGAGCCTCCTGAAGTCCGGCGGCCTGACGATCAGGACCACGATCGACCTCAACTTCCAGAAGTCGGCCGACGCCGCCGTCCAGGGTCACGTCTACCCGACCGACGAGGCGATCGGCGGGCTCGCGATGGTCGAGCCCCGCACCGGCAACGTGAAGGCGCTGGCCCAGTCGCGGCCGATGGGTGCGAAGAAGAAGAAGGGCGAGACCTACCTCAACTTCGTGGTCCCCGAGAAGTACGGCGACGCGAAGGGGTTCCAGGCCGGCTCGACGTTCAAGGTGTTCGTGCTCGCCTCGGCGATCAACCAGGGGATCCCGCTGAGCAAGACGATCAACTCGCCCGAGCGCATCTCCATCCCGCAGAACGAGTTCGAGACCTGCGACGGGATGTACCCCATCTCCTCGCCCTGGGAGCTCGGCAACTCCACCGACAGCGGCACCTTCGACCTGTACTCCGGCACCCGCCTGTCGGTGAACACGTTCTACGCCCAGCTCGAGAAGGAGACCGGGCTCTGCGAGCCCTACGCCCTCGCCCGCTCGATGGGCGTCGAGCTCACGGACCCGGGCAGTGAGCGGGTGCCGTCCTTCACCCTCGGCGTCGCCAACACGAGCCCGCTGGAGATGGCCGAGGCCTACGCCACGTTCGCCGGTCGCGGCCTGCACTGCTCCTCCCGCCCCGTCACCGCCATCGAGGACGCCAACGGCGCCCTGCTCAAGAGCTACCCCGAGGCCTGCAAGCAGGTCCTGCCCGGGGCGGTGGCCGATGCGGTCAGCTCGGTGCTGCGCGGCGTCATGGAGCCCGGCGGCTTCGGCCAGAACCTCGCGATCGACAAGCCGTCCGCCGGCAAGACCGGGACGATCAACGACAACAAGGCGGTGTGGTTCGTCGGCTACACCCCGACGGTCGCCACCGCCGCGATGGTCGCGGGCGCGAACTACCAGGGCTACCCCATCACCCTCAACGGCCAGACGCTCGGCGGCGGCTACGTAGCGAGCGCCTTCGGGTCCACGGTGGCCGGCCCCCTCTGGGGCGAGGCCATGGGCGGAGTGGCGGCCAGCCTCCCCTACGAGGACTTCAACGCGCCTCCGGGTGACGAGATCGCGGGCGTGCTCACCGGCGTCCCCGAGGTCGGCGGACTCACCGTCGAGGCGGCCACCGCCGCCATCGAGGCAGCCGGCTTCGTCGTCGGGAACGGCGGCTACGTCAACTCGAACGTCGCCAAGGACAGCGTGGCCTACAGCTCGCCCGGCGCTGGAGCAGAGCTCAGCAGTGGCGACACCGTGGTGATCTACCAGTCCACCGGATACGTGCCACCGCCGGCCAAGGACCCGAAGAAGAAGAAAAAGAAGAAGAACTAGGCGCCGGTCAGCCGAGCTGGCGACGTACCTCCGCGGCCACTGCACCACCGTCGGCGCGACCCTTGACCTGTGGGGTCACGATGCCCATGACCTTGCCCATCGCCTTCATGCCCTCACCGGCGGCGCCGGTCTGCTCCACGGCGGCGCTGACCAGGGCGCGGATCGCGTCGGCGTCGAGCTGCTCGGGCAGGTAGTCGGCGATCACCACGCCCTCGGCCTGCTCCTTGGCAGCCATCTCGACGCGGCCACCCTCCTCGAACGCGACGGCCGCCTCGCGGCGCTTCTTGGCCTCGGTCGAGAGCACGCCGATGATGTCGTCGTCGCTGAGCTCGCGGTGTTCCTTGCCGGCCACCTCGGCGTTGGTGATGGCGGTCAGGACCATGCGCAGGGTCGAGGAGCGGACCTCGTCACGCGACTTGATCGCGGTGGTGAGGTCGGCGCGGAGACGGTCCTTGAGAAGGCTCATGGAGCCAGTGTGGCAGCCTTGGCGAGTGAGTCGCTCCCGGTCTGCCGCCCGCATGCTCGGCCTCGGCGTCGCCTGCGGGGCCGGCCTGGCGGCGTACGCCGCGGGCGAGGCCCGGGCCTACACCCTGCGCGAGGTCAGCGTGCCGATCCTCCCGCCCGGCCACCAGCCGTTGCGGGTTCTGCACCTCAGCGACCTCCACATGATGCCCGGGCAGGGCGCCAAGCAGGCCTGGCTGCGCGAGCTCGCGAGCCTGAGTCCCGACCTGGTCATCAACACCGGCGACAACCTGTCGAGCCAGCGCGCGGTCCTCCCGGTCGTGGACGCCCTGTCGGGACTGCTGGAGGTCCCCGGGGTGTTCGTGTTCGGCTCCAACGACTACTTCGCGCCCTCGCTGCGCAACCCGCTGCGCTACCTCCTGCCCGACGACGGCACCCGCAACACGAGCACCCCCCAACTGCCGTGGCGCGACCTGCGCCGCGCGTTCGCGGACGCGGGCTGGCTCGACCTCACCAACGGGTACGGCGTCCTCGAGGTCGGCAGCACCCGGATCGCGTTCGCCGGGGTCGACGACCCGCACCTGGGCTACGACGACCTGGCATCGGTGGCCGGCCCGGCCGACCCGACGGCCGACGTCCGCCTGGCCGTGGTGCACGCGCCGTACCTGCGGGTGCTCGACCAGTTCGCCGCGGACGGGTACGACGCGATCATCGCCGGCCACACGCACGGCGGCCAGGTGTGCCTGCCGTGGGTCGGCGCGCTGACCACCAACTGCGACCTCGAGCCCGCCCGCGCCAAGGGGCTGCACCGCCACCCGGCCGACTCGGCGCCCCGCGAGCCAGGCTCGTCGTGGCTGCACGTCTCGGCCGGACTCGGCACCAGCCCGTTCGTCCGCTTCCGGGTCGCCTGCCGCCCCGAGGCCACCCTGATCACCCTCACCCCGCCCTGAGCCGGCCCTGAGCCGGCCCCGTCTCGGGAGCCCGGGTCGATTTCCAGACGCCCAGACCGCTCGGGTATGCTCGCCCTGCTCGTGGGCCGGTCGGCCCGCAGGAGCAAATCGGGCTGTGGCGCAGCTTGGTAGCGCGCCTCGTTCGGGACGAGGAGGCCGCAGGTTCAAATCCTGTCAGCCCGACAGTGTGGAGGAGCCGGACCGTGACGGTCCGGCTCTTCTGCTGTTTCCGGGGTGGTGGGTGTTGAGCCAGTTGGAGTCACCGGATATCCGGTGACTCCTGGGGTTAGTGACCAACGCAAGGGCCACAAACCCCAAGAGTCCCCCACGAACCCCCGGGGATGCGCGCGCCGGCGTGACACACTCGCCCGCATGCCCGACAAGGATCCGGACGGCCCGTCGCTGGAGCTGCCGTCGTTCGGCTTCGGCCGCAAGCGCAAGAGGACGGACGCCGAGCCGGCACCCACGCCGCAGCCGCTCGCCCAGACGGTCGACCCCGCACCCCAGCCTGCCCTGGCCGCGCCCGAGCAGGCCCGCAGCAACCCCCTGCGGGGCCTGGGCGCCCTCCCGGCGTCCCTGCTGACCGGCGTCGCCGTCGGCCTGCTCACCGCGCTCCTGGCGTACGCCTCACAGCACCTGTGCGAGGTCGTCCGCGGTACGTCGTCGTGCGGCGGCGCCGGGGTCCTGCTCCTGCTCGCCATCCTGGTCGGCATGACCCTGCTCGGGGGCGCGCTCCTGCGTGCGTTCGCCGTGCCGGAGGCGGCCAGCAGCAGCGTGCTGGCCATGGGGCTGCTCGCCGTGCTCGTGCTGCTGTTCCTGATCGACGTGGCGGGCTCGCCGGCCATGTTCGTGGTGATCCCGGTGCTCGCGGCCGGCTGCTACGCCGTGGCCCACCTGGTCACCACGGCGAGCACCTCGACCGACTAGCGCTCCAGGCCCGCGGCGACCAGCTCGGCCAGCTGCACGGTGTTGAGGGCGGCACCCTTGCGGAGGTTGTCGTTGCTGATGAACAGCGCCAGCCCGCGGTCGCCGTCGACGCCCTCGTCCTGCCGCAGCCGCCCGACGTACGACGGGTCCTTGCCGGCAGCGTGCAACGGGGTCGGCACCTCGCGCAGCTCGACCCCCGGCGCACCGGCCAGCAGCTCGGCGGCCCGGGCCGGTGTCATCGCCCGCTCGAACTCGGCGTTGATCGCCAGCGAGTGCCCGGTGAACACCGGCACCCGCACGCAGAGGCCCGAGACCCGGAGGTCCGGCAGCCCGAGGATCTTGCGCGACTCGTTGCGAAGCTTGTGCTCCTCGTCGGTCTCGTTGAGCCCGTCGTCGACGATGGAGCCGGCCAGCGGGAGCACGTTGTAGGCGATGGTGTCGGAGTAGGTGCCGGGTTCGGGGAACGTCACCGCCTCGCCGTCGTAGGCCAGCTCGCGGGCCTTGTCGCCGGCCGCGGTCACACCGTTGGCCAGCTCCTCGACGCCGGCGACACCCGATCCGGAGACGGCCTGGTACGACGACACGACGAGCCGCCGGAGCCCGGCGTCGTCGTGCAGCGGCTTGAGCACCGGCATCGCGGCCATCGTCGTGCAGTTGGGGTTGGCGACGATGCCCTTGCGTGCCTCGCCGAGGGCCTCGGGGTTGACCTCCGAGACGACCAGCGGCACGTCCGGGTCCATCCGGAACGCCGACGAGTTGTCGATGACGAGCACACCGGCGGCGGCGAAGACCGGTGCCAGCGTGCGCGACGTCGTCGCGCCCGCGGAGAAGATCGCGATGTCGAGACCCGCAGGGTCGGCGCTGGCGGCGTCCTCCACGACGACGTCGCGGTCGCCGAAGGCCAAGACCTTGCCGGCCGACCGGGCCGAGGCGAAGAACCGGATCTCGTCGACCGGGAAGTTCCGCTCCAGCAGGATCTGGCGAACGGCGACGCCGACCTGCCCGGTCGCGCCCACGATGCCGATGCGAACACCCATGACTACCGCCCGCTCCCGCCGTAGACCACGGCCTCGACGTCGGTCGCGTCGAGGTCGAAGGCCGTGTGCACCGACAGCACGGCGGCGTCGACGTCACCCTCGGCGACGACCACCGAGATCCGGATCTCGGAGGTGGAGATCATGTCGATGTTGACGCCGGCAGCGGCGATGGCGGAGAAGAACTTGGCGCTCACTCCGGGGTGCGACCGCATCCCGGCGCCCACCAGCGAGATCTTGCCGACCTTGTCGTCGAAGACGAGCGCCTCGAACGCGACCTCGGCCTGCACGGCCTCCAGGGCGAGCACGGCGGTCTGCGCGTCCGTGCTGGGCAGCGTGAACGAGATGTCGGTGAGGTTCGTGGCGGCCGCCGAGACGTTCTGCACGATCATGTCGAGGTTGATCTGCGCCTCGGCGAGAGCCTCGAAGATGCGGGCCGCCTCGCCGACCTTGTCGGGCACCCCGACCACGGTGATCTTCGACTCGCTCCGGTCGTGGGCGACGCCCGCGATGATGGCCTGTTCCATGGCTTCTCCTTCTGCGTCGTCCATCACGCTCGCCGGGAGCACCCAGGTGCCCTCGAGCTGGCTGAACGACGAACGGACGTGGATCGGGATGTCGTAGCGGCGCGCGTACTCGACGCACCGCACGTGCAGGATCTTGGCGCCGCAGGCCGCCAGCTCGAGCATCTCCTCCGACGAGACCCGGCTGAGCTTGCGTGCGGTCGGCACGATCCGGGGGTCGGCGGTGAACACGCCGTCGACGTCGGTGTAGATCTCGCAGTACTCCGCACTCAACGCGGCGGCCAGCGCCACCGCCGTGGTGTCGGTACCGCCGCGGCCAAGCGTGGTGATCTCCTTGGTGTCCTGGCTGACGCCCTGGAAACCGGCCACGATCACGATGTGGCCGTCGCCGAGGGCCGAGGAGATCCGGCCGGGTGTGACGTCGATGATCTTGGCCTTGCCGTGCACCGAGTCGGTGATCACGCCGGCCTGCGACCCGGTGAAGCTCCGCGCGGTGAAGCCCAGGTCCGAGATGGCCATCGCGACCAGCGCCATCGAGATCCGCTCGCCCGCGGTGAGCAGCATGTCCAGCTCGCGGGCCGGCGGCTTCGGGCTGACGTCCTCGGCGAGCGCGAGCAGGTCGTCGGTGTCGTCGCCCATCGCCGAGACGGCGACGACCACGTCGTGGCCGGCGAGCTTGCTCTCCACGATGCGCGCGGCCACCCGCTTGATCGCAGCTGCATCAGCGAGAGACGACCCGCCGTACTTCTGCACGACAATGCCCACGAAACATTCACCCTCGAGGCTCGACCGAATGAAACTTGCCGCACCTGCCGGCGACCGTGCGAGTCTACCGAGGGGTCAGGTCGACGCCTTCGAGCATCTCATTGGCCGTCGCGACGACCTCTTCCTCACCGGTGAACTCGGTGTCGAGCCGGTCGTGGGAGACCACCGACCAGAGCGCGTTCAGCGCGGCGCCGGCGAGGTTGCCCCACGAGGAGACGTAGGAGAACTGCCACCACCACAGCGCCTCGCCGACGTGGCCGGCCCGGTAGTGGCGAATGCCGTTCTCGAGGTCGGTCACGATGCTGACGATGTCGTCGGAGAGCTGGCTCTCGACGACCTCGGGCAGGTAGGGGTCGAAGACGAAGCTGTAGGTGTCGACCTCCCCGAGGATCTCGGCCAGCCGCAGCCGCAGCCCGTCGAGGTCCGGCTCAGGACCCACGTCGGGCTGGTACTCGCCCTCGGGGTTGAAGTCGACCTGTGCGCCGAGACGCGCGCCGGCGAGCGAGATCTGGCTCATCTCGAGCAGCAGCAGCGAGATGGCATGGCCGCCGTCAGCCTCCCGGGCGATCGCCTGCACGGCGACCAGGAAGGACTGCACCTGGTCCAGGATCTGCCCCGCGAAGTCCTCGATGGCGGGGTCGAGCTTGTGGTCAGTCATCTGCGGATCGCCTCCCAGCGAAAGCTCGGCCGAGGGTGACCTCGTCTGCGTACTCGAGGTCCCCACCTACTGGCAGTCCACTCGCCAACCGGGTCACGCGCAACCCCAACGGCTTGAGCATGCGCGTGAGATACGTCGCGGTCGCCTCGCCCTCGAGGTTGGGATCGGTGGCCAAGATGACCTCGGTGACGACCGTGTCGGACAACCGCATCATCAGCTCGCGGATGCGCAGCTGGTCGGGGCCGATGCCGTCGATCGGCGAGATCGCCCCACCCAGCACGTGGTAGCGACCGCGGAACTCGCGGGTCCGTTCGATCGCCACGACGTCCTTGTACTCCTCCACCACGCACAGCACCGCCGGCTCGCGGCGCGGGTCGCGGCAGATGCGGCACTGCTCGTCCTCGGAGACGTTGAAGCAGATCGAGCAGAACTTCACCTTGGCCTTGACCTCGATGAGCACGTCGGCCAGCCGGCGTACGTCGCTCGGCTCGGCCTGCAGCAGGTGGAAGGCGATGCGCTGGGCGCTCTTCGGACCGACGCCCGGCAGCCTGCCCAGCTCGTCGATCAGGTCCTGGACGATGCCTTCGTACAACGCCTCAGGCCTGTCCGGGGAGGCCGCCGGCCAGCGGCCCCAGGGTCTCCGAGGCGAGCGCGTCGGCCTTGGCCTTCGCGTCGCGGTAGGCGGCCACGATCATGTCGCCGAGGTCGGCGAGGTCGTCGTCGGACGTGCCGTCGAACTGACCGTTCTTGATGTCGACGGAGACCAGCTCACCCACGCCGTTGGTGGTCACGGTGACCGCCCCGCCGGCGACGGTGCCCTCGACGGTCATGACGTGCAGCTGCTCCTGGGCCCGGCTCAGCTGCTCCTGCATCTGCTGCGCCTGGGCCAGCAGCGCGTTCATGTCGAAGCCACCTTCGCCGCCGAGGCTCTCGAACGGGTTCTCGGTCATCTCGTGTCCTAGGTCGTGGGTAGACGGGTGGTGCAAGGGTCTCAGGTGTGCGGGATCTCTTCGATGACCTGCGCGCCGAGCGTGCGCTGGAGCAGCTCGGCGCCGGCCAGCCCGTCGGTGTCGGCAACGGGGTCGTCAGGATGCGCGGCGGCGTCGGCGAGCTTGCGGGTGTCCTGGCCCGACGAGTCGGCACCGGGTGTCCGGGTGGCCAAGATGGCCTCGCGCGCCGCGGCGATCGACTCGGGGTCCTGGCTGCGGGCCGAGGCGGACGACTCCGGCTCGGCGGCGGCCTGGGGTGCCACCGGCGGCTCGTCGCGGGCCCAGTCGGGCGCCTCGGTGGGCGCCTGCTCGACAGGCGCGGCACCCGGGTCCGGCGCGGGATCGGGCTCGGCCCTGGCCACCGCCGGCCTGGTCACGGTCGCGGCCGGGGTCGGCTGCGCACTCGGGTCGACGATGGCGTCGACCTTCCAGTCGGCGCCCACGACGTCGATCGCGGCCTGCCGCAGGATCTCGTCGCACCCACCCCCGACGAAGGAGTCGCGCGCACCGGCGCTGGTGAAGCCCAGGGTGAGGATCCGTCCCTCGAGCCCCAGCACCTGGGAGTTCTGGGTGAGGTGCATCCACGCCACCCGGCGCCGCAGCTTGGTCGCCTCGACGATGTCGGGCCACAGCCGGCGTACGTCGATCAGGGTGAGGCCGCCGGCCGGACCGGTCGCGGGCTCGGCGGCTGCCGGAGCGGCGGGAACGACTGCAGCGGCCGAGGCAGCGGTGGCGGCAGGCTGGGGTGCAGGCTGGGGTGCGGGCTGGGGTGCAGGCTGGGCGGCGGGCTGGGGCGCCGGGGCGGGCTGCACCGGCGCCGGACGCTCCTCCTGCACCTCCACCGACGCGACGGGCTCCGGCTCGGCCTGCGCCACCGGGGCGGTCACCGCAGCCGCGGGGGCGGCGGCAGGGGTGCCGACGATGGAGGCCCGCTTCTCGAGCCGGTCGATCCGGGCGAGCACGCCCTCGGTCGTGTGGTCGGCACCCGGCAGCAGCACCCGCGCGCAGATGAGCTCGAGGAGCAGCCGAGGTGCGGTGGCCCCCCGCATCTCGGTCAGCCCGGTCGCCACCAGGTCGGCGGCGCGCGACAGGTCGTGCGCCCCGAACCGGGCCGCCTGGGCGACCAGCCGCTCCCCCTGGTCGCGAGGCACGTCGATGAGCCCGGTCACCGGCGCGTCCGGCACGGCCGTGACGATGACGAGGTCGCGCAGCCTGCGCAACAGGTCCTCGGTGAAGTGACGCGGGTCGTGCCCGGACTCGATGACCTTGTCGACCACCCCGAAGACCGCGGCCCCGTCCGCGGCGGCGAACGCGTCGATGGCGTCATCGAGCAGGGTGTCGGGCGTGAAGCCGAGCAGCGCGGTGGCGAGGGTGTGGGTGACCCCGTCGGCCCCGGCCCCGCCCATCAGCTGGTCGAGCACCGACAACGTGTCGCGCGCCGACCCGGCACCCGCGCGCACGACGAGCGGCACCGCCGCGGGCTCGATGGTGACCTGCTCGCGCGCGCACAGCTCGACGAGGTAGTCGGCCAGCATCCGTGGCGGGATCAACCGGAACGGGTAGTGGTGGGTGCGCGACCGGATCGTCGGCAGCACCTTCTCGGGCTCCGTGGTGGCGAAGATGAAGCGCAGGTGCGGCGGGGGCTCCTCGACCAGCTTCAGCAGGGCGTTGAACCCTGCCGTGGTGACCATGTGGGCCTCGTCGATGATGTAGATCTTGTAGCGGTCGCGCACGGGCGCGAAGAAGGCCTTCTCGCGCAGGTCGCGGGCGTCGTCGACACCACCGTGCGAGGCGGCGTCGATCTCGATCACGTCGATGGACCCGCTGCCGCCGGTGGCCAGCTCGACGCAGCTGTCGCACTCGCCGCACGGGTCGGCCACCGGCGCCTGCACACAGTTGAGGCTGCGAGCCAGGATGCGGGCCGAGGTGGTCTTGCCGCAGCCGCGGGGGCCGGAGAAGAGGTAGGCGTGGTTGACCCGGTCGTGCTTGAGCGCGTTGCGCAGCGGACCGGTCACGTGGTCCTGCCCGATGACCTGGGCGAAGGTCTCGGGCCGGTAGCGGCGGTAGAGCGCGAGGGGGGAGTCCACTCCTGAACCCTAACCACCCGCGCCGACACGGGGTACCGGGCGCCCGGACAAGGCAACCTGCCGGGGCGAAGTCCCGGGTCACGAGTGCGAAAGGCCCCCCGCGCACCCGATAGAGCTCGCCTACCCTTGCTGCCTTCCGGCCCTGGGGGAGTTCGGTGAGATACCGCCACGCGGGGGGTTGGCGGAGAGTCTAGGTGAGGCCCGCCGGCCATTCCAAAGCCGGGCTGCCGGGCCGATTTCGGCGCACGGGAGCCGACCGGTAATCTCCTCGACGGAGGATTCGCCTAGTGGCCTATGGCGCTCGCTTGGAAAGCGGGTTGAGTGAAAGCTCTCAGGGGTTCGAATCCCCTATCCTCCGCCAGCGCGACAAGAGCGAACGCCGGTTCCGACCTTCTGGGTCGGGACCGGCGTTCGCTCCTGGGTCTCACGTGCAGCGCTGCGATCCCTCAGTCCTCACAGTTGCGGTTCCGTTCGCCGCCGGTGCAGGTGTCGTCGCCGTTGCCGCCGTCGATCCGGTCGTTGCCGGGTCCGCCGCTGAGCGTGTCATCGCCGTTGCCGCCGTCGATCCGGTCGTTGCCGGGTCCGCCGCTGAGCGTGTCGTCACCGCTGCCACCCTCGATGCGGTCGTTGCCGGGACCGCCGTCGATCGTGTCGTCGCCGTTGCCACCCTCGATCCGGTCGTTCCCCGGACCGCCGAGGATCGGTCGTCGCCGTTGCCACCCTCGATCCGGTCGTTCCCCGGACCGCCGCAGATCCGGTCGTCGCCGTTGCCGGCCTCGATCCGGTCGTTGCCGCCGCGCGCGACGATCACGTCGTCGCCGTTGGTCCCCCGGATGCGGTCGTTGCCGCTCGTGCCGATGATCGTCGCCCGCCGACCCTCGCAGGTGGGCCCGAGCTCACCGCCGAGGTCGAGACCGACCAGCACCGGGTCGTGGTCGCTGGACCTGAAGGCGTTCGGCTCGAAGAGCGGCAGGGCCGTGGACTTGCGCTCGAACGACGCCTCGCCGGCACTGTCGTAGACGGTGTCGTTGTAGTCGAAGAGCGGGTTCTCGTCGGCGTTGATCGTCCAGCCGCCGGCGCCGGTGACCTGCTCGTCGAGGGACTGGTTGGCCAGCCCGTAGTCGAGCGTGCCGAGCTGCCCGTCGAAGAGGTAGCCGTAGGCGTCCGCACCCTCGAAGCGCTGCCGGAGGTCGGTGTAGCCGGCATCGCGCAGGGCAGCGATGGGCCGCTCCGACGCGTAGGAGTTCAGGTCGCCGATGATCAGCGCATCCGGGTCACCGCTGCCGGTGGGGTCGGACGCCAGGTGGTCGGCAAGCGCGTTGGCCGCGTTGGTGCGGGTCAGGTCGCAGTTGCCCGAGCCATCCTGAGGGGAGTCGTCGCCTGCTCCGCAGCCCGAGCCCTTGCTCTTGAGGTGGTTGATCGCGATGTTGAGGCGCTCTCCGCTCGCGACCTCCTCGAAGGTCTGGATCAGGGCGGGCCGGTTGCGCTGGTCGTCGAACCGGGGGTCGTCGGCGGACGTCAACAGGTCGAAGTCGCCGACCGGCTGCACCGCCGCGGGCTGGTAGACGAAGGCCTGCTTGATCGCGTCGGTGCCGATGAAGCCCGTCTTGAGGTAGTCGTAGGTGCCGGCGCCCTCGCGGGCGTTCAGCGCCGCGACCAGGTCGGCGGCTGAGGCGTCGTCCCCGTCGTTCTGGATCTCGATCAGACCGAAGACATCGGCGTCGATGCGAGCCAGGGCATCCACGATCTTGGCGCGCTGGTTGTCCAGCTCCGCGACGGAGTCGGCGCCACGGCACTCCTGGTCGGCCGCCGGACCGCACGCGTCGGTGCCGTCGTCGATGCTGGTGAAGTAGTTCAGGACGTTGAAGGACGCCACCTTGAGCCGGCCACCGACCGCGTCCGGCGAGGCAGGACGCGGGTTGGTCGGGTCGAAGGTGTAGTCGGCTCCGGACACGGGACGCAGCTTCCAGGCCCCGAAGGAGTACTCGAAGACACCCGTGAGGTCATCGATGGTGTCCCCGCCGCGGAAGTAGTTGCCGGTGCTCAGGCCCGGTGTCGGGTAGTAGTACGGCTCGTTGTCCGCCGGTCCGCTGGTCGCGGCGTTCTGGCTGTTGCTGTCGTCGTCCAGGACGATCCGCCGGGTCGCCAGGTCGGCGAGGAAGGCGTCGTACCCCGTCACGCTGGGCTCGTTGTTCTGGGTGAACTGGTAGGGCCGCTCGTCGGCGGTCAGCACGATCTCGCCGAACCGTGCCTGGTTGAAGTACTCGCTGACCGCAAGGGTCGTCGAGATCGTCGTCCGCATGCCCTCTACGTTCTCGAAGGTGGTCGCGGCCTGCGTCGAGGCGTCCGCCGGCAGCTGCACGGTGGCGGCGGGAGGCAGCGGCACGTCGGAGGCCAGCACGTCGATGCTGCCGTTGCCGAAGGCTGCGCCGATCTGGGTGCTGGTGTTGAACTCGGCGACGTCGCCGGTGACCCGCACCTGGTCGCCCGCGGCCAGGTCCGCCGGGCAGGAGGTCCGGCAGAAGACGTAGACGCCCTCGGAGGTCTCCGGGTCGTTGTCGTCGTCCGCCTGCTCCTCCTGGACGAAGAAGCCGTCGAGGGCGTCGTTGTTGGTGATCAGCGAGGTCACCACCGCCTCTACGTTGACGCGCTGACCGACCAGCGGGGAGGCGTCGCCGTCGCCCTGGACGGTGCTGACGAGGGTGACGGCATCCTGGTCGCTGACCTCGACGGTGATGCTGCAGGTGGCGGTCTGGGCCGGGTCGTCGTCGGTGCCGAACTCGATGGTCACCAGGTGGCTGCCCTCAGGCGTCGTGTCGGCCACGTTCAAGGTGGCGGTGCCGGGCTCGCCGTCCGCCGAGGACGGCGTGAAGTCGTCCAGCGTGATCCCCGCGACCGGTGCCGAGGTGAGCTCGGCGCTCGCGATCCGGCTGTCCGCGTCGACGGCCGAGACGTCCCGGGAGCCGGAGGCGTCGCTGTCGACGGGCAGGGTCTCGTCGCCGCAGTCCGCGGAGGGGTCGGCCGGCCCGCCACCACCGGTGAAGGTCTGGCCGGCGTTGATGACGCCGGGGCTCTCCGCCGCCGGCCCGGTCCACGCGAAGTCGCCGTACGTCGCGCCGCTGCCGGTGAGCTGCACGGACTCCCCGATCGGAGTCGTCGTCGTCTCGGCGACCCCGATGTCGGTGCTCGTCACCCCGTCGGCCGGGCCCCCGACGCCGGCGAAGGCACCCTCGTAGGAGAGGAACTGCACCAGGTCACCGCCCGCGTCGACCAGTGCCACCGCGTCGGGTGAGCCGTTCTGGACGCCGTTGGCCGGGTAGGACTGGCTCACGACCTGCGCGTTGCCGCTCAGCGGCTTCGTGTCGTACGACGTTCCGTTGCTGCCGTTGTAGAGCACGATGCTCCACCCGGTCAGGTCCGCCCCGGTGGTGTTCGCGACCTCCACGAACTCACCGACGTCGTTGCTGGCGTTGTCGTAGTGGATCTCGTTGATGAACACCGAGGAGTCCGGTGCCGGCTGGGCGCCGGCCGAACCGACCGGCCCGAGCGCGATCAGGGAGACGGACAGGGCGGCGATGGTCAGGCCGCGGAGGGCACGAGCGGTGTCTCGAGAGCGCACAGAAGGTCCTTCTGGTCGGGGAGGCCATCGACGCTAACAGGCAATCCGTGCGGAGGGCACCCCTCCCGAGCGCGGCAGGGCTCCCGTGGAGGGGCCGATCAACGCCCCGGTGTTCAGCGCGACGGACGACGGAACAACGGCCGTGCCATCAGCGCGAGCGCCAGCAACGCACCGGATCCCAGCGCGAACCAGAGCAGCATCGTGCGCGTCGGCCCGTAGGCGTCGACGCGCTCGGGCGCCGGCGGCGCCTGCGCGTCGGCACGGAGCTCGGCGGTGGTGCGTGGGGTCTCACCCTTGGCGTTCGGCACGAGCTGCCGGGTGAGCGCGTCGGCGGCCTGCACCACGCCGGCACCCGTCCACGGGTTGGCGCTGTCCTCGGAGCCCTCGGCGGTGCGCTCGAGCCGGGCCACGATCTGCCGGGCCGACTCCTTCGGGAAGCGCGAGCGCAGCAGGGCGACGACGCCGCTGACCTCCGCCGCGGCGTACGACGTGGCGATCTCCTCGCCGACCTGGCAACGCTGACCGTTCAGGTTGACCGAGATCGCGCCGACCGTGGGCGCGGCGACGTCGGTGTCGGCGTTCGGCAGCACGAAGTCGCGCACGTCGAACGACGAGGACGGCCCGACCGCGTTCACGGCGACCACGTCGGGGTAGTCGGCGGGGAAGACCTGGGCATCGCTGGTGAGCTCGGAGGAAGCACCGTCGCCATCACCGGTCGGCTTGTTGCCGCTCGCCGCGACGATCACCACGTCCAGCCGGGCCAGCCGGCTCACGGCCGCCGCGAGGACCGGGTCGTCGGCGCGCACGGCGAGGGAGATGTTGACGACCTGGAACGGCGTGCTGCGGTGCAGCGCGACCAGCCGGTCGATGCCCTGCGCCATCAGCGCGGACGAGACGCCGCGTTCGCCGCGCTGGGGGTCGGGTTCGTCCTTGTCGAGCACGCGCATCGAGAGGATGCGCGCCCTCGGGGCCACGCCGTCCGGGCCGGCGATCAGCCCACCCACGATGGTGCCGTGGCCCGAGAGGAGCACGGGCTGGAGTCCGGGCACGGACTGTGACCGCACGTCGATGCCGAGCCCCTCGCCCACCCCGCTGTCGAGGACGGCCACGGTGACCCCCGCTCCCCGCGAGATCTCCTGGGCCTGCGGCACGTGCATGCGCACCAGCGGCGTGCTGGTCGTCGCCCGGGAGTCGGCGGTGCGCTCGGACTCGGCGATGATCGTCTTGTCGCACGCGTCCTCACCGGCGGCGTGCGCCGGGGCGGACGCCACCGGCACGAGGACGAGCGCCCCGAGCAGGACACCCGCGGCACCGGAAGTCAGCCTGGTCATGACGCCGTGTCGGCTGCGTTCTCGGGCAGCCGCCGGGCGCCGTTGACCGACAGCTCGACGCCGGGGTCGAAGAACTCCAGCCACGCGTCGGGCACCACCGGCGGGTCGAAGCCGCCGTACCCGATGAAGTCGGCGACGCTCGGCCCGAAGAGGGAGTACTTGGCCCCCTTCGCGTCGATGACGTACGGCGACCCCTCGCCCTGGCCGCCGGTGGTGACGCCGTCACCGCCGGACAGCACGTAGGCGCCGCCGGACGGGTCCACGTCGACGTCGTGGGTCGCGGCTCCGAGCTCGGCGGCCGACGCCTCCTCGGCGGGCTCGACCCCCAGGGCCACTGAGGTCCCGCCCTCACCGTCGCCGACCAGGACGCCGCACATCTCACCGTCCCGGATCCCGGTCGGGACCTCGTCGGGCCACTGGGTCGGGGTCATCGGGGCAGCCAGCGGAGCGCTCAGGTTGGTCGGCAGCTGCTGCGGCGCGACGCCCAGGGCCTGGTAGACGAGTGCCGCGAAGTCGTCGAGCCGCTGCGGCGCGTCGTCGGCCAGGAGGTAGTAGCCGCGGCCGGTCTGCAGCAGGTCCCCGATGGCGTACGCCGACAGGTCGGTGGCCGCGTCGTCGGACGGGTAGTCGACCGGCTGGCCGGCGCGCGTCACCCCGAAGGCCCCGACCGTCAGCTCGGGGCCCAACGGGAAGAGGTTGAGCCAGGCATCCTCGACGACCGGCGCCAGGGTGCTGGCCCCGAAGCCGAGCGCGTCGAGGGCGTTGGAGAGCGCCGTCGGGTCGGTGGGCATCGCGAACCGATAGGCCTTGCCCTCGGGCGACGCGGCGACCAGCCACATGCCGCCCTGGGCGGTGGTCACGGCGAACGCCCCGCCCGGGGCGGGCTCGACCGCGGGCGCGTCCGCGACGTTGAGCTTGATGCCGTTGCCGTCCTCGGTGCAGGCGGTCCAGCCGGACTCGATGAGCTCGGCGGTCGACGGCAGGCCGGCGGGAGCGCCCTCGATGCCGAGGTCGCCACCGAGCCGAACCTTGCGGATGTACTTGTCCTTGACCGAGAACACGCTCGGCTCGGCACTGCCGAGCAGCAGCTGGGCGGAGACGAAGTTGGGGACCCGCTGGATCGCGGGGTCGTCGCCGCCACGCAGCACGACGTACTGCTCACCGGTGTCCTTGGAGATGACGAAGCTGCCCTCGTCGAGCCAGTTGGAGTTGGGACGGCCACCGAGGAAGCCGGCGATCGCGGCGCCCGCGCACAGGAGCACCGCGAGCGCGATCCCGCCCACGATGCCGCGGCTCGGCTTGGTCGGCTCGACCTCGCGGCCACCGGGCGCGCCCGAGAGGAAGGCGGTGACGAGGCGGCGGCGGCTGAACGAGTAGGCCTCGACGAGGTCCTTCTTGGTCGACATCTGTCGGTCAGCCCCGGATCTTGCCGAACAGGCCGATGGCGATGACCAGCAGCGGGAGCAGGGAGAGCAGCGAGATGCTCTCGACGATGTCGCCGAGCCGGCCACGGCGTACGGACGGGGAGACCGGCGCCAGGGTCAGCACCAGGAGCACGGCTCCGACCACTGCCAGCGCGACCGCCGCGCCGGGTCGCCACGACTCGTGCAGGAACAGCATGGAGACGGCCACCGAGGCGAGCCCGGCGATCCCCGAGCCCAGCCCGGCCAACACCTCCGAGCCGGTGCGGTACTGGCGGGTGCGCAGCATGACCGCCAGCGCGCACATGACCGTCAAGACGGTGCCGAAGACACCCAGGCTCACGGCGAACGGGGCGACGAGCACCAGCAGCACGCCGATGGTGGCCGCGACCGCGAGCAGGATCTCGTGGGCGACCCTCGCGTCGGAGCCGACCCGGTCGGCGTCGATCTCGTCGGGGTCGGAGGTGATGTCGGCCAGGCTGAAGAGCTGGTCGACCCGGGTGCTCGTCGCCCCCAGCGCCAGCCACGGGAAGATGTTGCCGAGCAGTACGACGAGCGTCATCACCATCGTGAGCACGACCGCCGGGTCGAACTCCACCACCTGCATCGCCAGCCCGGCGGCGGAGAGGATGCCGCCGACGACGATCGCCGGGATCAGCAGGGCCCGGCCCTCGTTGAGGCCGACCAGGGCGACGACTCCGACCGCGAGCACGGCGATGCCCGCACACGCCAGCGGGGTGCCGAAGAGCTCGTCGGGAAGTGGCCACGACCAGCCGGGCAGGTCGCCGGGAGCGAGCACGAGGCCGCAGACGGCGGCATAGACGGTGGCGAGCAGCGCCACGACGACTCCGGCTTCGGGCTCGGCCTGCGAGCGGGCCAGCACGATGGCGCCGACCACGAGCAGGACGGCCACCAGGCCGGCGGCGACACCACCGAGGACGCTCTCGCCCTGCATCAGCAGCGCGAGCGCACCGAGGCCGAGGAGCAGGGCGGCCGCAGACAGGGCGGTACGTCGACCGGCGGCCGGCTCCCAGGGGCTGAGCTCGTGCTCGACCATGTCGGCCATGGCCTCGACCACGTCGTCGTAGACGCGCCGCGGCTCGTCGTCGACGCCGGCGGCCACGGTGAGCACCCCGCCGTCCTCGACGCCCTGGATGGACAGTCCGACGTCGTTGGTCAGCTGGCGGCCGTCTTGGGTGACGAGGCGGTAGCCGCCGTAGACCGTGGAGGCGTCCAGGAGTCCCACGCTCCGCGCCAGCTCGGGGACCAGCTCGGCGACGGGCACGGCGGCCGGCAGCACGAGGTCGACGCGCCGGGTGCCGGACGTGACCGTGACCTTGACCAGACCGGAGCTGCTCGCGGCCGTCTGACTCATCGTGTGTACCCCACCGTTCTCATGCCGCCCGTCGCAGGTGGACGGCCCCAGACGGGCCGCAGCCTACCTGCCGGGCGGGCCGCGCGAGGGTGCCGCCGGACGAGTCGCCGTGGATGGACGGGGTCCGGACAGAGCAAGACCGGACACCCCCTCGGGTGACCGGTCTCGACGGCGCTCTCTGGCTCAGGAGAAACGGTTGGCCCCGCGCTGGTCGGCGGACTTGTACTCGCCGTTCGACATGGAGACGGCGTTGCCGACGTCTTGCAGCAGCAGGATCATCTCGGCGATGGCCTGGTCCCAGGTCTGCTTGGCGACGGCGTACGACTCCTTCGCCGAGCCGGTCCAGTTGGCCTGCAGCGGCTTCAGCTCGTCCTCGAGGGTGTTGAGGCGGGCGTCGATGTTCTTTGCGGCGGTGAGGAGGTTCTGGCTGGTCTCGTCGAGAGCGCCGTGGTCGACCTTGATTCCGTCGAATCCCATGATCTGTTCCTGTCTGTGAGGTCTGTGGAGGCTCAGCTGAGCCGGTCGAGGAGGCGGGTGGACGCGTCGGCCTGCGACAGGTCGGTGTTGGTGTTGTCCTTCTCCGTGTCGAGCAGGGACTGCTGGAACTGGTCCAGGGCGGTGACGATCTTGTTCGCCTTGTCCTGCCACGCGTTGTGGAGGTTGTGGAAGGCGGTCGCACCCTGCCCACCCCACTTCATGCCCATCCCCTGGATCTGGCCGCTCAGGTTCTGGTTCAGCTTCGTGACGTCCTGGCGGGCCGTGGCCACCTTGTCCGCCGCCTGCGACAGCGCCTTCTCAGTCTGGCTGAGTCCGGCGGCTCCGTTTTCAGACATTTCGTTTCCTTCCCCCTGAGCGACCACGTCGCCACCAGAGACTTCTTGTTGGACCTTCACTGGTTGCACTGAGATTTTGCACTGAGATGTTGCACCGAGATGTTGGGCTGCGATGTTGGGCTGAGATGTTGCTGATTCGTTTGCACTGGTCCCGGGGAGACGTCCCGGCCCCCCGGACAAGGAAGTGTGTACCCGGCCTCCGGCGGCGTAAACCTCAGGAGTTGATTTCCCACAGGGCTCGGAAGAGCCCGGAGGCCACGACGGTCGCGCCGATCGCGAGGGAGCCGGCCAGCACCTCGGCCACCTCGGCGCGTCTCGACCACCACACCGAGCGCCAGCCGCGACCGGTCGCGACCCCGACGGCCACGCAGACGAGGCCGACGGTCACCAGACCCGCGATGATCGCGACCTGCTGCCCCGGCCCGGCCACGCGCAGGACGACCGCGAAGAACGCCGCCCAGCAGACGAGCCCGGCCACGCGCAGCAGCGATCGGGCCGCCTGGTGCCGATAGCTGCGGGCGGCCATCAAGATGGCGGCCCCGGCGAAGAACACCAGGCATCGCGCGCCGATCCGGTCGAGGTCGATGACGGCGGTCTGCAGCAGCAGCGGCACGCAGACGCAGACCACGACGAGGATGGCGGCCGCGGACGCGGTGATCATCCGGGTGCCGCTGGCGACCAGCCTCCTCATCGCGGCTTCGGCCACGAGCATCCGGCCGCGGCGGCTGGTGACCTTGTCGCGGGCCGACCAGGCCGTCACGGCGAGCTTCTCGATCTCGATCAGCGCATGGTCGGGCACGTCGATCGCGAAGACCGGCGCGTAGCGCGCGCCGAGCATCGCCAGCATCAGCAAGATCGCCCAGGCCACGCGCGGCTCGAGCTCGGTGAAGAGCGTCAGCCCGGTGACCAGCGCGACGAGCGACGACACGACGATCCACACCGAGAGCGCCTCGTCGCCGCCTGCCGACCAGGCTCGGGCAACCGCAGCGACGACGCCGGCGGCCAGTGCGCACGCCGCGACGACCCCGGAGACCTGGTAGTCCAACGGGCCGACGTACGCGAGAGCCGCAGCGGCGCCGAACGCCGGCGCCGCCACGGCGCGGTGCCGGGCGCGGCTGCCGACCGGCAGCGTGGCGAGGAACCCGGTGATGAGCAGCACCGCGGCCACGGCGGACCGGACCCCATCTGAGTCGATGGCGGTGGCGGAGAGGCCGGCCAGGGCCGCCGCGACCGCGGCGGCGGTGCTCGCCACAGCCGACAGCGGCCCCGGCTCGTCGACCCGCACCCGGTCGGCGCCCTTCGCGGACTTGCGCGCCCGGTGGAATCCGGCGATCGCCACGACCACGTCACCGGACTCGACGCCGGCGTCGCTGAGCACGCGGTCGGCGGCCAGCAGCTGGCCCAGGGCGGTCTGGAGGAGCGGGATCGTGGTGAGACCGGACTGGCGGGCGTACTCGCGGGCGACGTCGTGGGCCGTCACCCCACCGGGGACCATGAGGTCGAGGACGCCCTGGGGTCCGTGCACGCTGAGCACCATCGTCGAGGCGTTCACCAGCACAGGCTGGGATTCGGCCACGCGTCCCCCTTCACGTTCTGCGCCGGATCCCGGCTCCCGGGGACCTGCGACTCGGACTGCAGAGTAGTCCCTGGAAAATCGTGCCGCCTATCATCGCCGCGACGGGCAACGCTGAGGGGGACGAGTGGGAACGGCACTGCGTAGTGGCCAGCGACTGGACCAGCCGGAGATGCCCGGGGGTCAGATCGTCCTGCAGCCGCCGCCCCAGCTCCAAGACAGCGAGGGCGCGTCCGGCGTCATGATGAACGCCATCCCGATGCTGGGCAGCCTCGGCTCGATCGTGATGGTGGCGACCCTGGCCGGCACCGGCGCCAGCCGCGGCCGCAGCTTCATCGCAGCCGGCATGTTCTTGTTCGCGACGCTCGGCTTCATCGTCGTGCAGATCGACCGGCAGCGAAAGCAGCGTGCGCAGCAGGTCACCGGTTCGCGCACGGAGTACCTCCGCTACCTCACCAACATCCGCAAGATCGCCCGCGACGCGGCCACCCAGCAGCGCCGGGCGCTCACCTGGCACCACCCGGACCCGAGCGCCCTGCCGGCCCTCGCCGAGGACCGGCAGCGGCTGTGGGAGCACGGGCCGAGCGATGCGAACTTCCTCCATGTCCGCTACGGCCTGTGCGCCCAACCGCTCTCGCTCGAGCTGGTGCCCCCGGAGTCGGCGCCCATCGACCAGGTCGACCCGGCGGCCGCGTCGGCGCTGCACCGGCTGCTCGTGGTGCACCGGTTGCAGCCCGACCTGCCGGCCTCGATCGACCTGCGGGCCTTCGACCGGGTCGAGGTCTGCGGTCCCGAGGACGAGGCCCGCTCGCTGGCGCGCGCGATGCTCTGCTCGGCCACGGCCTTCCACAGCCCCGACCAGCTGATCGTCGCCGTGCTGTCGTCCGAGGACAACCTCACCCACTGGGACTGGGTCAAGTGGCTCCCCCACGCCCAGAGCGCCCGCGAGTCCGACGCGGTCGGACCCATGCGCATGGTCACCACCTCACTCGACGACCTCGGCGCCCTGCTGCCGCCCGACCTCAGCGAGCGGCCCCGGTTCGGGGCCGACGAACGACCGTCCACCCCGCACATCCTGCTGGTGATCGACGGCGGCCACCTCCCACCCGGCAACCACGTCGTACCTCCTGACGGCCTGCACGGCGTCACCCTCCTCGACCTGCCCGCCCGGTGGGACGAGCTCGAGGACCCCACCCGGTTGCGACTGGAGTTCACCGGCGCGCCCATGCAGAACGAGAAGTACCCCGTGCACGCGGTGCGGCTGCGCACCGAGCCGGTGAAGGCGCTCGTCGACCAGTGCGGCCTCGCGACGGCCGAGGCCTTCGCCCGGCGGCTGTCACCCCTGCACGTGGTGACGACGGGGGGCGACGACACCAGCGGCGGCGAGATCGCGGGACCGACCGACTTCATGGACCTGCTCGGTCTGGGCGACGTGCACACGTTCGACCCGACCACGTCGTGGCGGCCGCGGCCGGCGCGCGACCGGCTGCGAGTGCCGATCGGGCTCGGCGAGGGCGGCTCGATGATCCACATGGACATCAAGGAGTCGGCCCAGCAGGGCATGGGCCCGCACGGCCTGGTCATCGGCGCGACGGGCTCGGGAAAGTCGGAGTTCCTGCGCACCCTGGTGCTCGGCCTGGCGATGACCCACCCGCCGGAGCAGCTCAACATGGTGCTCGTCGACTTCAAGGGCGGTGCGACGTTCGCGGGCATGTCGGAGATGCCGCACGTCTCGGCCGTCATCACCAACCTCTCCGAGGAGCTCACCCTCGTCGACCGCATGCAGGACGCACTCTCGGGTGAGATGGTGCGGCGCCAGGAGCTGCTGCGCGCGGCCGGCAACTACGCGTCGGTTCGCGACTACGAGAAGGCGCGCGCCGCCGGCGAGGACCTCGCTCCGCTGCCGTCGCTGTTCGTGTGTGTCGACGAGTTCTCCGAGATGCTGACCGCCAAGCCGGAGTTCATCGACCTTTTCGTCGCCATCGGCCGGCTCGGCCGGTCGATGGGCATCCACCTGCTGCTCGCCTCGCAGCGGCTCGAGGAGGGTCGCCTGCGCGGCCTGGAGTCACACCTGTCCTACCGCGTCGGCCTGCGCACCTTCTCGGCCGGCGAGTCCCGGACCGTGCTCGGCGTCCCGGACGCCTACGAGCTGCCGGCCGTCCCCGGTCTCGGCTTCCTCAAGCCCGACCAGTCGACGCTGCTGCGGTTCAAGGCGGCGTACGTCTCGGGGCCGCCCAGCGGCCGCACCCGGGTGGTCCGCGACGAGGGCGGCCACGTGCGCGGCATCTTGCCGTTCACGATCTCCGAGGTGCAGGCGCTGGACGCCCCCGAGCCCGACGTCGCCGAGGAGGCGCCGGTGGTCCGCCCGCGAGAGGGCGAGCAGTCGTCGCTGCTCGACCTCGCGGTCGCCCGCATGAGCGGCCACGGAACCCCCGCCCACTCGGTGTGGCTGCCGCCGCTCGACGTGCCCGACACCCTCGACGTGCTCATGCCCGACCTCGTCGAGGACCCCGACCTCGGCCTGGTGTCGCCGCACTGGCGCTCGATGGGTGGGCTCGTCGTGCCGCTCGGCACCGTCGACCGGCCGCGCGAGCAGCGCCGCGACACCATGACGCTGAACCTCACCGGTGCGGCCGGGCACGTCGCCGTCGTCGGCGGTCCGCGCAGCGGCAAGAGCACCATGCTGCGGTCGATCGTGACGAGCATGTCGCTGACCACCACCCCGCTGGAGTCGCAGTTCTTCGTGCTCGACTTCGGGGGCGGCACGTTCACGCCGTTGGCCCGGTTGCCGCACGTCGCAGGTGTCGGCACGCGCGCCGAGCCCGACGTCGTACGCCGGATCTTCGCGGAGGTCACCGGTATCGTCGACCGCCGCGAGGCCTACTTCCGCGAGCAGAGCATCGACTCGATCGAGACCTACCGCAGCCGACGCGCGGCCGGCCGCGCCGACGACGGCTACGGCGACGTCTTCCTGGTCGTCGACGGCTGGGGCACGCTGCGGGCGGAGTTCGACGACCTCGAGCTCGAGATCCAGCAGCTCGCCGGCCGCGGCCTCACCTTCGGGCTGCACGTGCTGGTCGGCGCCACCCGGTGGGCCGACTTCCGCGCGGCCATGCGCGACATGCTCGGCTCGCGGCTCGAGTTGCGCCTGGGTGACCCTCTCGACTCCGAGATCGACCGCAAGGTCGCCGCGCTCGTGCCGGCGGGGCGACCGGGTCGTGGCCTGGTGCCCGGGAAGCTGCACTTCCTCGGCGCGCTGCCGCGCATCGACGGCTCACCCGACGCGGAGAACCTCGGCGACGGCGTCGACCAGCTCGTCGAGCGGAGTGCCAAGGCGTGGCACGGGCCGGCCGGCCCCAAGCTCCGGCTGCTGCCCGAGCGCATCACCCTGGAGACCATCCGCGAGGACGCCGCCCGCCGCGAGCTGCTCGGCAAGCGGCTCATCCTCGGGATCAACGAGAAGGAGCTCGCCCCGGCGTCCCTCGACACCGATGCCGAGCCGCACCTGCTGGTCTTCGGCGACGGCCGGTCCGGCAAGAGCGCCCTGCTGCGCAACTACGTGCAGGAGATCATGCGTACGCGGACCCCGAAGGAAGCCCAGATCGTGGTGGTCGACTACCGCCGGTCGCTGCTCGGCGAGGTGCCCGACGACTACCTGCTCAACTACCTGACCAGCTCCACGCAGGCCACCCCGGTGCTGCAGGAGATCGCGGCGTACCTCCAAAACCGCATCCCCGGACCCGACGTGACGCCCGAGCAGCTGCGCACCCGGACCTGGTGGACCGGCGCCGAGGTCTACGTCGTCATCGACGACTACGACCTGGTGGCGACCTCGCAGGGATCGCCGGTCCAGGTGCTCCAGCCGCTGATGGCACAGGCCCGCGACACCGGTCTCCACGTCGTCGTCGCGCGCCGCGCCGGCGGCGCGTCACGTGCGCTCTACGAACCCGTGATCCAGTCGATGCGGGACCTCGCGATGCCCGGCATCATGCTCTCCGGTCCGCGCGACGAGGGCGTGCTGATCGGCAACGTGCGCCCGCAGCAGGCCGAGCCCGGCCGGGCGCGCATGGTCACCCGCGACCGGGGCACCGAGGTCGTGCAGCTCGCCTGGACCGAACCGACGATGTGAGCGCAGGGGCGGCGAGCGCAGCGGTGCCGCCCCTCAGCGCCGGCCGGACTTGAACATGCCCCGCGCGATCTCACGGGCCGCCGTACGCACGAAGTCCTTGAAGGCTGCCGACTTCACGACGTCCATGACGACGCCTTCGTCCTCCTTGGGCGGCTTCGGCTTCGCTTTCGTCGTCTTGGTCTTGCTCCGCTCGACCTTGGCCTCGCGCGCCTGCTCCTCGAGCCGGGCGTCCTCCTCGGCCTTGCGGGCGCCCTCCTCGACCTTGGCCGCGAGGAGCTCGTGCGCCGACTCGCGGTCGACCGCCTTGTTGTACGTCGCGTAGCGGGGGCTGGTCTTGACGGCCCTCTCCATCTCGGTGGCATCGGCCGGACCCATCAGCGACTCGGGAGCGCGCAGCCGGGTCCACGCCACCGGGGTGGGCGCGCCCCGCTCGTTCATGACCGTCACGATCGCCTCGCCGATGCCCAGGCTGGTGATGACCTCGCCCAGGTCGTCGTACTCGGACCGGGGGTAGGTGTTGACGGTCTGCTTGAGGGCCTTCGCATCGTTGGGGGTGTGGGCGCGCAGCTGGTGCTGGACCCGCGACCCGAGCTGGGCGAGGACGTCGTCGGGCACGTCGGTCGGGCTCTGGGTGACGAAGAAGACGCCCACGCCCTTCGACCGGATCAGCCGCACCGTCTGGGCGATCTGGTCGAGGAACGCATCGGAGGCGTCCTTGAAGAGCAGGTGCGCCTCGTCGAAGAAGAAGACCAGCTTGGGCCGGTCGACGTCGCCGATCTCGGGGAGGTCGTGGAAGAGGTCGGCCAGCAGCCACATCAGGAACGTGGAGAAGATCGCCGGCCGGTCCTGCAGGTTCGGCAGCTCGACGAGGCTGATCAGACCCTGACCGTCCGGGGTGACCTGCAGGAGCTCCTTGGACTCGAACTCCGGCTCGCCGAAGAACGCGTCGGCACCCTGGTCCTGGAACCCGATCAGCTCCCGCAGGATCACCCCGGCGGTCGCGGACGAAAGGCCGCCGAGCGCCTTGAGGTCGGCCTTGCCCTCGTCGCTGGTCAGGAAGCCGACCACCGCCCGCAGGTCGGCGAGGTCGAGCAGCGGGAGCCCGGCCCGGTCCGCGTAGTGGAAGATCAGGCCGAGGCTCGACTCCTGGGTGTCGTTGAGGCCGAGCACCTTGCTGAGCAGCATCGGACCGAACGACGTCATGGTCACCCGGAGCGGGATGCCGGTGCCCTCGCCGCCGATCGCGTAGTACTCCACCGGGAAGCCGGTGGCGGTCCACTCCTGTCCGACCGACGTCGCCCGGGCGGAGATCTTGTCGCCTGGCTCGCCGGGCGCCGACAGACCGGAGAGGTCGCCCTTGATGTCGGCGGCGAACACCGGTACGCCGCTGGCACTGAGCTGCTCGGCCAGCAGCTGGAGGGTCTTGGTCTTGCCGGTGCCGGTGGCGCCCGCGACGAGTCCGTGCCGGTTGAGCATGCCCAGCGGGATGCGCACGCGGACGTCGGAGAGGTCGGTGGCGTTGAGCATCAGGCCGCCCAGCTCGAGCGCCGGCCCCTCGAACTCGTAGCCCGGGGCGATGGCCTCGGCGATCGGGTCGCGCGTCGCCTCGGGGGGCGCCGACTCGGGGGTCTCGGGCGGCTTCGTCATGTGGCGAGCCTAGACGGGTCCCTGCGTCCGCGACCGCCGAGAAGGCCGTCCGGCACAGCCCCGGGCGGACTGCCGGGCGCGGGGGGCCCTACCTCGTCCTCGTTATAGTCGCCCGCGTGATCTTCAAGCGCGTGGGCGACGGTCGGCCCTACCCCGACCACGGACTCACGTCTCGTCAGTGGGCTGCGGTGCCGCCGAGCCAGGTCCGCCTCGACACGCTCGTCACGACCAAGGACACGCTTCAGCTCGCCACCCTGCTCGACGAGGACTCCACCTTCTACGGCGACCTGTTCGCCCACGTGGTGTCGTGGCGCGGCGACCTCTACCTCGAGGACGGCCTGCACCGCGCGCTGCGCGCGGCTCTCCAGCAGCGCAACGTCGTGCACGCCCGCGTCCACGTGATGGAGGGCTGATGCGACCCCCGACCAAGTCGCTGCTCACCCTCACCGCCCTCAGCCTCATCCTGGTCCTGGCCGCCGCCTGGGGCTGGAGCGCGGCGACCGAGCCGCTGCCGGAGCGTGCCGATCCCCCGTTGTGCGTGGACACCACCGTCCCGGCCGGCGAGACCGTCGTTCGCGAGCAGGTCGCGGTGAGCGTGTTCAACGCCAGCAAGCGCAACGGCCTGGCGGGCTCGACGCTGAGCCTGCTCACCGCGCGCGGGTTCGTCGGCGCCGACACCGGGAACGCACCTGAGGGCACGACGGTGCCCGGGGTGCAGATCTGGTCCAACGACCCCGAGAACCCGGCCGCGCAGCTGGTGGCCAAGCAGTTCAAGCGGGCCAGCATCGTGCCGGGCGACTCGCTCGGCCGCGGGGTGACAGTGGTGGTGGGCGACAACTTCAAGAAGCTGGGCAAGGACATCGACGCGGTGACCAGCGCCGCGGCCGCGACGATCTGCAGCCCGCCGGGCCTCTAGCCCGGCCTCTCGTCGTCGCCCAGCCACTGGGCGAGCCGGCCGCCGGCCGACACCTGCCGCAGCCGCTCCTCGGTGAGCTCGCGGGACTTGCGCGGAGTGACGACGAGCAGGTCGTCCGCGTGCCGGAGCACGGTGCGTGCGTCGGGCACCAGCGTCTCCCCGTCGCGGATGATCATCGCCACGGAGGAGCCGCTCGGCAGCCGCAGCTCCCCGACCTCGACCCCGTGCATCCGCGAGCTGGGACTGATGGTGACCTGGAGCAGGTCGGCCGCGACCCGCTCCAGCGGAGCGGCCTCGACGTCGAGACCCCGGGGCTCCGAGCGCTGGGTCACCCTGAGCCAGCGAGCCACCAGCGGGAGCGTGGGGCCGGTCAGCAGGGTGTAGATGACGACCATGACGAAGACGATGTCGAAGAGCCGTTCCGCACCCTCGACCCCCTCGGCGAGGGGGATCGTGGCCAAGACGATCGGCACCGCGCCACGGAGTCCTGCCCAGGAGATGAAGGCGAGGTCTCGCCTGCCCATCGGGCTCACGACCACGCTGACGAGGACCGACAGGGGCCGGGCGACGAAGGTGAGGATGAGGCCGGCGACCACCGCGACCCCGACGATCTCGGGCGTGAGCCGGTTCGGCGAGAGCAACAGGCCGAGCATGACGAACAGGCCGATCTGCGCCAACGAGGCGATGCCCTCCGCGAACGACCGCGTGGCGACGCGGTGCGGGAGCTCGGAGTTCCCGAGCACCAGCGCCGCGACGTACACCGCCGCGAAGCCCGAGGCGTGCAGGGCTGAGGAGGCGCCGTACGCCAGCATCGCGATGGCGACCACCGCGATCGGGTAGAGACCAGACGACGGCAGGGCGATCCGGCGCATCACCCAGGCGCCGCCGAACCCGAGCAGCAGTCCGGACAGTGCTCCGACGGCCAGCTCGAAGACGATGATGCCGCCGATCGTGGCGATGCCCTCCTCGGCCAGCGCGCCGGTCGAGATCAGGCCGACGAGAACGACGGTCGGGGCGTCGTTGAGTCCCGACTCTGCCTCCAGCACCCCGGTGAGGCGACGTGGCAGCGGCACCACGCGCAGCACCGAGAAGACCGCTGCGGCGTCGGTCGGCGACGTGACTGCGCCGAGCAGGATCGCCAGCTCCCACGACAGGCCGAGGAGGAAGTGCGCCCCCACGGCGATCGTCGTCACCGAGACGGCCACCCCGATGGTCGCCAGCGACACGCCCAGCCGCATCGAGGGGCGCACCGTGCTCCAGCTCGTGGTCAGACCACCTTCGGCGAGGATCAGGGCCAGCGCGCCGAAGCCGAGCGCGTGCGCCATCGCGGCGTCCTCGAAGCCGATGCCGACGCCGGACTCGCCGAGCGCGACACCCATGAGCAGGTAGAGCAGCAGGCTGGGCAGCCCGGCGAAGTTGGTGGCGCGCACGGCCAAGATGGCCAGGAGCGTGACACTGGCGCCCACGAGCAGGAAGGAGTCGAGCTGGTGGACATCGAAGGTCACGGTCACCTCGCTCGACGCTGGCTGGGGTGGCTGGGACGGCTGTGTGGCGCCGATCCTACCGTCGGGCGAGGACGCGAAGGCTTTTCGTCCGGGGCGGCGAGATCCTGACGGCGCCCGGCGATACGGTGAGCGGGTCCGGACGGGGGAGAAGTTGTCCAGGCTGCGGGGTTTCGCTGCAGCGCGTTCAGGGAAGAGGCATCCGGAGCTCGGTGCCGGCGACGGATGCCAGTGAGGGAGTGGTGGCATGTACGGCGACACGGCCGCGATGCGCAGGCGCGTCATGCAGCTGCGCGAGCAAGGTCTCGAGATCCGCGCGATGGCCGACCGGTTGGTCGCCCAGGCCGAGAGCGTGCCCTGGCACGGGCGGGCCGCCGAGGCGATGCGCACCCGCATCAAGGAGCGCGCCGCGCACCTGCGCGAGGCGGCGGCGTTCCACGACACCGCCTCCGAGTCGCTCGAGCGGCACGTCCACGAGGTCGACCGGCTCCAGGAGTCGATCTCCACCATCGAACGCAAGGTCGACACCCTGACCGACGATGCCCGCACCCGCACCGCCACCCTCGAGGCCGAGGACCGCTCCCCCACCGATGAGGACACCGTCCTCGCCCAGTTCGTGGCGCCCCCTCCGGGTCACAAGGACTGGCTGACCGTCTCACTCCCGGGCCTGTGACCGGGACCGCCACGAGGACCTCACCATGGTGACCATCGACCTCACGACGCCTCCCCCGGCGCCCACGCACCTGCTCGACGGGCTGCCCCGTCGCGTGGCGCTGACGCTGCCCGAGCTGAGGCTCATCGCCGAGCAGGCCGGCGGCGCACCCCTGCCCTTCGACCTCGCCGACGTCGCCACCCCGAGCCCGCTCGACAGCCGGCTCGGCATGAGCGCCGGCTCCACCGAGGACACCGCGTACGCCGCCGCGCTGCGCGCCCTCAACGACCCAGCCGACTCCCTCGCTCGCCGGGGCATGATCACCGACGACGGCATCGACCCCGGCCTGGTGGGTGCGGTGGGTCTGCTGGCCACCCCCGACCTGGCCCTCGAGATAGACATCGCCACCGCGGGCGGCGGCCAGGTCAAGGCCTGGCACCGGATGGCCGCCGGCGCGGTCGCCACCCTCGCCACCGTCGACGGCATCGTGTTCGAGCTGGCGTGGTTCGGAGCCGACCAGTGGGCCGGCGAGCTGGCCCGTGTCGCGGTCGTGCCCGAGGACGCCAAGCTGTCGAGGTCGGCGGTCCCCGGCGTCGTGCTCATGCCGTTCCCGCTGGCCGACTCCGCCGGTGAGGCCCTGCGCTCCGGGCGCGCCGACCTGGTGCAGGTGCTGGTCGCCCAGCGCACCGGCCACGTCACCAGCGACGGGAAGGGCCACTCCGACTCCAGCGCGACCGACATCGTCGGCGCGCTCCACAACGAGGCGCAGGGCCGGCTGCGGGTGCTTGCCGCCCGCATCGGCGCGCGGGGCACGACCACGGTCGGCGTGGTGTCGTGGGTGCTGCTGGCCGACGGGTGGCATGCCCTGCTCCCCCACCACGAGGGTGACGAACCGTTCGTCGAGGTCCGGAGGGTGGCGGCCGCGGACCTGGCCGCCCAGCTCGCACCGGTGCTCGCGGAGGTGACCGCGTGAACAAGAACCTGCCGCCCAACGGCCCCACCGCCGCACCCGCCGTCGCGACCACCTCGGTCGCCACGACCGAGGCGTCGGTCAACGCCGACAAGTACCACCAGATGCTCGCGCTGGCCGAGCTCTTCGACTCCTCCGGCGAGGAGATGCGCACGCGCACGCGCCTGGGCGCCGAGGTGCTCGCCGACGAGGACGTCTCGTCGTCCGCGCCCCTCTCGCCGGCATCCTTCGCCGAGGCCGAGAGCGACATCCTCGCCGCCACCACCGGCAAGCGCGGCCTGTTGACCCGCTCGGTCGAGCTCGACGCCGATGCCCTGGTCGTGCGTGCGACCGTGCTGACCTACCGCTGGATCGACGAGCTCCAGGAGGCGGCCTACAAGACGCTGGGCGCCATCGCCGGCCGGGCCATCGGCTACCTCGCTCCCGAGGTGGCGCTCGGCGGCGCGATCGTTTCGGCCGGCCTGATCGAGACCGACGCACTCGACCGCGACGGCGTCGCGGCGTACCTCTCCGACCTGGCCGAGAACAACCCCGAGCTGATGGACCACATCTCCGGTGGCGGCGGTCTGCTCGACGGACTGCAGATGCGCTCGTTGCTGACCGCGGGCGTGCTCACCGGCGACCAGGGGGCGCTGGCCGCGCGGGGTGGCATGCGCGCGATGGGCATCGCGCCGTTCACCTACGACGGCGGCTCGGCGCTGCGTGACGCGGCCGGCGGCCTGCTCGCCGACGAGCTCGCGGCCGAGCAGCTCACCGCCGCCCTCGACGGCGACAAGCCGCGCACCATCGCCGACCTGATGACCACCCTCACCACCGCGGACTCCGGGATCGTCGTGCAGGGCGTCGGCGCCGGGCGCTACATCGCCTACCTGCCCGGTCCCGGCGGCGCGGGCGGAACCCGGCTGCGCCTGGTCAGCGGCGACCGCTCGACGTACGCGCGGCTGGTCGTCCGCGCGATCGAGAAGGCCGTCGGCGACGACGAGGGGGCCCGGGTCATGCTGGTCGGCTCCGCCCAGGGCGGCGCGACGGCCGCCGAGCTGGCGGCTGCGGCCACCTCCGACCGGTTCGTCATCGACCACGTCGTGACGGCGGGAGCGCCGGCGGCCCAGGTGCCGATGATCCCCGAGACCTGCCGGGTGCTGTCGCTCGAGGACCGCGCCGATCCGGTCGCCCTCCTCGGGTCCCTCATGAACGCCAACGTCGCCAACCGGCTCACCGTGGTGTTCGACAGCACGCTCAAGGGCACCGAGAGCATGTACGTCGTCGGCGGCCGGGCGGCCGACGCGTCGACCCATCCCGAGCTCCAGGCCGAGATCCAGCGGATCCGCGAGGGCGGCTACCTCGCCGGGTGATCAGCCGATCGTCAGGTCGTGCACGAACGCCCCGAGCTGGGTGAGGTTGCGGCACTCCACCATCGAGACGATCTCGGCGTACTTCGGTGCGGCCGAGTCGCCGGTGCCCCAGTGCCGCGGGTGCTCGGGGTTGAGCCACCACGCGTGCCGGACGCCGGACGCCAGCTCGCGCAGCACCGGCTCCGCCAGGTCGCTGTAGTTGGACCGGGCGTCGCCGAGGATCAGCAGCGACGTCTTCGGGCCCAGTGCGTCGGCGTGCTCCTCGGCGAAGGTGGTGAAGGCGCGCCCGTAGTTGGTGCGGCCCCACAGCGCAGCGTGCGCGCTGCTCGCCGCCAGGTCGGCCAGCACCCGGCCCGGGTCGGCATCGGGCCGGAGGTGCTCGGTGACCTCGTGCACGGTGTCGACGAAGGTGAACGCCCGAACCGCGCTGAACTGCTCGCGCAGGGCCAGCACGAGCAGCAGCGTGAACTGGGCGAAGTTGGCCACCGAGCCGCTCACGTCGCACAGCACCACCAGCTCGGTGCGGTGCGCGCGCTTCGGCCGGTGGTGGGTCGTCAGCGGGACACCGCCGGTCGAGATGGAGGCCCGGACCGTACGCCGGAAGTCGAGGGGTCCGCCGCGGCGGGCGTGCCGCTCCTTGGTCAGTCGGGACGCCAACCGGCGGGCCAGCGGGTAGATCTCGCGGCGCAGGTCGTCGAGGTCGGACCGACGCGCGGCGGTGAAGTCGATCGTCTCGACGGTTGGCCGCACGGACACGTCGGCGATGTGCCGGGCACCCTTCTCGGCCGCGATCCGGCGGCGCGCGTCACCCTCGACGAGCCCGGTGAAGCGTCCCAGCCGTCGGCCGGCGCCGCGCTGTGCCTCCTCCTCGGTCAGACCGCCGCGCAGCAGGGCGTCCACGATCCGCTGCACCAGGTCGCCCGGCGCGACCCGCTGCATCGTCGTGTACGCCGACCAGCCGGAGAGGCCGGGTCCGCGACCGGGCATCGCCCCGAACCGTCCGACCGCCTCGGTCGCCAGGTCCTGCAGGGCCGCCTCGTCGCCCGACTCGAGCGCGTCGGCCAACCGGTCGCGGAGGGTTTCGAGCGCCACGGGGCCGTCGCGCACCGGGCCGTCGTCGCCCTCGGACCCCGGTGCGGTGGAGTCGCCCACCAGCCTCGGGAAGTAGAGGTCGAAGATCGCGTCGAACGTTGGTCGTTGCCCCGCACGCTTCACCATGGTCGCGGCGTAGCCGGTCCGGACCGTCTCGCGGTCGTCCCAGCTCAGCGCACCCACCGCCTCGATCGCGTCGAGCCCCTCGGCCAGCGACACCGGCACCCCGGCGGACCGCAGCGCCTCCAGGAACCCGATGTGGGTGTCGAGGAGGGTCATGTCCGCGCGGTGCGGGCCAGCTTGAGCTCGTGCACCGCACGCTGGTGGTCGGAGGCGTGCTTGAGCACGACGCCGAGGGTCTGCGTGACCGCGGCGTCGGTCAGGTCGTCGATCTCCAGCGCGATCAGGGTGCGCGCCCAGTCGACCGACTCGGCGATCGACGGCGCCTTCTTGAGCTCGAGGTCGCGCAGCCGGCCGATGGTGGCCACCAGCTGCGAGGCGACCTTGTCGGGCAGCCCGGGCACCTGCGAGACGACGATCTCGCGCTCCCGCTCGGCATCGGGATAGCCCAGGTGCAGGAACAGGCAGCGCCGCTTGACCGCCTCGGACAGCTCCCGGGTCGCGTTCGACGTCAGGACGACGAACGGGCGGCGTACGGCGGAGACGGTGCCGAGCTCGGGGATGGTCACCTGGAAGTCGCTGAGCACCTCGAGCAGGAGCCCCTCGACCTCGACGTCGGTCTTGTCGACCTCGTCGATCAGCAGCACGGTGGGGTCCTCGCGACGGATCGCGGTCAGCAGCGGCCGGGTCAGCAGGAACTCGTCGGTGAAGATGTCGTCCTGCGTCTGCTCCCACGACGTTGCGTTGGTGGCCTGGATCGCGAGCAGCTGCTTCTTGTAGTTCCACTCGTAGAGCGCGCGAGCCTCGTCGAGACCCTCGTAGCACTGGAGCCGCACCAGGTCCGCGCCCGTCGCGCGGGACACCGCCTTGGCCAGCTCGGTCTTGCCCACGCCCGCCGGACCCTCGACGAGCAGCGGCTTCTCCAGCGCGCCCGCGAGGTAGACGGTGGTCGACGTCTCGGCATCGGCGAGGTAGCCCGTCTCGTGCAGCCGGGCCGAGGCGTCGGCGGGCGAGGAGAACCAGGGTGACGGCATGGCTGCACGCTACTGCCCGGACCGCCCGGGAAATGCGGTCCGGCCCCCTGAGCCGGAGCTCTGGGGGCCGAACGTGGACTGGCGGAGGTGGCGGGATTTGAACCCGCGAGAGGGGGTAACCCTCAACCCGCTTAGCAGGCGGGCGCCATAGGCCACTAGGCGACACCTCCCCGGCAGCGAGCACAGGTTACAAGGCGGCCAGGGCATTGACCGAATCAGGTGCTCAGAGCGGCCTGAGCCCTTCACCGCCGCGCAGTCGCGCCTGTACGTCGCGCACGAACTCCTCGCCGTCGACGGCCAGCGCGTCGACGGGGATCGTGGTAGTCGTGCCGTTTCGCAACCGGAGCACGACGCACCGCGAACCGTGGGTCGTGGTCGTGACCGCATCCTCCACGTCCTTCCACCTGGCCGTCTCGACACCGGCTCCGCGGATGTGGCGCACGAGGTAGCCGTCGTCGGTGAACCGGACGGCGAACTCGCGGCTTCGCAGCCGGCGGGCCGTCAGCGAGATGACGACGAGCACGAGCACGACCAGCACGAGCAGCACGATCGACGGCAGGTCGAGGAGCACCGCCGTCACCGTGCCGATCAAGACGAGCACGGCCAGCGCCACCAGGGTCAGGCCCATCAACCGGGCGGCCAGGGCGGGGGCAAAGCGATAGTCGGACACCACACCCACGATTCAACACAACTGCAACATTCCAAGCCAACTCAGCCCTTGTCCCGAGTGATCGCCGGGGTCAAACTCGTACTCTCATCCCGATCCTGGCGGGAGGTCCGCATGTTGATGACCGGTCCAGACGCGACCCCCTCCGACGCCGGCTCGGGACAGTCCCTGCGCAACCTGCTCGCCGCGCGGCCAACTTCCGACCAGGGCCTCGGCGCCTGGCGCTGGCAGCTACGACGACAGCTCGCGCCCCTGCGCGACGTCCTCGTGAGCCCGTCCGGCCCCGCGGAGGACTGGCTGGCCGCGCGGCGCGGCGGGTGCCAACGCGAGCGCACCGTGCTGGTGCGCCGGCTGTCCGAGCTCGGCCCCCGGGTCCTGCACGACAGCGACCTCGACAAGCTCGCCAGCGACGTGCGACACCTGCTGGACGACGTCCGTCACCACGAGCAGCGGTGCAACGACCTGGCCTACGACGAGGTCGAGCTGGAGTTGGGGGGTTCGGAGTAGGACCCTGACTTCTCTCGGAGGGGCTCTCCTACACTGCTTCCTGGGTGCCGGCTTGCCGGCTGGCCCGGAGGGGTGCCGGAGTGGCCGATCGGAACCGCCTTGAAAGCGGTCGCTGGCAGAAATGTCAGCCGCGGGTTCGAATCCCGCCCCCTCTGCCGACATATCGTGTCATTCTGGGCCTCCGCTGAGCGGAACAGGCCCGTGGCAGCCGACGGCGGAACTTCTGCACATAGATGCATTGCAAACATATGCAGCGGCATCTTGGGTGCCAGTTTGTGCGATCGCCACCAGAATGACTGATCTGGGTCTGCCCAGGGCCCCCGAACCCCTCCCGAAGGTGGAACACGAAATGATCGCTCGTCGTATCGCAGTGGCCATTGTGGCCGCCACTCTCTCCCTCGGAATCGTCGCCATGTCCGCTCCGGCACAGGCCGGCGACACCACCTGGGGTCACGGAGCCCGCGGCGGCATCGAGAAGCGCGCCGACACCACCTCGGGCCCCGCAGCCCGCGGCGGCATCGAGAAGCGCGGCGGCATCGAGAAGCGCGGCATCGAGTGACCCCGACGTCGAGCCGCTACTGAGCGGTCTCACCCCGCTTGGGGCGAGGACCAGGCTCTGCCCCCGATGCCTCGTCCTCACCAGGTCCCCCACCCGCCTCAAGCACGCGAGGGCAGCGAACTCCGGTCGCTGCCCTCGACGTCATTTCAAGACTCGGTGTCGGACGGCTGCTTCTCGTTGCCGGACACCCCGTTGACGCCCATGGCGTAGCCCAGCTGGAAGCGCGTCTGCGCCTCGAACTCCTCCTTGAGGTCGGCGACGTAGCCGGCGTAGGTGCGCGGGCTGACGCCCAGCCGCTTCGCGCTCGCCGGGTCGGCGTGGCCCTCGATGAGCATGCGGATCGTCATGGCCCGCTGCTCGGCGGCGACGTCACGCATCATCGACGTCTCGCGGTTGGTGAACGGGCGCGCCCGCTCCCACGACCGCTCGAACATGTCGACGAGGTACGCCACCAGCGACGGCTCCCGGATGGCCAGGGCCACCGCCAGGCTGTCGCGGCCCGGGATGATGGCCACCCGGCGGTCGATGACGATGAGCCGGTTGAAGAACTCGTCCAGGGTGCGGACCTCCGCGCCCCTTTCGGTCACCGCCGCGACGTACTTGTGGGTGACCGAGCTACGGCGGGCGGAGTGCTGGTAGAGGGTGCGCATGGTCACGCCCCGGTCTAGAGCATCACCGTCTCGCTGGATGGCCGCCGAGAGCTCCTGGAGGCCCCGGCCGGTCTGGGGCTGGGCGGTGAGCAGCTCCGACTCGGCGTCGGCGACCAGGGACGCGATGAACAGGTTGATGGCGTCGCCGCGGACCTCGGTGATCGGGCCCCGGTCGGAGACCGGCGACTTGCGCCAGGTCAGCGCCAGGCCGTTGAACGCGGTGGCCCAGCCGGCCGACTCCGTCAGGAGCTCGGCACCCTTCTGCCCCATCGGGGCGACGACCAGGGACTGCACCGTCGACGGGTCGACCGGCACGGAGCGGTTGCCCGAGTCATCGTTGACGACCAGGCCGATCCGGGCGAGCAGGTCGAAGGCCGGGCGCTGGGGGCCGCGCTCCCCGATACGGGGGTCGGCGTGGTCGATGCCTGCGTTGGCGACGATGTCGTCGTATAGGTCGCTGGCGGCCGACTCGAACAGCTCGCGGTCCTCGGGTGAGTACGCCACCCACCGATCCTTCCACAGACGCACGAGAGGCCTCACCGGTTCGGTGAGGCCTCTCGTCGCGTGTTGCGGTGGGTCAGGCGTCGAGGCGCGCCTTGAGGCCGTCCAGCTCGGTCCAGAGGACAGCGGGCAGGTCGTCGCCGAACTTCTCGAACCACTCCTGGATCTGCGGGACCTCGGCCCGCCACTCGTCGACGTCCACCGCGAGCGCCTTGGCGAGCTGCTCGTCGGTCACGTCGACGCCGTCGATGTCGAGCGAGCCCGGGGCCGGCACGCGACCGATCGGCGTGTCGACGGCGGCGGCCTGGCCCTCGAGGCGGTCGATGACCCACTTCAGGACGCGGCTGTTCTCACCGAAGCCGGGCCACAGGAAGCCACCGTCGTCGTCGCGACGGAACCAGTTGACGTAGAAGATCCTCGGCAGCTTGGCCGCGTCGTTGTCCTTGCCCATGGAGATCCAGTGCTTGAGGTAGTCCCCGGCGTTGTAGCCGATGAACGGCAGCATCGCCATCGGGTCACGACGGACGACGCCGACTTGGCCGACCGCGGCAGCGGTCGTCTCGGAGCTGAGGGTGGCGCCCATGAAGGTGCCGTGCGCCCAGTCGCGCGACTCGGTCACCAGCGGGATCGTGGTCTTGCGACGGCCACCGAAGAGGATCGCGTCGATCGGCACTCCCCGCGGGTCGTCGTACTCGGGAGCCAGGATCGGGCACTGCTTGATCGGGGTGCAGTACCGGCTGTTGGGGTGGCTCGAGAGCTCGTCGCTGTCGGGCGTCCAGGGCTCGCCCTTCCACGACGTCGCCTTGGCCGGGACGTTCTCCAAGCCCTCCCACCAGACGTCGCCGTCCTCGGTGAGCGCGACGTTGGTGAACACCGAGTTGCCCTGGTTGATGGTGTCCATGGCATAGGGGTTGGTGTCCTGGTTGGTGCCGGGGGCCACGCCGAAGAAGCCGAACTCCGGGTTGACCGCCCAGAGGCGACCGTCCTCGCCGATGCGCATCCAGGCGATGTCGTCGCCGATGGACTCCACCTTCCAGCCCGGGATGGTCGGCTTGAGCATCGCCAGGTTGGTCTTGCCGCAGGCGCTCGGGAACGCGGCGGCGACGTACTTGGTGACGCCCGCCGGGTTGGTGAGCTTGAGGATGAGCATGTGCTCGGCCATCCAGCCCTCGTCGCGGGCCATGACGGAGGCGATCCGCAGGGCGTAGCACTTCTTGCCGAGCAGGGCGTTGCCGCCGTAGCCGGAGCCGAAGGACCAGATCATCCGCTCCTCGGGGAACTGGACGATGTACTTGGTGTCGTTGCACGGCCACGCGACGTCGGCCTGGCCGTCGGCGAGCGGCATGCCGACCGAGTGCAGGGCGGGCACGAACGAGGCGTCGAGCTCCTCCATGCGGCGCAGCACCTCGGTGCCCATGCGGGCCATCACGCGCATGCTCGCGGTGACGTAGGCGGAATCGGTGATCTCGACCCCGAACATCGGGCTCTCGGCCTCGAGGTGGCCCATCACGAACGGGATGACGTACATCGTGCGACCCTGCATGCACCCCGCGTAGAGGCCCCGCATGATCCCCTTCATCTCCTCGGGGTCCATCCAGTTGTTGGTGGGCCCGCAGTCCGACTCGTCGACCGAGCAGATGAAGGTGCGGTTCTCGACCCGCGCCACGTCGCTGGGGTCGGAGGCGGCGTGGAAGGAGTTCGGCTTGAGCTTCGGGTTCAGCCGCGTGAACGTGCCGGTGGCCTCGAGGGCAGCGGTGATCTGGTCCCACTCCTCGTCGGAGCCGGTGCACCAGTGGATGTCAGCCGGCTGGGTCAGCTCGGCGATCTCGGCCACCCAGTCGAGGATGCCCTGATGGGTGGTGGGTTGGGTGATGGTGCTGTCGGCAGTCATACGTGGCATTTCCCTCTCGCGCATTCGCGACGGTGGCCAACGCTCTCGCGTTTGGCCCCACCGGCCGTCGAGCGTGTCGACGGTGATCGTGGAGTGTGGTCTGCGGCACCGCGTCATCGCGATGCGCTTATGTCGTTGTCAAGGACGACGGCTTCGTTGCCGCCGGCCGGAATGGTTCCCCCGAGCCACGACCTGCGGTGATGCCTGCTCGCGCGCGGGTTGGAAGGGAGGCTAACGGCTGGCCTGTGCGGCACATATTGGACCGATCCAAGGATGTGCCCGGCGTCACATCCGAACCCGCGCGGCGTACTGATTTCGTGGGCTCCGAAGAGGTCGGCTATCCTCGTCCAGTCCTCCGGCGACGGAGGGCATGCGCCTGTAGCTCAACGGATAGAGCATCTGACTACGGATCAGAAGGTTTGGGGTTCGAATCCCTACAGGCGCACCAATCGGAACCGCAGGTCAGACCGCTGACCTGCGGTTCTTGCTGTCAAACACTCGAACGCTCATCGACGGATCTCCCCGGCTGCGTCATCGCCCAGTCCCAGTCGAGCCACGCCTGAACGCGGTCAGCCAGTGGTGGCGAGGAGGGTGCCCCCGACGCCGGCCAGCGCAGTGCCGGTGGTGGGTCGTGGATCGCATCCGAGCACAGTTCGCCGGCTACCTGGTCGTCCCGTTCGATCCGCCGGAGACCGGCGCCGTCGACCTGGCCATCGCCGCAGCCGCACCCGCGCCGGTGTCCGGCTTTGGGGAAGGGTCGAGACCGAATTGTCGGCATTCGCCAAATCCGGTCACGGCAGGTCGGGCATTTAGCCGTAAGGTGAGGAAAATCGAAGATCAGCGGAGAGGAACTCGTGGAATCCAGCAACTGGTTCGTCTACGTACAGGACAACTTTGATTTCATCCTCGAGGAGACGATCGCGCACGCGCGCATCGTCTTGATCGTGGTCGCGCTCGCCACGGTCTTCTCGCTCATGCTCGGGGTGCTCGTGAGCCGGCGCCCGGTGCTCCGGGTCATCTCGCTCTCCATTGCCGGGATCCTGCTCACCATCCCCTCGCTGGCCCTCTTCGCGCTGTTCATCCCCCTGGTCGGCATTGGCAACCGGCCAGCCATGATCGCGCTCTTCCTCTACTCCATCCTCCCGATCCTCCGCAACACGGTCACCGGGCTGGACGCCGTCAGCCCGGCCGTCGTGGAGTCGGCGAAGGGGATGGGAATGAACGCTCGCCAGCAGCTGCTGCAGGTGCGGCTGCCGCTCGCGTGGCCGGTGATCATGGCCGGTGTGCGGATCTCGAGCCTGCTGGTCGTCGGCATCGCGGCCATCGCCGTACTGGTGGGCGGGGACGGTCTCGGCACCTTCATCCAGGCCGGGCTCACCCGTCGTGGACTTCCGAACGCCGCCAACTCCGTCTACGTGGGGGTCGTCTTCACCGTGCTCCTGGGTCTGGCGCTGGACATCGCCTTCGCGACCGTCCAGCGCTTCACCACCTCGCGCGGCCTGCGCATCTGATCATCCGAACCGAAAGGCACACATGAGCTCCGAGGCCAAGATCCACCTCGACCGGGTGGGCAAGACCTACCCGGGCACGAAGGTGCCCGCAGTGGAGGAACTGACCCTCGACGTCTACGACGGCGAGATCCTCGTGCTCGTCGGCCCGTCCGGCTGCGGCAAGAGCACCACCCTGCGGCTGATCAACCGGATGATCGAGCCCAGCAGCGGCCGGATCCTGCTCGACGGCGAGGACGTGACCACCGGCAACCCGGACAAGCTCCGGCGTCGTATCGGCTACGTGATCCAGCAGATCGGCCTGTTCCCGCACCACACCATCGCGCAGAACATCGCGACGCTGCCGAAGATGCTGGGGTGGGAGAAGGAGCGGATCGCCGCACGAGTGGACGAGCTGATGACCACCGTCGGTCTGGACCCCGACCAGTACCGCGACCGCTACCCCAAGGAGCTGTCCGGTGGCCAGGCGCAGCGAGTGGGCGTGGCCCGAGCACTCGGTGCCGATCCGGACATCATGTTGATGGACGAGCCGTTCGGCGCGATCGACCCGATCACCCGCGACCGGCTGCAGAACGAGTTCCTCCGGCTCCAGGGCGAGCTGCGCAAGAGCATCGTCTTCGTAACCCACGACATCGACGAGGCGATCAAGATGGGGGATCGGATCGCGATCCTCGGCGAGCGCAGCAAGATCCGCCAGATCGACACCCCCGAGCGGATCCTGGCCTACCCGGTCGACGACTTCGTCAACGACTTCATCGGCACCGGCTCGACCATCAAGGGGTTGAACTTCCTCAAGGTCAGCTCCCTCACCCTCACCGGGTACCCCCGGATGACGATCGCCGAGTCCCCGCAGCAGGGCATTGCCCGACTCCAGGAGAGCGGCTCGGACTGGTTGGTGCTCGTCGATGACCAGCAACGCCCCCTGCGGTGGCTCAGCTCGGCCGATCTGACGGGGGCGACGGTCGACGTCGAGGAGGGCGGCGAGGCGCTCGGCGTGTTCCTGGAGTCCGACAACACCCTCTTCCAGGCCCTGGAACAGATGGTGCAGAGTGCGGCCGCAGCCTCGATCGTGGTCGACGGCGCGGGCGCCTTCCAGGGTGTGGTGCAGATGGAGCACCTCGCCAAGGCGGTCCGCCGCGCTCAGATGGAGGCTCGACTGCACTACGAGGAGCTGGAGGCGACGAACACGTGAGCGATGCCATCCACGGTCTGGGGACCGACCACCTCGACCTCACCCCACCCGACCTCACCCCCGAGCCGAGCGGGCCCGCGGACGCCCGGGTGACCATGCAAGCCCGGATGCTGAACAACCTTGGGCTCTGGGTGGCTCCGATCGTGATCGCGGCGCTGGGAGGGTTGCTCTACCTCTACGTGCGCAGCCTCGACCTCGAGAACGCCAAGACCCAGCTTGCCTCACCGCTGCAGTGGGACACCAAGCTGCGGCCCCAGCTGACCCAGCACCTCGAGATCGCCTTCTGGTCCACCCTCATCGTGATCCTGGTGGCGGTCCCCCTGGGGATCCTGCTCACCAGGCCGGGACTGCGACGTCTCAGTCCCGCCATCTTGGGGGTCGCCAACTCGGGCCAGGCGCTCCCGGCGTACGGCCTGCTGGTGATCTTCCTGGGCATCATGGGTCAGGGTCAGTGGACCGTGATCTGGGCGCTGGCCCTCTTCGCGCTGCTGCCGGTGCTGCGCAACACGATGGTCGGCCTGGACGGGGTCGACCGGGCCGTCATCGAGGCCGGCCGCGGGATGGGCATGACCAAGCTCGGTGTCCTGGGCCGGATCGAGATGCCACTGGCGGTGCCGGTGATCATCGCCGGGGTCCGGATCGCGATCGTCATCAACATCGGCATGGCCACCTTGGCGTTCCTGATCGGCGGCGGCGGGCTCGGCATCACCATCAACGCCGGGCTGAAGCTCCAGCAGGACCCGGTGCTGATCGTCGGCGGCTGGCTGGTCGCGCTGGTCGCCCTGAGCTTCGACTGGCTCGGTGCGGTGGCCGAGAAGAACCTGCACCCGCGCGGACTCTGAGCGCAGCCGCCCACCAGACAGAACGACGCCGCCCGGTCGATGACCGGGCGGCGTCGTTGTTCGAGGAACGGCGGGCTCAGAGCAGCCCGATCTCCTTGAGGTACTCCTCGGCCACCCGCGAGGCGGGCTGCCCCTCGATGTCGACCTTGGCGTTGAGCTCTGCCATCTTCTCGTTGTCGAGGTCGGCGAGGATGGCGTCCGCGATCTCGTCGTAGACGTCGGCGTTCGCGTCGTACACGTCGTTGCGCATCGTGAAGGACACGTTGTAGAGGATCATCACGCCCTGGTCGTCGACCAGGTCGAGGTTGAGTGAACCGAGCCGGCCGTCGGTCGTGAAGACCTCACCGAAGTCGCACTTGCCGTCGGAGGTCTCGGTGTAGATCAGGCCGGTGTCCAGGATCTTGGTCTGGCTGCCCGGCACCTCGTAGCCGGTGGCGTCCTCGAACAGCACGAGGCCGTCGGGACGGTCGGGGAACTCGGTCTCCATGCACACCGACGCGTCCGGGTTGGCCTTGAGGTACTCAGCCATCGAGTCGAAGTCGAAGCCACCCTCCTGCTCGGCCAGGTCGCCGTTGGCGGCGAAGCCGTAGGTGTTGTTGAACGACGACAGCCCCACCCAATTCACGTCGTTGTCCGCCAGGTCCTGCTCGGCGGTGACGTCGTAGAGCTCCTGCGGGTCGTCACTGGGGTCCTCGTTGCCGAGGTGGACGGTCCAGCCGGTGCCGTTGTAGTCGGGGTAGACGTCGATGTCGCCGCTGAGGAGCGCCTCGCGGTTGACGTTGGTGCCACCAAGATTGGTGTTGTTGTCGACGCTGGCGCCCTCGTTCTCCAGCGCCTGGGCGAACATCTCGCCCAGCAGGATGTTCTCGGTGAAGTCCTTGGAAGCCACCGCGACCGCCACGCCATCGAGCCGGTCGCTGCTGCCCGAGCCGCCACCTCCTCCGTCATCACCCCCGCAGCTGGCAGTCAGCAGGGCCAGGGCCGCGATCACCGATGCGGCGATTACGGGCTTTGTGCGATTGCGCATCAGCTCATCCTTCTGTTGGTTGCATGAGTGCCAGTCCCCGGCCGCCGGTCGGACCTCCGAGCGTCGTTCTGGGCTGCCGACAGCGGGACCGCGATGGTGCGAGTCTTTTCGAGCATAGAGCGGTCGAGGCGCACCGGACCGGTTGGATCGTTCCAAGAGAGCCACGATTGGGTTTCAATTACCGGACACCACGGCGTACCGGGCGAGATCAACCGGTTTAGCGACGGTGCGGTCCTCAGGTGGGGTCGTCGGGCGCGGAAGGCTCTTCGGTCAGGCCGAGCGCGCTGAGCACCGCGATCAGGACGGCGGCAGAGGTCCCCGCGATCAGGAGTCCGCCGGCCGTGAACGCCGACACCGAACCCACCGCGGTGTCCCGCAGCGAAGGCAACGCCGTGAGCGCCACCCCCAGCGCCACGCCGAGCGCCACGCAGCAGATCGACCCGAGCACGAGCCGGCGCCTGACGGGGCTCTCGGCCGGAGTGACCGGTCCCGCCACCGGCGGCGATGCGTCCGACACGACCAGGACTGCCGCGGCGACCATGCTCCAGACCCCGACCAGCAGGAAGGCCGCGACCGAGTCGCCGGCTCGATGCCAACCCGCCGACATGGTGGCGAGCCCGGTGATCGTCGCGTACGCCGTGCCGAGCAGTGCGGTCGGGAGGCGCCAGTGGCGAGGAAGCACGAAGATCAGCGCCACCACCGCTGAGAACGCCGCGGTGGCGTGCCCGCTGGGCAGGCTGTTCAAGGTCGCGGGCGCGATCTCGTCTGCCCCGAGGTCGGGTCTGACCAGGAGGTAGTCCTTCAGGAGCAGCGTCGACACGTTCGACCCGGCCAGGATCGCGATCGCCGCCAACCCCGGCAGCCGCGCCAGTCGGACCAGCGCGATGACCGCGATCACCGCCACGGTGGCCAGCAACGACGCCACCGACACCACATTGAGCACTCGGTCGGTCGTGCCCGCGAGGCTCGAGCTGGTGAGGAGCGCGCCCCGGAGCGAGGCATCCGCGAGCAGTCGCCCCTCGAGCCTCAGCACCGTGAGTACGTAGACGAGGACGAACGTCGAGGCGAAGACGAGCGCCAGGAGGGCCAGCCTTGCCAGACGCCACCGGTCTCGCGCCAGCCGACTCATCCACATGCCGCAATGGTGGCAGGCGTGCCGGGCCGGGCTGGCCCCGACGGGCTGACCGGCGTCGACGACCGGGGCGCTTCCACGGGCGTCGGTGGTAGCCCGGGACCTTCGTCCCTAGCGATGATGTGCGCGCCTCGCCGCCCGTGTGAGGGTTGAGGGCTCCTCCGGTGGCAGCCCCACAGGGCACGCACCGGAACTAGAAGGAAGAGAGATTCAATCGTGGCACTTCTGTTGTGGATCATTGCCGTCATCCTCGTCGTCAGCGGCATCGTGTCGCTCGTGCGTGGCCAGATGCTCTGGGGCATCGTCCTCATCGTCGTTGGCCTGCTCGTCGGCCCCGGCGGCGTCAGCCTTTTCACCAAGTAGCCACACCTCGAACGCACGCCCTCCGTCCCGACACCGGGCGGGGGGCGTCGTCGTGCCGGACCGTCGGTGCCCGCGCCTAGGGTGTGCCCGATGGCCCTGCACCTCCACCGCGCCGAGCGGACCGACCTGCTGGCCGACGGGCTCGCGGAGCTGCTCGCCGGTCCGCTCGCCGACCCCTTCGCCCGCGAGGTGGTCGTGGTGCCGGCCAAGGGCGTCGAGCGCTGGCTGACCCAGCGGCTCTCGCACCGGCTCGGCACCGGCGCCCGCGGCGGCGACGGCGTGTGCGCGGGCGTCTCCTTCGTGACTCCGCACTCGCTCGTGGCGATGCTGCTCGACAAGGACTCCGAGGACCCGTGGGAGCCCGACCGGCTGGCGTGGCCGCTGCTCGAGGTGATCGACGACGCCCTGGGCGAGCCCGGCTTCGAGGCGCTCTCGGCCCACCTCGGACACGGGGACGCCGACGACCAGCGCCGGTCCCGGCGCTACTCCGTGGCCCGTCGCCTGGCCGGGCTCTTCGCGTCGTACGCCCTGCAGCGTCCGCAGCTGATCACCGACTGGCGTGCGGGGCGATCGACCGACGGGGCCGGTCGCGCCCTCGACGTCGACCTGGAGTGGCAGGCGCGGCTGTGGCGCCGCCTCGTCGACCGGGTCGAGACCGTGCCGCCCGACGTCCGCCACGCGACCACGCTCGAGCGGCTGCGGGCCGGCGGCGCCGACCTCGACCTCCCGCCCCGGCTGTCGCTGTTCGGCCACACCCGGCTGCCGGCCACCGAGGTGCAGCTGCTGGCCGCGCTGGGCGAGCTCCGCGACGTACACCTCTGGCTCCCCCAACCCTCGGCTCCGCTGTGGTCAGCCCTGTCGCCGCAGGCCCAGCAAGGTCCGGTGCCGCGGGCCGAGGACGACTCGGCCGCGCAGGTGGGTCACCCGCTGCTGGCGTCGCTGGGTCGTGACGCCCGCGAGCTGCGGCGCACCCTGGGCGAGGTCGCGGTCGTGGATGCCGGGGCCGCTCCCTCTCCCCCGACGCCCGGGTCGCTGCTGGGCTGGCTGCAGAGCGACCTGCGCGGCAACCTCGCGCCCACCGCCGAGACCCGGTCGACGCGCGTGCTCGCGCCGGACGACCGGTCGGTGCAGGTGCACGCCTGCCACGGCGCGGCCCGGCAGGTCGACGTGCTGCGCGAGGTGCTGGTCGGGCTCCTGCAGGACGACCCGACCCTCGAGCCCCGCGACATCCTGGTCATGTGCCCCGACATCGAGGGCTACGCGCCGCTCATCTCGGCCGGGTTCGGCCTATCCGACGTCGCCGGCGAGGGCGTCGGGCACCCGGCCCACCAGCTGCGGGTGCGGCTCGCCGACCGTTCGCTCGGCGCCACCAACGGGCTGCTCGGCGTCGCAGCGGCGATGGTCGATCTCGCGGCCGGACGACTCACCGCCACCCAGGTCCTCGACCTGGCCGGCACCGACGAGGTCCGGCTCCGGTTCGGCTGGGGCGACGACGAGCTCGAGCGCATCGGCAGGTGGGTGGTCGAGGCCGGCATCCGCTGGGGGTACGACGCGACCCACCGCGGCGACTTCGGCCTCACGATCGACGCCAACACCTGGGTCGCCGGGATGCACCGGGTGCTCCTGGGAGCGGCGATGTCCGGCGGCGGCCACCGCTTCATCGGCGCCACCCTCCCCATCGACGACGTGGGTGACGGCCAGCTCGAGCTGGCCGGGCGGTTCGCGGAGTTCGTCGACCGGCTGCACCGCTTCCTCCTCCGTGCCGGCGCGGCCGGGACCGTCGAGGAGTGGACCGACGCGTTGGCCGGCGGGGTGCACGAGCTCGCCTCGGTGGCCTCCGACGACGCGTGGCAGCTGGCTCAGTTCGACCGCGAGCTGGGTCGCATCTCCGCCAGCGCCCAGGGCGACACCACGACGTTGCGGCACGCCGACGTGCGCGCGCTGCTCCAGCACCGGCTGCGCGGGCGACCGACCCGCTCCAACTTCCGCACCGGCACGCTGACCGTCTGCACGATGGTGCCGATGCGGTCGGTCCCGCACCGCGTCGTCTGCCTGGTGGGGCTCGACGACGGCGTCTTCCCGCGGATCGCGTCGGTAGACGGCGACGACGTGCTGGCCCGCCGGCCGCGCACCGGCGAGCGCGACCTCCGCTCCGAGGACCGCCAGCTGCTCCTCGACGCCATCGGCGCCGCGACCGAGACGCTGGTGGTGACCTATGCCGGCCGGGGCGAGCACAACGGCGCCGAACGACCGCCGGCCGTGCCGCTCGGCGAGCTGCTGGACGCCCTCGACCGCACCGCCGCGGCGCCGGTCCGCGACCGCGCCCTGGTGCGCCACCCGCTCCAGCCGTTCGACGAGATCAACCTCGTGCCGGCCGGGCTGGTCGGCACGCTGCCGTTCACCTTCGACCGGGCGGCGCTGGCCGGCGCCGAAGCCGCCCGCGGCATCCGCACCGAGCTCCGCGAGCTGGTGCCCGAGGCGCTGCCCCCCGGGCCCGAGGTCAGCGACGTGTCGCTGGCCGACCTGCACGACTTCTTCCGGCACCCCGTCAAGGCGTTCTTCCGCAGCCGGCTGCGGATCTCCACGCCGTACGACGCGGACGAGGCCAAGGACGCCATCCCGATCGAGCTCGACAACCTCGAGCAGTGGGCCGTGGGCGACCGCCTCGTCACCGACGTGCTCGCCGGTGCGGACCCGCAGGCCGGCATGACCGCCGAGCAGCTGCGCGGGCTCCTGCCGCCGGCCGACCTGGGAGCCGGCGTGCTCACCCATGTCGTCCAGAAGGTCCGCCCCCTCGTGACGCAGGGACTGGCCCTGCGCACCGGTCCGTCCCGGTCTCTCGACGTCGACATCGACCTCGGAGACCGGCGGCTCACCGGCACCGTCGGCAACGTCTTCGGCAACAACCTGGTCACCGTCAGCTACTCCAACCTCGGCGCCAAGCAGCGGCTCGCCGCCTGGATCGACGCCCTGGCCCTCGCCGCCGGCCACCCCGACGAGAACTGGACCGCCCACACCATCGGCAAGCATCGCTCCGGCGGCCAGGTCGCGATGATCAAGCCGCTGGCCGACCACGAGGCACGGGCGTGGCTGCGCGAGCTGGTCGACGTCTACGAGCGCGGCCTGCGCGAGCCGCTGCCGCTGCCGGTGAGGACGTCGCTGGCCTACGCCACCGACCACGTCTACGCCGCCGCTGGCCGAGACGCCGACCCCGACGGCAAGGCGGCCCGCGAGTGGACCACCCCGCGGTTCGACGAGACGGGGTTCCCCAAGGAGGACTCCGACGCCTGGCACGTCCGCGCCTTCGGCGAGCACGCGCCGTACTCCTGCCTCGCGACGCCGCTGCGCGCCGACGAGACGCCGGTCGGGCCGCGGCACCGGCTCGGCCACTACGCGTGGCGCGTCTGGGGTCCGCTGCTGGACGACCGAGAGAGCATCCGGGGGATCTAGTGGACACCTTCGACATCACCGCGCCCCTGCCCGCGAAGGGCACCACCCTGCTCGAGGCCAGCGCCGGCACCGGCAAGACCTGGACGATCGCGGCCCTCGTGACCAGGTACGTCGCCGAGGGCGTGGCCACGCTCGACGAGCTGCTGGTCGTGACGTTCACGCGGGCCGCCAGCCAGGAGCTGCGCGAGCGGGTGCGCGAGCAGCTCGTCGAGGCCCAGCGGGCCCTGGCCGACCCCGACGCGCCACGAGCCGAGAGCGACCTGCTCGACCACCTGCTGGCCGACCCCGCCCAGCGGGCCGCGAAGCACCAGCGGCTCACGACCGCGCTCACATCGTTCGACGCGGCCACGATCGCCACCATCCACCAGTTCTGCCAGCTGGTGCTGCGCAGCCTGGGGGTCGCCGGCGACACCGACTCCGCGGCGACCCTGGTCGAGGACCTCGAGCAGGTGACGAGCGAGGTCGTCGACGACCTCTACCTCGCCCGGTTCGCCGGCACGCAGACCCCGATGTGGTCGCGCGGCGAGGCGGTCGAGATCGCGCGCGCCGTGGTCGACGACCCGCGGGCGCACGTCGAGCCGCTGGCGGTGCTGACCGAGGCGCCCGACTCGGTGGCGGCCGCCCGGGTGCGCTTCGCCCAGGACGTGCTCGACGAGGTCGCGCGCCGCAAGCGTCGACTGGGCGTGCTGAGCTACGACGACCTGCTGAGCCAGCTCGCCGACGCGCTGGCCGACGACGCGGCCCCGGCCCGCGCCCGGATGCGACACCGGTGGAAGGTCGCGCTGATCGACGAGTTCCAAGACACCGACCCGGTGCAGTGGCAGGTCTTCGACCGCGCCTTCGGCGGGGAGGCCACGATGGTGCTGATCGGCGACCCGAAGCAGGCGATCTACGCGTTCCGCGGCGGCGACATCGTCACCTACCTCGCCGCCGCCGAGACCGCGACGACCCGGCAGACGCTGGGCGTCAACTGGCGCTCCGACAAGCCGCTGCTCGACGCCGTGCAGGTGCTGCTCCAGGGCGCGACCCTCGGCGACGAGCGGATCGTCGTACACCCCGTCGAGGCGCACCACCAGGAGTCCCGGCTGGTCGGCGCCGGTCCGGCACTGCGGATGCGTGTGGCCCGCCGAGCCGAGATCGGCGCCGGCCCGCGCACCAAACCGGCGGTCGCGCGGTGGCGCGACCACGTGATCTCCGACCTGGCCCACGACATCTCCCGGCTGCTGAACTCTGACGCGGAGTTCGAGGGCCAGCCGATCCAGCCCGGACACGTCGCCGTGCTGGCCGCCAAGCGGACCGACCTGCAGGCCGCCCAGCTGGCCCTGGCCGCCGTCGGCATCCCGTCGGTGGTCAATGCCGGGGGCTCGGTCTTCCACACGCCCGCCGCGACCGAGTGGCTGAGCCTGCTCGAGGCGCTCGAGCAGCCCCACCGCTCCGACCGGGTCCGAGCCGCCGCCCTGACGTCCTTCTTCGGGCTCAGCGCCGCGCAGCTCGACGCCGGCGGGGACGAGGGCACCGACCAGCTGGCCGACACGGTCCGCACGCTCGCCGAGGTGCTGAGCGCGCGCGGCGTGGCCGCCGTGCTCGAGTGCGCGGTGCTCGACGGGCTCACCGCGCGGGTGCTGGCCCGCGTCGGCGGCGAGCGCACCCTCACCGACCTGCGCCACATCGGCGAGACGTTGCACAAGGTCTCGGTGGAGGAGCGCCTCGGCATCGTCGGCCTGCTCGGCTGGCTGCGCGCCCAGGTGGCCGACGACAAGTTCGAGGTCGCGTCCGAGCGCACCCGCCGCCTCGACTCCGACGCCGCCGCCGTGCAGCTGGTGACGGTGCACGGCAGCAAGGGGCTGGAGTACCCCGTCGTCTACGTCCCCACCCTGTGGGACCGCTACACCGGTCGCGAGCCCGGAGTCCCGCTCTTCCACGACGACGACGGACACCGGTGCCGCGACGTCGGCGGCCCCAGCCCGCACCGATCGGCCCACCTCGCCAAGCACGCGTCCGAGGACGCCGGCGAGTCCCTTCGCCTCCTCTACGTCGCGCTGACCCGAGCCCAGTCGCAGGTCGTCGCCTGGTACGCCGCCGCCGAGCGCAACACGCCCGCCTCCCCGCTGCACCGCGTGCTGTTCGGACGCCGTCCCGGCATGCCCCTGGTGCCCGACGAGCAGGCCCTCGTCGACGACGACCGGGTGGTCGAGATCCTGGGCCACTGGCAGGCGGCCGGCGGCCTCAGTCCCGAGCTCGCCTCGCCGGACCTCGACGTCGAGGGCAGCTTGCGCGTCGATCGACCGGAGCTCGACGCCCGCCGGTTCACCCGGGTCGTCGACACCAGCTGGCGGCGCACCTCCTACTCCTCCCTGTCGGCGGCCGCCCAGCACGGCCACGGCGCCGACCGGCACCTCAGCGAGCCCGAGGAGACCCCAGAGCTCGACGACGAGCTCGAGCTGGTCGTCGGTGCCGCTCCCGACCAGCTCGACCTCGCCGCCGTGCGGTCACCGATGGCGGGGCTGCCGGTCGGCGCCACGTTCGGCTCGCTCGTGCACGCGGTCCTCGAGCACGCCGAGCCCGGCGCCGCCGACTTCCGCGCCGAGCTGCTGGCCCACATCGCCGACCAGCGCGTCTGGTGGCCGGTCGACCTGGACGCCGACGAGCTCGCCGACGCCCTGGTGTCGGTCTGCACCAGCCCCCTCGGACCGCTCACCGGCGACACCACGCTCATGCAGGTCGCCACGGCCGACCGGCTCAAGGAGCTCGACTTCGAGCTGCCGCTCGCGGGTGGCGACGACACGGCGTACCCCGCGGACGACGTGACCCTCGGCGACCTGGCCCCCCTGCTGCGCCGGCACCTCACCGACGACGACCCGCTGCTCGCCTACGCCGACACCCTCGACGCCGACACGATGCTGGCCCGCCAGTCGTTGCGCGGCTACCTCACCGGCTCGATCGACGTGGTGATGCGGGTGCCGGTCGACGGGGCCGAGCGCTACCTCACCGTCGACTACAAGACCAACTGGCTAGGCGAGATGGGCGGCGACCTGACCGCTCGCGACTACCGACCCTCGGTGCTCGACGAGGCGATGGGCCACTCCGACTACCCGCTGCAGGCGCTGCTCTACACCGTCGTGCTGCACCGCTTCCTGCGCTGGCGACTGCCCGGCTACGACCCCGAGCAGCACCTCGGCGGCGTGCTCTACCTCTACCTGCGCGGGATGTGCGGGCCCGAGACGCCGCTCGTCGACGGCTCGCCGTGCGGCATCTTCGCCTGGCGGCCGCCGGTCGGCCTGGTCGAGGACCTCTCCGCGTTGCTCGACGGCCTGCTGGTGGAGGCGGGGCGATGAGCGACTTCGAGATCTCCGGTCCCCAGGACGCCGCGCTCGCCCTCGGCGCCACGGGCCTGCTCGCCGACTTCAACGCGGCCGGTGTGATCCGGTCCGCAGACGTCCACATCGCCCAGACCCTCGGCCGGCTCGGTGGAGAGCACGACGAGCAGGTGCTGCTCGCGATCGCGCTGACCTGTCGCGCCGTCCGCGCCGGCTCGGTGTGCCTCGACCTGGCGTCGGTCGCCAGCGAGGCGTCGACCGCCGAGCCGTCGACGGGGTCCGGCACCGAACCGACCCCCGACCTGCCCTGGCCGGCGCCCGGCCCCTGGGCCGACGCGGTCGCCGCCAGCCCGCTGATCGGGCTCGGGGTGCTCCGCTGGGACGCGCGACTGCTCTACCTCGACCGCTACCACGAGCAGGAGACCCAGGTCCTCGACGACCTGACCGCGCGCGCAGCGACCGAGCCGCCCCACGACGTCGCGCTGATGCACGCCTCGCTCGACCGGGTCTTCCCGCTCGCCGGGTACGACGAGCAGCGGGCGGCGTGCGTGCGCGCCGCCAGCCAGTGGACCACCGTCATCACCGGCGGCCCGGGCACGGGCAAGACCACCGCCGTCGCCGGCCTGCTGGTCGCGCTGGCCGAGCAGCACGAGGCGCGCGGCGAGGTCATGCGGGTCGCGATGGCGGCGCCCACGGGCAAGGCGGCCGCCCGGCTGCAGGAGGCCGTGCACGCCGCTGCCGACGCCCTGTCGCCGGTCGACCGGGCCAGGCTCGACGGCCTCCAGGCCGGCACCCTCCACCGGCTCCTGCGCACCCACCCCGGCAACTCGACCCGGTTCCGCCACGACCGCCACAACCGGCTGCCGCACGACGTGATCGTCGTCGACGAGACCTCGATGGTGTCGTTGACGATGATGTCGCGGCTGCTCGAGGCCGTCCGCCCGGACGCCCGGCTGATCCTGGTGGGCGACCCCGACCAGCTGTCGTCGGTCGACGCGGGTGCGGTGCTGAGCGACCTGGTCCGCGGCTTCGAGGACCGCGCCGACTCGCCCGTCGCGGCCCTGCGCACCACCCACCGCTACGGCACCGAGATCGGCACCCTGGCCGAGGCGCTCCGCGACGGCGACGCCGACGCGGTCGTGGCCGCCCTGTCGGCCGGCCACTCGGGCGTCGAGTGGATCCGCGACGAGGACCCGGCCGGCCAGATCCGCTCCACCTCGCTCGAGGTGGCGCTGGCGGTGCGCGATGCCGCGGCCGGCGGTCGCGCCGACAAGGCGCTCGAGGCGCTCGACCGGCACCGGCTGCTCTGCGCCCACCGCGACGGCCCCTACGGCGTACGCCACTGGAACCGCCGCATCGAGCAGTGGATCACCGCCGAGACCGGCGACCCGCTCTACGAGTCGGCCTACGTCGGCCGGCCGCTGCTGGTCACCGCCAACGACTACGCGCTGGGCATCTACAACGGTGACGTCGGCGTGGTCGTCGACCGCGGCGGCGTCCGCCGGGTGGCGCTGATCGGCAGCGACGGGCCGCTCGAGGTCGCTCCCTCACGCCTGGGCGACGTCGACACGATGCACGCGATGACCATCCACAAGAGCCAGGGCGGCCAGGCCGACGTCGTCACGGTGCTGCTGCCCGACGAGGACTCCCGCCTCCTCACGCGCGAGCTCTTCTACACCGCGGTCACGCGAGCTCGCACCCGCGTGCGGGTCATCGGTCCCGAGTCGGCGGTCCGCGCCGCCGTCGGCCACCGAGCACAGCGCGCGACCGGCCTGGCCCGGAGACTGGCCGATTCCTGACCGTCCGAGCGGCCCGGCGCGAAACATCCGCGTGACAACTCCGGGCTAGGGTCGAGGCAACTGACCTAGGGAGGCTCGATGTCGTTCCTGCTTCGTGTGGAGTTGCTCGACGTACCCGGGTCACTGGGCCGGCTGGCGACGGCGATCGGTGAGGCAGGCGGCGACATCGGAGCGATCGAGATCGTCGAGAAGACCGGCAGCGGCACCGCGATCGACGACATCATGCTCGAGCTGGTGCCGGGCGTGATGCCCGACGCGATCGTCTCGGCCTGCAACACCATCGACAGCGTGCAGGTGCTCTGGATCAGCCGCTACAACGCGGGCGGCAACCTGTTCTTGGACCTCGAGGTCGTGGAGGCGCTGACGGTGAGCCCCGCGGATGCCCTCGACCGGCTGGTCGACCTGATGCCGGTGACGTTCCGGGTCGACTGGGGCGCCCGCGTCCGGCGTACCGACGACGGCACCGAGATCGTCCGCGCCACCGAGGCCGCTCCGCCCACGATCGCCTGGCCGGCCCTCGACGGCGCCCGGCGGATCGAGAGCGACGATGAGGACCTGCTGCTCTGCTGCTGCTCCCTCGGCTCCGAGGCCCTCGTGCTCGGGCGACGCGGGGGCCCGGAGTTCCTGGACTCCGAGCTGGCCAGGCTCGACCACCTGGCCGGGCTGGCGCTCGACATCACCGACCGGGCGCAGGTGCAGGACCGGCCCGGCTGACCCGTCAGGGCCGACCGCGCTGGTAGCGGTCCAGCGCCACCAGCCGCTCCTCGGCGTGGTCGACGATCCGCAGCGGATAGCCGTGCGCGTAGCCGTCGGCGTTGTCCCACGGCTCGTGCACCGACCGGCCGGGCAGGTGCGCCAGCTCCGGGACCCAGCGACGGACGTAGTCGCCGTGGGCGTCGAACTTCACGCCCTGGGTGATCGGGTTGAAGACCCGGAAGTACGGCGAGGCGTCGGTGCCCGTGCCGGCGACCCACTGCCAGCCGTGGTTGTTGGACGCCAGGTCTCCGTCGACGAGGTGGTCGAGGAAGTGCCGCGCGCCCACGGGCCACCAGACGTGCAGGTCCTTGGTCAGGAAGCTGGCCGTGATCATCCGCACCCGGTTGTGCATCCAGCCCTCGGCGAGCAGCTGCCGCATGCCGGCGTCGACGATGGGGAAGCCGGTGGTGCCGGTCTTCCACGCCTCGATGGCGTCGTCCGGTTCGTCGTAGGTCAGACCGGCCACCGGCCGCAGGTCGTGCCACGCCGACTCGGGGTGGTGGTGCAGGACATCGGCGTAGAACTCGCGCCAGGCCAGCTCCTTCTCGTACGTCGTCGCCCCAGGGGAGCGTGACTGGGCGGTCTCGGCGAGCAGCTGGCGCGGGTGCACGACCCCGAGCTTGAGGTACGGCGACATCCGGGACGTCCGGTCGGCGCCCGGGTCGTCGCGGACCTGGTCGTAGTCGGCGACGTCCTGCTCGATGAACGCCCGGAACCGGCGGATCGCGGCGTCCTCACCGGCCGTGGGCATCCCGGGCGGAGCCTCGGCGAGCGCCGCGTCGAGCAGGGCGCCGACGCGCCCGTCGCTCTCGTGCTCGACCCAGCCTGGCGAGCGAGGCGCCGGCACCGGGTCGTCCCACCCGTGCGCGCGCCACGCCTTCGAGAACGGCGTGTAGACCTTGTACGGGTCACCGGAGCCGTTCTTCACGCTCCCGGGCGGCACGGCGTACGGCGTCCCGGTGGCGAAGCCCTCGACCGAGGAGGGCAGGGCGGCGACCACGTCGCGGTCGCGGGCCCGTGCGTAGGGGGTGCTGTCGTTGCCGACGTGCAGCGCGCTCGCCCCGACCTCGGCGCAAACGGCCGGCACCACGGCGGCCGGAGCGCCAGTCCGGACGCAGAGCCGACCGCCCATCGACGCGTCGAGCGCACGCAACGACGCCGCGAGCCAGGCCCTGCGGGCGGTCCCGGCCGAGCGCCACAGCACCGGGTCGAGCACGAAGAGCCCAAGCACGTCGCCGTCGGCCGCCGCCGCTCGCAGTGCCGGGTTGTCGCGCAACCGCAGGTCGCGCCGGAACCACATGACCGCTGTCATGCGGAGACTGCGATCACGTCGCTCGCTCGAGCAGGAAGAGCGGGATCGTGCGGTTGAGGGGATCGGTCTTCTTCTTGTACTCCGCGTAGGTCGGCCACGTCGCGACGGCGCGGTCCCACCACTCCTCGCGCTCGGCACCGGACAGCTCGCGGACGGTGTACGACGCCTTGTCGGCGCCGTCCTGCAGGTCGACCTCCGGGTGGGCCCGGAAGTTGTCTGCCCACGTCGGGTCCTCGGGCGCACCGCCCTTGGAGGCGACGGCGAGGTACTTGCCGTCGTGCTCGACCCGCATGACGGGGTTCTTGCGCAGCTTGCCGGACTTGAGGCCCAGCGAGGTGATGACGACGATCAGGTCGTCGGATTCTCGGAGCGTGTTGGCCCGCTGGCCGTCGGAGGCCTCGAACTCGGCCACCTGCTCGCGCACCCACTGGGCCGCGCTCGGCTCGTACACACCTTGAAGAGTCATGACTGCACAACACCACGTCGGGTCCGCGGATTCCAGGGTCCCGGCTGGTGGAACGCAACCGGGAGCCGCTCCCTACGATGACGCCATGAGTGCAATCGAGGGCGTCAGCGAGATCTTCGACCCGGCCGACTGGGACGAGGTGCCGGGGTTCGAGGGCCTGACCGACCTCACCTACCACCGCGCCAAGGCGCACGGCACGGTGCGGATCGCCTTCGACCGGCCCGACATCCTCAACGCCTTCCGGCCGCACACCGTCGACGAGCTGCTCTCGGTCCTCGAGCACGCGCGCCAGTCCAGCGACGTGGGCTGCGTCCTGCTGACCGGAAACGGTCCGAGTGACAAGAACGGCAAGTGGGCGTTCTGCACCGGCGGCGACCAGCGCATCCGTGGCAAGGCGGGCTACCAGTACGCCGACGGCGAGACCGTCGACACCGTCGACAAGGCGAAGCTCGGCCGGCTGCACATCCTCGAGTGCCAACGGCTGATCCGCTTCATGCCCAAGATCGTGATCTGCCTGGTGAACGGCTGGGCCGCCGGTGGCGGGCACTCGCTGCACGTGGTCTGCGACCTCACCCTCGCGAGCCGCGAGCACGCTCGTTTCAAGCAGACCGACGCCGACGTGGGCAGCTTCGACGGTGGCTTCGGGTCGGCCTACCTCGCCCGCCAGGTCGGACAGAAGTTCGCCCGCGAGATCTTCTTCCTCGGCGACGAGTACTCCGCCGACGACATGCACGCGATGGGCGCGGTCAACCGGGTCGTGCCGCACGCCGACCTCGAGAAGGTCGCCCTGGAGTGGGGCGCCAAGATCAACGGCAAGTCGCCCACGGCGCAGCGGATGCTGAAGTACTCCTTCAACGCCATCGACGACGGGCTCGTCGGCCAGCAGCTGTTCGCCGGCGAGACGACCCGGCTGGCCTACATGACCGACGAGGCGCAGGAGGGCCGCGACCAGTTCCTCGAGAAGAGGGAGCCGGACTGGTCGCCGTACCCCTGGTACTACTAGCTCACACTATTTCCGCAGGTCAGCGGCTCGCGCACCATCGAAGCCCCGGGCTGACCTGGCTCTCGTGTTCGTCCGGCGCAGCCTGTTGCCCCGAGGTAGCGCCAGCTCCACGGAATTCGGGACCTCATGGGCACGAAGGCCGGGATCGTCAGGGCGGATCCGCCCGGCACCCCTGCCACGAGGCCGTTGACCGCACGTGTTCGACACCGTTCGTTTCACAGGCGTTGCACCGGGCCGCACCCCCTCCTAGGCTTGACCCGGACGTGACGAGCGTCACGCCGACTCGGGCAAAGGAGTTCTGTGGAGACAGGGCTGATGAGGCGACTGGCCGTCGAAGGTGTGGAGACAGCCTTGCTGGTCCTCTCCGGACCCGGCTCTGCCATCGCGGGCGACGTCGTAGGTCGGCCCGTTCGGCCCCGACGTGGTCACCGCCCTCTTCGGTGGAGAGGTGGTCCCGTCTCAGCTGGTCGTCTACTGGGTCGGTCCACTCGCCGGCGTCGGGGTCGCGGCCGTGGTCTACGACTTCGTGGCCCAGTCACGGGCCGCCGAGACGCCCGACGAGAACGCCTTCACGCCGACAAGCGATACGGGCGCCTGACCTGCTCCTGGAGCCCCCGCCGGTCGCCAAGCGACAGGGCGGAGCACCTGAAGGTCCATTGAACAGGGCGACATCCGCCCACCGAGAGAGGAAGTCTGATGACGGGAAACCGAGTAGTTGTGTACAAGAGCCCGGGGGAGGTCGCTGTCGAGGCGATCGACTACCCGAAGCTGGAGCTCCCCGACGACGTGGTGACCGGTTTGGGGATCAAGAAGAAGGCGCCGCACGCGGTGATCCTGAAACTGGTCACCACCAACATCTGCGGCAGCGACCAGCACATGGTCCGAGGCCGCACGACCGCGCCGGTCGGCCAAAGCCTGGGCCACGAGATCACCGGTGAGGTCGTCGAGGTGGGCGAGGACGTCCTGTTCGTCAAGGAGGGCGACATCTGCTCGGTGCCGTTCAACATCGCCTGCGGGCGCTGCCGGATGTGCAACGAGGGCAAGACCGGCGTCTGCCTCAACGTGAACCCTGCTCGTGCCGGCGCCGCTTACGGGTACGTCGACATGGGTGGCTGGGTCGGCGGTCAGGCAGAATATGTCATGATCCCTTTCGCCGACTTCAACCTGCTGAAGTTCCCCGACCGGGACCAGGCCCTGGAGAAGATCCTCGACCTGACCATGCTCTCCGACATCTTCCCGACCGGCTACCACGGCGTCCACACGGCGGGTGTTACCAGCGGGTCGACGGTCTACGTCGCGGGGGCGGGACCGGTCGGTCTGGCGGCCGCCTACTCTGCCCACCTGCTCGGGGCCGCCGCGGTGATCGTGGGCGACATGAACGCCGACCGGCTGGCCCAGGCAGCGAGCTTCGGCTGCGAGACCGTGGACCTCAGCTCGGGTGCCGAGTTGCCGGACATGATCGAGCAGATCTTGGGCGAGCCGCAGGTCGACGCGGCCTGTGACGCGGTGGGCTTCGAGGCCCGCGGACACGGAGCGGATGCGGGTGAGGCGCCGGCCACGGTGCTCAACGACATCATGACGATCTCCCGCGCGGGGGCGGCACTGGGCATCCCCGGGCTCTACGTGACCGGCGATCCCGGCGGCATCGACGAGAACGCCAAGGTCGGCCAGATCGGGGTGAGGCTCGGACTGGGCTGGGCCAAGTCGCACTCCTTCACCACGGGCCAGTGCCCGGTGAAGAAGTACAACCGCCAGCTGATGAGCATGATCCTGGCCGGCAAGGCCGACATCGCCAAGGCGGTCAACGCGACGACCATCAGCCTCGACGGTGCTCCGGAGGGCTACCAGGCGTTCGACAAGGGCGCCGCCACGAAGTACGTCATCGACCCACACGGCATGGTCGCCTGACGACGGACCGGGTTCCGATCCACCGTCTCGTCCGCGTAGTCCGGACGGGGCGGTGGTTCGTCGTCCGGGCATGCGTCCCGAAGTCCTGGGCCTTGGATCGCGTGGGCTGGAAAGGGTTTCTGAGCGAGATTCTCGGCGTCGTCGGCGCTCAACGACGGTCATCCATCTCCGCCTCCGAGGCGTCGAGGGACTCCTGGTTTTCCCGCTCGCCGACCGAGCGCGCGACGACGTCCGACCAGGCATGCGGACGAGCACCTCCGAGAAGCGGACGCTGGTCGCCTACGAGGTCGACGAGTCATCCGGTGAGCTCGTGGTCAACACCCTCGGCGTCTTCCACGGCGGCCAGGACTGGGCGGCCTCGCTCAGATAGCCGAGAATGTCTCGCCCACGTGAGCGCCAGGCATTCGGCGTACGGCAAGTCGAGGGACAGTTACGTCGCGTCTCCTGCGCTGAGGCGCTCTACAGGTCCTTGCGCATCTGCACTGAGCTCTCCTCGTAGTTCAAGGAGGAGTAGAGGTGGCGTGCCACGGTGTTGCTCGCGAAGACGTTCAACCCGATGGTGGTTGCACCCGCCGCCCTGGCGAGTTGCTCGGCCAAGACCATGGCTCGTCGTCCGTAGCCCTGTCCACGGTGCGCTTCATCGATGGAGATGTCCCAGACCCACCAGCGCTGCGGATCATCGTCTGCCGGGCCGATCCACAGATATCCGACCGGGACGTGATCGCAGCAGACGCTCCCGATGAGCTGCCCAGGCCCTGGCGACCCAGCGGGCACGAGCCGGTCGAGCGCCGCGGTCGCGTTGGCCTCTGCCTCCTGCTGGGAGTCCCCGGCGGCTACGCGCTCGTCGACGTAGCTGGCACGCACGGTGACCAACCACTCGCTCAGGGCAGCTTGTCCGAAGGCGTTGAAGGTCAGGTGACTCGCCATGGCTCGATTCTCGCACCGGCAAGTGCCACGCCCCCTGGGACTGCTGACCCGTTCTCAGGGAGTCGGCGAGGTCCCCGTCGTCGGCACCGTCGTCGGCACAACCGTCGGCTCGGTGGGCACCGGCTCGCTCGGAATCGGGTCGGTGGGCTCGACGGTCGGCTCCACGGTGGGGTCCACGGTGGGGTCGACCTCGTCGGTGACGTCCTCGGTGGGGGACGCGTCGTCGGACGGGTCGCCGGACTGCTCGTCCTGCGGTTGCTCCTTGGTGCTGTCCCCGCCCCCGCTGAGGCCCGGGATGGAGGTACGTCGGTCGGGGTCGCTGCCTCCGGTGAAGGAGGAGACGGCTCGACCGGTGACGAGCTCGAAGGCCAAGATCGCCAGCATCGCGGCGACGAAGATCGCGGTCGCGCCCGCCGCGAGGCGCTTCCAGGGGAGCGCACCCAGGACGCTGCGCCAGTCGAGCCGTGGGTCCGCCGCCTCCGGTCCGTCCCGTAGCGCGGCCCGGGCGCGGTCGAGGTCCACCTCGGCCTCCGCAAGGCCCTCCACGGCGTCGTCGGCCGCGCGCGCCCGACCCTCCGCCACCTCATCGGAGGCCTCCCGGACGCGGGCCTGGGCAAGCCCGATCCGGGCCGCGGCGACGGTCTGTGCCATCGCGACCCGCTGCCTGGTCGCCCGGATCGAGTACGAGTAGACCGCGCCACCCACGGTGATCACCAGCGAGCCGAGCGCCGCGCCGATCAGGGTGCCGGCGACACCGAACGTCGAGAGCAGGACCGCGGACGAGACGGCCGCCAGGGCTCCGCCCGTCGACTGGACCCAGTTGATCTCGAGGCGGGGCCGCTCGTCGGTGTCACTCATCACGACCCAGTATCCGGGACGCGGCAAGCCACCGCGAGCGGCCCGTCACCGCGCGGACACGCACCGCACCAGGCGGGAGCCGACCTCAGTCGGCCTCCTCCGTCCCGCCGGCGTCCTTGGCGACCTCGGCGGTCTGCGGAGCGCTGTCCACCGCGCTGACCTGGACCGTCACGTCCAGGGCGTTCTTGTCGGTGTAGTAGAGGCTGTACTGGTTGACCGGGAAGTGGTCGGGCTCACCACTGTTGTCGAAGTGGATGACCCGTTGGTCCCCCGGCGCGATGGTGAAGTCCGCCGGCAGCTCGGCGTAGTAGCTCTCCGTCTCGGAGGTCTTCGGGTCGGTGATCGTGTAGTAGACCTCGAAGCCCGTGAGCTCCGCGCTGCCGGCGTTGCTCACGGCGATCTCGAGGTGGTCGTCCACGGCGCTGCCAGACGCGTCCTCGTTGTTCTCCACCAGGACCGAGTCGATGGTCAGCGCCTGGGCCGTCGAGCTGTTGGCGATCGGGTTGCTCGTCACCGGCAGCACGGCGCCGGCGCCGGTCGCGCTGCTGTTCCGCTGGCCGGATGTCGCAGTGCTGCTCTGACCGCCGCCGCAGGCCGCCAGGGTGAGCAGGGCTGCGGCGACACCGACCGCCAGTGCGGTGCGGGTCGTGCGCGACGCAGGGCGAGGGGTGTTCATGAGTTGCCTCCGGGTGGGATGGGTTGTTGACGGCGCAGGGTGCTGCGAAGGGCGAGGAACAGGACGGTGAAGTAGGCCACGAGCCAGCCGATGTCGCTCCGGGTCTCGTTGAGCAGCCACGGCAGGTCGTAGGGGCGGTAGCGCTCCTTGACGTCGTTCATGGCGAAGGCGAAGCGCTCGAAGTGCTTGGCGAGCGACGCCGCCTCGATGCCGGTGCGCATTCGTTCGTACCCCGTGAAGTGGGTGAGCACGGCGACCTCGCCGTCGTGGTTGAGGCCGACTGCCGCGAAGAGTCCGCCCGGAAGCTGGTTGTCGGCATCGAGGGTGTCGCCGATCTGCGGGAGGATCAGCACGATGAGCAGCCACACCCCCAGGGCGATCACCAGCCCGTTGACCGGGAGCCTGGTCCTGGCCGTCGCTATCGCACCGAGGCAGTAGAAGGCGCCGAGGTAAAGCACCGCAGCCAGACCGGCCAGCGCGAGCCGCAGGCCCTGGGCGGGGTTGACCCAGTCGTGCCCGATGACGCCGAGGGACAAGACAGCGACCACGACGGTGGCGGTGATCAGGGTCGCGAAGATCGCGAGGGCGCCCAGGAAGCTGCCGGTGGCCAGCTCCGCGCCGGTGAGTGGACGAGACCGCAGCACCGGGAGGGTCCGGTTGACGCGCTCACGAGACACCGAGAGGTAGCCGAGGGTGATCGCGATGATGGCCCCGATGATCTCGAGGTACTCGAATGCGCCCTGGAGCAGGGACAGCACCGCCAGTGGTGAGGGCGCGACCCTGGTGAGCCCTTGCGCCTCGGCGGCGGCACGGTAAGCCTCGTAGTCGGCGAGCTGCGCGGCATACTCCCTGGCACCGACCAGCACCGAGACCACCGTCGCGACCACCAGGATGGCGAGCAGCACCGTCAAGGCGCGACTGCGCACGGCAGCGCGGTACTCGTGGCGGGCGACCTCGAGGATGCGGGCACGTGACTCACTCATCGGTGGCGCTCCCGGAGTAGTCGTGGAGCTGGACCAGCCGCAGGACCAGCAGGAGGAGGAGCACGCCGGCGACCACGATGGGAGCCACGGTCAGCACCGTTTCGGCGGCCGAGGCACGCGGGGCGGTGTCGAGGATGACGCCGGCCGCGGCCTTGTACCTCTCGGCTATCGACAACGACTCGAAGTGCTGGGTGATCTGGAAGAAGGTCTGGGAGGAACCCACGGGTTCACTCAGCGGGTTCAGCGATTGGGTCGGGTGCAGCCCCGAGGTGAGTTGAGGGATGACGAAGGTGACGACCAGCCACACCGCGATGCCCGACAGCAGTGCTAGCGAGCGCCGGCGGGTGAGCACGGCGGTGAGCATGCCGACCAGCAAGAAGACCGCCAGGTAGGCCCAGGACAGGGCGTAGAAGCCGACCAGCCGAGCCGAGCTGCTCGGGCTCACGGTCCGGTTCACGATCAGCAGTGCCGCGACGCTGACCAGTCCCGATGCGGCCAGCGTCAGCCCGATGAACCTGGCCCCTGACAAGAACTTGCCCAGGCCGTAGTGGGTGCGGGAGACCTGCCGGCAGAACACCAGGCGGCCGGTCCCCTGTGTCTGGTCCTCGACGAGCGTCAGGTGCCCGACGACCAGCGCGAGGAGCGCCCCGATGAGCGGGACGTAGACCACCATGTTGGACAGGAGCGACAGGGCCGGCTTGAGCAGGAACGGGTTGGGTGGCGCAGGCTGACCCGCCGCCGCCTGCATCCGGGTGGCCTCGTCGAAGACCCGGACGATCGTGTGCTGGCTCGACCAGCCCAGCACCCCGGCCATCACCGTGACGGCCAGCATCGTGGCCAGTCCGACCGACGCCACCCGCTGCCTGCGAAACGTCAGGCTCTGCTGTGCCGCGACGGTGGCGATCACGCGGCACCGTCCTCGACGCGTACATAGATGTCCTCGAGGGAGGCCTCGTCCGGGAAGCGGCGGGTGGTGGCCTCGATGCTGTCCTTGTAGATCAGCTCGCCATGGCTGAGCACCCCGATCGTCGTGCAGAGCTTGGAGACCTCGCTGAGCTGGTGGGTGTTCATGAACACCGTCATGTGCCGCTCGCGGTTGAGCGTCAACACCGTCTCGCGGAGCTGGCGCACCCCCATCGGATCGAGCCCAGAGGTGGGCTCGTCGAGGAGCAGCACCTCCGGACCGTGCACGATCGCCTGCGCGATGCCGATCCGCTGGCGCATGCCCGTCGAGAAGGTGCCCACCCGTCTGCCGGCCAGGTCGGCGCAGCCGAGGTACTCGAGGGTCTCCATGGCTGCCGCACGGGCGTCCCTGACACCGGACAGCTTCGCGAGGAACTCGAGGTTCTCCGCCGCGGTCAGGTGCCCGTACATGCGGACGTCGGCCGGGAGGTAACCGATCCGGCGAGTCACCTCGTGACGTTCGGCCACCACGTCGAAGCCACAGACCTTGGCGGTGCCGGCCGTGGGCGTCAGCAGGGTGGTCAGGATGTTCATCGCCGTCGTCTTGCCGGCGCCGTTGTGGCCGAGGAAGCCGAAGATCTCCCCGGTCTCGATGGTGAGGTCCACATCGCGCAGGACGAGGTCCGACGCGTTGTAGCGGTGCTGGAGCCCGCGCAGCTCGATCGCCGGGTCGCTCATGGTGTGTCCCTCCTGGGTCGGGGTCACCGGTTGCGACCCCGTGGGACAACAGTGCCGAGGGAGCACTGTGAGGAGGCTGAGAGACAGGAAGATCCGGCTCAGGTCAGTCGACAGTGACGAGCCGCGCGGTCACCGGCCGAGCTCCACGGAGTCGAAGACCTCGCCGGACTGGTCGATCGCGCGGACCAGCAGGCGGCCGTCAACAGCGAGCAGGTCGACATAGTGACGCGTCGAGGTGCTCGTCTCGGTGAAGTCGGCGGCCCCCGCGTCACGCAGGGTGGCGGCGCCTCCCGAGACGACGTAGGTCACGCCGTTGATCGGCTTCGAGCGTTGGTAGTCGTGGTCGTGCCCGGCGAGGACGAGTCCGACGTCGAACTGCTCGAAGAGGGGGACCCAGCGCTGCTGGACCGCCGCGTCGGATCCATGGAGGCCGGCGGAGTAGGCAGGTTTGTGCATGGCCACGATCGTCCACTCAGCGCTGGTGGGAGCAGCAAGGGCCTCGCGCAGCCAGGTCGTCTGCGCCGGATTGGTGACTTGCTCGGTGTCCAGCACGAGAATGCGGACGGTGCCGACCTGATCGGCGTACCACGAAGTGCTGCGGCCGAGAGTCGCCAGGATCGTGGACTGTTCGCCGCTGAGGTAGTCGTGGTTTCCGAGTACGGGGACCAGGCGGGTGCCGGTTGCGGTGATCGGCTCGAAGATCTCGGTGACCCGGTTCCGCACCTGCCCCGCGTCGCCTTCCGGATAGACGAGGTCGCCGAGGAGAACGAGCGCGTCATATCGGCGCTCGGCGCCTTGCACGGCCATCACGTCGACGGTGTCGACGATGGCACTGTCCGGACCGGTGCCGGTGTCGCCGGCCACCGCGATCCGGGTGCCAGACCCCGTGGCCGGCACGGTTGCCACCGCGGCCTGAGGTCCTCGCGGCGCCGGTTCCGACGACTGGCCGTCCCCGAGCCGAGACCCCACAACCACGAGGAGCGCACAGACGGCCAGGGCCAGGGCGACACCGAGACCGGTGGTGGAACGTCGGGGCATGTGCAGCCACCTTCCGTCGGCTGTCGCACGCAAGCGCGGGTCATCCAGTCTGCCCCGACTCGCTGTGAGAGGGCTGAGAGGCGCGGCCGGCCGCGCCTCTCAGCCCGTGCACAGCCGATGTCGGCAAGGATGAGTCCGACAGGAGAGGCGGTGGGAGCCAGGTGCGCGTGTTGATGGTCGAGGACGAGGTGCTTCTGGCCCAGACGGTCAGCCGCGGCCTCGTCGCCGAGGGCTGTGTCGTCGACCTCGTGCACGACGGTGCCGAGGGCCTGCTGCAAGGCCAGACCCGCGACTACGACGTGATCATCTTGGACATCATGCTGCCGTCGATGAACGGGTACGACGTCTGTCGGGGCCTGCGGGCCTCGGACGTGTGGACGCCGGTCCTGATGCTGACGGCCAAGGACGGCGAGCTGGACGAGGTCGATGCGCTCGACCTCGGAGCCGACGACTACCTCACCAAGCCGTTCTCGTTCGTCGTGCTCGTGGCCCGTCTCAGGTCGCTGGTCCGGCGCGGAGCACCGAAGCGGCCCACGGTCCTCGCGGCCGGCGACCTGACGCTCGACCCGGCCACGCGGGTGGTCCGCCGAGGCGTGACGGAGATCGCGCTGACCCCGCGCGAGTTCGGGCTCCTGCACTTCCTGATGCGTCATCCGGGTCAGGTCCTCTCCAAGCTGGAGATCCTCCAGGGAGTCTGGGATCTCAACTACGAGGGCGACGAGAACGTGGTGGAGGTCTACGTGGGCTACCTGCGCCGGAAGATCGATCAGCCCTTCCAGAGGCAGTCGATCCTGACCGTGCGCGGCGCCGGCTACCGCCTGTCCGGGACCGGGGGCTGAGGATGCGACCCAGGTTCCGGGGCGTGAGGTGGCGGACCACCGCTGCGGCGACCGTGACGGTGGCCGTGTTCCTGGCCCTGGCGGCCGTCGCCTTCACGTTCGCGCAACGGCATCAGCTCGAGCAGTCCATCACCGACGTCGCGCAGCAGCAGGCGGCCGACATCTCCGCGCAGGTGGAGCGCGACGGGGCCGAGGCGGAGCTCGCCGCAGGCACCGGGGACCAGTCCCTGGTGCAGGTCGTGGACTCGGACGGGAACGTCGTCTCGGCGAGCCCAACGGTTGACGGACAGCCACCGATCATCGACGCCCGGCCGGGTCCGGGCGCGACGACCGTCGTACGCGGCGCAACGCTGCCCATCGGCGAGGGCGACTCCTTCGTGGTGGTGGCCCGGGGCGTCTCGAGCCCCGATGGCCAGCTGGTCGTCCTGATCGCCGAGAGCCTCGAGCTCGTGGGAGAGTCCACCGCCGTGGTGGTCACGCTGCTGCTGGTCGGCTACCCCGTCGTCGTGCTCGGCGTCGCGGTGGCGTCGTACTGGCTCACCGGCCGGGCGCTCGCACCCGTCGAGGCGATCCGCAGTCAGGTCGCCCGGGTCGAGGGCACCTCGGAGTTGCACGCCCGCGTGCCCGTGCCGGACGGCGACGACGAGATCGCCAGGCTCGCGAACACCATGAACGCGATGATGGAACGGCTGGAGACGGCCAGCGAGCGGCAGCGCCGCTTCGTCGGCGACGCCTCGCACGAGCTGCGCGGTCCGCTGTCCACGATCCGCGCCGCCCACGAGATAGCCCTGCTGCACCCCGAGAGTGGCGACTGGACCGACACCAGCCAGGAGGTGCTGGTCGAGCTCGGCCGAGTCGACCGTCTGGTCGAGGACCTGCTCCTGCTCGCCAGGGCCGACGAGCACGGCCTGCGGGGGCGACGCGAGGACATCGATCTCGAGGACCTGCTCGGCGCCGAGGCACGCCGGCTGAGAAGGCTCGACTCGCTCGTCGTCGCGGTCGAGGCACCTCCGACGCGGATCCAGGGTGACCCGGCGCACCTGACGAGGGCCGTGCGGAATCTCGCCGACAACGCGGGCCGGCACGCGAGGAGCCGGGTCGACCTGCGGCTGAGCGGGACACCCGACCAGGTGCGGATCGAGGTGGAGGACGACGGGCCGGGTGTGCCCGACGCGGAACGCGAGCGGATCTTCGAACGCTTCGTGCGCCTCGACGAGAGCCGCACCCGCGCGATCGGTGGCACCGGCCTGGGACTGGCCATCGCCCGCGAGATCACCACTGCCCACGGCGGGAGCCTGCACGTCGAGGCGGGCGCCACGGGCGCCCGCTTCGTAATGCTCCTGCCCCGCTGAGAGCCAGGCGGCGTCCCCGCCGGCAGTCAGGCTGCATTCAGGTTCGGGCCTGCACTCTGGCGCCATGGCCAGCGACGTCCTCGCGCCCCCGAGAGCACGCGTGAACGTCAGTCGGAGGCGCGCGAGGCCTGCTGACCGTAGATCACGCACGGCGAGCCGTCCACCGTCAGCTCTCGTTCGAACCGTGCACCGATCCGCTCGGCGACCCGGATCGAGGCCAGGTTGTCGCGGTGGATCACCGAGATCAGGTGCGCAGCGCCCAGCGCACCGAGGGCGTGGTCGCGTACTGCCCGGCCCAGCTCGGTGGCAAAGCCCAGACCCCAGCTGTCGCGGGCGAGCACCCAACCGACCTCGAGTCCCGGCCAGCCCTCCGGCTGCCACAGGCCACCCCGTCCGACGAGCCGCCCGGAGCTCCGCTCGACGACTGCCGACTGCGTCCACCCCCGGAGCTCGCGATGTCCCATGAACAGAGCGATCTGCCGCCAGGCAGCCGGTCGATCCATCGGCGGCGCACCGAGGTACCTGGTCACCTCGGGGTCGGCGACGATCGACGCGTACTCGTCCAGGTCCTCCGCACGCCAGCGCCGCAGCTCCAGGCGCTCGGTCAGCAGCTCGGTCATGCCCACCAGCATGAGGCACGCAGTCCTGTTTCGCGCCCGCTGCCAGGACCGGGCGAGTGAGCTGCGGCAGGATGGTGCGATGAGCACTCGCTGGGTACGCATCGCCCGCCAGACGGTCGGCGACGACTACGCGAGGACGTATGCGGCCAGGTTCCGGGCGATGGCCGAGCGGGGCGAGGACATCCACGGGGAGGCCGCCTTCGTGACCGGACTGGTCGGGCCGCCGGCACGAGTGCTCGACGCGGGCTGCGGCACCGGACGGATCGCCGTCCGGCTCGATGAGCTGGGCTACGACGTGGTCGGCGTCGACGTGGACGAGTCCATGCTCGCGGTGGCCCGGTCCGAGGCCCCGACGCTGGACTGGCGTCCGGCCGACCTGGCGACGCTCGACCTCGCGCAGCGCTTCGACGTCGTGCTGCTCGCCGGCAACATCATCCCGCTCCTTGAGCCGGACACGCTGGGCGAGGTGTGCGGCCGGCTGGCCGCACACGCACGCCCGGGTGGCCGGGTGGTCTGCGGATTCGGGCTTCACGCCGCGCACCTGCCCGCCGGCTGCCCGGTGACGCCGCTCGCCTACGTCGACCGCGCGATGACCGAGGCGGGACTCACGCTGGTCACCCGGTTCGCTGGCTGGGGCGGCGAGGCCCACGCAGGACACGAGGGCTACGTCGTCACCGTGCACGAGCTGCCGGAGTCGCCGTGAGGGTGGTCGTCCTGACCGGTGCCGGCGTCTCGGCCGAGAGCGGGCTGGCCACCTTCCGCGATTCCGACGGGCTCTGGGAGGGGCACGACCCGATGCAGGTGGCCACGCCCGAGGCGTTCGCCGCCGACCCCGGCCTGGTGCAGCGCTTCTACGACGAGCGCCGGGCCGCGCTGACCAGGGTCCGGCCCAACGCCGCGCACCAGGCGCTGGCCCGGCTCGAGCAGGAGCTCGGCGACGACCTCTTCCTCGTCACCCAGAACATCGACGACCTGCACGAGCGCGCCGGTTCACGTCGTGTCCACCACATGCACGGCCGGCTGAACGCGGCCTGGTGCGTGGCTTGCGACGTACGGCACGAGTGGACCACCACCCTGCTTGACGGGCCCGCCTGTCCCGGCTGCGCGCGCCGGACGCTGCGCCCCGACGTCGTGTGGTTCGGCGAGATCCCCTACGGCATGGACGAGATCCACGAGGCGCTGTGGGAGGCGGACGTCTTCGTCTCGATCGGCACGTCGGGCGTGGTCTACCCGGCCGCCGCCTTCGTGCAGTACGCCGTGGCGAGTGGCGCCGACACCCTCGAGCTCAACCTCGAGCCGAGCGACGGGGCCGGCGACTTCCGTCAGTCACGCACCGGCCCCGCCACCGAGCTGGTGCCGGTCTGGGTGGACGCCCTGCTCGGACACCGCTAGCTGCTCGACGGTCGCAGCAGCGCACCCGCGTGCGGCGGCAGGACCACCGAGGCGCCGTCGACCGTCACGCCGGCGGGCGTCGCGAACAGCACCTCGTGGCGCGACGGCAGCCCCACGGTCACCTCGACGTCGGAGAAGTTCACCGCCACCGCGACGGCACCCCGGTGCATCACCAGCACGCGCCGCACCTCGTCCACCTCGCACTCGACGGTGCCGAGCCGCGGATCGGTGAGCTCGGGCAGCTCGCGCCGCAGCGCACCCAGCTGCCGGTAGGCATCGAGGACCACGGCGTGCCGGCCACCCTGGAGCTCCGACCAGTCGAGCTTCGACCGCTGGAAGGTCCCGGGGTCCTGCGGGTCCGGCACGACGGCAGGGTCCCAGCCCATCCGCTCGAACTCCGCCAGCCGGCCCTCGGCCGTCGCCCGACCGAGCTCGGGCTCCGGGTGCGAGGTGAAGAACTGGAACGGCGACGTGGCCGCCCACTCCTCACCCTGGAACAGCATCGGCGTGAACGGTGAGGCGAGTGTCAGCAGCGCCGCGCAGACCAGCTGGTCGTCGTCCAGGGTCTCGGCCAGCCGGTCACCGCGGGCGCGGTTGCCGATCTGGTCGTGGTTCTGGTTGGCGACCACCAGCCGCCAGCCGGGCATCCGCTCGGTGTCGACCGGCTTGCCGTGCAGGTGGTTGCGGAACGAGCTGAACGTGCCGTCGTGGAAGAAGCCGGCGGTCAGCACCTTGCCCAGCGCCGAGAGCGGCTCGAAGTCGGCGTAGTAGCCGTCGGTCTCGCCGGTCAGCGCCACGTGCACGGCGTGGTGGAAGTCGTCGCTCCACTGGGCATCCAGCCCGTAGCCGCCCGCCTCGCGCGGTGTCACCAGCCGGGTGTCGTTGAGATCGGACTCCGCGATCAGGGTCAGCGGCCGGCCGACGTGGGCCGACAGCGCAGCCACCTCGATCGCCATCTCCTCCAGGAGGTGCACGTCGGAGTCGTCGGACAGGGCGTGCACGGCATCGAGCCGCAGCCCGTCGACGTGGTAGTCGCCCAGCCACAGGTGGACGCTGTCGAGGATCAGCCGGCGCACCTCGGCGCTGCCGTCACCGTCGAGGTTGACCAGGTCGCCCCAGGTGTTGGCGCCGTCCTTGAGGTAGGGGCCGAACACCGGCAGGTAGTTGCCCGACGGACCGAGGTGGTTGTGCACCACGTCCTGGATCACGCCGATGCCCGCGGCATGGCAGCCGTCCACGAAGCGCTGGTAGGCCGCGGGACCGCCGTACTGCTCGTGCACGGCCGACCACATGACGCCGTCGTAGCCCCAGTTGTGGGTGCCGTTGACCGCGTTGACCGGCAGCAGCTCCACGAAGTCGACGCCCAGCGAACGCAGGTGGTCGAGCCGACCGAGCGCCGCGTCGAGGGTGCCCTCGGGGGTGAACGTGCCGATGTGCAGCTCGTAGATCATCGACCCGGCGAGCTGGCGCCCGGTCCAGGCGTGGTCCTGCCACTCGTGCGCGGTCGCGTCGAACGTCCGAGACAGCGCGTGTACGCCGTCCGGCTGGCGCCGCGACCGGGGGTCGGGCAGAGCCTGGTCGGCGTCGTCGACGAGGTAGCCGTAGTCGACCTCGCCGTCCGGGGTCGGCTCGGCGGGCGTCCACCAGCCGTCGGTGCCACGCGTCATGGGCACCCGACGGTCACCGACCTGGAGCTCCACCCGTTCGGGTCGCGGCGCCCAGATGTCGAAGCGGCCGCGCGGTGCCTCACCGGCCGTCGGCTGGGCACGGAGCAGCAGCGCGACGGGGTGCTCGGCCAGCAGGTCGGCGAGCGCGACGGCACCGGTCAGGGTGCTGCCGGTGAGCTGCTCGACCCACTCGCCCGACGGCAGGGAGAGGGTGGTGTCGCCCCACCCGCCACGCGCGGCGAGGCCGAGCGGAAGCCGGGTGACCACGGCGATCGCGCCGCCGCGGTCGAACGCCAGCGCGTGGGAGGCCGCCTCGCCGGTGACCTCGAGCGGCGTGTAGCCGGTGAAGAGCTCCGAGCGGTCGCGGCGGGCGATCAGCCCGGCGCGGGTCAGCAGCAGCTTCGCAGCACCCGGCTCGTCCACGCCGCCACCGAGGGTGGGCCGCTCGCCGGCGGCCACCGACTCGAGGAGCGCGGCGCGGGCGTCGAAGTCGACCGGCCGACGGTTGTCGGGGTCGACCAGGCTCTGCTCCCACAGCTCGCTGCCCTGGTAGACGTCGGGCACGCCCGGCATCGACAGCGCCAGCAGCTTGGCGGCCAGCGCGTTGCTCCAGCCGGCGTCCGCGACCGCGTCGAGCACCTCGACGAGCACGGCGGTGACGCGCTCGTCGTCGAACGCAGCGTCCACTGCGGCGTGCACGGCATCCTCGTAGGCCTGGTCGGGCGCGGTCCACGTGGTGCGGTCACCGGCCTCTCGCATCGCCTTCTCGGCGTACCCGTGCAGGCGGTCGCGCAGGTCGGCGTCGGCACCGCGAGCGGGCCAGGCGCCCAGCACGGCCTGCCAGAGCAGGTTGGCGAAGCCGGGGTCGGGCAGCGGCGCCAGCGTCAGCAGCCGGTCGAGTGCGGACTCCCAGACCTCCGGTGCCTCGGCCAGGGCGGTGATCCGGGCGCGGACGTCCTCGCCGCGCTTGGTGTCATGGGTCGACAGCGCCGTCATGGCCGTCGGCCAGTGCTGCTGCCGGTCGACCATCGCGTCGTGGAACTCGGCCGGGGTGATGGAGAAGATCGACGGGTCGGCGCCCACCTCGTTGAGCGAGGTCAGCCTCGACCAGCGGTAGAACGAGCAGTCCTCGACACCCTTGGCCATCACCATGCCGCTGGTCTGCTGGAAGCGCAGCGTCGGGGGACGGTCGGGGTCGGACAGCACGGGCAGCAGGACGTCGAGGGTCGGCGTCAGGTCGGGGCGGTGCTCTCGAGCCAGGGCGAAGGCCTGGTCCAGGTGATCGCGTCCGCCGGGCAGGTAGGACCGGTAGACCGGGAAGCACGCGATCAGCTCGGCGACGGCGTCCTCGGTGTCGGCGGGGGCATCGGCGATCTCGACGCGCAGCTCGCGTCCGATGCGCAGCACCTCGGAGCGCAAGATGGTGTCGGCGACGGCACGCTTGTTCTCGTGCACCATCTGGTGCCAGTCGACGTGTCCGCCGCGGAGCCGGTCGTCGAGCGCGCCCAGCGGCTCGGCGCCGGCCGGGTCGGTGAGCACCCGGTCGAGCAGCCCGAGCACGTCGTAGCCGGTAGTGCCGGCGGTCGCCCAGTCGGTGGGCAGCGTCTCGCCGGTCTCGAGGATCTTCTCCACCAGCACGTACGCGTTGCCGGTGAGCTCGGCCAGGTCGTCGAGGTAGCCCACCGGGTCGCGCAGGCCGTCGGGGTGGTCGACGCGCAGGCCGTCGACCTGGCCCTCGGCGAACCACTCGCCGATCAGCCGGTGGGACCGCCGGAACCACTCGGGGTCCTCGACGCGGATGGCGGCCAGCGTGTTGACCGCGAAGAAGCGCCGGTAGTTGAGCCCGGCGTCGGCCAGTCGCCACGACACCAGCTCGTAGTGCTGACGCGCGTGCACGGCGTCGGCGTCGGCGCCCTCGGTGTCCCCGTCGTCGACCCAGTCGTTGGCGCTTCCGGGAGCCAGCGGGAAGGAGTGGTCGTGGTAGTGCAGCTGGCCCGCCTCGACCCGCAGGTTGCCGATCCCCCCGCCGTCGAGCAGGTCGTCGTCGCCGACGACCGGGATGCGCAGCCGGCCACCGCCCGCCGCCCAGTCGATGTCGAAGGCGCCGGCGTACGGCGACTCCTGGCCGTGCGTGAGCACGTGCCACCACCACATGTTGCCGGCCGGCTCGGCCACCCCGACGTGGTTGGGCACGATGTCGACGAGCACGCCCATGCCGAGCCGGTGTGCCTCGGCGGAGACCGCCGCCAGGCCGGGAGCTCCACCACGGGCCGGGTCGATGTGGTGGTGGTCGGCCACGTCGTACCCGTGGTCGGAGCCGACCTCAGCCGCCAGCAGCGGCGAGAGGTAGACCCAGTCGGCGCCCAGGTCGTGCAGGTACGGCAGCAGCCGCGCGACCGCGAAGAGGTCGAACTCCTCGGTGACCTGGAGCCGGTAGGTGCTGACGGGCGTGCGCATCAGCTCTTGGCGTCCCGACCGTGACGCTTGTCGGCCGCAGGCGTCTGGTCCACGCCTCCGGTGTCGGCGAGCGAGGCCAGCGAGGCGGCCACGGAGTGGTCGGGCTCCTGCTCGGGCTCGGCATGCTCCCGGAGCACGACGAGGCTGTGCGTCGACAGCGGCAGCGTCGACCCGGCCAGGTGAGTCTTGGCCGTGTCGGCGGAACCGCCGGTGTCGATGACGACGTCCCAGGCCGCGGCGTACTCGTCGGACGGCAGCGTCACGTCGGCGGGACCGTCCGCGTTGAAGTACAGCAGGAAGTGGTCGTCCTTGATGGTGCCGCCGCGGGCGTCCTTGCCCGCGATGCCGTCGCCGTTGAGGTACATGCCGATCGCCTTCGACCCCTCCCAGCTCTCGTCCTCCATCGGCTGGCCGTCGAGGCCGAGCCAGACGATGTCGTTGAGCCGCTCTCCGTCACCGGTGCGCACCGTGGTGCCGGTGAAGAAACGCTTGCGGTGGAAGGTGGGGTGGCTGGCGCGGAGCTTGGCGACGGCCGCGGTGAACTCGATCAGCGGCTTGTCGGCGCGGTCCCAGTGGACCCAGCTGATCTCGCTGTCCTGGGCGTAGGTGTTGTTGTTGCCGTCCTGGGTGCGGCTCATCTCGTCACCGTGCAGGAGCATGGGCACGCCCTGGCTGAGCAGGAGCGTGGCGATGAAGTTGCGCTGCTCGCGGGCCCGCGCCCCGAGGATCTCGGGGTCGTCGCTGGGGCCCTCGACGCCGTGGTTCCAGGATCGGTTGTGGCTCTCGCCGTCGTTGTTGTCCTCGCCGTTGGCGTCGTTGTGCTTCTCGTTGTAGGACACCAGGTCGCGCAGGGTGAACCCGTCGTGCGCGGTGACGAAGTTGATGCTGGCGAACGGCCGTCGGCCGGAGTGCTCGTAGAGGTCCGAAGAGCCGGCCAACCGCGACGCGAACTCGCCCAGCGAGGGCTCGCCGCGCCAGAAGTCGCGCACGGTGTCGCGGTAGTCGCCGTTCCACTCGGTCCACTGGGGCGGGAAGCCGCCGACCTGGTAGCCGCCGGGGCCGATGTCCCACGGCTCGGCGATCAGCTTGACCTGGCTCACGACCGGGTCCTGCTGCACCATCTCGAAGAAGGTGGAGAGCTTGTCGACCTCGAAGAACTCGCGGGCCAGGGTCGCGGCGAGGTCGAAGCGGAAGCCGTCGACGTGCATCTCGGTCACCCAGTAGCGCAGCGAGTCCATGATCAGCTGCACCGAGTGCGGGTGGCGCACGTTGAGGCTGTTGCCGGTGCCGGTGTAGTCCATGTAGTAGCGCTGGTCGTCCTCGACGAGGCGGTAGTAGGCCGCGTTGTCGATGCCCTTGAAGCTCAACGTCGGGCCGAGGTGGTTGCCCTCGGCGGTGTGGTTGTAGACGACGTCGAGGATGACCTCGATGCCGGCGGCGTGCATCGCCTTGACCATCGACTTGAACTCCTGCACCTGCTGGCCGTGCTCGCGGTTGGCGGCGTACTCGGCGTGCGGCGCGAAGAACCCGAGGGTGTTGTAGCCCCAGTAGTTGCGCAGTCCCTGGTCGAGCAGGGTGCTGTCCTGGACGAACTGGTGGACCGGCATCAGCTCGATCGCGGTCACACCGAGCTTGGAGAGGTGCTCGGTGACGGCGGGGTGCGCGAGGCCGGCGTACGTCCCGCGCTGGTCCTCCGGGATGCTGGGGTGCAGCTGGGTCAGGCCCTTGACGTGGGCCTCGTAGATGAACGACTCGTTGTAGGGGATGTTGAGGCGTCGGTCGCCCTCCCAGTCGAAGAACGGCGTGATCACGACGCTCTTCTGCATGTGCTCGGCGGAGTCGTCGTCGTTGCGCGAGTCGGGGTCGCCGAAGTTGTAGCCGAACAGCGACTGGTCCCAGTCGATCTCGCCGCTGGTCGCCTTCGCGTAGGGGTCCATCAGCAGCTTGTTGGGGTTGCAGCGCGGGCCGCCGGCGGGGTCCCACGACCCGTGCACGCGGTAGCCGTAGCGCTGTCCGGGCTGCACGGTCGGCAGGTAGCAGTGCCAGACGTAGGCGTCGACCTCGCTGACCTCGACACGCGTCTCGGTGCCGTTCTCGTCGAAGAGGCACAGCTCGACGCGGTCTGCGACCTCGCTGAAGAGCGCGAAGTTGGTGCCGCTGCCATCGAAGGTGGCACCGAGCGGGTAAGGGTTTCCTGGCCAGATCTGCACGTTTCTCCTTGACTTGGATCGTTCAAAGTCTAGCCGCCCGGGCGCGCATGTCGTATCTGCGGCCCTCGGGGGTCGACGCGCGCGGGGTCCGCGAGCCGCTGCCCGGCGCCGGTACCCGGTCGCGCCGAAGGTATGCCGAGGACGCCTGCGCACGAACACTAGTGGCGCATCATCGGTGACCCGCCGGTAACATCGGGGCCATGAAGCGCGACATCTACGACGACGACCACGAGACCTTCCGGTCCTCCGTCAAGGAGTTCCTCGACCGCCAGGTCGTCCCCCACCTCGACGAGCACGCGAAGAGCCACGGCCTGCCACGGGAGTTCTGGATCGAGGCCGGCAAGCAGGGCTTCCTCGGCCTGGAGGTCCCCGAGGCGTACGGCGGCTCCGAGGCCGGTGACTACCGGTTCAACGCGGTGCTCACCGAGGAGCTCGCGAAGGTGAACATGACGCTGCCGAGCTGTGTCGGCATCCACGCCGACATCGTCGCGCCGTACCTCGTGCACCTCACCACCGAGGAGCAGAAGCAGCGCTGGCTGCCCCGGTTCTGCAGCGGCGAGCTGCTCACCGCGATCGGCATGACCGAGCCCGGCGGCGGTTCCGACCTCGCCAGCCTCAAGACGACCGCGGTCCGAGACGGCGACGACTGGGTCATCAACGGCGCCAAGACCTTCATCACCAACGGCGCGAGCGCCGATCTGGTGGTGGTCGCGGCCCGCACCGCCCCGGAGAAGAAGGCCAAGGGCATCTCGCTCTTCGGCGTCGACACCACCCTCGACGGGTTCTCCGTCGGCCGGGTGCTCGACAAGGTCGGCCAGGACGAGTCCGACACCGCGGAGCTGGCCTTCGCCGACGTCCGGGTCAGCAACGACGACCTGATCGGCGAGCTCGACACCGGCTTCATCTCGATGATGCAGTTCCTGCCGCAGGAGCGCCTCGGATCGGCGATCACCAACATCGCCCACGCCGCGCAGATCCTCGAGGAGACGGTCCAGTACGCCAAGGACCGCAAGGCGTTCGGCCAGGCGATCGGGTCGTTCCAGCACAACCAGTTCCTGATGGCCGAGCTGGTCACCAGGGTCGAGGTCACCTGGGCCTTCGTCGACCAGTGCATCATGAAGCACACCCGCGGCGAGCTGACTCCCGTGGACGCGGCGAAGGCGAAGTGGTGGACCTCACAGGTGCAAAACGACGTCCTCGACCACTGCGTGCAGCTGCACGGCGGCTACGGCTACATGAACGAGTACCGCGTCGCCCGCGCGTGGCGGGACGCCCGCGTCACCAAGATCTGGGCCGGGTCCAACGAGATCATGAAGATGCTGATCGGGCGCGATCTGGGGCTATGAGGTCGGTGGCATGACCCGGATGTTCGTCGCGGCCGTCCCGCCGGCCCACGTCGTCGACGACCTCGACGAGTTCCTCGCCGTACGACGCGGCTCGGCGGCGTACCGCTGGACCCTCCCCGAGCACTGGCACGTCACCCTCGCGTTCATGGCGCACGTGCCCGACCGGTCGCTCGACGACTTGATCGAGCGGCTGTCCCTCGCGGCCGCGAAGCGGTCGCAGACCACCCTGCACGTCACCGGCGGCGGCGCCTTCCCGCACCCGGACAGCGGACGCGTCCTGACCGCCGGCGTCGACGAGGAGGAGCTGCACCGCCTCGCCTTCGGCGCCCGTGCCGCGGCGAGCACGGCCGGCGCCCCGGTCGACGGGCAACGGTTCCGGCCGCACCTGACGATCGCCCGGCTGGGCCGGCCGGAGAACCTCACCCGGTGGGTCCGCGTCCTCGATGCCTACCGGGGTCCGGCCTGGCGGCTCACCGAGGTCGCCCTCATCGCGTCGTACCTCGGCGAGGGGCCAGGCAGCCGCCCGAGGTACGACATGGTCGACACGTTCCGGCTGGGAACCAGCCCCGTGCAAGGCTGAGGGCGTGGTCAGCCAAGCGCGCAGCTATCTGCGCCGTCACTTCTGGGACGTGACACCCCGCGAGCACTGGCAGTCGGACACGGCGTTCCGTCGGCGTCAGGTCGTCGCGGTGGTCACGATCGTCGTGGGGGCGGCACTCCTCGGCGTATCGCTGCGCATCGAGCAGGGCAGCGGCTGGTTCTACGCCGCGATGATGGGCCTCGCCATGGTCTGGACGACCGGAGCCCTCACCTCGGGGCCCCTCCATCTCGGCCGGATCGGCATCGGCGATGCCGCCCGCCGGCCGGTGGTCCAGCCCGTGCTCGTCGGTCTCGCCCTGGCGGCCGTCTTCGTCCTCGGAGCGATGGTCGTGCGTGAGATCCCGGTGCTCGCCGACCAGGTCCGCAACGTCACCGGTTACGCCGACGAGGGCTCACTGGCGCTGCTCCTGCTGATCACCATCCTCAACGGCATCGCCGAGGAGCTCTTCTTCCGCGGCGCGCTGTATGCCGCGATCCGGCGGCACATGGTCGCCGTCACGGCGGTGGTCTACGCCCTCACGACGGCCGCCACCGGCAACGTGATGCTGACGTTCGCGGCCGTGCTGCTGGGCGTCGTCGTCGGCTTCCAGCGCCGCGCCTCCGGCGGCATCCTCGCGCCGATCCTGACCCACCTCACCTGGTCGGTCACGATGCTCTGCGTGCTACCCCTCGTCCTTTGAGGTGCGGGACTCCTCGAGCGCGCGGCGTACCGACTCGGCATAGGTCAGCGGCTCCCCGGCACGACCTCGCGGATCGACTGCTCCGACACCACGACCTCGGTGCCCATCGAGTCGATCAGGTTGCGGCCGGTGGTGACGTCGACGTCGGTCACCAGCGCCAGCCAGTACGACGACAGCCGCGGAGTCAGCACCGGCACCGTGATGATCGGCACCTGGGCGCCGGTGTCGATCTCCGAGGCGATGCGCAGCATCTCGATGTAGCTGAGCTGGTCGGGCCCGCCGATCTCAAAGGTCCGGCCCAGCGCCTGGTCGTGGTCGGCCACGCCGACCAGGTAGCGGATGACGTCGTCGAGCGCGATCGGCTGGGTGCGCGTGGTCGCCCACTTGGGCACCACCATCGCGGGAAGCTTCTTCACCAGCTGGCGGGTGATCTCCCACGAGATGCCGCCGGCGCCGACGACGATCGCCGCACGCAGGACGGTCACGGGCACACCCGCCTCCGCGAGGAGCCCCTCGACCTCGCGCCGCGAGCGCAGGTGCGCCGACAGCTCCTGGTCGTCGCTGCCGAGGCCACCCATGTAGATGATCTGCCGCACGCCGGCATCGGCCGCCGCCTTGCCGAACGCGCGCGCCGCGTCCGCGTCCTTGCGCTCGAAGTCCGCGTCGTCGAGGGAGTGCACGAGGTAGTAGGCGATCTCGACGTCGGCCAGCGGCTCGGTCAGCGACGCCGGGTCGTGCACGTCGCCCTGGACGGCCTCGCCCTTCCCGTCGTACGACGAGGCCCGGCGCGTCATCGCGCGGACCTCGTGGCCTCCGTCGACCAGGGCGGGCACGAGCCGCCGACCAATGAAGCCTGTTGCGCCAGTTACCAAGATGCGAGCCATGCGGCAACTCTAGGCGCAGGTGAACACTCTCAGCCGAGCCTTGCCTTGCTTGCGGCAGTTGCGAGCACCTTGAACGATGGAGCCCATGAGCATCGACTCCGCCGACGCGCACGTGGGCCAGCACGACGACGAGCCCCACGCCGGGACCTTCGCCGCGCGCCTCAACTGGCTGCGCGCGGCGGTGCTGGGCGCCAATGACGGCATCGTCTCGACCGCCGGCATCGTGGTCGGCGTCGCGGGCGCGACCGACGACCGCACCCAGATCGTGGTGGCGGGGGTCGCCGGCCTCGTGGCGGGCGCGATGAGCATGGCCGCCGGCGAGTACGTCTCCGTCAGCACCCAGCGCGACTCCGAGCGCTCCCTGCTGCGCAAGGAGCGGCGCGAGCTGCTCGAGATGCCCGAGGAGGAGCTCGCCGAGCTGGCCGGGATCTACGAGGGCAAGGGTCTCGACGCGGACCTCGCGCTAGAGGTCGCGCGGCAGCTCACCGAGCACGACGCATTGGGCGCGCACGCCGAGGCCGAGCTCGGGATCGACCCGACCGCGCTGACCAACCCGTGGCACGCGGCCTGGGCGTCGATGCTGGCGTTCACGCTGGGTGCGTTGCTGCCGCTGCTCACGATCGTGCTCGCGCCCCCGGGAGCGCGGCTCGCCGTCACCGTCGGCGCCGTGGTCATCGCCCTCGCCCTCACCGGCTGGGCCGGCGCCTGGCTGGGCCGCAGCCCTGCGGGGCGGGCGATCGCCCGAAACGTCGCGGGCGGCCTGCTCGCGATGGCGGTGACCTACGGCATCGGTTCGATCGTCGGGGTCAGCCTCTGACGTTCGGGGGCCGGTCCCGTCGACCCCCGCAGCACCAGCTCCGGCTTGAAGACGTACTCGTGCGCGGGCACGGGTACGCCGTCGATCGCGTCCGCGAGGGCGGCGACCGCGGCCGCGCCCATCGACCCCACGGGCTGCCTGATCGTGGTCAGCGGCGGGTCGAGGAACTCGATCAGCGGCGAGTCGTCGAACCCGATGACCGACACGTCGGCCGGCACCGAGCCACCCAGCTCGCGCGACTGGCGCACCACGCCGAGCGCCATCAGGTCCGAGCCGCAGACCACTGCAGTGGCTCCGCGTCCGAGGAGCCTGCGGGCGGCTGCCGCTCCGCCCTCGACCGAGAACAGTCCCTCCTGGATCCAGCCCTGGGCCTCCTCGGGAGTAAGTCCGAGGGCCCGCCCCATGGCGGCGATGAAGCCCTCCCGCTTGCGGGCCGACGGCACGAAGCGCTCGGGCCCGATGGCCAGCCCGATCCGGGTGTGCCCGAGCTGCGTCAGGTGCGAGACCGCCAGCTCCATGGCGTCGCGGTCGTCGGCGGAGAAGAACGGGGCGGCCAGGTCCTCGACGAAGCCGTTGACGAAGACGACGGGCAGGCCGCGCGCGATCAGGGCGCGGTACCGATCGTGGTCGGCGCTGGTGTCGGAGTGCCGGCCCGAGACGAAGATGATGCCGGCCACCCCGTGGTCGAGGAGCGACTCGACGTACTCGTCCTCGGAGACGCCCCCCGGTGACTGCGTGCAGAGCACCGGGGTGAAGCGGCGCCGGGCCAGGGCCTCCTCGATCACCTGCGCGAACGCCGGGAAGATCGGGTTCACCAGCTCGGGCACGACGAGGCCGACCAGGCCCGCACTGCGCTGGCGCAGCTTGACCGGCCGCTCGTAGCCCAGCGCGTCCAGTGCGGCCAGGACGGCGGCTCGGGTGCCCTCGCTCACGCCGGGCTTGCCGTTGAGGACGCGACTGACGGTCGCCTCGCTCACGCCGGCCTCGGCGGCGAGCTGCGCCAGAGTTGCCATGGGCGGAATGAAAGACCCTTTTCAAGCACATTGCAAGGGCTTCCATTCCCTGCAAGAAACTTGCTAGCCTCCGGTGGCCCACATCACAGTCCGGTTCACCCAAGGAGCACCCATGCGCCGCATCCTCCCCGGCATCGCCGGGATCGCCGCCCTCGCCCTGGCCCTCGCGGCCTGCGGCGGAGACGGCGACACCGAGACCGACACCTCCCCCGGCGGTGACGCGAACGCCGACCCGAGCAGCATCGAGGCCGAGCTCACCTGGTGGGACACCTCCGACCCCACCAACGAGGCTCCGGCCTTCAAGGCCCTGATCGCCAAGTTCAACGAGACCTACCCCGACGTGAAGATCGACTACCAGTCGGTCCCGTTCGGCGAGGCCCAGAACAAGTTCAAGACCGCTGCCGAGGCCGGTTCCGGAGCGCCCGACATCCTGCGCGCCGAGGTCGCCTGGGTGCCTGAGTTCGCCGCGAGTGGCTACCTCTACGCCCTCGACGGCACCACCGCCCTGGACGCCAACTTCCTCGAGACCCCGCTGTCGAGCAACGTCTACGACGGCAAGACGTACGGCGTCCCGCAGGTCACCGACACGCTCGGGCTGATGTACAACAAGGCGCTCTTCGAGAAGGCCGGCATCGCGGAGGCACCGAGCACCTGGGCCGAGGTCGCGGACGCCGCGAAGGCGCTCAAGGCCAAGGCCGGCGTCGACGGCCTCTACATCAACAACGGCGGCTACTTCCTCCTCCCGTTCATCTACGGCGAGGGCGGCGACATGGTCAACGTCGACGACCAGTCCATCGTCATCAACTCGGCCGAGGACGTCGCGGGGATCCAGACCGCCCAGGACCTCGTGAAGTCCGGCGCGGCCCTCAAGCCCGACGCCAACGACTCCTACGGCACCATGATGACGCTCTTCAAGGAGGGCAAGGTCGGCATGATCATCAACGGCCCGTGGGAGGTCGCCAGCATCGACGGCGACCCGAAGTTCGGTGGCTTCGCGAACCTCGGCGTGGCGCCGGTCCCGGCCGGCTCCGTCGCCGCGGGAGCGCCCGTGGGCGGTCACAACTACGTCGTCTACTCGGGCATGGACGAGTCCAAGGCGGACGCCGCCCTGGCGTTCATCGAGTTCATGAGCTCGGCCGACTCGGAGGCCTTCGTCGCCAACGAGCTCGGACTCCTGCCGGGCAACGCCGACGCGTACGACCAGGTGTCCGACAACGAGCGGATCACCGCCTGGGAGCCTGCGCTCGACGTCGCCCAGGCGCGCCCGTGGATCCCGGAGGGCGGCCTCTTCTTCGGCCCGCTCGACGAGATGGCCACCAAGGTGCTCGTCCAGGGCAGTGACGTGCAGAAGGCGCTCGACGAGACGGCGGCCAAGTACAAGGCCGACGTGGTCCCCGACTACTCCGTGCAGTGAGCCGGTAGCCCCACCGCCGGAGGCGGGGCCGGGAGCGATCCCGGCCCCGCCGCACCACCCGCATCTCCCCCCGCACAGGAAGACCCCTCGATGAGCACAGCCTCAGCGGCACCGCAGGCTCCGCCGGGCCGGATCCGCAAGAGCCTCGACCGCAACTGGCACGCCTGGGCGATGGTGCTGCCCACGGTGGCCGTGCTGTTCGCGCTGGTGATGTTCCCGCTCGTGCAGGGCATCTACCAGTCGTTCACCAACCTCAACGAGTCCAACAAGCAGGACGTCATCTGCACCAAGACCCTCGGCGGCGGCGAGGACTGCCGCGAGAACCCGAAGAAGGCTGAGTTCGTCGGCGTCAAGAACTACGTCGACCTGCTCACCGGGAAGCGCGGCTCGTTCTGGCTCCAGTTCACCAACACCCTCGTGTGGACCGTCTCGTGCGTGGTGTTCCACTACGGCATCGGGCTCGGGCTGGCGGTGATGCTGAACCGGAGGTTCAGGGGTCGAAGTCTCTACCGGGTGCTGCTGATCATCCCGTGGGCGGTCCCGGCCTTCGTCAGCGCGTTCGCGTGGAAGTTCCTCTTCAACCCGAAGTTCGGGATGATCAACTCGGTTCTCGGCAACCTCGGCATCGACCCGGTCGAGTGGTTCAACCACCGGTGGACCTCGTTGTTCACCGCCATCGTCACCAACGTGTGGCTGGGCGTGCCGTTCATGATGGTGGCCATGCTCGGCGGCCTGCAGTCGATCTCGCAGGACCTCTACGAGGCCGCCGAGATGGACGGCGCCACGCCGTGGCAGCGCTTCCGCAACATCACGCTGCCGGGCCTGCGTCCGATCAGCGCGACGGTGATCCTGCTCGGCACCATCTGGACGTTCAACATGTTCCCGATCATCTTCTTCGTCACCGGCGGCGAGCCCGCGGGCGAGACCGAGATCCTGGTGACCGGCGCCTACCGCGCCGCGTTCGAGGGGCTGCGCAACTACTCCGTGGCCGCGACCTACGGCGTGCTCATCCTCTCGATGCTGATCGTCTTCGCCACCGCCTACCGACGTGCGCTCAAGACCCAGGGAGAGGTGTTCTGATGACCGAGATGCTGCCGGCCGAGTCGCTCCACCCCACCGCTCCGACAAGCACGACGCCCGCCCCCGCCACCAGGAAGCGGCCCAGGAGTCGCGAGCACCGCAGCCTGGGCGCATCGATCGCGCTGCACGGCACGCTGCTGACGGCGGTGTTCATCGCGCTGTTCCCCGTCGTGTGGGTGTTCCTCAGCTCGATCAAGCCGAAGGCGTCCATCCAGAGCAGCCAGATCACCTTCATCGACCACCCGACGCTGGAGAACTACCGCAAGGTCCTCTTCGACACCAGCTTCCCGACGTGGTTCCTCAACTCGGTGGTCGTCGCGCTCTTCACGATGGTCATCGGCATCACGATGTCCGCCACCGCGGGCTACGCGCTGAGCCGGTTCAACTTCGCCGGCAAGCGCGGCCTGATGTGGATCTTCCTGATCACCCAGATGTTCCCCGTGGCGATCCTGATCGTCCCGATCTACACCTTGATGAGCAACCTCGGCCTGATCGACACCAAGGCGTCGCTGATCATCGCCTACTGCACGGTGGCGGTGCCGTTCTGCGCCTGGATGCTGCGCGGCTACTTCGACACGATCCCCCGCGAGCTCGACGAGGCGGCCGCGCTCGACGGCCTCGGTCCCTTCGGCATCTTCTGGCGGGTGATCCTGCCGCTGGCCCGGCCGGGTCTGGCCGTCACGGCGTTCTACACGTTCCTCACCGCCTGGGGAGAGGTCGCCTATGCCATCGCCTTCATGCAGACCGACAAGCACCTCACCCTGGGTGCGGGACTCCAGCAGTTCGTGCCGCAGTTCAACCCGCAGTGGGACCTCCTCACCGCGGGCGCCGTCTTGATCATGCTGCCGGCAGCAGTCGTCTTCTTCTTCGCCCAGAAGCACCTCGTCGCCGGCCTCACCGCCGGCGGCACCAAGGGCTAGGTGTGCCCGTCCGAGAGGTGTTTCGCCCGGATCTCGACCTGCCCACGAAGCGGACAAGTTCACGACACCGCGCCGAGACAGTGTTCGCGCGGCGGAATCTCGCCTAGGTTTCGAGCGTGAAGATCGCAGTAGCCAGGGAGACCCGTGACGGCGAGGCCCGCGTCGCGATGGTGCCCGAGCTGGTCGGCAAGCTGACCGGACTCGGGTACGCCGTCGCCGTGGAGCCCGGTGCGGGACAGCGAACGCTCATCGACGACGCGGAGTACGTCGAGGCCGGCGCCGTCATCGAGGAGGACGCGCTGGCCGACGCCGACGTCGTCGTCTCGGTCCAGCCACTGAGCACCGAGTCCGTCCGTGGCCTCAAGCGCGGTGCGGCCACGATCTCGTTCCTACCGGTCACCACCGAGCAGCACGTCGTCGCCGACCTGCGCGACTGCGGGATCACGGCGTTCGCGATGGAGCTCGTCCCGCGGATCTCCCGCGCCCAGTCGATGGACGCCCTCTCGTCACAGGCGCTGGTCGCGGGCTACCGCTGCGCGATCGTCGCCGCCGGGATGCTGCGCCGCTTCTTCCCACTGAACATGACCGCGGCCGGCACCGTGCAGCCTGCCCAGGTCGTCGTCCTCGGTGCGGGGGTGGCAGGGCTCCAGGCCATCGCCACGGCCAAGCGCCTCGGCGCCGTGGTCCGCGCCTACGACGTCCGTGCGGCTGCCGCCGAGGAGATCGCCTCGATGGGCGCCAAGCCCATCCAGCTCGAGCTGGAGACCCTCGAGGGGACCGGCGGCTACGCCCGCGAGATGACCGAGGACCGGGCGGCGCGCCAGCGCGAGCTGCTCACCCCCTACATCGCGGCCGCCGACGCGCTGATCACCACCGCCGCCGTCCCGGGGCGGACCGCGCCGATGCTGGTGACCGCGGCGATGGTCGAGGAGATGAAGCCGGGCTCGGTCGTCGTCGACCTGGCCGCCGAGACCGGCGGCAACGTCGAGGGGTCAGTGGCCGGCGAGGTGGTCCGCATCGGCAACGCCCAGGTCTGGGGCGGACGCAACGTGCCCTCCCAGATGCCCGGCCCGGCCTCGCGACTGTACGCACAGAACGTCGTCAACCTGCTCACCCTGATGACCGGCTCCGGTGACGAGGGTGGCGTCTTCGCACCCGACTTCGACGACGAGATCGTGATCGGAGCCTGCGTCACCCACGACGGAGCGATCCGGCACGAGCCGACGCGCGAGGCGCTCGAGGGGCCGGCCGAGCCACCACCGCCGGGTCCGACCGACCAGGTCTTCGACCAGGAGTCACAGCCGTGAGCCGCCCCCGACCCGCGACCGAAGGAACCCCGACGTGAGCATCGCCATCGTCTGGCTGACGATCTTCGTCCTGAGCGTCTTCGTCGGCATCGAGGTCATCTCCAAGGTCTCCTCGACGCTGCACACCCCGCTGATGTCCGGCGCCAACGCCATCCACGGCGTGATCCTGCTAGGCGCGATCCTGGTGACGGTGCACATCGAGGGACCCGCGGTCATCGTCGGGCTGATCGCGATCGTGCTGGCCACCATCAACATGGTCGGCGGCTTCGTGGTCACCGACCGGATGCTCCAGATGTTCTCCAGGCCCAAGAGCCGGCCCGGCCAGGACGGCTCCGGGCGCGCGACGGGAGGGGCACGATGACTCCCCCCGTCTGGGCCCAGTTCGTCTACCTGCTCTGCGCGGTCGGCTTCATCCTCGCGCTCAAGGGCCTGTCCGGCCCGAAGACCGCCCGCACCGGCAACCTGATCGGCGCGGCCGCCGCCGTCGTGGCGTGCGCGCTGCCGTTCGCCTACCTCGAGGACATGAAGAACGTCCCGCTCATCGTGGCCGCGATCGCGGTCGGCACGGTCGCCGGCGTCTACGGCGCCCGCACCGTGCAGATGACGCAGATGCCGCAGATGGTGGCGCTCTTCAACGGCGTCGGCGGCGGCGCCGCGGCCCTGGTCGCGGTGCTCGAGCTCGACGAGATCCTGGCGCTCGGCGACTCCATCGGCTGGTTCATCCTGGCGGCCACGGCGTTCACGATCGTGGTCGGCTCGGTCTCCTTCGCCGGCTCCGTCGTCACGTTCGCCAAGCTCCAGGAGCTGATGACCTCGCGGCCGGTGGTCTTCCCCGGCCTGCCGATCGCGTTCGCCGGGGTGCTGGTCGCCTCCGTCGGCCTCTCCGTGGTCCTGGTGCGCGGCCCGGAGCTGTGGATCGGCGTCGTGCTCGGGCTGATCGGCCTGGCCTTCGGGCTGCTGCTCGTGCTGCCCGTCGGCGGTGCTGACGTGCCGATCGTGATCTCGTTGCTCAACGCGTTCACCGGGCTGACCGTCGCCGCCGGCGGCTACGTGCTGTCCAACACCGTGCTGCTCGTGGCCGGCACGCTCGTCGGCGCAGCTGGCACCTTCCTCACCCTGCTGATGGCCGGTGCGATGGGCCGGTCGGTGGCCAACATCTTGTTCGGCGCGCTCAAGGGAGGCTCGACGCTCGGCGGCGGGGAGGCGTCCGACCGACCGGTCCGCTCGGCCACCCCGGAGGATGCCGCGATCCTGCTGGCGTACGCCGACCGCGTGATCATCGTCCCCGGCTACGGGTTGGCGGTGGCCCAGGCGCAGCACACGCTGCGCGAGCTGGTCGACGTGCTCTCCGAGCGTGGGGCGCAGGTCGACTACGCCATCCACCCCGTCGCCGGCCGGATGCCCGGTCACATGAACGTCCTCCTCGCCGAGGCCCAGGTGCCCTACGAGCAGCTGCAGGAGATGGACGAGATCAACGGCGACTTCAAGGACGCCGACGTGGTGCTGGTCGTCGGCGCCAACGACGTCGTCAACCCAGCGGCCAAGACCTCACCGGGTGCGCCGATCTACGGCATGCCCATCCTGAACGCCGACGAGGGCAAGCAGATCATCTTCATGAAGCGCTCGATGCGGCCCGGCTTCGCCGGGATCGAGAACGAGCTCCTCTTCGACGAGAAGACCTCGCTCCTCTTCGGCGACGCCAAGGACACCATGAGCAAGCTCCTCACGGCAGTGAAGGCCCTGTAGCCCCGCAAATTCCCGATTCGGCCACGAGATCCCACCTCACGTGGCGATACTTCTTGGGTTGTGGTCACGACCGGGAGGGGGTTCGGGTTGTCTGGGGAGACCAGGGCACTGCGCCGTCCGGCCGTGCTGCCCGCCATCAGCCGGTTCGCGCGTGCACACCGCGAGCCCCTCCTGCTGATCGCGATCTTCCTCCTGAGCCTACGCACGCTCGGCCTGACCGACTCCGCCAGTGGCGTACCCCAGGCGTGGCCGGCAGCCGGCATCCTCACCGGACTCGTCCTGGTGGTCGACATCGGGCGGCGGCCGGCGATCCTCGCGCAGGGCATCGCGCTGATCCTGCTCGCACACCTCCTCCGTGGCTACGACCCCGCCAGCGCGATCGGCTTCACACTCGCCTGCGCCCTGGGCTCGGCCGTCGCCGTGTGGCGCCTGCTGCACCGCCACCCCCGCGACCGGGTCGGGCTGCTCGACGCCGGCGACGTCTCGCGCGTCATCGTCGCGGTGGCCCTCGGCAGCGGCACGGCAGCCCTCCTCGTCTGCGGCATGGTGGCCATCACCGGCGTCGGCAACCCGTGGCTGGCCATGGTGGCCGTTGCGGGCACGCACGCAGCGTCCCTGCTCATCTTGCTGCCGTTCTTCCTCGAGGCCCCGGCCTTCCCCGCTCTCGCGCCGACGTCCGAACGCCTCGTGCAGTCGGTCATCACGCTCGGGGTGACCGTCGCGATCTTCCTGCTCGTCGATGCCCCGCCGGTGATCTTCGCGATCATGCCGATGTTCGCGTGGCTCGCCTTCCGCGGCACCCTCCGCGAGGCCAGCCTGCTGCTGACCGGCGTCGGCCTCGTGATGACGTTCCTCACCTCCATGCGTATCGGTCCCGTGCACGACCTGATGACCCGCTACGACATCTCCGCCGAGATGAAGACCGGATTCCTCCAGCTCTTCCTCATCGACTGCGCGCTGGTGCTGCTGCCCCTCTCGGTGATGGCCACCCAGCAGCGACGATCCGCCGCCCATGCCGCCACCGAGCACCAGACGCTCGAACGCCTGGTCTCCAACGCCACGGGCACGGCAGTGCTCTCCGTGGACGCCGACGGCCGGATCGTGCTGTTCAACCCCGGCGCCGAGGCGATGCTGGGGGTGAGCGCCGAGGAGGCCATCGGCGAGCACGCCGACCACTTCTTCGCCGCCGAGCAGCTCAGTCGCCACGCCGCTCGCCTGGGCTCGCGCCCCCTGTTCTCCGAGATCTGCGCGGCCTCGGCGCAGCAGGGCGACGGTCGTCGGATGTGGGCCTTCACGGGCCGCGACGCCGAGCCGCGCACCATGACGATGACGATCACCGCGGCCCAGGACGAGACCGGCGCGGCAGCCGGCTTCCTCTGCGTCGCGGAGGACGTCACCGAGCGCGAGGCACGCAACAAGTCACTGCTCACCGCACTCTCGCACGAGCGGTCGGCGGTCGAGCGGCTGCGCGAGCTCGAGCAGGTCAAGGCCGACTTCGTCGCCACCGTGAGCCACGAGCTCCGCACCCCGCTGACCAGCATGATGGGCTACGTCGAGGTGCTCGAGGACGGCGTCGTCGGCGAGCTCACCGCGGACCAGCGTGCGGTCGTCACCCGGGTCGAGCGGAACGGCCGACGCCTCCTGCTCCTCGTCGAGGACCTGCTCCTGCTCTCGCAGATCGAGGCCCGCGAGATGCGCATCAACCCGGTCGCGCACGACCTGCGCCAGGCCGTCGCCGCTGCCCGCGAGGCCCTCGACCCGCTGCTCGCCACGCGCCACCTCGAGGTCCTGCTCCGGATCCCCCAGCACCCGGCCATGCACGAGGGCGACCCCGACCACATCGAGCGGGTGCTGCTCAACCTGCTGAGCAACGCCGTGAAGTTCACCCCCGACGGCGGTCGGGTCGAGCTGACGGTCAGCGAGGACCGCGACCACATCTCCATCGTCGTGCGCGACACCGGCATGGGCATCCCCCTGGCCGAGCAGGACCGGCTGTTCACCCGCTTCTTCCGCGCGTCGACCGCCAACCGTCAGGCCATCCAGGGCACCGGGCTCGGCCTGTCGATCGTGCAGGCGATCATCGACGCCCACGGCGGCGAGATCTCCATCACCTCTGCGGAGGGCGTCGGCACGACCGCCACGGCCATCCTCCCGAAGGCGCTCCCACGAGGGTGCGTCCAGATCGGCGAGATCCCTCCGGCGGCCCTCGGCGAGCCGGTCGCCCCGGACGAGTCACTCGCCGGCTGAGTCAGCCCGCGACGCCGTACAACCGGTCACCCGCGTCGCCGAGACCGGGCACGATGTAGCCCTTGTCGTTGAGCTTCTCGTCCATCGCCCCGGTGACGATCGTGACCGGCACGTCGATGTCGGCGATCTGCTCCTCGAGCCGGGCGCAGCCCTCGGGTGCGGCGAGCAGGCAGATCGCGGTGATGTCGTCGGCGCCACGGTCGACCAGGAAGCGGATCGCGGCCGCGAGCGTGCCGCCGGTGGCGAGCATCGGGTCGAGCACGTAGCACTGGCGCCCGGACAGGTCGTCGGGCAACCGCTCGGCGTACGTCGACGCCTGCAGCGTCTCCTCGTTGCGCACCATCCCGAGGAACCCGACCTCGGCAGTGGGCAGCAGCCGCATCATGCCGTCGAGCATGCCCAGACCCGCTCGCAGGATGGGTACGACGAGGGGCTTGGGCGAGGTGAGCTTGACCCCTGTGGCCGGGGCCACCGGAGTGACGATGTCGACGGTAGTGACCCGGACGTCGCGGGTCGCCTCGTAGGCCAGCAGGGTGACGAGCTCGTCAGCGAGCCGCCGGAAGGTCGGGGAGTCGGTCGACTCGTCGCGGAGGGTGGTCAGCTTGTGGGCCACGAGGGGGTGGTCGACGACGTGGGTGCGCATGATCGAACCCTAGTGCAGCCGGCGCCCCCGCCGTCCGCGCCCGAACGGGGTTGGCCGGGGGGCGCGCATCTGCCACTCTTGAAGTGTCCCAATGGTGCCGAGCGGAACGAGATCGACATGGCTGACATGGCCGACGGCGTCGACTTCGCGGTGGCTGCCTACCGCGAGGAGGGCGGCTGGCAGGTCCAGCCGATCGCCCACCCGGTGCTCGAGTCGATCGACACGCTCGCCCATGCCCTGCGCCGGTTCCCGGGCGACGGTGGCGCGGTGGGCATGGTCGCCGTCGACGAGGACTTCTTCGTGATCGTCCGGGTCACCGGCGCGAGCACGCGGGTCCTGCTCTCCGACGTCACCGCCGCCGACGAGTGGGAGCTGGCCAGCTCGGCCGTCGAGTTCCTCGGGCTGCCCGCCCTGGATGACGAGGACGAGCAGGTCCCTGCGGGTGATCTCGACCTGCTGGGCGACCTCGGCATGCACGCGATGGACATGGGGGTCCTGCTCGACGACCTCGAGCTCTACCCCGACGAGATGCTCTCCGACATCGCCCGCAGGCTGGGGTTCGGCCAGATGTTCGACGACGCGGTCGGGCTCACGTCTGCATGAGTCCAGACGACTGGGCACCCGCCATGCGGCTGGCCCTGGCCGAGGCGCGCGCCGCCCTCGAGACCGAGGACGTGCCGATCGGCGCCGTGGTGCTCTCCGAGGCCGGTGAGGTGCTGGGGCGCGGACGCAACGTCCGGGAGGCCGCGCACGACCCGACCGGGCATGCCGAGGTCGTGGCCCTGCGGGCCGCAGCCCTGGCCCGAGGTCAGTGGCGCCTCTCCGGCTGCACGCTCGTGGTCACCCTCGAGCCGTGCACCATGTGCGCCGGCGCCGCCGTGCTCTCCCGGGTCGAGCGCGTCGTCTTCGGCGCGTTCGACGACAAGGCCGGCGCGGTCGGCAGCCTCTGGGACGTCGTGCGCGACCGTCGCCTCAACCATCGTCCCGAGGTCGTCTCCGGGGTGCTGGCGAGCGAGAGCACCGAGCTGCTCGACCGGTTCTTCGCAGCGCAACGCGGCTGAGCCGTCCGTTGCCGGACCGGTGTCGAACCACGAACGTCGCGGGTCCGGTCCATGGGGTCCCGGACCCGCGACGTCGGGTCTGACTGGGTTCTGCTGGGTCGTGCTGGGTCAGGCGGTGGCCTTGTTCCTGCCAGCGACGCCCTCGGCGACGCCGATGAGCAGGATCGCGGCGACCACAGCGAGGACGAAGCCGATCACATTCAGCTCGAAGATCCCGCCGGTGCCGAAGGCCTGGGCGATGACTCCGCCGATGAGGGAGCCCACAAGGCCCAGGCCGAGTGTCGCCAGGAGGCCGAGGTTCTGCTTGCCGGGCTTGATGAGGCGAGCGAGGGCGCCGATGATGAGGCCCGCCACGAGGAATCCGATCATGATGATGAACCTCTTCGTTGTCTGGTAGGTCAGGTCGGGCTGCTGCCCGCCTGCCCCCATTATCCCCACACGTCCCAGCCCATCCGGGACATCGCCCCTCCGCAGCTCCCGATCGGCGGGTGAGTAGCGGTGCGCATCCCACTGAGGCTCCGCACCGTGGACGATGGGGGGGTGACCACTCCCCAGCCGTTCCCTTGCCCGAACTGCGCGACTCTGCTCCTGCCCGGGGTGGAGGCGTGCACACACTGTGGCCTCCGACTGGTCGGACCCGAGGCGCTGCGCCTGTGGCAGGTCAACCAGCAGATCTCGGCGCTGGAGGCCGAGTCGGTCCACCTGATCGAGGCGCTGATGGCGCCGCCCGGTGCGGTGAGCACCTGGGCGCCGTCCGCGCCCGGCGCCCCCGCTTCCCCCGCCGATCGGAGCCGCACGCCGCGCAGGCGGGTGTCGGCCCAGCAGCTCCTGCTCGGCCTGGGCGCCCTGCTGCTGCTCTCGGCGGCGGCGTTCTTCCTGGTCGTCGTGTGGCTCGTCGTCGGTCTCGTCGGCCAGGCGCTGATCATGGCCGCGCTGACGGGCACCGCCGTGGCCGGCTCCGTGCTGGCGACGAAGGTCCGGCTCAACGCGGCGGCCGAGACCGGCGCGGTGATCGGGACGGGACTGCTCACCTTGGACCTGACCGCCGCCCACTGGCTCGATCTCGGCGGGCTGGGCGAGCTCGCGGTCGAGACCTACTGGGCGGGCGCCGGCCTGCTCGGCGCCGTGCTGCTGCTCGGCTTCGACCGTGTCGTCCCGCGCGCCAGCGACGGAGCAGCGCTCCGACGCGTCCTGGTCTACCGTCCCGCGGCCACCGCGATGATCGCCGTGGCGGGCTGGTCGGCCTTGGCTGCACTGGACCCCGAGCCGGTGACGGTGACCGGTCTCGCCCTGTTGCTGGCGGTGGTCAGCGCCGCCGCAGCCTACGCGGCGTACCGGCTCGACGTCCCCACGACCAGCGTGCCCGGTCTGCGGGTCCCGCTGTCGGCGCTGCCGCTGGGGGCGTCGGCTGCGATCGCACTGGCCGTCCACGTGCTGACGGGTCTCGAGCTCGGCTACGACCCGTCATCCGCGACCGCGGACCGGTACGCCGCGTTCGCCCTCCTGCTGATCGTCCCCCTCGCGGCCCTGGTCGTCGCCAGGCGCGTCGACCTGGTGCCGGTGGCGGTCATCCTCTGGCTCGTCCCGGTCATGGGGATCCCCGTTCTCGACGCGCCCCGACTCGCGCTCGTCGGGGTCTCGGTGCTGCTGGCCGCCGGCCTCGCCGCTGTCGCCACCGAGCGGAGCGCCCTTCCGCAGCGCTCATGGGTGACGGCGGGCGTCATCGTCGCCTGGGCCGCGCAGCCGGTGCTGTTCCTGCTCGTGCTCGTGGTCTCCGAGGAGGGCGCCGCCACGGGCCGGCAGCTGCTCGACGGGGTCACCGACGCCGGAACGGCCGCCTGGTGGGTGCCGGTCGTTCCCGCGGTGTCCTGGGCGGCGCCCACGGTCCTGGCCGCGCTCCGCACCCGCTCCGCCCTGTGGTTGGCGCTGGCCGAGACCGCGGTCCTCGTCACGGTTTTCACGGCGCTGCGGGACGCCGATGCCGAGGTGTGGTGGCCGGTCGCCCTGGCGCTCGTGGCGGGCAACCTGGCCCTGGCCGGGCTCGGCGCCCGACGTGGCGGCGAGCTGCGCCTGGTCGAGGCCGTGACGCTGGTGTTCGCAGGGGCCTGGTCGGGCACCGCCGCGCTCGCCGGCGCCTCGGCGTCGCCGTACCAGTTCGCCGCGGCGCTGATCACCGTCGGCATCTTGACCCTGCTCTACGCCGCGACCCCCGGCCGGCTCGCGTTCTCCTACCTCGGCTCGCTGTCCATCGCGGCCGGCAGCGGCGTGCTGATGGCGGAGGCCGAGGTGACCACGATCGAGGCGTACACCGCACCGCTGGCCCTGCTGCTGGCCGTGATCGGCTGGGTCCAGTGGTCACGCCGTCCCGACCTGCCGACCAACGTGACCATGGGTCCGACGCTCATCGTCGCGCTGCTGCCGTCCCTGCTCGTGGCGGTCGGGGAGGGCAGCACGCCTCGGCTCGTCCTCGTCACCGTGGCCGCCACGGTGGCTCTGGTGGCCGGCCTGTCGCAGCAGTGGCAGGCCCCCGTCACCGTCGGCGCCGTCGTTCTGGTCGTCGTCGCCATCACCCAGGGTGGACCGCTGATGGAGTACGTGCGCGGGTGGGTCATCCTCGGTGTCGCCGGTGCGGTGTTGCTGACCATCGGGGTCGCGTGGGAGCGCGCGGTCGTCGCCGGCCGCCGCGCCAACGCCTGGTACGCCGCGCTGCAGTGACGCCCGCACCCACACGCAGAACACCCGGCCCCACGTCTTCGCGGGGGCCGGGTGTCCTCGATGTCCAAAGACATCACGTGGCGGTGGCGGAGGGATTTGAACCCTCGGTCGGCTTGCACCGACAAACGCTTTCGAGGCGTTCTCCTTAGGCCGCTCGGACACGCCACCGCCGCAGAGATTACCGGACGGCGGGCGGGCCGGGTGAATCGGGCGGTCAGGCGAGGACGAGAGGACCGCCGGCGACGATCTCGACGCCGCGGCATCAGCCTCCTCGGCCGACCCGGTCAGAGTGCGCGGAAACGAGTCGGCTCCGGGCGGTGCGCCGCGGCTTCCTCGGCGGCCCGGGCGCGGCTGCCGCGGGGACCGGTCAGCGCGAGGTCGAGCCGGATGACGACGTACCCGACGATCAGGCCGAGCACCACGCCGTAGACGGTCTGCAACCCGGCCTCGAGGAAGGAGCCGAGCGGGTTGACCAGCGACTGCGCCACCGGCAGCGTCGCCGCCACGCCGAACGCGCACACCCACCACCCCTGCCGACGACGCGCACGCATGTGCACGCCCCACACGAGCGCCGGGACGCCCAGGAGCACCACGATCGGGCGGGGGAAGGCCCGCAGGTTCTCCCTGCTCCACCGGACCACGTCGAGCGCCGGGTCGACGACCGAGGAGATGCCGTAGCGACGCAACAGCTCGGCGTACGCGATCGTCAGCACCAGCAGGACCGAGCCGACCAGGACGATCACCAGTCCGCGCCGGCCGAGGCCGTGCAGCCCCGCGCCGAACCGGAAGACCAGGACCAGGACGAGCAGGAACCCGAGGCCCAAGGTGACGTACTCGAAGCGTTCGCGGTCGGCGTTCGGCTCGAACCCGATGGTCGCGAACGCGCCGACGACGGCGATCCCGCAGGCGATGAGGGTCTCGCGCACGGCGCCGAGGTACGACGAGGCGGGCACGGTCATCATCACCGCGAGCACGCCGCTGACGACGCAGGTCAGCACCGCCGCTCCTGCGGTGAGCGCGTCGACCCCACTGACCACGGTGCCCACGCCCAGCACGAGGGCGAGCCCGGCGAACAGCCGCGGTCGGCCACCGGTGCGGGCCGCGAGGGCCCACGTGAAGGCAGAGCTGATGGCGATCGCCCCGACTCCGTCGATCCACCCTGGCCCGACCTCGGCCACGGCGCCGGCGAGGGCGAGGGCGCCGACCAGCAGGACCGCGGCCCACACCAGTCGCGGGGTGCTGATCGAGAGGCGGCTCTGCCGGGGTGCCTTCGGTGCCTTCGGGCTTTCGGGCGCTTCGGCTCCCTCGGCTTCGACACCGCCTTCTGCTCCCGCGCGCGCTGGCGGCGCGACTGCGGGCGCGGGCCGGCGCGGCGGCCGCCTGGGGGTGTGGGCACGAGCAGAGAGGCTACCGTCGGCGGTTGGCCAGCGAGGGGTTGGTACGCCTGGCCTGCGCGATGACGGCGGCATCCAGGACGCCGCGGACGACGTCGGCGTCGGGGCCGGCCTCGGCCACCACCTCGCCGAACGGACCAACGATCATCGAGTGCCCGCAGTAGCGCGGCGCCGGCTGCGCCGCGGCCGCCACGTAGACCGTGTTCTCGATGGCGCGGGCCCGCAGGAGCGTGCGCCAGTGGTCGACCTTGTGGTCGCCGGCCACCCAGGCCGCGGGCACGACGAGCACGTCGGCGCCGGCGTCGACCAGGGCACGGGAGTGCTCGGGGAACCGCAGGTCGTAGCAGGTCATCAGGCCGATGGTGAAGTCGCCGAGCGGGAAGGTCACCGGCTCCAGCGGACCCGCCGAGAGCCGGTCGGACTCGCGGTAGCCGAACGAGTCGTACAGGTGGACCTTGCGGTACGACGTCTCGGCCGCGCCCCGCACCAGCAGGGTGTTGAACGGCTTGGCCGGGTCGGGGCTCGGCTCGAACATGCCCGTCACGACCGTGGTCTCCCGGTCAGCGGCCAGTGCCGCGACCTCGGAGCCGAACGGGCCGTCGAGCGGCTCGGCGTACGCCGCGAGGTCGCTGCCGGGGTCACCGAAGTCGCGCTGGAAGGCCTCCGGGAACACGACCAGGTCGGTGTCGCCCGGCGTGAGCTCGCCGAGCCGGCGGCGGTTGTGGGCGAGGTCGAGTGTGGCCGCCTCCTGCACGAGCGCCACCCGCAGCTGTCCGGTCACGCGCTCAGCCTGCCACGCTGTCCCCGTGGACCACGAGCCCCAGCGCCGCCCTGTGTTCTCTGCTGTCGTCCTCGCCGGCGGCACCGCCGTGCGGATGGGCGGCGTCGACAAGGCAGGCCTCGAGATCGCCGGGCGGACCCTGCTGGCGCTGGTCCTCGACGCGCTGCTCGACGCCGACGAGGTCGTGGTGGTCGGGGCCGCGGTCCCCACGGAGCGTCCCGTGACGTTCGTGCGGGAGGACCCACCGTCGGGCGGGCCGGTGGCCGGCGTGCTCACCGGCCGCGACGCGCTGCTGCGCACGCCCGAGTGGCTCGGCGTGCTGGCCGTCGACATGCCGCGGGTGACGCCGTACACGTTCCGCAGGCTGCGTGACGCGGCGACCGGGTGCGACGGCGCCTTCCTCGTCGACGCGTCCGGCCGCCGCCAGCTCGCCGGGGTGGTCCAGACCGCTCGGCTCGACGAGGTCCGGCCCGACCACGAGGGCCAGCACGGGATGCCGCTGCACCGGTTGCTCTCCGGCCTGACGGTGGCCGAGGTGCCGGCCGAGGGCTCGGAGGCCCACGACGTCGACACCTGGACCGACCTCCGCGACCTGAGTGGATGAGTCCCCGGAAGTCAATGGTCCGACCAGGGCTTGCGGGAGCCGCTCCGATTCGGAACTGTGTGCTCTGTGAATCTTCACGACTGGATCGATGAGCTGAGCGATGTCCTCGACGTCGAGGCCGAGGTCGACGAGGCGCTGATCCTCGACCTGGCTCGCACCTCCGCCCACCAGGTGGAGAGGAAGTCGGCACCCATCACCACCTTCCTGCTCGGGTACGCCGCCGCGTCGCACGGCGCCAATCCCGAGCGCCTCGAGCAGCTGGCCGCTGCCGCGCAGCTGCTCGCCGAGGGCTGGGACCGCCCGGCCGACGCGCGGGACCCGATCGACATCGACGACGAGGTCCCCGACGACAGCAGCGTCGACCACTCCACCGACGAGTTCGCGGACTGACCCGGCGGCCTAGTCTGGCGGCATGCGTGCCGTGATCGCCTCCGCTGCCGGAGGCCCAGAAGTCCTGTCCGTGGGCGACGTGCCGGACCCGGTCGCCGGGCCCGGCGAGGTGCTGGTCGCGGTGGTCGCGACCGCCGTCAACAAGGCCGACACCCTTCAGCGGCAGGGGTTCTACCCGCCGCCGCCCGGCGCCTCCGACGTCCTCGGTCTCGAGTGCAGCGGCCGGATCGTCGCCCTCGGCGAGGGGGTCGAGGGCTGGGCCGTCGGCGACGAGGTGTGCGCGCTGCTCTCCGGAGGCGGGTACGCCGAGCTGGTCGCCGTCCCGGCGGGCCAGCTGCTGCCGGTGCCGGCGGGCATCGACCTGGTGAGCGCCGCCTCCCTGCCCGAGGTGTCGTGCACGGTCTGGTCGAACGTGTTCATGGTGGCCGGGCTGCAGCCGGGCGAGAGCTTCCTCGTGCACGGCGGCGCGGGCGGCATCGGCACGCTCGCGATCCAGCTGGCCACCGCCTTGTCCGCGAAGGTGATGACGACGGCCGGGTCGGCCGAGAAGCTCGCGGTCTGCTCGGACCTGGGCGCCGACGTGACGATCAACTACCGCGACGAGGACTTCGTGCAGGTGGTCAAGGACGTCACCGGGGGCCGCGGCGCCGACGTGATCCTCGACAACATGGGCGCGTCCTACCTCGACCGCAACCTCGACGCCCTGGCCACCGAGGGGCGGCTGGTCATCATCGGCATGCAGGGCGGCGCGAAGGGCGAGCTCGACATCGGCAAGCTGCTGCGCAAGCGCGGCGCCGTGATCGCGACGTCGTTGCGCGCCCGTCCGGCGCCGGAGAAGGCGGCGATCTGCGCTGCCGTGGCCGAGCACGTGTGGCCGCTCGTGGCCGACGGCGCCGTGCGCCCCGTCGTACACACGACGCTGCCGCTGACCGAGGTCGCGCAGGCGCACCGGCTGATGGACGACAGCGGGCACGTGGGCAAGATCGTCCTCACCGTCGGTGACTAGGGTGGTGGTCATGAGCGAGCAGATCCCCGAAGGTCACGTGCTGGTGGTCGGACCGGACGGACAGCCGATCGGCACCGTCCCGGCGACGTCGATCGAGGGGGCCGTGGAGGCCACCGCCGAGCAGGCTGCGAACGATTCCGACGACGGCGAGCGGCACGTCACCGAGCTGGTCGAACAGCCCGCCAAGGTGATGCGGATCGGCAGCATGATCCGCCAGCTGCTCGAAGAGGTGAAGGCGGCTCCACTGGACGAGGCCAGCCGCAACCGGCTCAAGGAGATCCACCACGCGTCGATCAAGGAGCTCGAGTCCGGCCTCGCGCCCGAGCTCGTCGAGGAGCTCGAACGACTGTCGCTGCCGTTCACCGAGGAGGGCACGCCGAGCGAGAGCGAGCTGCGCATCGCGCAGGCCCAGCTGGTGGGCTGGCTCGAAGGGCTCTTCCACGGCATCCAGACCGCCATCTACGCCCAGCAGATGGCCTCACGAGCCCAGCTGGAGCAGATGCGTCGCGCGCTGCCCGAGGGGATGGGGCACCCTGAGCAGGATCCCGAGCAGTCCGGCGGCCCCACGCAGCCGGGTCACGAGCACCGCGACCGGCCGGGGCAGGGCTCCGGAGGCATGTACCTCTAGCGTCGCCCGAGGCGCCGTACGACCATCAGGCCGAGCAGACCGATGATCACCAGGGCGCCGCCCGGTGAGGCGAGCCGGGCCAGCGAGGTGGGCGCCACCTCCTCGACCTTCGTGTACGTCGCGCTCTGCGGCAGCGTCGGCGCGGCGACGAGCTCGCCCCGACCGAGCAGCCGCCCGATGCGCTCGTCCACCTTGGTCGAGATCGGCGCTGTACCCCCACAGGACTCGGCGGTGTAGGCCGTGCCGGAGCGGCTCACCAGGAACACGTAGGGCCGGTCGGCCGGCAGCTCGCCCAGCCCGCACTGGCCGGCCTGGGCGGGGCTGCTGAGGGTGACCGCCGAGCTCCCCAGGCCACCTTTGAAGATCCGTTCGGCGGTGACCGCGTAGGTCACGCTGCCCTCGCTCGGCGGCGCCGTCGAGTCGACCGAGCCGGTGAAGATCACGTCGGCGGCGGCGATCTGGTCGGCGAACGTCTGCTGGATGCAGGTGCAGGCGTGGGCCGGCAGCTGGGTGAGCACGATCCCGCTCAGCGCCAGGAACATCACGACCAGGGCGCGGCGGATCAGTGGCATGGCGACACTCTACGGGCCGGTGGGCGCGCGGCCTCAGAGACCGAAGAGGTCGCTGAGGACGCTCGCCACGCCGTCGTCGTCGTTGGTCGGGGCGAGGTGGTCGGCGAGCTCGCGCACCAACGGATGCGCGTTGCCCATGGCGTAGGACGAGCCGGCCCACGACAGCAGCGCCAGGTCGTTGGGCATGTCGCCGAACGCGACCACGTCGGCACCGTCGATGCCGAACTCGTCGCAGACCAGAGCCAGCGTCGACGCCTTCGTCACGTCGAGCGCGCTCAGCTCGACCATGGCCCACTCGCTCGACCACGTCACCGTGACCCGGTCACCGACCAGCTCCTCGACCTGGCGCCAGTAGACCTCCGGGTCGACCCCGTCGATCTGCGCGAGCAGCTTGACGACGGTGCCGTTGAGCAGGTCCTCGAGCCGCGCGACCGGGACCTCGACGTTCGGGCGGTTGTGGCGGCGCATGAATTCCGGCTCGAGGCCGAACCCGGTGGTCATCTCCAGGGCGTACGCCGTGCCGGGGAGCTTGCTGCGCAGCAGCTCGCCCACCTCGAGCACCATGTTGGCGGGCATCGGCCGGACGCTGCGGATCCCGCGCGCCGCGACGTCGTAGGTCACCGCGCCGTTGGAGCAGATCGCCAGCCCGTGCCCACCGACCGTCTCCCACAGGTCGTCCATCCACCGGACCGGCCGACCGGTGACGTAGACGACCGGCACGCCGAGACGGTCGAGCTCGGCCAGCACCTGACGGGTGCGGGGAGTGACGCCGCCGTCGGAGTGCAGCAGCGTGCCGTCGAGATCGGTGGCGACCAGGCGGGGTCTCACGGACCCGGGAACCAGCGTGAGATCTCCACTGCCGCGCCGTCTTCGTACACCGAGTCGGTGACGTCGTCGGCAGCGTCGATGACCTCCTGGACGCTCTGGCCCATGGCGACGCCGCGACCGGCCCAGCGGAGCATCTCGATGTCGTTGCGCCCGTCGCCGATGGCGAGCACGTCCGCTGCCGCGACACCCAGCTGCTCGGCGACGACCGCCAGGCCGGAGGCCTTCGAGACGCCTACCGGCGCCAGGTCGAGCCAGGCGGTCCAGCCGACGACGAAGTCGGTGCCGTGCAGGCCCAGCCGGGCGGCCAGGGCCACGAAGTCGTCGGCGGTGGCAGCCGGGTCGCGGACGATCACGCGGCTCACCGGCTTGGCGATGATGTCGGCCACCTCGGTCGGAATCATCTGGCCCGACAGCTCGCCCATCGGGAACGGGCGGTTGACGCGGTAGCCGACCCCGCGCTCCTCGACCGCGACGAGGGCGTCGGGGTGCTCGCGGAGGACGGCCTCGACGGCCGGGCGCGCGTCGAAGGTCTCCTCGTGCACGACCTCGAGATCGGGGTAGCGGAACACCACGGCGCCGTTGGAGGCGACGATCCACAGCCGGTCGTCGCCGTCGCGGGGGATCTTGAGCAGGTCGGCGATCGGCGACATGCCGTGCGGCGACCGCCCCGAGCTGAGCACGACATGGCCGCCGGCGTCGAGGATGCGGTGCACCGCGTCATAGACCGCGGGCGGGATCTCCTCGTAGGTCTGGCCGGCACCCTCCACCCACTTGAGCAGCGTGCCGTCGATGTCGAGGGCGACCAGTCGCGGCCGCCAGGTCTCAGCCAAGGGGGTTCACCTCTCGTTCCCGGGGGTCCGCGCAGCGACCGGCTCCAGCGGCTCGAGGACGTCGCGGCCGAGCCACTTCTGCAGCGCCTTGGGCACGGTGACCGACCCGTCGGCCTGCTGGTGGGTCTCGAGGATCGCCACGATCGCCCGCGGGATCGCCGTCAACGTGCCGTTGAGCGTGGCGACCGGCCGGGTGCCGCCCTCGAAGCGCCCCCGGATGTCGAGACGCCGAGACTGGAAGTCGGTGCAGTTGGAGGTGGAGGTGAGCTCGCGGTACTTGCCCTGCGTCGGGATCCACGCCTCGCAGTCGAACTTGCGGATCGCACTCAGGCCGAGGTCGCCGGCGGCGGTGTCGATCACCTGGTAGGCCAGCTCGAGCTTGTCGAGGAAGTCCTTCTCCCACTGCAGGAGGCGCTGGTGCTCGGCGTCGGCGTCCTCGAGGGTGGTGTAGACGAACATCTCCACCTTGTCGAACCAGTGCACCCGGATGATGCCCTTGGTGTCCTTGCCGTGCGAGCCGGCCTCCTTGCGGAAGCACGGGCTGAACGCGGCGTACCGACGCGGCAGCGTCTCGACGTCGAGGATCTCGTCGGAGTGGTAGGCGGCCATCGCCACCTCGGAGGTGCCGACGAGGTAGAGGTCCTCGCCCTCGATGCGGTAGACGTCGTCGGCCGCCTGGCCCAGGAAGCCGGTGCCCTCCATGGCGCGCGGCTTGACCAGCGAGGGCGCGATCACGGGAGTGAAGCCGGCCTCGCGCGCCTGCTCCATCGCCATGTTGACCAGCGCGAGCTCGAGCTCGGCCCCGACTCCGGTCAGGAAGTAGAAGCGGCTGCCGCTGACCTTGGCGCCGCGCTCCAGGTCGATCGCGCCGAGGATCTTGCCGAGCTCGACGTGGTCGCGGGGCTCGAAGCCCTCGGCCGCGAAGTCACGCGGCGTGCCGATCCTCTCGAGCACCACGAAGTCGTCCTCGCCGCCCGCCGGCGCCTCGTCGGCGGCGACGTTGGGGATCTCCATGATCGCTGCGCGCCACTGCTCGTCGGCCGCGGTCTGGGCCGCCTCGGCCGCCTTGACCTCGCCGGCCAGCGTCTTGGTCTGCGCGAGCAGCGCCTGCCTCTCATCGCCCTGGGCCTGCGGGATCAGCTTGCCGAGCTGCTTCTGCTCGCCCCGCTTGGCCTCGAACACCACGATCGACTCCCGCCGGGCGACGTCGGCCGAAAGTGCTCGGTCGACCACGTCGTCGGACAGGCCGCGCTTGGCCAGGGAGGCACGCACACGGTCGGGCTCGTCACGGAGGAGTCGCGGATCAATCATGCCGACAGGCTAGCCGTCCGGTTTTCGTCGGTGCGGGCCTGAGTGCCGGTGACGGCATACTTGCGCCTCGTGACCGAACGTTCGCGTGCCCGCCTGCTCGGCTGGGCCGGCCTGGCCCTGGTGCTGTTCGCCGTCCTGGCCTTCCTCGTGACCGGCGACCGGTCGCCCCTCGACGCTGTCGACCACCTCGGTCGCGACGGCGAGGACTGGGCCGACGAGCACGGCACGCTCATCTCGGCGCTCAGGCTGGTGGAGCACGCGTTCGGCACCATCGGCATGACCGTGCTGACCGTCCTGCTCGCCGGGGCACTCCTGCTCCGCAAGCACCGCCGTGCCGCGGCGTACACCGTCGTGGTCATGGTGAGCGCCTCGCTCGCCACGACGGGCTTCAAGCTCTGGCTCGCGCGCGGACGACCCGACTGGCAAGACGCCACCGGGCTGCTCGAGAGCAAGGCGTTCCCGTCGGGACACGCCTCGTCGATCACCGCCTTCGTCGCGATCCTGGTGCTACTGACCTGGATGTTCGTACGCCGCAGCAACATGCGGCACCTCGCGCTGGCCGGGTCCGTGCTGCTGTGGCTGGTCGTCTGCCTCGACCGGGTCCTGCTCGGCCGGCACTACCCGACCGACGTGATCGCCGGCTCGCTGCTCGGCCTCGGGGTCGCCCTGCTCGCGCAGGTGCTGATCGACCCACGGCCTCGGTCGACCGCCGAGACCGGCTCGCCGCTGCCGGAGGTCTACTCCTCGCAGCGCCAGCTGGCCGTCGTGCTCAACCCCATCAAGGTGGAGGACGTCGGGCAGTTCCGCTCGATCGTCAACACGATGGCCCTTGAGTCGGGCTGGAACGAACCGTCCTGGCACCTCACCAGCATCGAGGACCCGGGCACCGGCATGGCCCACGCGGCCTCGGTGGCCGGCGCCGACCTGGTGCTCGTCTGCGGCGGGGACGGCACCGTGCGCGAGGTGTGCGCGGAGCTCGCCGGCACCGGCATCCCGGTCGGCATCATCCCGGCCGGCACGGGCAACCTGCTGGCCCGCAACCTCGGCATCCCGCTCTACCTGCGCTCGGCGATCGACGTCGGCCTCAACGGCCAGGACCGCGCCATCGACCTCGTGAAGGTGGGCGGTGACGCCATGGAGGACACCCACTTCATGGTGATGGCGGGCATGGGCTTCGACGCCGCGCTGATGGAGGGCGTCAACGAGGAGTTCAAGAAGAAGGTCGGGTGGATCGCCTACGTCGTCTCCGGCCTGAAGTCGCTGATGTTCCCCGCGGTGCGGATCGAGATCTCCGTGGACGGCGGCGACTTCACCCGGCACCGGGCCCGGACCGTCGTGGTCGGCAACGTCGGCTACCTCCAGGCGGGCATGCCGCTGCTGCCCGACGCGGCGATCGACGACGGCGTGCTCGACGTGGTGATCTTGCACCCGAAGCGCTTCTTGTCCTGGATCCCGCTGGCCGCGCGGGTGCTGTCCAAGAGCTCGGTCACCGACGACACGATCATGCGGCTGACCGGGCACACCATCGTCGTGCGCGCCGCGGCCGACACCCCCCGCCAGCTCGACGGCGACTCCATCGGCCCGGGCCGCGAGCTGCGCATGGAGTGCATCCACGGCCGGCTGCTGGTCCGGGTCCCGCGCTGACGTCGGGTCGGATGTTCTGGGCTGGAGACGCGCATGGTTCCCCGCCTAGGCGGGGAACCATGACGTTCGAGGCGTTTGCAAACCTCACAAACCTTGCGACACGCCCACGAAGGTCGGGGCGCGCCTTCCTCAGAGGAGGAAGAAGAGCAGCAAGATCACGGCGATGACGAGTGCGGCGATGGCAATGGTCCGAGTGTTCATGGTGGTCTCCTTCGAGGGATGAGTTCAACGCTCTCGTGCTGGCTGACCGTACCTTCCGGTCATCCTGCGGCCGCGTCCGACACCACGGCCTCACCCCTTCGGACGAGGCCGGCGGACGTCCTCACGCTCGGCCCTCAGGGACGCGCGTGGGTGATCGCCTCGTCCTCCTCCGGCGACAGCTGCTGCTCGCACCGCCACGCGGAGATGCTCTTGGCGTACGTCCGGGCGTCGCTGCGGCCGTGGATGGAGCTGAGCACGACGCCGTCGCCGCCGTCGTCGAGGAGCGCGACCGACCAGGACAGGTGGCCGCCCATGTCGCCGAACGCGTCGTACCGCACGACGGCGAGGTGCCGCAGCGCCGTGCGCGTCTCGGTCTGGAGCGCGGCGACCTCCTGGCGCAGGCCGACGACGTCCTCGGGAAGGGCGTCGGCGCCGACCCGGCGGCGGGCCGTCGAGCCCCGGCGCAGGGCGACGACGGAGAAGATGAAGGCGAGGAGCGCCACGAGCAGCGCGAGGGAGGCTAGGAGCGTGGGCACGTGCCGAGCCTATGGCCGTACGCCGGTCGGCCCGGGCCGCACCCTCCGGGGCATGGGAAAATGAATCGTGACCTCTCGACGCATCGCCTACCAGGGTGAACCTGGCGCGAACTCCCACATCGTGTGCCGCCAGCACTACCCGGAGTGGGAGGCGGTCGCGTGTGCGTCGTTCGAGGACGTCTTCGCCGCCGTCGAGAGCGGCGACACCGAGCTGGCGATGATCCCGATCGACAACTCGCTGGCCGGCCGGGTGGCCGACATCCACCACTTCCTGCCCGGCGCCGACCTGCACATCATCGGCGAGCACTTCCTGCGCATCCAGTTCCACCTGATGGCGATCGAGGGTGCGACCGAGCAGACCATCAAGACGGTGCACAGCCACGTCCACGCGCTCGGTCAGTGCCGCAAGGTGATCCGCGAGCTGCACCTCACGCCGCTGGTCTCGGGCGACACCGCCGGCGCGGCCCGCGAGGTCGCCGAGGCGCACGACGTCACCCAGGCGGCACTCGCGCCGGCCCTCGCCGCCGAGATCTACGGGCTGCGGGTGCTGCGCGAGGACGTCGAGGACGAGGACCACAACACCACCCGGTTCGTCGTGCTCTCCCGCGAGTACGTCGTGGCGCCCCGCGACCGGGGCGCGGTCGTCACCAGCTTCATCTTCAACGTGCGCAACCTGCCGGCGGCGCTCTACAAGGCGCTGGGCGGCTTCGCCACCAACGGCGTGAACATGACCAAGCTGGAGAGCTACATGGTCGAGGGGCGCTTCACCGCCACCCAGTTCCTGGCGGAGGTCGACGGGCACCCCGAGGACGAGCCGGTGCGCAACGCCCTCGAGGAGCTGGCGTTCTTCACCACCGACGTGAAGATCCTCGGGGTCTACCCGGCGTCCCCGGACCGGACCGTCTAGGCCTCCGCCTCCGGGTGCTGCATCAGGTTGAACATCGCGCCCTGGGGATCGCTCAGCACCGCGATCCGGCCGATGCCCGGCACGTCGAACGGCGCCACGACCTGCTGCCCGCCCAGCTCGGCGGCGCGGGCGGCGATCTGGTCGGCGTCGTCGACGTTGAAGGAGACGTTCCAGTGGGGCGGGACACCGTCTGCCTGCGGAGGCGAGATCCCGGCGATCGCCCGACCGTCGACGTTCAGGGTCGTGTAGGGATCACCACCCCCCATCGGCATCTCCTCGGCGGTGATGCCGAGCACCTCGCCGTAGAACGGCGCAGCCCGGTCGCCGTCGGCGGTGACCAGCTCGTTCCAGATGTTGGTGCCGTGCTCGTTGGCCCGCTGCGCGCCCCGGAACGCGCCCGCCTGCCACAGCCCGACCGCGGCACCGACGGGGTCCACCACCCACGCCATCCGGCCCTGCTCGCCGACGTCGGCCGGCTCGACCACCACCTGGCCGCCGGCCTCTCGGGCCTTGGCCGCTGCGGCGTCGACGTCGTCGACCGCGAGGTACACACCCCAGCTGGCCGGACCGCCCGCCGCGTCGCCGAACTGCGACCCGAGCCCGGCCACCGCATCGCCTTGGACCTGGGCCATCGCATAGCTGCCGACCTGGGTGTCGCCGTCCATCATCGGCTGCTCGTCGTACTGCCAGCCGAACAGGTCGGCGTAGAACCTCTTGGACGCGTCGGGATCGGCACTGCTGTGCTCGATCCAGCTGGGCGTGCCCTGGAGATATGAGTCGAACGTGGCCATCGTGAGCTCCTCGGGTGTTGAGTGATCGACCCCGCCGTCCAGCCAACACCCGACCACCGACACCCGCAACGCCTCCCGCCGAGTAGGTTCTGGGCGTGACCGAGTCCGACCCCCGCACCGCCGATCTCGGCTTCGCCCGCGTCGATCTGGACCGTGCCGAGCGCACCGGAGACGCCGAGGTCGTGTACGGCGCCGGCAAGAGCCCGCAGCAGGTCACCGCGATCCTCGGCACCCTCGCCGAGCGCCACCCCGGTCGCGCGATCCTCGCCACCCGGCTCTCCCCCGAGGCCCAGGCGGCCTGCGCTGCCCTCGGTGCGAACGTCGACGAGGAGGCGCGCTGCGCCGTCCTCGGTCCCCTGCCCGAGCCCCGCGGCCTGGTCATGGTCGTCGCGGCGGGCACCTCCGACGGCCCGGTGGCGCGTGAGGCCGCGCTCACCGCCCAGGTGCACGGCGCGGGCGTCGAGGTCGTCACCGACGTGGGCGTCTCCGGCCTGCACCGGCTGTTGTCGGTGCGTGCGGACCTCGAACGCGCCGACTGCCTGGTCGTGGTGGCCGGCATGGAGGGTGCGCTGCCGTCGGTCGTCGGCGGGCTGACCGGCGTCCCGCTCGTGGCGGTGCCGACCAGTGTCGGCTACGGCGCGAGCCTCGGCGGAGTCGCTGCCCTCCTCGCGATGCTCAACTCCTGCGCACCCGGCATCACGGTCGTCAACATCGACAACGGCTACGGCGCGGGGGTCTTCGCCGCCCGGGTCGCGCGCAGGGCGCACGCATGACGATCTGGATCGACGCCTCCTCGGGCGCGAGCGGCGACATGCTGCTGGGCGCCCTGCTCGGCGCCGGAGTGCCCGTCGAGACCATCCAGCGGGCCGTCGACTCGGTGGCGCCCGAGCCGGTCACCCTGCGCGTCGAGAAGGTGCAGCGCAACGGCTTCGCCGCGACCCGCTGCCACGTCGAGATCACCGACTCCGAGCACCACCGCAGCTGGCGCGACATCCGCGCGCTGCTCTCCGCCGCCCCGCTCGACGAGGACGTCCGCCGGCTCGCGCTGGCCGTCTTCGAGCGGCTCGCCGTCGCCGAGGCCACCGCCCACGGCAGCGACCCGATGGACGTCTCCTTCCACGAGGTCGGTGCGCTGGACGCGATCGCCGACGTCGTGGGCGTGAGCGCCGGCTTCGTGTGGCTGGGCTGTCCAGGGGCCGGCGCCGAGCACACCTCGACCCACGGCGTCACCGTCTCGCCCGTGGCCGTCGGCTCGGGCAGCGTCCGCGGGGCGCACGGCACCCTGCCGGTGCCGCCGCCCGCCGTCGCCGAGCTGCTGCGGGGAGTGCCGTCGTACGCCGGACCCGAGGGCGCGCCCGCCAGCGAGCTGTGCACGCCCACCGGCGCGGCGCTGCTCACCACGGTCGCGACCGCGTGGGGACCACAGCCGGCGATGACGACCACCGAGATCGGCGTCGGCGCCGGTGGGCGCGACCCGGCCGGCCATGCCAACGTGCTGAGGCTCTTCGTCGGCGAGGCCGCCGAGCAGCCGGTGACCCCGCTGCTCATCGAGACCAACATCGACGACCTCGACCCGCGGCTGTGGCCGCAGATCATCGCGGCGCTGATGAGCGCCGGCGCCTCCGACGCCTGGCTGACCCCGATCCTCATGAAGAAGGGGCGTCCGGCGCACACCCTCAGCGTGCTCGTCCGCGGCGACCTGGCCGAGCCGGTGCGAGCCGCGATCTTCCGCAACACCAGCACCATCGGCGTACGCGAGATCCCGCTCGGCAAACACGCCCTCGACCGCGAGATGATCGCCGTCGAGGTGGGCGGGCGCACCGTCGCGGTCAAGCTGGCCAGGCACCACGGCGAGCTCGTCAACGCCCAGCCCGAGTACGACGACGTGGTCCGCGCCGCCGACGCCCTGGACCGGCCGGTCAGCGAGGTGCTGGCCGACGCGATCGCGGCGACCCGGGTGGCGATCGAGGGCGTCAGATGAGCGCGTCGGTGCGCCGCCGCTACCTCGAGGTCAACGGCGACCACCCCATGACGGCGGCCGACGACCGCTACGTGTGCGCACACTTCGTGCCCGCCGACGACGAGGTCCTGGCGCTGATCGGGGCCGGCTCGCTGCCGCTGCCGTCTTACTACCTCTCCGACGGCACCCCGATGGTGCCGGCCGACCTGACCGACCCGATCGGCTGGGCAGGCGGGGCCGACCGGCTGCACGACTGGTTCGTCGCCCACTGGGAGGCCGATGACCAGGGCACCGCCGAGCGGGAGTGGGCCGACTACCTGACCGGTCAGCACGTCGTCCTGCGCGACGTGCAACCGGTGCGGATGCAACAGAGGACCCGGTACCTCGAGCAGATCAGGGCCGCCGTCGCACGGCTCGAGCAGGACCCCCGCGACCACACCGCACGCGGCTCCCTCGGCGAGGCTGTCGAGCTGCTGGAGCAGATCACCCTGCCGATGACCGAGTACGACCGGCTCCGGTTCGGCGGCCCGCTGGCGCCCGAGGTCTGGATCCACGCCGTCCGCCGCGACCACCTCCTGCCGGAGCCGCCGGTGCTGCCGCTCCGCACCGAGCGGCTGGAGCTGCGCCAGGCCACGGCCGCCGACGCCGAGGCGCGCCTCGCCCTCTACGGCAACCCCGACGTGGCCCGCTACACGCTGATGGACACCTGGACCCCCGGCTTCGCGGCGTTCCGCGCCCGCACGCCCCATGCCCCGCCCAGCATCACGCTGGCCGTCGAGCTCGACGGCCGCCTGGTGGGCGACGTGTTCTTGATGCTCCAGGGGCCGTCGTACTCCCAGGCCGAGATCGGGTGGGCGCTGCACCCGGACTTCTGCGGCCGGGGCATCGCCACCGAGGCGGCACGGGCCGCGATCGGCCTGCTGTTCGACCACTACGGCGTGCACCGCGTCAACGCCGTGCTCGACGCCCGCAACGACGCGTCGGCGCGGTTGTGCGAGCGGCTCGGCATGCGCCGGGAGGCGCACCGGCTGCGCGACTTCTGGTCGAAGGGCGAGTGGTCCGACTCCCTGGAGTACGCCGTCCTCGCCGACGACTGGCCGCGCTGACCCCCGTGGTCGATCGCCGCTCGTCCCACACGCGGCAGCCGGCGCTCACCGAACCAGTCCGGGCTCGCCGCCCGACCGGGGGACCACTAGAGTCGCGCCATGGTTGATCAGCCCCGGCACCCGCACGGCGCCGACAGTGAGGTCGGTGTTCTCCAGACGGTCATGCTTCACCGACCCGGGCCGGAGCTGAAGCGGCTGACGCCGCGCAACAACGACAAGCTCCTCTTCGACGGCATCCCCTGGGTGAGCCGCGCACAGGACGAGCACGACGCGTTCGCCGACGCGCTCCGCAGCCGCGACGTCGAGGTGCTCTACCTGACCGACCTGCTGATCGAGACCCTCGGCGGGGAGCACGCCCGCGAGCTGGCCATCGAGGGCGTCACCAACACCCTGCACCTCGGCGACACGATGGCGCACTACCTGCTGGGCTTCCTCCACGACCTCTCGCCCGACGAGCTCGCGCTCTTCCTCACCGCCGGCGTCCGCAACGACGAGGTCCGCGGCGGCCACGGCCTGGTCACCAGCCTGCTGGCCGACGACGACTTCCTCATCGACCCGCTGCCCAACCTGCTCTTCACCCGTGACAGCAGCGTGTGGATCGGCGACCGCGTCGCGATCACCAGCCTGGCCATGCCGGCGCGCAAGCGCGAGACCCAGCTGACCGAGCTGATCTACACCGAGCACCCGCGGTTCGCGGGCACGCCGTCGATCCACGGCTGGCACCACGAGAGCGTCGAGGGCGGCGACGTCCTCCTCCTCGGACCGGGCGTGATCGCCGTCGGCGTCGGTGAGCGGACGACGCCCGCCGGCGTCGAGCGCCTCGCCCGGCAGGTCTTCGAGGCGGATCTCGCGCACACCGTGCTCGCCGTGCCGATCGCGCAGGAGCGGGCGACCATGCACCTCGACACCGTCTGCACGATGGTCGACACCGACAAGATCGTGATGTACCCCAACGTCGCCGACTCGCTGCGCGCGTACGCCGTGACCCAGACCGAGCCCGGCGTGCTCGCGGTGGGCACGGCGGAGCCGTTCCTGGTGGCCGCCGCGCGGGCGATGGAGATCGACACGCTCCACCAGATCGACACGGGTCTCGACCCCGTCACCGCGGAGCGCGAGCAGTGGGACGACGGCAACAACACCCTGGCCCTCGCGCCGAGGGTGGCCGTGGCGTACGAGCGCAACGACGAGACCAACGACCGGCTCGAGGAGTCCGGCATCGAGGTCGTCCGGATCGCGGGCTCCGAGCTCGGTTCCGGACGGGGCGGCCCGCGCTGCATGAGCTGCCCCGTCTCGCGCGCGCCCCTGGCCACCGCCTGAGGCACAGCGCGCATCGGGCGACCCGAGTGCGCGAGCGCAGGCGCAGGCGCAGGCGCACGCAGCCGTGCTGGGCAGTCCAGGCTTGGCGGTCCGCCGAGGTCCTCGCCGCCGGGTCGAAGCTGGTCGAGGTCGCCACTCATGGGGCAACTGTGACAGGTCCGTTGGACCGCGCAGCAACTCCTGAGGGCCCGCTGAGGGCCCGTCGAGGGCAGAGAAGAACCCGGCCGCTGTTGACGGGGGAAACAACAACGACCGGGCCTCGCGATAACCTACGCGGCGACCAAGGCGAGCACAACCACTACTCTGCGGATTTCCGAAATTTTCGCGAACGGCCCGGTCAGGGGCACCGCCCGGCACCGGGGAGGCCCCCGGCGACGCCGCTTCAGCGGAGCGTGACCTGACGGTTGGTGAGCCCGGCACGCGCCGACCGCTGCGCGGGAGTCAGGTCCGAGGTGTCGGCGAGCGCGTCGGCGAGCGCCGCGGCGAAGGTGACGGCCGGCGCCTCGAGCGCTTCGGCTCCGGTGCCGAGGGGCAGGTCCCACACCGGCGTCAGCAGGCCGTGCGCCCGGAACATCCCGACCAGCCGCGAGTCGGCCACCAGCGAGTCCTGGCCGGCGGCGTGCAGCCGGGAGAGCGCGTCGAGCAGGGCGTCCTCGGGCTCCGGCATGATCCAGCGCAGGTGCTCCTTCGTGCCGACGTCGGTCCAGTACGCAGCGTCGACGCCGGTCAGCCTCGCGGTCGGCGACGCCGACCCGTTGGCCTGGTCGAGGGCGGCCTGCATCGAGGCGTCGGGGTCCTCGATGTCGTCGATCCAGTAGCCGAAGCCGTCGTGGACGGTCACGTCGAGCGAGGTGTCGCTGATCAGGTCCTGGAGCCGCGGACCCTCGCCGGGTGCGCTCGGCAGCCCGACGATGCCGGGCTCCTCGGTGGCCAGCGCCCTCTCGAGCACGGCGGCCAGGTCGCGCGCCGGGTCGCCGTACTGGTGCTGCACCTGCAACCCCAGCCACACGTCGCCGGACGAGCGGACCATCGCCGGCGCCGCCATCGGCAGCAGGCTGGCCAGTCGGACCACGCGCCCGCCGTCCTTGAGGGTCAACGGCGCGGTGGCGGCCGGCACCAGCTCGCGCAGGGCGATCACGTCGCACTCGCTCGGCATGCCCTCGAAGGGGCGGCTGACGTAGGCGGCTGATGCGCCGTCGGCCGAGCCGTGGCAGGCCTTGTAGCGCTTGCCCGAACCGCAGGGGCAGGGCTGACGCGGGCCGACCTCGCCCGGTGCGGTCGCGGTGGGCTGGGTCCTGGTGCGTGACTTCTTCGCCATCCGGCGAACCTATACGTCGAGCAGCTCCAGCATGTACGCCGGGCGGTCGCTGATGACGGCCTGGACGCCCTGGTCGAGGCAGACCTGCAGGTCCTCGGCGGTGTTGACCGTCCAGACGTGGACGTCGCGGTTCTGGCGGGCCAGCTTGCGGCCGAAGGTCGGCGAATCGCGCAGCAGGTCGATGCCCGGCCCGACGATCCAGTCGTCACCGATCACCGGCTTGAGGGCCGGCCAGTGGTGCGCCTTCTCGACGAGCATCACCACGTCGAGGCCCGGCGCCAGCCTCCGGGTGCGTTGCAGCGCGCGGTAGGAGAAGCTCATCACCCGTGCCGGCGACCCGGCCCGGTCCCAGCCGAAGTCGCGCAGCAGCTCGACGAGCCGCCGTTCGACCAGCCCGCCGTAGCGCACGGGGTGCTTCGTCTCGATGGCCAGCTCCACGCGCCGGTCGTAGTCGGCGACCGTCTCCAGCAGCTTGCGCAGGGTCAGCACCTTGCCGAGGGCGAGGTCCTGGTCGGGTGCCTCGTCGTCGAACTCCGACCACGGGTTCTTCCACGACGCGAAGTCGAGCTCGTCGAGGTCCGCGAGACGCATCGTCGACACGACGCCCTTGCTCGCCGCGGTCCGCCGCAGGTCTCGGTCGTGCACGCAGACGAGGTGGCCGTCGGCGGTCAGCCGGACGTCGCACTCGAGGGCGTCGGCACCGACGTCGAGCGCGCTGAGGTAGGCACCGAGCGTGTGCTCGGCGTTCTCGTGGCTGGCGCCCCGGTGGGCGACCACCTGCGGCCTCACGACGCGCGAGCCCGCTGCTCCACGAGGCCGACGAGGTTGCCCTCGGAGTCGTTGACGAAAGCCTGCCACTCGTCGGTGCCGGCCGGACCGAGGGTGTCGTCCTCGTGGCCGAAGATCGGGTGCGGCTCGGCGACGACCGGCACGCCGGCGTCGCGCAACCGGCCGACGGTCGCGTCGACGTCGTCGACGGCGAGGTAGACCGTGGCCGACGGGGCCGACCGCTCGAGCAGGAGGCGCACGCCGTCGAGGTCGAAGAAGAGCAGGCCGGGCGGCTCGAAGGTGGCCGCGGGAGGGCTGCCGAGCAGCAGCGTGTAGAACTCCGCGGCACGAGCCAGGTCGTCGGCCCGTTGGGCGATCTGGACGATCCTCATGACCGCAGCATTGCACGCTCGGCATGCCCCGGTCCGGCCCCTCGCCAATGGATAGGCTGCCCCGCATGGCAAGGCGCGAGCAGGGCTCCGTGACCGGGCACCGGCCCGCCGACGACCCGGCACCGGTGTGAAGGAGGCACCGCCCGGCGTTACCGACGCCGAGGTTCTGGCCGCAGTCCGGTTGCACTGGTCCGCCCCTGCGGTGGAGGTGACGCACCTGCCGGTGGGGTTCGGGGCGCACCACTGGCGGGCGGACACCACAGCGGGACCGGCGTTGTTCGTCACCCTCGACGCACTCGGTGCGCGGCACTCCTTGTCGTCGCTGCGATCGGCCTACGGCGCCGCGGCAGAGCTCGCGGCGGCCGGGCTGGAGTTCGTGGTCGCTCCGCTCGCCCCGTACGCCGTGCCGTTCGGTGACGGGGCGCTGAGCGCCACCCCGTGGCTGGACGGACCGGCCGTCGGCGGCGGTGACGTGTTGGACGCCCAGGGGGATGCGGCGATGCTCGCGCGCCTGCACGCCACGACCGCGTCCGATCTCCCGGTCTGGACGCCGCTGGTCTCCGAGGACTTCGCCGTGCGGCTGCGAACCCGCCTCTCCCCTCCTTGGGACACCGGCCCCTTCGGTCCGGCGGCACGTGAGGCGCTGGTGGCCCGGCTCGACGCCATCGAGGGCTGGACCGCGACGTACCACCTGCGGGCCGCCGAGGCGGCGCGGCGACCGTGGGTCCCCACGCACGGCGAACCGCACACCCGCAACCAGGTGCGGCTCCCCGACGGGCGCGCGGTGCTCGTCGACTGGGAGTCGCTCAAGCTCGCGCCCCGCGAGCGGGACCTGCGCGGGATCGTCGAGGCGGGCCGCGCCGACATCGTGGCCGCGGACGCGCCGATGCTCGAGCTGTTCGACCTCGACTGGCGACTCGACGAGATCAGTCAGTACGCCGCCTGGTTCGCCGCGCCACACGCCGGTACCGCCAGCGACAAGGAGGCCTTCGGCGGGCTGCTGGAGGAGCTGGACCGCCCGTAGCGCGCTCAGGGTGCGACGAGCGCGGCATAGTCGGGGTGCTGCTCGATCCACCCCCTGATGAAGGAGCACCGCGGCCTCACGGTGCTCGTGCCGTCGGCACGGACGTCGTCGAGCGCCTGCCGGCCCAGCACTCCGCCGACGCCCCGGCCCTCGTACGCGTCGTCGACCTCCGTGTGGGTGAACGTGATCTGTTCGGCGGTCAGTGTGTAGAAGGCGAATCCGGCCAGCTCACCGTCGACGAGGGCTTCGTAGCGCCCCTGGCCAGGGTTGTCCCGCACGGTCACGTCACCGGACATGGCTGCCTCCCTGGGTCGTGGCGACCGTGCCACCGCGCATCGTGCGGGTCAAGGTCACGGCACCGGACAATGGGGCCGGGTCGGTAGGGTCCGTCAGCAGGCGTGGCGATCTCGCCAGTGACCGACCGTCGGATTCCAGGGCACCCGGAGACCTCACGCATGGACAGCACGTCGACTCGGACCCGTCACCTGACCGTGTGGGCGGTGCTCGCGGTGGCCCTGGCCGGCGCAGCCGCCGCGCTGCTGTTCCTCGGCGAGGCCACCTTGCGCCCCCAACCCACCGACGCGCTGCCCAGCGGCGCCGACAGCAGCACGGTCACCGAGCTCCAGGCCCAGCTGCCACAGGGCGACACGTCGGCCGCCGTCGTCCTCTTCACCGCCGACGACGGCCGGCTCGACCCGGCCAGCCTCCAGGCGCTCGCCGACCGCGCCGCGGGCACGACGACGAACCTGACGGCCAGCGACGACGGGACCGCCGCCTTCGCCATCGTGACGCTCGACGAGCAGGGCGCCCGAGCGGTGGCCGACCGGGTCGGCGAGATCCGGGACCGGCTGGCCGACGGCGTCCCCGACGGCGTCACCGCCCAGGTCACCGGGCCGGCCGCGATCCAGGCCGACCTGGCCGCGGTCTTCGACGGCGCCGACGTCAGTCTCCTGCTGGCCACCGCGACGGTGGTGGCGATCCTGCTGCTGATCACCTACCGCAGCCCGCTGCTGTGGCTGGTGCCCCTCACGATCGTGGGTGTGGCCGACCGGGTGGCCGTGGTGTTCGCCACCCATTCCCTTGCCGTGGTCGACATCCCGTGGGACGAGTCGACGGTGGGCATCTTGTCGGTGCTCGTCTTCGGCGCCGGCACCGACTACGCGCTGCTGCTGATCTCGCGCTACCGCGACGAGCTGAAGACGCACGAGGACCGGTACGACGCGATGCGACGCGCCTGGCGGGGCACGGCCGAGGCCGTGCTCTCGAGCTCGGCGACCGTCGTGGTCGCGCTGCTGACGCTGCTGCTCTCGGCCTTCCCGACCACCCGCGGTCTCGGCCTCGCCTGCGCCATCGGCGTGGTCGTGGCGGCGGTGTCCGCGCTCGTCGTGCTCCCGGCCGCGTTGCTGCTCTTCGGCCGCTGGATCTTCTGGCCCCTCGTCCCCCGGCTCGGCCAGCCCACCCTCGTCGAGAGCCACTCGCTGTGGCGGCGCGTGGGTGACGCCGTCGACCGCCGACCGACCGGCGCGATCGTGGGCGCCCTCCTCGTGCTCGCGTTCCTGGCCGTCGGTGTCACCCAGGTCTCGACCGGCCTGCGCCAGGCGGACCAGTTCCTCGAGACGCCCGAGTCGATCTCCGCGGGCGAGCGGCTGGCGGAGTCCTTCCCGGCCGGCTACACCGACCCCACCGTGGTGATCACCCGCGACGACCCGGCCGGCGTGCAGTCGGCGCTGACGGACGTCGACGGCGTGACGGGCGTCCGGCCCGGGCCTGCGGCTGCCGGGATCGCCCAGCTCGACGTCGTCCTCGCTGCCGCGCCAGGCAGCGACGACGCGCGAGCCACCATCGAGCGGCTGCGTGCCGCGACGTCGGATCTCCCCGCGACGTACGTCGGAGGCACCGAGGCCGCCGAGATGGACGCGGCGACGGCCAGCGGGCGCGACCGGATCGTGGTGATCCCGTTGATCCTCGTCGTGGTGGTGCTGGTGCTGATCGGCCTGCTGCGCTCGCTCGTGGCGCCGCTGATCTTGGTGGGCACCGTCGTCGCGACGTACTTCGCGAGCCTCGGCGCCTCGTGGTGGCTCTTCACCCAGGTGCTCGGCTTCGACCGCCTCGATGTCGGCGTACCGCTGCTGGCCTTCTTGTTCCTGGTGGCACTCGGCGTCGACTACAACATCTTCCTGGTCACCAGGGCCTCCGAGGAGGCGAACCGGTACGGCGCGAGGCAGGGCATGCTGCGGGCGCTGACCGCGACCGGAGGTGTCATCACCAGCGCCGGCATCCTGCTCGCAGCGGTCTTCGCGGTGCTCGGCGTCCTGCCGCTGGTCGTGCTCGCCCAGCTCGGCGTCGTGATCTGCGTCGGCGTGCTCCTCGACACCCTGCTCGTGCGCACCGTGCTCGTGCCCGCCATCGCCGTCCGGATGGGCGACAGGTTCTGGTGGCCGCGGCGGGTCGGCCCGGAGTCGGTTGTCGCGCGGGCGAGGTCGTGACGTGCCGCCATCGCTAGGAGCGCGCCCCCGTCGACCATCACGGCGCACGAATACTGTCCTGTGTTGTGCTGCTTATCGAACAGGTGTACGATAAGGTGACGCACCGGCGACAGTTCACTCGTCGCCACCTGATGCAGAAGTCCTCCGGGTTCGTGCCCCGGGTGTCGCCACGAGCTGGCGCGTTGCATCGACAGTCCCTCGACCCTCCGGGTCGTCGTTGTCGATGGAAGGGCGGTGACCCGCATGACTCATCTCGTTCTGGAGTGTGCCGACGTCATCGAGTCGTCGCTCAAGGACGTCGCCGAGGTGGCGGTGCCCTTCATGGACATGTCGACCAAGCGCGAGGCCCTGCTGCGGTTGACCAGGCTCACCGGGCAGCTCGAGTCGCTACGACTGCGCGTCATCGCGGCCGCCGACGACGTGGCCGCAACCGACGGGGCCCGCGACATCGCGTCCTGGCTGGCCGACCACGCCCGCCTCGACCGACCGGCCGCCGCCCGATCGGCTCGGCTGGCCGACGCCCTCGACCACCGTTGGCCGGTCTTGGCCCGCGGACTCGCCGAGGGCCACGTCCACCTCGACCAAGCCGGCGTGATCGCCCGGGCGCTCGACACCCTGCCCACCGACATCCCCGACGCCATCAGAGCCCTGGCCGAGGCCCGGCTCGTGACCGAGGCATCCACGTTCGCACCCCTTGACCTGCGGGTCCTGGGCCGCCGGATCCTCGACGTCGTCGCCCCCGAGCTCGGCGAGACCCACGAACGGCGCGCCCTCGAAGCCGAGGAACGAGCCGCCCACAGCCACACCAGCCTGACCACCCACCGCCGCGGAGACGGTTCCACCGACATCTCGATCCGGGTCCCCGACCCCACCGCCGACCGGCTGCTGACCTACCTGCACGCCTTCACCACGCCGCGACGCCACCACCATCAGGCCGAGCGACTGCCCCACCGCCAGGCCCTCGGCCACGCCTTCACCGCCCTGCTCGAGACCATCGACCCCCACCGGCTCCCGCTGCACGGCGGCGACGCCACCACCGTGGTCATCACCCTCGACCTCGACACCCTTCGTGACGGCCTCGGCCTCGCGACCACCGACACCGGCACCCCGATCACCGCCGCCGAGGCCCGACGGCTCGCCTGCACCGCGCAACATCCCCGCCGTCCTCGGCAGGACCTCCGAGGTCCTCGACCTCGGCCGCGGCGCCCGCCTCTTCAGCCGTCACCAACGCAAGGCCCTCGCCCTGCGCGACCACACCTGCCGCGCCGAAGGCTGCGACATCCCTGCCCCCTGGACAGAGGCCCACCACCAACACCCCTGGACGCACGGCGGACCCACCGACCTCGACAACGGCCTCCTGCTCTGCTCATGGCACCACCACCGCGCCCACGACGACCGCTACCACCACGACCGACTCCCCAACGGGGACCTCAGGTTCCACCGACGCATCTAGTGCCCCTGGGCCTGAGCGCTACCCCTGCTCGCGCAGGTACCTCCCGAAGTGCGGCACGGTGAAGGCGATCCGACCACGCTCGCCGGAGTAGATCAGGCCCTTCTTCAGCAGGCTGTCGCGAGCCGGGCTCAGGGACTGCGGCTTCTTGCCCAGTACGCCGGCCACGTCGGCGGTCGGCACCGAGTCGGCGTCGTCGAGCGGCTCGTCGAGGCCGGAGGCGACCGAGGCCATCGCCCGGAGGTACTCCCGCTCCCCCGGCGTGGCCCGTTCGTATCGGCTGCCGAAGAAGCCCACCGCGAGCTCGGCCTCCGCCTCCGGGGCGGCGACGGTGACGTCGTCGACGGTGATGGGCGTACGCGGGGCCAGGTCCCAGACTGCCTTGCCGTAGGCCTGGATGAAGTAGGGGTAGCCACCCGTCGCGGCGTACATCGCGGCCAGGGCGTCGGCCTCGAAGGCCGCCTCCTCGCCGGCGGCCGGGGCAGTGAGGGCCAGGTCGGCGGCGTCCCGGGCCAGCCGGTCGATGCGTTGGTAGCGAAACAGCCGCTCGGAGTAGGACTTGCTGGCCGACAGCACCGCCGGCAGGTGCGGCAGCCCCGCGCCGACCACGATCAGCGGCAGTCCGGTCTGGCTGATCTCGTGGCACGCGGCGCACAGGGCCGACACGTCGTCGGCGCCGAGGTCTTGCATCTCGTCGATGAAGACGGCGATGCCGAGACCCTTGTCGGCGGCCAGTCCGCCCAGGTCGGAGAACAGCTCGACGAGGTCGATCTCGATGTCCCCGGAGTCGGCCCGGCCACGCGCGACCGGTACGTCGATGCCGGGACTCCACTGGTCCTTGAGCTTCGCGGCCGGCCCGGCGTCGCGCTGCGCGAAGGCCCTGATGACGCCGAGCACCTGGTCGACCTCGTCCTGCTGCGGGTGGCCGAGCTCGCGCACCGCCTGGTGGAGCGCGCTCGACAGCGGACGGCGCAGGCCCTGGTCGGGGCGCGCCTCCAGCTTGCCGGTGCCCCAGCCCCGACGCACGGCCGCCGACCGCAACGCGTTGAGCAGCACGGTCTTCCCGACCCCGCGGAGCCCGGTGAGCACGAGGCTGCGCTCGGGACGGCTCTTCGCCACCCGCTCGAGCACGACGTCGAACGCACGGAGCTGCTCGTCGCGACCTGCCAGCTCGGGCGGGCGCTGGCCGGCTCCGGGCGCGTACGGATTACGGATCGGGTCCACGCTGCGACCGTATCGGTCGGTCTAGCCGATTCCCTAGATTTGTCGCCGGTCGTGGGCCGCGGCGTCAGGCGCCGGCTGCGTGCCGGTCGCCGGCTGCCGGCGTGCGGCGGACCCGCGCATCGTCGTAGGCGTGGTCGAGACCGGTCCGCAGCATCTCGATCAGGTCGGGCACCTCGTCGACGGCGAGCCGGAACGAGCCGGTGCAGATGTTGTCGCGCCACAGGCTCAGCACGACCAGGTCCGCCTCGTTGTGCCACGAGACGCGGAGCGCGCGGTCGCCACCACGGGCGTCGAGATGGATCGACCCCGTCGTCGGCAACGGCCGGGCCACGGTCATCTCTCCATTGTGCTCCGTGGGTGGGCAGCCGTCGAGGCCGTGGCTGCCAGGCCACCCCGAAAGTCGGGGGCATATCGGCGGCGGCGCCTAGACTTGCCGCGTGCCCGAGCTGCCCGAGGTCGAGGCGCTGGCCCAGGACCTGACCGGCCGGCTCCACGACCGTGCCATCACCCGCATCGACCTGGCCGCGTTCAGTGCGCTCAAGACCTTCGACCCGCCGCTGCACGCCCTGCACGGGACGATGGTCGACCGGGTCACCCGGCACGGAAAGTTCCTCGACATCGAGGCCAGCGGCCTCCACCTCGTGCTGCACCTCGCCCGGATGGGCTGGGTGCGCTGGCGCGACGAGGTGCCGAAGCTCCCCGCCAAGCCAAACGGCAAGAGCCCGCTCGCGGCGCGCGTCGTGCTCGACGACGACACCGGACTCGACATCACCGAGTACGGCACCAAGAAGAGCCTGGCCATCTACGTCACCCGCGACCCGTCCGAGATCCCGGGCATCGCCCGGCTCGGACCCGACCCGCTGGCCGAGGACTTCACCATCGACGTGCTCCGCGAGATCCTCCAACGTGAGGGCCGCAAGCAGATCAAGGGCGTGCTGCGCCACCAGGGCACCATCGCGGGCATCGGCAACGCCTACTCCGACGAGCTGCTGCACGCTGCGCGGATGTCACCGTTCAAGCCCGCGAACGGCCTCAGCGAGGAGGAGCTGACCACGTTGTACGACGCGATCAAGGGCACGCTCGGCGACGCCGTCGAGCGCTCCCGCGGGCTGGCCGCGAGCGAGCTCAAGGGCGAGAAGAAGTCCCACCTCGCCGTGCACGCCCGCACCGGTGAGCCCTGCCCGGTGTGCGGTGACATCGTGCGCGAGGTGAGCTTCGCCGACTCGAGCCTGCAGTACTGCGCCACCTGCCAGACCGGCGGGAAGCCGCTCGCGGACCGCCGGATGTCGAAGCTGCTGAAGTAGCCGCTGCGCCTGGTCGCTCTGGTCGTACCTGGGCTCAGGCGGCCTCGAGGACGAAGAAGAGGAAGCACAGGAACGACCTGCCCGGCTCCAGGCCGGGAGGAAGCACCTCCGCAGGCGTGTCCGCCGCAGGGGGCGGTTCGCTGACGGTGGCGACACGGAAACCCGCGGCTGCGAAGCCGTCCGTGATGGCGTGCAGCGGTCGGTGCCAGTAGGTCAGGACCGCACTGTGCCCGTCGAAGGTGTACTCCTCGGAGTACTGGGTGAGGGCGAAGTAGTCGGCGTCGGGATACACGATCGGGTAGATGCCGGGGTGGATCACCGAGAGGATCAGCCGCCCGCCCGGCTTCAGCACGCGACGCAGCTCGGCAAGCGGTCCGGCCCAGTCCTCGAGGTAGTGCAGGACGAGGGAGGCGACGACGTCGTCGAACTCCGCATCGGCGAACGGCAGCGGCGCGCCGAGGTCCGCGACGTGCAGGTCGGCGTCCTCGCCCAGCCTCTCGCGAGCCAGGTCGACCATGGCTGCGCTGGCATCGAAGCCGGTGAGCACGGCGCCCCTGGCGCGGAGCGCTTGGGTCAGCGGCCCGGATCCGCACCCTGCGTCGAGGATCCGGCGGCCCGAGACGTCGCCGGCGAGGCGGAGCATCTCGGGTCGCTCGTAGTAGGCGTTGAAGAGGTTGGACTCGTTCTCCGCCGCATAGGCCTTCGCGAAGCCGTCGTAGTCGGTGGTCGGCACCGTGGGATCGTCATCGGCAGGAGGCATGGATGCGTTCCTACCCGGGCGCCCGCGGGTGCGCCAAGCCGACACGCGCGTGCCGCGGGAACGACGGGCATCTGGACCGGGCGAGCGACGGGCACGAGCCGGGGCGGTGGCCAAGCCCGAGCTCCGGACGGCATGATCGGTTCCGCCGGCCCGCCCGGTGCCACGAGCTCCACCCTTCGGCGGGCGAAACCCGAGAGCGGTAGCCATGCCGCTCATCTGATGCGAGAGGTCACCTCAAGCCATGTGCCGACCCGTTCGATGCAAGACCTGCGGCAAGACCACCTGGGCCGGCTGCGGCCAGCACATCGACCAGGTGAAGGCCGGGGTGCCCGCCGCCGACTGGTGCCCGGGCGGGCACAGCAGGGCCGAGACCGACGCCGCCGGCGGGGGGTGGGTGCGCCGGCTGCTCGGCCGTTGAGCGGCCCGGAGCCCGGTCAGCCGGGCGCGTCGGACGGCGCGAGGTCCTCCAGCGGGTTGCCGCAGGTGTCGGTCAGGTAGGTGTTGAACGCCTCGCCCTGCGCCTTCTCCTCGTCGGAGACGTCCGCCCCGAGGTCGTCGAGGCTGGTCTCGCGCAGCTCGTCGAGGTCGAGGTCGCTGACCTGGTCCATGGTGAGCTCGAAGCCCCCGCGGGCCTCGTCGGAGATGTCCTCGGGCGTGCCGATGTCGGACATCCTCCCGGCCCAGGTCTTGACCGCCTCGAGCGTGGCCTCGTCGCTGGGCGGCTCGCCGCCCTCGCTGAGCGCCGCCATGTCGGTGAACAGCGACTCGTAGCCGCCGCAGAAGTCCGCCTGCGAGGCGTCGGCGGGCGCACCGCCGCTGTCGCCGCCCCCGCAGGCGACCACTCCGCCGGCGACCAGGACGAGTGCGGCGGCGAGCAGTGCGTGCTTCATGGCGGTTCCCCTCGGGTGGCTCAGGCTGTCGGCGACACCCTTTCCTATCCGTGACCGGGCCGGCCCTCCGGGGCTGTCCGGAACGCCGGCGGGGGCTCCGACAGGAGCACGGTGTCCAGCCGGGCGGCATAGTCGGTCCTGCTGGTCTCACTCACCCCGAGGGTGACGAGGTGGTCGGTGCGCCACTGCACGTCGACCAGCCGGTCGCCGGGTGCCTCGCGGAGCAGGTCGACGAGCCCGACCAGGGCCACCTTCGAGGCGTCGCGCTCACGGTGGAACATCGACTCGCCCGCGAACAGGCCCCCGATCGCCACGCCGTACAGGCCGCCGGCGAGCCTGCCGTCACGCCAGGCCTCGACGGAGTGCACCCAGCCGAGGTCGTGCAGCCGGAGGTACGCCGCCCGGATGCCGGCGTCGATCCAGCCGTCGGGCCGGGACGGGTCGGCACACGCATCGATGACCTCGGCACAGGCCGTGTCGACCCGGATCTCGAAGGCTCCACAGGCCCGGCGCAGTGAACGGGGGACGCGCAGGTCGTCGAGCTCCAGCACCCCGCGGCGTACCGGGCAGAACCAGTACGGCGGGTCGTGGGGCCGGCCGATCGGCATCGGGAAGAGCCCCCTGCGGTAGGCGGCGAGCAGCGTGCCGGGCTCGAGATCGGCGCCGATCGCGACCAGGTCGTCGTGGGGATCCATGTCCCGCAGGTCCGGCAGCTGCCACGGGCTCGGCGGGGGTTCGGTCGGCACGCCGCCACCGTAGTGCCCCGTAGGCTGGCCGCATGGGTCTCACGAAGAACGTCGGCAAGAGCCTGGCCCCACGGATCATCGATCTTGCGCCGGGGCTCACCACAGGTTTCGTCCGCGAGGCGCTGGCTCGCGCGATCGCGGGCGTCGGGCCGCTCCCGCCCGCGGCGAAGGCGGCCGACAAGCAGCTCGCCGAGCAGCAGGGCGACGTTGATCGCGCCATCCACGAGGTCATCGAGAACCACGTCCGGTACGCCGGCGCCCAGGGTTTCGTGACCAACGTCGGCGGCCTGGTGACCGCCACCCTCACCATCCCGGCCAACATCTCCGGCCTCGCGCTGGTGCAGTGCCGGATGCTCGCCGGCATCGCCCACCTGCGCGGCTACGAGCTCGACGACCCCAAGGTCCGCAACGCGATCCTCGCCTGCCTCCTCGGCGAGGAGCAGGTCGCCGCCATGGTGAAGAAGAAGAAGCTCCCGGCCCCGCCGATGGCGCTGGCCACCGCACCGGCCCACGACCCCCACCTCGACTCGGTCATCGCCGCCGTGGTCGCCTCCGACCTGATCGCCCGGGTGGCGGGCAAGAAGCTGGCCACCACGATCGGTCGGCGGGTGCCGGTGGTCGGCGGGCTGGTCGGCGCCGGCGCCGACGGCTTCGCCACCTGGCGCATCGGTCGCTACGCCGAGCGCGAGCTCCTGCCGCGCAACCGGCGGTAGACGCCCAGCACGAGTCGTCCGACGCGGCCGCTCTCGAAGCGACGCACGGCCTTCTCGCGCAGCCGGTACGTCGGTCGCAGGTAGGCCCGCTCGAGCTGTGACCTGGTGTCGGACAGCTCACGGTTGAGGTCGTCCTCGACCCGGCGCAGCCGGGTCGTCTCGACGAGCAGCGCCTTGATGGAGTCCAGAGCGGCGGAGGCGACCTCACCCTCGTCGGGGTGGTCGGGGTCGGCGTACGACGTGGGCGGCGGCGGGCCGATCAGGTCGGCGACGTCGCCGACGACGTCGTAGCCCTGCTTCTCGATGTCGTCGACCCAGCTCTGCGAGACCTCCTGCGCCCACGTGTGCAGGTGCGGCGGCAGGGCCAGCCGTGACGAGCGACCGCGGCCGGACAGGGTCTGGTGGGCGAGCAGCTCACGCACGAGCGGGCGGTAGTCCCCCGGGTCGACGACCTTGATGACCTTGCGGTTGATGCGGCGGACGAGCGCGGTCTCCGGCACCCCGAGGGACGGGTTGGCACGCTCCGGTGTGAGGTCGAGGTCGAGCCCGTCGAGGCCGAAGGCGAGGCTGAACCGGCGCCACAGCTCGTCGCGGGGCGCGCCCGGCGCGGGCACGGTGACGAGGTGGATGCGGTCCGGCGGGATCGTCGCCCCCCAGCGGTTGATGATGTCGGGGATCTCCTGCACGCCCCAGAACCACGTGCCGATGCGGCTGTCGCGCTCGGGGTCGGTGATCACGTCGAGGAAGTGCTCGTAGGTGATGACGCTGCGGTGCTTGACGTTCTCCTGCCACTCGGCCGGGATCTGCCGCACGAGGTCGCGGACCGACAAGATCAGGTGGATCTCGGGAGCTCCTGTAGATCCGTCGGCGCCCAGGGAGGTCAGCGCCCGGTCGACCTGGGTGCGCGACGCGGTGGCCAGGATCTCGTGGCTGACGACCGACGTGCCGGGCCAGGCGCGGACGTCGGCGGCGAGCCGGTCCCAGGCCCCGACGGCCTGCAGCTCCAGGCCGCCCCAGGTGAGCTTCATCAGGTCGAGCGCCGCCAGGAAGTGCTCGTCGAAGCGCTCGGCCGGGTAGAGGATGCCGTGCGTCGCGAGGCGTTCGCGGTTGCGGTACAGCACGTCCTGCAGGTGCGAGGTGCCGGTCTTGGGAGTGCCGACGTGCACCAGCACGCGCTTGCTCACCGCGCCACCTCTTCCGTCTCGACTCCAGCACCGAGCAGCGTCCGGACCGCCAGCTCGAGGGCACCACCGGTGCTCGGCAACGACGGTTGCGGCACCGGCGGGGTCACGAGTGACTCGAGATCGCCGTGCACAGCGTAACCAGCGCGACGCAGCTGCGTGGCCATCGCCGTGGCCCGGGCGGTCAGCCACGCGTGCAGCTCGGCGGGCACTGCGGCCGGCAGCCCGGGCGCGTCGGCCAGGCGCGGCCAGAGCGTGCCCATCATCAGCTCACCGCGCACCGGCGGCGTCACCATCAGCCCGAGCATCGCCGCCACCCGCCGCGCCAGCTCGGCCGCGTCCGCCGAGCGGGTCTCCGGCGCCGGCAGCCGGCGGGCACCGACGCGGCCCGGCAGGGCGGCGGCGTCGAGCACGATGTGCACCCGGCCGTGGCCGCGGCGCTCGGCCCAGGTCTCGGCGATGCGCGGCAGGTCGACGCGCGGGGGCAGGCGCCGGCGTTGGCGCCAGGTCTCGACGAAGTCCGGCCAGGGCACCGCGCCCTGCCCGAAGCAGCGGGCGGTCCAGGCGTCGGAGAGCATCCGACCGAGATCGGTGCCGACCACGACGACGTCGCCGCGTCCCCGGGGCGGGTGGCCCCGGGCGATGAGGTGCCGGCGTACGGGATCGCTGAGCAGCGGGTCGCCCACCAGGCGGTAGCGCCTGCGCCACGGCCGCGGCAGGGCCGGCTCGGTGGGGGCGGGGACCCCGGCAGCGACGACGTCCTCGGCGAGGAGGTGGGCCGCGACGCGCAGAAGCTCGTGGTCACCGAGCGCACCGGGGTCGACGGGCCTCGCCCCGAACGGCGACACCTCCGCCGCGCCGACCAGCTCGAGGTCGGGCCGTCCACGGCCGGGCGCGCTGGCGGCGAGGATGCGCTCGGCCAGCGCGACGTCGGGGCGTCCGACGGTGTTGACCCGGCGCAGGAGCTCGAGCTGCTGGGCCCCGGGGACGACGCGGCCGCGACCGGACGCCGGCGAAGGGGCGTCGCGCCAGTCGCTCCAGCCCGTGGTGCCTCCGGCGCGCAGGTGCTCGACCCAGCCCCAGGCCCGGTCGGGGCCGGTGGTCGCGGTCTGGCTCATCGGCGCCGCAAGCGCTTGCTGTTCTCGCGGATCCGGTGACTGAGGGCGCGGTCGGGGTCGGGCCGCGCGGCGGCCTCGCGGGTCATCACGCTCAGCGCGTCGAGCGCGGCGTCGAGCTGGAGCTTCGCGCCGACCCGGTCGGGATCACGCCACGGGGTGCCCTCGGGCGGGCGGCGCGGACGGAGGTCGTCGACGTCGCCGATGACGTGGACGCCGCTGCCCTTGATCCAGTCGATCCAGAGATCAGCCTGCTGCTCAGCCCACTCGAAGCGTGCCGGTGGCAGCCGCACGGGCAACGACTCCCGGCTGACGAGCTCGCGCTGGGCCAGCAGCTCGCGGATCAGCGCGTCGTAGGTCTGCTCGCGGCGCACGGACAGCTCGAGGCGGCGGTTGAGCCTGCGGATCAGCTGGGTCTCGGCGATGCCGAGCGAGCGGTTGGCCCGTTCGCTGTCCTTGGGCGCCCATGCGGGATCGATCGAGAACGCGGCGGCGAAGCGGTGCCAGAGCTCGTCTTGCCCGCGCTCGTGCGGCACCGTGACGACGTGCACGCGCTCGGGCGGCAGCTTCACGCTCCAGCTGTTCAGCACGCCGGGCAGGTCGAGCGCCTTCTGGAACCACGTCTCGCCGCGCTCGATCTTGTTGAGGAACCGCCGGTAGGTCCACTTGCGACCCTGCTTGATCGACTCCTGCCACGCGGCCGGCAGCTGGCGTCCGAGGTCGCGCGCGGAGTAGACGACGTGCACCTCGGAGCCGGCGAAGTCGTTCATCGCCTTCGCGATCTTGTCGGCCTTGGCGGCACCGAGGATCTCGTGGCTGATGATCGCTGCGCCGGGCGCACGTCGGACCCGGCGGACCATGGAGTCCCAGCTGCCGTCGGCGTGGCCGGGGTTGCCGCCCCAGTCCTGGCCGAGCAGGTCGAGCGCGGCCCGGAAGTGGAACAGGTCGGCGTCGACGAAGCGGTTCTTGGTCGGGATCGTCACGCCGTGCGCGGCCAGCGACTCGGCGTTGAGCATCAACCGGTCCTGGAGGTACGTCGTGCCCGTCTTCGGTGCTCCGACGTGCAGGTAGACGGCCCGGCTCATGCGCCAGAGTCTAGGCGCGCACCGCGGACCACGATCCGTCGCCTACGAGAGCGCGCGCACGACCGCGGACGGGCTCGGCCGGCCGAGGTGGGCTGCCATCCACGTGCTGGTGGCAACGACCGCCTCGAGGTCGACGCCGTGCTCGATGCCGAGGCCGGTGAGCATCCAGACGAGGTCCTCGGTGGCGAGGTTGCCCGTCGCGCTCTTGGCGTACGGGCAGCCGCCCAGGCCGCCGGCGCTGGCGTCGAAGGTGGTGATGCCCTCCTGCAACGCGGAGTAGGCATTGGCCAGGGCCTGCCCGTAGGTGTCGTGGAAGTGCATCGCGAGGTGGTCGGTGCCCATGCCTGCGTCGCCGAACGCCCCGATGAGCCGCTTGACGTGGCCGGCCGTGCCGACGCCGATGGTGTCGCCGAGACTGAGCTGGCTGGCGCCGAGGTCGAAGAGGCGCTTGCCGACCGAGACCACCTGCTCCACGGGGACGTCGCCCTCCCACGGGTCGCCGAAGCACATGGAGACGTAGGCCCGCACGTCGAGACCGGCCTCGCGCGCCCGGCGTACGGTCGGCTCGAACATCGCGAACTGCTCGTCGAGGCTGCGGTTGAGGTTCTTCTGCGCGAACGTCTCGGTGGCGGAGCCGAAGATGGCGATGTGCTTCAGGCCGAGCTCGAGGGCCCGGTCGAGGCCCCGCTCGTTGGGGACGAGCACGGGCAGGTCCCGGCCCTCGTCGCCGAGGGTCGTCATCACCTCGGCCGCGTCGGCGAGCTGCGGGACCCACTTCGGGTGCACGAAGCTGGTCGCCTCGACGATCGGCAGCCCGGCGGCGACGAGCCGCCTGATGAACTCCACCTTGACCGCGGCCGGGACGACCGTCTTCTCGTTCTGGAGCCCGTCTCGCGGGCCGACCTCGTAGATCACGACCCGCTCGGGCAGCGCCTTCGCCGTTTGGCTCATGCGTCTGCCCCCTCGACTCCCTCGACGACGAACAGGGTCGCCCCGAGCGACACCTGCCGGCCGACCGTGGCGCCGACCTCGGTGACGGTGCCGGCGAACGGCGCCTTGAGGGTCAGCTCCATCTTCATCGCCTCCATCGCACCGAGCACGTCACCCTCGGCGACCTCCTGGCCGACGACCACCCGGACGTCCAGCACGGTGCCGGGCATCGGCGCGGTGATCGAACCGTCGCCGACCACGACCGAGTCGGCAAGGCGGTCCGGCCGGACGAACACGTGGCGCTGGCCCTCCCACGCGACCTCCATGACGTGCGGCTGCACGTTGACGACCGCGCGCACCCGTCGACCGTCGACGATGGCGTCGAGCAGGTGGTTGTCGGCGGAGAGCTGACGCACCGGCACGCCGTCGACGGTGCCGGCGGCGCCGCCCACGTCGCGGGCCACCACCACCGGGCGGTCGAGCTCGACCAGGGTCGGTGCGGGGGGGCCGCCGAGGCGGAAGCCGTCGGCCTGGAACGCGTGACCGGTGTCGGTCGCGGTGATCATCGCCGAGACCCAGGAGACCAGCAGCCGGGGCAGGTCGTCCCCGGGCGCGGGCACGTCGGTGCCGATGTCGACGCGGTCGAGCCAGGCGGTGTCGATCGTCGCGTCGCGGAACTCGTCCCCCGCGACCAGCGCCCGCAGGAAGCCGGCGTTGGTGGTGAGCCCGAGGATCGAGGTGTCGTCCAGGGCGGCGACCAGCGCCTGCCGCGCGCTCTCGCGGTCCGGCCCGTGGGCGATGACCTTGCCCAGCATCGGGTCGTACGCCGTGCTGACGACCTGGTTGGACCCGAGGGCGTGGTCGACCCGCACGCCGGCACCGGTCGGCCACCTGACGATGCTGGTGGTGCCCGCCTGCGGCAGGAAGCCGCCGAACGAGTCCTCGGCGTAGACGCGCGCCTCGATGGCGTGGCCGTCGAGCCGGACGTCCTCCTGGCGCACCGGCAGCGACTCGCCGTCGGCCACCCGCAGCTGAAGCTCGACCAGGTCGAGGCCGGTGACCATCTCGGTGACGGGGTGCTCGACCTGGAGGCGGGTGTTCATCTCCAGGAAGTAGGCCTCGCCCGAGTCGCTGTCGAGCAGGAACTCCACGGTGCCGGCGTTCTCGTAGCCCACCGCCTCGGCCAGGGCGACCGCGGACGAGGTCACCTGCTGGCGCTGCGCCTCGGTGATCGTCGGTGCGGGTGCCTCCTCGAGGACCTTCTGGTGCCGCCGTTGCGTGGAGCAGTCCCGCTCGAAGAGGTGGACGACGTTGCCGTGCCCGTCGGCCATCACCTGGACCTCGATGTGGCGGCCGTGCTCGACGTACTTCTCGACCAGGATCGTGTCGTCGCCGAACGCGGCGCTGGCCTCCCGCTTCGCCGACGCCATCGACTCGGCGAAGTCGGCGGCCGCGCGCACGATGCGCATGCCCTTGCCGCCACCGCCGGCGGCGGCCTTGACCAGCACCGGGTAGGCGAAGCTCGCGGGGTCGTCGTCGAGGGAGTACGCCGGGACGACCGGCACCCCGGCCGCCACCGCGATCTCGCGGGCGGCGTCCTTGCGGCCCATCTTGTCCATCACCTCCGACGACGGTCCGACCAGCTTGATGCCCGCGGTCTCGAGCGCGCGCGCGAAGGCGGCCCGCTCTGACAGGAAGCCGTAGCCGGGGTGCACCGCGTCGGCGCCGCTCTCGCGGGCCGCCGCGACGACGGCGTCGATGTCGAGGTAGCTGTCGACCCGCATCGCGAGGTCGGCGGCCACGACGTGCGGGGCCCCGGCATCGAGATCGGTGTGGATGGCGATGGTGTGGATGCCCATGCGTCGGGCGGTCCGGAAGACGCGCAGGGTGATCTCCCCGCGATTGGCAACAAGAAGACTCTTCACGCCGACCCCTTCGATCTCGACTCGTGTACTGCGATCAGCTGCATCGGCTGCACCCCTACATCCGGAAGACGCCGTACGACGGCGGCGGGATCGGGGAGTTGGCGGCGACCGCCAACCCCATGCCGACGACGCGGCGGGTGTCGGCCGGGTCGATGATGCCGTCGTCCCAGAGTCGGGCCGTCGAGTAGTAGGGCGACCCCTGGTGCTCGTAGGTGTCGCGGATCGGCGCCTTGAACGCCTCCTCCTCCTCGGCGCTCCACTGGTCGCCGGCCCGCTCGATGCCGTCGCGGCGCACGGTCGCGAGCACCGAGGCGGCCTGCTCGCCCCCCATCACCGAGATGCGCGAGTTGGGCCACATCCACAAGAAGCGCGGGTCGTAGGCCCGGCCGCACATGCCGTAGTTGCCGGCACCGAAGGAGCCGCCGATGACGACGGTGAACTTGGGGACGACGCTGCAGGCGACCGCCGTGACGAGCTTGGCGCCGTCGCGGGCGATGCCCCGGTTCTCGTACTCACGACCGACCATGAAGCCGGTGATGTTCTGCAGGAACAGCAGCGGGATGCCGCGCTGGTTGCACAGCTCGATGAAGTGCGCGCCCTTGAGCGCCGACTCGCTGAACAGGATGCCGTTGTTGGCGATGATGCCGACCTGGTGGCCGTGGATGCGGGCGAAGCCGCACACCAGCGTCTCGCCGTACAGCTTCTTGAACTCGTGCAGGCTGCTGCCGTCGACGATGCGGCGGATGACCTCGCGCACGTCGTAGGGCGTGCGGGTGTCGCTCGGGATGACGTCGTAGAGCGTGGCCGGGTCCTCGAGCGGCTCCTCGACATCGGCCACGTCGGGAGCGACGTAACCCTCGTAGCGGGAGCCGTGCCGAGGCAGGGTGTCGACGATGCCGCGGACGATGTCGAGGGCGTGCGCGTCGTCGTCCGCGAGGTGGTCGACCACGCCGGAGGTGCGTGCGTGGACGTCGCCGCCGCCGAGCTCCTCGGCCGTGACGACCTCGCCGGTCGCGGCCTTCACCAGCGGCGGACCACCGAGGAAGATCGTGCCCTGGTTCTTGACGATCACGGTCTCGTCGGACATCGCCGGCACGTAGGCGCCGCCCGCGGTGCAGGACCCCATCACGCTGGCGATCTGCGGGATGCCGCGCGCCGAGAGGTTGGCCTGGTTGTAGAAGATCCGGCCGAAGTGCTCGCGGTCGGGGAACACGTCGTCCTGCATCGGCAAGAACGCGCCACCCGAGTCGACCAGCGCGATGCACGGCAGGGAGTTGTCGGCGGCGACGGTCTGGGCGCGCAGGTGCTTCTTGACGGTGATGGGGTAGTAGGTGCCGCCCTTCACCGTGGCGTCGTTGGCGATGATCATGCACTCGCGACCGTTCACGCGGCCGATGCCGGTGACGATGCTGGCGCTCGGAACGGCGTTGACGTCGCTCTCGTCCCGGCCGTACATGCCGTACGCCGCGAGCGGGCTCAGCTCCAGGAACGGGCTGCCCGGGTCGAGCAGCCGGTCGACGCGATCGCGCACCAGCAGCTTGCCGCGGTCGGTGTGCTTGGTGCGTGCACTCTCGGAGCCGCCCTGCCGGGCGACCGCCAGCTTCTCGCGCAGGTCGTCGACGAGGTCATGGAGTTCGCTCACCCGGTCAGGTTAATGATCGTTAACCTCGCCTGTCCAGCCGATCGGGGGTTAACGGACGCTAACCTTTGGTCATGAGCCGCCGTGCGCAGATCCTCGCCACTGCGGCGGAGCTGTTCGCCTCCCGCGGTTTCCACGGCGTCTCGGTGGCCGAGCTCGGGGCCGCGTGCGGCATCACCGGGCCCGCGCTCTACAAGCACTTCGTGTCCAAGGACGCGATGCTGGCCGAGATGCTGGTCTCGATCAGCGAGGAGCTGCTCCGGGTCGGCACCGCCCGGGTGCAGGAGGCCGACGAGCCGGTCGCCGCGCTCGAGTCGCTCGTCGACTGGCACGTCTCCTTCGCGCTCTCGCACAAGGAGCTGATCATCGTGCAGGACCGCGACTGGGCCTCGCTGCCCGACCGGGCGCGCGAGCAGGTGCGCCGGCTCCAGCGCGAGTACGTCGCCTTGTGGGTCGACCAGGTGCGCGCGCTCGAGCCCGGCCTGGACGAGCTCTCCGGCGCCGCCCGCGTGCACGCGGTGTTCGGGCTGCTCAACTCGACGCCGCACAGCGCGTTGCTGCCGCGCGACGCGATGCGCGACCTGCTCGCCGGCATGGCCCTGCGCGCCCTGATCGCGTGACTCAGATCGCCTGACTCAGATCGCCTGACTCAGACCAGGTGGTCGATCCCCCGGTCGGGGTCGTCGGACACCTCGATGATCCGGGCCGCGCGGAGCGCCGCGTCGAGACCGGTGTCGAGGTCGTCGACGGCCACGCCGGGCTCGGCCGCGTCGGCGGCGGCTCCCAGGCTCTGCAGCCGCGCCAGCAGGTCGTCGCGCGCGAGCCCGCGCAGCGCGATCAGCACGAACGGGTCGGCCGCCACCAGCCAGCCGACCTGGGTGCCGACGGCCAGGGCGTGCCGGCAGGGGTCCACCCAGGCCGAGCACGAGCAGGTCCACGAGAGCTCGCCGGCGTACGGCAGCAGCTCGACGCCGGACTCCTCGACCGCCTCGACGAACGGGTGCGGCAGGTCGCCGGCCATCAGGCTCGCGATCCGTCCGGCGCCGGCCGCGACGACGTCGACCAGCATCGCGACGTCGGCGTCGCCGAGGCGCTCGACCCCGCCCTCGACGGTGAAGGTGTCGTCGCCCTCGTCGACCGGGGCCACGAACCGCCCCTCGGAGACCGCGATGTGGCCGACCGCCGCCCGCCTGGCCAGCGCCCGGCCGGCGCGGAGGTCCTCGACGGCGTAGGCCGACTCCTCCATCGTCCGCGCCCAGGCCTTGCTCCACCAGGTTGCGCCCCGGCCGCCCGCGCGTGGCCGGAAACGCGGGTGGGTGACGACGCTCATCGAGAGGCCTGGGGCCGCAGCTCCACGAGGTCGCGCAGCTCGGCGTTGGACAGCTCCGTGAGCCCGGCCTCGCCCCGGGCCAGCACCGAGTCGGCCAGCGCCCGCTTGCGGGTGAGCAGCTCGGCGATCTTCTCCTCGATGGTGCCCTGGGTGACGAGCCGGTGCACCTGCACGGGCTTGGTCTGGCCGATCCGGTAGGCCCGGTCGGTGGCCTGGTCCTCCACGGCGGGGTTCCACCAGCGGTCGATGTGGACGACGTGGTCCGCGCGGGTCAGGTTGAGGCCGGTGCCGCCGGCCTTCAGCGACAGCAGGAACACCGGCATCTCACCGGCCTGGAAGCGCGCGACCATCTTCTCGCGCTCGCGCACGGGCGTGCCGCCGTGCAGGAACTGGTGGGGCACACCGGCCGCGACGAGGTGACCCTCGAGGAGCCTGGCCATCGCGACGTACTGGGTGAACACGAGCACGGCGCCGTCCTCGGCGAGGACGGTTCCGAGCACCTCGTCGAGCAGGTCGAGCTTCTCGGAGCGGCCGGCCAGTCGCGGGTTGGCCTGCTTGAGGAAGTGCGCCGGGTGGTTGCAGATCTGCTTGAGGCCGGTGAGCAGCTTGAGCACGAGCCCGCGGCGGGCGTCCTCGTCGGCCCGCTCGATGCGCTCCATGCTGTCGCGCACGAAGGACTCGTAGAGCACCACCTGCTCGCGGGTCAGGCCGAGCAGGTGGTCGGTCTCGGTCTTGGGCGGCAGCTCGGGTGCGATGCCGGGGTCGGATTTGCGTCGTCGCAGCAGGAACGGCCCGATCAGGTCGGCGAACTGCTTGGTCTTGTCGGGGTCGACGCCGCTCTCGATCGGCGCCGCCCACACCTTGCGGAAGGCGTTGCGACTGCCGAGCAGGCCGGGGGTCGCCCAGTCGAGGATCGCCCAGAGCTCCGTCAGGTTGTTCTCGACCGGGGTGCCGGTGAGCGCCACCCGCGCGTTGCTGCGCACCGAGCGCAGCGCCTGGGCGGCCGACGAGCGGGGGTTCTTGACGTGCTGCGCCTCGTCGGCGACCACCATGTCGAAGCCGACCCGGTCGAGCGCGACCACGTCGTTGCGCATGGTGCCGTAGGTGGTGAGCACGAACCCCTCGGTCACCCCGTCGAGGTCACGCCCCGGACCGTGGTGGCGGCGTACGACGACGCCCGGCGCGAACCGCCGGATCTCGGCCTCCCAGTTGCCGAGGAGGGAGGCGGGGCAGACGACCAGCGTCGGGCCGGACCCGCGGTGCAGGTGCAGCGCGATCAGGGTGACGGTCTTGCCGAGCCCCATGTCGTCGGCCAGGCACGCGCCGAGCCCCAGCGACGTCAGCTCCGCCAACCAGGTCAACCCGTGCTTCTGGTAGTCGCGCAGCTCGGCGCGCAGGGACGTCGGGATCTCGACCGGCTCGCGGGTCGCTGCGTTGACGAGGCGCTCGCGGACCTTGAGCAGCGAGGCCCCGACGATGACCTGCTCGGGCAGGTCCCCGATCTCGGCGACCCCGGTCAACGCCGCCGCCAGCGCCTGCACGGGCTTGATCGTGCGGACCAGGCGCTTCTTGGCCTTGCGGGCGATGCGCGGGTCGACGATCACCCAGTTGTCGCGCAGCTTGAGCATCGGGCTCGCGGCCTTCGCGAGCCGCTCCATCTCGTCCTCGCTCAGCGGCTCGCCGTGCAGCGCGATCTGCCAGTCGAAGGAGAACAGCGCGTCTGGCCCGAAGACCCCCGACTGCAACGGCTCGTCCCGACTGCCGGGTGCGCGCTTGCGGTCGAGCACCGCGGTCGCGGTGAGGTCGCGGCCCAGGCTGCGCGGCCACAGGACGCTGATGCCGCGCTGCTCGAGGGCCGCGACGCCGTCGTCGAGCAGGCTGACGAGCTCGTCGGTGTCGAGGGTGAGCTGGTCGGGCACCCGCAGCTCCAAGAAGCGCTCCAGCACCGGCCAGGAGTCGGCGGCCGCGCGCAGCGCCACGCTGGCGTGGGTGCGGGCCCGATCGCCGAACCCGTGGCTGGCGTCGGGACCGGACTCGGTGAACAGCACGCCGGCGTCGCAGACGTGCAGCGGGTTGCGCTCGTCGTGCACCTGGAGCACCAGCCGCACGGAGCCGACGGTCAGCTCGTCGTCATCGGCCTCCACGCGCAGCGAGAGGCTGACCAGCTGGGGCCGGTTGTCGGGCACCGCCGTGCGGTGCTTGGCGAGCCGGGCCTGGAGCCTGTTGGCGTAGTCGCCCAGGGGCTGCTCACGACCTCGCTCGACCGAGCGCTGGCGCTCGGCGGGCCGGGCGTGCGGCGCGCTGCGCGGCATGGCGTCGACCACCGCGTCGATCATCCGGCGGGCGACGCCCTCCGCTCCGGCGGCGTCGAGGTCGCCGTAGGCGAGGGCGACGCCGAGGCGCGAGATGCGCTCCTCGTCGTCGGGTCCCAAGCCCGCCGGTCGCCAGCGGCCTGCCTCCGGATCCGGCTGGAACTTGCCGGCCGCCACCAGCCGCATGCCGAGCAGCGCGGCCCCGGCCAGCAGTCGCACGCTCGCGTGCGTGTCGGTGCCGGCCTGCGCCTTGGTCAGCACCGGCAGTGCCGCCCGGACGGGCAGGCTGACCGTGCGCCGGTCGTCGCGGAACTCCACGACGCCGTCCCGGGGTGGCTCGCCGGACAGGAAGGTGGCGCTGCCGGTGACCGGAACGAAGCTCACGCGGGAACCTTCTGCATCGATGAGCGGGTGGGGTGCAGCCCCGACGCTAGCGCCCGGCACCGACAGAGGACTCCTCGTGGCCGAGTCCACCGCTTGGCTCCGATAGGGAATGGCGCGTTCACGGCCACCACGCTCAGCCTGCAAGCAGGTGAGTGACACGGCGGGGCTCTACCTCGACGCGGGGCCAGGTGGCGCTGGCCGACTCCTTCGCCACGGTCTTCATCGTGGCCACGGTGCTGGTGGCCTGCTGCCTGATCCCGGCCGCGTTCCTGCCGCGCAAGAAGGTCGCGCCGCTCGAGCCGGGCGCCCTGGTCGGGCACTGATCCGGGTCGCACCTGCGGACCGGTCGACGACGGGCGTGACTCGGAACACGCAGCCCACAATTTGATCCTTGCATCCCATTCTCGGCACGGTGGTTGTTCGTCCCGCCGGAGGCATCTGATCCGGCCCCGCGCCTCACGCAGTGCGCACGCCCCACCCCGAACCGATCGCCAGATCGACCGATCCGTGTCCGCGAGGTCCGACGTGTCCCTGATTTCCCGCAACCCCCTTCCCCGCAGTCCTCTCGAGCAGGCCCGCGCCGCCGCCAGCCGCGTCGGCTCGCACGAGGACGTGCTGCGTCCCCGCCGGCGGCGGCCGCTGCGCCGAGAGATCGTCGCGGTCATCGACCCGGCCTGGGCCGAGCCCGGCCACGACGTGTCGGCCTACGCCCGCACCCCCCAGGCGGTGGCCGACGAGGCTGCGCACCTGCTCGCGGCGTACCTCCAGCGCGACGAGGTCGTGACCGCGACCGGCGACGGGCGACTCGTGCTCCGGCTGCGCCGGGCCGACCGCGCCACGCGACCGGTGCGGCTGCAGGAGATGGCCTACCACGCCATCGAGGTCTTCGACCGACTCGGCTTCCACGCCGGGGTCGTCGACCTGGGGGTCGGCTGGGCGCCGGTCACCACCAAGCAGGATCCCGACGAGGCGCGCGAGCAGGCCGCCCGGGCCGCGGCCGAGTCCGTGTCCCAGCGCGACCTGCAGCCCCGGCAGCAGGGCGCGCACGTGCGCGACCGCCAGCCGCACGTGAGCTGGTGGTCGGGCAGCCGGCAGGTCGTCGCCGCCACTGTCGGCGGCGTCCTGCTTCCCTTTCTCGCCCTCGTGGCGGCCTACCGGTCCGGGTTCGATCTCTCCGGCGGCCTCTACTGGGTGCTGGTCGCGGCGCTGCTGGTCACGGCCGTGACCATCTGGGCCGAGAGCGCCCTCGCCCTCGACCCGCCGCGCGTCCCCGATGAGCCCGAGACGCCGGCGCCCCCTGCCAGCGCAGTGATCGCGGCGTACCTCCCCAACGAGGCCGACTCGATCGTCGAGACCCTGCAGCACTTCCTGCGGCAGGAGTACGCCGGCGGACTCCAGGTCGTGCTCGCCTACAACACGCCCACGCCGATGGCCGTCGAGGTCGAGCTCGAGGCGATGGCCGCCCGCCACGACGCGCTCACGATCGTCAAGGTGGGCGACAGCACCTCCAAGGCGCAGAACGTCAACGCCGCCCTGCGGGTCGCCGACGGCGAGTTCGTGGGCATCTTCGACGCCGACCACCACCCCATGCCGGGCGCGTTCGACCGGGCGTGGCGGTGGATCGCCGACGGCACCGACGTCGTCCAGGGCCACTGCGTCATCCGCAACGCCGGCGACTCCTGGCTGACCCGGCTGATCGCCGTCGAGTTCGAGCAGATCTATGCCGTCTCCCACCCCGGTCGCGCCGCCCTGCACGGGTTCGGCGTCTTCGGCGGGTCAAACGGCTACTGGCGGGCCTCCGCCCTCGAGCGGATCCGGCTGCGCGCGTCGTACCTCACCGAGGACATCGAGGCCTCGATGCGGGTCCTCGAGGCAGGCGGTCGCCTGGTCAACGACCCGGGCCTGATCAGCCGTGAGCTGGCGCCCGACACCGTCTCCGCGCTCTGGAGCCAGCGGATGCGCTGGGCGCAGGGGTGGTTCCAGGTGTCGCGCCGGCACCTGGGGCCGATCCTGAGGTCGCCACGTCTGAGCCCACGCCAGAAGTTCGGCGTGAGCTACCTGCTCGGCTGGCGCGAGATCTACCCCTGGCTCGTGATGGCCGCGTGGCCGCTGCTGGGCTTCCTGGCCTGGCGAGACGGCGGACTCGACCTCGGCTCGCCGATGTTCTTGCTGGCCACCTTGTTCGTCTCCGTGTCCGGGCCGTTGCAGACGCTGGCCGCCTGGCGGCTGGCGGCCCCCGAGCTGAAGGCACACCCGCGCTGGTTCGTCTACGCGGCGATCGCGAACCTGCTGGCCTACACCGAGTTCAAGAACCTGATCAGCCGCGTCGCCCACCTCAAGCAGCTGCGTGGCGAGCACAAGTGGGTGGTGACCCCGCGGACCGCGCAGAGCACCGCGAGCTCCGACGACGACAGCTCGGCCTTGACCACCTCCCATCAGGAGGCTGCCGCATGAGCGCCACCGAGATCTCCGTCCGTCACCACGACCCGGTCCGCGCCTTGCCGAGCACGCGGACGAGGTACCCCCTCGGCTGGTTGCGCGGGCTCGCCGCGCTGGCCGTGGTGTTCTTCCACGCCTATCAGCACAACCGCACCGGCGCCGAGGGCGTCTGGCCGTGGTCGGGAGGCGCCCACCGGGCGATGCTCGGCACCGAGCTCTTCGTCGAGATGTTCTTCGTGCTGTCCGGATTCGTGCTCTGGCTGCCCGTCGCCCGGGCAGCGCTCGGCAACGGCCCGGCGAGACCGGGCTGGGTGCTGCTGTTCCGGCGGATGGCGCGGCTGCTGCCGCTCTACTACGTCGTCGTGCTCGTCGTCTGGACCACGACCAACCCGTCGTTGCCCGGGCACTGGCAGGACCTGCTCATGCACCTGACGTTCACGCACGTCTACAGCGACGACTACATCTTCTGGACCGTCGGCCCGGCGTGGTCGCTCGGCGTGGAGTTCCACTTCTACGTGCTGATGGCGCTGTCCGTGCCGCTGGTGGCCGCAGGAGTACGCCGCGCCGGCAGCCGCCGCGGCCGCCTGGCCGTCGCCTCGGCACTGCCGGTCCTGTTGACCCTGGTCGGGCTGGGCCACCTGTCCTGGACCATCCTGGTCAGTCAGCCGCCGCTGGACGACTGGTCGACGTGGTTCTCGCCGATCTCGCGGGCGGCGTCCTTCGGCCTCGGCACCGCCCTGGCGGTGGCCGTGGCCGCTGGGGTCCGGCTCGCCGGTCGCGCCCGCGGGCTGCTCGCCGTGGTCGGCCTGGCCGCGCTCGCCGCCCTGGTGGCGACCCGGCCGTTGACGATGGCCGGCGAGTGGTGGCATCCGGCGTACGCGCTCGCGATCACCGTCGCGATGTCGTCGATCGTGCTGCACGACGGCCCGTGGCCGCGGGTGCTGGAATGGCGGCCGCTGGCCTGGATCGGCGGTCTGGGGTACGGCATCTACCTGATCCACGAGCCGGTGATGCGGTTCCTCGGCAGCATCGGCGCGCTTCCCGAGGCTCGCCCGGGAGCGTTCTTCGTCCTGACCGCCGTCCTGGTCGCGATCCCGTCGATCGCGCTGGCCTGGGTGAGCTCACGGACGGTGGAGGTCGGTGGCCTGAAGCTGCTGTCGCTGATCGACCGCGACGGCGCGCCGCGCGACTACTACGACCACCTGAGGCAGAGGTAGCTCAGCCCCGGTCAGGCCCGGTGGCTCAGCTCTGCGTCCCGAGCGCCAACGGCAGCACGACGGTCGCGCCGGCCGCCTGGAGGGCGCGGGCCGCGAGGGTGACGGTCCAGCCGGTGACCACCAGGTCGTCGACGAGCAGCACCGGTCCGGCGGGGACATCGGCCTGGAGGTCGAAGCGGCGGGTGACGGCCGCGACCCGCTGGGCGGAGTTCATCGCGCCCTGCCCGGGCCGCACGTCGGGATCGACGATGGCGTAGCGGCCGACCACCGGGATCTGCATGACCCGGGAGATGCCCTCGGCCAGGTCGCGGGTCAGGGTCGGCCGGCTCGCGGACTCGACATGGACGATCGCCACCGGACGCTCCGGCCACTGCGCGGCCCAGTCCTTCATCACCTCGAGCACCGCGCGGGCCAGGCCGGGCGGCACCGGCCCGTCGGTCACGTCCCCTGGCCGGAACAGGTCGCGCAACGCCTGGCCGTGCCCGAGGTCGGTGAGCCGAGCGACGGTCCGCCCCTCCGCGGCGCCGCCGGAGATCTTCCCCTTGAGGTCGATGCCGAGCGTGCCGAGCCCCGACGGCCACATCTTCCGGGGCTCCAGCGCGACCCCCGGACGACTCAGCCGCTCGTGCGCCTCGCTCACCGAGGCCTCGGAGACCGCGCTCGACAGGGTCAGGCCGCCGCAGTTGTCGCAACGCCCGCACGGCTCGGAGGCAGGGTCGTCGAGCTGGTCGCGGAGGTACTGCATGCGGCACCGGTCGGTGTCGAGGTAGGTCAGCATCGCCTGCTGCTCGCGCTCCCGGGCCTCGGCCACGCGGGCGTAGCGGTCGGCGTCGTAGCTCCACGGCTGGCCGGTGGCGGTCCACCCGCCCTGCACGCGGCGGGCCGCGCCGTCGACGTCGAGCACCTTGAGCATCGTCTCGAGCCGGTTGCGGTTGAGCTCGACGTACGTCTCGAGCGCTGCCGTGCTCAGCGGCTTGCCGGCGCCGGCCAGCACCTCGAGGGTCTGGCGCACCAGCTCCTCGCGCGGGAAGGCGAGCGAGCCGAAGTAGGCCCAGATGTCGCGGTCCTCGATGGCGGGCAGCAGCACGACGGTGGCGTCATCGGTGCCTCGGCCGGCACGGCCGACCTGCTGGTAGTAGGCCACCGGCGAGGCCGGGGCACCGAGGTTGACGACGAAGCCCAGGCTCGCGTCGAAGCCCATGCCCAGCGCGCTCGTCGCGATCAGCGCCTTGACCCGGCCGTCGACCAGCGCCTGCTCGAGCGCCTGCCGCTCGGTCGTCTCGGTCTGGCCGGAGTAGGCAGCGACCTCGTGCCCGCGCGAGCGGAGGTAGGCGGCGACCTCCTGGGTCTGCGCCACGGTGAGGCAGTAGACGATGCCGGAGCCCGGCTGCTCGGCCAGGTGGTCGGCCAGCCAGGCGAGACGCTGCTCGGCGGTCCGCAGCCGGACGACGCCCAGCCGGAGCGACGCGCGGTCCAGCGAGCCACGCAGCACCAGCACGTCGCGACCGAGCTGCTCGGCCACGTCGTCGGTGACCCGGGCGTTGGCGGTGGCGGTCGTGGCCAGCACCGGGATGCCGTCGGGCAGGTCGTCGAGCAGGGTGCGGATGCGGCGGTAGTCGGGCCGGAAGTCGTGACCCCAGTCGGAGATGCAGTGCGCCTCGTCGATGACCAGCAGGCCGGCGGTCGCCGCCAGCCGCGGCAGCACCTCGTCACGGAAGCCCGGGTTGTTGAGCCGCTCCGGGCTCACCAGCAAGACGTCGATCTCACCCGCGTTGATCGCGTCGTTGATCGGCTGCCACTGCTCGATGTTGGTGGAGTTGATGGTGACCGCGCGGATGCCGGCCCGCTCGGCCGCGGCGATCTGGTTGCGCATCAGCGCGAGCAGCGGCGACACGATGATCGTCGGTCCGGCGCCCTGGGCGCGCAGCAGGAGGGTGGCCACGAAGTAGACCGCCGACTTGCCCCAGCCGGTGCGCTGCACCACGAGCGCCCGGCGCCGGTCGACGGCCAGCGCCTCGATCGCCGACCACTGGTCGTCGCGCAGCCGGGCCTCGGCACTGCCGACGAGCGCGCGCAGGTGCTCCTCGGCGGCCCGGCGCACGTCCGTGGTCGCGGCGGGGCTCACGGTCTCGGTGTCGGGCATGCGCCCCTGTCTACCAAGGTCCGCCGACAGCCCATCGGTCGCGTCCGTCGGACTCCTGGCCGGCCGCCACGAACGCCTCGCCGTCGAGCACCGGCACGACCTCGCTCACCGCGTGGTCACCGGCGATGCGTACGTCGTCGGCGAAGCCCGCAGCGGCCAGCTCCAGGCCGCCGGCGCACGCGCCCAGGTCGCGCGCCAGCACCGGCTCGACGGCCCGGAAGGCGGCCGCGGCGACCCGTGCCTCGGGGCTGAAGCCGGTGTCGTCAAGACCGGCCAGCACCGCACCGGCACCCCACAGGTCCTCGACGGCCGGCCGTAGCGACCCGTCCGGCCACCGCTCCCCGGCCGGCACGACCGCCACCCGCGCGCCATCGGCCAGGTGCGGGCGCAGCCACGCCGCCACCGCGGGCGCGTTGCGCAGGCAGGCGCCGACCACCCGGGCCCCCGACTCGGCCAGCAGGAAGGCGATCGTGGAGCCGTTGGGCGAGGGCAGCACGATGCGCTCGACCCCGCTCACCTGGTCCAGCGAGGCGGGCGAGAGGGTCACCCGGCCGGCCACGCCGCCCTCCTCGAAGCGTCCGACCGCGAGCACCGCGCCGCGCGCCGCGGCGTACCCGGCGGCGCCGTCGTCCTTCCACCGATAGGGAAAGACGGTCATCGCGCGCTCGACCGCCACCGAGAGGGTGGTGGTGAAGGAGAGCACGTCGACGACGACCGCGATGTCGACATCACCCGCGACGGCGGCGGCACCGGTGGGGCCCCACTCCATCCGGACCTGCGCGTGCGACTGACGGTGGGCGGGGTCGAAGGTCACCGGAGCGAGTCTGCCATCGCCGCTACCGCAGCCGGCACGGTTCGGGCGCCACCTGCGGACCGTCCGGTCGCCGTTCGGGTAGCCATTCAAGTAGCTCAGTACAGGGGTTGCGCGCCGGTCACGTCGCCTCGGCGTCGAGCTCCCCGAACCCCTCCTCTACCAGGGTGCGGGCGGTGTCGACCGCTCGCTGCGCGTCGGGCCCCGTGGCCGAGACCGTGATCTCGGCCCCCATCTCGGTGCCGAGCGTGAGCAGCTCCATCGAGCTCGCGCCGTCTGCCTCCCGACCGTTCGCGGCGACCACGACCTCCGCGTCGAGCCGGCCGAGCGCCGTGGCCAGCTGGGCCGCCGGACGGGCGTGCAGCCCGGTGGGATTGATCAGCGTGAGCGTCACCGACGCGTCCGGCGCGTCAGCGCTGCCGTCCGCTTCCGACGGTCCCGCTGCCGCGGGCAGGCCGAGGGCGCTCTGCTTCGGCTTCAGCGCGGACTCTGCCTCCCGCGCCACGGTGGCGAGATCGGCGCCACCCGCGGCGCGGACGACGGCCGCGACCAGGCCCTCGACCAGGGGCGCCGGGCTCAACCGCACCTCCGCCCCGCCGAGGTCGGCGAGCTCGATCGCCAGCTCCGCGCTCATGACTGCCGAGCCAAGGTCCATCAGCACGAGCACGCCGTCGGGGCTCGCTGCCGCTTCCAGCGCCGCCGCCACCGCGGTGGCGTCGGTGCCGAGTCCGCCATCAGCCCCGGCGGCGACCGCCACCGTAGGACCGTCGTCGGGGGTCATCTGGGTGGCCAGCTCCACCACCGCGTCGGCCAGGGCACGGCTGTGGGAGACGACCACGATGCCGATCACAGCGACTCCGTCACGCGACGGCATCCGCGAGGGCCTCGACCAGCATCGTGGCCGAGGCGGCGCCCGGGTCGGTGTGCCCCTTGCTGCGCTCTCCCAGATAGCTGGCCCGACCCTTGCGGGCCACCAGCTCGGTCGTAGCCTCGCGCCCCGCTGCCGCCGCATCAGCGGCGGCCCGGAGTCCGGCGGTGAGGTCATCGCCGTTGCCCATCGCGTCAGCAAGGGCCTCGACCGCCGGTGTCAGGGCGTCGACCATGGTCTTGTCGCCCGGCTCCGCCTTGCCCCGGGCCGCGAGGCCCTCGACTCCGGCCCGGAGCATCCCGAGGACTGCCTCGGCATCGAGGGTCTCAGCGTCCCCGGCGACAGCCGACGCCCGGAGGAAGAAGGTGCCGTAGAGCGGGCCGCTGGCACCGCCCACCGTGCTGACCAGCTTCATCCCCACAGCCTTGAGCATGCTCGCTGCCGTGTCCGGGGCGTCGTCGGCGTCCAGGACCGCCATCACCGCATCCATCCCCCGGGTCAGGTTGGTGCCGTGGTCGGCGTCGCCGATGGCAGCGTCCAACTCGGTGAGGTAGTCGCGGTGCTCGTGCACCGAGTCGCGGAAGGTGCCCAACCAGCGCACGAGCTGCGCCTGCGTCACGGACCCGGTCATCTCTCAGACCCCCCACCTCAGGCCGGGGGTACTCACCGGGGCGTCCCACAGGCGCAGCATCTCCTCGTCGGCGGCCAGCAGGGTCAGCGAGGCGCCGGCCATGTCGAGCGAAGTGATGTAGTTGCCCACCAGGCACCGGCCGATCTCGACCCCGGCGCTCGCCAGCAGGTCGGTCACCTCGCCGTACATCAGGTAGAGCTCGATGAGCGGCGTGCCACCCATGCCGTTGAGCAGGACGATGGTGGGGCCCGAGGTGAAGTCGTGGTCCGCGAGCACCGGGTCGACCAGCTGACGGGCGATCTCGGAAGCGCCGACCAGCGGCAGGCGATGGCGTCCGGGCTCCCCGTGGATGCCGACACCGACCTCGATCTCGTTCTCCGGAAGGTCGAAGGTGGGCTTGCCTGCGGACGGCACCGTGCAGCTGGTCAGCGCGATCCCCATCGAACGGCCCCCGTCGCTCACCCGCTGTGCCAGGCTCTCGACGGCATCGAGGTCCTGGCCCTCCTCCGCCGCCGCCCCGACGATCTTCTCCAGCAGCACTGTGACCCCGACGCCTCGACGACCGGCGGTGTAGGTGGAGTCCTCCACCGCGACGTCGTCGCGAGTGACGACCGTGCGGACGTCGACGCCGCCGTCGGCCGCGGCCAGCTCGCCGGCCATCTCGAAGTTCATGACGTCGCCGGTGTAGTTCTTCACGATGTGCAGCACACCTGCGCCTCGGTCCACGCTCGTGGTCGCCTCGGCCATCTGGTCGGGCGTGGGTGAGGTGAACACCTCGCCGGCGCACGCGGCGTCGAGCATGCCCGGTCCGACGAACCCGCCGTGCAACGGCTCGTGTCCCGAACCGCCACCGGAGATCAGCGCCACCTTCCCGGCGGACTTGGCCTCAGCCCGGTAGATGATCCGGTGCTCGTGGTCCACCCGCAGCTCCGGATGTGCCGCCGCGACTCCGCGCAGGGACTCGGCTAGAACGTCGGCGGGATCGTTGATGAGCTTCTTCACGACCAGGGCTCCCTCAGCACGGTGGGCATGGTGCCAGCGGGCGCCGGCACCAGATGATCGAGTCTTGGCCGCGCGCACTCGGCAAGTCAAGGGGCGGCACACACCACGAAGACCCAGACTCCAGGCAACGGCTCTCGGGCTGAGCGAGGGTTTGCACAGTGGTCGATCAGTCCCGCCGCACGACAGCCGAATGGCTCCACA